>NZ_CP016780.1 GCF_002288325.1 Candidatus Planktophila lacus | reverse complement strand
GATCCAGTTTGACCCGACTCTATCCACACCTCTACCGTTACACCCTCGCTTCCCCCGTATTTATGAAGAGTTCATAGAAACCGGTTTGCGCTCAGGTCGGGTCAGTCAAAACCCGCCCACGCTCAAGCCGAACTGGCCGCAATTTAAGTTTTAAAAGGAGTCATCATGACAAAGCGCACCTTCCAACCTAATACTCGTCGTCGCGCCAAGAAGCACGGCTTCCGCGCACGCATGGCAACCCGCGCAGGACGTGCAGTTCTTTCAGCTCGTCGCGCCAAGGGCCGCGTTCGCCTCTCTGCGTAAGTTATAGAGCCGCACCGGAAAATCTCGTGCTGCCTAAAAACGCACGTTTGAATTTAACCGCCGATTTCGCTCGCGCAACAAAGAGCGGAACCCGCGTTACCTCAGAGCACTTCGTTGGATACCTCTACATCAACCCTGCTCCAGAAGAAACCAACCCACCAAAGTTTGGGTTAATTGTTAACAAGGGAGTTGGCGGCTCGGTTGCGCGCCATGCGTTAGCTCGCAAACTTCGCCATGCGGCAGCGCCACAACTTTTAAAACTTCCAAAAAACTCTCTCTTTGTAATTCGCGCCCTGGCTAAAGGTTCATCTTCTGACGTTATCTCAGAGGTCGAAAAACTTGTCTCTAAATTACTGGAACGCTCAACCCGAAACGCGGTGAAGTAGATGCGCACAGTATTGGTTGCGGCAATTAACTTCTATCAAAAATGGATCTCCCCATCTTTTGCACCGCGTTGTAAGTATTACCCATCTTGTTCGACATATGCCGCATCTGCAATTTCGCATTACGGAATCCGCGGCGTAGGTATGGCGCTCTGGCGTTTAGTGCGCTGCAACCCATGGTCACATGGCGGCGTTGATTATGCAGTTAAAGAAGCCTCAACAAACACTAAAACCACAGAGAAAACCAGCGTAGGAGCTAACTAATGGGCTTTATTTTAAACCCCCTCTATAACTTCGTATCCGGAGTTATTGTCGGAATTCACTACTTACTCTCACCTATCTTCGGTTTCGATAGCGGAGTTACTTGGGCGCTCTCGATTGTCGGACTTGTTGTTCTAATTCGTATTATTTTAATCCCGCTATTTGTTAAGCAGATTAAAAGTCAACGCGCGCTTACTGCTCTTCAACCACAAATGAAGGCGATCCAAAATAAATATAAAGATGATCGCCAAAAGCAATCAGAAGAGATGATGAAGCTCTATAAAGAACATAAGACAAATCCACTTGCATCTTGTTTTCCAATCTTGGCGCAAGCACCAATCTTCTTCGCACTCTTTACAGTTCTAAATGGAATTGCGGCAAAGACAGATGCTGGTGTACCAGCGCCAATCGCGCGCGGTTTCCTAAAAGGCGAATATCTAGATAGCGCAGCACAGGCAACATTTTTCGGCGCGAAAATTTCAGAGACCTTCCTAGGTTCACCAGACACAACTGTAAAGATCGTTACAGTTATTTTGATTTTTATTATGTCTGCTACAACATTTACAACACAACGTCAGTTGATGGTAAAAGGAATGCCAAAAATGGATTCCAGCAACAATATGATGTTGCAACAACAGAAAATCATGTTGTATTTATTCCCGGTAATTTTCGCGGTATCAGGCGTTAACTTTCCAGTCGGAGTTTTGATCTACTGGTCAACAACAAACTTCTGGACATGGGGACAACAGTTCTATGTAATTAAACGCAACCCAACTCCAGGCTCTCCTGCTTATGAAGAGCTACAAAAGAAGAAGGCAGCGAAAGATAAAAAAGGTTCAAAAGACTCAACAGGAACCGTTCTCGATGGAACAAACCCTGAAGACGGCGCTGAAGGAACTAATGAGGTTAAAGGCCAGAGAAAGCAGCCAAAGAAGAAAAAGAAGAAGTAAAACGGACATTTTATAACAAAAACTATCAAAAGACCCAAACAACTTTACATAACTACAAGGAGCGTCAAATGAGCGAAGAGACCACAGAAGTATTGGAAAACGAGACCACGGAAGTGGGTACACCTACCAAAAAGGCGCCAAAGACAATTGCGCGCCTTGAAGAAGAAGGCGATATCGCAGCTGATTACCTCGAAGGCTTACTAGATATCGCAGACCTAGATGGCGATATCGATATTGATGTGGAAAACGACCGCGCAAGCCTGGCGATCGTCGGCGGAAAGCTTCGCCACCTAGTCGGCCAGGAAGGTGAAGTCCTAGATGCAATCCAGGAGCTAACTCGCCTTGCTGTTCAGACAGCAACCGGCGACCGTAGCCGCCTAATGCTCGATATCGATGGATTCCGCTCAGGGCGCCGCAAGGAGCTAACCGCCCTCGCCGAGAAGATGGCAGAGCAGGCAAAGACCACTGGGGCATCGATCAAACTTGACCCAATGAACGCCTTTGAGCGCAAGATCATCCACGACACGATCCAGACCCTCGGGCTGTCATCTGAGTCAGATGGCGAAGATCCAAACCGCTTCGTCGTCATCTATCCCGCCTAAAGCGCCTTAAGTATCTAGATGACAAATCTCCAGCCGGAGTCAGATCCTTCACAAGTTTCACGTGAAACGTATATTGCAAAGTTCTTTCCTGGGCAAGAGGACGCTATCCGCGCCTACGCCGAATTTCTCACCACCGCAGGCATCGAACGAGGACTAATTGGCCCACGCGAAGGTGAGCGGATCTGGGAGCGCCATATCTTTAACTGCCTACCTGTAACCCAACTCTTGCCGCAGGGGGCCTCCCTCTTCGATATCGGTTCTGGGGCAGGGCTGCCAGGAATCGTCATCGCCCTAGCCCGCCCAGATTTAAAAGTGACCCTAATCGAGCCACTTGAGCGCAGAGTTGAGTTTTTAAATGAGGCAGTTGCTGCTATCGCAACCGGTGGGGTCGAGATTGCGGTCATCCGTGGCCGCGCCCAAGATGTAAAGAAGAGCGCTGATTTTGTAACTGCTCGCGCCGTTGCCCCAATGGAGAAGTTGAAGAAGATGAGCTGGCATATGGTTAAAACCGGAGGCTCCCTTTTAGCGATGAAGGGGGAGTCTGCGGCAAATGAGATGGTTGGCATCAAGGGAGCCGAGCTCCACGAGATAAAACTTGAGGGAATCGAGCTCGGCAGAGTGATCTCTGTGCGTAAGGGCTCTCTAATAAGTGCTTAGATAGGCGCGTGGTTGATTCACGTGAAACAAGCGATCGCGAGAGCGAGACAAAGGTCGTCGGCGTCCGACGCCTAAAAGAGGCGATGGCAAAACCTGCCTCAACCCGCATCTTCACTGTGGCAAACCAGAAGGGTGGGGTCGGAAAGACCACCACAACAGTCAATATCGCAGCGGCCCTTTCTATGGGCGGCCTGCGGGTCTTGGTCGTTGATCTAGATCCACAAGGCAACGCCAGCACCGCCTTGGGTGTTCCGCACCGTGATATCGAGGGTATTTACGACGTACTTATGGGCAGTGCGCAAATTGGTTCTGTGATTCAAAAGGTTGCAGGTTTTCCGGCACTTGATTGCGTTCCTTCAAACTCGTCTCTTGCAAATGCTGAAGTTAATTTAGTTTCAATGGTTGCGCGCGAACTTCGTTTAAAAGAAGCGATCGATGAGATTTCACCAAATTACGATTACATTTTTATTGATTGCCCACCATCACTTGGACTGCTCACAATCAACGCACTTGCTGCAGCGCGTGAACTTTTAATTCCAATTCAAACCGAATATTACGCACTTGAAGGTTTATCACAACTCCTTGAAACATATGGCGTTGTGAAGAAGCGTTTAAATGCAAACTTAGATCTTTCAACAATTGTCTTAACTATGTTTGATGGTCGTACCCGTTTATCAAATGATGTCGCTGCAAATGTTCGCGCGCACTTTCCAAAAGAGTTAATTGATATTCCAATCCCACGCGCAGTACGTGTTTCAGAAGCGCCTTCTTACAATCAAACAGTTATGACTTATGACCCGCTATCACCAGGTGCGATTGCATATATGCAGGTAGCGCGTGAAATTGCAGAACGCGGAAAGCCAAAAAATGCTCTCGATGTTGACTTTGATTCAAATGTTGTAAATATTAATTACAAACGCGATGGAGAAATTGCATGAGTGCAAAACGTGGTGGCCTTGGAACTAATCTAGATTCTTTAATTCCAACATCTCTAACCGTTGCCGGCAATGAAGTTGCACAACAGAATGAAGTTTCAGTTGATGCAATTTCACCCAACCCACGTCAGCCGCGCACAATCTTTGAAGAGGGTGCACTCAACGAATTAATCGCATCAATTAAAGAGATTGGGATCTTGCAACCACCAGTTGTTCGCCAGACTTCTCCCGGTAAATATGAATTAATTATGGGAGAGCGCCGCTTCCGCGCGGCAAAAGCTGCTGGTTTAAAGAAGATTCCTGTAATCATTCGCCAAACTCCAGATAACGAACTTTTGCGCGAGGCGTTAATTGAAAATATTCACCGTAGCCAACTTAACCCACTTGAAGAAGGAGCTGCTTATGCGCAATTACTTACCGACTTTAACTGCACACACGATGAACTCGCGTTAAAACTTGGTCGTTCTCGCCCACTTATCTCAAACACAATTCGTCTTTTAAATCTTCCCCCAACAGTGCAACGCAAAGTTGCGGCAGGAGTTATCTCGGCAGGCCACGCTCGCGCACTGCTTGGTTTAACTGACGAGGCAGAGATTGAAAAGTTAGCTAATCGGATCGTCGCCGAAGGTTTAAGTGTTCGCGCAACTGAAGAAGCGGTAGCAATTCATTCACCAAAGAAAGGCTCAACTAAGAGTGGCAAAGGTGGAAAAAGTTTCACGACAGGAGAAACCCTGGCTGCCGAAGAGTTGTTGAGTGATTACCTAGATACCCGGGTGAGCGTTCAGGGCGTTAACGGCAAAGGCAAGATTGTTATTGAATATGCAGGACGCGAAGATTTACAGCGAATTGTTGATCTAATTGAGGGCGCTAAGTAAATCCAAACTGCTTAAATCAAGAAAGCGCTGTACCGCGACGCGACATTTCTTGCGTCACGATTCCACCCAAAGCTTTAACGCCTTCACGGATTCGTTCAGGGGTTGGGTGGCAGTAGGAAAGTCGCATCGACCAAGATCCAAAACCATCTGCATAGAAGGCGTTGCCTGGAACATAAGCAACCTTGGCAACGATCGCCTTTGGCATCATCGCCTTTGTATCGATTTCTGGTGGCAAGTTAACCCAAACATAGAAACCGCCACCTGGTTTAGTCCAAGTAGCCTCTTTTGGAAAATATTGTTCAAGTGATTCGAGCATCGCATCACGGCGTACCTTATATAGCTCGCAGAATGATGCGATCTGATCGCGCCATGGTTGATCAGCAAGATAGCTAGAGATAGTTAGCTGAGTGAAGTTTGATGGACAGAGAATTGATGATTCAGATGCAATTACCAATTTATCTTTTAACGACTGTGGAACTAGCGCCCAACCAATACGCAAACCTGATGCGATGGTCTTTGAGAATGAGCCAAGATAGATAACGTTTTCAGAATCTTCAGCGCGCATCGCATTTGGTGATGGGCGATCAAAACCAAGCAGTCCGTAAGGGTTATCTTCAACTACGAAGATTCCTTCTTCGCGGCAAATATTTAGAATTTCAGTACGGCGATCGGCTGGCAACAAAACGCCAGTTGGGTTTTGGTAATTTGGAATCAAGTACAAGAATTTAATCTTGCGACCGGCAGCGCGTACAGATTTAATCGCTACCCGCAGAGCATCTGGAACCAGGCCGTTCATATCCATCTCAACATGGACAACAGATGCTTCATATTGTCTAAATGTTCCGAGCGCACCGACATAAGAAGGCGCTTCTACCAATACAACATCGCCGGGATCGATAAAGATTCGTGAAATCAAATCAAGTGCTTGCTGTGAGCCTGTTGTAACAACTATGTCATCTGGGTTGGCGCGAATTCCTTCAAGGGCCATAACGTCGCAGATTTGTTCGCGAAGCTTCGGATGTCCTTGGCCGCTGCCGTACTGCAGAGCTTCAGCGCCATTGTTAAGGATTAACTGATTAACAACGCCAGCCATCATCTCCATTGGAAGCGCTGAAAGATTTGGCATTCCACCAGCCAGAGAAACAATTTCCGGGCGAGATGCAACGGCGAAGAGTGAGCGAATTTCAGAAGGCAACATTCCGGCGGCGCGAGTTGCAAATCGTTGTTCTAGATTTTGCGGTACACCGGTTTGATAGCGAACTGATACCTCAGACATACCCGTTAGTCTCCCACATGCCCACTAGCGCTAGCGAATTAATTAAAACTAGCGACGAATGCCCGCACTTCGCAGGTCAGATAACCGCAAAGTTCCTGTTTTAGCATCATCCTCAGCCGATAGATAAAGGCGTTGAATCGCAATAATAAAAGCCTCAGCCAAAGTATCGCGAAAATCAGGACGGGCAAGGCGCGCTGCATCACCAGGATTTGTTAGATAACCCAAATCTACGCGCACCGCTGGGGCTTGAGTTAGGCGAAGTAGATCCCAAGTTTTGGCATGGGTTCGGCAATTTAATAAATCAGTGCGCGCGCAGAGCTCGCGTTGCACAAGGGATGCAAATCTCTCACCAACTATTGAATGCACTCCATGGGCATCGCTGCCGTAAAAGTATGTTGAAACTCCATGTGCGTCAGGGTTTGAGTGTTTATCAGTATGTAAAGAGATAACCAAGTCTGCGCTATTTTTATTTGAGAAAGTAATGATTTCATTCTCTGTTAAAACATTCTTTGGTCCGCGGGTTAAAAACACACTGGCGCCAAGTGCTAACAAACGACCTTCTAAACGTTGTGCAATGTCATAAACAATCTCTGCTTCATCGTTGCCAAATGCTGGATCCAAAACAATTACCTTATTTGCAAGTGCAGGACCGCGATTGCGTTGCTTAGCGCTTTCACGCATTTGTGCAGGCGCTCCACCAGAAACTATTTTAGTTAAACGAATCAACGCGATAATTGTTGCTGGACCACATTTACCATCAACTTTTATTCCTACCGATTTTTGAAACTCTTTTACTGCAGATTCAGTGCGCTCACCAAATATTCCATCAACGCGTCCGGCGTTAAAACCCATCTCAGTAAGGCGCGCTTGAAGTGCTGCAACATCGTCACCGCGCATCATTGGAGATGGTTGGAGATTTAAAGAACGATCGCCTAACTTCCAGCGAGATTCTTCAAGTGCGCGTTTGGTCTGGTCATTTAACTCACCGGTTACATGCAAACCACGTTCTTGCTGAAAAGAACGAATCTCGTCAGGAGATAGTTCTTTCATAAGAGATCTAAACCAACGAGTTGATTAGATGAAGCCTTCGAGCTCTTTTAGAAGCGCTGGCTTTGGCTTTGCACCAATAATTGTCTTTACAACTTCACCGTTTACATAAACGTTGAGCATTGGAATTGATGTAACTCCATATTTGATCGCGATCGCTGATTCTTCATCGGTATTTAGCTTCACGATAGTGAGTTTGTCTCCGTGTTCAGTTGCGATCTCATCAAGGATTGGTCCGACTGCGCGGCAAGGTCCACACCACTCAGCCCAGAAATCAACAAGAACTGGCTTGCTGCTCTTGAGTACGACCTCATCGAAATTGGCTGCGGTTACTTTTCCTGCGCTCATTTGCTGCTCCTATTTAATCGGTTCTATATCTGCTTTAGATCTGCTTTTAACTGTTAAAAAGTACGTTGTTGTAAGAGTACTAGTGCGAGAGGAATTTTTCAGCGTCTAACGCCGCCTGACATCCCGACCCTGCTGCAGTAATTGCTTGGCGATATGTGAAATCGACAAGATCGCCGCAGGCAAAGACGCCCTTCAAGTTGGTGCGCGTTGAGCGTCCTTCTACTGAAACATAACCCTCTTCATTTAGCGTTACTTGAGATGTAACAAGTTCACTGCGCGGAATATGCCCGATGGCGACAAATAACCCTGTGAAATCTCGCTTACTAACTTCACCAGTAACTGTATTGCGAAGTTCTAACGCTTCAACTTTCTCCGCACCGAGTACATCTGTTACTTCGGTATTCCAGAGCATTTCAATCTTTGGATTTGCAAAAGCGCGCTCTGCCATAATTTTTGAGGCGCGAAGTGAATCGCGGCGGTGGATCAAAACAACCTTTGAGGCAAACTTTGTTAAGAAAGTCGCTTCTTCAACTGCAGAGTCTCCGCCACCAACTACAGCAATTGTCTGATCGCGGAAGAAGAAACCATCGCAAGTTGCACACCATGAAACTCCGCGACCAGATAAACGCTTTTCGTTCTCTAAACCAATTTCCTTATAAGCAGATCCCATTGCAAGGATTACCGCTTTAGCTTCGACGGTATTTCCAGAACCATCTTTAATAATTTTAATGCCGCCTGATAAATCCATTTCAACGACGTCATCGGTAATTAGCTCTGCGCCGAAACGTTTTGCTTGTTTGCGCATGCTGTCCATTAGATCTGGACCCATCACGCCATCGACAAAGCCTGGAAAATTTTCTACCTCAGTGGTGTTCATCAACGCGCCACCTGCAGTAACTGAACCTTCGTAAATAACTGGATCTAACTGGGCGCGGGCAGCGTAGATAGCAGCGGTATATCCGGCAGGACCAGAACCAACGATTACGAGATTTCTTACCATGGGCTCAGCGTATCCATTCGAGATTACTTTGCGCGGGCAGCACGGCGCTTACCCAAAAGTGAGATTGCAAACTCTTTCATCGCAGTGATTTCCGTGATTTTCAAGGCATGCGCAACGAGCAAGAACCCGACCCCACTTCCAATCAAAACAACTAATAAACGAGCTACGCCAATGAGGGGCGCGGCATCATCATTCATCCAATTAAAGAAGAAGGCGAGAAGAAAGAAGGGAACCATCGCGATCGCCGATGCTAGATATAGGCGCGCATGCTGACCTGCAAACTTCGACATCTCTAGAGGCCCGGTGTGTTTCTTTAAAAGCGCGATCGTTACAAATAGACCGAGGATGTAACTAACCGCAAAGGCCACCCCCAAACCAATTGTTACAAACTCACTCTTTAACGTTGCCAAGAAAACATACGAGAGAACTGATGAGATTATGTTGATTATCAAGATAGATACAACTTGGGTCTTGGTATCTTCAAAAGCATTAAAGCCACGGATCAAAACTAAGTTAATTGAGAATGCAACCAAACCTAAACTTAGCGCCGATAAGACATAACCAATGTAACGAGAGTCTTCAAGTGAAATACCAAAGTAGAGAACTTCAGTCATTAGTGAACCAAAGAGCAATAATGCGACAGAGCTTGGAACTGTTACAACACCACACATGCGGATTGCACGAATCAACTGCTTCTTAACTTCTTCGACATTCTTATCAATTGCTAACTTAGATAAATGTGGAAGCAAGGCGGTAACGATTGAAATCGTGACGATTGAATACGGCAGCAACATAATGTAGTAAGCGCTTGTAAATGGCGTGAAACCAACACCGGTTGTTATTCCCGCTTGGGCGCTTCGCACCGCGGCGCTAGTAGCGACATTTACCGTAATTAAGTAACCAAGTTGAGAGATCAAAACATAAACCAAGGTCCAACCAGCTAATGAGAAAGATTTACCAAGCCCTGCAACACCGAATATTGGGCGCAGACGTATTCCAGATTTCTTAACAACCGGGATCAAGATAAGTGCCTGAATAACAATTCCGAGAGTTGTTCCCCAACCGAGAAGTTGGATCTGGGCGTCGGTAATGTTTTCAACGGAGATGCTTTCTTGAAGGAATAGAACACCGCTAAAAATCACTATAACAACGAGGTTATTAGCGATTGGCGCCCACATTAAAGGAGCGAAAGAACCGCGCGCATTAGCAACTTGCCCCAACATCGTAAATAGCCCTAAAAAGAAAATCTGCGGCAGGCAATAACGGGTGAAAGCAACTGCGATAGAGAATTCGCGCTCAAAACCGTCAGTTGCAAACTCTGGCGCATAGAGTTTTACAAGGTACGGCGCAAAAATTACGCCAACTAAAACAAGGAGTAAGAGAATTCCAGAAATTGTTGTAACTAAGCGCGAGGCAAAACCATGTCCACCATCTTCATCAGAGAATGAGCGCACTAATTGCGGAACGAAGATCGCGGTTAGCGCTCCACCAACAAGTAAGTTGTAGAGAATATTTGGCATTGTGTTTGCCACGTTGTATGAATCTGCAAGTAGCGCTGTGCCCAAGACAGCAACCGCAAGAATTGCCCGGAAGAAACCAGTAATACGCGAAAGGATTGTTCCGATCGCCATAACACCTGAGGCGCGAAAAAGCTCATTGCTTTTCATTACGCCCCCTTCGTATTCTGCGAATAGTCTGGGTTAAAGCCGCTACAAATAGCAAGAGCGCCGCACCTATCGTGAAGTAAGTAACCCGCGAATCAAAGAAAGTTACTTTAATTGCTAAGCGCGATGCTGGACCAATTTCATCGCCTTCCGCATTTGTGATTTGTGCGAGCACAGTTGTTGCACCAGGAGCGATAGCGTTAAATGGAATTGAGAGCTGGGTTCGCGAATTTGAACCGATGGTGAAAGTTGGAACATCCGATACCTGTACACGTGAGTTGAGTGGAGTTAAATTGACTGCAACACTTACGGGAACGCCAAAATCATTTGTTACAGTGACTGGAACTTTTCCGGTTTCGGATGCGATT
The DNA here is from genome assembly GCF_002288325.1 of Candidatus Planktophila lacus. Lineage (NCBI taxonomy): Bacteria > Bacillati > Actinomycetota > Actinomycetes > Candidatus Nanopelagicales > Candidatus Nanopelagicaceae > Candidatus Planktophila > Candidatus Planktophila lacus. The sequence goes on along the minus strand of NZ_CP016780.1, from coordinate 1,374,143 downwards.
TGATATTTTCCTGAAGAAACACGTAAACGATTTAAGGTTTTTACTACCCCATCGGCTGCGTCATATGAGAAAAATTCGCGATCTTTCTGATTAAGCGACGGCGAAAGTAAAACCGCTAACTTCGCGCGCTGGGCTTTAACTTCAGGAGCGCTCACAACCGATGACAATGCAGTTAACGCTTGGCGATTTTGCGTATATTTCTTACGCAATACAGGGCTTAAACGTGATTTACCGGTGCTCCAAACACTGCTATCTCCGGGCGAAACCTTACGGTTTAAATGAAATTCAACTCGCTCTATGCCATAACTTTTATATAGGCGAAGCTCGCTAGGAGCAGAGCGCGTAGCTAGTGATAAATCAGGATTTCCATAAGGCAGCGCAAATACTTTATCGCCAGCCGTTAAAAGAATTAAGCGAGAGATCCAACCTTTTGCAACGAGCTGTCCAGTGGTTAATTCACCATTACTTAACTCGTATCCATCTGCCATTGCGGCGACTTCATCAAGTAGAGCGCCATCAATAACCCAAGTACGCGGTCCTTTAGGCTTACTTTCAAGTGGCCTACCTAAACGGCCTGTTGGAAGTAGATCGTTGGTTAGATCATCATTTCTAAAAGTGCCATCAAATAGTTGGTATGGCTTACTAGTTAACTTTGTTACGGTTACATCAGCAATAGAATGCGGAAGACTTATAAATAGAAAAGCTAAAGATAAGATGAGTGCGGATGATTTCTTCATTTAGCGCCAACTTCAGCGGTTGCGTCAGTCCGTGCAATCAATTTCTTCTCATCTGGATAAGCTAAACGATCAACAATTTCAGCAAGTGGAAACCAACCGACCTCATCTACTTCACTCTCTTGTGGTGCTAATAATCCACCGGTCTCGCGGAACAAGTAATGATGAACAGTTTTATGAATTCGCTTACCGCCAGCCATAAACCAGAAATCAATCACACCTAAAGAGCGTTCAATCTCAGATTCGATTCCGGTTTCCTCGGCGACTTCACGGAGCGCAGCCTGTTCAGGAGTTTCGCCTTCTTCTATATGCCCCTTTGGGAGGGACCACAAAATTCGTTTTCCGCTGGCATCTTTATGATCAATACGACCGATTAAAAGACCGTTCTTTCCGCTGTGATCGATAACTAAACCGCCAGCGCTGACTTCATCTACCCGCTTGGCGTAATTTTTTGCTGGATTCTTGGCAGGGCTCTTTGCGGGGCGTTTATTCTGCGCCTGCGCATCTTTGGCAGGTGAATCACTTGCAAGTGGGGCGCGATTTGCGGGGCGTCTACGCCTGCGCTTTTTCTTCGTACCTTCGCTGCCCGCACTAGGTGCCGGGGTCATAGACCAAGGGTACTGCTCTAATCTTGGTCTTGTGACGAGTGCATTAGGAGCCGCGGGAGAAGTTGCGATCGCCTCGCTCATTAAACGGGCACCACTGGCAAGTTCACTCGCCCAAAGTTTTGCCGCCCAAGGATTTCGCTTGGCTTTAGTTGGCGGACCAGTTCGCGATGCGCTGCTTGGCCGACTTGGAAATGATTTAGATTTCACAACCGATGCGCGACCAGAAGTTACAAAGAAAATTCTGCAAGGTTGGGCGGAAAACGTTTGGGATACCGGAATTGAATTCGGAACTGTTGCTGGAAAACGCGGTGACACAACTGTTGAAGTTACAACTTACCGAACTGAAAGTTACGATCCCGATAGTCGCAAACCTGAAGTTGAGTACGGTGATTCAATCGAAGGTGATTTATCACGACGTGATTTCACAGTTAACTCAATGGCGCTAGAGCTAACCACAAAAACTCCTGAATTTATCGATCCCTTTAATGGCTTGGAAGATTTAGCGAAGAGAGTTTTACGCACACCAGCAAAGGCGGAAAACTCTTTCTCTGATGATCCACTGCGCATGATGCGCGCTGCGCGATTTGCTAGCCAACTAGATTTCGAAATTGCACCCGATGTTCTGCAGGCGATAAAAGATATGGCTGGAAGAATCTCAATAATTTCAGCCGAACGCATTCGCGATGAATTTACAAAAATGTTAATGTCAAAGAACCCGCGAACCGGAATTACAATTTTAGTTGAAACGGGCCTTGCTGAAATAGTTCTTCCAGAAATTCCTAAACTCCGCCTCGAAATTGATGAACACCACCACCACAAAGATGTTTACGAGCATTCAATAACCGTTCTAGAGCAGGCGATTTCTCATGAAGATCGCCTAGGTGGTCCTAATTTAATTATTCGCCTGGCAGCGCTACTTCACGACATTGGTAAACCAAAGACGCGTAATTTAATTCCAGGTGGAGGAGTGTCCTTTCATCACCATGAAATTGTTGGCGCACGTCTTACCAAGTCCAGGTTGAAAGCGTTGCGCTTTGACGGTGACACGATTGAACAAGTTGAAACCTTAGTAGCGCTACACCTGCGTTTCCATGGCTACGGAGATGGCGAATGGACTGATTCTGCAGTGCGCCGTTATGTGCGCGATGCAGGGGATTTACTGGTTCATTTACATGTTTTAACTCGCGCTGATTGCACAACACGTAATGCGAAGAAGGCAGAGCGCTTAGCCAAGACATATGACGGGCTCGAAGCACGTATCGCTAAGTTAATGGAAGAAGAAGAACTTTCTAAGATCCGACCAGATTTAGATGGCGCGCAAGTTATGAAGTTACTTAATATCAAACCATCTGCTGCAGTTGGTAAAGCTTTGGATTACCTACTTGAGTTGCGCCTTGAGCATGGCCCGCTGGGTGAAGAACGCGCTACTGAAGAACTACTTAACTGGTGGAGCAAAGAAAACCCCACTGCGAAGTAGGCGAAGCCCGGCGATTAAATAAATCGTTGAGACGATTAGCGGCACTAGATAACTATCTCCAGTATTAGGTAGAAGCAGTGCTGCAATAACAGCGCCTGAAACAATTGCGCCATTTACGACAACGTCATAAACAGAGAAGACGCGACCGCGATAAATATCATCGATCTTTGATTGAACTAGAGCATCATTGGTAACTTTTAAACTCTGCCCAAATAACGCGGTCACAAAGGCTGCGCAGATCAAAGTTAGGGGTGTTCGCACAAATAAGATGAATAATGGGCCACAAGTGCTGGCAATTAACGAAAATCTCATCCAACGATGGCGCCCAACGCGGCGAACTCCGTAAGGTGCGGCCACTGCGCCAACAACGAAACCGATTGCTGCAATAGATAAGGTAAAACTAAGTCCTGCCAACCCCGCTTCATTATCGACCGGATCATTAAAGGTATTTCGCTCTAATAGAAGAGCGATCAGGGTCAAGGCAGTTATTCCGCCGCGATGAATTGCAATCGCACCAATACCGCGCGCCGCATCCATATGTTGGCGAAGAAAACGGACACCTTCGCGCATTTCAATTAAGCCTTGGGTAAAGCTTGCGTTCTTTATCTCGTGATCTAACGGGCCAATCTCTTTTCGCTTTAACAACGAAGCAAAGAGCGCTGCCAATAAATAACCCACCGCCGCCACCAAAATAATGACGCCGTCTGCCTTATCTGCGGTGGTTGTCTCATTAATTAATCGGCGCAAACCAAGGCCAATTCCGCCGCCTAGAACTACCCAAACTGAACCACCAGTCACAGCAAGAGCGTTGGCGCTAATGAGAGATTTACTTTCAATCATCAGCGGAATACCTGCAGAGAGTCCGGCAAGAATTAAACGATTAACTCCAAAAGCAACGAGAACAAAGACGGTCATCTCAATACCGGTTCGCCCTTGAAATATCAGAAGCGAGATAATCGATAAAGTCGCTGCTCTAGTTAAGTTGGCAAACATGATCGCTCGTTGTCTGGAAACGCGATCCAAAATCGTTCCGACAAATGGACCAATTAAAGAATATGGAAGAAGAACCACAGCAAATGCTAAGGCGGCGTTAAGTGCATTTGCTTGGCGCTCTGGTGAAAATAAAACGAATGAGGCTAAGGCGCTCTGGAATATTCCATCGGTCATCTGACCTGTCCAGCGTAGGCGGAGTAACCGAGAGAATTTGCGATCGGTCAAAATCTGCCAGACGTTCATAGTTAAAGGGTAGTCGCGCAAAGCCTGCAAAAGAGGTTTATCCTTCTCTCATTATGAAATCCAAGCGTGCGTTCATTGATTATTCACTTGATAAGCGCGCCACTTTATTGGCGCTCTTTCGCGGAGTAGTTGATGCCTGTGATGCTGACCCTTATTTGATGCGCGCCGCTAAATATCACGGTGAGAAAGCGCAACGAAAATGTCCAGTCTGTAAAAAAGAATCGCTAGTTGAACTTCGTTATACGTTTGGTGATCAACTCGGACAATTCTCAGGTCGCATTAAGACTGAGGTTGAGTTGTTGGAAATGGAGAAAGAGTTCGGGGAGTTTGCCGTTTATACCGTTGAAGTCTGCCGTGAATGCTCTTGGAACCATCTCTGCTCTTCATACCTATTAGGCGATGGAAGTGAGCGAAAGCCACCCCGTCGCGTACGCACCTTGGAAGATGAAGATTGGGTTAAAGGGTAACCTTAAGAAATGATCCGCAGAAAACTTATCCGCGCCGGTATTTTCTTAGCCGGCTTTGGTTTTATCGCTGGATCAACGCTATTCGCATTTGCTTGGTTTACCGTTTCAATTCCAGATCCGAATGCATATGTAAATAGCCAATCAACAATTATTCAATATTCAAACGGTCAAGAGATTGGGCGCATCGGATCTCAAAATCGCCAGATCTTGCCGCTTGCCAAAATTCCTCTGGATCTACGCAATGCAGTTCTAGCTGCCGAAGATCGAAACTTTTATTCAAATAAAGCATTTAGCATCACTGGTATTACGCGCGCACTACTTAACAACTTACGCTCCGGTAATTTAAATGGTGAAGGCGGATCAACGATCACCCAGCAGTACGCTAAAACCGCCTTTCTCTCTCCCAGCCGAACGATCCAAAGAAAGATCAAAGAGCTAGTTATCTCTTTGAAGTTGGAGAATTCTCTATCGAAAGATCAGATTCTCGAAAATTATTTAAATACTATTTACTTCGGCCGCGGTTCCTATGGCGTGCAGACCGCATCGCAGCAGTATTTCAATCGCAACGCAAACCAACTCAACTTATCTCAGATGGCGGTGATCGCAAGTATTTTGCGCTCTCCTGGTTATTACGACCCGTCACTGTCTAAAGAGAATGGCGTACGTTTAGAGAACCGATTTAAATATGTAATTGACGGCATGTTAGAACGCGAATGGATTACAGCCGAAGATGCCGCTAAAGCGAAATTCCCAACCGTTATCCCGCGTACCAAAACTGGACAATTGAGTGGACCTAAGGGACATATCGTCGCCGCAGTTCAAAAAGAGATGGGCAAGTTAGGTTTTACCGAAGACCAATTACTTGTTGGTGGTCTAGTAATCAAAACAACTATCGATCAGCGCGCACAGCAATCAGCCGTTGATGCGGTAACTAAGTTCTATCCCAAGAAAGCGCCAGATAATTTAAGAATTGGTTTAGCTGCGATCCGTCCCGGAACGGGCGAGATAGTTGCAATGTTTGGCGGCCGCGATTATTTGGAACGCCAATTAAACGATGCCACCCAGTCAATTGCGCTAGCCGGCTCTACTTTTAAGCCCTTCGCACTTATCGCTGCCCTTGAAGCCGGTATTCCACTTACTTCAATGTGGAACGGTGATTCACCACAAATATTTGATGATTTAGGAAAGCCATATGAAGTTTCAAATTATGGAAATGAAGGCTGGGGCCAGATAGATCTTCTGCAGGCAACTAAACACTCAATCAACACCATCTATGTTCCACTTGGACAAAAAGCTGGTCTAGATAAAGTTGTCGACGCCGCACGTCGCGCCGGAATTCCAGAATCAGTCGCGATGGTGCCAGCACCGTCTGTTTCACTCGGTGTTGCAAGCCCACACGTAATCGATGTTGCAAATGCCTATGCCACATTTGCTGCCCAAGGTGTTTATGCAAAGCCGTATCTGATCACATCAGTTACAGGACCAAATAAGGGCCTGCTCTATGAAGGAACAATGCAGACCCAGGAAGTCTTCTCTAAAGATGTAATGGCTGATTTAACTTATGCTCTAAAGAGCGTTGTAAATGGTGGAACAGGTTCAGCTGCTCTTGCACTCGGTCGTCCAGCGGCTGGAAAGACCGGAACTAGCCAGTCAAATGCATCAGCATGGTTTAGCGCCTATACACCGCAGCTTGCGGCATCAGTTGCGCTCTTCCGCGACAGCGCATCTGAATCGCTAAACGGAATCGGTGGACTGACATCTGTTACAGGTGGAACTTTCCCAGCGCGAATCTGGACTGCATTTATGAAGGGCGCGCTAAGAGGCCAACCTGAGATGAGCTTTCCGGCGCCAGCAAATATTGGTGGACTTGATCCAATAGTGATGACCAGTGGCGGCGTTCAGGTAAGAAAAGAAGACTAATCCGTGCGCACAAGTGCACGCGCATTAATTGCGCTAGCAATACTTGCTTCACTATTAAGTTTCGCAAAATTTAGCCCCTGCATATCAACTGACTGGCAAACACCGGGCCAATATGTTCACGCCTGTTACTCCGATCTTCCAGCCTTATACGGTGAAAGAGGCTTAAATAAAGGCGAATGGGCCTATGGCAACGGCGATGCTTCTGTTGAATATCCAGTCGTAACCGGTGCGATTATGTGGGCAGTTGCAAAAATAGTTCCAACAGACGATAACGCACTGCAAAATTATTTCTTTGCAAATATCTTTTTTCTAGCCCTGCTCTTTATCTTCATCTCGCTAATTGTCGCGAAGATGCGCCCTGAGTTTGCTTACTTAACTCCACTTGCGCCAGCTGCAATTGCTTCGCTTTACATTAACTGGGATCTCTGGGCAATTATCTCGATGTTAGGTGCGATCTATTGGTTTGATAGAAAGAAATTAGATTTAAGTGCACTTGCACTTGGTCTTTCAATTTCGACAAAGTTCATGCCGATTTTCTTATTGCTTCCGATAGCATTTATCTTCTTACGACGCAATCAAATTTCTGTAGCAGTACGTTACTTAGTAATCACAGTTGCAATATTTGCGGCAATCAATTTGCCGGTTTACTTAACAACCCCTGAAGGTTGGCTACGTTTCTATCAATTAAATCTTTCACGCGGCTCGGATTGGGGATCGCTTTGGTATGCCTTCACTGCACTAGGTCTAAACCTGGCAAACCTTAACTACCTTTCAATTTTGGTTTTACTGGCAGCATTTGCGGCAATCACGATTTACATTCTCGAACTTCGCACCATTCCATCACTTGCTTCCCTTAGCTTCATTGTTCTCGCATCTGTGATGGTGGCGAGCAAGGTTTATTCACCACAATATGTTTTATGGCTAACCCCACTTGCGGTGATTGCGCTAATTGATAAACGAGATTTACATGCCTTCTGGATCTGGCAAGGCGCTGAAGTTATCTATCACGTTGCCATTTGGCAGCACTTGGCGACAGTCACCGGCGCAAAATTTGGTCTGCCGCTTTATGGCTACGCGTTAATTACTTTGCTGCGAATTGCCGCCACCATTTACTTAATCGCGATCTTCGTGCGTCGCGGCCTGGCCGGTGGCACCCAGGGGCCTGCCGCCCACAGATCCCTGCGTGAATTTCTCTTTGAAAGCGGCAACGCGTACCCTTAAGCCTTCAGCGTGAGGCTCCCATCGGGGGCTAAACAAAGAAGCACTAACCCTCCTGTCACGGAAATACCGTGGCCGTCTTAGTCCAGAGGAGGTCGGGTTAACGCATGCGTCACTATGAATTAATGGTCATTCTTGATCCAGAACTTGAAGAACGCACAGTCACACCAAGCCTTGAGACATATCTCAAGATCATCAAAGATAGCGGTGGCACAGTAAACAAGCTTGACCTTTGGGGCAAGCGCCGTATGTCTTTTGAAATTCTGAAAAAAGGCGAAGGTATCTACGCAGTCATCGATATGAATTGCGAACCAGCAGCAATCAAAGAGTTGGATCGCCAACTTAATTTGAATGAATCTGTACTCCGTACAAAGGTTATGCGTCCCGAGTAATCCACAGTTAGGGAGCGTCGCTCCTTAATTGTCACTCGTTGACGATAATTTAAAGCAAGGACTCCACCAGTAGATAAGTCTCAGAGAACTGAGAGAAGAGGTAAAAAATGGCAGCAGGAGATACAACAATCACAATGATCGGCAACCTAGTTGACGATCCCGAGCTTCGTTTCACACCATCAGGTGCGGCCGTCGCAAAATTTCGCGTTGCCTCAACACCTCGTTATCTAGATAAGACAACTAACGAATGGAAAGATGGCGAGAGCCTCTTCCTTCAATGTCAGATCTGGCGTCAAGCTGCTGAGAACGTTGCAGAGTCGTTAACAAAGGGAATGCGCGTCATTCTCTCTGGTCGACTAAAGCAGCGTTCATATGAAACTAAAGAAGGTGAAAAGCGCACTGTTTTTGAGGTAGAAGTTGATGAAGTTGGTCCATCACTACGTAACGCAACTGCAAAGGTGGTTCGTGCACAACGCGCAGGCGGAACAAGTGGCGGATTCTCTGCACCAGCTGCAACCGGCGGAGAGTCATTTAATGACGACCCATGGGCTGCTGCTTCAACAAGCAATACAGGCGGAGGATGGGCAACCACAACCTCTGAAGAACCACCCTTCTAAAGTAAAAAAGGCTAGTTAAGCCTTATAAACCAGTCCATCCATTCCTAGCTTAAACACCTAGGGCCCACTTAAAAGGAGCACCACAATGGGAGCAAGAAATAACCGGAACCTCAAGGAACCGAAAAATAAGGGCGCAAAAGCTGCAGCCCTAAATAAGAAGTTCAAGAAGAAGCCTTGCAGCTTCTGCCGCGACAAGGTGACATATATCGATTACAAAGATATCGCCACACTTCGCAAGTACATTTCCGATCGCGGCAAAATCCGCGCTCGTCGCGTCACTGGCGCATGCACACAACACCAACGCTCGGTCGCAACAGCTGTCAAGAACAGCCGTGAAGTTGCGCTCTTGCCTTACACATCGACAGCTCGCTAAGGGGGAATGAGAATATGAAACTTATCCTTACTCGCGAAGTTACAAAGCTCGGTTCAGCCGGCGATGTAGTAACTGTCAAAGATGGCTACGCACGCAACTTCTTGTTGCCACGTGGCGTTGCAATCGCATGGTCACTTGGTGGCGAAAAGCAGATCGAAGGAATCCGTCGCGCTCGCGCTGCACGTGAAGTCCGCGATATCGATCACGCTAAAGAGATCAAGGCATCACTTGAAAAGGCAGCAGTTACAGTTTCAGTTAAAGCTGGAACAGCTGGCCGCCTATTCGGTTCTGTCACAGATAAAGACATCGCAGCAGCTATCAAGGCAGCAGCAGGCGTCGATATCGACCGTCACAGCATCAAGACTGCTGGACATATCAAGAAGGCTGGCGAGCACACAGTTAAGGTCTCACTTGCACATTCAGTTGTTGCAACAGTGACCGTAAAGGTTGTCGCTGCCAAGTAATTTCTTGGTTGTAATTGATTAAGTAAAACCCCGGCCGTTAATTCGGTCGGGGTTTTTTCTTTAGAAAAACTAGAGCCAACCGGATTTTTTAAACTTGCGATACAAGAGCCCAGTTAAAAGTACGAGAGACCCAAGGACCAACGGATAGCCAAATTTCCAGCGTAATTCAGGCATTACATCAAAGTTCATGCCATAAATACCAGCGACCATTGTTGGGACCGATGCTAAAGCTACGTAAGAAGTAATCTTTCGCATATCTGCATTTTGTTGCACTTGAACTTGCGCTAAATCTGCCTGTAGCGCAGATGCAAGCAATGAATCCAATCCAGCAGCGGCATCAGATGCGCGCGCAAGGTGATCAAGAGTGTCGCGGAAAAACGGCGTTAGCGATTCAGGAATATTACGTGCGCCCACACTTGCAATGTGTTGTAGCGGCGAAAGAAGCGGATCAATCGCATGACGGAATTCGATAATTTCTCGCTTTAGCAGGTAAATATCTCGCGATACCGTTTTGGAAGTTCCGCTAAATACTTTCTGCTCCACTCCAACCACGTCATTTTCTAATTCAATAGAAATATCAATATAACAATCGATAACATGATCGAGAATTGCATGCATAACTGCGTAAGGGCCTTTGGCCAACTGCTCAGGATTACTTTCGAGGGCATGGCGCGTATTAACAAGTGGTGCACCATTTCCGTGGCGAACAACGACGATGAAGTAATCTCCGATGAAACAGAAGATTTCACCAGTTGAGACTTGACTACTACTCTCGTCATAAAATGCGGTTTTTAAAACAAACGCTTGCACTCCCGGATACTCTTCAAATTTTGGGCGTTGATGAGCGGTGATTGCATCTTCGACTGCTAAAGGATGGAATCTAAAATCTCCTACTATTTTCTCAAATTCATTTGGGGTTGGCTCAGCTAGCCCCAACCAGATAAAACCTTCGCCATTGCGCGCTTTACTAATTAACTCAGGGAGATTAGAAGGTTCTTTGTAGCGAACTCCATTTTGATACAAGGCGTAGTCAACGATCATGCGAGAAGTCTCCAGTATTTAGATGAATAAATGGTTATTGCCAGAAAGTCTCACTGGTTGAGAAGTGAGAATTTACTTTCATGCACAGCCTCAAGTGAACGCTGCCCCTTCCTGACCTGCGCTTTCCTTGAAAAGATTGAAAAAGAGAATAGTTACCCACACCCTGCACACAGGGATTTACACAGGAAAAGGCGCTTATCCACTCCTTTATGCACAGCCTTATCCCCAGGTGCCTTCGCTTTTGTCAGTGCAAGGTGGGAAGTTACACCCGTGAGCATCGCCGAACTACCTAACAATTCATCGCGAGCCAACGCCTCATATAACAACGTTGGCGCCGAGTTCGAGCGCACACCGCCACAAGATTTAATCGCAGAACAATCTGTTCTCGGCGGAATGCTCTTATCAAAAGATGCAATAGCAGATGTGCTCGAAATTTTACGCGAACGCGATTTCTATCGCCCGGCACACGAGTTAATTTACGATGCAATTCTCGATCTCTATGGTCGCGGCGAACCAGCGGACGCGGTCACAGTTTCTGCAGAGCTCACAAAGCGCGGCGACATTGCACGCGCAGGTGGTGCACCTTACCTACACACTTTAATTTCATCTGTTCCAACTGCCGCCAATGCAAGTTACTACGCAAAGATTGTTCGCGAACACGCGATCATGCGCCGCCTTGTTGAAGCCGGCACCAAGATTGTGCAACTCGGCTACAACGTCGAAGGTGAAGTCGATGACGCTGTTGATCAAGCGCAAGCCGAAGTTTATGCAGTTACCGAACGCCGCACCTCAGAAGATTATGTACAACTTGCAACGCTGCTACCTGAAGCCCTCGATGAGATCGAAGCGATTCAAAAAGGAACAGGCATTGAAGGAGTTAAATCTGGTTTCCGCGATCTAGATCTCTTAACGCACGGCTTCCATCCCGGCAACATGATTATCTTGGCGGCTCGTCCTGCAGTTGGTAAATCAACTCTCGGCCTTGATATTGCACGACATGCATCAATCCACGACGGCAAAACATCAGTTATTTTCTCGCTCGAAATGTCGCGCTCTGAAATCACAATGCGTATGTTGTCTGCTGAAGCGCGAGTTGGTTTAAATAATATTCGCGCCGGTCAGTTAAGCGATGAAGAATGGTCGAAGCTTGCGCGCCGTATGGGAGAAATCTCTGCCGCACCTCTATTTATCGATGACTCTCCAAACCTTTCGATGATGGAGATCCGCGCTAAAGCCCGCCGTTTAAAGCAGCGCCACGACCTCAAGTTAATTGTTATCGACTACTTGCAGTTGATGACTAGCGGCAAGCGCGTAGAAAACCGTCAGCAAGAAGTATCTGAATTTTCTCGCCACCTAAAACTTATGGCTAAAGAGTTAAACGTTCCGGTTATCGCGATCTCACAGCTCAACCGTTCACCGGAACAGCGTTCAGATAAGAAGCCAATGCTTTCAGACCTTCGCGAATCTGGTTCGATCGAACAAGATGCCGACGTAGTTATCTTGCTCCACCGCGATGATATGTATGACTCTCAAAACCGATCAGGTGAAGCAGATCTAATCGTTGCTAAGCACCGTAACGGTCAGACCAAGACGATCACCGTTGCTGCGCAACTTCACTTTGCGCGCTTTGCAGATATGGCGCCGAGTGCCGGTGCAGGTCGCGACTTCACTGCACAGCAAGAACCACAAGATGGCGCTTGGAACGAATAAAGTTATTTAGCGTTTGTCTTTGCTCGATCTGCAATATAGATACCGATTAATACAATAAGCCCGCCAAATAATTGAATCGCTGTCCATGATTGCGATAACCAGATCCAAGCAAATGCTCCAGCCAAAACTGGTTCAAGCATTCCGATAACGCTAGATGTTGAAGCACTTAGCCTGCGAATTCCACCAACCACAAATAGGTACGGAACCAAGGTTCCAAAAACAATTACGTAGGCGATCAATAACCAACCTGGTGCGCTGTAGCCACTAAAGCGCCCCTGCAAATTAATCTCTGTTGTAAAAATCGCTGTCGGAAAATTCCAGATCGGCAGCACTAAAGACCAGAAAAGCCCTGCGACTCCCATTCCCCAAACAACCATCGCTTGCGCAGAACGTTTTGTGCCTTGCGATTGGCTCATTAAGAAGTAAACGGCCAAAGCCAACGCGGCGCCAAGGGCGCCAAAAGATCCGATTAAGTCGAATGAGAATCCTTGCCAAACTTTTGCAACCAGAATTAACCCAAGTAATGAAAGTGCAATTGCCACCCACATATCTTTAGCAACGACTGATTTACGAACAAATTTGATCCAGAGAACGATCCATATTGGTGCGGTAAATTCGATAATCAGCACCAAGCTAAGCGGAACTCCGCGAGAAATGCCGATGAAGTAACCGAGCTGCACCATCGCGTAGCCAAAAACGCCATAGAAGAGCAAGGTTGGGATTTCACGGCGTTCGGCCTTTAGGGAATTTCGATCCTGAATAAAGGTAATAAGAAAGAGGAGGAAGAAGGTTCCAAGTGCGCGCACTTGGGCCAGGCGGAAGGTGGTCATATGGTCGAGGACCAAGGTGACAACTACCCCGTTCATGGAGAAGAAGATCGCACCTATTACTAGGTAGAACTCGCCCCGATGCTTATTTAGCATTGGGTGAGCCTATCTTAAGTTAGATATACGCCTAATTAGCAAAAGTTATTTAAAAGGCGTTTTCAGAGATTTCCATGATTGAACTATCGGTGGCCTCAACGATCTTACGATCAGCGGTGATATGTGGCAGGTAATTTGTCACAAAGAACTTAGCTGATGCGATCTTGCCGGTGTAGAAATCGGCATCCTTTGCAGATGCGCTCGGCAAACGCTCAGCAGCGATATCTGCTTGGCGTAGTAATAACCAAGAAGTGATGATGTCGCCAACTGCCATCAATACACGCGATGTATTTAAACCAACTTTATAAATCTCTGGCGCAGATTCTTGTGATGCCATGGCATGTCCAACAAGAACGCCGACCATGCCATTTAGATCACCGAGAGCCTTGAGAAGCGCTTGCTTCTCTTCAGCATGTGCACCGCCTGCTTCAGCAAATGTTTGGATCTCTTTTCCAAGAAGGCCAAGTGCTTTTCCGCCATCTTTAACAACTTTACGGAAGAAGAAATCAAGACCCTGAATTGCAGTTGTGCCTTCATACAAAGTATCGATCTTGGCATCGCGAACATATTGTTCTAGCGGCCAATCTTGCGTAAATCCTGCGCCACCAAATGTTTGTAGCGATTCAGTACCAAGAAGTGTCCAAGATTTTTCAGAGCCGTAACCCTTAACAACTGGCAGCAAGAGATCATTAAGCGCTTCCATTGTCTTAACTTTTGCCTCATCGCCAGCTGCGCGAGCAAGTTCAATCTCATCTTGAATAGTTGCGGTGTATAGAACTAGTGCGCGCATACCTTCGGAGTATGACTTCTGCACCATCAGCGAACGACGCACATCTGGGTGATGGATAATCGTTACGCGCGGGCTCGCCTTATCGTTCATAACCTTCATATCCCCGCCTTGTACGCGGGTTTTCGCATAGCTAAGTGCTTGCTGATATCCAGCGGATAAAGTCGCGATCGCCTTTGTACCAACCATCATGCGCGCAAATTCAATTACCTTAAACATCTGCGCGATACCTTCGTGGACTTCACCTAACAAATAACCTACTGCTGGCTCTTTCTCGCCGAGGTTTACTTCGCATGTAGCGGAGACGTTTAGACCCATCTTGTTTTCAAGTGAGGTTACAAAAACGCCGTTACGCTTTCCGAGATCACCGGTCTTGAGATCAAACATAAATTTAGGAATTAAGAAGAGTGACAACCCCTTAGTTCCTGGTCCGCCACCTTCGCGGCGAGCAAGAACGAAGTGCATAACGTTCTCGTAGAAGTCTGCATCACCTGATGTGATGTAGCGCTTTGTGCCGGTGATATGCCAAGTTCCATCAGGTTGTTGCACCGCCTTGCTGCGACCTGCACCAACATCTGAACCAGCATCTGGTTCTGTTAACTGCATCGTTGCGCCCCAGTGGCGATCAACCATCAACTTCGCCATCTGCTTCTGATCTTCGGTGCCCAAAACATATGCAACTTGTGCAAATGCATAACCAGATGCATAAATGTGAATCGCAGGGTTTGAACCTAAAACCATTTCGGCGATCGCCCAACGAACTGCAGCCGGAACTTTTGTTCCGCCTAAATCAACCGGCGCATCAAGACGCCACCATTCACCATCAATATAAGCTTTATAAGATTTTTTAAAACTTTCTGGAAGTGTGACATTTCCAGTTTCTTTATTGAGAATCGCACCAACGCGATCGCCTTCAACGAAAGATTCAGCGAGATCGTTCTCGGTTAAGCGCTTCATCTCTTCCAACATCCCCATCGCAGTTTCGCGATCGAGTTCGCTAAAGATGGAAGTCCCCAGCACCTTCTCGGTTTGGAAGAGGTCAAAGAGGCAGAATTCGATATCGCGCAGGTTGGCGTTGTAATGGCTCATGGGCAAATAATGCTACCCACCAGTAACTTACGCAAGCCCTAACTAAGCGTTTCTACCGCGGTCAGATAGGCTCACGCCGTGCTTCTAAGTGATCGCGATATCCGCTCTGAAATCAACGCCGGCCGCGTCGCCGTCGAACCATTTGAAGAGGCGATGATCCAACCTTCATCGGTTGATGTCCGCCTCGATAAATTCTTCCGCGTCTTTGAAAACCACAAGTACTCAGTTATCGATCCATCGATCGAACAAGCCGAGCTAACTCGCGAAGTCGTCGCCGAAGATGGCGAAGCATTTATCTTGCACCCAGGCGAATTCGTTCTCGCCAGCACCTACGAAATCATCACCTTGCCCGATGATATTGCCGGTCGCCTTGAAGGAAAATCTTCACTCGGCCGCCTTGGCTTGCTTACACATTCAACTGCTGGCTTTATCGATCCGGGATTTTCTGGACACATCACCCTTGAACTTTCCAACGTAGCAAATCTGCCGGTAAAGCTATTCCCAGGAATGAAGATCGGTCAGCTCTGTCTGATCAAACTCTCATCTCCTGCTGAGCATCCATACGGCAGTGCGAAATACGGCTCTAGATATCAGGGTCAACGCGGACCAACCGCAAGCCGCTCCTTCTTAAATTTCCACCAAAGCAAGATCAAGTAATCCACAATAAACTAGTAAAGGGAATACAACCTTTACTTAAGGGGTTGAATTAATTATGGAAATCATTATCGCGCTCGCAGTTGTTGGTCTTCTCGTACTTTTCTTCGTTGCTCAATACAACCGACTCATCCGCTTAAATATCAGCGTCGATGAATCATTTGCTCAGATCGAAGTGCAGTTAAAGCGCCGCTCTGACTTAATCCCAAATTTAGTTGAAACCGTAAAAGGTTATGCCGCGCACGAACAAGGCACCTTCGATGCCGTTGTTACAGCGCGCGCTAAGGCGACCACTGCTTCAACGGTTGCCGATGTTGCAGCCGCTGATGGAATGTTGACGCAAGCGCTCCGCGGATTGCTCGCAGTCGCTGAGGCTTACCCAGATCTCAAAGCATCATCAAACTTCTTATCTCTACAAGAAGAACTTTCAACAACTGAAAATAAAGTTGCTTTCTCACGTCAGTTCTATAACGACAACGTTCGCAACCTCAACACCGCTGTAAAAACCATCCCGACCAGCTTTTTCGCAGGTTTTGCAAAGGTTACAGAGCGCGAATTTTATGAAGTTACCGATCCTCAAGATCGCAACGTTCCAAAGGTAACTTTCTAAGAAACAATGGCAACAAACGATTTTCGCGCCCAACAGAGCACAAATAAAGGAAAGACTTATTTCCTTCTTGCCTCAATGGGTTTACTCACCGGTCTAGTTGCATATGCAGCGCTAACTTACTTCGGCGCCGGCACATCAACCTTCATGGTGCCACTTGCAGTTGGTATTTCACTGATCGGCGTATGGGGTTCGTATTACGGCTCAGATAAATTAGTTCTAAAGATGACTGGAGCTAAGTTAATTCAGCGCGAAGATAACCCCGAACTCTTTAACGTCATTGAAGAAGTTGTTATCGCAAGTGGACTACCAATGCCACAGGTTGCAATCGTGGTCGACACTGCGCCAAACGCTTTTGCAACAGGGCGCGATCCCGATCATGCGTTAATTGCATTTACAACTCGCATCTTGGAAGTTATGGATCGTGATGAACTGCAAGGCGTTATTGCGCACGAGATGGCGCACGTAGCAAACCGCGATACTTTAGTTTCTGCAGTTGCCGCAACTACTGCAGGTGCAATTGCGATCTTGAGCGATTTCTTAATGCGCATGATGTGGTTTGGTGGTGGTCGTCGCGATCGCGATAGCAACGCCAACCCAATCATGTTGGTAGTTTCACTATTCGTTTTAATCCTGGCGCCAATTGCGGCAACACTACTTAAGAGCGCAATTTCACGCCGTCGTGAATCACTCGCTGATGCCACTGCTGTTTCATTTACTCGCAACCCTGCCGGTCTTCGCAAAGCACTTGAAGTACTTGCGGCAGATTCAACGGTCGTGCAACAGAAATCAAATGCAGTTGCTCATATCTGGATTGAGTCACCGCTGGATGGCAAAGCAGTTTCCAAGATGTTCTCTACCCATCCGCCAATTGAAGAGCGCATTTCAACTCTGCGTGCGATGGAGTCGTTAGGAAACTAACTTCCTAACGGGAAGAAGAGGGTAAATGCAGCACCTTTTCCGACTTCGGATTGAACACTTACTTGGCCAGCATGGGCGCGCATAACCGCATCAACAATGGAAAGTCCTAAACCTGTTCCTTCACCATCGGTGCGAACACGCGAAGCATCAGCGCGATAGAAGCGCTCAAAGATTCGCGCTTGATCCGCATCCGTTAAACCAGGACCGTTATCCGCAATTCGAATACGAACTCCATCAATATCTTGCTTTAGTGAGACATCTATAACCGTTCCGGCAGGTGTGTGAGTACGCGCATTGGCAAGCAAGTTTGCGATAACTTGATGAATTCGATCCTTATCTCCAAGTGCGTAAATTTCTTCAGCTTGCTCATTAAAGTTGACGGTGTGATTTTGTCCGGCGGCGCGTGCAGATGCAACTGCATCGGAGACAATTTGTGTGAGGTTAATCGGATCTGATTTCATTTCCCGCGATTGATCAAGGCGAGCCAAGAGCAGTAGATCCTCTACAAGTGAACCCATCCGCTTAGATTCGTTCTCGATACGACCGATTAGCTCTTTCGTCTTCTCTTCACCAGTAACCGCTCCCTGACGATGGAGTTCGGCAAAGCCGCGGATAGCGGTAATCGGTGTGCGAAGTTCATGTGAAGCATCGGCCACAAAGCGGCGTAACTTACTTTCGCTCTCTAAACGCGCAGCGAAAGATTCCTCAATGCGCCCCAACATTGTATTTAGCGTACCGACCAAGCGCCCGACTTCAGTATTTGGTTTTACATCTGGAAGACGCGCAGTTAGATCTCCTTCAGCAATTCTTTCGGCTGTGGCTTCAACGTTTGCCAGTGGCTTAAGTCCAACGATAATCATCTTGCGAGAGGCGAGTGCGATAAAGAAGATCATGAATAAACCAATAAGAATAAAGAGACCTTGCAGGCGAGCGAGAATACGATCGATATCTTCAAATGAATGTGCGATTACTACATTTCCTAAACCAGAAGGAAGTGTTCGCAAAAGAACGCGGAAATCATGTTCGTCAGTTTCAATAGTGAACGGGCGATCTCCATTTTCAGAAGCTTTTTCAGGGGTAATTGCCGTTAAATAACTAGTTATCTCGGTGGCATTTAAATCTCCACCAATTTGGCCTAGAACTATTCCTGCAGGTCCAATCAAAGTGACTGAAGTTGAAGTTGGGATACTGCGCAGTGGCCGCATCTGCATTGAACGAGCTTCGTTGTCGCTGAAATCATCGTAATCAGATTCGATTCCCGCACGTTCTAGTCGCGGGATAGAACCACCAGCGACACTTAATAGTTCGTTATCTACCTCTTGAGTTAAGTAAGTTCGAAGTAGCGATTGAGCAGAGATATCTGACGCCACCACACCTAGTGTAGAAAGCAGAACAACACCTAAAGTCAGGCGGTTGAGCAGACTCCAACTAGAGAACGATGGCATTGCTCATGCTACTTCGCTGCTGGCAAGCGCAAGCGGTAACCAACGCCGCGAACCGTATGAATTAGTGGTGGATCGAAGATATCGATCTTCTTTCGTAAGTAGGAGATATATGTTTCGACAATTCCGGCATCACCGCGGAAATCGTATTGCCAGACGTGATCAAGAATTTGAGATTTAGAGACAACGCGATCGGCGTTAATTAATAAGTAGCGCAGAAGTTGAAATTCAGTTGGAGACATCTCAAGTAAAACGCCGCCGCGACGAACCTCATGAGTTGCTTCATTTAGTTCAAGGTCAGCAAAGCGAATCTTTTCATCATCGGTATTTATCTCAGCAACACCAATACGGCGAAGCAGGGCACGCAAACGCGCAACAAGTTCTTCCAAACTAAATGGTTTGGTCATGTAATCATCGCCACCGATTGTTAACCCGGCAACTTTATCTTCCATGCCATCTTTAGCGGTTAAGAAGAGCACGCCAATATTTAAACCTTCGCTGCGCAGTTGGCGACAGACTTCAAAACCATCTGAATCTGGAAGCATCACATCGAGTACGACAGCATGCGGTTTGAATTCTTCAGCAACTGTTAAAGCTTCAGAGCCGGTCGCAGCAGTGCGAACTTCAAAACCGACGAAGCGCAGACTTGTTGAGATTAGATCGCTGATACTGGATTCATCATCAACGACGAGAATTCGGTAATTGGTGTTTTCAGAGCTCTTAGGCATGGTTTGAGAATGCTCTCATAGGCTGAGAGAAGACTGAGAATAGGTGTAAAAAAGAGGGTTATTCAGCTAGATGACGCTTCGCTCTATCGCCATTTAGTTGCGAGGCTGAATCCAACCCCAATAAAGCTAAAGCCGATAATCATGTTCCATGCGCCGATACCCGGAATTGGGTAGGTGGTCTGGCTTACGTAGAAAACAACGATCCAGAAGAGGCCGATCAGGAAGTTGGCGACCATAACTGGAGCAAGCCAGCTTGGGCTCTCGATTGGGCCGTGTGGCTCAGCATCAAAGATCTGCTCTTCGTGAGCGTGCTGTTCTTGAACCTTTTTACGCAATTTCGACTTTGGCATAGGTAGAAGGCTACATGGAAAACCCAATCCTGGAAACTGCTGCACTGAAAAGAACAAATCTGGAAACTGCCCGCCCGCCAACCCTGCAAGAATTGCCCCATGTCCCGGATCCTCGTCATCGATAACTACGACTCGTTCGTATTTAACTTGGTGCAATACCTCGGCCAACTTGGCGCCGAATGCATCGTTAAACGAAATGACGAAGTAAGCGTTGAGGAAGCCGGCGAATATGACGGAGTACTTATCTCTCCCGGGCCTGGCACCCCAGAAGAAGCCGGCATCAGCATCGCGATGATCAAATACTGCGCAGATAAAAATATTCCACTCTTTGGCGTCTGCTTAGGACATCAAGCAATTGGCGTGGCTTTTGGCGCAACTGTTTCGCGCGCACCAGAGTTACTGCATGGAAAAACTTCACAAGTGTTGCATGAAGGAAAAGGTGTTTTAACAAGCCTTCCATCACCATTTACGGCAACTCGTTACCACTCACTCGCAGTAGAACGCGACACGGTTAGCAGCGAATTAGAGATTACAGGTGCAACAGAATCTGGCGTTGTTATGTCGATGCGCCATAAGACCTTGCCTATTGAAGGCGTGCAGTTCCATCCCGAATCAGTACTGACTGAACACGGACATTTAATGCTCGCTAATTGGTTAACACAATGCGGAGATAATGACGCGCTCGCAAAGTCAGTGGGCTTATCTCCAGTTGTTGGTAAGCGCGCTTAAATTACGGCGCTTTATTAATTGTAATTGTTACTGGCTTGCCAATAGTTTGAGTGGTGCCCGCATCAGGTGCTTGTCTAATAACAACGCCAACGGCTTGCGCTGCATCGTAATCATTGAATTCGCGAACTAAGAAGCCAGCTTGAATCAAAAGTGTTTTTGCCTGGATCGCTTCAACGCCAATCAAATTAGGAACTTCAACTTCACCGCTTGCGATAGTTAAGACAACTCCAGTGCCGGCGGTAATTGTTGAACCAGGTTCAGGAAGCACACTTAATACAGTTCCTTGCGGTTCATCTGATGGCGCAGCTTCAGTTCGAGAGATAACTAAACCTGCCGCAGCGAGTGAAGTCCGCGCATCAATCAATGACATTCCAACTAAATCATCGGGAACGATCGCATCACCTGGACCATCAGAGATAGTTAGCGTTACGGCAGAACCCTTTGTTGCTTGGCTAGTTGCAAGTGGAATTTGGCTGGCAACGCGATCTTTAGGAATCCGTGGATCAGGCGCGCGCTGCACCGTGACTGTGTAATCACCTAGCAAGGCCCGTGCTTGATCTTCAGTAAGGCCAACTACGTTAGGGATTTCATTGCCTAGCGAAGGAGTTGAACCGCCGTTGAGCGAAAGGCCAACAATTGCAAGAACGCCAACTAGCAGAAGAGATATTCCAGAGATAACAGCGGTGCGACGAGAGACAAGCGGCCCACGTGCAACTTTCGTTGAAATACTTTCACCGGCGCGAATTTTATTTAAATCTTCGAGCATCGCGCGCGCAGAAATATAACGATCTTCTGGTTTCTTAGATAGAGCAACTTCCAACATAACTTCAACGCTTTCCGGAAGATCAGGTTGAAGTTGTCGAGCCGGTGTTAAATGACCTGAAACATGTTGGTAGGCGATTGAAACTGGAGTCTCACCGGTAAATGGGGGACGGCCAGTTAGTAATTCGTATAACAAACAACCAGTTGAGTAAATATCTGTCGGAGTATCTGCAACCTCACCAAGTGCTTGTTCAGGAGATAAGTATTGTGCGGTGCCGACAACGTTCCATGTGCTCGTTAAGGTTGCACCGAGATCATCCATCGCACGTGCGATTCCGAAATCCATCACTTTTACATCGCCACCATCAGTAATCATCACGTTGGCAGGTTTGATATCGCGGTGAACGATGCCGCGCTGATGTGAGTAATCAACTGCTTCTAAAATTCCAGCGCCGATTTCAAGGGCGCGATCAAGTGGCAAACGTTCGCCGCCGTGAATTAACTCGCGAAGGGTGTGGCCAGAGACAAGTTCCATAACAATGTATGGCGCAGGTTCTTCACCTGAGTCATAAACAGCAACCACGCCAGGGTGGTTTAAACCAGCGGCAGCTTTCGCTTCTTTACGAAAGCGCGAAACGAAGGTTGGATCTTTCGCGAGATCACTCCGCAGAATTTTTACGGCAACTTCGCGAGATAAACGTTGATCCTGCGCAATATAGACATCGGCCATTCCGCCGGTGCCGATCATCGCGCCGAGTTGGTAGCGGCCGCCCAAAATTTTATTCATCATGGTTTTGCCGCTCCTAACTTTTCTACTTGGGTGGAACTTTCTTCGACAATATCAGCGATTACGATCGTGACGTTATCTGGTGCTCCATTTATATAAGTCGCATCAATCAAGGCATCAACTGCTTCAGCGGCATCTTTACCCTTGATAAGAGTTTTTATCTCTTTCTCAGTGAGAACCCCACTTAAGCCATCGCTGCACAATAGGTAGCGATCCTGAACTTTTCCTTCGAAAACATGAAGTGATGGCTCAAGATTTCCCTCACCCATCAGCGCCTGCGTCAGCATTGAGCGTTGTGGATGTACTTGCGCCTCTGATTCAGAAATTACGCCTTTATCTAACAACTCTTGCAGAACGGTGTGGTCGGCGCTGAGCTGCTCGAGAGTGTTTCCACGCAGACGATAAGCGCGGGAATCTCCGATATGGAGCAAAGAAACTTCAGTACCACTTATGAATAGAGAGGTAAGAGTTGTTCCCATCCCGGAAAGGGCTGGTTCATCGTTTGCAACAGCGCGAATCTGCGCATCGATAGTATGTAGCGAATTCAAATAAAGATCGCTCGCCGAATCAACGTCAATGTTTTCGGAAGTAAAAGTTGGAGCGATTTCTGCAAGCGTATTTATCGCAACACTGGATGCAACTTCACCACCTGCGTGGCCGCCCATTCCATCGGCAACCGCGATTACTTGCGCGCCAATAAGTGCAGAGTCCTCGTTACCGTTGCGCACCAAACCTAGCGCTGAACGTGCAGCGCATTGGAAGTACAAGGCCTTCATGACGCTAAGCCTACCCAAGCCCATTGGTACTGGGGTATTGATGTTAATCTCGAACTATGAAGATTTACGCTCACCGTGGAGCCTCTCATGACTTTCCTGAGATGACCATGGTCGCCTATGAAAACGCAGTCAAGCAGGGCGCCGATGGTTTCGAATGCGATCTGCGCCTAACTAAAGATGGCGTCGCGGTTCTTTGGCATGACGCAGATTTAATGCGCCGCGCAAATAACGCCGCCGTAGTTCACGAATCAACGTATGCGCAGTTATTGGCAATCTATCCGCAGATTGTCACACTTGATCAATTTATTGATTTCGGAATTACCGAGAAGAAATCTCTATTGCTGGAAACTAAACATCCAGTTCCTTCACGTACGGAAATCGAAAGCCATGTGGTTCAGAAATTACATAAAGAGGCAAAGCGAATTGAAAAAGCGGACATTGATATAACTGTTATGTCTTTCTCTTGGTTTGCAGTAGAGCGGATAAAAGCTTTAGATAGCAAGATTTCAACTACCTATTTACTTCACGATTACACCCCGTGGTTTTCTACACGCTACTCATCTGCTCACTCAATTGGTCCTGGTATCGGGCTACTTCGCAAGAAGCCTGCGCTAGCGCAGAAGATAAAAGCCACCGGTAAGAAGTTAAATGTTTGGACCGTTGATGAACCATCCGACATCATCTTGTGTCGCCACCTCGGCGTAGATAATTTGATTACCAACCGCCCCGCCTTTGCGCGTGAGGTACTTGCCTCCAATTAATTACAGGAAATCATTGGCTATGGAGCAGGTATCCTTAGCAAGTGAGCGCCGCAGATAGCCATAGATTCGCCTATTTAGGTCCAGTGGGTACCTTCACTGAGGCTGCGCTAAATAAGATCACTTGCGATACAGATGTAAAAATTCCTTACGCAAATGTCACTGCCGCACTTAACGCAGTTCGCACCGGCGAAGTTGATTATGCCCTTGTCCCAATTGAAAATTCTGTCGAAGGCGTTGTTGCGCGGACTCTCGATGAACTCGCAACAGGAGATCCCTTAACTATCTCTGGCGAAGTTACTTTGCCGGTTACCTTTGCGCTTATGACTAAGCCAGGGGCCACAGAGATTAAGAGAATTGGCACCCACCCACATGCTGAGTCACAGTGCCGCAGCTACATCGCAAAAAATTATCCGCATGCAGAAGTTGTCCCAACGAATTCAACATCTGCCGCCGCCGAGTTAGTAAGTAAAGGCGAACTCGATGCCGCGATCGCATCAAGCGTTGCAGCCGAACACTTCGGCTTAGAAATCCGCGCGGAAAATATTGGCGATAACAATGGAGCAGTCACTCGCTTTATCGCCGCCCAGAAACCCGGATGGATTCCTGAGCCGACTGGCGATGACCGCACCTCAATGGCGATCTTTATCGATATCGACCACGCTGGAGCGCTGCTCGAGATCCTGCAGGTATTTGCCAAGCGCAACGTCAATTTAACTTTTATTCAAAGTCGCCCTACTGGCCGCGAACTTGGTCACTACCATTTCATTATTGATGTCGAAGGACATATCAACGATGAAGCAGTCGGCGGCAGCGTTGCCGAACTTCGCGAGATTTGTGATGACATTAGATTCTTAGGTTCTTACCCACGAGAGGTGCGTTAAAGCATGATCGATATCAAACTCCTGCGCGAGAATCCAGATCTAGTTCGCGCATCACAAAAAGGCCGTGGCGAAGATGTCACTATCGTCGATCAAGTGCTTGCTATCGATGATGTACGCCGTGCCGCAATTACCGAATTCGAAACTCTGCGCGCTGAACAAAATACGCTTTCAAAGTCAGTCGGAGCGGCAAAGGGCGATGAAAAGGCTGCTTTATTAGAGAATGCAAAAGCGCTGGCAGATAAGGTAAAAGCTGCCGATGCTAAGCGCGCGGAAATCGAAGCGAAAGCCAACGCGCTTGTTATGCAACTTTCAAACTTACTTGATCCAGAAGCCCCAATCGGTGGCGAAGCAGATTTTGTAACCATTGAACACGTAGGCACGCCACGTGATTTCACTAAAGATGGTTTCGAAGCAAAAGATCACGTTGAACTTGGCAAATTACTTGGCGCAATTGACACTGAACGTGGTGCAAAAGTTTCTGGTTCTCGTTCATATTATTTAACCGGCGTTGGAGCGATGCTGGAATTTGCACTTGTTAACTATGCGATTCAAAGCGCGCTAAAGGCCGGATTTACTCCAGTTATTCCACCAGTACTTGTTAAGCCTGCTGCTATGGAAGGCACCGGTTTTCTCGGGCAAGCGGCAGAAAATGTTTATCACCTTGAAAAAGATGACGCGTACTTAGTCGGCACAAGCGAAGTTCCACTGGCTGCATTCCATATGGATGAAGTGCTACCAGCAGATAAATTGCCGATGCGTTACGCCGGATATTCAACTTGTTTCCGCCGCGAAGCCGGTAGTTACGGAAAAGATACTCGCGGAATTATCCGCGTACACCAATTCGATAAAGTTGAAATGTTCTCTTTCTGTAAGCCAGAAGAAGCTAAGGAAGAACATAAGCGTTTGCTGCAATGGGAGAAAGATTTCTTAAATGCTATGGAGATCCCTTTCCGCGTAATCGACGTGGCATCTGGTGATCTTGGATCAAGTGCAACGCGTAAATTTGATATCGAAGCTTGGATCCCAACACAGAAGGCATATCGCGAAGTTACAAGTACTTCTAACTGCACCGAATTCCAAGCCCGCCGCTTAAATATTCGCTATAAAGATGCTGACGGCACAAAGGCCGTCGCAACGCTAAATGGCACCTTGGTTGCGATTCCTCGGATGATCGTTGCGATTCTGGAAAATCACCAAAATGCAGATGGCACAGTAAATGTTCCTGCTGCGTTGCAGCCATTCCTTGGCACCAAGCGATTTGAGCTTGTGTGAGCGATCGTCGCCCAAAGTTAATTGCAACAGATTTAGATGGAACGATCGTTCCGCACGATGAAGCGATTTCACACCGCACAATTGCTGCCTTTACCAAAGCGCGCGATCTCGGCGTAGAGATTTTCTTTGTCACCGGCCGTCCACCACGTTGGATGGGCGATGTGCGAGAAGCATTTGATTTCGGTTCTGCAATTTGTTGCAACGGTGGACTTCTCTACGATTTGCATAACGATAAAGTTTTAGAACAGTGGATGATTGCGCCAACTGAACTTCAAAAAGCAGTTGATATCTTGCGCGTAACTATTCCAAATGTTTCATTTGCTGTTGAATCAAATGATCACTTCCACCGTGAGAAGGCATATATCCCGCGCTGGGATGTTGGCATGGACGATATTGGCGTTGACACAATTGACACTGTTACAAATCGTCCGGCGCTTAAATTATTAGCCCGCCTTTCACAGCAAGAAATTTCAGCAGATGAAATGTTGGCTTTGGCAACACCTGCGCTGCAAGGCGTTGTAAATGTTACGCATTCGGCAAATAACGATTCACTACTTGAAATTTCAGCACTTGGTGTTTCCAAAGGTGAAACGCTTGCGATGATGGCAGCGCGCATCGGAATTACTGCTGAAGATTGTGTCGCCTTTGGCGATAATCCAAATGACTTTTCTATGTTGCAATGGGCCGGACGCTCTTATGCAATGATCGATGGACATCATGCAGGACCTGCAAATGCCAAAGATGTGGCACCGCCTCATAACCAAGATGGCGTAGCCATCGTTATTGAACGATTGCTCGAACTACCCCAGTAATTAGCGCCGATTTTTAATGCCTTCCAACTTCGGGTAATCTCTCCCACGGAGGGCTCGCATAGCGGCCGAGTGCACCGGTCTTGAAAACCGGCAAACGAAAGTTTCGTGGGTTCAAATCCCACGCCCTCCGCCATTTTTCTCTCGCTGTGGCTGACTTCATAGCCACGATGCGGGCAACCATCTGGCGAGTTTTGCCTCAGAAGCGGACACTTCTCCTTAAGCAAGAACAATCCTTCCAAGGATTGATGGGCTAAAAAGGGGTAGAAATGTCCGGAGTCTTTTCTCCAACACGCGCCAAGATTAAAGAGCGCACGCTGCGCACAGATAAATGGTGGTTGCAACCGGCAATTACCTTTGGAGTTTTATTTAGCTTCATTGTCTATGCAACATTCCGCGCATTCGAAGGTGCGAACTACTACAAAGATCACCTGATCTCTCCTTTCTATTCTCCATGTCTTTCCGAAGCATGCGTACCTGAAGCAACGCTTTTTGGTTGGACTCCAGTTAGCGCAGAAATTTTTAACTTCGCACTTTCACCAGCGTTGATTATTTTGATATTCCCACTTGGTTTCCGTATGACTTGTTACTACTACCGCAAGGCTTACTACCGTGCTTTCTGGTTGTCACCACCTGCATGCGCCGTTGCGGAACCACACAGCAAATACACAGGCGAAACTCGTGCACCACTTATCTTGCAGAACGCCCACCGTTGGTTCTTCTACGCAGGTTTGGTATTTAACGTAATCCTTACTTACGACGCAGTGATTTCATTTAAGAACCCAGCAGGTGAATGGGGCCACATGAGCGTCGGCTCAATCGTTCTTACCTTGAGCGCAACAATGCTCTGGATGTATTCATTGTCTTGCCACACCTGTCGCCACACAATTGGCGGCCGTTTAAAGCACTTCTCTAAACATCCAGTTCGTTACAAGCTTTGGAGTTGGGTCTCAGTACTAAATCATTCACATCAGCAATATGCCTGGTATTCACTTGCCGCAGTTGCCTTTGCCGATATCTATGTCCGCCAAGTTGCAACTGGCGCCTGGACCAACTTCTACTTCTTCTAAGGGATGCCGACTGATATGACAAACGCTCTAGAACGTCACAAATACGATGTCTTGGTAATTGGTGCAGGCGGTGCAGGTCTGCGTGCAGCAGTAGAAGCTCGCGAATCAGGTCTACGCGTAGCAATCATCTGTAAATCACTATTCGGCAAGGCCCACACCGTTATGGCTGAAGGTGGCGCTGCTGCCTCAATGGGTAACGCGAATTCAAACGATAACTGGCAGGTTCACTTCCGCGACACAATGCGCGGTGGAAAGTTCCTTAACCATTTCCGCATGGCAGAACTTCACGCCAAAGAATCGCCAGATCGCATCTGGGAACTTGAAATGTGGGGCGCGCTCTTTGATCGCACCAAAGAAGGAAAGATCAGCCAACGAAACTTCGGCGGACACGAATATCCACGACTTGCACACGTTGGTGACCGTACCGGCCTAGAACTTATTCGCACAATGCAACAGAAGATCGTTGCACTTCAACAAGCAGATAAGCGCGAACATGGCGAATATGAATCACATATCAAGGTTTTTGCAGAACTAACAATTACTGAAATTCTAAAAGAAGATAGCAAGATCGCAGGCGCATACGGTTACTGGCGCGAATCAGGATCTGAAGTTCTCTTCGAAGCACCTGCAGTAATCATTGCAACAGGTGGTGTCGGAAAGACTTTCAAAATTACCTCTAACTCTTGGGAAGGCACTGGCGATGGCCATGCCCTTGCCTTAAAGGCGGGCGCTAATTTGGTTGATATGGAGTTCTTGCAATTCCACCCAACCGGAATGGTTTGGCCACCATCGGTGCGCGGAATTCTTGTTACTGAATCAGTTCGCGGTGAAGGTGGAATCCTTACCAACAACAAGGGTGAGCGCTTTATGTTTAAGTACATCCCAGATGTATTTAAAGATAAGTATGCCGACAATGAAGAAGAAGCCGATCGTTGGTATGTCGATCAAGACAATAACCGCCGCCCACCAGAGTTATTGCCACGCGATGAAGTTGCGCGCGCAATTAACTCTGAAGTTAAAGCAGGGCACGGCACCGAACACGGCGGTGTATTCCTAGATGTTTCAAAGCGTTTATCTGCCGAAGTAATTAAGAAGCGCCTGCCATCTATGTGGCACCAGTTCTACGAACTAGCTGGCGTGGACATTACAAAAGAGGCGATGGAAGTCGGCCCAACCTGTCACTACGTAATGGGTGGCGTGGAAGTTGAGCCAGATACTGCAGCAGCAGTTGGCGTTCCAGGGCTCTTTGCTGCAGGTGAAGTTGCTGGCGGAATGCACGGTTCAAATCGCCTTGGTGGTAACTCACTTTCAGATCTCTTGGTCTTTGGTCGCCGCGCCGGAATGGGAGCAGCTGCCTACGTTAAGCAGACAACTGCCGCACCTGTATCGGATGCAACTGTTGCAGCTGCAGCAGCGCGCATCGAAGCGCCATTTGCTCGTAGCGGTGGAGAGAATTCATATTCACTCCACGCAGAGCTGCAAGAAGTTACACATAACTTGGTCGGAATTATCCGTACCGGCGCTGAACTAAAGGATGCGATCGAAAAGATTTCTGAAATTAGAAAGCGCAGTGCAAATGTGGCGGTTGCTGGTGGACGCAAGTTCAACCCAGGATTTCACTTGGCATTCGACCTCGACAATATGTTGTTAGTTGCAGAGAGCACCGCCAAGTCTGCAATCAGCCGCGAAGAATCACGCGGTGGTCATACACGTGATGACTTCCCAGGTATGGATTCAGAGTGGCGTCAACATAACCACATCGCATCATTTGATGGCAACCAAGTGAGCGTTCGCAAACAAGAATTGCCATTTATGCCAAAAGAACTCTTCGACCTCTTTGAAGTCGATGAACTTAAGAAGTACATGACACCGGAAGAAATTGCGAAAGGCGGTTCCAACTAATGGCGCGCATAGTAAATCTTCGTATCTGGCGAGGAGACTCAACTGATGGTGGACTTCAAGATGTACAGGTTGAAGCCAACGATGGTGAAGTAGTCCTCGATGTAATTCACCGCGTACAAGCGACCCAAATGGGCGATCTGGCAGTGCGCTGGAACTGTAAAGCCGGCAAATGTGGATCTTGTTCAATGGAGATCAACGGTAAGCCACGCCTTGCATGTATGACACAAGTTGCTGCTTACGGTGATGAAGAAAGAATCACAGTTACTCCGCTACGTGCATTCCCAGTGATTAAAGATCTCGTCACCGATGTCTCTTTTAACTATAAAAAAGCGATGGAGATTCCGGCATATGCACCACCTGCAGATCTAAAGCCAGGGGAAGCACGCATGGAGCAAATCGATGTTGAGCGTTCACAAGAGTTCCGCAAATGCATCGAATGTTTCCTTTGCCAAGATGTCTGTCACGTAGTTCGCGATCATGAAGAGAATAAGAAGTCATTTGCTGGCCCAAGATTCTTTATCCGCATTGCAGAACTTGATATGCACCCACTTGATACCTTGAAAAACCGTAAGCGCACTGCGCAAGAAGAGCACGGTCTTGGAATGTGTAACATCACCAAGTGCTGTACTGAAGTTTGCCCAGAGCACATCAAGATCACCGATAACGCAATCATTCCGATGAAGGAGCGCGTTGTAGATATTAAGTACGATCCAGCTCGTATGTTCGCCGGTCTTCTCAAGCGAGAGAAGCGCAACTAAACCATGAAGTCACTGCTACTTGTCGCGATTGGCGGCGTAGCAGGAACCTTAGTTAGATTCGGGCTTTCAGTTGCGATCCCTGATGATCGCAACGGAACACTCGCCGCCAATTTGCTTGGTGTAGCTCTTGCTAGCGCGCTCTTGGTGTTAATGGAACGTCGAGGTGTTACAGAACTTAGGCATCTATTGTTGCCCGGATTCTGCGCAGGAATGACAACATTCTCTTCAGTTACCGTACAAGTTGTAGAACCGATCACTGGTGGATTTCTATTCTTAATTGAAAACATTGTTTTAAGCCTACTAATCGTGCTTATTGTTCTGCCAGTTAGCCGCAAGTTGATTCCGGTGCGTAGATGAATACCTTATATGTGATTCTTGGCGCCGCAGTTGGCGCACCTGCGCGCTTTGCGATTGATCAATACATTCGCCGCTACACCGACAAGCCATACGGAATCTTTCTCGTAAATGTAATTGGCTCATTTATCATTGGCTTAACTTTTACAAAATCTGAAACCCTTTACGATTTATTGGCCGTTGGCTTTGCAGGCGCATTTACAACTTGGTCAACCTTTATGCTAGATATTTACCTAGGGTTTGAGTTAAAGCGCTATCGCGAGATAACAATTAACTTAGTTATGTCACTCGGCTTTGGCTTAGCTGCCGCTTACCTAGGTTTACAGATAGCTGGTTAATTAACCGAGGATTGAAGCCATCCAAGCTTCAATTGCATCAGGATGGCGCGGAATATCTTCACTTAAGTTGCGGCAACCATCTGCAGTAACAATGACATCGTCCTCGATACGAATACCGATCCCGCGATATTCCGGAGCAAAGAGTTCGTCATCTGGCTGGATGTAAAGACCTGGTTCAACAGTTAGAACCATTCCTTCCTGCAGCACACCATCGCGGTACATATCTTGACGAGCATGTTCGCAATCGTGAACATCCAAACCTAAATGATGGCTAACGCCGTGCAGAGTCCAACGGCGATGCAGACCAACTTCTGGCTTCATTGATTCTTCGGCGCTAACGGTAAGCACGCCCATATCTACTAAACCTTGAGCAAGTACTCGTTGCGCTGCGCGGTTGATCTCTAAGAATTTAACTCCTGGCTTAACCGCAGCAAAACCCGCGAGTTGTGCCTCATAGACCAACATGTACAGAGCGCGCTGTGCAGGCGTGAACTTTCCATTTACCGGCAAGGTACGCGTGATATCGGCGGTGTAATACGAATCCATTTCTACGCCAGCATCAAGAAGCAAGAGTTCACCATTGCGGACTGCTCCATCATTGCGGATCCAGTGCAGCACGCAGGCATGTGAACCAGCTGCAGCGATAGTTGTATATCCAATGTCGTTACCCTCAAGGCGGGCGCGACCAAAGAATGCGCCTTCGACAATACGTTCACCGCGTGGGTGATCAGCAGCTGCAGGCATTGCCGCGATTACATCTGAGAAACCACGACCGGTTGAATCAACAGCGGCCTGCAATTGGCCAACTTCGTACTCATCTTTTATAAGGCGCTGTTCAGATGTAAATGTCTGGAACTCAGCTTCGCGTGCATGAACTGAGATCAACTTAT
Source organism: Candidatus Planktophila lacus (assembly GCF_002288325.1). Classification (NCBI taxonomy): domain Bacteria; kingdom Bacillati; phylum Actinomycetota; class Actinomycetes; order Candidatus Nanopelagicales; family Candidatus Nanopelagicaceae; genus Candidatus Planktophila; species Candidatus Planktophila lacus. The sequence goes on along the minus strand of NZ_CP016780.1, from coordinate 1,342,296 downwards.
CCATCAAGGCATCTTCACCGCGGATTAACAAAGTTTCCTTGCTAAAACGCAGCAAGCCTTCGATGTTATCTACATTGCGAGTTTCGATCTGATAAACAGTTGCCGCTTCCTCAAGTGTGAAATGGCGGCCGACCCAAAGTTCACCGTATTTACGATCTGTGTAGAAAGCATCACTCTCGCGAGTAGAACGTGGATGCAAGTAAAGATAAGCATCATGTCCGCCCTCAGCTTTTGGCTCTAAAACCAAAACTGAATCTGCAACTGCATCGGCGCCTTGCACGCCGCTGTAATAAGCAAAAGCGCTATGTGGGCGATAGACATATTCAGTGTCATTGGAACGAGTCTTGTAATTTCCGGAAGGAATTACCAAGCGAATATTTGGAAAAGCTTCTGACAAAACTTGGCGACGAGTGAAGGCATATGTCACAACTTCAAGTGGTTGCAGACCTTCGAGGTTTGAAGGAGCCCAGCCGGTGCGCATAAATTCTGCGAACTGCTCAGGAGGTGCAACATCGTATGGACGCGCATTCTTTACTTCTGGGGCTTCAACCTTCTCATTCATAAGACTTAGAGTACATAAGAAGAATTACTTTGTAACTATTTGATAATGGTATTGACCTTGCCCGCATTAGCCGTAGGGTTAAGACACTATGTCGATGGCTACGCGGGAAATTGCTGATTTAGCGCGCGAAATCCGCCTACAAATTCTGCACACAATTAAAGGTGCAGGCATGGGCCATATCGGCGGAGATTTTTCAGTTACCGATATCTTGGCAACTCTCTTCGGTGCAGTTCTTAACGTTGATCCTAAAGAACCAAATAAAGCCGACCGCGATCGATTGATTTTAAGCAAAGGCCATGCCGCTGTTGCGCTTTACTCAACTCTGGCGCTACGTGGATTCTTTCCAGTTGAAGAGCTAAAGACTTTTGCACAACCGTTAAGTAAGTTAAATGGCCACCCTAACCGCAACAAAGTTCCGGGCGTTGAATCAAATACCGGTCCACTTGGCCACGGTTTTCCAATCGCGGTTGGTACTGCTATTGGTGCACAGCTTGCAAAGAATGGGTCGCGCTCCTTTGTAATCATGGGAGATGGCGAACTTCAAGAGGGAAGCAACTGGGAAGCAGCGATGTTTGCTGGCCATCGCAAACTTACAAATCTTATTGCAGTCGTGGATCGCAACGGTTTCCAGCAGGGAAGTCCAACTTCAAAGACAAACGAACTTGATCCGCTAGATAAGAAATTTGAAGCCTTTGGTTGGGAAGTCTGTGTAGTCGACGGACATAACTACGATGCACTTCTTAAAGCTTTCACTGACCCACAGACCAAACCAAGAGTCATAATCGCGCAGACCACAAAAGGTAAGGGCGTGGACTTTATGGAAGGTAAGGCTGAGTGGCATCATAAAGTTCCATCGGCTGAACAATATGAACAAGCGCTCGAGCAGGTAGGCAAGCAATGAGCGAAAAGTTAGAAGAGTTCGATAACCGCATTATCTTTGCCAAGACTTTGATTGCGCTGGCAAATGAAAATCCTAAAATCGTTGTTGTCTGTAATGACTCAGTTGGTTCGAGCAACTTAGGCGAGTTCCGCGATCTATTTCCTGATCGTTTAATCGATGTCGGTATCGCAGAACAGAACATGGTTGGCGTTGCCGCTGGCCTAGCAAACGCTGGATTTACGCCATTTGTATGTGCCGCATCCCCGTTTTTAACGGGTCGTGCACTCGAGCAGATCAAAGCCGATGTGGTCTATACCCGCACAAATGTAAAGCTCTGCGGCATGAGCCCCGGAGTTTCTTACGGCGAACTCGGACCAACACATCATTCAATTGAAGATATTGCTTGGATGCGCGCACTTGATTCACTTCCAATTGTTCTACCTGCTGATGAAGCACAGACTAAAGAAGCTGTGACCTGGGCGGCAAATACAACCGGCCCAGTCTTTATGCGAATTGGCCGATTTAAAGTTCCATCAGTATCGCAAGGACAGAGCCCAGCATTTGTCCCGAATAAAGCGATGCGCATCATCGATGGCAACGACATAACAATTATTGCAACGGGCACACTGGTCTCACGCGCAGTTGCCGCAGCCCACCTATTAAAGAGTGAAGGTATTTCTGCTCGTGTGATAAACCTTTCAACTGTTTCACCACTTGATACCACTGAAATCCTTCTTGCAGCGAAAGAAACAAAAGCAATAATCACCGCAGAAGAATCGGTTACTCGTGGTGGCGTCGGCGGAGCAATCGCCGAGTTTGTGGTCCAGAACCATCCAGTTGCTATGAAATTACTTGGCACAGATACCTTTGCACCAACTGGTTCAGTTTCTTATCTTCTTGAACATTACGGACTTACTGCAGATTCAATCGTTGCCTCTGCTCGAGAACTCTTAAAGCATGGAAAATAGCTCGCCAATAATTCTGGCTATCGATCAAGGCAGTGGTTCCACCAAGGCTCTAGCCATTAATTTAAAGGGCGAAGTTCTTGCCCAAGCAGAGGTAAAGATTGAAACAACTTTTCCGCAACCTGGTTGGGTTGAACAAGATCCCGAAGAAATTTGGCGCTCGGTTATTGCAGCATCACTTCAAATAACGAAAGCTCATAAAATTTCAGCAGTTGGCTTAAGTATTCAACGCGAATCAGTTCTCTTCTGGGATCGCACAACTGGCACGGCGCTCACCAATGTGATCACTTGGCAGGATCGCAGAGCCTCTGATTTAGCGGAAAAATCAGCGAAAAACGCTGCCCGCGCGAAGGAGATAACTGGGCTTGAACTAGACTCCATGTTCTCAGCGCTTAAAGCTCAATGGTTGTTAGAGAACCAAAACCTCAACGGGGAAATCTGTATCGGAACTATTGATTCATGGATCGCATTCAAATTAGGCGCCGGCCACATCATCGAATCAGGTAGCGCTAGCCGAACCCAGTTGCTGGATATCAAAACTGGTCAGTGGAGCCAAGAACTTCTCGATCTCTTCAAGATAGATATAAAAACTTTGCCAAAGGTTTGCTCTTCAGATGAGAAACACCTCTGCACAAATATGAAAGAGCTCGGCCTAACTAACGATGTACCGCTTTCGGGCATTATGGGAGATTCGCACGCCGCGCTTTTTGCTCACAAAGGTTGGATCTCCGGTAACTTCAAAGCAACTTTCGGCACTGGTACATCGCTCATGGGTCTTACCGAGACAAATCCACAAACAATTGCCTGGTCACTTGGAGAGAAGATAACTCGAGCTGCAGAGGCAAATATTCTTTCATCTGGCTCGACTCTGGTTTGGTTGGCACAACTGCTCGATACAACCCCCGATGAACTTGCCAAAGTGACCTGGGCGGCAAATACAACCGGCCCAGTCTTTATGCGAATTGGCCGATTTAAAGTTCCATCAGTATCGCAAGGACAGAGCCCAGCATTTGTCCCGAATAAAGCGATGCGCATCATCGATGGCAACGACATAACAATTATTGCAACGGGCACACTGGTCTCACGCGCAGTTGCCGCAGCCCACCTATTAAAGAGTGAAGGTATTTCTGCTCGTGTGATAAACCTTTCAACTGTTTCACCACTTGATACCACTGAAATCCTTCTTGCAGCGAAAGAAACAAAAGCAATAATCACCGCAGAAGAATCGGTTACTCGTGGTGGCGTCGGCGGAGCAATCGCCGAGTTTGTGGTCCAGAACCATCCAGTTGCTATGAAATTACTTGGCACAGATACCTTTGCACCAACTGGTTCAGTTTCTTATCTTCTTGAACATTACGGACTTACTGCAGATTCAATCGTTGCCTCTGCTCGAGAACTCTTAAAGCATGGAAAATAGCTCGCCAATAATTCTGGCTATCGATCAAGGCAGTGGTTCCACCAAGGCTCTAGCCATTAATTTAAAGGGCGAAGTTCTTGCCCAAGCAGAGGTAAAGATTGAAACAACTTTTCCGCAACCTGGTTGGGTTGAACAAGATCCCGAAGAAATTTGGCGCTCGGTTATTGCAGCATCACTTCAAATAACGAAAGCTCATAAAATTTCAGCAGTTGGCTTAAGTATTCAACGCGAATCAGTTCTCTTCTGGGATCGCACAACTGGCACGGCGCTCACCAATGTGATCACTTGGCAGGATCGCAGAGCCTCTGATTTAGCGGAAAAATCAGCGAAAAACGCTGCCCGCGCGAAGGAGATAACTGGGCTTGAACTAGACTCCATGTTCTCAGCGCTTAAAGCTCAATGGTTGTTAGAGAACCAAAACCTCAACGGGGAAATCTGTATCGGAACTATTGATTCATGGATCGCATTCAAATTAGGCGCCGGCCACATCATCGAATCAGGTAGCGCTAGCCGAACCCAGTTGCTGGATATCAAAACTGGTCAGTGGAGCCAAGAACTTCTCGATCTCTTCAAGATAGATATAAAAACTTTGCCAAAGGTTTGCTCTTCAGATGAGAAACACCTCTGCACAAATATGAAAGAGCTCGGCCTAACTAACGATGTACCGCTTTCGGGCATTATGGGAGATTCGCACGCCGCGCTTTTTGCTCACAAAGGTTGGATCTCCGGTAACTTCAAAGCAACTTTCGGCACTGGTACATCGCTCATGGGTCTTACCGAGACAAATCCACAAACAATTGCCTGGTCACTTGGAGAGAAGATAACTCGAGCTGCAGAGGCAAATATTCTTTCATCTGGCTCGACTCTGGTTTGGTTGGCACAACTGCTCGATACAACCCCCGATGAACTTGCCAAACTTGCACCCGAATCAACACAGCAGGTTGAAATAGTTCCTGCCTTTAACGGTCTTGGTGCGCCTTGGTGGGATCGTGAAGCAACTGGAATCATCGCAGGGCTAACCCGAGGTAGCAGCCGCGCAGATCTTGCAGCAGCCGCACTTAGATCAACCGCTGCTCAAATAAACGATGTCCTCGAAGATTTTGCTAAATCTGGAATCAAAATAGATTCGCTTTATGCCGATGGTGGTGGAGCGCGCAATCAATACTTAATGCAGATGCTCGCCGATCTAAGCGGAAAGAAAATTAAATCTTCACAACTACTTGAACTCTCCGCCTTTGGTGCAGCGATGGTTGCCGCATTAGGTGCCGGCCTTGCCACCATTACAGATATCGAAAAGATTGAACTTAAATACGATGAGTATTCACCGCACCTTTCTGATGAAGAGCGCGAAAAAGCCCTTAAAACATGGCGAAAAGCCTTGGCTGCATCACGCATGAAAGATCGCTAAAGCCCTATTCACCAACTGTTTTAACTCGTAAGATTTCAACAACAACGAAGAAAGAAGGCGCGGAAATGGGAAAACTAACTTACGGAGCAGGCATCTGGGCCTTTGGCCAATTTGTTGATCGCTATGCCGGAGACGGTTACGGCCCAACGCGCACCAGCCAGCAGATGATTGAAGATGCCGCCAAGGTACCTGGCCTAAAGCACCTCGATATAAATGTGCCATTTGATATTCCAGAGCGCACCGCAATTGAGATCAAGAAGATGCTCGATGACAACGGACTTATCTGCCGCGCGACAACTCCACATATCTACATGCGCGAATATGTAAAGGGTTCATTTACCAACCCAGATACCAAACTTCGTTCACAAACTAAAGATCGTGTTCGCGAAGCAATTGCTGCAGCAGAAATACTTGGCGCAACTTACGTAAAATTCTGGCCCGGCCAAGATGGTTTTGATTTCCCACTGCAAGCAAATTACCTGCAAATCTGGGACTACACCATCAACGGTATCCGCGATCTGGCAAATGAAAACCCTAAGGTGCAGTTTGCGATTGAATATAAATGCAAAGAACCGCGCGTACGAATGACTCTGGCAACAGCGGCTAAAACCCTTCTTGCAATCAGCGAGATGAAAGTTGATAACGTCGGAATCGTGATGGACTTTGGTCATTCACTGATGGCGCAAGAGACACCAGCTGAATCACTTCTGCTTATCCATCGCCACGGCAAGTTAGTTAGCGCTGAGCTAAACGATAACTGGCGCGGCTGGGATGATGATCTACCTGTTGCATCAGTCCACTTATTTGAAACTATCGAATATATGTTGGCACTTCGCAGCATCAATTGGACTGATCCAGTGTTACTTGATCAATTCCCATTCCGCGAAGATCCAGTGCGCGCGCTAACTCGCAGTATTGAAATCATTACCTACCTTGAAGAAGTCTGTGATCGCGTTGATATCGCAGCCCTAAATCAGGCTCAGAACTCGCAAGATGCGTTGGCCGCACAGGCGGTTATCTGGGATGCCTTGATGCAGGAGAAGCGTTTCACGCGGTAGTCATCTACCTGTAAACTCACACCTGTACTTGGAGACGTCGCATAGCCCGGTCGAGTGCGCCTCACTGCTAACGAGGTAAGGGGTTAAACCCTTCAGGAGTTCAAATCTCCTCGTCTCCGCTCTCAGGGATTCTTCATCTAACTTGTGTAGTCTCCCGCGAATGAAGCGTAAAAAATCTGCCGTAATCGTTGCAACAACTGTCTTAGTTCTATTAGGCACCGCAGCTTTAGCCGCCGAAAGTGCTGTCTCATCAAAGATTGAATCCCGTGTACAACAACAGCTTCCAAGCGCCTCAGGAATAAGCGCCTCTGTGCCTCTAACAGATTTGCCGAGTATCTTAAACTCAGATTTAATCAAAGAGGTAAAAATCGATATTGCTGACTACACGTTGAAGAGCAGTGGCAGAAAATCCTCAATAGAAATTTCTGCGAAAGAAATTAGTAAATCTTCATCCACGCGGATCGGATCTTTGGAAATCAAAACAACAGTCGCTATTTCACAGCTACTAGCTGAATCTGGTTTCAACGATGCGGAAATAGTTGATAATGCTTTGCAAATATCAGTTGGAGCAGGTGGGCTTGGTAAAGCATTAATAGTTCCGCAGTATTCAAACAATCAGATTTACTTACAGATAAAAAGTGTTTCGATAATGGGCAGTCCAATTCCAGCCTCATCGCTTCCCGCAGACATTCAGGAGCAAATCAAGAGTCGAACTGTAAAGGACTTAAGGGTTCCAGCGGGCTTAAAAGTTAAATCTGTATCCATCGGGCCAAAAGGACTTTCGGTAAGTTTTCAAGGAACCAACATTAATTTAAGAAGCCTTGCTTTATCTCTATAGGGGGCGCCTTGCTAATTAGCGCTAATGTGTAAACGATATAAATTCACTTTCTGGAATCTTTCACTTTCTATAAATTTCGCGCCGGTGGCCAATATCGATTACAAGAACTACAAGGATGCTTTTCTGGATTTCATAGATTATTCGAAAGTCTCCGACCCTTATTCTGTAGCCATTTCTCCCTGAAAGCTTCTTAGCCTTAGGAGGGATTGGGTTCTCCGAAAGCAAAGAAAGGGCGATGTCGATCCGTCGTTTATCGCTGAGATTTAACGTTTTCAGAAACTTGCGTGGGGTTTTTTCGATTCTTAAGGTGAACTCGCTCAAACCAAGCCAAGTTCCTTACGTGCATCTTGCCAAAGCGTTGAATCTTCACGTCGCGCTTTGGCGGCATCGTAGGCGGCGATATCTTCAAGTTCTTCCATGGCGTCAAGCATTTTTTCGTAAAGCGAAGGAGAGAGCAGCACTGCAGCTTCCTCACCATGGCGAGTGATAAGAATTGGCTCTTTCGCTGATTTATCCACGAGTGTGGGCAACTCACGACGAGCATCGGTTAAGGGAAATGACTTCATAAATAAAGTGTACATAAAAACCTTAAAATTGTACAGAGATGCCAGTAGCCATGAATAGAATAGGCACATGCAAAACTACAAAGTAGCAATCGTCGGTGCAGGTCCAGCCGGCTACTTTGCAGCACAAGCACTTCAAAATCTGCAGACCGATGATCTGCAGTTTTCTATCGACATGATCGAACGCCTGCCAACCCCATGGGGCTTAGTTCGCAGTGGCGTTGCCCCAGATCACCCAAAGATTAAGACTGTTGCAAAGGTATTTGAAAAAATCGCAACCGCTGGAAACTTCCGTTTGTTCGGCAACGTTGAGCTCGGTACTGATGTTTCAATCGAGCAGTTAAATGAGATGTATGACGCGGTGGTTATCGCAACAGGTTCAGCAGTGGGCAAGAAGCTCGGGATCCCGGGCGAAGATTTACCAGGGTCAATCTCTGCGGCTCACTTTGTACCTTGGTATAACGCACACCCAGACTTTGCAGATTTCAAGATTGATTTAAATTGCACCACTGCAGTTGTTATCGGTGCCGGAAACGTTGCCATGGATGTGGCGCGTATGTTGGCGCTTGAACCAAGTGAATTAGATCCGACAGATACTGCAGATCACGCGATTGCAGTGCTCAAAGAATCTACGATCCGCGAAGTTGTGATTAGCGCTCGCCGCGGACCAGAACATGCTGCCTTTACATCTCCTGAACTTCGCGAACTTCCGAAGTTAGAGCACACCAACGTTTTGATGGCTAATTCGGATATCGAAGCCGCGATTTCTCGAGCAGGGGATGAGATCGAGAAAGACACCAAGAGCAATCTTGATGCGATGTTGTTGATCTCTGAAAAAGAGGCGACAAACCACGACCGCACAATGAAGTTTCAATTCCTTGCTACACCTGTTGAATTTAAAGGAAATGGAAAAGTGGAAGAAGTTATTTTCCAAAAAACCGGCAGTGATGAGAGATTTAGTATTAACTGCGGGTTAGTTATCACTGCAATTGGCTATGAAGCAGCGAGCATCCCTGGCATTCCTTACGAGCGCGGGAAAGTTGTAAATAACGAGGGCCGCGTAAATGAAGGCATGTACGTAGTTGGGTGGGCAAAGCGCGGACCATCAGGTGTAATTGGCACAAATAAATCAGATGCTGCAGATGTCATGAAGTTATTAGTTGAAGATTTAAAGGGTGCAAAAAACGGTGGCGATATCGCAGATATTTTGCCCGCGACCAAAGTCATTTCGCAGTCCCATTGGGAGGCAATTAATGCCGCTGAAGTAGCGGCGGGAGAGCCGTTGGGCAAACCCCGCCTGAAGGTCGTTAATAGGGATGAGTTAATTCGAATCGCAAAAAGTTAACCTAATAGCCACTATTTTGTAACCATTCCACTGCATAAAAAACCGTAACTGGTACTTAAATTTGCCCATGAATATTAAATTTAGCAAAATTCTCGGCTTGGGCTCTATAGCTCTAGCCACATCCCTATTGGTTTCATTACTAGTACCCACAGCACAAGCGGCAACATACTCGCTGCCAAATGCACCGACATCTGTCACTTCTAAATTCGGCTCAACAGGCATAGTCGTTCGTTGGACGCCCGCTGACGATGTAACTCCAGCAGTTACTGGATATGTTGTTTCGGCTGGCGCCGGATCATGTCCAGTCTTTGTTCCAGCAAAGAAGCGCGGCAATATCGTCTTGATGCCGGTCGTTGTTGGTCAACCTGCAGGTACTCCAGTTGTTCAGGCAGTAAATGCTTACGGTTTCTCTAAACCAACTGCATCAACAACTAGCTACACCGCTGCTCAATTGGCGAAGGTTGCATCATCTAGCAATAAGAATGTGCAATTACTTCAGCTAAGTGATTTACACGGTGCAATCGAAGTTGGTAACTCATTTGGTACAGCGCTGCTCGCTAGCAACTGGGATGCAGACCGCAAGGCATCTGCAGCAACTGTTGCGCTGTCTTCAGGTGACAACATCGGTGCAGCGCCACCTATTTCAACTGAGTTTGAAGAGATGTCGACCATCGAATCTCTAAACCTAATCAAGCTCGATGTTTCAGCGTTTGGTAATCACGAACACGACCGCAACCTTGAGCACGTTCAGAAAGTAATTGGCGCATCAACTTTCCAGTGGGTCACTGCAAACTATGGTGATGAGTCACTAAAGGTTCTTAAGTCAGGTACCAAAGAAGCAAAGGCATACACAATCATTGAACGCGGTGGCGTAAAGATTGGCGTAGTCGGAGCAAATACACCTGAAACAATTGAACAAGTTTTCCCAGGTAACCTGGATTACAAGGATTCAGCAGGCGCTAAGAAGACGATTCAAATCGAACCAGGCGTGGCTGGAATCAATAAGGCTGTAGCCGAAGCCCGCGCCGCAGGTGCAGAAGTAGTGGCAGTTTTGATCCACCAGGGTTGGACTGAGAACTCAGATGGCGTAGCGAAGGGTCTTTACAACAACCTTGCTGCAGAGATTAAGGGTGCAGATGCTATTTACGGTGGCCACAGCCACCAAACTTTCTCAACCTTGATTCCTTCGACAGCTCGTAATGCTACACCGGTACTACTTGGCCAAACGCGTAACGCAGGCGTTGAGTACACACGATCACAGATCTGCTTAAAGGCTGGCAAAGTTGTTGGATCTTCATTGCAGCACGTACTAAAGGCTGCGGCGCCAACGATAAACACTGGAGTTGTAAGTACTGTAACAACTCAGGACACAGCAGGTGCTGCGCTAGTTAAGAAGTACAAAGATCAACTAACAGGAAAGCTTGATGTAAAGATCGGTCAAGTATCCGCAGTATTCCCACGCGGAGGTACTCCAGCGGTTGAACGTTCAGGTGAGAACCCAATGGGTAATTACATCGCTGACTTGCTACGCGCTAAGTACAAGACAGATATCGCAATCACAAATGGTGGCGGTATCCGCGATACATTCCCAGCCAAGACCTACATCCCAGCTAACACAGCACTTGTTCGCACAGGCTCTGGTCCACTGGATGTAACTCTTGGTGATGCGTTAACTGTTTACCCATTCGGTAACCAGGTAGCAACAACTGTTGTTACAGGCACAAATCTTTGGAAGGCGCTGGAGAATGGCGTTGGCGGAAACTATCCAGCCGATGGTCGCTTCCCACAAGTTTCAGGTATCAAGTTCTCATTCGATTCTTCAAAGCCAGTAGGTAGCCGAATCGTTGAAGTAACAAAGCTTGATGGAACTGCAATTGCTAAAGACAGCAAGGAATACACACTTACAACTCTTGACTTCATCATTTACGGTGGAGATGGATATCTGGAAGTGTTCTCACCTGCAAAGGCGAAGGTCTACGGAGCGCTACTTGATGTATTTGTAGATGCACTGAAGGCAGATATGGCCGCCGGAAAGGTCACACAACTTCCTGTACTTGATGGGCGAGTAAAGAAAGTTGGCTAATAAGTAAGCAATAACGTAAAGGGCGCTCGAGTAATCGGGCGCCCTTTACGCTTGTCTATAAGGGTTTTAGCCCATTTGGGTGATGTATCAAAAGCGGGTATTATTCAACTTCACTACCAATTAAGCGTGCGTAGCTCAACGGATAGAGCATCTGACTACGGATCAGAAGGTTAGGGGTTCGAATCCCTTCGCGCGCACGAGATGAGCCTTTCGGTGCCTTTCACACCGGAAGGCTTTTCTTTTTATTCATCCTGAAAAGGGATAACGTTCGGCTATGAGCAAAGTCTTTCTATTCGTTGAAGTAAATGTTAAACCGGGCCAATTTGATGAGTTTGTTTCAAAACTCAAGAGCCATATCGCGGTTATCCGAACTGAGGCTGGTTGCGAATTTATTGATATCTACCGCGATACTCAAAAGCCAGATGTTGTAAATGTCTGGGAGATCTGGAGCGATCGCCCATCTTGGGATGCCCACATGGTCAACGAAAACAGCAAGGCATGGCAGGCGATTGGCCCGAACTATGTCTTCGGCGAGACTATTACCGTTATGGATGCCCTCTAGAAATTAGCTGTGACCTGTCTTAGTATTCCTGCATGACTTATCAACTAAGAGATATCAAAGGTTCAGTAGTAGTAATCACTGGCGCAACAACCGGAATTGGTGCAGCAGCTGCAAAGCAACTCGTTGAGTTAGGTTGCAAAGTAGTTCTAAATGCGCGCAATGAAGCCAAGCTTCAAGAGATGGTCGCCTCACTTGGCGCCGATAACGCCGCTTACTTAGCGGGAGATTCATCGATTCCAGATGTTGCTCGCGCTGTTGCGAAGAAGGCTATTGATGCTTTCGGCACTATTGATTGCGTAGTACCTAACGCTGGTATCGGTATGTATGGATCAGTCCTTGATTACAGCGATGATGAAGTAAATCGCATGATGCGTACGAACTACGAAGGTAGCGTGCACATTGTTCGCGCAACTCTTCCAACAATGTTGGCTAAAAAAGCCGGCGATATCATCATGGTTTCGTCAGTTGCGGGCTTCCGTGGCGGCGGAGATGAATCAATTTACGCTGGCACTAAGCATGCACAGGTTGGTTTTGCTGGCGGCCTCGATCGCGAACTTCGCGAAAAGGGTGTGCGCGTAGCGTTGGTATGTCCTGCTGGAACAGATACTCAATTTGCAATTGAAGCCGGACGCACAGCAGGTGAACCAAAGCTTGCTAGTTACTTGCGCCCAGATGATGTTGCTTTCCAGATCGTACAAATCATGCGTCAACCGCTAACGGTGCGCACACATATTTGGACGCTCTGGTCTATGCAGCAGCAGTCATAACGCTCGCTTGATTATTTAAGCGAAGCAACTCCCATTTCGCAGGCAATTGATGATGCAAGTCCATCATTGGCTGTTGCTAGATCTGGATGACGCACGCCGGTCTTAATTGATCCAACCCAAGCGGTTAGTTCGTTGATATATGCCTGCTCAAAGCGACCCATCCAGTTTTCATACAACTTGCCATGAGTACGTGGCGGTAAGTTGAAATCGTAAGAGATTGAAACTCCACCCAAGTTATCGATCTCAAGTGAGCCATTCTCCATAAGCGCTTCCATGCGAACTTCATAGCCGTAAGTGCTGTTGGCTGCGATATCGACTGTCATCAATACGCCAGATTCGGTGTGGGCTAAAACAGTTAGCGGATCTTGCAGTTGATCATTGGCGTATTTGCTGCGCTTCATCGCAACTGTCGTCATCGAAACAAATTCTTCACCAAGTAACCAACGCGCGATATCTACTTCGTGGACAGCAACATTTGTTAACAACATCGGAGTCGTTGCCGTTGGGGAACTGACGTTACGAGAGATGCAGCGAAGGTGAAGGACTTTGCCGTACTTGCCGGATTGAATCTCTTTCTTCAACTCAATATATGAAGGATCAAAACGACGCATAAATCCGAGAGTTATATTTAAACCTGAGGCATTTGCAAGATCGGCGACCTTCTTGGCATCTGCAGACTTTGGAGCAAGTGGCTTTTCGCAGAGCGTGTGTTTGCCCGCATTGATTGCCAGCGTTAGATGTTCTGGGTGCAAGCCATCAGGTGAGCAGATGATTACAGCGTCTACATTTGAGTCGCTCACCAAAGTCTCAACGGATGCATGTTGGTTGATTGCTACACCTGATTTTGCGCTTAGCTCTTTAGCAAGTGCATCCATACGTGGACCATCTAGATCAAAGAGGGCGGTAACAACGGCACCATCTACATGCTCTGTTAAGTAGCGAGCATGACCTGAGCCCATGATTCCTACACCGATAACTCCTACGCGTAGATCAGACACTTTTACTCCCCTTTTTCCTCAGATTTAATTGCTTTGTTATTTAGCTAAAGCTGGTGCAACAACGTTGTGGAGATAATCTACAGATTGTTTCATTCCGCTGATAGGGCCTTCACCGATTCCTGGCATTTCTCCGGTAATTGCCACATCTTGTTCTATGACATACCAACCCTGATAACCGGCCGCTTCCAGCGCCAGAATGGTCTCAAGGATAGGAACATCGCCTTGTCCGAGAGGTGTAAATAAACCTTTCTGCACACCTTCCATGATGCTCTGCTGGCGCGATAGAACTGGTGGAACAGATTTCATATTTACATCTTTAAGGTGAACGTGACCTACGCGACTGGCGTATTTCTTTGCGAACTCAACGGTGTCTTGTCCGCCGATAGTCATGTGACCGGTATCTAGGCACCACATAACATCAGAGTTATCGACCACCATATCAATATCTTTTTTAGTCTCAACAACTGTTTGCAAATGTGGGTGAACCACTTGTACGAGGCCATGATCTTTACAAATCTGATCTACCTCAGCGAGCATCTTAAAGAATTGCGTTACTTCATCTTTGCTTAACTCTTCAGGGTTAGCCCAATCCCAAGTTTGTACTGGGCATGAAACAAAGTGAGTTGCACCGATCTCTTGGAACTTCTTACTTGTTGTGAGCGCCATTTCAATTGTTGCTTTTTCTTGTGACCTGTCATGCAACACAACTGGTGTAAAGCCACCGATCATCGACATGTTAAATTCTGCTAGCTGATCCTTGAGCTCTGCAGAGTCATCAGAGAAGAAACCTGGTGCGCCGAGTTCGGTTGCAGGTAGCCCAAGACTGGTCATCTCTGAGAGCACACGCTTAGTGGGCAACATCGCGCCCCAACCCGGTACTTCACAGATTCCCCATGAAATAGGTGCGGATGCGATGCGTTGTAAGAATGGAGTAGCCATTGGCTGATCATAACTTGCAAGGTAAGGTCTGAACATGACCATGGATATCGGCGGATCTTTCCGACATGAATTAACTGGAAGCTTTTCACAAGGATCGGACTCCAACCCAACAGTTGCCATGGTTGAGGCCTCGTACAAGGCCAATAACCTGCACTATCGCTACGTAAATTGTGAAGTTAACCCAGACCAATTGGAAGCGGCTGTAAAGGGCGCCAGAGCGATGAATTGGAAGGGCTTTAACTGCTCTATCCCTCACAAGGTCGAAGTCATTAAGCACTTGGATGGTTTGGGGGAGTCAGCTGCTTTAATCGGCGCTGTTAACTGTGCGGTTAATCGTGACGGCAAGTTGATCGGTGAAAACACAGATGGCAAAGGATTTTTAAAATCATTTCTAGAAATCACGCCAGCCACCGGAAAGACAATAGTTCTGCTTGGCGCAGGCGGTGCAGCGCGCGCAATTGCCGTTGAACTCGCACTCGCTGGTGCGACTAAGTTCTATGTCGTAAACCGTTCCCGCGCTCGCGGTGAAGAGTTAACGGAGCTGCTCAACGATAAGACTTCAGCCACTGCAGAATTTGTGGAATGGAATAAGAGTTATTCAATTCCGGCCGATGCTGAAGTTGTAATCAACTCAACCTCAATGGGCATGGTTAATACTGAAGGCAAGCAGGATATTGATTTCGATTCGATCCGCCCCGGAATGTTGGCTGCAGATGTAATCGTTAATCCACCACAGACTTACTTCTTGGATGAAGCCGGTAAGCGCGGAGCAACAACTCTGCAAGGCTTAGGAATGGTTGTAAATCAAGCAGTTATCGGAATTAAATATTGGACCGGCGTAGATGTTGATGCCAAGGATTTAAATGACGAGCTACTGCGCGTATTGGGTCTTGCTTAAACTTTAGCTAGATCTGATTGCTCAACAACTCGCAACGCCTGTGCGGCAATTGTCAGCGCTGGGTTCATTGCTGCAGATGATGGGAAGAATCCGCCATCAATTAAGTAAAGATTGTGGTGATCGTGGCTGCGGCAATAACCATCGACAACACTGGTGCGCGGATCGTTGCCAGCAACGGTTGTTCCACATTGATGCGAGTTCATGGAAATATCAAAAGGTTGTCTAAAGATTGCCTGATAACCCGTTTTGCGAAGTACTTTCTTGGCCCGGCGCAGAAGTTCAAAGTGGGTCTTCATCCCAACTGATTTACGAACGATCTTAATCGCCCCGTTTTTATCAATAGTTACGCGGTTATCTGGGTGCGGTAGGTCCTCAGACATCACCACAAATTCCACGCTGTGATCAGAGACCAAGTTAAGTAGCGGCAGTGGAACTCGTTTAGCAAAAGATTTCATCATGATGCCTTGCACCTTGCCAATTAACTGCACGGCGCCAAGTGGGTAACCCTTGCCACCATCTAGATACCAATCGGTGAAGGAAAGGGTCTTCTGGAAAGTGACATCGTTCTTGTGGCGCATATCCACGGCTGCGATATGGCTGTTGTTATGCATCATAAAGTTACGACCAACTTGATCAGATGAGTTAGCAACGCCAGAACGAAGAAGCAACGCTGCGGTGTTAACAGAGCCCGCTGCGATTACAAAGTTTTTGCCGTAAATCTCGAGCGCCTCATCGCCCCTTGTTGCTTCAAGATGGCTGACTGACTTTCCATCAGCGTTAAGCACAATGCGGTTAACTTGGACAGAAGTCATGAGAGTTACATGACCAGTTGCAATCGCCGGATTGAGCGCATTTACTTCAGCATCGCTCTTAGCATCTAATTTACAGACAAAGCCATCGCAAGTTTTGCAGCGAATACATTTTCCGCCAGGCCCTAGATCAATACCCATTGAGTTTGAATGCGGGTGCACACCTGCCTTGGTTAAGCGTTTGCCTAGTTCTTCAACGTATGGCTCATGTTTCATTGCAGGGTATGGAAATGGAGTCGTGCGGTTGTTGCCATAAATATTCTGCGCATCGCCATGGACGCGGTACAACTCTTCGGCTTTGTAATAGAAAGGTTCTAGATCATCGTAGGTAAATGGCCAGGCGGGCGAAATACCTTCCTGATGTTTGATTACGCCAAAGTCATAACGGCTAAAGCGTGGCAGAGATGCACCGTAAACCTTGCTATTTCCACCAACGAAGTAATGAACGCCGGGAACAAACTCATTTCCCTTTTCATCAACCCATTTTTCATTTGGCTTGTAGCGAGTCTTCATAAAGATCTCAGATGGCGACCAGTTTTCAGGCTCACGTGGCATTCGTTCGCCGCGCTCTAAAACCAGCGTTTTAACGCCCTTTTGCGCCAAGCCAAAGGCGGTCGTGGCGCCACCTATCCCAGAACCAACAATGACCACATCCGATTCAATACGAACCGGAGTGGCCATTGTTTTAATCTCTTTTAGTTATTTATTTGCAATTAACGTACTGAAGAAAGCGCTTGGTCTTTCTTATCTACTGTCATCGCGCCAGTCATGATTGCAACGACATCGTTCATGGTGTGGGACTTTGGAGTAACAACAGCAGCGCGCTTTCCGAGGCGTTGAACCTGGATGCGATCTGCTACTTCAAATACCTGTGGCATGTTGTGTGAAATCAAGATAACTGGCATACCGCGTTCACGTAGTGACTCAATAAGTTTTAGAACCTGACGTGATTCACGAACTCCGAGTGCAGCTGTTGGTTCATCGAGGATAATCAACTTCTGACCGAATGCAGCGGCGCGAGCAACTGCAACAGCCTGACGCTGACCACCTGAAAGAGTTTCAACGGCTTGTGAAATATTCTGAATTGTTCCGATACCAAGAGCAGAGATATGTTCTTTCGCTGCCTTGCGCATTCCAGAGCTATCGATCATACGAAGAACAGATCCCAACGGACCTGCCTTGCGCATTTCGCGGCCAAGGAAGAGGTTGGATGCGATATCGAGAGCTGGTGCAACAGCAAGTGTCTGATACACAGTTTCGATTCCGGCATGGCGCCCATCTTGTGGTCGCTTAAATGACATTTCTTGACCTTCGAGAATTATCTGACCGTGGTCAGGTACTTCAGCGCCTGAAAGACATTTGATCAGAGTTGATTTACCAGCACCGTTATCGCCTACTACTGCGAGAACTTCACCAGGAAATAGTTCTAGATCGGCGCCATCAAGTGCGATAACGCGACCATAAGCCTTGGTAACTCCAACTGCTTGAAGAATTGGTGACTTACTCATTTGCGTGCCTTTCTGATCCATTGGTCGACAGAGACAGCGAAGATAATCAGGATTCCGATTGCCATCAGCTGGAAGTACAGATCCACGCCAGCAAGTGTTAGGCCGTTACGGAAAACACCCACGATTACCGCTCCGATTAGGGATCCGAAGATTGTGCCGCGGCCGCCGAATAGAGAAGTACCGCCGATAACCACCGCAGTGATCGCATCGAGGTTTAGATCTCCACCCGTATTCGGGCTAGCAACAGTTACGCGGCCGATAACAATCCAGGCGGCAAGTGCAAAAGTGACTCCAGCGACTACATACACGCTCATGAGAACGCGGTTAACTGAGATACCAGCCAAGCGAGCTGCATCAATGTCATCACCAACTGCGTATACGTGACGGCCCCATGATGTGTAACGCAGAGCAAAAGCTAAGACGATATACATAGCGATCATGAAGAGAACACCAGTAGTAACTCGGAAAGGTCCGAGATTTACATAGTTTCCAAGGGTTAGTAGGAACGGCGGCATTTCATTTGCAGGAACAGTTCCCTTTGTGAAGGTGAGTGTGAATGCAAGGAAGATATTGAAAGTTCCCAAGGTAACGATAAATGGTGGCAACTTAACCTTGGTAACTAGGAAGCCATTAATTGCTCCGGCAAATGCACCTACGAGTAGACCTGCTGGGAACGCGATCCAGATTGAAAGGCCATCGCCTTCAACTGCAGGAGTTCCTTGTACAAGTTTAGCCATCGCCATTGAAGAGAAGATCGCGATCGCACCACATGAAAGATCGATGCCCGCGGTAAGAATAATTAAAGTCTGACCAGTTGCAACAGCGCCAACGATCGCTACTTGCTGCAAGATGAGTGAGAAGTTAGACGGTGTTAAGAAGTTTTCATTGAAAAAACTAAAGGTAATTGATGCTACAACAAGCACCATTGTGGAGCTAAGCCACGGATACTTATGGAGCACCGCCTGCATTTTCTGACTAAACGTTGCACGGTCCTGGAATTCGGACGCCGCATCGTAGTTTGTCGTCTCTTGACTCACTTTTGGTCCTTTCGAAACTTTATTTGAACTCTAACTTACTTTGCTGAAACTTATTCAAATCTATTTCTTTATATATTCACTTTCAAGATTGTGTTAAAGAGGGCGACTGCCGAAGCAGCCGCCCTCTTTAAACACTCTTCTTTAGTTATTCACTAAAGAACTGGGATTAACCCCAAGCGTTTGCTAGACCGTATTCAGTTGTCTCTGATGGGACACCCTCTTGTGGGTCATCAGTAATCAACTTAACGCCGGTGTTGAAGAAGTCAAGGCCTTCTGAAGTAGTTGGCTTTGTACCGTTCTTCACGATGTCGTAGATAGCTTGGACGCCAAGGTCAGCCATCAACAATGGGTACTGCTGTGAAGTTGCGTTGATGCAACCTGACTTAACAGCGTTGATACCAGCGCCGCCACCGTCAACAGAAACCATTACATCGAGCTTGATACCAGCAGCAGCTGCTGCAGCACATGCACCGATTGCTGTTGGCTCGTTGATTGTGTAAACAACGTTGATCTTCTTGTTCTTAGCAAGAAGTTGTTCCATACCTGTACGGCCGCCGTCTTCGTTAGCACCTGTTGCTACGTTTCCAACGATCTCATAGTCGCCGCCTGAGTACTTGCCAGTCTTGGCTTCGTCACCCATCTTGTTTGGATCCTTAACATCAATTCCCATACCTGCAAGGAATCCGTTATCGCGCATGTAGTCAACAGACACAATGCGGTCATCGAAGATGTCGAGAAGTGCAATTGTTGCCTTCTTGCCAGCAAGCTTTGCAGCTGTCCACTGACCGATTAGAAGACCAGCTTCGCGGTTATCTGTTGCGAAAGTGATATCTACGATGTCAGCAGGATCTGGTGCTGTGTCAAGAGCGATGATGTAAAGGCCTGCTTCGCGTGCCTTTGTGATCGCTGCGTTAACTTCTGTTGATACTGGAACGATCAAGATACCAGCGTGCTTTGCAGAGATTGCGTTTTCAATCGCTGTGATCTGTCCTGCGTAATCTGACTCATCTACACCAGATGTAACAGTTAGTTCTACACCGAGAGCTTCGGCCTTCTCAGTTGCACCCTTGATCATCGCAACGAAGAATGGGTTTGACTGATCTTTTGTAATTAGTGAGACCTTTACAGTGTCTCCGCTTCCGCTGTCGCTATTTGAACATGCAGAAAGCACAAGCATTGACGCTGCGGCTACAGCAACAACTGCTGCAGTGCGGCGTGAGAAAAGCTTTGCCATATGTATTTCCTCCTATAGGTGGGGTCAAGCGATACCGATAGTACATAGCCACCCCGCTCAATAAAAGGGTTTTTTGATGAAAATTGGATCGTTACCGAACCGTTACGAGAGGCAGAAAAGGGCGTTATAAAGCCGGATTAGCCACGCAGGAGAAGGATCTCAAAAGGGGTGATTGATAGCGGAATATCGCCGAGAAGTGGATTTATCTCAGCATATGACCACCAATCCATGATCTGGCTCGCCTTTTCGCATTCATTGGCGTGCAGGCTTTGAATCGATTTATACCCAGCCAAAACCTTGGGAGTAATTTCAACAACCCATGGTCGCTGTGAAGCCACAACCATCTTTCGTGATTCACGGTCTTCGAAAGCCACCCATGAACCATCTAGCGAAGTAGCAATTGTAATTTCATGTGCGTGATGCGCACCTAGCGCTGAAAGTGCGTGGAAAGTTGGTGAGAACTTAATTGCCGAACCTTCATTGTAAATAAGGCCGTGTTCACCAAATAGTTCGTGCCATGTTCCCGAATATGCACCTGCGCTCGCAAGTGCAAATACAGAACCTAAAGTCCAAGCGGCGGCAGATAACTCTTTGATCTGTTCTGCCATCCCGGGCTGGGCAAAGTTAATTCGGTTTTCACGGAGATGTCCGGTCTCAGGATTTCCGCGAGTAGAAAAGGTAATTGGAGAAACACTTACTTGTGACGCTATAAATTTTTGAACAAACTCAATCGACTCTTTCTGGGTGTCGAGAGTTTTAAAGATGGTTTCTGGATCAGATGAATGAACTGTTGGAACCATTGAATATGAAACCGCGTCACCAAATTCAAACTTCTCGCGATGTAGATCAACTAGGTAAGCATCGCTACCAGGAATGTAAGAATTTAAAGTCTTGTTCTTTGGCAGATCTGATTCTTGAACAATTTGACGACCTTGGCGATGAATCAATAAACGTGAACCTGCCGGAACTCGGGCGCTTAAATGTTCAACTTCTCTAACAAGATCAGCCCCATCATTTGATGAGAGCAGCGCTGCTTCAAGGGCAAGGCCGCTCTTACTTATCGTTGCGATCTTTTGGGCAGTTAGCGACTCTTCATTTACGCGGATGTGGTCGATATCGAGAATAAATAGCGCCTTTTCGAGGTCATCGCTCGGCAGTAAAGGCTCGCCATTAAATTGCACGCCAATGCGCGGTAGTGAAGGAATATCTCTTGCAATGATCTTTGATCCATCAGGGATAGAAGTTGCCGGCGGAGTCACTTCAAATTCAACTCGTTGTTCCCATTTCATACCTTTTTCAATTACAAAAGGACGGGCTTCGGCTAACGAACCGCTATAAATTTTGTAGGTGTTATCGGTCCAGTTGCGTTGATCTTCCGCTTCTAAAACCTTGCCAGTTGATAGGACTTTTAAAGATCTCTTATCCGGGGCAACGAAGTGCATATCGTTGCTGGCTGGGAAGAGCCCTTGCGTTACGCCATCGACAACCCGTTGTGGTGATATCTCTTTAAGCAATGAATAGGTATTGCCGCTGGCGCTAACTGTTGAACCCATCCAGTCGCCAGTGTGTAGACAGAAACAAACTCCCCAGCGTTGGATTTCAAATTTCCCCAAACCGGTTAGTTGATAATCAATTAGAAATTTCCCATTAGGTTGCAGAGTTAAGACTGTCTTTCCCTGAATCGAGCCTGCAAATAAATCGGTAATTGTTACGAGACAATTTTCTCCTGATATCTCAACAACTTCACTGTGTTCATCGGGATCAAGAGTTGACCAATCCCAAGGACGAATTGCGGTGTAGAGCAGATCAATTATTTGCGCTCCTTGGTAAGTAACGTTTCTTATAGCAGCGCGTGCGATATCAACTGTAAATCCGGCGTGCTCAACCCGTTGGGTATCTGGCCAGAAATTCTTACTCATCGCGCAGTCATTCCGCCATCGACTGCGTACATTGCCCCGGTTGCAAATGAAGATTGATCAGAGACCAACCAATTAACTAAACCAACCAAATCACTTGGCTTGCCCATTCGTCCAAGCGGTGTTCGGCGAATTAGATCAGGGCCTTTCTCTGGGTCATCCCAAATCTTTTGAATCAAAGGTGTCGACATGGTGCCGGGAACAACCACGTTGGATCGAACACCTTGCTCTTTGTAATCAACGGCGATGATGCGCGAAAGCCCCATCATTCCGGCTTTAGATGCGCCATATGCGGTGTAGCCCGCGCCTTCCATCGTCATACCTGTTGGAGAACCGATCAAAATAACTGAACCTCTTCCAGATTGAATCAACCCAGGCATTGCATGCTTAACCGATAAAAAAGCACCAGTCATATTTATATCAATAGTTTTCTGCCAGGTATCGAGTGAAACATCTGCAATCTTGGAATCTGCGCCAACCAACTGCACGCCTGCGCAAACAATTAGCGCATCAATTGAGTTGATAGAAGAGAGAGATGCCTTTACAGAATTCTCATCAGTTAAATCAGTCTTATAAAATTTTGCATCTGAAGGGGCTGGGCTTTGCAGATCAAGGTTATGAACGTTTGCGCCAGATTGGATAAGGCCAGTAATTAAAGCTGAACCGATGCCGCCGCTTCCGCCGGTTACGACAACGTTATAGCCCGTTAACTCCATAGTTAAGATCCTATCGATTTCCGTAAATTAGTAACGCTGATCTCTGCCCATTCGTTCTCTAAAGCAACGGTTGCTTCATAACTATCCTGGCGTGGAGTCCAAAGTTCGATAACTGCGGTGATCTCGCGCTTTGTTCCACCTACAGCGGCGATGACCTCAGCAATATCTAACCGGCCTTCGCCGAGCGCTGTTCCTCGAACGGTAAATCCCATCTGCCCGTTGGTTCGAACAATTTCAAAATCTTTCATATGCACGTTGATCGCCCGCGGAGCCAGTGCAGGAATAACTGTATTGGGAGCTTCAACTGCGCCAAGTGAGTTAACAGTGTCAAGACAAATTCCGACCCAATCAGAGCCAACTTGATCAATAATCTCGTTAAATTCTGCGCAGGTTAAGCGATCGTGGTTTTCGATCGCTAACTTGATATTCGCTTCTTTAAATTTAGCTTCGAAAGGTTTAAGTAGTTGAACTATTTCGGGGATTGCGGGTTCGTGGCCTTTGCTATCAATGACAACTCGCAGAATCGGTGAACTCAGTAATTGGGCGATGCGTAGAAAATTCTCAATGTTCTCGCTCTTATTTCCGCGAGTTCCAACTTCTAGAGCGATTGCATAACTATCGGCTTGTGCCTTTAACTTAAGAAGTTCGGCTTCTGCAAGCTCGCCAATCGGCAAGTTATCGGCGATCTGCAGCACATCAGCTTTTAAATCGTGGGCGCGCTCCAATAGTTCAAAGGCGCTCATCACAACTGGATGCTCAGGCTCAATCCCGCCGATCGCCCAGGGAAAGGTGAAACTGGAGACTCCGAGCTTCATTTAATTACTTATCTCCGCCAGTTATCTGCTTAACGCTAGCGAGCACATTTTCGGGCTTAAAGATGGCATCCCAATCATCGCGAAAGAGTGAACCTTGAGCGTTCTTGAGCGCCATAAGTGCGCCATCAGATAGCTTCCAATTCAACTCTTCAAACAAGAGCGCGATGCTGATCTGCAAATGGCCCATGCAGAAATCTTTGGCAGCAGCCTCAGGAACTCCAAGATCGATAACCTTCTGCAAACCTTGAGTAATTACTTCGACGCAACCGTTAATTAGAGTCTCGCTAAGAGCCGGCTCAAGAAGTGCCATCTGCTGAACGGTAATACGGTGGCTTGCGCTAATTGGCGCAAACATTTCAGTTGCAATTGTTTCGACGAGATCTGCTTCTTCTTCAGTTCCCCAGGCAATTGCAAATACCAGAGCTTGAGTTGCAAGGCCGCCACCCCAATAATCGCGACGCGCTGCAGGATCTGTCTCACCAAGCAAACTAAATACCGGTGGATGAGTTGGATGGCAGACAAAGCAACTGATATCTGCGCGATGCTTGACGCGATCTGCCGCGATTGCTGCTGGGTCAAGGAAGAGAATCTTTGTACCAGGATCTAATTTTGGAACAACTTCATCAGAAATTTGGCGCACTAACGCATCAGGGGTTGTAAAGATAACTACATCTGTTCCCTTAAGGGCGTCATCTAATTCCATAACTGTATTTCCGGCTTCGCGGATTCGCGCTTGCCCAGCTTCAGACTTTTCTACGAAGCGAAGCTCGTACTTCTTTGTATCAAGAAGTGGCTGGGTAACACGATTACCCATTTTGCCGCCGGCGCCTAAAATCGTAATGACAGTCATGAAAACTCCTCATATATTTTTTGTGTATTTTATTAATTAACTTTTTCAACTCTAGCAGCAGCCGCAACCCCTGCGGTAGGCTCTGCGAGTGCCAGATTTAACTAGCGATTTAAGTAATAAATATGTAATCGGCGTTGATTACGGAACGCTTTCTGGTCGCGCTTTATTGGTGCGCGTCTCTGATGGCGCCGAAATTGCAACAGCGGTTTATGAGTACCCGCACGCTGTAATCGAGGAGAAACTCCCAACATCCGGTGCAAAGTTGCCACCGGATTGGGCGCTACAAGTTCCATCTGATTATGTTGATGTTTTAAAAGTTACCGTTCCTGCAGTTCTTAAGGAATCTGGAATCGATCCTAAATCTGTTATCGGGATAACCACAGATTTCACAGCTTGCACAGTTCTTCCAGTAAAGAGCGATGGAACCCCGCTCTGCGAACTTCCAGAATTTTCTAAGAACCCACATGCCTTCGTTAAATTGTGGAAGCACCATTCTGCGCAGCCACATGCCGATCGCATAAATGAACTTGCCCATGCGCGCAAAGAACCTTGGATATCTCGCTACGGCGGCAAAATTTCTTCAGAATGGGAATTTGCTAAAGCGCTACAAGTTTTAGAAGAAGCACCTGAAATTTATCAAGCGATGGATAAATGGGTAGAAGCGGCCGACTGGATTATCTGGCAACTCTGCGGCAAGTATGTGCGCAATATCTGCACTGCGGGATATAAAGGTATTTATCAAGATGGAAAGTACCCAACAAAAGAATATCTAGCGGCGCTCAATCCAAAGTTTGAAAAATTTATTGCAGAAAAATTAGAGCATGAACTTGGTGCGCTAGGTGCATGTGCTGGAACGTTAACCGCTGAAGCAGCGAAATGGACTGGCCTTCCTGAAGGAATTGCAGTTGCAGTTGGTAACGTGGATGCTCATGTAACTTCTGCCGCGGCAAATGCGGTTAACCCAGGACAGATGGTTGCGATCATGGGAACTTCAACCTGCCATGTAATGGTCTCTGAAGAATTCGCAGAAGTTCCAGGCATGTGCGGCGTAGTCGATGGCGGAATTATCGATGGCGCACTTGGTTACGAAGCTGGCCAATCAGGAGTCGGCGATATCTTCGGATGGTTTGCCAATAACTATGCGCCGGCTGAATACACCGCAGCTGCAGCAGCAAAAGGCGTTGATATACATACCTATCTATCTCAACTAGCAAGTGCGCAACCAGTTGGCGCACATGGCCTAGTTGCCTTGGATTGGCAGAGCGGCAACCGCTCAACTCTGGTTGATCATCAACTTTCTGGCTTGATTATGGGTTTAACTCTTTCAACCAAGCCGGAAGAGATCTATCGCGCAATCGTTGAATCAACGGCATATGGTGCGCGCAAAATCGTGCAGACCTTTAATGAATCAGGCGTACCCGTTAAAGAATTTATCGCCGCTGGCGGGCTCATTAAAAATAGTTTCGTTATGCAGATCTATGCCGATGTATTGGATATGCCAATAACAATTATTAAATCTGCCCAAGGTCCAGCGCTTGGTTCGGCAATTCACGCAGCTGTTGCCGCGGGTGCATATAAAGATGTACAAACTGCCGCTGCTGCGATGGGCGGAGTGGCAGATGAGCGTTATCAGCCAAACCCGGCAAACGCCAAGGTCTATAACGATCTTTACAAGCACTACAACGATCTTTATGAAAGCTTCGGCCACAACGGTGCGATGCATTCACTTCGTGCGATCCGAGATCGTGCGCTCACATCTACGGAAGGAAAGTAATGAGTTCCAAGAAAGAGTTGCGCGTAAAAGTCTGCAAACTAAATATTGATCTACAACGTTACGGATTAGTTGCCTGGACCGCCGGCAATGTCTCAGAGCGCATGTCAGATGGCAAACGCTTCATGATTAAACCAAGTGGAGTTAGTTACGAAGATTTGAAACCCTCACAAATGATTATTTGTGATCTTGATGGAAATGTTTTAGAGGGTGAATTATCTCCATCGAGCGATACCCACACCCATGCATATATCTATCGCCATATGAAAGATGTGGGCGGAGTTGTGCACACTCACTCAAATTACGCTGCTGCGTGGAGCGCGGTACACAGCGCAATTCCATGTGCCCTAACTGCGATGGCTGACGAATTTGGTGGCGAAATCCCTCTCGGTCCATTTGCACTAATCGGCAACGATGCGATTGGCAAAGGTGTTGTTGAAACCCTTACGGGACACCGTTCTTCAGCAGTAATAATGAAGAACCATGGCGTCTTTTCAATCGGTAAAGATGCAACAGCAGCTGTTAAATCTGCAGTGATGTGTGAAGATGTAGCAAAGACAACTTGGATTGCAAAATCTCTCGGGACCTTGCAGTTAATTGATCAAGAGAGCGTCGATAAGTTGTTTGACCGCTATCAAAATATCTACGGCCAACGCGGGAAATAAGCGTAGCCAAATAAGAATTTCAGTTGTAGCAAGGGTTGTGGGAGAATTTTCCAATGGCCAACGATGAGCGCTTAACGCTATCCGTCGACTGCGGTGGACTCTTTCTAAAGAGTTGCGTACTCGATGAGTCAGGCACAATGCACTCAAAGCCAAGTCGAATTGAAACTCCTTACCCGCTTTCACCAGATCGCTTTATCGAAACCATTAAGGGAATCGCCGATTCACTTCCATCGGCATACCGTGCAACCGTTGGTATGCCCGGAATGATCCGTCATGGCGTTGTTATCTCGACACCGCATTACATGACTAAATCTGGTCCACGCACAAAGATCGATCCAGAACTCCAAGAACAGTGGAGCGGATTTGATATGCAAAACGCACTAACTAAAAAGTTAGAGATGCCAACTCGCGTTTTAAATGATGCTGAAGTTCATGGCGCCGGAATTATCTCGGGCTCTGGTTATGAAGTTGTGATCACGCTCGGAACTGGACTTGGCTTTGCAATCTTCTACGGTGGATCACTCTCACCACACATTGAGTTTTCACATGCCCCAGTTCGTCGCGCAACTACTTATGACACATGGATCGGCGAACACGAGCGTCGTCGCCTCGGAAATGCATTCTGGTCACGCCGTATTCGCGCCATGGTTGATGAACTTCGCCCAGTATTTATGTGGGATCGCCTTTATATCGGCGGCGGAAATGCGCGCTGTATTCGCCAAGCAGATCTAGATCGCATGGGCGATGAAGTTGTTATCGTTCCAAATGCAGCAGGAGTAGCTGGCGGTGTTCGCGCCTGGACTCTTGAACAATATAAATAGCTAACTTCTTAACTTAAGTATTCCTGCAGCAATTCCCGCGAACTCAGCGGCGCCTGTTGCACCAGCCTCGGTGGCATCAGAGACTTTGTAACTTCCAAATTGTTTCGTCTTCGCGCTTGCGATCATTGGATTTTTAACCCAACCCCCAGCAATAACTACATCCGTTGCTTGGCCGGTGAATTTTTCAATCAGCGAGACCATATTTGCTGACTCTTCAACTAAATGTTCAGCAGTTGCTCGAAAGAGCGCAGCAGGTGAGACGGCATCATCAAGGTTTGTGACCGAGAGGCCGTGATAATCATTGTTAACCCGTAGGGCACTAGCTTTCGGATCTATCTTTAACGCTACTTCACCAAGTGCAATCTTCTCATCGCGCGTTGAAACGCCGACGAGTGAACAAACTCTTTCTAGCGTTAGGCCAGTTGGTAGCGCGCCGAGCAATGTGAAGTGATCTGCAATTACCGAAGCGCTTAATCCAACGTTGGCTGCCGCTAATTCAGCGATGGCATCTCGAGATAACGGCTTCTTAAATGTGCGTAGTAAAGCCTCAGCGGTTCCCATCGAATCAAAGAGCGATCCTTCATTTATCGCACCGCAGTAATACGCAGCAGTGAAATGATCATGTCCGGCAATAGTAATTACTGCACCACGCAAAACTTCTGGTGCATCGTTGTTAACAACTCCTATTGGTTCACCTGCCACAACTAAACGAGCCAAGAAATCTTCGCCACCGCCAACTAGCGACATTGCTTCACGCCAAGGCGCACGCGCTTCGACATCGTAGAAACCAGTTCTGCTAACTAGGGATAGTTCATTTACCAAATCGGCGCCAAGGCAGTAAGCAACCCATTCTGGCGCTGAGAGAAAGTGTTTGGCTTTGCGCGTTTCAGGGTATTCCTGATTTAACCAGAGCGTTTTTGAAATCGATGCAATTTCATTTAGCAGTGCACCAGCGCGCGCTCTAAATTCGTAATCGCCAAGCTCTTTGATGATTGGTTCAGTTAAGCCACGCGGATCGTGCCACGCTAAACCAGGTGCCAGTGGCTTACCAGCACCATCAATCAAAACTCCGGTTTCGCTAAAGCCGGTGAAACCAATTGCTGCGACTTTCCCACCAGCAAGTTCTGCCGCTTTCGCTGCAACTGCGGTGACCGTCTTAGCCAAGAGCAACATATCTATATCGCTATTGTTTTTCTCATGGCGCCAAGGAGTTGGCTCGGCGTACTCAGCGATTACCTTTAAATCAATATCTGTTGCAACTGCCTTGATTCGAGATGTGCCGATATCGACACCGATCAAAATTTGTTGAGACATTTTAATCGTGACGCTTACGGCGCAACTCGCGCCAGTTCTGCAAGTGGTGGGCGACAGACAATCGCGTTCGCTCCACTGAAAGCAAACGCACCAGCGCTATGTGGAATCACAATGGCATCGCCTTTAGTTATCCCCATTTCTGGTGCGTTAGCGAAGGAAATTGATCCTGATCCATCTAAGACAAGTGCGACGGCAAAGCCAGCTTGGAAATCACCAGAACCAGGCGCTAAATGCGCTCGGAAGTACCCATCTGATTTCAGAGGCAGAACCGAACGAAGCGCCCCACCCGAAAAGACGTTATGAGTAATTAGTGAATCAAATTCAGAATCAGTTAAAGGATCAAGTAGCAGCGCGTCGGTAACGGTTTCAAAACCTAAACCGAGATGGCCATCTTTGATTCCATCCACTGCAAAGCCTTCCCATTCAAGAAGCGCTGATAAATCAGTTGGCTCTTGTAGTTCCAAAACAAATATTCCAGCATCAATTGCATGTGCAACTCCTGCTGGAACTAAAACCGCATCGCCAACTTGAACTTCGGTGCGACGAAGTGATGCAAGAAGTGCCGCAGAATCTTGCGCGCGGACCAATTTAAGTAGATCTTCTTTATTCTGTTTCTGTGCGAATCCGAGTCCAACTCCAGAACCGGCTGGCGCTTCTAAGATAATCCACGCTTCAGTTTTTCCATGATCTAAACCGAGATGAGTTTTCGCAAAGGCTTTATTTGGATGGTAATGAACTGGAAGGCGCTGATCTGGATCTAGCAACTTGATTAAAATTTCTGTACTTAAGCCAAAGTTCTTTACGTGATCTGCACCCAACCAACCATCAGAATCGTTCTTGATTGCATCGCGTAGCAAAGTGCCATCACTTAAACGTGAAAGCCCTTGCTCTGCTTCACCAAAACGAGTTGTGATCGAACCGATCCACTCTTCAGGACGCATTGGTCCTCCGGGGCCGTGACGTAAGGCGCCGATTCGATTGCCACCGCGATAAAAGTGATCAAATTGATTAGAAGGTAGCTTGGAAGGGGTGGTTGAACTCTGTGACATGGTTCTAGACTACTTGCAGAGTTAATGAAATTACCAGCGAAAATGGAGCCACTTAATGTCTGATGTATCAATTCGCCTAAAGCGCTTATTTAACAATGGCCGCTGCTTCGATATCGCAGTTGACCATGGCTTCTTTGGTGAAGGAACATTCCTTGCAGGCATTGAAGATATGGGCGCTGCAGTTAATACCTTGATTGATGCTGCACCTGATGCAATTCAATTGACCCTAGGGCAAGCCAAGCACCTACAGAACAATCCGAAGCCAAATAAACCGGCGCTGGTGTTGCGCACAGATGTTGCAAACGTTTATGGCAAGGTAATTCCAGATCATCTCTTTAGTATTTTGCTTGAAGATGCGGTGCTGCAGGCAGTACGTCTTGATGCCGCGATTGTGGTTGTGAACCTACTTGATCTGCCGGGCCGCCCCGAACTTCGCGATTCTTGTATTCGCAACATCATGACTCTTAAGGCGCAGTGCGAGCATTACGGAATGCCGCTAATGGTTGAGCCTCTAGTTATGAAGGATGCAACAACCGGCGGATACACATCAGATGGTGAGCTTGAAAAAGTTGTCCCACTTGTGCGACAGGCAATTGAATTAGGCGCGGATGTAATTAAGGCAGATCCAACAGATGTCGCAGCTGATTATCACCACGTCATTCAAACTGCGGGTTCAGTACCAGTTCTAGTTCGTGGTGGTGGACGTGTCTCTGACGAGGAACTGCTAAATCGCACCGCCGAAGTTCTAAAGCAAGGCGCAGCGGGAATTGTTTACGGTCGAAATATCATCGCTCATCCAAAACCAGCGAAGATGACCCAAGCGTTGATGGCGATGTTACATAAAGGCACATCCGCACAGGATGCGCTAAAGATTGTCTCTGCTTGATATGTCTACACAGAAGACGGTAAAGGTCGGAATTATCGGCGGTGGCCTAATGGGCCGTGAACTACTTGCTCTAGTTGGGCGCTGGGATGCGCTCCTAGATCATCCAGTTCGCCCAGTGATTACCGCGATCGCAGATACCTCTGATGCGGTGCGCGAATTCTTTACCAATGCAGGAGTTTCTGAGTCATACAGTGACTACAAAGAGTTGTTAGCTAGCCCTAACGTTGATGTGGTTTACATCGCCGTTCCGCATAACCTGCATGAAGAAATTTATATTGCCGCGATAAACGCTGGTAAAGATTTTCTAGGTGAAAAGCCCTTCGGAATCGATCTAGCGGCTGCAGAAAAGATTGAGGCAGCGCTAGTTGGTAAGAAAAATTTCGTACGCGTATCTAGCGAACTGCCATTCTTTCCAGGCGCACAGGCTGCTATTCGCGAAGCGCGCAGTGGCAATCTAGGAGAAATAGTAGAAGTTAGTTCTGGGCTACTTCACTCATCGGATATCGATCGCAAGAAGAAAATAAACTGGAAGCGTCAACGTAAATTCTGCGGCGATATCGGCGTACTCGGTGATCTCGGAATGCACGCGGCGCATATCCCACTTCGCTTGGGATATAAACCAACAAAGGTCTTTGCAATTCTTGATGACATCGTTACGCATCGTGAAAGCGCTGCAGGCGAGCAAGTGCCTTGCGATACTTTTGATAACGCAGTCCTTGCGATGCGCGCTGCCAACCCCGACAACGATCGCGAATTTCCGATGTTCTGGGAGATGAAGCGAATCGCTCCAGGTGAAAGCAATACCTTCTTCTTTAGCGCAATTGGAATGACCGGGGGAGTTCGCTTTAGTACAAAGAACCCTGCGGTTTATCACACCTTTGCGCTGCGTAACGGAGAACAAGTCTGGTCTGAGATCCAACCAGGTCACGCTTCAAATTGGCCAGTGATCACCGGACATATCTTTGAATTTGGTTTTCCTGATGCGCTATTGCAGATGTGGGCTGCATACTTCGCAGAACGCGAAGGGAAACTTGGCGATAAATTTGCTTGCGCCTCCGTTTCTGAAGTTGTTGATTCGCATCGCACATTTGCAGCAGCGATGAAATCACATGAAACTCGTACAGAAGTTGCGTTGTAAAGATGCAAGACTTTTCCAAAACCAAGATCGCTGTAATCGGCAGCACCATGATGGATTTAACTGTCTATGCAGACATTCTTCCGGCCGCCGGTGAAACCCGCTTTGGAGAAAGTTTTACAACTGGATTCGGTGGAAAAGGCGCCAATCAAGCGGTAATGGCAGCCCGTACTGGCGCTAAAGTCACAATGATCACCGGCATCGGAAACGATGGATTTGGTAGCGAAAGCTTGGCTAACTTTAAGAACTGTGGAATGGATACAACTTCAGTTCTGCAATTGCCAACACACACTGGCGTGGCACATATCTGGGTGGATGGCCAAGGCCAGAATCGAATTTCAATTGTTCCAGGCGCAAATTTTGCGCTGACACCACAGAATGCAATTGATGAAGTCTCCAAGTTAAAAGCAGTCAGCGTATTAATCGCACAATGTGAAATTCCACAAGAAGTAACACTGGCTGCTTTTCGTACCGCTCAGGAACTTGGGATCACAACAATCCTTAATCCTGCGCCTTATCAACCACTTACAGATGACCTGCTCGAGTTAACAGATTGGTTAATACCTAACGAGATTGAATTTGCTGAACTCGATAAGACCCATCGTGCACCGGATTCAGATGCAGTTATTGCATCGCTTCGCAAAACTGGCCGCACGATCGTAACTTTGGGAAGCGATGGGGCAGCGCTAGTAACTGCAGACGGTTCTGTTAAGCGATTCGCAGCTAAGAAAGTAACGGCGACGGATACAACTGGTGCAGGCGATTGCTTTATTGGCGCATTTGCCGCTGCGTTAGCATCGGGTGCAAGCGAAGAATCAGCAGTTCAATTTGGAATCGATTGTGCAACCAAGAGCGTTACCCGAAAGGGAGCGCAATCTTCTTATCCAAAAATTGAAGAGATAGATTTCAGCCTGATCGCAAAATAACGCTGCTGTACGGAACAGCATCGCCAGTATGAATAATTCCTAGCGCTTGGCCAACTTTAACTTTAAATTCTTCATGAGGAATTACCGTAGTTGCTAATCCGCGATGATGAGTTTTGTACTCAGCAACTGTTGCGGCATCAACCTTCGCCTCAAACTCTGCCGCCAAATACATTCCAGTTAAATCTAGGTGCGGCAAAATCGCGTCGAGTACCTGTGAAACCGTTGGAGTGCCCATGACTAGAGCGAGGTCGATGGTTTCAACGTTTGGATAAGTCGGAAATGGGCCATCAACAATCGCAATGGTGTTTACATGGCGAAATCTGGCTAGAAGTGAGGCGAGATCTCCGTTGATGATTCCGTTTTTTATCATGAAATTATGATTCCCTAGTATTGCGTTAAGTTCAAGCGCTAAACTTGAAAAGTGCCCGAACAATTAGCAAACCAACAGGCGGCTTTAGCAAGGATTCAAGGCTTTCTCTCTGACTCAACTGAGCGCGTGCTTATCGGAATAATTGGCAAACCTGGCGCCGGAAAATCCACGCTCTCAAAGTTCTTAATGAGCAAACTTCCCAAAGAGTTTGTAACTGTTGTCCCGATGGATGGTTATCACTTAAGTAATAAGGTTTTAAAGGATCTAAAGCGCGCTGATCGAAAAGGCGCTCCAGATACCTTTGATGTTGCAGGTTTTGCATCCCTTGTAAAGCGAATTAGATCTGAGCAAACACAGAATATTTACTATCCAATATTTGATCGTGCTATTGAAGAATCAATCGCGGCTCAGGGCGTAGTTACATCAGATACCAAGGTTGTAATTATTGAAGGTAATTACTTATTACACGATGCTGGCGGTTGGGAAGCGGTAAAAGACTTATTGGATGAGAGTTGGATGGTTGATGTAGATGACGATAAGAGAATTGCTCGCTTAATCTCGCGCCATATCGCTTACGGAAAAGAACCAGAAGCTGCCAAAGCGTGGGCAAAGGGAACTGATGAAGCAAATGCCCAATTAATCGAACGCGGGCGTGCGCGAGCAGATTTCGTAGTTCGGATCGATTAGCTAAAAAGTAATTAGCTACGAAGCGCTGCGGCAAGTGAACGGAAATCTTCGACCAAGATGTCGATCTCTTTCTGTCCGTGAGCCAAACTGATCAACCATTGCTCATCAAGTCCCGGAGGCGTAATGATTCCGCGGTTAAGTGACCAGAGCCAAGAGAGTTCGGCTACGCCAAAGTCGGTTGCTTTGTAATCGCGGTAGTTGCGCACTGGAGTTGTCGACCAAGTAATACAGCCCTTAACACCGAATCCAACGGTGTGTGCAGGAAGTTGATACTCCTCGATAATCTCTGAGATGCGCTCAAGTGCTTGTTGATTAAGCGCTTCAGCAGCAGCCAAAGTTTCGGCGGTACAAATTTTATCGACAGCGCGAATTCCGGCCATGGCAAGCGGGTTGCCGTTAAATGTTCCGAAGTGAGCCATCTTTCCATTTACAACGAAATCCATATATTTCTGCTTGCCACCAAATGCAGCGAGAGTTAATCCGCCACCAATTGATTTTGCAAGAGTAATCAAATCTGGCTTAACGCCAAGACGTTGCGCTGCACCTTGATGGCCAGCAGTTAAACCAGTCTTTACCTCATCAAAGATTAAGACAATTCCGTATTGATCGCAGAGTTCGCGAACACGTTCTAGGTAACCGGCATCTGGAAGAACAATTCCGATATTTTCGAGAACTGGTTCAACGATGAAGCAGGCGATGGTAGATGCGTGCTTAGCGAAAATTTGTTCTAGCGATTCAGGATTGTTATAAGGAACAACGTGAACATTTCCGGCAACTAAATTCTCATCAACCACAGCGGTTGGGAAATCAGCATCGCCA
This sequence comes from Candidatus Planktophila lacus, assembly GCF_002288325.1. Classification (NCBI taxonomy): domain Bacteria; kingdom Bacillati; phylum Actinomycetota; class Actinomycetes; order Candidatus Nanopelagicales; family Candidatus Nanopelagicaceae; genus Candidatus Planktophila; species Candidatus Planktophila lacus. The sequence goes on along the minus strand of NZ_CP016780.1, from coordinate 1,307,685 downwards.
GCAGCATCAAGTTTTGGTTTTGCTGAAACTACAAATGGGTCGTAACTTCCGTGATAACCGCCCTCAACTTTTACGATATCGCGCTTACCAGTTGCAGACCGAGCCACGCGAACGGCATACATAGTTGATTCGGTGCCAGAGTTAGTAAAGCGAACCTGATCAATACCGAAGCGACGGCAGATACGTTCAGCAGCATCGGTTGAGATAGGTGAAGGGGTGACAAAGAGCATCCCGGTATCGAGCGATGCCTTAACTTCTTCAACGACGACTGGGTTTAAGTGGCCAGCGAGCATTGCTCCGAAGCCCATTGAAAGATCGAGCAGCTGACGACCATCAACATCGGTCATCCATGCGCCTTGCGCAGAGACAATTGAAATTGGATATGGATCCCAGTGTTGGAAACTTGAGGTAACGCCTAAAGGAAGGGATTTCATGGAGCGTGCGCTCTCAGCGAGCGATCCCTTAGTGTTCTTAGTAAATAACTCCCACTCTGAGGCAAGTAAAGAGGCTACTTTTTCAGGCGAGACAGGCGTTGATGTTGCTGGTACTAATCTAAAACTTTCCGCATGATGCGATTGTGTAATCATTTTAAAGCTGTACGGCAAAGGTTTCTGATTTAGAAACTCGTTTGAGAAGTACTCTCCCGATCCTTTCATTCTTTCGAATGTGGGTTAAGTATCTCTGAAGTCAAAAAAAGTTGCAACCCCTAGGCCATTTTATGCGAGAAGTTCGGGCGTTTCTCATAAACTTTAGGGCGTTATGGAAAAACCAACAATAATTCTTGCAACAAGCAATGGCGTAGGAATGGGCCATTTAGCTCGTGCATCTGCAATTGCATATTCTCTAAAAGAGATTGCAAATCCAATTATTGTTTCTATGGCTGGCGGAATAGCAGAAGTTCCGGACTTTATGGGAATACGTTGCGAATACATTCCTGGTAAAGATCGAATGTGGATGACGCGCGATAACTGGGATATTTACTTGCGCGATCGTTTACTAGCGTTAGTTGATGAAACTGGTGCACGAGTTCTATCTTTTGATGGAGTAGTTCCGTACCCAGGTGTTATTGCTGCAAAATTTAGCCATCCAAAACTTTCTTTAGTATGGGTACGTCGCGGTCTCTGGCAGAAGAAACCGCAGAGATTTGTCTTAGGTTTGCAATCAAAGATGATGGATCACATCGTTGAACCAGGAGATATTGCGCGCGCATATGATTTTGGGCCAACTGCAACTCGCAAAGATGCAACGCTAACTTCGCCGGTTTCACTCTTTGATAAGAGCACTGCATTTAGCCGCGATGAGGCCCGCCAGATTCTGGGGCTAGATTTAAACCGCCCTGCTGTATTGGTTCAGCTCGGAACTGGCGATAGCGATGTCAACGAGAAGATGACCGCAGCGCTTTCAGGTCTCTTAGGTTGGAAAGATCTGCAAGTAATCCTTACCAAGCAACCTTTAGATAAAGATGGAAAATCTCTGGCTCCAGAAGGGCTAGATATCCGAGTCGTTCGCTACTTCCCGCTGGCAAAAGTTCTCCACGCATTTGATGCCAGCGTTTGTGCGACTGGCTACAACGGAGTTCATGAACTCTTGCCGGCGTTGGTGCCAACGGTCTTTGTCTCAAATATTCGCGGCACTGATGATCAAGATGCCCGCGCAAAGTGGTGCCACGACTTTGGCTTTGCACTTCGCGCCGATCAAGCAGATTTAGCAGATATTTCTGCGAAGGTGCGCGAACTACAGAACCCACAAGTAAGGGCTGCGTTAAGCGCTAAATGTGCAGAGCTTCCCGAAACAACTGGTGGCGCCGAGATTGCAAAGATTCTCTACGAGCTAGCTACGGCAAAAGAGCCAGTGCGTCCTTCTCGAGCCACCTTTATCCGCTTAAATATCCAAGAACATTTAAATCGCGGTCTGCGCCATGTTGCATATCTTGGTTTGCGCAGACTCGCACTTGTTTATCGCAAACTGCGCCCACATGCTAACGTTGAAACAACACGCGAAGAAGCTCCAATTTGGGGAGAAGAGAACACTGCAAAAAGCCTTCACCCGCTAATTAAGGGCAGTAGACGTTTTGAACATTTAATAACTGGCGCATCTGAAAGTTATAAAATGCGACGTAGAGAAATTGCAGATGCCGCTTACGGAGAACTAACTGAGGGAATAAGAAAAAAATGAGAATCAGAACTTGGTTTAAGAAAACAGTAATCGGTCGCTTAGTTTGGCGAATAATTATTGGTGTGATTGGCGGTGCTATAACTGTTGCTGGCGCAATTGCTCTAGTTGGTCCAGGACCTGGAATCCTTATTGTTTTAGCCGGGCTTGGAATATTGGCGACAGAATTTGCATGGGCGGCGCGCGTAATGGTTCATACAAGAACTTACGCCCAGAAAGCTGCAGATAAAGCCGGAATACCAAAGTGGGCTCAATTAGCCCTGATCGCCGTAGGTGCTGTTATTTCAATAATTGTGATTATCTATCTTGTCTCAACGGGAAGAATTTAATTACTAATTAAAATTGAGATCGGATCTCCCAGAGATCTTTAAAGACCGGGTTAAATAAAGTACTCGCTAAATATTTAACCCCATCAGAGCCACCCGTGCCAGCTTTATGGCCAATGGTTCGCTCCACCATTTTCACGTGGCGATAGCGCCATTCTTGCAAGCCCTCATCGATATCTACTAATCGCTCACAAACCATTGCAGATTCAGGATCGCTACGGTGTACTTCAAGGAGCGCCTCGAGTACTCGTGGATCGGATTGGTAATGAGTGCTTTTATCACGCTCCAATACATCGCCAGGAATCTTATGTCCGCGCTTTGCAAGGTAGGCGAGAGTTGAATCCCAGATCGAATTTCGTGAAGTGATTTCGCGGATTTCTTCCTGAACATCTACAGGAAGGTGTGAAGCCATCTTTGAATCTCTGCGCCCCAAGAGCGCCTCAACTTTTCTAAATTGTGCAGATTGGAATCCACTTGATGATGAAAGATAACCGCGGAAAGCGTTGAACTGTAGGGGAGTCATAGTTTCTAAAATATCTACCTGCGTTACGCAGACTTTTAAGATCGTGCGAATACGCCCCAGAATTGCGAGAGAGCGGTGGGTATCTCCGGCTTCAAGAGATTTTGCAGCCGCCTCAAATTCATGAATTAACTGCTTAAACCAGAGTTCGTAACTTTGGTGGATGATGATGAATAACATTTCATCATGCTCGGGACCTTCTGAATCTGGACTTTTAGATAGTGGCTTTTGTAACTTTAAAAGTTCATCGACTGCCAGATACGAAGTGTAGGTAAGTGCAGAATCGAAATCTTGATCGCTCATGTCACACGCGAATCTGTTTTTTCAATCTTTTCGTATTGCCGTGATGAAACTAGATCTCTAATGCGCGCAAAACCATCCCAAACTTCAACATAAGAAGTTGGCAGTGGCGCTATAGCTAGACGTATTGAATCTGGAGTGCGGTAGTCAGGGATTACATCTGCGAACTCGCGTAGCGCAACACAAATACGCGCAGCATCTGGATGGCCAAGTGAAATGTGCCCACCACGTTCTTGGGGATTTCGTGAAGTAAGTAAAGTGAATCCAAGTTCTGCCAGCCACGCATCGTAAAGCTGAATCATCATCTCGGTTCCGATCGCTGCTTTTTCAGAGATAGCGCCGATACCTGCTTCTTCGATCATCGTAAACGCGCTCTTTATACAGCGAAGCCCAATGAGTGAAGGGCTAGCAATTTGGAAACCACGAATCCCTTCCGCCTTTTCAAATACTGGACCCATTGCAAATTGATCACCTTGAGAGAACCAACCTTGAATTGGAACCTGAAGTTCGGCCTGTACCTTCTTATTTACATATAACCAAGCGGGGGAACCAGGTCCTGAATTTCCATATTTATATGTACAACCGATCGCGATATCAACGCCATTCTTATCAAAGTCCATCTCAATCGCACCAACTGCATGACTGGCATCCCAGAGCATGAGCGCCCCGTATTTGCGAACTAAGTCAGTTAAGGGCTTGATGTCATTGCGCGCACCTGAGCGATACTGAATAACTTCTAGAGTAACTAGAGCAACATCATCGCTTAAGTAAGGTTCCAAGATTTCAGAAGTTATTCGCTCATTCTCTGCTTTGCCTGGCGTTTCGTTATCAATAATTATTAATTTAAGCCCTAACTGTTTTGCAATTCCTTCAAGTATGTAGCGATCTGTCGGAAAATTTGCAGCATCGGTAATTATTGTTTTGCGTCCTGGGCGGGCGTTAATTGCAGCCAGTGCTAACTGATAGAAATTTACGGATGTTGTATCGCAAGCCAAGACTTGTCCGGCCGCAGCTCCAAGAGTCGAACGACCAATTAGATCGCCAGTTGGTTGCGCCTCATCAACCCAGTGTCCCCAACCGGTAACTACTTCGGGACCCCATTCATCTCGCATAAAGGAGTTGACTGCCTCGATCGTTGAAAGAGGCAAACGACCTAGCGAATTGCCATCCAGATAACAGATATTTGGATCGCTGATCACAAATTGCGAACGGAAGCGCGCTAATGGATCGCGTTCATCAAGATCGATGGCAAATTGTCGGTCAGTGGCTTTCATAGTTGAAAGGTACGCTCTCCCATCGTGGCGCGCAATCTTGTCAATATCGAAGAGGTCTCAAAGGCCTTTGATATTAGAGCGCTGCTTGAAAGAGTTTCACTTGGCGTTTCTGAAGGCGATCGCATCGGAATCGTTGGCCGTAACGGTTCTGGAAAAAGCACGCTAATGAAGATTATTGCTGCTGTTGAACAACCAGATCAAGGCCGCGTAACTAAAGCAAATAGCGTGAAGATCGGGCTGCTTTCCCAAGTTGATAAAGCAGATCCCAATTCAACAGTGGGTGATGTTGTAATTGGCGATAGAGAAAAACATGAATGGGCTAGTGATTCTGGAATCCGCGAGGTGTTTACCGGGTTATTCGGTGGCTTTGATGACCACTTATTTGAAAGAAAATTTGCCACACTCTCTGGCGGTGAAAAACGTCGTGTTGGATTAGCCAAACTTCTGATCGATGACCTTGATCTAATTCTGTTGGACGAGCCGACAAACCATTTAGATGTGGAAGGCGTTGCTTGGTTGGCAGAGCATTTAAACCAACGAAAGAATTTAGCGGTCCTAGTTATTACTCACGATCGTTGGTTTCTTGATGCGGTCACTGATAGAACGTGGGAAGTTGTTGGCGGCAAAGTAGAAGAGTATGACGGTGGTTATTCTGCATTCGTCTTGGCTAAGGCTGAACGTTCCCGACAAGCAAGTGCGATGGATGCGCGCCGAAATAACTTGATTCGTAAAGAATTGGCGTGGCTGCGCCGCGGTGCTCCTGCACGAACAACAAAACCGAAATTTAGAGTAGATGCCGCAAATGTATTGATTGCTGAAGAACCTGCGCCGCGCGATCAAGGTGAGCTCTTGAAATTTGCACGTAACCGATTAGGTAACACTGTTTATGAAGCTCACCATGCGCAAATTCGCGCCGGTGAGAAAGAGTTGATCGACGATCTCTACTGGAACGTTGGTCCTGGCGACCGCATAGGAATTGTCGGCGTAAACGGCGCTGGAAAAACCACCTTAATGCGCACGCTGGCGGGGGAAATTCCACCATATGCTGGAAAACTCGTAACCGGTGTCACTGTTAAAGCGGCATTCCTGACGCAGCATCTTGATGAGTTAAATCCAACTTGGCGAGTTTTAGAGGCGGTTGAAAAGGTTGCTTCACATATCGAACTTGGAAATGGTAAGTCACTTTCTGCATCACAACTCTGCGAACGTCTTGGCTTTGATAAAGACTCGCAATGGACTCCTGTAGGAGATCTATCTGGGGGAGAGAAACGTCGCTTACAACTAACGCGCTTGTTAATGGATTCCCCAAATGTTTTATTACTTGATGAACCAACAAATGATTTTGATATTGAGACGCTAACTGAACTTGAAGATCTTTTGGATAGCTACGGTGGAACACTTATAGTCATCTCACACGATCGATATTTCCTGGAACGCGTCTGTGATCGTTTCGTTGGGCTGCTAGGAGATAAAGAATTACGCGATTTGCCACGTGGTGTTGATCAATACTTGGAACAACGAGCGCAGTCGCTGCAAAAACCAGCTGAAGCAGCAAAAGGAAAATCTCAATCTTCTGCGGCGGAGCAGCGACAATTGAAAAAAGATTTGGTTCGCGTCGAAAGACAGATTCAGAAGGCTAAGGAAAAGATCGCAGAGCTTGAAAGCGCGCAAGAAAAAGCCGCATTCGACCCGACAGAGTTGATTCGGATCAGCGCAGAACTAGAAACACAACGCGCAGAAATCAACTCTCGCGAAGAAGAATGGTTAGAAATTACCCTTCAACTTGGCCTTTGAGTTAAAATAAAGTTATGAGTCGTATATCCCATGCCGTTGAAGCCATTCTCTTTCGCAGCCGTTTCTTACTGGCGCCTCTTTACTTAGGTTTAGTCGGGGCGCTTGGACTGCTTGCCTACCGCTTCGTAATTGAATTTTGGCATTTGGCGGAGAAGACAGCTTCAATGAACGCCAGCGAATTCACCTTGGCGCTTCTTGCACTTCTCGATTTAACGCTACTAGCTAACTTAATTTTGATGGTTATCTTCGCCGGTTATGAAAACTTTGTCTCTCGAATTGATATTGCAACTGAATCGAAAGATCGGCCACATTGGATGGGAACCATTGATTTTAGTGGGCTTAAGATCAAGTTAATTGGATCGCTAGTTGCTATCTCGGTAATCGAACTTCTCAAAGATTTCATCGAACTAGCTGGTGAAGCTGAAGTCGGTGAAGGCACCATCTGGCGAATCGCAATCCACCTGACATTTGTTATTTCTGGCGTTCTCTTCGCTTTGATGGATTGGATCGCAGATAAGCGTGAATTTGTCGGCACTCATAAGTAGTGAATAAAAGTAATCCCCGCCTAAATTTTTTAGCGGCTATCTCCGGTGTAATGATCGCGCTCCAAGCGCGCGCCAATGGCGAACTTTCACATCGCATGGGAAACCCAATTGAAGCAGCGCTAGTTTCATTTGGCTCTGGATTAATTGTGATTTCGTTAATCGCCGCCTTCAATCCTGCAATCAAGCAAGGTATCCGCAATCTAAAGAGCGCTGTAACAAAGAAAGAGATTCCAGTCTGGACTCTCTTTGCAGGAATGCTCGGCGGCAGTTTTGTCGCTTTTCAAACGCAGGTAGTTCCAATAGTTGGCGTTGCAATCTATTCAGTGGCATCGATTGCAGGACAGACTGCATCATCGCTATTTGTTGACCGGATCGGGTTAACCGGCGGTGGCAAGAAAGCGATCACCAAGCGTCGAGTTTTGGCAGCGTTTGTAACTGTATTTGCCGTCTTGGTTTCGGTAATTGATCGAATTGATGCGCGAAATCTCTCGCTATTTGCGGTCTTTTTCGGTGTTTTTGCAGGAGCGATTGTTGGCGTTCAAAGAGCGTTAAATGGTCAGATTAACGAGAGCACTCAACAAAGTTTCACAACTTCTTTGCTCAACTTCATCATGGGTACAACATTTCTACTTGTATTCCTAATCGTTGCGGCGCTAGTGACTCAAGTTGAAATAGTCGCACTTCCATCTGGTCCTTGGTGGATGTACACCGGCGGAACAATCGGAGTTATCTACATCGCATTTACATCAACAATTGTTCAACATTTAGGCGTTCTGACATTTACTTTAATTAGCGTGGGTGGACAACTCGTTGGTTCCTTACTTATCGACCTTTACTCACCGACTCAAGGTGTACAGATTAGCGCTTACTTAGTAACTGGAATTCTTATGACTTATCTGGGCGTGGTTGTCGGTGGCGTCGGTAATTCACAAAAGCGGAGATTGCTGAAGCGCCAATAAAGAAAGCGGCGATTGCGTAAGAAAAACTCTTAACCCAAGGAATGGATGCCGCGTAGTACCCGGCAAGAGTTATTCCCACACCCCATAAAAGTGCGCCAAGAACGTTTGCAGATAAGAAACGGTAGTAATTCATCTTCGCAGCACCGGCAATTGGTGGAACGAAGGTGCGAATCCATGGGAAGAATCGAGCGGCGACAACAGCCCACCAACCAGTACTTTCATAGAAATCCTCCGCGTTTTTAATCATCTTCTGTACGCGCAGAGATTCGCGCTTATCTAAATAAGGACGACCTACAACTCGACCAATTACGAATCCAACTTGATCACCGAAGAATGCGGCGAGAAAGATCGCAGTTACCAGAATTACGATATTTATATTTCCATGGATAGCCGCCACAAGTCCGGCGCTAAAGAGAATCGAATCACCAGGCAAGAAGAACCCGAATAGCAGGCCCGTTTCAATAAAGACAATCCCGGCAACTACGACGTAGAAGATAAATGGTGCGAGGGTAGAGAGTTGTGCATCAAAAGAGGCTGCAATCTCCATTTAAACGCTCTTTTTAACTGCAGCCGCCACCTTTGCGACGACCTGAGAATCGAAGACGCTAGGAACGATAAAAGAAGCATTTAACTGAGATTCGGAGACACAAGATGCGATCGCCTCAGCTGCTGCAATCAGTAATTCATCTGTGATCTTGTGAGCCTGAGCATCTAAAAGACCACGGAAAATTCCGGGGAAGGCGAGAACATTGTTAATTTGATTTGGTTGATCGCTGCGACCGGTTGCAACAACGGTTGCATACTTGCGAGCAATAACGGGATCAATCTCTGGATCTGGGTTAGCGAGTGCAAAAACAATAGAGCCCTTGGCCATTCCAGCGACATCTTCTTCAGTTAATACATTTGGAGCGCTAACGCCAATAAAGACATCAGCGCCCTTCATGGCATCTGAAATTTTCCCCGAAAATCCAGCGGTAACGCAACCATCTTTATCGAAAGCAATTATCTTTGAGGCGCCACTCTTTGATAATAGCCGCGCAATTGCAGTTCCGGCAGCGCCAGCGCCGCTCATGACGATAGTGATCTCATTCATCTTCTTATTGACCAGTTTGAGTGAGTTAGTGAGTGCCGCAAGAACAACAATCGCAGTGCCATGTTGATCATCATGAAAAACTGGAATATCTAACAATTCGCGCAAACGTTCTTCGATTTCAAAACAACGTGGAGCTGAGATATCTTCCAAGTTAATTCCACCGTATACAGGTGCAATCAATTGAACCGTACGAACGATCTCATCAACATCTTGGGTATCAAGGCAGACTGGCCAAGCATCCACATCTGCAAAGCGTTTAAAGAGCGCAGCCTTTCCTTCCATAACCGGCAAGGCAGCTGATGGTCCTATGTTTCCAAGCCCGAGAACTGCAGAACCATCAGTGACAACAGCGACGGTATTTCGCTTCATGGTTAGGCGACGCACATCTGCTGGATCATCAACAATCGCCTGACAGATTCGCGCAACACCAGGTGTGTACGCGCGCGAAAGGTCATCACGAGTCTTTAGTGGGACCTTTGATTGAACCTCGAGTTTCCCACCAAGGTGGAGTAGAAATGTTCGATCGCTAACCTTGCGAACCGTTAGCCCTTTATGTGCGGTTAAAGCCAGATTGATTTCTTGTGCATGATCAGCATCAATGGTGTCGCAAGTTACGTCGATGACAACTCTTTCAAGAAGTGACTCAACAACGTCAAGTGCAGTAATTGTTGCGCCGGCACCTGTAATCGTTGCGGTAATTAGCGCAACAGGTTGTAAATCAGGTGAACCTTCAACACGGATTGTGATTCCGTATCCTGGGGAAGTTGAGGCCACTTAAACAACACCATAAAGACGATCGCCGGCATCGCCAAGACCGGGAACGATGTACCCGTGTTCGTTTAGCTTTTCATCAAGTGCGCCAGTAACTAAAGTAATTGGAACGCCAGATTTTGCAAAGGCATCTTCCAAAACTTTAATTCCTTCAGGCGCTGAGAGAATACAGATTGCAGTTATGTCATCTGCACCGCGCTCGATAAGAAAGTTAATTGCAGCAACTAAAGTTCCACCAGTTGCCAACATCGGATCTAAAACAAAGCATTGACGCCCAGCTAAATTTTCAGGGAGACGATTTGCATAGGTGCTTGCCTTTAAAGTTTTTTCATCACGAACCATGCCTAAGAATCCGACTTCTGCAGTTGGAATCAAACGCGTCATGCCTTCAAGCATTCCAAGGCCAGCGCGCAAGATCGGAACAACAACCGGACGGGGATCAGAGAGTTTTAAGCCAGTCGTCTGTGTGACTGGAGTCTTTATAGAAACTTTTTCAGTTCTGACTTCACGCGTAGCCTCGTAGGCAAGCAGAGTCACAAGTTCTTCTACCAAGTGACGGAAAGTTGGTGAATCAGTTCTTTCATCGCGCAGGACGGTCAACTTATGAGTGATAAGCGGGTGGTCGGCGACGTGAACTTTCATAGCGCCTACCTTACAGGGGTTTTCATCTAGCCCAATGAGTGCCAATATGTCTGATGTGAGTGATGCAAATTACGAAGCAAGTTCCGACGGGGCTGTCGCGGCTAACGAGGTTGATATCGCCGTTGCTGCCTGGCACGAGGAGGGGCGCTGGAACCTAGCGTTGTTACCTGACGCACATGATCTGCCGCACATTATTGATCGACTTAAATCACAACAAACAAATGGCGGCGCGATAGCACTTCTAGCAATTGATGAAGAATTTTTTATGTTGATTCGAGTTTTAGGTTCACATATAAGTATGTTTTTAAGCGATGTAACTTGCGCACTTGATTATGAAGTTGCTGCAGAATTCTTAGAGCTTTGTGATTTAGATTCACCAGAAGAAGATGATGAACCACTTCCGGTTGGACATCTAGAAATTTTGGCAGACCTTGGCGTTAACTCAATGGAGATCTCTGCTCTCTGTGATGATGCAGAACTTTTCCCTGATGAACAACTCGAAGCAATTGCTAGTCGCTTAGGATTCGCAGATCAATTTGCGGAGCTATTGGAGTTATAAGAATTTCTACCCACACGCCTGAATCGCTGATGCAAGAAGCGATCGCAATTGCACGTCAAGCAACCGCTACTGGAGATGTTCCTGTCGGTGCTTTAGTAATCAATAAAGATGGCGTAGTTATTGGCACGGGATCTAATGAAAGAGAAGCAAATAATGATCCGACTGCACACGCTGAAATTGTTGCAATTCGCAACGCTGCCGCACGATTACAAAATTCACGTTTAGATGGTTGCACGCTTGTTGTAACTTTGGAGCCTTGTCCAATGTGTGCCGGAGCCATTGCCCAATCAAGAATTTCACATCTGATATTTGGCGCATGGGATGCCAAAGGCGGCGCAGTTGGCTCAGTTTGGGATGTTATTCGTGATCCACGTTCGCTTTACAAGCTAGATGTAACAGCAGGAATCTGCGAAAGTGAATGCGCTGATTTACTGCGAGATTTCTTTGAAGGTCAGCGCTAAACAAGAAGTTCGTAAGAAGGGTTCAAGATAGTCAAAGCGCCTTCTTCTTCTCCGACCATTCCTTCGGCGCGTAGTTGCGAACCGACTTCTAAGCCTGCAATCTCGCGACGTCCCAAGAATTGCAGAGTAACCCCACCGGTCTGATCCCAAACTTCTACCTGAAGAATTGGCGCAGATCCTCGCGGCGCGCTTTTAATTGCAGTTACGCGACCCTGAACATGAGCCCGCTTGCGCCACTGGATTTCACCAATTGGCGTCATATTTTCTGCGTAATGGCTAATTGGTTCGACGTTCTTTATTACATCTTCAACAGGCTTAAATTTTGCAACTGGAGTTGCCGCTGGTTTTGCTTCACCTTGAGGCGCAACTGTTAATTGTGTTGCAGATGTAATGCGATCCACGTCGAAAGGAACGATAGTTGCAACAACGCGCTGCAATTGAGAAATAGGTGCGGCAATTTCTTCCGCTGTTTGATCATGCAACAAGCGGCCAAGGAAACCAGAATATGCACGACGAGGAAGCAGAAGCGTCAACTCGACATCATTCTTTTCCGTCATGCGGATTGCATAGTCGAGCGCTGAATTTGCAAGTCGTCTATCAGGGCAGTCGATTAATTCGAGAGTGACATCATCTAGCGCATCTGACTTGGCCCAGGCCTCTTTAATTGCTTCTGCTCGACGATCATCGATTACGAAGTGAACAGCGCTGAGATTTCTTGGTTTCAAACTACGCGCATACCGAATGGCTCCAACTGTTGCTAAATCCACGTTATCGACCAGAACTGTAACGTTGTGGCGAACGATCGTTGTAGCACGCTCTTGTTCACGTCGGACTAATAAAGCATCTTGTTCGCGAGTGTATTGGCGACGTAAGCGTAAGAATGAAACAACCATGATCGGAGCAACCACCAGAACCAACCAAGCGCCTTGTGTAAATTTCACAACAGAGAAGATGATCACAATTACGAGTGAGACAGATCCCGCAAGGAAATTAATTACAACTCGTACTCTCCAGCCGTCGGGTTTTACTCGAATTGAATGCTTGGTCATACCGAAACCGGCCAGTGCAAAACCAGTAAATACGCCGAGTGCATAGAAAGCGACTAGATGCTCAACCGAACCTGCGGTAATCAAAACCAAGACAATTCCACCACCGGCAAGTAGCAAGATGCCATTTGAGAAAGCCAGGCGGTGGCCGCGCTTAGTTAATTGGCGTGGAAGGTAGCCATCAGTTGCAACAAAGTTACAGAGCAGTGGGAAAGCGCTGTATGTGGTGTTAGCGCCAGCAAAGAGAATAAGCATCGTTGCAAGCTGAACCATTACGAACATAAAGCTGCCGAAAGCACCACCACCGATTGCAGCCTTGGCGATCTGCGAAATAACTGTAGGAGTTCCTGATTCATAAGGCATTGCTTGAATGTGATGAGCAAAGTAAGAAACTCCAAGTACGAGAGTTCCAAGGATGCAGCTCATGATCACGAGTGTGCGTTTTGCGTTTACATGTTCTGGTGTCTTAAATAGCGCAACGCCATCGGAAATTGCTTCCAAACCAGTTAGTGAAGATCCGCCATTTGCAAATGCACGAAGCAGGATAAAGATTGCAGCTGCCGTTAAAAGTCCTTGCTCTTGTCCAACTTCAACCGCACCGGGTAGATCAGTTGCAAGAACTGGAAGCGTTCCGTTGAAGAGTCGCCAGAAACCCATTCCGAAGACAATCAACATACAACCGACGAAGAAGTAAGTTGGGAATGCAAAAGCTTTTCCGGCTTCTTTAACACCGCGGAGATTTCCGTAAGTAAGTAGAACGATTACCAACAAGATCATTGGAATTTTCCATGGATCGAGTGATGGGAATGTAGAAATGATTGCGGCAACACCTGCTGCAGATTGAATTGCAACTGTTACGACGTAATCAAGAATCAAAGCAACTGCTGCAATCTGCGCTGTTACAGGTCCGAAATTATCTCGCGCGACAATGTATGCGCCACCAGTTTTTGTATAAACATCGATCACATTGCGGTATGAAAGTGTAATTATGGTAAGAATTACCAAAACAACCGCTGTCATTGGCATCAATATTGCGAAAGCTGCTAATCCAAATGCTGGCAAGAGCGCAATAAGAATCTGTTCAGTACCGTAAGCCGAAGATGAAATACAGTCGGAAGAGAGAATTCCGAGTGCGTAGCGCTTTGATAAACGTTGATGTCCGAGCGAATGTCGGTTAAGCGCATTACCTAAAAGACGGCGCTTTACCTTGTAGCTAAGCGGATCTTTTACATGCGCAGTTTCTTGGAGAGCAACTGGTTCAGGCGCACCATCTGTCCACGACTTGGGCACAAAAACTCCTTCAGTTACCGCGGCTAGCGCGTCCATTTAACTATTTAGTATGCTCATCTTATGCGCACTCAGTTATATATAGACGGTCAATGGGTAGATGGAAATGGCACTTTAGATGTAACAGATCCCAGTGATGGCTCAGTAATTGCCAAGGTAGCCACCGCCGGAGATGCGCAGATCGAGGCCGCCCTAGCTGCCGCCCACCGCGCCGCACCTGCCTGGGCCAAGACCGCGCCCCGCGTGCGCGCAGAGATGCTACGTAAAGCATTTGAGTTAATGATTCAAGAAGCAGATTACTTAGCAGAGTTAATTTCCAAAGAAAATGGCAAGGCGCTACCTGATGCTAAAGGTGAAGTTGCCTACGCCGCAGAATTCTTCCGCTGGTTCTCTGAAGAAGCAGTACGCATTGCAGGAGAATTCCGCATGTCACCTAGTGGCGATAAGCGAATTTTAGTTACACACCAACCTGTTGGTCTCTCACTTCTTATTACTCCTTGGAACTTCCCTGCCGGAATGGCAACACGTAAAATTGGTCCTGCAATTGCTGCAGGTTGCACAATGATTTTAAAACCAGCTGGTGAAACACCTCTAACCGCGCTCGCCATCATGGACATTCTTGATCGCGCCGGCGTTCCTAAGGGCGTTGTCAATTTAATTCTTCCAACACCAACAGGTCCTGCAATCGCCAAGATGTTGCATGATCCACGTGTTAAGAATCTTTCATTTACTGGTTCTACTGAAGTTGGTCGCATCATCCTTAAAGAAGCTGCCGATAATGTAATTCGTTGCTCTATGGAGCTCGGCGGAAATGCACCGTTTGTTGTTATGGATGATGCCAATGTTGATGAAGCAATTAAAGGTTTGATGTTGGCAAAGATGCGCAATGGCGGCGCTGCTTGTACCGCTGCAAATCGTATTTATGTACAGAGAAAAGTTGCTGCAGAATTCACTCAAAAGTTTGCGGCAGCAATGGGCGCATTTGTAATGGGACGCGGTCGCGATACTGGCGTACAACTTGGTGCGAGCGTCTCAATTAAAGAACGCAACAAGATTGCAGAGCTAGTTGATAACTCAGTTAAGTCTGGAGCCAAGGTATTAACAGGCGGCAAGACCCCTGATGGTCCAGGCGCTTTCTATCCTGCAACAGTTCTAGAAGTTGATAAATCAGCGGAAATTCTTAACCACGAAGTCTTCGGTCCGGTTGCACCAGTGGTTATCTTCGATACCGATGCTGAAGCGATTGAACTCGCAAATAGCACTGACTTCGGACTTATTAGCTACGTTTACTCTGAAGATTTAAAGCGCGCGATCCAGATTTCTGAGGCCCTTGAATCCGGAATGGTTGCGATAAACCGCGGAATGATTTCAGATCCAGCAGCGCCATTCGGTGGAGTTAAGCAGAGCGGCCTTGGTCGCGAAGGCGGCTTCGACGGCATCCACGAATTCCTCGAGACCAAATACATTGGCGTCGAAATCTAACTTACATTTAAACCAATTTATTTCATCAAATAGATTAAATCACTGTTCGAAGCTTTGTAAGAATCTCGTTGTCATTTGTCCTAAGTTTTTTGACTATTCCCTTTATGTAGTTCCTACCGTCGGCGTAATAAGCAAGAGTGTAGAAAGGGTATGTATTAAAGCCGTATCCTGATTCTGCCTTCGGAATTTGTCCAGGGATAGGAAAGTTCGAGATTACGTCTACATCGCATTGCGCGAAAAACTTCTCAAGTTTTCTAATGTTGTATTTTCTAATCCTAGTCAATTTGATTTCCCGAACTTCAGATTGAATTTCATCAGAGTTTAACTCTCTTGCGGAGTAATTCACTTTTCTACCCTTAAGGAAATAAGTAGCTTCACCATTAGCGATACTTCTACTTGTAATACCTTTCTCTAGAAGCATGTTTGCTTGATTAACATAAAAGTCCTTGTTTATTTCAAGCAGGTACTTATAAAGAGCTCTTCTTTCTTCTTGGAAAAGAAGACCACCAGATGTTAAGCACTCTTCAAAATAACTCACACCTTTATTGTGCACCTATCAAGCATCCTGCCGCTACAAATTTTCCTGAGTCTCCCTTAACAGCCAGTTTTTTGCCATTTTCTAAGTACACATAACCCTGGGCGGTGCCACGATATGCGGCGGATACCCCCTTCTGACATGGACCGAAGAGCTCTTTGAAGCTCGCGACATTAGGTGATTTGGTGGTCGAGCTCCTTCTTTCATTTACAAATGAGTAGGCAGTGATTTCGCGGTTATTCTTAATTTTTTGTATAGATGCGCTTAGTTGAGTGTATTTTTGTGAGACATTACAAATCGAGGTGATATTCAGTTTAATGGCATCGATGTTTTGATTTTCAGACAAACTTGTTGAATAGTGTGGCCTCTCGACATTTAAAGTGCACTTAGGTTCAGTACCTCCAATACTTTGAAGGATAAGAAATTGGGCTGCTAGTAAACCAACAACAGCGATGCTGGGGATTTTAGGTACGAGAAGTAATGATTTAGGAATAGTTATTGGCATTCCTGAAAAATAGAGAAAAGCTCTGACGACCTTAATCAGGTTATCCCCACCCATTGGCGATGGCTGAAATACACCCTGCGGAGGATGAGGGATTTGAACCCTCGAAAGGTTGCCCTTTACACGCTTTCCAAGCGTGCGCACTCGGCCGCTATGCGAATCCTCCCGGCGGGATCGCTCCCGACTGGCTAAGGGTATAGGTGTAACAACTATCCTTACGCCAGATCCCTCACGCGGCATTACCGCGCTGAACTCCCCCAGGGTAGGAATACAGCAAGGGTAGGCGTGCTCTGATGGGTGCGTGAGGGGTCCCTTAAGTATTGTGAACTCTGTTTACTTTGTGATGTAGTTGAAGCCGAGATGAGAGGAGTGAATATGTCACTCGCGTTGTATCGCAAGTATCGACCATCTGTATTTGCGGATGTAATCGGACAAGAACACGTAACTGTTCCACTCTCTAACGCACTTACATCTGGAAAAACTCATCACGCATATTTATTTAGCGGACCACGTGGTTGCGGAAAAACTTCTAGCGCTCGCATCATGGCGCGCTCCCTTAACTGCGAAAAAGGCCCAACACCAACTCCATGTGGCCTCTGCCAATCCTGTAAAGATTTAGTTGCAAATGGTCCGGGTTCACTTGATGTTATTGAACTTGATGCGGCCACCCACGGTTTAGTTGACGATGCACGCGATCTGCGCGATAAAGCATTCTTTGCACCAGTACAAAGCAAGTACAAGATTTACATCATCGATGAAGCGCACCAGCTTGGGCCAGGTGCGGCAAACGCACTTCTCAAAGTTGTTGAAGAACCACCTCCTCACGTAATTTTTATCTTCGCTACAACCGAACCTGAAAAGTTGATTTCAACTATTCGTTCACGTACTCACCACTATCCATTCCGATTAGTTCCACCTGGAATCTTGGCTGAGCACCTCGAAAAGATTTGTAAAGAAGAAGGCGTAACCGTTGCTAAAGGCGTTATTCCACTAGTTGTTCGCGCTAGCGGCGGCTCAGTGCGTGATGCTTTATCTGTACTTGGCCAACTGCTCGCAGGTGCTGGCCCAGATGGAGTTAGCTATGAAATCGCTATCCAATTACTTGGTTTCACTGACGGCGCATTACTGGATGATGCCGTTGATGCACTTGCTGCGCGCGATGGCGCAACGTTATTTAAAACCGTTGATCGCGTAATCGAATCCGGTCACGATCCACGTCGCTTTGCTGGCGATTTACTTGAACGTCTGCGCGATCTCATGATCGTTGATGCATTAGAAGCAACCAATGCGAATTCAATCTTGCGCGGACTTCCTGATGATCAACTCGAGCGCATGCGCAAACAAGCTGCCAACATTGGCGCTGCCAACTTATCTCGCTCTGCAGATATTGCATCAGAAGGTTTAACTCAAATGCGCGGTGCAACAGCACCACGATTAATTCTCGAACTTATCTGCGGCCGCATGCTTCTGCCCGGCGGCGATAACTCCGAAGCCGGATTACTTTCCCGCATCGAACGCCTCGAACGCGTCGAAAACATCGCAACACCATCCACTTCTCCCACCCCACCAGCGATTTCGAAGACTTCAAAAGCAGCTGAAGTTGAAGTGATTCCAACGGTTGTAGTCGAGAAGGAAGCAACAGAAGGAGATTCTAAAGAAGCTGTTCCCGAATCTCCGAAGGTTGCTTCCGAAAAGCAAGCCAAACCGGTTGCTTCGGTTAAATCCTTCGATATAGCTGGTTTACGTCGCCTTTGGCCAGATGTGATCGAAAACGTTAAGAAGCGCCGTCGTCTAACGTGGTCTTTGCTCTCCGCCTCTGCGCAGATAATCGCCGTAGACGACAAACTAATCACAATCGGCATAGTCAACGCCGGCGCCCGCGACTCATTCGTGCGCTCTGAATCAGACGAGATCCTGCGACAAGCATTTATCGAAATCGTTGGCATCGATCGCAAGATCGAAGTAGTTGTTGATGCATCAATTGATGCAACTTCAACCCCTGAAGCGCGCGCAGTTCGCAAGGATGAAGCGCCATCAGATAAGAACTTGTTATCAGGTGCAGCGCTACTCGCCGCCGAACTTGGTGCAACTGTGATCAGCGAAAAGAATAAGTAATAATGAGCACAGGGATGTACGAAGGTGCGATCCAAGATCTCATCGATGCTTTAGGTCGCCTGCCTGGAATTGGTCCAAAGAGCGCACAACGAATTGCATTCCATATCTTGCAGACCGATGGTGATGCGGCTATTGCTTTAGTTGATGCAATCCGCACCGTTAAAGAGCGCGTCAAGTTCTGCAGCCAATGCGGAAACGTTTCTGAAGAAACGGAATGTCGCATCTGTCGCGATCCACGTCGCGATCCCGCGCAAATTTGTGTAGTTGAAGAGAGCAAAGATGTAATCGCAATCGAACGCACCCGCGAATTCCGCGGCAAGTATCACGTGCTCGGTGGCGCCATTAGTCCGATCGATGGAATTGGTCCTGACCAACTTCGCATCCGCGAATTAATGGTTCGACTCTCTGACTCAAATATCACCGAAGTCATCTTGGCCACCGACCCGAACCTCGAAGGCGAAGCAACGGCTACTTATTTAGCTCGCTTGATTAAGCCACTTGGCATCAACGTCTCTCGTTTAGCCAGCGGCCTGCCGGTTGGCGGAGATCTCGAATATGCAGATGAAGTAACCCTTGGTCGCGCTTTTGAAGGCCGTCGTAACGTAGAAAGCTGATCGTCTCACTATTTGATCGAATGGCTGTTCCATATATTGAGATTTTCCCTAATCGGGTGGAAAGCCGCCCCGAATTAGTTCACTATTGCGCCATGGGACTAATCGTTCAGAAATATGGCGGATCCTCCGTAGCCGATGCCGAGGGCATGAAGCGTGTTGCCGCTCGCATCGTGGCGGCGAAGAAGGATGGCAATCAGGTCGTTGTGGTGGTCAGCGCGATGGGCGATACCACTGACGAGCTAATCGATTTAGCTAACGCCGTTACCCCAATTCCTGGCGGTCGCGAACTAGATATGTTGTTAACCGCCGGTGAGCGCATTTCGATGGCGCTACTTGCAATGGCGATTTCAAATTTGGGACATGAAGCTCTTTCATTCACCGGTTCACAAGCTGGCGTGATTACAGATTCTGCTCACGGTCGCGCACGCATCATCGATGTAACACCGGGACGAATTCAAGAAGCGCTCGCCGACGGTGCAATCGCAATCGTTGCTGGCTTCCAAGGAATTTCGCAAGATACAAAAGACATCACAACTTTAGGTCGCGGTGGTTCAGATACAACTGCAGTTGCACTTGCTGCAGCGCTCGATGCAGATGTCTGCGAAATTTACACAGATGTTGACGGCGTCTTTAGTGCGGATCCACGTGTTGTTCCCACTGCGCGCAAGTTAAAGACAGTTACATATGAAGAGATGTTGGAACTTGCTGCAGCTGGCGCAAAAGTTCTGCACTTGCGCTGCGTTGAATACGCGCGTCGTTACAACTTACCAATTCACGTACGTTCATCATTTTCACCAAACGAAGGAACCTGGGTGGTTGAAAACCATCCTGAAGGAGGAAACATGGAGCAAGCAATCATCTCGGGTATCGCACACGATAAATCCGAAGCCAAGGTCACGATCGTTGGCGTACCTGATCGCACTGGTATTGCTGCACGCATCTTCCAAGCTATTGCTGATGCCGATATCAACATCGACATGATCGTGCAGAACGTATCTGCCGCAGCAACTGGCCTTACCGATATTTCATTTACAGTTCCAAAGGCCGAAGGCGCAAACGCAACTGCGATCTTGAAGCGCATTCAGGGTGAAGTTGGTTTCGCTTCAATTCAATACGACGATTCCATCGGCAAGCTCTCGCTGGTTGGCGCTGGAATGCGTTCACATCCAGGCGTAACAGCAACGTTTTTTGCAGCAATGGCTGAAGCCGGGCTCAATATTGAAATGATTTCAACATCTGAAATCCGAATCTCAATCATCTGCCGCGAAAGCGATCTCGAAAAGGGTGTTCGCGCAGCGCATACCGCCTTCGGATTAGATGCTGATCAAGTCGAAGCAGTCGTATATGGAGGAACAGGTCGATGACTCAGAAAAAAGCCAAAGTAGCTAAGAAAGCAAAGTCAGCGAAGAAACTTCCATCACTGGCAGTAGTCGGTGCAACTGGCGCTGTCGGAACCGTGATGCTCGATATCTTGAGTAAGCGCAAAAATGTTTACGGTGAGATCCGTTTGATCGCATCAGCTCGAAGTGCTGGCAAGAAGTTGGTTTGCCGCGGTGAAGAGCTAACCGTTGTTGCACTCTCACCTGAAGCATTCGATGGCATTGATATCGCGATGTTCGATGTTCCAGATGAGATCTCTGCCGAGTGGGCGCCAATTGCCGCCGCTCGCGGTGCAGTAGTCGTCGATAACTCAGGTGCGTTCCGTATGGATAAGAAAGTTCCTTTGGTTGTGCCAGAGGTAAATCCAAAAGATATTAAGAAGCGTCCTAAGGGAATTATCTCTAACCCAAATTGCACAACACTTTCTATGATCGTTGCGATGGGTGCGCTCAACAAGAAGTTTGGTCTGAAAGAACTAGTTGTCTCTTCTTACCAAGCAGCATCTGGTGCTGGGCAACCAGGAATCGATGCGCTACATGATCAGATTTCAAAGGTTGCAGGAAAGAACCTGGGATCAGTTGCTAAAGATCTGCGTGGAGTAATTACAGATCTTGGACCGTTCCCAGCACCACTCGCTATGAACGTTATTCCATGGGCGGGTTCTCTTAAGGAAGATGGTTATTCATCTGAAGAACTTAAGGTTCGCAATGAATCACGCAAGATTCTCGGTATGCCTAAACTAAAAGTCGCTGTGACTTGCGTACGCGTTCCTGTAATAACAACACACTCACTTACTGTGCATGCAGTCTTCTCAAAGACAATCACTCGTAAAGCTGCACAGTCCGCACTGAAAAAAGCTGAGGGCGTTCTCCTTTACGACAATCCAGAGAAGAAGGAATTTCCAACTCCTGCTGATGTCGTAGGTACTGATCCAACTTGGGTCGGTCGCGTACGCCAATCTTTGGATAATCCAAAGGCGATTGATTTATTTGTCTGCGGCGATAATTTGCGTAAGGGTGCAGCGTTAAATACTGCACAAATCGCAGAGCTCGTTGCCGCTGAATTCACTCGCTAATTCCGCAACGCTTCGCCTGTAGACTCACCGCATGACCATCGTTGTCGCAGGTGCCACCGGTCTTGCTGGTTCAGCAATCGTACGCGCCTACGAAAAAACTGGCGAGAAGGTAATCGGCATCAATCGCAGCGTCTGCGATCTTCTCGACCGCGATGCAACCATTGATTTCATTAAGAAGGCTAAGCCTGCGATCGTTGTCGATGCCGCAGCCAAGGTTGGTGGAATCGGAGCTAATAACGCTTTCCCGGTTGAGTTCCTGGCCGATAACGTGCGAATTCAAAGCAACCTTATGGAAGCTGCACATGCGGCAGATGTCGAAAAATTCATCTTCCTTGGATCAAGTTGTATCTATCCACGCGATTGCGCACAGCCAATCAAAGAAGAGTATTTATTAACTGGTCCGCTGGAAGAAACAAACTCTGCATATGCAATCGCCAAGATTGCGGGCATCGAATTGATTAAATCTTTCCGTAAAGAGTATTACCGCAAGTGGATCTCACTAATGCCAACAAATCTTTATGGTCCGAACGATAATTTTGAGCTTCAAGGTTCGCACGTACTGCCAGCATTTATCCGCCGCTTTGTTGAAGCGAAAGAGTCTGGTCGCGCTAAAGAAACTTTATGGGGCACCGGTTCACCAATGCGCGAGTTCTTGCATGTAGATGATTTGGCTTCTGCAGTTGTTCTCGCGGGTGAAAAATATGATTCTGCGCAGCACTTAAATATCGGCAGCGGCGAAGATCTAACGATCAAGGCTTTGGCTGAATTAGTCGCTGAAGTTGCGGGTTTTACTGGCGAAATCGCTTGGGATTCATCGAAACCTGACGGAACACCACGCAAGGTTCTTGATGTTACGAAGGTTAAATCGCTAGGTTGGTCACCTGCGATCTCACTAAGAGACGGAATCGCTTCAACAATCGAGTGGTACATCGATGCAACTGCAAAGGGAGTAAGTCGACGATGAGTAAAAAAGTTGCTTTCATAACTGGTGTTACCGGCCAAGATGGCTCATACCTTGCAGAGTTCTTGCTCGCTAAAGGCTACGAAGTACACGGACTTATTCGCCGCTCCTCAACTTTCAACACCTCTCGTATCGATCATATTTACGAAGATCCACACGCTAAAAATCCAAAGCTCTTCTTGCACTACGGAGATCTAATTGATGGCGTTGGACTTACAAATTTAATTCGCGAAATCAAACCAACTGAGGTTTACAACCTCGGCGCACAGTCACATGTGCAGGTTTCATTCACGATGCCGCAGTACACCGGACAGGTAGATGCGGTTGGCGCAGTTGGTCTCCTTGAAGCAATTCGCTCAGCAGATATTGATACCCGTTTCTACCAAGCATCAACATCTGAACTCTTTGGTTCAACTCCACCACCACAGAACGAACTTTCTATGTTCCGCCCACAATCTCCATATGCGGCAGCAAAGCTAATGGCGTACTGGTGCACCGTTAACTACCGTGATGGTTACGGAATGCATGCCACAAACGGAATTTTGTTTAACCACGAATCTCCACGTCGCGGTGAAACATTCGTAACTCGCAAGATCACTCGCGCAGTTGCGGCGATCAAAGCTGGCAAGCAGGACAAGTTATTCCTCGGAAATCTCGATGCGGTTCGCGACTGGGGCTATGCCAAGGAATACGTTGAATCTATGTGGCTGATGTTGCAGCAAGATAAGCCTTCAGATTATGTGGTTGCCACAGGCGTTGGAGCAACAGTTAAAGACTTTGCTGAAGCAGCATTTTCGCGCGCAGGTTTAAATTGGCAAGACCATGTTGAGACCGATAAGAAGTACATCCGCCCAACTGAAGTTGATGCGCTTATCGGAGATCCATCAAAGGCAACTAAAGCCCTTGGTTGGAAAGCCACAACTCATTGGAAAGAGTTGGCTGAATTAATGGTTGACGCTGACATTAAAGCTTTGCAGTAAGCGTTACTAAACTTACTTCTGGCGGACTTGCAACACGAATTCGGGCAAAGGGACTTGTTCCCATTCCTGCTGATACATGTAAGTAAGGCTCGCTTCCAAACTTTGTTAAGCCGCGTGCGCGCCAAGTTGGTAAGTCACAGTTAGTCGTAAGTGCACGTGAACCACCAGGCATCGGCAAACGAACTTGGCCGCCATGTGTGTGGCCAGCAAATATTGCATCCAGACCATCGCGCGACATTCCTTCGAGAATTCTTAAATACGGTGCGTGGGTAACGCCGATCGCGATGTCACATGGTCCAGGTTTTCCTGCAACGAGTGAGTAATCATCAAATTCGAGATGGGCATCATCAGTACCGCGAGTTTCGATAGTTGTATCTTTAATTTTTATTGTGGCACGTGAGCGATTTAGATTTATCCACCCCCGCGATTGCAGACCTTTATCTAGATCTGGCCAAGGTAGATCTTCACCGTGAATTCTTTTTCCGTGATTTGGCAGTAAGTACTTAAGTGGGTTCTTTGGCTTTGGTGCGTAATAATCGTTAGAACCGAAGACGAATAAACCAGGAAGGTTTAGTAGTGCATCAAGGGCATCAAGTGCGACCGGAACTGCTTGCATATGTGCCAAAAAATCGCCGGTTGAGATAACTAAATCGGGGGAGAGATCGATAAAGGATTTGATATCGGCGATCTCGGTCTTGCGCGCAGGGGTCAGGTGCAGATCCGAGAAGTGCAGAACGCGGATCGGTGCGTGGCCAGCGGGCAGGATTGGGATCTCGGCCTGGCGAAGTTGATAACTCATTGCATGAGAAGATACACCTAGGTAATTAAAGGGTTCGGGCAATTCAAGGGTTCGAGCAATTCAAAGGTTTGGAGCAACAATCAAGTGGGACTTAAAGAGACACTTAAGAGCGACCTAACTGAGGCGATTCGCAGCAGCGACAAGGTTGTATCAGGCACGATCCGCATGGTTTTAACCGCGATCACAAACGAAGAAGTTTCTGGCAAAGAGGCGCGCACACTTAGCGAAGAAGAGATCATCGCGGTTCTTTCGCGTGAGGCAAAGAAGCGCCGCGAAGCTGCTGAAGAATTTGCAAAAGGTAACCGCCCTGAGAAAGCTGCAGAAGAAAAGGCCGAAGGCGAAGTAATCGCAAAGTATTTACCTGCTCAACTTTCAGAAGATGATGTTAAGAAGTTGATTGCTGCAGCGATTGCATCAACAGGAGCTGCCGGACCTGCCGATATGGGCAAGGTAATGGGCGCGATCAAGCCACAGATCGCAGGAAAAGCAGATGGCTCAATGGTTTCATCACTTGTTAAAGCAGCGCTAGCCGGAGGAAATTAATGAAATTCGAATATGCCACCGTTCCACTTCTATCTCACGCAACAAAGCAGATTCTCGATACTTGGGGTTCTGATGGATGGGAACTCGTAACAGTTATTCCAGCACCTGGCGGCGAACAACTCGTTGCTTACATGAAGCGAGAGGTTAAGTAAAAATGGCAGTTGATGTCCGCGCCAAGTTGGCCGAAAAAGGTTTAACACTTCCAGTTGCAGCAAAGCCAGTAGCTGCATATGTCCCTGCAGTACGCACCGGAAATATAGTTTTCACCGCAGGCCAGTTGCCTCTCGTTGATGGATCAATGGCTGATACAGGAAAAGTTGGCGCTGAAATTACTCAAGAACGAGCAAAAGAGCTTGCAGAAATCTGTGCACTTAATTGTTTAGCAGCAGTTGAGTTAGTGGCACCAGTTGATTCAATCGTCAAGATTGTTCGCATAGTTTGTTATGTAAATGGCGCCCCAGGATTTATCAGCCAACCATTTGTTGCAAACGGAGCTTCAGAGTTATTTATGCATATCTGGGGAGAACCAGGAATTGCTGCACGTAGCGCACTTGGCGTTGCAGAGCTTCCTTTGAATTCACCGGTTGAGGTTGAACTCACCGTTGAAGTTGCTTAGTTAATTTAGCTAATTACTTAGCGAGAGCGCTTGCTCAGACGTTCGACATCAGTAATTAGCACTGAGCGACCGTCAAGCTTTAGCCATCCGCGACCAGCAAAATCGGCGAGAGCCTTATTTACTGTTTCGCGTGATGCGCCAACAAGCTGTGCAAGTTCTTCTTGAGTTAGATCGTGGTTAACGAGCAAACCTTCAGCAGTAGTCTTTCCAAAGCGATCACCGAGATCGATCAGGGCTTTAGCAACGCGACCTGGAACATCAGAGAAAACTAAATCGCCGACCGCTTCATTGGTGCGACGTAGGCGCTGTGCCAAACGTGCAAGCAATTGCAGTGAAACTTCTGGGTTCTGCTTAAGCCAAGGAATAACTTTTTCATGGCTAAGTGAAAGTAATTTTGCATCGGTCACTGCAGTTGCAGTTGAAGTGCGTGGGCCGGGATCAAAGAGTGAAAGTTCGCCAAACATTTCGCCAGGCCCGAGGATAGAGAGCAAGTTTTCGCGACCGTCTCCGCTGGAGGTTCCGAGCTTTAGCTTGCCTTCGATAATTACATAAAGGTGCTCGCCGTCATCGCCTTCTTTAAAGAGGATTGAACCCTTCGCGATCTTTACAGTATCCATCGAGGCGCGCAGGGATACTGCGGCAGCGTCATCGAGGGCGGTAAAGAGCGGGGCTCTGCGTACGACTTCATCTTCTTGAGGCACGTGGGTAGTTTACTCGCATGGCCCCCGATAGCGAAACTCGTAAAAGCGCAAGGGCTATATATCGAATATTGACCAAAACTTATCCCAATGTGCGCTGCGAACTAGATTTCTCCAACCCATTAGAACTCACGATTGCAACAGTTTTATCTGCGCAGTGCACTGATAAGCGAGTCAATGCGGTTACACCAGCGCTCTTCAAAAAATATAGGAACGTGCTCGCTTACGCCAAAGCTTCGCTAAACGATATTGAAGATTTGATTTATACAACCGGTTTCTTTCGCGCCAAGGCTCGCCATATCCAAGGTCTTGCTGTAAAGATCATCGAGGATTTTGACGGTGACGTTCCACAAACTTTGGAAGAGTTAATCACTCTGCCCGGTGTAGGTCGAAAGACTGCCAATGTTGTTCTAGGACATGCCTTTGATATTCCCGGAATTACAGTCGATACCCATTTCGGTCGCCTTTCTCGAAGATTTGAGTGGAGCGAATCGAAAGATCCCGTTAAAGTTGAATTCGAAGTGGGAGAGTTAATCCCTCAAGAAGAATGGACTAATTTGTCGCAACGGATGATCTGGCACGGCCGGCGCATCTGCCATTCACGCAAACCAGCGTGTGGCGCATGTCCTGTTGCAAAAATTTGCCCTTCATTCGGAATTGGCGAAATGGATAAAATAAAAGCCAAGGCTTTGGTTAAAAGCGATGAGGATTTCCGATGAAGCGCGCCTTATTTGTTGTCGCAGCACTATTTCTTACTGGATGTTCTTCACCAGAACCCGTTGCGATAAAAGGCGAAGTAATTTCCTGTGCGTCAATTACTTTCGATAAATCAATTACCAAAGGCACAACTATTGAATGTCTAGATGGCACGGCCGGTGCCAGCATGGAATCTCTCCGCGGTCCGATGATCATCAACATTTGGGGTTCTTGGTGTTCAACTTGTTTGGCCGAAACACCTGAATTTGTTAGCTTTTATAAGAAAGCTAAAGGCAAAGTTCAGTTAGTCGGCGTCGCAGTAGAAGAATCATCTCCAGATAATTCTCGTAAATTCATCATAGAAAACGGCATGAGTTGGCCTAACTTCTACGATCGCGAGAACAAAACTCGTAGTTACTTTGGAATGGGCGTGCCAGTTACCTGGTTTATCGATGCCCAAGGCGATGTCAAGTTTAAGAAGATCGGCGAAGTAAAATCTGAGCAAGAGTTAATAGATTTAACCGAGAAACATCTAGGAGTGAAGATTTAATGATTGCTGACTTAGTAATTATCGTGGCGCTAGTTTTTTCAACAATTATTGGCTACCGCAATGGCTTGATCCGCACCCTCTTTAAATTTGTCGGATTTGTTGCAGGCGGAGTTCTTGGAATCTACCTTTCCCTTAAGTTCTCACACGATTGGTCGCTGGATATAAAGCGAATTGGCTTTGTTATCGCATCAATTGTTGGCGGTGGCTACTTATGTTCATTTATCGCAGGAGCGCTAGCCAAGGGTCTGCGGGCCTCAATTTTTCGTGGCCCAATTGCTTTCTTAGATTCTGTTGCTGGTGCTCTTCTGGAAATCGCGCGCACCGTAATCGCGCTTTACTTGATCGCAACGGTTCTGCTCTGGTCACCATGGCAGGCAGCGCAAAACCAAATCACCGATAGCCAGATTCTTCCTAAAGTTCAGCCCTACATTCCGGGGCTAATCACCCAAGCAAACGATTGGGTTAAGGAAGAGTTTCTTAATCTTCGTCTTTAGAAGAATTCAAACCTTCTGAAATCAACTTCATAACATTTGGATCTGCCAACGTTGTGGCATCGCCAACTGCGCGATTTTCAGCGACATCTTTAAGCAAACGACGCATGATTTTTCCGCTACGAGTCTTCGGCAATTCTGCAACAACCATGATCTGACGTGGACGGGCAATAGCGCCAATTTCCTTAGTTACATGGGCGCGAAGCTCTTTCACTAACTCTTCACCGCCAGCGTGAGGAATACCGCCGCGCAAGATAACGAAGGCAACAATTCCTTGACCCGTCATTTCATCTGCTGCCCCAACGACTGCAGCTTCAGCAACTGCTTCATGTGAAACAAGTGCAGATTCAACTTCTGTTGTTGAAATACGGTGTCCAGAAACGTTCATGACGTCGTCGACTCGACCCATCAACCAGATCGCACCTTCGTCATCTAACTTTGCGCCATCTCCTGCAAAGTAAATTCCCTTAAAGCGCGACCAGTAAGTTTCCTTGTAACGCTCATCCTCGCCCCAAACGCCACGCAACATAGAAGGCCAAGGCTTATCTAAAATCAAGAAACCACCATGTCCATTTGGAACAGGGTTTGCATTGTCATCAACGACAACTGCACTAATACCAGGGATGGCTTTCATCGCAGAGCCTGGTTTAGTTGATGTAACTCCTGGCAGTGGCGAAATCATGATCGCACCAGTTTCGGTCTGCCACCAAGTATCAACAATCGGACAATTGTTTGCACCAATAATTTCGCGGTACCACATCCATGCTTCTGGGTTAATCGGTTCACCAACTGAACCAAGTAAACGAAGTGAAGATAAGTTGTGCGCCTTAGGAAATTCATCTCCCCATTTCATCCAGGTACGAATCAAGGTTGGTGCGGTGTACAAAATTGTTACGCCGTACTTTGCAACGATCTCAAACATTCTTCCTTTATGTGGAGTATCAGGTGTTCCTTCATACATAACTTGAGTAGCACCATTGATTAGCGGACCGTAAACAACGTAAGAGTGGCCGGTAATCCAGCCCACATCTGCGGTGCACCAATAAACATCTTTCTCGGGCTTGATATCAAATACCACGCGATGTGTGTACGCCGCCTGAGTCAAATAACCACCTGTTGTATGGAAGATTCCCTTTGGTTTAGCGGTTGTGCCAGAGGTGTAGAGAATAAAGAGCGGATGCTCGCTATCGAAGAATTCAGGCTTATGTTCGCTGCTTTGGCTATCAACGAGCTCGTGCCACCAGATATCGCGATCTGCGTTCCACGCAGTTTCTTGACCAGTGCGCTTTACAACTAAAACCTTCTCGACGTTGTGCTTTCCCTTTAGCGCTTCATCAACTGCGGGCTTAAGCGCAAAAGCGGCACCTTTGCGAAATCCACCATCTGCAGTAATTACCAACTTGGCATCGGCATCTTGAATACGAGATAGAAGTGCATCAGCAGAAAATCCGCCGAAGACAACTGAATGCACTGCACCGATTCGCGCACATGCCAACATCGCAACCGCTGCTTCAGGAATCATCGGCATATAAATGGCAACGCGATCGCCGGCCTTAATTCCAATTTGCGTTAAGGCATGTGCAGCTTTGCTGACATCTGCCAACATCTGCGCATAAGTGATTGTGCGAGTGTCGCCAGGTTCTCCTTCAAAATGAAATGCGGTTCGGTCTCCGCGACCGGCTGCAACGTGGCGGTCGAGAGCATTTACCGATGCATTTATCTTGCCGCCGATAAACCATTTTGCATAAGGAGAGTTCCACTCAAGAACTGTCTCCCAACTTTTATCCCAAGTTAACTCGCGCGCTTGTTCTTCCCAGAAAGCAAGTCGATCTTTTTCAGCATGTGCATATAAATCAGATTTGGCATTGGCCTGAGCTGCAAAGGCTGGGCTCGGAGGAAAGTGGCGATTTTCGTGGGAGAGGTTTTCTATTGAATCGCCGCTGGAATCACCGGTTGATGGGTTGCTCATAACTCAGCAGATTACCCGTGAATATCAACAGGCGGAAGGCTTTAGCGATGTGGCAAAGAAGATAAGAGGGATGATCCCCAGTCTCGAGAACAAGAGAAGAACTATTTAAGAAAAGGAGAAAAATGCTTACAACGTTCCTAGCGCTCTTACTAAAAATCATCAATAGCCCTGCTCTGCTCGCTGGCCTAATCGCCTTCCTGCAGAAGACCCTCAATCCGTAAAAGGAGTCGAACCGGCTGGAGAATCGCCAATTCCTACGCGTGTAGAGAATGGTCCTATGCGTATAGGGAATGGCGATTTTTCATCCGCCCGCAGAGGTGGTTGGATTAGGCGTAAGCCTGAATGCGGCCCAATGAAGCGCTCGGTCAGGGATTACGCCCCGAGATAATTTGGAGTCATCATGGCCATTGCAACCCCTGAAATTTACGCAGAGATGCTTGATCGCGCGAAAGCTGGCGCATTCGCATATCCCGCAATTAACGTTTCATCATCTTCAACCATCATCGCCGCGCTTCGTGGTTTCGCCGAAGCCGAATCAGATGGAATCATCCAATTTTCATGGGGCGGTGCGGAATACGCATCTGGCTCAACAGTAAAGAACATGGTCGATGGTGCAGTTGCGCTCGCTGAGTTCGCACACGTTGTTGCAAAGAACTACAACGTAAATATTGCAATCCACACAGATCACTGCCCAGCAGAAAAACTAGATGGCTACATGCGTCCGCTTCTTGAAATTGGCGCACAGCGCATCAAGAACGGTCAAGCGCCACTCTTTAACTCACATATGTGGGATGGCTCAGCAGTTGATATGAATGAAAACATGAAGATCGCAGATGAACTTCTAACAAAGTCAGTTGCTGCGCGCACAATCCTTGAAATCGAAATCGGCGTTGTCGGTGGCGAAGAAGATGGCGTTGAAGCAAAGCACGATGCAAAGTTGTACTCAACACCTGAAGATGCGTTGATGACAATCGAAACTCTTGGCCTCGGAGAACGCGGTCGCTACATGGTTGCTGCAACATTCGGTAACGTGCACGGCGTTTACAAACCAGGCAACGTTGTTTTGCAGCCAAAGATTTTACAGACTCTGCAAGATGCAGTTGTTGCCAAGAAGGGCCTTGCTGCAGGTAGCAAGCCAATGGATCTTGTATTCCACGGTGGTTCAGGTTCACTTCTCTCAGAGATCCGCGACTCACTTGATTACGGCGTAATCAAGATGAATATAGATACCGATACTCAGTACGCATTCACCCGCCCAGTTGTTGATCACATGTTCAAGAACTACGACGGCGTTCTAAAGATCGATGGCGAAGTTGGAAATAAGAAGACTTACGATCCACGTGCGTGGGGTAAGGCTGCTGAAGCAGGAATGGCAGCTCGCGTTGCACATGCTTGCGAAGATCTTCGTTCAACAGGCACATCACTTAAAAAGTAAATAAACTTTAATAACCATTAACACCTGCGGAGAGGTTTTGCCATGCCAGCGTTAGTTCTGCTCGGAGCTCAATGGGGCGACGAAGGCAAGGGTAAAGCCACAGATATTCTCGGTGACCGCGTTGATTATGTTGTTCGCTATCAAGGCGGCAACAACGCGGGCCACACCGTAGTTATCGGCGATCAGAAGTACGCACTTCACTTACTTCCATCCGGAATCTTGAGTCCTAACGTTGTTCCAGTAATCGGCAATGGCGTTGTGATTGATCCAGGTGTTCTGCTTGAAGAAATTCGTGGCTTAACTGAACGCGGAATCGATTGCTCCAAGTTAGTTATCTCAACTAATGCGCATTTGATTACTCCGTATCACCGCACCATCGATAAAGTTTCTGAACGCTTCTTAGGTAAATCAAAGATCGGCACAACTGGTCGCGGCATCGGACCTGCTTACGCAGACAAGATCAACCGCATCGGTATCCGTGTACAAGATCTCTTTGATCCATCTATCTTGCGTCAGAAAATCGAAGGTGCACTTCGCGATAAGAACCAAGTATTAATCAAGGTCTTTAACCGCAAGAACATCGATGTTGATGAAGTTCTAAACGAGTACCTTGCTTATGCCGAAATCTTGCGCCCATATGTTGCAGACACGGTTCTGCTGCTAGATGAAGCGTTAAAGGCCGGAAAGCGCGTATTGCTTGAGGGATCACAGGGCACTCTGCTCGATGTAGATCACGGTACTTATCCATTCGTAACATCCTCAAACCCAACTGCGGGTGGCGCTTGTACAGGTTCTGGAATCGGACCTACCAAGATCGATCGCGTAATCGGAATTGTTAAGGCTTACACAACTCGCGTTGGTTCGGGCCCATTCCCAACAGAACTCTTCGATGAAGATGGCGAAAAGTTGCGCACTATCGGCGGTGAAATCGGTGTAACAACTGGTCGTGCACGTCGTTGCGGTTGGTATGACGCACCGATTGCACGTTATGCAGTTCGCGTTAACGGACTTACCGATTTCTTCTTAACCAAGCTCGATGTCTTAACCGGTTGGAAAGAAATTCCAGTCTGCGTTGCCTATGAAATCGATGGCAAGCGCGTTGAAGAACTTCCTGCATCACAATCAGATTTCCACCATGCAAAACCAATTTATGAAAACTTGCCTGGTTGGACTGAAGATATTTCTGGTGCGCGCAAACTCAGTGATTTACCGAAGAACGCACAGGATTACATCGCCTTCTTAGAAAAGATTTCCGGTGCGCCGATGAGCGCAATCGGCGTCGGGCCGGGTCGCGACCAAACAATTGTCGTGAAGGATTTCATCTAAACCATGAAAATCCTCCTAGTCGGAAGCGGCGGTCGTGAACACGCACTCGCACTAGGGTTACAAGCAGATCCGAGTTGTACTGAACTTCATTGCGCACCTGGAAATCCAGGTATCGCAGAAATTGCAACGCTCCATCCAATTCCAATTACCGATAACAGCGCAATCGTTGAACTCGCTAAGAAATTAGCCGTTGATCTAGTTGTAATTGGCCCGGAAGTTCCGCTTGTAAATGGCGTAGCCGATGAGCTGCGGGCAGCGGGTTTGGCTGTCTTTGGCCCATCAAAAGCGGCTGCACAACTCGAAGGATCGAAGAATTTTGCAAAAGGCGTCATGCGCGATGCGGGCGTTCCAACAGCGCGCAGTTTTACCTGCGAAACTCAAGCAGAGATTGAAAACGCGCTCGATGCTTTCGGCGCACCTTACGTTGTTAAAGATGATGGTCTTGCCGCAGGCAAAGGCGTTGTCGTTACAGATGATCGCGCCAAAGCTTTAGAACATGCCCTTGCTTGTAAGCGCGTTGTAATTGAAGAATTTCTAAATGGTCCAGAGATTTCATTATTTGGAATTTCAGATGGGCGCAATGTTCTGCCGATGCAACCGGCACAAGATTTCAAGCGCGCCTACGATCGCGATGAAGGTCCAAATACCGGTGGCATGGGCGCGTATTCACCGCTTCCTTGGGCACCCGATGACATCATGGAAGAGACTTACGAAAAAGTCTTGGCGCCGGTAATCGCCGAAATGGCAGCGCGCGGTACACCATTTGTTGGACTCCTCTATGCAGGCTTAGCTTTAACTGATCACGGGTTACGAGTTATCGAATTCAATGCGCGCTTTGGAGATCCCGAAACTCAAGTTTTGATTCCACGACTTGCAACACCGCTTGCACAATTGTTATACAAAGCAGCGACTGATTCACTTGATGATGTTGCACTTTCTTGGCGCGATGAAAGCGCGGTAACAGTTGTGCTTGCAGCGCAGGGATATCCCGAATCACCAAAGACCAAGGGCGCAATTACAAATATTCCAGCAATTTCAAAGACGCAGATTTTTCATGCTGGTACTTCACTTAACGGCGTTGGCTTAGTTTCTAGTGGAGGTCGCGTTTTAACAGTGACTGGTTTGGGCACGGATTTAACTGAGGCCCGCGATCGCGCATACCGCGCAATCTCACAGATTGAACTTGAAGGCTCTTTCTATCGCAGCGATATCGCTTTCAATGCGTCGGTCGCCGAGAAGGGCAATTAAATGGGGGAGAATAAGCCAGTGAGCGTCCTTGCTGATCGTTATGCATCAACTGCAATGCGCGCCATCTTCGCACCTGAAGAGAAGATCATCGCCGAGCGCCGTTTATGGCTTGCTGTGGCCCGTGTGCAAAACAAACTTGGCCATGCAATTTCAGATGCAGTCATCGCCGATTACGAAAAGGTAATCAATAAAGTTGATTTGGCTTCTATCGATGCTCGCGAAAAGCAGACTCGTCACGATGTGAAAGCGCGCATCGAAGAGTTCAACGCACTAGCTGGCCACGAAGCAATTCACGCCGGTATGACCAGCCGTGACTTAACTGAAAATATCGAAGCACTCCAAATCAAAAACGGTTTAGCGATTGTCCATGACAAAGTTGTTGCAGTTCTTGCACAACTAGCCGATAAGGCAGCACAGTATTCCGATCAGGCAATTGCCGGCCGTTCTCACAATGTGCCAGCGCAGATCACAACGCTCGGAAAGCGTTTTGCATCTGCTGCTGAAGAGCTGCTCTTTGCTTACGAACGTTTAGCATCACTGCAAGATCGCTATCCAATGCGCGGTATCAAGGGCCCAGTTGGAACTTCACAAGATTCAATTGACCTGCTTGGTTCATCGAAAGCGCATCACAGCCTGGAACTAGAGATCGCTAACGAACTTGGTTTCAATCGCGTACTTGATTCAACCGGTCAGATCTATCCACGTTCTTTTGATTACGATGTTGTGACAACTCTTGTACAACTCGCTGCTAGTCCATCTTCGCTTGCGACTTCAATCCGCTTGATGGCTGGTGCCGAACTTGTCACTGAAGGATTTAAAGCCGGACAAGTTGGTTCATCTGCGATGCCGCACAAGATGAACACGCGCTCTTGCGAACGTATCAATGGCTTAAGCGTGATCTTGCGCGGATATGCATCGATGGTTTCAGAACTTGCCGGCGATCAATGGAACGAAGGCGATGTCTCTTGCAGCGTGGTTCGTCGCGTTGCCTTGCCAGATGCGTTCTACGCCATCGATGGTTTGCTTGAAACAACGCTCACTGTTCTTAGCGAATTCGGCGCTTTCCCTGCAGTAATCGCTGCCGAACTCGATCGTTACCTACCTTTCTTAGCGACAACCAAGATCTTGATGGCTTCAGTTAAAGCTGGAGTTGGTCGCGAAGTAGCGCATGAAGTTATTAAGGAGCACGCTGTAAAAGCGGCTTTGTTAATGCGCGCAGGTAAGGCAAACACACTTCTTGATGCACTCGCTTCAGATGAGCGCTTACCGCTTGATCGCGCCGCCCTTGATGCGCTGATTAGCCAACCAATTGAATTTACTGGCGATGCTCGCCAACAAATTGCTCGAGTTGTAGATCGCATCGATGCGATTACATCCGCGCACCCTGCCGCAGCGCAGTACAAACCGCACTCGATCCGGTGAGCGGCTTCGGCGTAGCTGGCGCACCGCCAGCACCAACTATCAACGGTTGGCAACACCTACGCACAGGAAAAGTACGCGATCTATATAAGAACGACTCCGATGAAATTTTATTAGTTGCATCTGATCGCATCTCGGCATTCGATTGGGTATTGCCGACCACAATTCCAAATAAAGGCGCGATCCTTACTCAACTTTCGCTCTTTTGGTTTGAACTCCTTGAAGATATTGTCCCAAACCACATCATCAGAGATGATGTTCCAGATCAAGTTGCAGACCGCGCAGTAATTGTTAAGCCACTAGATATGTTTGAGATTGAATGTGTAGCGCGAGGTTATCTAACTGGAAGTGGCTTGGCTGAATACAAATCCAACCAAGCGGTTTGCGGAAACGCGCTGCCGGCAGGGCTAGTTGATGGATCCGAACTTCCAAACAGTATTTTCACGCCCGCAACGAAGGCAGAAATCGGCGATCACGATATAAATATTGACTTCGACCAAGCGGCACAGATTGTTGGTGCAGATGATGCCGCCGAACTTCGCAACTTAACTCTTTCGCTCTATGAAACAGCGGCCGACTTTGCGCGCAGCCGCGGCATCATTCTGGCTGATACCAAATTCGAATTCGGCCGCGATGCTAAGGGTGTAATAACCCTTGGAGATGAGGCGCTAACGCCTGATTCATCAAGGTTCTGGGAGTTATCAACCTGGCAGCCGGGTAGCGCACGGGGTTCATTTGATAAACAATTCGTTAGAGATTTCCTTACTCAAAGCGGCTGGGATAAGAAGAGCCCACCACCAGAATTGCCGGCAGAAATCGTCGAGAAAACTGCTGCGCGATATGAAGAAGCGTATTTCCGTATTACCGGCAGCAAGTTCTAATCCAAGTTCCAAAAGGAGATAAAGATGGCGAAGATCGTGGTTGATGTAATGCTTAAGCCAGAAATCCTCGACCCACAGGGCGTGGCCGTATCTGCTGCACTTCCTCGTCTGGGATTTAACTTTGCCAAGAGCGTGCGCCAAGGAAAGCGCTTTGAGATTGAAGTAGATGGCGAACCAACACCTGCGCAGCTTGCTGAAGTTGAAAAAGCCGCTGAAACACTCCTTGCAAACCCAGTTATCGAAACTTTCACGGTAAGAGTTGAGAAGTAAATGAAAGTTGGCGTTGTAACTTTTCCTGGCACGCTAGATGATCGCGATGCTGCGCGCGCGGCAACACATGCTGGCACAACTGCGGTTTCGCTCTGGCACGGAGATGCTGATCTCAAAGGTGTAGATGCGGTCATCTTGCCCGGCGGATTTTCTTATGGTGATTACCTGCGCTGTGGTGCAATCTCACGTTTTGCGCCAGTGATGGAAAAAATCATTGATGCTGCAAATGGCGGTATGCCGCTACTTGGAATCTGTAATGGTTTCCAAGTCTTATGCGAAGCGCATTTGCTTCCAGGTGCGTTGACTCGCAACCACGAGCTTCACTTCTTATGTCGTGATCAGAAGTTAGAGATCACAAATAACACCACTGCTTGGACATCTTCTTACCAAGTTGGGCAAGAGATTGTGATCCCGCTAAAAAACGGTGAAGGCTCCTTCCAATGTGATGATGCAACGCTGGCCAAACTTGAAGGCGAAGGCCGCATCATTGCGCGCTATGTAGGTGAAAATCCCAATGGTTCACGCAATAAAATCGCCGGGATTACTAATGAACGCGGCAACGTGGTTGGCCTAATGCCACACCCAGAACACGCGATAGACACGTTAACCGGCCCAACCGCAGATGGTCTTGGCTTCTTTACCTCAGTACTAAGCGCGATGGTGAAGTAAATGGCTCTCGATACCGTCGCGATTGCAACTGCAAACCCTGGAACATCACAACCTTTTGCCGAACTCGGTTTAAAGCCCGATGAATACGCACGCATCAAAGAGATTTTGGGACGTCGTCCAACATCTTCTGAGCTCGCGATGTATTCAGTTATGTGGTCTGAGCACTGTTCTTATAAATCATCGAAAGTTCACTTAAAGCAATTTGGTGACAAGGCAGTTAAGACCGATGCGTTGCTAGTTGGTATCGGTGAAAATGCGGGCGTTGTCGATGTTGGCCAGGGATATGCCGTTACTTTTAAAATCGAATCACATAACCACCCATCTTTTATTGAGCCGTATCAAGGCGCTGCAACCGGCGTCGGTGGAATCGTTCGCGATATTTTGACGATGGGTGCGCGCCCAATTGCAGTTATGGATCCGCTTCGTTTTGGACCGGCAGATCATCCAGATACGCGCCGCGTCTTGCCAGGTGTAATCGCTGGCGTTGGTGGTTATGGAAACTGTTTAGGTCTGCCAAATATTGGTGGCGAAGTTGTCTTTGATCAGACTTACTTAGGTAACCCACTTGTTAACGCGCTCTGCGTTGGCGTTATGAAACATAGCGATATCAAACTTGCTAAAGCTGCGGGTGCCGGAAATCTAGTTGTTTTATATGGCGCAAAAACTGGTGGCGATGGAATCGGTGGCGTATCCGTCCTTGCATCGGAAACATTTGAATCAACCGGTCCTGCAAAGCGTCCAGCGGTTCAAGTTGGCGATCCATTTGTAGAAAAAGTTTTAATTGAATGTTCGCTAGAAATTTTCGCCGAAGATTTAGTTGTAGGCATCCAAGACCTTGGCGGGGCAGGCTTATCTTGCGCCACCAGCGAGCTCGCCTCAGGCGGCAGCGGTGGCATGAAGGTCGAACTCGATCGCGTTCCGTTGCGCGATGCCACGCTTTCACCTGAAGAAATCTTGATGTCTGAATCACAAGAACGCATGTGCGCAATTGTCGAGCCAAAGCACATCGCGCGCTTCCTGGAAATCTGCAAGAAATGGGATGTCACAGTCACTGTTATTGGTGAAGTTACTGATGGAGATCGCCTAGAAATTACCTGGCATGGCGATTTAATCGTTGATGTTCCACCTCGCACAGTGGCGCACGATGGACCGGTTTATAACCGCCCCCTTGCCAAGCCTGATTACATCGATCGCGTTAACGCAGAAATTATTGATGTGGCACTTCCAAGCAGTGCAGATGAAATCAAAGCAGCAGTTTTGAAGCTGGCTGCAACGCCAAACTTGGCAGATAAATCTTGGGTGACATCACAATACGATCGCTATGTTCAGGGAAACACTATTCAATCTCAACCTGATGATTCTGGAATGGTACGCATTGATGAGAAGACACATCTTGGTGTTGCGGTTGCTACAGATGCCAACGCAAACTGGTCTTACCTAAATCCTTACGAAGGTGCGAAGTTGGCACTTGCCGAAGCTGCGCGCAATATTGCAACTGCTGGCGCTAAGCCACTTGCGGTTACTAACTGCCTTAACTTTGGCTCTCCAGAAGATCCAGGTGTGATGTGGCAATTCGCTGAATCTGTTCGCGGATTAGCTGATGGATGTTTAGAGATGGGGCTGCCTGTAACAGGTGGAAACGTTTCTTTCTATAACCAAACTGGTGCAGTTGCTATCTTGCCTACGCCGGTGATTGGCGTGCTTGGCGTTATTGATGATGTGCGCACCCGCACACCAATGAGTTTTGATAAAGCAGGGCTTGATCTTTATCTACTTGGTGAAACCAACGCAGATATCGCCGGCAG
Source organism: Candidatus Planktophila lacus (assembly GCF_002288325.1). Taxonomy (NCBI): domain Bacteria; kingdom Bacillati; phylum Actinomycetota; class Actinomycetes; order Candidatus Nanopelagicales; family Candidatus Nanopelagicaceae; genus Candidatus Planktophila; species Candidatus Planktophila lacus. The sequence continues at coordinate 1,268,877 of NZ_CP016780.1, read as the reverse complement.
CGAATGGGCAAACATCCATGGGCAGCACGGAGGATCTGCGCCAATCGCTGATTTACAGCGTGAAATGCGCCTTATTGAGGTGCTGGTTGCTGGGCGTACCGAGAAGATCTTCGCCGCCGCACATGATTTAAGCCAAGGTGGTTTATCAGCAACGCTTACTGAAATGGTCTTGCGCCATAACGTAGGTGCAAAGGTAACTTTGGAAAACGTCGGCGTTGCACTAATCAGTGAGACTCCAGGTCGTGTTGTTGTTGCAGTTGATCCAAGCCAGGCTTCGTCACTTACCGTACTTGCAAGTGAGCACTCAATTGCGATTACCAAGATCGGATCAACCGGGGGAGATGCGTTGGAGATAAATAACGCCAAGATTTCTCTTGCTGAACTCCGTAAGGCACACACTGAAACTTTCCCAAAGTTGTTTGGATAAAAGATGCGCGATCCTAAAATTCTCGAAGCGGTTAAAGCAAGCCTGGCGCTCTTAACCGAACGCGCTCCGGGTCGCGCAATCGAAGTTCGTATTCCGCCGTATGCCGCGGTGCAGTGCGGAGACGGTCCAACTCATACACGTGGCACGCCACCTAATGTGATCGAGATGAACGCCGAAACTTGGTTGGCACTAGCAAGCGGTGAGCGCAGTTGGGCAGATGCCATGTCTGCTGGTTTGATTAGCGCATCCGGTGTTCGCGCAGATTTAACTGAACTATTACCGTTGGAGGTGAAGTCGTGACACGTCGCCCTGATGGTCTGCTCAATCACAACGTTTTAGATGACGATAAAGCTCCACAAGATGCTTGCGGAGTATTTGGCGTTTGGGCACCTAGCGAAGAAGTTGCCAAGTTAACTTTCTACGGACTTTATGCCTTGCAACATCGCGGACAAGAATCTGCAGGTATCGCAGCATCTGATGGCGAACGCATTTTGATTTACAAAGATATGGGTCTGGTATCGCAGGTCTTTACTGAAACAGATTTGGCATCACTTACTGGCGATCTGGCAATTGGCCACTGTCGTTATAGCACCACCGGATCAAGCACTTGGGTTAACGCTCAACCAACGCTAAGACCCACTAAATACGGCACTTTGGCGTTAGCCCACAACGGCAATCTCACCAACACTGGCGATCTCGCCGAAATGGTGCAGAAGCTCGAAGGCGAGAACGCCAAAACCGGACGCGGTGCCACAACTGATACCGAGATCATGACTGCGTTGATTGGTTTGCAGGATGAGAAGAACGTTGAAGCAAGTGCAATTGCTGTGCTGCCAAAGCTAGAAGGCGCTTTCTCGCTTGTCTTTATGGATGAAAAAACTTTATACGCCGCACGCGATCGTCATGGCGTTCGCCCACTCGTAATCGGAAAACTCGAACGCGGCTGGGTTGTTGCCTCTGAAACCGCAGCGCTAGATATTGTTGGCGCAGCGTTTGTTCGCGAAGTTGAACCAGGTGAGTTCTTAGCAATTAACGAAGATGGAATTCGCTCGCAGATGTGGGCAACACCAGATCCCAAAGGCTGCATCTTTGAATATGTTTATTTAGCACGCCCAGATACTTCAATTGCGGGCCAAGGCGTTCATGCAACTCGCGTGAAGATCGGAAAGCGCTTAGCAATCGAAGCGCCAGTTGAAGCAGATTTAGTTATTCCAGTTCCTGAATCCGGAACGCCAGCTGCGATTGGTTACGCGCAACAATCAGGAATTCCATATGGCCTTGGCTTAGTTAAGAACTCATATGTTGGTCGCACCTTTATTCAGCCATCACAAACCATTCGCCAACTTGGTATTCGCCTTAAGTTGAATCCACTTCGCGAAATAATTGAGGGCAAACGTATTGTCGTTGTTGATGATTCGATTGTTCGCGGAAACACCCAACGCGCAATTGTGCGGATGCTGCGTGAAGCGGGTGCTCTCGAAATTCACGTGCGCATCTCTAGCCCGCCAGTTGAATGGCCTTGTTATTACGGAATCGACTTTGCATCCCGTGCCGAATTAATTGCAAGCGGCCTAGAAATCGAAGAGATCCGCCGCTCGATCGGCTCAGATTCACTTAGTTATGTGTCGATGGAAGGACTGATTGCCGCTACAACGATCGATGAAAACAAGCTCTGCACCGCATGTTTTACCGGCAAATACCCGATCGCAGTACCTGCCGATATGTCCGAAGGAAAGATGCGTCTTGAAGTTACAGAGGTGGTGAAAAACCATGAGCACATATAAAGATTCAGGCGTCGATATCGATGCTGGAGATCGCGCCGTTGAATTGATGAAAGCTTCAATCGCTAAAGCGACTCGTGCAGAAGTGCAAGGTGGCATTGGGGGATTCGCTGGTTTATTCGATGCCAGCGCGCTAAAGAGCTACAAGAAACCACTTCTTGCAACTTCAACTGATGGCGTCGGAACTAAGACTGAGATTGCCCGATTGATGGGTAAGTACGACACCATCGGCGAAGATCTAGTTGCGATGGTTGTCGATGATCTAGTTGTTTGTGGTGCAGAACCACTCTTCATGACTGATTACATTGCAGTTGGCAAAGTGATCCCGGAACGCATCGCTGAAATTGTTGGCGGAATTGCACGCGGTTGTATTAAAGCCAATACCGCGTTGATCGGTGGCGAAACTGCCGAACACCCAGGTCTACTTAAAGAAGATGAATTTGATATCGCTGGCGCTGCAACTGGCGTAGTTGATGCCGATAAGCAACTCGGTTCACATCGTGTTAAAGCAGGAGATGCAATCATTGCGATGCCAGCAAGTGGTTTCCATGCCAATGGATATTCACTTGTGCGCCATATCCTGGCCACACAGAAACTGGATCTCAATAAAACTTATGAAGGTTTAACAAAATCGCTTGGTGAAATACTTCTTACGCCAACCGAGATTTACACCCTTGATTGTTTAGCGTTGATCAAAGCGCAGCAAGAAAACCTTCGCACTTTTTCTCACATTACCGGCGGCGGCTTAGCCGATAACACTGCGCGCGTTATTCCAGATGGTTTGATTGCAAAGTACGACCGCAGTACTTGGGCACTTCCTGCCGAAATGGATTTCATGGCAAAAATCGCCGAAGTTCCACAGCCCGATCTCGAACGCACCTGGAACGCTGGCATCGGTATGGTCGCCATCGTCGATCCAAAGATCGCCGACCTGACCATCCGTTCACTGGCCGCCCGGGGCATGAAAGCCTGGGTGGCAGGCTCAATTCACGCTCAAAACGGCCCCGGTGCCGCTGCTTTGGAAGGTAACTACAGGACGCGATAACCTTCGCGTCTTGACGAATTTCACTTTGGTAAGGAGGTCGCCCTATGGGTCGCGGCCGTGCAAAAGCTAAACAGACAAAAGTCGCCAGAGATCTCAAGTACAACTCTCAGGAGATGGACCTCGATCGTCTTGCGAAAGAACTCCATGGCGAAGATCCTGCAAATAAATCTCGCGATGACGAAGATCCCTTTGCTGAAGGAAATTATATTCCGCGTGCTTAATTTCTCGCGGGTAAAGTAAAAGCCTTGAGACCAACTCCGTACGTAGCATCGCTTCGAATCTACGAACCACTTTCCGCATTTGAACCGGCCGATCGTCTGCGCTGGCAAGACTTAGTTGCAGATGAAAATTCAACTCGTAATGAACAAAAGTTGGCGCTGCGCCGTTTAGTTTTTCCAGAACCACCAGCCGGTCGCCCCGATGGCGCACATATTTTAGATATCGATGGCGTTCGTTATGTATCTCCCTGGTCGACGGCAACTCGTTGTTGGGCAGCACTCGATGATTTCAAAGATTCACTTCCATCCTCTGTCACACCATTTTTCTTGCCGCAGAATTTAGAGGATGTAATCACCGCTGGTGTTGATCTGATGGAAGATCGCGTTCCGCATATCATCACCGAAAATTGGCTTATTCCTCCACGCTGGTTCTCGATGTTTATGCCAGAAGAACGTGCGCGCGGTGTTGATCAAGATGGACCTTTCTGCATTATGCGCGCCAAGCTTTCTGATGCGATTGCTCGTACCCAAGTTGCCCACCAAACAGTCTTGGGCGCATTTGGCGAAGGATCAGTAGAAGCGGAGATCGAACATTTACTGGAATGGCTTGAGATGTTCCATCAACAATCACTCGTTGAACTCGATTACGGCGGGCTAGCTGGGTATCTCGATCTCGGAATGAAATTAGCGGGAGAAGAAACCGGAATCGAAGCAGATACTTCAGTTGAAGATGTCTTGCATTCACTCTCTGGCCTAGCCGCAGGCGATGGACAGATGGCTGGTCAGGGCTACGAGCGTTTAGTCACGCGCTGGCGCATGGTTCAAGGCTTCGAATCAGCTATCTAGCCGCACTTGCTGGCTATTGCTATTTACGCTCACTTTGGCGGATACTTCCGACACTCGTTACAAATCGGACATCGCAATCGCGTTGCCTGAGCTGATGGAAAAGGTGCGTTATGAATCGTCTGCCTGATGCAGAAATCTTGCTCACCCCACGCGAAGTAGCTGAACTATTCGGCGTTGATCCAAAGACTGTTACACGTTGGGCGAAAGCCGGCAAGTTAACTTCGATCCGCACACTCGGTGGCCATCGCAGATTCCGTAAATCAGAAGTTGATGATCTTCGTAATAACTATTTTAAGAGTGAAGATAAGTAACTAACCAGATGGAATATTCAGTTTCGCAATTCCTTTTACTTGGCGCGCTCACATTTATCTTTGTTGGAGCAATTACGCCGCTGATGCGCAAGATCGCAATTAGCGTTGGCGCAGTTGATGCACCCAACTTGGCACGTAAATCTCAGAAGGAGCCAGTTCCCTATTTAGGTGGCGTTGCAATCGCGATTGGCGTTGTCGGAGCTTCTTACGGATCACTGCTTGCAGTCGATTTCTCAATGGAGACATTTCGCTTAGCAAGTTTTGTTTTAGTTCCAGCGATGGCAATTTCGCTGATGGGTTTGATTGATGACCTAAAAGGTCTTGAACCATGGCCGCGCTTAATTGCACAAACAGCAACTGGTGTAATCGTTGCGGTAATCCTGACATCAACCGACACCATGGGCGTCGCCTTTAACAACACCTTTTTAAACTACGCAGTCTCAGTTCTCTGGATCGTCGGTGTCTGTAATTCCATTAACTTCTTCGACAATCTTGACGGTGGAGCTGCCGGCACAGTTGCAGTTATTACCTTCTTCTTATTCTTTATCGCCTATGACCGCCAACAGATCTTGGTTAGCGCACTCGCAATCGTGACCATGGGCGCAACAGCAGGATTCCTTATGTGGAACCGCGCTCCCGCCAAGATCTATATGGGCGATGCCGGAGCGCTCTTTCTAGGCATCATCATCTCGGTATTAACTATTCGCTTAAGCCCAGGCGTTGTTCCGCAAGTTAAATCTTTTGCGATTCCATTGTCTTTGATGGCCGTTCCGATTCTGGATACAACGGTTGCTGTTACGTCACGTATCTATCGCGGTATTTCACCGTTTCAAGGTGGCACCGATCACCTTTCACATCGCTTGATGCGCGCTGGCTTACAACGCCGCGCGACTGCATTTACTTTGTGGGGCTTCGCAGCGTTCTACGGCGCAATCGCACTCGCGATCTATACCTGGCCAGATACCTGGGGCTATCAGTTAATGGCGATTGGTGGCGTTGCTTGGCTCGTTAAATTGGTTTACTTCTTACGTATTCCATCTGAGGGGTAGACTGAAGACATGACTAACAACGACGATGTAAAGGCGAGAATGCTCGCTGCCCTTGAAGCAAAAAAAGGTAAGAAGGGCGCACCAGGAACACAGAACCATGCAGAAGGCGGTTCCAAGATTCGTGGTGGTCAACGCAGCGGCGGCGCCCCACAAGTTCAGCGCAAAGCAGGACCATCTGGTTCAGGATCTGCTGGTTAATTTTAAAATTAGCTAATTACTTAAGTGTTTAATGCTTGAGTGGCTCGGGACAGGATCGAACTGTCGACCTCACGATTTTCAGTCGCGCGCTCGTACCAACTGAGCTACCGAGCCAATATTTAATTGTGATTTCAATAGTTAAAAACCATTAAAAAAGATGAGAGTGTGTGGACACTCCCATCTCGCGACCCGGACGGGACTTGAACCCGCGACCTCCGCCGTGACAGGGCGGCGCGCTAACCAACTGCGCTACCGGGCCTTAAAGAATGAAAACATAAGTGGCTCTTATGTCACCTTAAAGCCGTTACTTCCAGATTTCTCTGGTCTTGCGTGCCCCCAACGGGATTCGAACCCGTGTTACCGCCGTGAAAGGGCGATGTCCTAGGCCCCTAGACGATGGGGACGTTTGAGGCTCGCAAATCGTACCCGTTAGAGGGGCGCTAACCCAAATTGGTTAAATGCCCCCGCAAAAGCGCGAATTACAGCGAGAAAAGGCGATGTATTTTAAAGAAGCGCCCACTGAATAGTGATTGAGACAGTTACATCCTGCTGACCTAAATCAACAACAGTCGCTTCTGAATCTGAAGCCTTTGCCATCGCGATTACTGGTGGATAGTTAACTGGGCTTGAGTTCTCAACTAAGTAATTAACGCGACCAAGTTTTGTATCGAGCAACTTCGCATAAGAAGCTGCCTTTGCCTTTGCATTCTTCACCGCATTTGCGCGCGCTGATTCTGTTGCCTTTGATGAATCGAGAACAAATGGAGTTACGCCTTGAATCTGCAAGTTATCTCCACCAGCTGCAACTACAGCATCTACAACTGCACCAGCGTTTTCAGCGTTCTTAATAGTTACGACAAAACCTTGTGATCCGCGGTAGCCGATTAGAACTGAACCTTTATCTTGGGTGTAGTTGTACTCGGGATAGACGCTGATGCTCTGGGTTGCGATATCTGCCTTAGCAATACCTGCAGCAGTTAAAGCAGCGCGAACAGCAGCTGCTGAAGTTGAGGTCTTTGCCAGCGCTTCTTTATTTGATCCTGCGACAACGCTTACATTCGCATTTAGGCGAACCGCATCTGGAGTGACCTTTACAGATCCATCAGAGTTAACGGTGACATAGCGAGTAGCAGTGGTTGCTGCCTCTGCGGGAAGTGAAGCTGCAATTCCCCCAACTAATGTCAGTGCGATTAGTGCGGCGGCTATTTTGCGAGTACGTGTAGTTATCATGGGATAAGTATCTCCTATTTAGTTATACGTGACTGTGGAGGTTCTGTGAAAAAGGTGTGATTTATAGCGAGCGATATAGATCTGAGTGGTCCTTGATCATGCGATCTAGCGAGAAATAGCGCTCGGCATGTGCTTTTCCTGCAGCGCCCATCATTTGGCGAAGTTGTGGGTCACGCACCAATTTCTCAATCGCATCAGCCATTTCTGTGGCAGTTGTTGAGGTGAGATAGCCCGTGCTCTCATTTATGACGATATCCGAGATCGAACCAACGTTTGTCGCAACAATTGGTAGACCAGCTTGTGCTGCTTGGATCAAAGTAAGTGGAATACCTTCATTATCTGAAGTCAGAATCGCGATATCACTTGACGCAAATATCTGATCGATATCACTGCGCCAGCCAAAGAAGGTCACATTTAATTGATCTTTCAGTGCGCGCTGCTTTGAACTCTCAAATAGTTCGCCTTCTCCGGCAACCAAGAAACGTAGATCAATTCCACGGAGCTTACATTCCGCGGCTACATCTAACAAACGATCGGGGCGTTTAATCTGCGTTAAGCGGCCAACGAAAGTGCAGTACAAGACTTCAGATGAAATACCTAGCGCGCTCTGCGCCGCTGCTTTAGAACCAGTCTTTGGCGCAGGCAAACCAGGGAAGAAGACTCGGTACTTATTGGCGCGCCCGATTCCGGCTGCCAATAAATCTTCTTTTACTTTGCTGCCAATTGCGATTAACACGCTAGTGCGCGCGGCAAAGAACTTCTCAATCAATATAACTAACTTAGTTAGCGCAGAACTGAAATACCCATGTAGTAAATGTCCATGGAATGTGTGAACTCGCACAGCTCCGCGACCAGCCAACAAAGATGCCAAGCGACCGAGCACTCCAGCCTTTGCAGTGTGGGTGTGGATTACATCTGGTTTGTATTTGCGGATTAGCGAAACCAAACCAAAGAAAGCTTTGAGATCTGCAATGAGTGAAACTGAACGCCCCAAACCTGCAATGCGCGTTGCCTTAATATCTTTGGCAACAGTGTCTAAATAATCTGCTTCATTCTCATCGCAGTACCCAGTGACCAAGATTTGCTCAAACTGGTTTTTATCTAGCCCGCGCATGAGTTCGGCCACGATCACGGCAGGACCACCCACATTCATGCGGGCGATTATCTGCATTACCTTTACCTGCGCGGCCATGTGGTTATCTTCTCGCAAAAAGGCGCGATAATTGCGCACATGACCAGTGGTGAATTCGTCTCAAATTGCACCGCTGACGCTCTAACAACGGCAGCCCAGTTAATTAAATATGGCGGCCTTGTAGCTTTCCCCACCGAAACTGTTTATGGCCTTGGCGCCGATGCCACAAACGCTGCAGCCGTTGCTCGCATTTATCAAGCAAAGGGCCGCCCCGCAGATCATCCGCTAATTGTTCATATCCATTCGATGCAAGCAATGGGCGAGTGGGCCGATGAAATCCCTGATTATGCAATCGCACTTGCCCGCAACTTCTGGCCTGGCCCAATGACTTTAGTTTTAAAGCGCTCAATGCTCGCTGAAGATTTTGTAACTGGTGGCCAACCAACCGTTGGCTTACGAGTACCTGACCACGTTGTTGCGCTCGCTTTACTTTCTTCATTCGAAAAGATTGGTGGCAAAGGAATCGCAGCCCCCAGCGCCAATCGCTTCGGCCATGTCTCACCAACAACAGCGGATGCAGTACGTGAAGAGCTAGCCGATTACTTAGCTCCAACTGATCAAATTCTTGATGGCGGTTCATCATCTGTCGGAGTTGAGTCAACAATCATTGACTGCACATCAACCGCACCGCGTATTTTGCGCCCAGGTGCAATAACAACCGAGATGATTGAAGAAGCCACCGGACTGAAAGTTTTAACTGAAGCAGCGAATATCCGAGTCAGCGGTTCTTTAGAAAACCATTACGCACCAAGTGCAACCGTTGAATTAAATCGAACACCAATTGCCACAGAAGGTTTTATTGCTCTCGCAGAATTTGAAACACCAGAAAGCGTTATTCGTTTAGCTTCACCAAAAACCATCGAAGAATTTGCACGCGTCATTTACTCAGCACTTCGCGATGCCGATAAAAAGGGCCTTAAAACTGTTGTAGTTCAAGAGCCAACCGGTGATGGATTGGCCCTTGCCATCCGCGACCGCCTAATGCGAGCGTCAAAGGGGAGATAAAACTCCGCTAAGATACGGCGAGTGTTCGGTGCTACTTTTGCCGAATTACAGTGGGGCCTTTAGCTCAGTCGGTAGAGCAACGGACTTTTAATCCGTGGGTCGTCGGTTCGAGCCCGACAGGGCCCACGTGTCATCCTCGCAGCCGCAGAAAGACAATTCGTGGCTACCGATCTACCTAGCCCTCGGTGCTGTCTGGGGCTGTTCATTCATATTTATCAAGTTGGGACTTGAATTTCTAACTCCATTTGGAGTTGCCTTTGGTCGCTGCGCACTTGGCGCGCTGACTTTGCTGGCATGGGCTAAGTACAAAGGAATTGCACTTCCCGAATCAAAGAAGGTTCTATTTCACCTTTGGGTTGTTTCACTACTTTTAAATGTTATTCCAGGGGTCTTCTTCGCGCTAGCCGAAACAGAAGTAACTTCTGTTCTAGCGGGAATTATTAACGCGGTAACACCTCTAATGACTTTGCTAGCAATTATGGTTGTTACGCGAAATGAGAAACCGAAACTTCATCAGGTAGTAGGTATCTTGATTGGGTTTACTGGAGTATTAACTGTTTTAGGTGCTTGGAAAGGTCTTGGTGACAATCCGCTCTGGGCAATTCTAATTTTGCTTGCTGCTGTTACTTGTTATGGGTTTTCATTTCCTTATTCACGCCGCTTCGTTCTACAGCATAAATTGGCGCCAGAATCTATTGCTGCTGGTCAGGTAACGCTGGGCGCGCTGACTTTGCTTCCCTTCTTTATCTACAACGGCATAGATAAATATGAGTACAAAGCAGCTCCCGTTTTTGCGATGATCGCGCTTGGCGTATTTGGTAGCGGCTTTGCATACATTTGGAACTTTAAAGTTATGGCGCTGGCAGGAAGCGCTGTTGCAAGCAGCGTCACATATTTAACGCCAGTGGTCGCGGTAATTGTTGGTGTGATTTTCTTGCAAGAGAAGATTCATTGGTATGAACCAGTTGGAGCACTCGTCGTTCTTCTGGGCGCTGCAATCGGTCAAAATCGCATCAAACTTTCGTTAGTTAAATGAAAACCCAACTGGCAGTTCTAGGCGATGCGATTTAAGTAGCTTCTCATCGTTAAGAATCTGACCGGTCTTGTCATCGGCGACGATGATGCCGCCAGAGAGAATTACCGAACGCTCGCAGAGTTCAAAGGCATATGGCAGATCGTGGGTAACCATGACGATCGTGATATCTAGCGAACGCAAGATATCTGCAAGTTCGCGCCTGCTAGCAGGGTCTAAGTTAGAAGATGGTTCATCAAGGACCAAGATCTCAGGCTTCATCGCAAGCACTGTTGCAACAGCAACACGGCGACGTTGTCCGAAAGATAAATGGTGCGGCGGGCGATCGATGAAATCGATCATTCCGACTTGAGTCAAAGCATCTGCAACGACTTTATCTAGCGCTTCACCGCGGAGCCCCATGTTGTATGGGCCAAAGGCGACATCTTCTCCAACGGTAGGCATAAATAGTTGATCATCTGGATCTTGAAAGACGATTCCTACTTTGGAGCGAATCGCTTTTAGAGACTCTTTATTTTTGCTATCGACTAGCTCGCCTGAAATACGTACTTCACCCTGCATTGTTGGGTGAATTCCATTCATATGCATAACCAGTGTTGTCTTGCCGGCACCGTTAGGACCTAGTAGTGCAACGCGCTCACCCTTTTGGATTGTCAGATTTACGCCATACAACGCCTGGTTGCCATCGGGATAAGCAAATGCCAATTCGGTGATCTGCAAGCTTGGGACGTTAGACATTTCTACCAACCAATCAGTGATGCGGTTATTGAAGCAATTAAGGCGAGGCCTGGAATTGATAGCGCAGTGAACCATTCACGTGTAGTTACGGAATGAGAATCTAGCGATGGAAGTGCGCCATCGAAGCCGCGAGAGAGCATCGCTAAGTGAACTCGTTCACCGCGCTCGTAAGAGCGAATAAAGAGAGCAGCTGCTGCGGTTGCTAAAACTTTCCAATGTTTGATCCCAGTTGCAATAAAGCCACGTGACTCGCGGGCAACTTTCATCCGCTCCATCTCATCGCTAATCACATTGATATAGCGCAACATAAATGAGGCGATCTGAACCATGATCATTGGAAGTTTGAGTTTTTCTAAGCCCCGCAGGATTTCGCGCGCCGTTGTTGTAGTTGAAAGAATCACCGCGGCTAGAACGCCAAGCGTTCCCTTAACCACAATAGAAGTTCCAGCCAATAAACCATCGCGATAAACCATTACGCCAAAGATGGAGAACTTTTCACCTTCACCAAAAAATGGCATCAGGATTGCAAAGAAGACAAATGGAATCTCAATTAACGCACGCTTAAAGAGCAGAAGAATCGGAATCTTGCTCATAACTGCTGTGAAGATAAGCAGGCTAAAAAAGGCGATAAATGCAGGCCAGCGAGTAATTGGCGTTGCAACAGAGACTGAGATGAAGACAAGAACGGTCAGAATCTTTACGTGTGAGGGCAGTGAATGCGTTACTGAATGGCGGTGTAGATAAAGTCGCTCGCCCACATCGTGGCCGTGGTGGTGGCCATGGGTATGTACGAGATCAAGTTCTGTGGTCTGAAGTTTTATTTTTTGTCACCAGATTTACGGCGAATTAAGAAGAAGAGTCCAGTTGAAATTGCTCCCGTGGCAACAACACCAATTACACCTGCTGCACCTGTTGAAAGACGCTGGTTATCTACGCCCTTGACGCCATAGTCAGCAAGTATTCCTTCGCTATTGGTGTTCTCTTTCGCCGTATCAATAAAACCAATGTCACCAGCAACCTTTTCTAGGCCATCAGGATTGGACGATGCGTAGAACGAAACAATTCCTGCAAGAAATAGTGAGGCAATAAACCCCGTGATCAAAAATGTTTTCTGCTTCATTAGTTGGCACGAATCTCTAGTTTGGAACTCTCGTTCTTATATCCGTAAACCAAATCTGAGCGACTGGCTAGTACTGCACCAACGGCGAAGAAGGTAATTAGCGCTTCACCGATTCCGATAAGGAAGTGTGTACCGATCATCGCAGTGAAGACTGCAGAGACTGAGAAAGTGGCATTGGCACCGATTGCATATTGCAGAACAAATCCTGCGGCAGCAGCTGGTACAGATAACAACGCTGCGATTGCCGCTGCGATGCTGATTGAAAGTTTCTTCTTCGGTGCAATCTTCTTAACCAAGAGAAAGACGCCGTAACCAAACCAGACGGCAACGAGTGACATATTAAAGATACTTAAGCCAAGTGCGCTTAATCCACCGTCTGCAAAGAGCAGGGCTTGCAAGATCAAAACAATTGTTATCGCCAAAGTTGCTGCATAAGGACCAATCAATACTGCAGCAAGTCCTGCGCCAAGTAAGTGTCCGCTAGTTCCGGCAGCGACCGGAAAATTGAGCATCTGCACCGCAAAGATAAAGGTTGCAGTAAGTCCGGCTAACGGCGCGGTCTTCTCATCAAGCGAAGATTTTGCGCCACGGATGGAGATGGCAACGCCTGCTGCGGCTACCGCGGCGAAGGCGGCAGAGGTGGGCAGGTCGATAAAGCCATCAGGGATATGCATGCGTAAATTGTAAGCCAGATGCAAATCATTCGCATCTGCAAAATCCTTGGTTGGCTCACAGGCGCTACCCAATAAGGGCGCCTATCCTTTCGCACATCATGCGTAAATTGATCGTTAGCGTCCTTGTAGTCCTTGCTGGAGCGACAGCTATGGCAACGCCTGCTCGTGCACAAAGCTGCTCGCAGCCGGGGCAGGGATGGGTTCAATCTGAGAACGCTCGAAAGGGCGATCCCACCTGGAGCAAGGGTGTGCCATTTCGCCTCAGCGCAGATTTCTCAAGGCGCAAGGCAATTGATCGCGCAGAAGGTTATTTCGATACCACCTCACTTCGTTGCGGAGAAAGTGCGAAGTTAACCCTTGTTGAAAGTGAAAAAGCCAAGGTCACTATCTATCGCATGGGTTACTACGACGGCATTGGCGCTCGCCGTTTTGCATCTTTATCTGCAAGAGATGGTTGGAATTTTGTCGCCTCTGAAAAGTATCTGCCTGGTCAATATTTGTTTAAGTTACAGGCTCCAAATCGCGAAGCAACTTTTATTCCGCTAGTCATAAACAATCCTGACGTTGAAAGTGATTTAACTTTTATCTCATCAGTTATAACTTGGCAGACTTACAACCAGTGGGGTGGATACAGCCTTTATAAAGGCCCTGACGGAAAACGCGAAACTCGCGCCAGCGAAGTTTCCTTTGCGCGTCCTTACGATGGTGATGGATCGGGGCAGTTCCGCTACATGGAATACCCCGTAATAAAAGCAGCAGAAAAGCTAGGTCTTTCCATTAACTATGCCACCGACTTTGATTTAGATCGCAACCCTGATTTAACAAGTAAGACCAAGGCACTGGTCTTTGGTGGACACAGCGAATACTGGACAACGCAAATGCGCAATGCAGTTGAAGCAGCGGTTGACCGTGGAGTTAATCTAATTGTCCTTGGTGGCAATACCGCCTATAACCGGATTGATATAAATGGCGAAACGATTTCTGGCGTTACACCTTGGCGTGATTTAGGCCGACCAGAAGTCACGCTCTTAGGTTCGCAATATCTTTCACTCGGTTTTAAACGAGATATGGTCGTTGAAACCAGCCTCTGGCCTTTTGATGTATTAAAACCTGGGGCAGTTATCAAAGGCGTCGTTGGTTATGAAGCCGATACTCCGATTACATTTAACGGTCCGCCAGTTGAGACGATCGCGCGATCTTCAATTCTGCCTTTTGAAAAATCCGTCCCATCAATGGCCACTTATTACACCCGCCCATCCGGTGCGGGCGCCCTGAATATGGCTACAAATGGCTGGGTTTGTGCGATGGAAGATCGCTGCCCATGGGGACACCGCTTCGATAAGGCGACCCAACGGCAAATCCGTGCAGTAACTGAGAATATTTTGAAAGGCGCAGCGCTTGGCCCGTTGGGAAATTGGCGCATGGCGTTTACACAATATAACGCGCCTTCCTAATTATTTAAGAGTAATCTCGCCGCCATGAGCGATGATGAAAGCCAGGACGAGCTCGTAACCGAAGAGATGCTCTGGGATCGAATTCCAGAGGTCCATGGCGCAGATCGTGCAAATACATATTACGAATTAAGTGCGCGAATTTTTGCACGCGGACAGTACGACGAAGCTTTAGCACTTGCCGAAACCGCGCGCGATATCTTCTCTGAACTCGGCGCTGCTGAATCTAGCGAAGGACTTGCGCAGGCTTACTCTGCAATTGGTTATAACTTAAATCAGTTAAAGCGTATGGATGAAGCGGCCACTGCCATGAGCAAAGCTGTGGAAATTTTGCGCGAGAGCAAATCTCCACTCTCATTAGAACTTGCCTGCACATTGGGTGAGTGGTGGTATGCCTCGAAGAACTTTGTAAAAGTTGTCGAGATCATGGATGAATGTGCGCAAGAGCATTTAGTTGATGGAAATCAAATCGGTGCCGCTAATGATCTCCATTTGCTTGGTTGCGCATATCGCGAGCTAAAGCAGTACGACCAGGCAATTACTACCTTTAAAGAAGCTCGTTTGATTTTTAAGACCGAAAAAGAAGTTATTCAAGTTGCACGCTGTGATCAGAAGATCGCATCTTGCTATGTCGAACTCGGCGATGGCGAAAAAGCGATCGAAGCTGCTCGCAAGGCGATCGATGTCTTTGAAACCGGCCATGATCACCGCCGTGAAACCTTTGCGCTCTACGAATACGGAAAAGCCGAAGTTCTACTCGGAAAACTCGATGAAGGTCTGGCGACGTTAGATGGTGTTCTGCAGATTATTTCTGAAGAAGAACCAAAGGATTTCGAACTAATTGTTGATATCGAAACCCGTATGACCAAAGTGCTTCGCGCTCTTGGTCGTATGGCTGAAGCAGATGAAATCGACCGCCGCTTGGTTGCTGTGCGCGAGGCGATGGAAGATGTCCCCGTCTCGGATGATTTAGGCGACTAAATAACTCGTGCCTGATTTATCTCATCTGCGAAATCGCGATGAACTTTTAATCACCATGGTCTGTCTAGGAAATATTTGTCGTTCTCCAATGGCGGCAGCGGTTTTAGCAAATAGAACTTCTACTTGGAGCGCACCGAAAATTCTGGTCGATAGTGCGGGAACTTCAAATTGGCATGTAGGTGAAGGTCCAAATCCACCTTCCAAGAAAACTTGGGAAGCAGCAGGTTACAAGTTCGATCACATCGCGTCGGAAATGACTGCTGCACGAATGGAGAAATCTGATTTGATTTTGGTGATGGATCGCAGCAACCACCGAAATGTTTTGTCGCTTACTGAAAATCAAGAACTGCACGGTAAAGTTCATTTCTTGCGCGACTTTGATTACACAATTGCTGGCGATCGCGAAGTTCCAGATCCTTATTCGCTACCTGATTCGGCATTCGAAGAAGTTCTCGGAATGGTGGAACGTGCGATAGATGGTTTGCTGCAGGAGTTAACGAGGTAGGTGTTGCAGCGCCCAGTGATACATCGCTATCGCGCCAGCAGCTGAAGCGTTCATGGAACGAGTAGATCCATATTGGCGTATCTCATAGAGCACTTCGCAGACTTCAATACCTTCATCTGACATTCCGGCGCCTTCTTGTCCGAATAAAAGCACACATGATTCAGGTAATTGCGCTCCTTCAAGTTGTTTAGAAGTCGGGACGTTATCGATTCCGATAATCGGCAGGTTATTTTCTTTACACCAAGTTGCAAAGTCGGCGATTGTGGGGTGATGAATAACGGTTAGGTATCTATCTGTAACCATTGCGCCACGCTTATTCCAGTCACGCTTTCCAACGATATGTACGGCCGAAACATTAAAGGCATTTGCAGTTCGAACAACTGAACCGATATTTAAGTCATGTTGCCAATTTTCAATAGCGATATGCAGTTTATGGCGCTTAGTATTGAGATCAGCAACAATTGCTTCAACGGACCAATAGCGATAGTGATCTAGAACATTGCGACGATCACCATTCTCAAGCAATTCTGAGTCATATTGAGCACCTGTTGGCCAAGGTTTTTCATGAGGACCAACACCTACAACAGGAAAAAATTCTCCTGGGCCGATCGTGGCAGGTGTATTTATTTCCATGTGCGCACTCTAAACTTAATATGTAAGAAAGGCTAGAAAGGGCTAATAACAATGAAGACTGTATTTCTAATCGCATATATCGCGCATATGTTGGCGATCGCTGGAATTTTGGGATTGCTGCTTCATCAGTGGAATAAGAGCCCTCGTAAACTTTCTAAAGGTGTAATGCATTCCGCAGCGACTGCGCTACTGGCAGGTCTTGTGATGGTTGGTACTTATTCATCGGCAAAACCAGATGAGACCTTAGATCACACCAAAGTTGGAATAAAGCTCTTGGTAGTCCTAGCCATTCTGGTACTTAGCTACATAAACGCGAAGAAGAGCGAATTAAAGAAGAGCATCTGGCTAACGTTAATTGGCCTAACAGTTCTCAATATTCTTATCGCCACAGTTGGGTAAGACAGCGCTTGTTTAATAGTTTTGTTAGGCGCTCTGCGCTGCTGACCGCAGCGGTATTGGCTATCACTCCTAGCGCTTCTGCATTTGATCCCATCTCAGCAGCCAGCGTTTTCTCACGTCTAGCGGTAGAGCCAGAGTTAAGTAATCCATCGGTGTCGTTAATTGATGTAAGCACCGGCGAGATCGTCTTTGAATCAAATGCATTTTCACAACGCAAGCCCGCTTCGACAATGAAGATTCTTGCAGCCGCGGCCACCTTAAAACACTTACAGCCTGACCAAGTCTTTACAACTCGAGTTTCACTCGGCACGGTTCCTGATTCAATTGTTATCGATGGCGAGTTTGATCCTTGGATTTCGATGGATCATCGGGTTGCAACAAAGATGAAGCGCACCTCTTTTCCACGGATTGCCTTTAATAGCCTTAGTAAAGTTAAAGAGAGCTCAGGCGGTTCGATAAAGAAGTTAAAGGTTTATTACAACGGTATCTATGCCAACGAAGTTGCAAGTTATAAAGCCTTCTACAAGAAACGTGGAGTTACCGCTGCATTTATCAAGGTAAGCGATGAAAAGGCGACTTCATTGGTTAGCGAAGAGATATTAACTTCAGAATCACCACAAGTTATAAAGATGCTTGATTGGTTCTTGCTTTGGAGTGATAACCAACTTTCAGAACGCATGGCTAAGATCGCAGCAAAGTATGCCGGCAATGAATTTAACGATGAAGGCGTAGCAGTTACCTTCGCAGAAATTTTGATTTCATTTGGGATAAATCCAGCGCAGATAGTCGTTATCGATGCCAGTGGTTTATCGCGACAGAATAAAGTTACTGCACACGCACTTGCACAACTGCTCTACAAAATTCATTCCGATCCGGTTCTTTCAAGGTTGATTGAGAGCCTTCCGGTCGGTGGAGAAAGTGGAACGCTACGAAATCGCTATATCGAGACGGCTCCAGATGCGGTTGGTTTGGTTAAGGCAAAGACCGGCACTCTTACCGGCACGGTAAGCCTTGCTGGCTATGTGCAATCAGGAGATCGTGAATACGCTTTTGTAATCATCGCCGACAAGATTCGTAGAACTAATTCAGCAAGTGATCGTGCACGCAAGACTTTAGATCGTTATCTAGCCAAGATTGCTGCGCCGTTGGCTATCCCTGCACCGGAAAGCGCAACTGTTGTTACTGAGGTGCAAATACTTTAATTGAACCGCCGTAACAAGCCACCCAGGTCTTTGATTCGGTTTGATCGTAAGTAACTCCGATAGGTTCGCTACAGACTTTTACGTTCTGTAAGACTTTCATTGTTTCTGTACTGACGACAGATAGAGTCCCACTTCTAAAATTGACTACATAAAGCGCTGAGCCATCTGTTGAGATCGCCAAACTACGTGCGGATTTTCCAGTAGCCACGCTCTTAATCGCCTTATTTGTAGCTAAGTCCCAAGCGATAACTTTTCCCGAGATATTCAAAGTTGCATAAAGTTTTGTGTTATCTGGGGAGAGCACAATTGCACGAGGGTTTGATCCAATTGGTATGTAATTAACTGAGAAATCTTCCAGGTTGATCTGGTGGATTCGGTTTCCACCCATTTCGGCAACATAAGCGAATTTGCTATCGCTGGTGATTGCAATGCCCCGCGGATATCGACCAATTTTTATAGTTTTTACTACCTGTTGAGTTTCTACAGAAATGATTGTGACTGTGTAGGAACACCAATTCGATATAAGAATATATTTATTATCCGGTGAGACTTTAACAACCTTAGGAACTGAACCGACAGGATAGATCGCATCAATTTTCTTAGTTGAAAGTTCTACGCGCGATAGAAAACTTTTATCGTAGTTATCGCTAGGAGAACAAGTGTCGGTTCCTTCTCTGTTAAAGCCTTTGCCATACATCGCATAATTTGTGAAGTAAAGATAATTGCCATCAGGAGAGAAGGCGCCTTCTACAGGTGAGCCTTTATATGTTCCAGAATATTTCGAGTAGCCAAAATCTGAGAGTTTTACCGAATCAGGAATCGTAGCTTCAAGCTCCATCGTCTGCGCGTTATAAAGGGTCACGCTATGGCGATACATCATGTTATGGGCGCTGACTAGCCCGCTATTTGATGCCTCAACCGATTTAGGTGCAATCGCACCGTTAATGGTTTTTACTAAAACGATCTTTTTCGAAGCAGAAAGATCTTGGCTATTCGCCTGGCTAATCGGGCTAGCGATGCCAGTTAGGAGCAGACAAGTAACTGCCAGTGAAATCTTCTTAACTAGTTTGCGAGGCACTCGCTAACTTTACTGGCATTAATGATCGTCACGGTCGTCATCATCTTCGTCATCACCTTCGTCCTCATCTTCGTCCTCATCTTCATCATCGTCATCTCCGCCATTCATATTTGGTGGGGTAGCAATGGCCGGAAGAGTGTTTTTGCCAATTGAAGGAGCTTTTATCGACGGTGATTGCACAGAACTAGATAAATTTGGAGATGTTGATTGTGGCGTTACGGCGCTTAGCGCCGGAGTCGCCATTGTGGCTGATTGCGATGCCTGCACCAATTGAGGCTGCTGAGTATCCCCAGTCCCACCTTGATTTGTTTGGGCTACAACAGCGCCACCGAAAGTCAGAACCAATGCAGTCGCAGCAATAAGTACTGGACCGCTCTTCTTTGCCTTAGGTGCTGGTTGATTTAAACCGCCATCGTTTTCGGCGATCTCGATCCAGTCAGGCTTCTTTGGAGGTGTCATTGGTCATATCCCTATCTTTGATAGCAAGTTTTAGCGTCAATACGCACAATAGGCGTCCTTCCTTAGAGGACCATGAGAACGCGGCACATTAATGCTGAGTAATCTTTGCCTGTGTCCACGAATTCACGCTTAAAACCTTCTGTAAAGGTTCGCGGATTTGTAGACCTCATGAAGTTACGCGTAGTCGAGCTTTTATTGGTTTCAACTCTTCCTTCGATGGTCTTAGCAAATGAAGGTCTGCCTTCACTCACCTTAACCATGGCAACTTTAATTGGTGGAACCCTCGCTGCCGGAAGTGCAAATGCATTTAACATGGTGATCGAATCCGAATCAGATAAGTTAATGAAGCGCACGGCAAAGCGGCCACTTGCAACTGGTGTACTTACAAAAGCCGAAGCGCTAATCTTTGCAACTTTAATTGGCTTGATATCACTTCTAATTTTTGCGGTATATACAAACGCGCTAACAACCGCACTAACTGCAACTGCAATTGTTTTCTACGTTTGGGTTTACACAATTTTGCTAAAGAAGCGCACTCCGCAGAATATTGTTTGGGGCGGGGCAGCAGGATGTATGCCAGCGCTAATCGGTTGGGCTGCTGTTACAAATTCGCTCTCGGTTACCGCGTGGTCTTTTTTCCTAGTTATCTTCTTCTGGACACCGCCTCATTTTTGGGCTTTAGCAATTAAATATAAGGATGACTACGCTGCCGCGCATATTCCAATGCTGCCAGTTGTAGCCAGTAAGACACATCTACTTCGTCAGATGTGGATCTATACAATTGCCATGATTGCTTCGTCAGTAGCGCTAATAATTAATGCAGAGCTACAGAACTGGGCGATGGCGGTTACGGTTGCACTGGGATTAGTTTTCGCCGCTCAACTCCGTGGCTTAAATGAAAAATCAGTAAATTATGAGAAAACTGCAGGAAAAATTTTTCAATGGTCTATTACTTACTTGAGCCTGCTATCTGTTTTGCTTGTTGCGGCTCAACTTTTAAAGGCTTGAGTTAAATCCTTTATCAAATCATCTACATGCTCTAGCCCAACTGACAGGCGAAGCACTGAAGGAGTAATACCCATCTCGGCTTGAACATCTGGCGCTAAACGGCGATGAGTTGTAGAAGATGGGTGGGTAATAAGTGATTTGCTATCGCCTAAATTGTTAGAGATATCAATAATTCGCAGAGCATCCATAAAGGCGAAAGCATCTTTTTGGCTGCCAGCAAATTCGATCCCGATTGTGCTTCCGCCGCCAGTCATTTGCTTCTGAACAGTTACATAATCTGGATGCGACTTTAGCCCAGGGTATTTAACAGATTTAATCTCTTTGCGAGTCTCTAGAAATTCAGCAATCGCATGGGCATTTTCACACATACGTTGAACGCGCATCTCCATAGTTTCTAAAGATTTTAAAAGCACCCAGGCGTTAAAAGGACTTAGTGATGGACCAGTGTGGCGATTAAATGGAATTAAATGTTCGTGAATATAGGAGAAGGAACCAAGAACTGCTCCAGCAAGTACGCGCCCTTGACCGTCAATATGTTTTGTTGCGGAGTACATAACTACATCTGCACCGAGTTCAAGGGGTTTCTGCAAAACCGGAGAAGCCATAACGTTATCAACGATCACAGTGGCGCCAACTTTATGAGCCAGATCGCTAACCATACGGATATCAACTATTTCCATTAAAGGATTACTTGGAGATTCGATAAAGACGACTTTTGTCGGTTTGCTTAACGCTGCAGCCCAAACTGTTGAGTCATTTCCTTTTACAAGCTCTACGGTAACGCCCCACTTGGGCAATATCTCAGTTAACACAACGTGGCAAGAACTAAACATCGCGGCTGATGCGACTACGTGATCTCCAGCTTTAACAAGACAGGCGACAGATGCGAACATGGCGGACATTCCAGAACCTGTTGCAACGCAATATTCTGCGCCTTCAATTGCTGCTAAACGCTTTTCAAACATCTGCACTGTCGGATTATGGAAACGGCTATATAAGTAATGATCTGTCTCATCAGCGAATGCATCAAATGCTTCTTGCGCGGAGGAATATGTAAAGCCACTATTTAAATAAAGGGCCTCAGATGTTTCGCCAAAACCAGAACGAGCAAGACCGGCACGCACTGCTGCAGTTTGAGGGTTGATTTCCCAATCTGGTGCAGGCCGTTGATTGGTTGGTTGATAACCCCAGATCTCATTACTCACACCGAGAATTCTAAGGTGCAATTGCTATATTGAGTACATGCCTCAATTAGCGATATCCGTTAGCGATTTAAGTAAGAAATATGACTCTGGCTTTGCCGTTTCACATACCAATTTTGAGGTGCCAGCCGGAACGATCTGCGGATTTGTTGGCCCAAATGGCGCTGGTAAGACAACGACGATCCGCATGTTGCTCGGACTTATCTCACCTAGCGGTGGCACGGGGCGCATCTTGGGTGAGCCGATTACATCTCCAGAGAAATATCTCTCTCAAGTAGGGGCGATGATCGAAGGCCCTGCTTTCTATCCAGCTCTATCTGGCGCTGAGAATCTAAAAGTTCTAGCAACCCTTGGAGGCTTTCCCCTTGAACGTGTAGATCAATTACTCGCACAAGTTGGGCTCGCTGATCGCGGAAAATCAAAGTACAAAACTTACTCACTTGGTATGAAACAGCGCTTGGGTATCGCAGCTGCACTTCTGCCAAATCCAAAGCTTTTGATTTTAGATGAACCAACTAATGGATTAGATCCTGAAGGAATTCAAGAGATTCGCCAACTTCTTCGTTCGCTGGCAGATGGCGGTACAACAGTATTTGTTTCATCACATTTACTTTCAGAGTTAGAAATCATTAGCGAGTATTTGGTTATGTTGCGAAAGGGAGAAGTAGTTTTTGCAGGCGCAATGCAAGACCTTTTCGATGCGCAGCAACCATTTATGCTGGTTAAGACTGAAAAGTTAAGCGATTTAGAAAAAATTATTTCTCTTGCCGAAGGCGCTGGGCATAAAGCACATATTCGCGATGGAGTTGCACATATTGAAGGACCTGCAGAATGGGCGGGAGTTCTAAATAAGTTGGCGTTTGAGGCCGGAATATTACTTACCCAGCTTTCACCGCAACTACCTAACCTCGAAGAAACTTTCTTTGAAATGACAGGAGATCAGAAATGATCGGCAGCCTAACTAGAATCTTCTTTGCTGAATGGCGCAAATTACGACGTCCTACCTTGCTACTGGGCACTATGGGAGCAGTTGCATTCTTTAGCGTCTTGGTTTCTTCACTACTTTTCTTACTTATCGATTCACCACAAGGCAATGGCGACCGTGGGGTAAGAATTACCCGCGAAATGCTCGCGCTGCCAAGTGGTTCTACACAAGCATTTACGAGTATCGGAAACCTACTCGGAATCATCGCTCTGTGTGTATTTGCGGCTCAAACCGCTCAGGAATACTCACTCGGAACGCTGCGCAATCTTTTGGTACGTCAACCTGGCCGTATCCGCTTATTAATCGGCAAATTGGCATCGATGAAAGCCTTCGCAGTCATTATGACTTTGGTCGGAGCCGTAATTTCAATCGGTGTTTCTTACATACTGGCCGGAAGTAAAGATGTCAGCACCACGCTTTGGTTCAATAGCGATGGACGTATTGAAATAGCGAAAACTCTGCTCAATGTTTTCATCTCGATCTTAGGCTTTGGAATCATCGGCATGGTTCTGGGAATTCTCTTCCGCTCACCAATTAGCTCAATTTCACTTGGCGTATTGTGGCTATTGATTGTAGAAAACATTGTGGGCGCAGTTAAATCCAGCACTTTGGAATGGTTGCCCGGAAGTCAGTTGGCAACAGTTGCTGCTGGTGGAACCGAAACAATTAGTTATACCCATGCCCTTTCGCTTTCTGGGATTTACGTGGGAATCGCTTTGGTTATCGCAACCGTTCTATTCACAAAACGAGATGTAGCCAACTAGCGACACTCACCACCTTTTAACGGAGTTCCACAGGTTGCTCACTTATTCTGGGGGCTTAACACTTGGGGGTTTTGTGTTGCATCGCAGAAAAGCGCTAGCGCTAGCCTTGATTTTTGGGCTCGCGCTACCGATTACTCCTGCCGTCGCAGCAACTCCAAAACCAACTCTGGCGCAGATTGAGGCGGCGAAGAAAGCTGAAGCCGCGAAGAAAAAAGCCGCCGATGTAGCCGCGAAGAAATTAGCGGCAGCCAATCAAACTCTTCGAACTTTGACCGCCAAAGCAAATGCAGCGCAGGCGTTATATGTAAAGGCAAAGCGTGAACTCGCTGTAGCAACTGCTGCTGCGGTAGCCGCCGCAGAGTATGCCCGCGAGACGCAAGAAGCTGTTGCACAAGCGCACCGAGTAATTGGCAAGCTGGCAGCGAATGCTTACATAATGGGTGGATCGATGACAGATATCGAACCACTGCTTAGCGCTAATGGCCCACAAGATTTAATTGATCAGATTTCAACCTTGGATAAGTTGGGTGTGCAGAACACGATGGCGCTCGATCGCTACAAAGCTGCAGAAATTGTTGCGCGCGATGCAAAGGTAAAGGCCGATGCGGCAAAGGTTGTGCAAGAAACTGCAACTGCAAAAGTTGCGGGGGCTAAAAAAGTTGCAGATGATGCAAAAGCCCTGCAACAAAAAGAAGTAGATAAGTTGCAAGCGATTCAAGATAAGTTAGCGCGCGAACTTGCCAGCGCAAAAAAAGTGCGAATTACGCTTGAACAGCAACGTGCACTTGCACTCCTTGAAGAAAGTCTTGCTAATACAGCGGCTAATACTTCTGGCCAGAAAAAGGTTTGGGCAGATACCGGATTTAAGGGACGTTCTACAATCCGCACAACTGAAGAACAACGTGCAGTTGCGGTCGCTTTCGCAAAGAAGCAGGTTTTAGCGCGCAAGCCATATATCTGGGGTTCGGAAGGGCCAAACTCATTTGATTGTTCTGGCTTGGTTTACGCCGCTTACAAAGCGGCAGGACTCGGTTGGCCAAATTGGGATCGCTTAAACTCATCACTTTATGCGGGATATACCAAACATGTATCTTTAAATGAACTTGTTCCAGGTGATCTATTGTTCTATTCATATAAGGGAACAATTTCATCGATCCACCACATCACTATTTATGCTGGTAACGGAATGATGTGGGAGGCCAATTCAAAGGGGAAAGGCCTGCTCTACTCGAATATCTACAGCGTTAAAGGACTTATGCCATTTGGTGGTCGGGTCTAGAGTTAGCGCATGACCAGCGCGCTCGTTGACCTACGAAACGCTGTCCGACCATTTTTAGAAAACCTAACCGCTGGTGATTGTGCGCTAGTCGCGGTATCCGGTGGTGCAGATTCACTTGCGCTTGCTTATGCCCTTATTAAAGAAGCGCCAGCTTTAGCAATCACCTTAATTGGCGTAACCGTTGATCATCAATTACAAAGCGGTTCGGCAGATCAAGCTAAAAAAGTACAAAGCACTTTAAAAGATATGGGTTATCAAGAAGTATTAATTGAAAAAGTAGATATTGTCGAAAAATCCGGATTAGAAGCCGATGCGCGCGCTGCACGATATGCCGCTCTTGATTCTGCTGCACATGCATTTGGCGCTTCTCAAATTTTCTTGGGACATACTCGCGATGATCAGGCCGAAACAGTTTTACTCGGGTTAGCGCGCGGTTCTGGCACACGTTCACTTTCCGGAATGGCAGTTGTTAATGGAAAGTACGCACGACCGCTTTTAAGCCTTACTCGTGAACAAACAGTTGCTGCATGCACCGAAGCAGATCTGAAACCCTGGAACGACCCACATAATGAAAATGAAAAGTTCACGCGCGTTAAAGTGCGCAATAAAGTTTTGCCAATTATGGAAACAGAGATCGGCCCAGGAATTGCTGCAGCGCTTTCCCGCAGTGCAGCGATCTTGCGCGATGATGCTGATGCTTTAGATGAGATGGCGCAAGCAGTTATCTCTCGAGTTGACCTCAAAGATCTAGATTGCGCAGCCCTTGCCGAACTTCCCAGAGCGATCCGTTCTCGGATTTTGAGGGCTGCGATCTATGCAGCAGGGGCTCCAGGTGGCTCAATAAGCGCAGATCACCTCGCTGCCGTTGAGGCGCTGGTCACTTCTTGGCACGGACAAGGGGAGGCGAGCCTGCCGGGTGGTGTGAAGGTTGCCCGGATTTCGGGCAGACTTTCGCTCTTGGCCCGTCCAAATTGATCACCTCATAACCACATGAAGGAGTCCTTAAGTGGATCTAGCTGCAGTCGGCACAGATGTAGAACGCGTAATCGTTACCGAAGATCAACTTCGCGAAAAAGTTGCGGAGCTTGCAGCACGCGTTGATGCAGATTACAAAGACCGCGACTTACTTCTTGTAGGAGTTCTTAAAGGTGCAATCATGGCGATGGCAGATCTTACTCGCGCGATGCAACGCCATATTGAAATGGATTGGATGGCAGTTTCTTCCTATGGATCTGGCACAAAGTCCAGCGGCGTTGTTCGTATCTTGAAAGATCTAGATCGCGATATCACTGGCCGCAATATCTTGATCGTTGAAGATATTGTCGATTCTGGTTTAACACTTTCTTGGTTACGCGCAAATCTAATGTCACGAGGCGCAGCCAGTGTTGAAATTCTCGCGATCTTGCGCAAACCAGAGGCGGCGAAAGTAGAAGTTGATTGCAAATACGTCGGCTTTGATATTCCTAAAGATTTCGTAGTTGGCTATGGACTTGATTTTGACGAGAAGTATCGCAACCTCTCCTTTATCGGTGTGCTCGCAAAGCACATGTATTCGTAGGGACGGCGCTCTCGCTAATGGAAAAAAAGAAAATTGATGGCAAGAATTTGTTGAAGAAGAAAAGTTCAACAAATTCGAAGAGCGTTAAGAAGACCCCCAAGAAGGCGCCGACTTCCCGCGCTGGAAAGATTTTTCGTGGCCCACTCTTCTGGATAGTTGCAGCGATCTTGGCGGTAACTATCTTCGGACAAGTTACAGGCGCCGGTAATCGTTATACCCAAATTGATACTTCACGCGCACTCGCTGCAATTTCACAATCCGAAGTTGAATCTGCGGTCTTGGTTGATCGATCACAAAAGATTCGTTTGATCCTAAAGCCAGGTGTATTAATCAAAGGCGATAGCAAAGTCGAAGCTTCATATATTGCCCGCCAAGAGCCAACGCTTATCGATGCTTTAAGCGCGAACTCTCCTGTAAAAGGCTGGACCGTTGAAGTTCCATCACAATCGCTATTTCTTTCTTTTCTATTCTCAATATTCCCAATTCTCTTAATTGGCTTCCTGTTCTTCTTCTTGATGAGCCGCGCGCAAGGTGGAAATCGCGTCTTCTCATTTGGAAAATCTCGCGCCAAATTACAAGATAACGATGTTCCACAAAATACCTTTGCCGATGTAGCTGGCGCTGATGAAGCGATCGCCGAGCTAGAAGAGATAAAAGACTTTCTCGCTAACCCACCTAAGTACGCACTCCTTGGCGCGAAGATTCCTAAAGGCGTCCTTCTCTACGGCCCTCCCGGAACCGGTAAGACACTTCTTGCTCGCGCAGTAGCAGGAGAAGCGCAAGTTCCTTTCTATTCAATCTCTGGTTCAGATTTTGTTGAAATGTTCGTTGGTGTTGGTGCAGCGCGAGTTCGCGATTTATTTGCGCAGGCAAAGACCAATGCACCCGCAATTGTCTTCGTAGATGAAATTGATGCAGTTGGTCGCCAGCGCGGCGCCGGTATGGGTGGCGGTCACGACGAACGCGAACAAACTCTTAACCAACTTCTTGTCGAGATGGATGGATTTGAAACTGGCGGTCAAGTTATCTTGATCGCAGCAACTAACCGCCCAGATGTACTTGATCCTGCGCTATTGCGTCCAGGTCGTTTCGATCGCCAGATCGCAGTTGATCGCCCAGATCTAAAGGGTCGCGAAGAAATTCTCAAAGTGCATGCCAAGACCAAACCACTTTCAGATGAAGTAGATCTAATTACTTATGCACGTCGCACCCCAGGATTTACCGGTGCAGATCTAGCAAATGTTCTTAACGAAGCTGCACTTCTTGCCGCACGCGAGGAGAAGAAGGTAATTTCAAATAGCCAGATCGATGAAGCAATTGATCGCGTAATGGCTGGTCCGCAGCGTAAATCAAGGATTATGTCTGATGATGAACGTCGCGTTACCGCTTATCACGAAGCTGGCCACGCACTTGTTGCGCATGCACTTCCACATACTGATCCAGTTCACAAGATTACGATCATGCCGCGCGGTCGCGCACTTGGTTACACAATGGTTCTGCCAGATGATGACAAGTACTCAACAACGCGCAATCAGTTGTTAGATCAACTTGCTTACTCACTCGGAGGACGTGCTGCTGAAGAGTTAATCTTCCATGACCCATCAACTGGCGCATCAAATGATATTGAAAAGGCAACCGCACTAGCCCGCGCCATGGTTACGCAATACGGAATGACCGAAACTATCGGTGCGATCAAGCTCGGAGCAGATGCATCAGAACCATTTATGGGTCGCGATTATGGTCACCAACGTGATTACTCTGAAAACATTGCGGCAACCGTTGATGCTGAGATCCGTAAATTTATTGAAAATGCCCACCAAGAAGCCTTTGATATCTTGGTAGAAAACCGCGCTACTTTAGATGCGATGGTTCTGCAGCTTCTTGAGAAAGAGACTCTCAATAAAGAAGAAATTGCAAAGATCTTTAAGAAAGTTAACTCTTGGCCACGCCGTCCGGCCTGGACAGGTTCAGCAACGCGTATTCCTTCACAGCAACCACCGGTTGATGTTCCAGAACGTATTGTCATCGAACCAGAATCTGAAAAGAAACCTTCACGAGTTCGCAAGAGCGCAAAGAAAGATTCCGATCAAGAGTGAACGATGTAACTCCGGTTTCAATGGGACCTGAAGATGGGCGCGCTCTGCACCCATACGATGAAGCGCGCGCAACTGCTGCAGTTCGCGAACTTCTTCTAGCTCTCGGTGAAGATCCAGATCGCGAAGGTTTAAAAGAGACTCCAGCGCGCGTTGCCCGCGCCTTTAAAGAGAACTTTGAAGGACTCTGGAAGTCGCCAGAAGAGGTGTTAACAACCACCTTTGATATCGGCCATGAAGAGTTGGTAATCATCCGCGATATCGAAGTATTTTCACATTGCGAACACCACTTAACTCCATTCCACGGAGTCGCACATGTTGGATATATTCCGCGTGGCAAAATTACGGGACTTTCCAAAGTTGCACGTTTAGTTGATTTATTTGCCCGTCGCCCACAGGTGCAAGAGCGCTTAACAACTCAAATTGCCGATGCGATGGTGAAGATTCTCGATCCGATGGGCGTGATTGTGATTATTGATTGCGAACATTTATGTATGTCGATGCGCGGGGTTCGTAAATCACAAGCACGCACAACCACAAGTGCAGTGCGTGGTGTTCTGCGCGATCCAGCAACACGAGCTGAAGCGATCAGCCTGATCACCAACCGCTAACTAATTCGCTAAAGCAATCGATAAATCATGAAGATCATAGGCATTTTGAATGTCACACCTGATTCATTTGCAGATGGTGGCAAGCATGACACTTACGAAAAGGCGGTTGCTCGCGGTTTAGAGATGATCGCCGAAGGCGTAGACATTATCGATATTGGCGGCGAATCAACTCGGCCGGGTGCGGATCGGGTATCCGCCGCAGAAGAACAATCTCGAGTCTTGCCAGTTATAAAAAAACTTTCGCAAACCGGAGTTCCCATAAG
Source organism: Candidatus Planktophila lacus (assembly GCF_002288325.1). NCBI lineage: Bacteria > Bacillati > Actinomycetota > Actinomycetes > Candidatus Nanopelagicales > Candidatus Nanopelagicaceae > Candidatus Planktophila > Candidatus Planktophila lacus. Next base: position 1,239,539 of record NZ_CP016780.1, on the reverse strand, counting down.
TATCGACACAATGCGCGCCGAAACAGCAGCGCTAGCAATTGAAGCTGGCGCAAGTATCGTCAACGATGTAAGTGGCGGGCTAGCTGATGACTTGATGCATGAAAGCGTTGCCGAAATGGGTTGCCCATATATTTTGATGCATTGGCGCAGTCATTCCAAAGATATGAATTCGCTTGCGACATACGGCGATGTGGTCAAAGAAGTAATTGCAGAAATGCAGTTGCAGATCGATCTAGCGTTAAAGGCTGGAATTGCCCGCAATAACTTGATAATTGATCCAGGCTTAGGTTTTTCTAAAGAGGCCGAACATAACTGGGAGATCTTAAATCGCATAGGTGAATTCACTGAACTTGGATATCCAGTGCTAATTGGAGGATCGCGCAAACGTTTCCTTGGGGGCAGCACTCCTGATGAGCGTGAAGAAGCGACGATAGCGCTCACCAAATCTTTACTTGATAAAAGTATTTGGGCAGTTAGAGTTCATAGCGTGAAATCACATAAAGATTTAGTTGTAAACCATGGCTGATCTAATTCGCATCACTGGAATTAAAGGCTTTGGTTATCACGGAGTCTTTGAGGCAGAACGCGCCAACGGCCAAGATTTCTATGTCGATGTAGAACTTGAAGTCGACCTAACTCGGGCAAGTATCAGCGATGATGTGAAAGACACAATTAACTACGCGGAAGTCATCGATTTAGTTGTTGAAGAGATCACCACAAATCCAGTTTCACTAATTGAAAAACTGGCCGGTCGTATTGCAGAACGAATCAAGATTACATTTGCTCAAGCAGCACGAGTAACTGTCACTGTTCATAAACCACAAGCGCCAGTTGCGGCTGAAGTAAAAGACATCTCGGTCACCATCTCACGATGAAAGCGGTAATCGCGCTAGGTGCAAATATTGGAGATCCCAAAGCACAGATGGATTTAGCGGTAGCGATGTTGCGCGAGGCCACGGATGTAATCTCTGTTTCTGAGTATTTCTCCACAAAACCCGTCAGCGATATCGAGCAACCTGATTATCTAAATGCAGTCTGTATCGTTGAAAGCGAACTGCCTGCCATGGATTTACTTTCATTACTCCACGGTATCGAAAAAGCACTTGGCAGACAGCGCCTGGAAAAATGGGGACCACGCACTATTGATTTAGATTTGATTCAATACGGATCACTTTTAAGTTCTGCTGATGAATTAAAGCTCCCGCATCCACGCGCACATGAGAGGCGTTTCGTACTTGAACCCTGGGTTTCGATTGATCCTGAGGCGATTCTTCTTACCCATGGCAAGATTTCTGAGCTTTTGGTGCAATTGCCGTAAAGCCTTAAACTTGTCTTCATCACCGCCCGGTACCTGAAAGGACTGGAGCCAAGATCATGAAGATAGTCACTAGTTCAACCGAACTCGCTGACGGCTGCGCATTTGTTCCGACGATGGGCGCGCTTCATCAAGGCCATGCTTCGCTATTTAAATTAGCGCGTGAAAAATCAGATTACGTTGTCGCAAGCATCTTTGTAAATCCGCTGCAATTTGAAGACCAGGCAGAGTTAACAAAATATCCCAAAACTCCTGATCGGGATATTGAACTAGCGAAAGAATCTGGCGTTACTCATCTCTGGTTACCTACCTACGAAGAGATTTATCCAACAGGCTTTGCAAAGCGATCTGCTGGTGCATTGGGAGATCTCTATGAGGGCGCTTCTCGTTCTGGACACTTTGATGGCGTTGTAACCGTAGTTGCAAGGTTATTTCAATTGGTTAGACCAAAAACTGCGATCTTTGGTGAGAAAGATTTTCAGCAGTTAACACTTATTCGAAAGCTCATCACAGAGCTCAAATCAGATATTGAAATTGTTGCCGCACCAACAATCCGTGAAACCGATGGCCTTGCGATGTCATCTCGCAATGTGCGATTGGATGAAAAAGCGCGCGAGCAAGCACAAGTTCTCTACCGTGCACTAAATGCTGCAGCGCTATCTTTGGATCTAGATACCGCGCGAACTGCTCTGCAATCGGTAGCTGTTTCACAAGAAGGCTTCGACTTGGATTATGCCGAGATCATCGATGAGAAGGATTTTTCAAAGGCGATAGATGCGACGGCAAATAAGCGTGCGATTATCGCCGGTTGGCTAAATGGGGTGCGTTTGATCGACAATATGGAGATGAAGTTAGGATCTGTGCGATGAAGTTGTTAGCGCCCGCTCCTGGCTGGACCGCCCAAGCAGATGTCATTGTTGTTGGTTCTGGAATCGCTGGGTTAACTACCGCTCTACAGGCGCGAACTTATGGACTTTCGGTTTTGATTGTTACTAAATCAAAGGTCGATGAAGGCTCTACTAAATGGGCGCAAGGCGGTATTGCTGCAGCACTTGGTCCAGGGGATACACCTGATCAACATCTAAAAGATACGTTAGTTGCGGGCGCAGATTTATGCGATGAAGAAGCTGTCCGCGTACTTGTTACCGAAGGACCAGAAGCCGTTCGCAAGTTAATCGAACGCGGTGCAATTTTTGATACTGAAGCAAGCGGTGAAATCTCGTTAACTCGCGAAGGTGGTCATCTACGTAATCGCATCTTGCACGCGGGTGGCGATGCAACAGGTGCTGAAGTATCACGCGCACTTCTTGCCGCGGTTCATGATGACCCAGAGATTGAAGTTGTTGAACATGCACTCGTCTTAGATGCAATTAAAGATGCCAGTGGTTCTGTTTGTGGTGTTACCTTGCACGTAATCGGTGCAGGTAGTCGCGATGGCGTTGGACGCGCACTTGGTAAAGCAGTTGTGCTTGCAACCGGAGGACTCGGACAAGTTTTCGCACAAACCACAAACCCATCAGTCTCAACTGGTGATGGTGTCGCGCTGGCACTTCGCGCTGGTGCAAAAGTTGCTGACGTGGAATTTATCCAATTCCACCCCACAGTTTTATGGCTTGGCGATAATACCCAAGGTCAGCAACCGCTAATTAGCGAAGCGGTTCGTGGTGAAGGCGCTTATTTGCTTAACGATGCTGGTGAGCGCTTTATGGTTGCCGAACATGCGTTAGCTGAGCTTGCACCGCGCGATGTTGTTGCAATCGCATCTATGCGCACCATGAATAAAACTGGCGCACATCACGTCTGGTTAGATGTTCGACATTTAAGTGGCTTTGAAGCGCGCTTCCCAACTATTTACGCATCTTGCATCGCAAATGGAATTGATCCTGCAAAAGATTTGATCCCAGTTGCTCCGGCTTCACATTACGCATCAGGCGGAGTTCGCGTTGATTTAAATGGCCGCACCAGCGTCAATGGCCTCTATGCCTGCGGTGAAACTGCTTGTTCTGGAGTTCACGGAGCCAACCGTTTGGCTTCAAATTCACTGCTCGAAGGTTTGGTTTTCAGTGCGCGAATTGCTGCCGATATCGCCGGTAATTTGACTGAACATAGCGAACCCATTGAAAACAATTCCGAAAGCGTTTTACTAGATCCAGAAACGCGTCGTGAGTTGCAGTTAAGTATGAGCCGTGGTGCCGGCGTGCTTCGTTCATCTGATTCGCTATTGCAAACCAGTGCTGATCTAACTCGTATTCAAGATCGCACTAGCGATAAACCATGTGTTGAAGCTTGGGAGACCACCAATCTCTTCCAACTTGCGCAGGCAATTCTTAAGGCAGCGTTGATTCGCCAAGAAACACGCGGATCACACTGGCGTGAAGACTTTCCAGAGACACAGAACAACTGGCGAAAGCGCATTGTCCAGCAACTAGATAAACGCGGCGATTGGACCACTAGCTATCAGGAGGTAGGAAAGTAATGAAACTTTCACTTACGGATCTTGATTTGATAAAAGCAGCTATCGTTGAAGATTTGGCGGGCGGCGAAGATATAACTTCCGTTGCCACCATTGACGCAAAGGCAACTGCCAAGGCTGATTTCACTGCGCGCAAGAGTGGAGTCATCGCTGGTATAGAAGTTGCCGAAGCGGTATTGCGTGAGGTTGGTTTAACTGAAATTAAGCGAGTAAAGAACGATGGTGATCATGTAAGCGCTGGAGATATTTTGCTCAGCGTTTCTGGAAATACCCGGGCAATTTTATTGGCCGAGCGCACCGCGCTTAACTTCTTTAGCCAATTAAGTGGAGTAGCGACGCTAACAAATCTCTGGGTTAAAGAAGTTGCCGGTACGAAATGCCAAGTTCGCGATACCCGCAAAACAACTCCGGGTATGCGAGTGCTTGAAAAATACGCAGTACGTATGGGTGGCGGCACCAACCATCGCATGAACTTGAGTGATGCAGCGCTTATTAAAGATAATCACATTGCAGCAGCTGGTGGCGTAGTAGAAGCCTTTGCCAAAGTGCGCGCTTTGTACCCAGATTCAGAGATTGAAATCGAAGTAGATACGCTCGATCAATTGCGTGAAGTTTTATCGCAGAAGCCCGACCTAGTTCTGCTCGACAATATGAGCCCCGCACAATGCGCTGAAGCAGTTGCAATTGTTAACGGTGCTTGCAAACTCGAAGCATCAGGTGGAATTTCTCTAGAGAACGCACGTGCCTATGCCGAAAGCGGCGTTGATTACATCGCCATCGGAGCCCTTACACATTCAGCGCCAGTTTTTGATATCGGTCTAGATCTGAGAGCGGAGTAGTTATGTTGTTAACTGTAGATGTCGGAAATACTAATACGGTCCTCGGAATCTTCGATGGCGAAGAACTTGTGCGCTCATGGCGCGTTAAGACCGATCCACGTACAACCGCTGATGAGCTCTGGTTGCAGTTCAATGCTTTAGTTGCGGATTACGAAGTAACAGGTTTATCAATCTGTTCAACTGTTCCCGCAACTTTACGAGAACTGCGCACCATGATCGCCTCTTACTTCTCAAAGATTCCAACAACAATTGTGGAGCCAGGAACAAAGACGGGCGTCCCACTGTTGGTTGATAATCCAAAGGAAATTGGCGCAGACCGCATTGTTAATACTCTGGCTGCACATGTTCTCTATGGTGGCCCAGCGATTGTCGTTGATTTCGGAACTTCTACAAATCTCGACGTTGTTTCACCAAAGGGTGAATTCCTTGGTGGCGCACTTGCACCCGGAATTGAAATTTCAGTCGATGCCCTTGCTGCGCGCGCTGCGCAATTGCGTAAAGTTGAGTTGATTCGTCCGAAGAGCGTTATTGGTAAGAACACCGTTGAAGCTTTGCAATCGGGAACGATCTTTGGATTTGCTGGCCAGGTAGATGGTTTGGTCGATCGCATTACTGCCGAATTAGCGCAGAGTTATGACCAAGCACCAACCGTTATTGCAACTGGTGGCTTAGCCCCGCTAATTATTGGCGTTGCCGAAACTATTGATGAGCATGAGCCTGATCTCACGCTAATTGGCCTGCGCCTGATCCACGAGCGAAATATCTAATAGGTAGACTCTTGTCATTATGAGCAACGAACCACAAGCGCCAATCGAAGACGATCTGCCAGAACAACTGCGCATCCGTCGCGAAAAGCGCGCTGGCTTAATCGAACGTGGCGTTGAGCCTTACCCAGTTGCTGTTGCTCGCACCTCATCACTGGCTGATATCCGCGCTAAGTACGTAGATCTCGAAATAGATAAAGCCACCGGAGATATTCAAAGCCTTACGGGTCGCGTAATTTTTAAGCGCGATACCGGCAAGCTCTGTTTTGCAACTCTGCGCGAAGGCGATGGCACTGAACTTCAAGCGATGCTTTCTCTAGACAAAGTCGGTCAAGAAGTTTTAGATTCCTGGAAGAGCGATATCGATCTTGGAGATATCGTCAGCGTTACTGGCGAGATCATCACTTCAAAGCGCGGTGAACTTTCAATCTTGGCAAACTCATATGCAATTGCAGCAAAGTCACTTCGTCCGCTTCCTAATGATCACAAGCCAATGTCTGAGGAAACGCGTGTGCGCATGCGTTATGTAGACCTCATTGTTCGCGAAGAAGCGCGCTCTAATGCACGTCTGCGTCCAGCGGTAATGCGTTCACTGCGCGAGACTTTCCATAACGAGAACTTCATTGAAGTTGAAACACCGATGTTGCAGGTAATGCACGGTGGCGCAGCAGCTCGTCCCTTCAAATCTTTCTCAAATGCTTACGATATGGATCTCTTCCTGCGTATTGCGCCAGAACTTTTCTTGAAGCGTTGTGTGGTTGGTGGCATCGAGCGCGTATTTGAAATTAACCGTAACTTCCGCAATGAAGGCGCTGATTCTTCACACTCTCCTGAGTTTGCAATGATCGAGAGCTATCAGGCATATGGTGACTGGCGTTCGATCGCAGATTTAACTCGTTCACTAGTACAGAACGCTGCGATGGCAGTTGCCGGTTCGCACACTGTTACTCATCATGATGGTCGCCAGGCTGACCTTGGCGGAAAGTGGAAAGAGATTTCGCTCTATGACGCTATTTCAACAGGCGTTGGAGAAACCGTTACAGCGCTTACCCCGATTGATGATCTAAAGAAGATTGCAACCAAGCTCGGTATGAAGATCGATCCGAAGTGGATCACTGGCAAATTAGCCGAAGAGATCTTCGAACACGTGGCAAAAGATCAGTTAATTGAGCCTACATTTGTCATGGGATTCCCAGTTGATACATCACCACTTGTTCGCGCACATCGCGAGATTCCAGGCGTTGCTGAAAAGTGGGATCTCTACGTTGATGGCTTCGAACTAGCAACCGGTTACTCTGAATTAATTGATCCAGTTATCCAGCGCGAGCGTTTAGTAGAACAAGCAACGCTCGGTGCCAAGGGTGATTTAGAAGCGATGCAAGTTGATGAAGATTTCTTGCGCGCGATGGAATTTGCAATGCCACCAATGGGTGGAATGGGAATGGGCGTTGATCGTTTGCTTATGGCACTTACTGGTCTTGGTATTCGCGAAACAATTCTCTTCCCACTCGTTAAGCCAGAAATCGAATAACGCAAAGTTTTCTCATGGTAAATATCCGCCCCGCGCGCACTAGCGATGTCAAAGCAATTCGCCAGTTAGTTGATTCTTATGCAGCACCTGGACAGATGCTTTCTAAAGAGACAGTTACTTTGTATGAAAGCGTTCAGGAATTTACCGTTGCTGAAGTAGATGGAAAAGTTATTGGTTGTGGCGCACTCCACGTACTTTGGGATGACCTAGCTGAAGTTCGTACCGTTGCCGTTGAAAAAAGTTTTCATAACCAAGGCGTTGGACATCAAATCCTGGAAAGAATTATCGAACGCGCCCGCGAAGTTGGCGTTGCACGAATTTTCTGTTTAACTTTTAGAACTGAGTTCTTCGGCAGCCACGGATTTATTGAAATTGAAGGAACGCCAGTTGCACCAGATGTTTATCAAGAGCTCCTTCGTTCTTACGATGCCGGTGTGGCTGAGTTCTTGGATCTCGAAGCGGCAAAGCCAAATACCCTTGGCAATACCCGCATGCTCCTGACTCTTTAGCCCCACAAGTAGGCCTAATAGGGAATATCCCCGCTAAATCTGGGGTTCTAAGGGGTACCAGCCATCCACCTCGCGTCTTCCCTGCGTTGGGTTATAGGCTTGACGCAGTAACCAATAGAAGGAGCCTTGCCCATGTTTGAGCGCTTTACCGATAGAGCCCGACGCGTTGTTGTCTTGGCTCAAGAAGAAGCACGAATGCTCAATCACAACTACATCGGCACTGAACACATCCTCCTTGGCCTCATCCACGAAGGTGAAGGCGTCGCTGCAAAGGGCCTCGAAGCGCTCGGCATCTCACTTGAAGGCGTTCGCGCACAAGTTGAAGAAATTATCGGCCAAGGTCAGCAAGCACCTAGCGGCCATATTCCATTTACACCTCGCGCCAAGAAAGTTCTTGAGCTCTCACTTCGCGAAGCGTTGCAACTCGGCCACAACTACATCGGCACAGAACATATTTTGCTCGGCCTAATCCGCGAAGGTGAAGGCGTTGCTGCACAAGTTCTTGTAAAACTTGGCGCTGATTTAAATCGCGTACGTCAGCAAGTTATCCAACTGCTTTCCGGTTACCAAGGAAAAGAGGCGGCAACATCTGGCGGTCCTGCAGAAGGCACGCCATCTACTTCACTTGTTCTCGATCAATTCGGTCGTAACCTCACACAGGCAGCGCGCGAAGGAAAGCTTGATCCAGTTATCGGTCGCGAAACCGAAATTGAACGCGTTATGCAGGTTCTTTCACGTCGTACTAAAAATAACCCAGTGCTAATTGGCGAACCAGGCGTAGGAAAGACTGCAGTTGTTGAAGGTCTCGCACAAGCAATTTACAAGAACGATGTTCCAGAAACACTTAAAGATAAGCAGCTTTACTCACTCGATCTCGGTGCACTTGTCGCCGGTAGCCGCTACCGCGGCGACTTTGAAGAGCGCCTAAAGAAAGTTTTGAAAGAGATCAAAACTCGCGGCGACATTATTTTGTTTATCGATGAAATCCACACACTTGTAGGCGCAGGCGCTGCAGAAGGTGCGATCGATGCTGCCAGCATCTTGAAGCCGATGCTTGCTCGCGGTGAGCTCCAGACAATTGGTGCAACAACTCTCGATGAATACCGCAAGCATGTTGAGAAAGATGCTGCTCTAGAACGTCGCTTCCAACCAATTCAAGTTAAAGAGCCATCAGTTGCTCACACAATTGAAATTCTTAAGGGACTTCGCGATCGTTACGAAACCCACCACCGCGTATCAATTACTGATGGCGCACTAGCGGCTGCTGCAAATATGGCAGATCGCTACATTTCAGATCGCTTCTTGCCAGATAAAGCGATCGATCTAATCGATGAAGCTGGTTCACGTCTTCGCATCAAGCGCATGACCGCACCTGCTGAACTCCGCGAATTCGATGACAAGATCGCTGAAGCACGTAAGGCGAAAGAGTCTGCAATCGATGGCCAAGACTTTGAAGGCGCTGCCGCACTTCGCGATAAGGAAAAGACTCTTATCGCTGAGAAAGCAGAAGCTGAAAAGAATTGGAAGGCAACTGACCTAGATAAGGTCACCGAAGTTGATGAAGAATTAATTGCACAAGTTCTCTCTGCCTCAACTGGTATCCCGGTATTTAAGTTAACTGAAGAAGAGACTGCACGTCTGCTTCGCATGGAAGATGAACTTCACCGTCGCGTTATCGGACAAGATCAAGCGATCAAGGCGTTGTCACAAGCAATCCGCCGTACTCGCGCTGGCTTGAAAGATCCAAAGCGCCCTGGTGGTTCATTTATCTTCGCCGGCCCATCAGGTGTTGGTAAGACAGAACTTTCACGCACACTTGCCTCATTCCTATTCGGTGATGAGACCGCACTTATCCAACTCGATATGTCTGAATATTCAGAGCGCCACACAACCTCACGACTATTTGGTGCACCTCCAGGATATGTCGGTTACGACGAAGGTGGACAGCTAACTGAAAAGGTTCGCCGTCGCCCATTCTCAGTAGTTCTCTTCGATGAAATCGAAAAGGCTCACCCAGATATCTTCAACTCACTGCTTCAAGTACTTGAAGATGGTCGACTAACTGATTCACAAGGTCGCACCGTTGACTTTAAGAACACTGTAATCATCATGACTACCAACCTTGGTACTCGCGATATCTCTAAGAGCCTCGGACTTGGCTTTGCCAACGTCGATGACGATCTAACAAATTACGATCGCATGAAGGGCAAGGTTCAAGATGAACTCAAGAACCACTTCCGCCCTGAGTTCTTAAACCGTATCGATGATGTAATCGTCTTCCACCAGTTGACGAAGGATCAGATTATTCACATCGTTGATCTAATGGTTGCAAACCTTGATGATCGCTTGAAGGCGAAAGATATGGGTATCGAACTTACTCAAGCAGCGAAGGATCTCCTTGCCGCTCGTGGTTATGATCCACTTCTTGGAGCGCGTCCATTGCGTCGCGTTATTCAGCGCGAAATCGAAGATTCACTCTCAGAGCGAATTCTTTTTGGCGAGCTAAAGGCCGGCGAGATCATCGTTGTAGATGTTGAAGGTGTCGATGCTGAAGCGAAGTTCACATTCACTGGTGCGCCTAAGGCGACAATGCCTGACTCACCAGAAGATCTCGCTGAAGCAACTAAGTAATTAAATCTTCTTACCGGGATTTAAAATCCCGTTAGGGTCAAAGGTTTTCTTAACTTCGCGCTGTAACCCTGCAACTTTTGGCGAAATTTCATTTGCCACAAAGCCTTGCTTAATCGAACCAATTCCGTGTTCGCCACTTGCCGTTCCGCCTAGTGATTGAGCAATTTCAACGATCCGTGCAAAGGCTTGCTTAGCGCGATCAGCTGCTGCTGTATCTCCGTGATCGTGAACAATTGTTGGGTGCATATTTCCATCGCCGGCATGGCCAAAGATTCCGATAACTAAATTGGTCTCGCGACTTAGCGCTTCAACCTTTTCAACAAACTCAGCGATCTTGGTAATCGGCAACGCAACATCATCGAGCAGCGTTGCACCCATGCGTTCTAGTGCGGGGTAGGCCAACTTTCGCACGCGAATTAAATCCGCGGCATCGGCTGGGTCATCTGAGTAAACGCCATCTATTAGATCAAAATCTTTACAGGTCTCTAGCGCTGCTTCGCAGAGTGAATGGTTTTCATCTAGCTGCATCAACAGAACACTGCCGGCTACTTCAAAGCCAAGTGGGTGCCAAGCTTGGACAGCTTTCAAAGTTGTTTGATCAACAATTTCGAGCATTGAGGGACGATATTTAAGTAGCGCAGCCGCAGCTGCTGCAGCGTTAGTAACGCTGGGGAAAGTTGCAATTAGCGTTGCTGGGGGAGCCGGGCGAATTTCCAGGTTAAGAGTTAACTCAGTAATGATTCCGAGCGTTCCTTCAGAGCCAACGAATAGATGGACCAAGTCATAAGTTGTTACAGATTTCTTAGTTGCGCTACCTAGTTCAATGATTTCACCTGTTGCCAATACAACTTGCAGTGCACGTACATGGGCTGAGGTGACGCCGTACTTAACGCAGCACATGCCACCGGCATTGGTTGCAGCATTTCCGCCAAGAGTTGACCATTCGCGGCTTGCTGGATCAGGCAGATAGGCCAGACCGTGTTCTTTAGCGGCAGTATCTAGATCAATATTGATTACACCTGCTTGCACACGTGCAATTTGATTTGCTGCATCAAGGCTAAGAATCCGATTCATCTTTTCAAGAGAGATAACCAAGCTTTGCGCATCTGAGTTTGCGCCTCCTGATAGACCACTTCCGGCGCCACGAGTAACAACCGGGATATTATTTTCGTTGGCAAAAATTAAAGCTTTAGAAATTTCCTGTGCGTTCTTAGCGAGTAAAACGGCAAAAGGCGGAGCGCTTACTGCAAATGGTGCATGGTCACGTGAATAAGAAGCGGTTATATCTGGATCGGAGATCAGTGTGGCATCTGGTCCAAGCGCTGCTGCTAGCGCTACGAGATGGCTCATACCTGCAACTTTATCGCGCTTTTAAAGAAGTATTAATCGCCAGTTATTTTGACGCGCTGCAACGCTTGATCAAGGCGAGATACTTCAACGATCTCCATGCCATCAATCTTTACATCGCTACCTGCAGGAACAAGAGCTCGTTTAAATCCAAGACGATATGCCTCGGCTAAGCGACGAGAGACACCACTGACTTTACGTATTTCTCCAGCAAGACCGACTTCACCGATTGCAACCAAATCTGCGGGTAGCGCTAAAGCCTTTGCGGCAGATGCAACGGCAAGAGCAAGCGCTAAATCAGCAGCGGGTTCAGACATCTTCATTCCGCCAACTGTTGCAGCGTAAACATCGCGACCACCAACACGTACGGCCGCACGAAGTTCGAGAACAGCCAAAGTCATTGCGGTGCGAGCAGAGTCGAGTCCGCTGGTAACGCGACGTGAATTTCCGAAATCATTTTCACGACCTTGGCTTACCAGCGCTTGAATTTCGGCTAATAACGGGCGGCGACCTTCGAGGGTAACTGTTACGCAAGTACCTGGCACTGGCTCGGCATGGCGTGAAGTAAATAAACCAGTTGGATCAAGAACGCTCTCGATTCCGGTGTCACTCAGGTCGAAGCAACCAACTTCATCGGATGCTCCAAAACGATTTTTAATTGCGCGAATTAAACGTAGTCGTGAGTGACGCTCGCCTTCGAATTGCAGTACAACGTCGACGATATGTTCGAGCAGACGAGGACCGGCAATTGAGCCATCTTTTGTAACATGTCCAACTAACAACAACGTGATGTCACGATCTTTACAGATGCGGATAAGTGCGCCGGCAACTTCGCGTACTTGCGTTACACCACCAGGTGAGCCATCTGCCGCTGCAGAACCAATGGTCTGCACGCTATCGATAATTAAAAGCTCAGGTTTAACTGAATCAATATGTGCGATAACCGCTCCGAGATCGGTTTCAGATGCTAAAAATAATTTGGGATCGACTGCGTTAATTCGTTCGGCACGTAAGCGAACTTGGGATGCAGACTCTTCGCCGCTGATGTAGAGCGCAGGAATTCCTTTAGCGGCAGTTTGTGCAGCAACTGAAAGCAGAAGTGTTGATTTACCAACGCCGGGTTCGCCGGCGAGCAAGATTGCAGCACCTGGAACAAGTCCGCCACCCAGTACGCGATCTAGTTCAGAGACGCCAGTTGCACGTGCGCGCGCAGATGAAAGATCGACATCACCAATTGGTGTTGCTGCATGTGTAACTTTGCCGGGAACAAGTGAGAGTTTCTTCGGTGCAGCAAGTTCTTCAACGCTGCCCCAAGCCTGACATTCACCGCAGCGACCAACCCATTTTTGGGAGCCCCAACCGCATTCAGAACAGCGGAATGGATCTTTCTCTACCTTGGCCATGACCAAACTCTAGAGGGTTGGGCTGACTACTTCCCAGCGGCGATAGATGCTGGGTGTTGGATTACAAAGAGTGGAAGTGAGCGCGCTTTCGCATCGTTAATTCCCTGAACGCGCTTATCGCAATGTTCGGCGAGTACTGCATATGCAGCTTCACCCATTAGCGCTTGGAGTTCGGTGCGGTTAGAGATGTAAACCGGTTCGCTACCGACGTGTGCATCGGTATTGCTTGTGCAGTACCAATCGAAATCATCTCCGCCATCGCCCCATGCAAGTCTTTCGTATTCACCAATTACGGTAATTGAATATTCGCGTTCGCCTACTTCGCGCGTTTCAAAACTACGACGCAACGGCAACTGCCAGCAAACATCTGGTTTGGTATCAACGAAGTGGCGATTTTCTTTTTGAGCTAAATGATGCAGAACGCAACCGAAGTTTCCGGTAAAGCCAGGCGCTTCATAACCTTTACGGTTTAAGAAGATACATCCATCATCAATGGTGCGAGTCTTACGTTCTTTATCTTCATCTAAATCTGAGATACGAAGTTGCCCATTTGGTTTCTTCGGGCGCGCTTGATCGTAGAACTGCCACATCTCGGGAGTTAGATCAGCGGCGGCTTTGCGAACGCGTTCTTCGTCATCTTCATCGGAATACATCGCACCTTCTGTGCAGCATCCTGCATTGGGACGGTTTTCAAATACGCCTTTGCAACCATCGCCATAAATACAGGTCCAATATGAAGTCAGCCACGTTAAGTCACATTTAAAGATTTCCTCAGGATCGTTGGGATCTGAGAATTCGACCCAATCGCGTGCGAAACCTGGCTTAATTTCTGACATAGTCGCAGAGCCTACGCGTACTCTTTCGCTATGGCTAATTCAGAGAAATCTCTAATCGACTCCAAGGTCGCAGTTATTGGGGCCGGAGTAATGGGCGAAGCACTGATCTCTGCCTTGATTACCTACGGAGTTAAGCCAACAAATATCACTATCTCTGAAAAGCGCGAAGAACGCGCTGCTGAGTTAATTTCTCGTTACAAAGTGGCAAACGCTGATTTAGCCACGAACGTTGCGCAGAGCGATCTAATTCTTCTAGTCGTTAAGCCACAAGATATGGCCACGGTATTGGCTGAAATCGCGCCTGTGATCAGCAAGGGCGTACTAGTTATCTCATTCGTGGCCGGTAAGCAGATCCGCGGTATTGCCGACATCATCGGAACTTCTGCCAACCCAGTTATTCGCGTAATGCCAAATACACCAACGCTAGTTGGCGCCGGCATGGCCGCTATCTCTTGCTGTGCGCTGGTATCGCCTGAACAGAAAGCATTCACCCTTGGCTTCTTGGGTGCAGTTGGAAAAGTGATTGAAGTAGATGAAGATCTACAAGATGCCGTAACCGCAACTAGCGGATCCGGCCCAGCATATTTCTTTAGATTTGTAGAAGCGATGGTCGATGGAGCGGTTGCACTCGGCCTCTCGAAAGAGGATGCAACCACATTAACTATTCAGACGATTGTGGGAGCAGCAAAGCTACTTGATCAATCTGGCGATTCCCCAACTACGCTTCGCGAAAAGGTAACTAGCCCTAACGGAACAACTTTTGCAGCGCTCAATTCTTTTAACGATTCTGAAATCTCGGCAACCGTTGCTAAAGCTATGAAGGCGGCACGTGATCGCTCACAAGAACTTGCGTAAATTATTTGTCCTAACTCTAATTTCGGCGTTGGTATTTCCGACAACTGCCAGCGCAGCACCAAAATTAGTTACGGTAAAAAGCGCTGTTAAATGGGCAGAGAGCGCTGAAGTTGAACTTTTCGCTGTTACTGCAGAGTCAGTAATCACGCTTAAGAACGTATTGACTAACACATCAAATATCGAGATTCAGGCGAGAGATTTTGCTGGCGCCAGCCTTTGGTCAAAAACCATTGATTCAGGCAGCGATGAGGTTGCAACAGCAATTGCTGCAGATAACCAGGGAAATATCTGGCTGGCAGGCAATTCTGCCGCTGCGGCAAGTGCAGATACAGCTACCGCAACAGGTAGCGCGCTAAACCCAGATAACGTAGCGATAGAAAATGTAACTCCGCTTCGCCAAGATATGCGCCAGTTAACGCTCTGGAAGATAAGCAAGGTTGGTGAAGTTATTGAAACCTTTTCTAGCGTCCAAAGTGAGATTTCAATTGTCGATGCGATATCAATTAGCGCAACAGGCATTTCTCTTATCTGTTCTCGTGAATCTGGACCATTTCTAATCTCAGCAAACCTCAAAGGTGAATTTGGTAAAGAGTTAAAGATCGGAACAGCCAAGACCAAGTTGAACTCTGTAGTCAGACTCGGTGATGGAACTGTTAACTTATTTGGATCAAGTACTGAAACTTTGGCTGGTAAGAAATTGGTAGGACGCGAAGATGGAGTCTTGATTAAAGTCTCTAAAGCCGGAGCAATTTCTTCAGTTGTTCGAAGCTCTGCCCCGAGAGCACAACGCAGTTGGACTAATTCAACTAGCACTTTATTTCTGACTGGTTCAGTTAGATCAGGAACAACGAGTGAGAGTGCAATTACCAAATTCACGAGTTCTTTTGCACCGACCTGGACAACTCGTTTCGCATCTACTGGAAGTACGCTCGCATCAAATGGCCCCAATAACTCCTTCTATGCTGTTCTCGAACCCACCGCTGCAGTTAAAGGTTTAACTCCAACCAAGTTAATAAAAGGTCAAAGTATTGTTCTTCAGTTTGATAGTAAAGGTTCACTGATTAACGCCTTTACCGCTGCGGAATTGAGTCAAGTTAAATCAACAGGTTTCTCCGCTGGCGGTGGACTATTTCTATTAACCGAAACTGGAATATTTAGAGTGGGCGCAGCGAAATAAGTTGGTTACCAACGCCGGCAATTAAATTACGCACTTTATTTAAGACTATCCAAGTTGAATCAATTCCATCTGAGCTCTGCTCTTTAGAAACGAGCGAGATTGTCTTCTTCGAGATATCAATTGCGCAGAGTCTTTCCTGACAGTTGAAGGCCGTTGTCGTTCCATCGCTACTTAGAAACTTAGAGGGAGTTCCATAGTTAGTTGGTGGCAGTGTGGTGAAGACAGTTGGGGCGCCTAGATATGCCCAACGAATCTGCTCTGCCTTCGGCAGAGTGAGAACTGAAGAGGTAAGCCAGGTAGCAATAATTCCACGAGCGCCTTTATGTAGTGCTACGTCGTAACCCACAACTGATATGGCATCACCTGAAATATCAAGTGTTTGGTAGCGCCAACTACTCGCAGCTAGACCAGTTCGCTTAGCAACTCTTATTGCACCCGAGGTTGCTTCCTTACGAGTGTTAATTGTGAGAATTGAGTCATAGAGCAGAACAGTCTCCTTGCCATCAAAGAGCGCATCTAGATGGAAAGCCACATCTCCAGTTGTTCGATCATCAGTTTTACGATCACCATCAACGAGTTCATATTTCCATTCGGTACTAGATTTGGCTTTTACGGCGCCCAAGAGAATTCCTTGAGACTCATCGCGATAGAAGACTTGGGTACCAGCTGAGCTAATTGAGCAGGCGTTTGAAACGCTGACATCGCTAGCTGTGCGCACGCGTATTGGATCTTCATAACTATTTACTGCTGGACCGTTGCCATCGATGATTTCATATTTGAAACCCTTGCCATCGTATGTGGCATAACGTAGATCTTTATCTACCGAATCCGAATAGAAGATATGAAGTACTTGGGTCTTACCAAATCCACTTACACAGGCAGAGACATCTCCTGCGATGGGGTTGCGAGTACGGCCCGCAGATCCACCACGACCGTCAACAGTTAATTTGCTCCACAGCTTGCCATTCCAGAGCGCAACTTTAAGCGATCCATTTATCGCATCTTGATAAATAATCGCAGGATTGGCGTTAAAGGTAGTGCTGGTGAGATTACGTGCATCTACCTTCGGATCAATCACCGTCTTCTTCCAAGGCTCTTGCGGAGTTATGGAATTTGTTGTGACTGGATCAGAAGTTCCCAATGAATTAGATGCAGTTATTTCAAAGGAATACAGCGTGCCGTTCTTTAACCCTGTCATAACAGCCGGGCCAGATGTGAAACTCTTCTCTGCACCAGTCTTAGTGTTCTTTACGGTGTAGCTAGTAATTTGTGCAGCACGAGCATTGGCAGGTGGATCAAAGCGAATGATTGCTGAACTATCTGAAACGAGTGCTTGAGCGTTACGAACTTGCTGCGGAATGCCAACGGCAATACCCACAGGTGGCTTATTACGTAGATCTTGCATCATCGCAAGTAGCAGTGGCCCTGGCTCGTGGAAAATTTCTCCGGCATCAAGATTGGGAGACATCGCCGCATCTTTACCTGCGTTTGAAAATGTTGCTTCATCTAAATGGCTAACTGAAGAGCCATCTTCATATTTCTTAGGCGTATATAGCAGTGGCTTTACGCCACCATTTGCTGCAACTCCAAGTGGTCCTGACCAAACTAACTTCGAAGTTAGCGCTTCACCAAGTTCAAGAGAAGGAGAAGGAAGATCGGAAAGTCTGCGGCCGTCTCCTGTTTGCGCATATGCATCATATGGAGTTGGTTGATCAATGGAACCGTAACCAAAGAAATCGTCATAACTATCGGTTGAGAGAAAACCCAATCCATGTGCCATCTCATGCAGGATTACAGATTGCAGATCGTATTCAGTTCTACTTGGACCAGATCCAGTACCACGGTACCAACTTGCTAACGAGTTAACGGTGATAATCATTTCGGGGTTATCGCCATCTAAATCTTTACCGGCAAGTGCATTTGCTAGCGCCGATGGATACCAGAGACTGGAATCAGGAGCGCCTTTAAAATTTGAGAAGTAACTTCCAGGTCGGGCACTTCCTAAGACGCTATACGAGGAAGATCTTCCCCAAGTCGCATCAATATAAATTGGAACGCTGGATTCAAAGTTTGCCGCCCAAACATCAACGGCGGCTTGTACCTGAACCTTGGTCCATTCTGGAAAGTTGTTGTACTTAACAATAATTCTTGATTTCTTCTCTAGCTTTCCAACTTTTGGAGTTGGAGATTGCTGAAGGTTTGTTGCAGGACCGGCATAAACGTTGCCCCAATGCGTCGCAGGACGAACCAGAACTAAAGCATCTGCTGATGTCGGAGCAACTAGTCCCAGAAAAAGTGAGGAGATTGCTGTGAGTATGGCAACAGAGCGAGTGGGAATTCGCATAAATTTCCTTGCCATAGCGCCTAACGCTATCAGGATGCGAGAATGTCGCCATGACCCCTGAGTCCAATGAAGAAATAGTTGACATAGATTTCACAGAAGTAATCTCAAGGATGAAATCTGAGCGACCAATTACCTTGGATTTCAATACTTCTGCAGCGCGCCCAGAACCAACCTTGGATGAGGCTCGCGCCGAGTTAGCAAATTCGATCGGCGAGATCGCTCACAAGGTTTTCTCAAAGAAGTATGGTCCATTAGTAGGAACTGTCACAAAGACAACTGCCGAGACGTTATTGAAGAACGCAGAAGATAATCTTTATCGCGCTAAAGGTGATGCCACCTTAATTATTCAAGAGTTGGTTGACCGAGCATTTACATCACCAAAGAAAAAGAAGAAGTGAAACCGCTAGTAACTGTTTATTCACGCAGCGGCTGTCATTTATGTGAGAACGCTGAAGTAACTTTGGCGGGACTTACCGAAGAATTAAATTTTGAATTAGAGATAAAGCTGATTGACGGAAGTCCAGAACTAGAAAAGTTATACGGTCACGAAGTTCCGGTGATTCATATCGATGGCGAGCATCATGATTTTTTCAGAGTGGATGTAGAGCGTTTTAAATCTTGCCTTTATACACATCGTCTGCGTCAATAATTTGGTATGAATAACCTTGTTCAGCAAGGAAGCGTTGGCGGTTTTGCGCGAAATCTTGATCGATAGTGTCTCGCGATACAACTGAGTAAAACTTTGCACCTCGTCCATCCGCCTTTGGTCGCAAGATACGCCCTAAGCGCTGTGCTTCTTCCTGACGAGAACCAAATGCTCCAGATACCTGAATCGCAATGGTTGCCTCAGGTAGATCAATTGAAAAATTGGCGACTTTTGATACAACTAGACAAGTTATTTCACCTGAACGAAATGCTGCAAAGAGCTTTTCGCGCTCTTTGATTGGTGTCTCACCTTTAATTACCGGAACGCCAAGCGTTTCAGAGAGATCATCCAACTGATCGATATATTGCCCGATCACAAGAATCTGCTCTCCTGCATGTAGACCGACAAGTTCTTCAACAACATCACGTTTAGTGCGGGTAGTTGCGCAGTAGCGATAGCGCTCTTCAGGCTCGGCAGTAGCGTATAAGAGACGCTCTGCTTCAGTGAGATTTACACGTACCTCTATACATTCAGCAGGTGCGATATACCCTTGCGCTTCAATCTCTTTCCAAGGAACGTCAAAGCGCTTGGGACCAATGAGAGAAAAGACTTCGCCCTCCATGCCATCTTCGCGCACTAACGTTGCGGTAAGTCCTAAACGGCGGCGCGATTGAATATCAGCGGTAAAGCGAAAGATCGGCGCTGGAAGCAAGTGAACTTCGTCGTAAATGATTAAGCCCCAGTCGTGGGTATCGAAGAGATCAAGGTGTGCGTAAACACCGTTCTTCTTCTTCGTCATTACTTGGTAAGTCGCAATTGTGACCGGGCGAATCTCTTTCTTAGCACCTGAGTATTCGCCGATCTCATCTTCATTAAGCGTTGTGCGACGAAGCAACTCTTCACGCCATTGGCGCGCTGCAACTGTATTTGTAACCAAAATCAAAGTTGTTGCCTTGGCGTGCGCCATTGCTGCAGCACCGACAATTGTCTTTCCGGCGCCACAAGGAAGTACAACAACGCCAGAACCACCGTGCCAGAAACCTTCTGCTGCTAACTCTTGATAGGGACGAATCTTCCAATCGCTCTGCTTTAGCGCGATTTCATGTGCTTGGCCATCTACATAACCTGCGAAATCTTCTGCCGGCCAACCTAAGCGCAGTAGTGATTGTTTGATCGCACCACGTTGGCTGGGATGAACTGCAATAGTTTCCGGATCGATTCGCACACCGAGTAGCGGTGCAATCTTCTTGGCACGAATAACTTCTTCAAGTACACCGACATCTGTAGTCACAAGAATCAAGCCATGTACTGGGTCGGCTTCAAGGCGTAAACGGCCGTAACGCGACATAGTTTCGGCAACATCTACAAGAAGTGAATGCGGAACTGCGTAACGTGAATACTTAATCAAAGTATCGATAACTAACTCAGCATCGTGGCCGGCAGCGCGCGCATTCCATAATCCAAGGTTTGTTAAACGGTAGGTATGAATATGTTCAGGCGAACGTTCGAGTTCAGCAAAAGGCGCAATAGCGCGACGACATTCTGTCGACATCGGATGATCAATATCTAGCAGGAGCGTCTTATCGCTCTGAACAATTAGCGGGCCTTCGCTCATTTCAAGAGATCCTTTATTAGAGCATGCAGAAGCGCACTTCGTTCTTCGATCGATTTCAGACTTAACCATTCATTTGGTGCATGTGCTCCGCCGCCAACTGCGCCTAAGCCATCTAGTACTTGCGCACCAGCTGCCGCGGCAAAGTTGCCATCGCTTGCGCCACCGACTTCGGCACAACCAAGAGGCGCCATGCCGATCTCTTTTGCGACACGTTCTGCACGCTCGTAAAGTTCTTTCGTTGATGAAGGTTGTAGCGGCGGACGATTTAAGCCACCGGTTACTTCAATACGCGCCCCAGACACCGTAGAAGGCAGCGCTTTAATCGCCTTATCAATTCGCTCTAGTTCGGCCTTTGAGAAAGATCGGGCATCAATTTCTAGCACTGCTAAATCAGGAACTGTATTTGCGCTATTGCCAGAACGAAGAAGTGTTGGGACAACAGTTGTTCCATGAGCTGAATCCTCTAACGCAGATAACTTCAGAATTAAATGCGCGATCTCAACAGTTGCGTTGACACCCTTTTCTGGTTCAAGGCCGGCATGTGATGCCAGACCATGTGCGCTGACCTTGTACATCGCGGTGCCTTTACGCCCGGTCTTAACTTTTCCGTTAAGCGATGCTTCTAGAACTAATACCGCCTTCGCTTTGGCGGATAAATCCATAATTAATTTGCGTGATGCAAAACTTCCGGTCTCTTCATCAGTTGTTGCAATAAGTGCAACGCGATCGCCAACTTCAGAGATTCCCTTAAGCGCATAGAGGGCTTGAACAAATCCCGCCTTCATATCAAAGACGCCAGGGCCGCGAACTACATCGCCATTTACTTCCCAGAGCGGTGAATAAGAACCATGTGGCCAAACGGTATCGAGGTGAGCCAAAATTAAAATTTCAGGAGTATCTGATCCCCACCAGAAAACTGGTCGGCCTTCGATCTCTTTTATCTGGGCAGGTGTTCCAAGTACGCGCGTTGAAATATCGCTCGCTAAACGAACAACGTTGCGACAAGCTTCAATATCTTCGCTCGGTGATTCACAACGAACCAACGCTTCTATCGCTGCCAACATAGGGTTAAGTCTGCCGTATTGGTCGCTATTGGCGCTCGTCATATCGCTGCCACACCTGTAATACGAGCGATCCGGAAGCTTTGAACTTCTCCGGTCGCATGATCTCGCGCGACAAGTGAGCCAGCAGAGAGTTTTAGCGGATCGATGATGCGATGCGAGACCAGACCATTGTTATCGGCGTAACCGATTGAAAGAGATGTAGCTGGTTGGTTCTGCAGATAATCAGCCAAAATATCTAAAGTTTCATTGGCTGTCGTTCGAGGAAGTGATCCCAGCGCATTGGAAGCAATATTTCGCATCGTGCTTTGGCGGTGGCTAGATTTTTCGCCAGTGCGCAGTGCACGTAGTGCACCTTCAAGTTGAATCTCATCTGGTCTCTCGAACTCACCGATAATTCTTGGTGGGCGTGCTTTTGTTTTAGCGCGCTGAATTCGCGGTCCGCTCAGCAAAGCGCCTTGCGAATCTTCACCGGCTGGAAGGTAACCAAAGCTGCGCAGAATATTCATAGCATCACCGGCATCGTGTTGGCAGATTAAAACTTCTGGCGCGATCTGGCGCAGCGATAAGAGATCTAAACGCTTATCGTTCATGATCTGCGCGATTAGCGAAGCATCCTCACATCGAATAAACGCAGATGTATTTCCAACGCGCAACTTGCCGTGCTTCTTTGCAACATCTGCAATCAAATACTCAAGCGGCTGTGGCATCGGAGTCTTGGAAGTCTTCTTTAAGAAGGCCTTAATTTCATCGCCACTGCGGCCATGATCTAAACCACGGCGAATTGTTGCTTCACTGAATCGGTAAACAGTCGCACCACCGCGACTTTCAATCTCTGCCAAGATCGCAAGCTCTTGCGCGATTTCGTGTTCGAGAGGTCCTGGGGCAATTGCGGTGTGATCGCTCTGAATAAGTATGTGATCAACTGGTTTAGGTAGATCTTCGTTAATGCTTTCTAACTCACCGCCTGCTAAGAACTCGATGCCATATTTGGAAATTACACCTTGGCCAGTAATTCCAAGCCATTCTGATTCGCGCAGCGCCCACTGCAGATAATCAGTTGGGATTCCGTTGCTGCGCTTAGCCGGCATATGCCAAGTGGCCAGGGCTGCAAATGAGTTGAACTCAGGTGCTACAGATGGGTTTTCGGAAAGTAAGCGCAGAACTAACTTACGGATTGGTGCAGCAGATACGCGATCTAACTCTGGGCCAAGTGGAGCAACGTTCTTACTTTCATCTTTACCAACTAGACCGCTCACGCGAGAAGTTATTAGCCAAGGTGAAACAAGAGATTGCCATCTCGCAGATGGCGTTTGCATCAACCAGATATCAAATTGGGTAGTTGGAAGAATTCGATCATCGGCATCAATTGTTACGAGTCCGGCCAAATATGAAACCTCAGCGATAAAGGCGGCACATGAGGTATCGACTCCAAGATGGGTGGAGAGAACTTTCAGATCGCGAACTCCCAAGCCACCAGAGCGCAGCGCATCGGCAGGCTCTTGCGCCCAGAAATTTAGAATCTCCTCTGTCCATCTAAGGAAGGTGGTGATATTTGCGATCGCAGCTAACTGCACGCTCTTGAGATCGCGTTTCTCAGTTTTCAAAGTAGGTTCTTGGACTTGTAACTCTTTATGTAACTTGCCACCACGAAGCGCAAGAGCTACTTCGCGCACTAAAAGAACTGTCTTGGTATTAGCGGCAACTACAAAGTTGTTTTCAAGTAACCAAGCGACGCCGGCGCCAGGCTTCTTTACATCTGCAACAGTTCCGCGCGGTGGACCCCAGACCATTGCTTCCAAAGCTTTCTGTGCAGCAGCTGGTGCTTCATCTAACTTCTTTAGATTTAACTTAACGACAGTCTGTGGGCCAAGTCCTTGTATTTCATTGCCAAGGACTTCGCGAACGGTGGTTGGAAGATAGAAACCATCTTTACCTTGATAGATAAGGCCGCGTTCGAGCAGGCCTGGAATAACAAAGAGCGCTGCTTTATCAGTTAGCGCTGCAATGGTTTTTTCGGTAAATGGTTCGGCAGCGATCGCGCAGGCTTCTAGTACTTGATATTGCCAGGCGTTTAACGCATCAATTGCGCGCGCCAGGCTGGGCGCAGAAGATGCGCGCACTGCAAGAGATGCCACATCAGGTGGAACCGGCGTTATTAAATCTGGGCGATGTGAAAACAAGGATATTAGGGCAGCGTCATCCAAGGTACGTAAGTAATCTGCAAAGGAGCGCGTTTCCATAACTTGCCTACATTACTGGCAAGTGACCGCTTCGCGCGAACTGTAAGAGTTATCTGGATTCTCTGCGTGGAGTTAAGCGAGTTCCCAGCCAGGCAGCGCGCGAGACGATCGGACCCAGATAGCGATTGATAGAGCGCATTCTGCGGAAGTCATGGATCGGCCAATTCTCCTTAAGTGCACGAATTCTTAACTTTGCATCAGGATTAATTGCAGATGGATGGCCAACGCTTTGAAGTAAAGGAAGATCATTGTGGCTATCGGAATATCCAAAGCAATCGGCTAGAACAAATCCGCGCTCTTTAGCAATCTCTGCAATTGCAACTGCTTTCTCTTTACCGTGCAAAAGCGGACCGTTCATTGCACCGGTGTAGTGGCCATCAACTATCGCCGCCTTACTGCCGAGAGCGCCAGTAAAACCAAGTCTTTCCGCAATAAGCGTTGCCATATCTTCCGGAGCTGCGGTGACCAACCAAACTTCTACGCCATCATTTAGATGCGCTTGCGCGATTTCGATAGTGCCTTCCCAAAGTGAGGGAGAGACATATTCGTCATAAATCTCTTGTGCAACAGTTCTAATCTCAGAAACGTTATGGCCGCCGATAAAGTCTTGGGCAGATTTTTGAAAGCGATTTATCTCATCCTGCTTTTCAGTCCCCGTTAATCTAAATCTCAGATTGGCTAATACAAATCGCGAAATATCTGATTTAGTGAAGAAACCGCGCTGGTACATGCCGCGGCCCAGGAAGTAAATTGTTGAGCCACGAACCAAGGTGTTATCGACGTCAAAGAACGCTGCGCGTCTGACGGTGAGTGACATGTCACTACCCTAGCGATTATCAGCGCTATTTCTCGTTTAATCCATAGCCTTCAGACGCTTTATGCTTAGCGCTATGAGTACAACGGTTCACATCGCGCGACATGGTGAAGTAGAGAATCCTGAGAAAATTCTCTATGGACGTCAACCAGGTTGGAGACTTTCAACGCGCGGACAGCAAATGGCTGAGACTCTCGGTGAATGGTCTAAATCGATAAACCTTGGCGCACTCCATGTCTCGCCATTACAACGCGCGCAAGAAACCGCCGCACCAATTGCTCGCGCGCACGGCATTGAGATAACAACCGATGAACGTCTAATCGAAGCTGCAAATGTCTTTGAAGGAAAGAGTTTTGAACTAGGCAGTGGAGTGCTAAAACATCCATCGTCATGGCGCCATTTATATAACCCCTGGAAACCATCTTGGGGAGAACCGTATGAAGAGCAGATCAACCGCATGCTTGCCGCAATCTTTGCCGCGCGTAAAGCTGCCAATGGAAAAGATGCGATTGTTGTTTCTCATCAACTGCCTATTTGGATTTTAAGAAGTGCAATCGAAGGTAGATCACTTTTGCATGATCCAAGAAAGCGAATCTGCACCCTCGCTTCAGTGACCAGCGTTCACTTTGATGATGAAGGCGTTATTTCAGGACTTTCCTATTCTGAACCAGCCGGACATTTACTGCCCGAGAAGAAATAAGTAATGCGCAAAAGTCTTTCTAGCCTCGCGCCATTTCTGCTTATCGCATTTACTTTAACTGCGTGCGGTGGCGGAAGTTCGATAGCGGAAGAAAGTTTTATTGAAGGCAGCGGGGCGGTTACCAATATAAATTTGGAAGATCGCAAAGCTGCGCCAGCGCTATCTGGAATGACGCTAACGGGTAAGACTTTTATCTTTAATCCTGGCCAAGTAGCGGTAGTAAATGTTTGGGCTTCTTGGTGTTCACCATGTCGCGCAGAAATCCCAACGTTGATTGAACTTGCAAAGCAATATCCAAACGTGCAATTTATGGGGATATTGACTCGAGATAACCCAGTAAATGCGGAAGCTTTGGCGCGCAGATTGAATATCCCTTATCCAACTTTTATCGACGATGCGCTCTTGCTGGGCTTTAAATCTACGCTTCCTGCAAATGCCATTCCTTCCACTGTTCTGATCGATAAGAACGGAAATGTTGCTGCACGAATCTCTGGTGAAGTAACGCTTACTTCGCTGAGCAAGATAATTAGAAAGTTGGAAGCAGAATGATTGACTTTGTTGTTGATCAGTTATTTGGCGGCTATCTACTCGCCGCTCTTCCTTTTGCAATCTTCGCGGGCATCATCTCTTTTCTATCTCCTTGCGTATTGCCGCTAGTTCCGGGCTATCTCGCCTATGCCGCAGGCTTTTCTAAATCTCGTGGCCGAGTTTTCTTAGGATCAATTCTCTTTGTAGCAGGATTTAGCGCGCTCTTTATCTCTTACGGTGCGCTCTTTGGTGGAATCGGTTCTGAAGTATTTGCACGAGAAGAGTTGATAACTCGAATTCTCGGTGTTTTAACAATTCTCCTTGGTCTGCTCTTTATGGGAATTTTTCCGATGGCGCCAACTTTTCATCCACGTATTTCGACAACTGGTGGGCTAATTGGCGCGCCACTTCTGGGATTTCTCTTCGGAATCGGCTGGACTCCATGTATCGGACCTGCGCTAGCAACGGTACAAACTCTCGCCTTTCAAGAGTCAAGTGCCGCACGCGGAGCGATTTTATCTCTGGGATATTGCATCGGTTTAGGTGCGCCATTTATCGCAACGGGACTCTTTTTAGATAAATCCGAAAAGTTGCGCAAGTTCTTAGTTAGACGTGGTGATTTGATCTCCAAGATCGGTGGAGTGATTTTAATTCTGATCGGAATCGCACAATTGCTTGGTCTCTGGTCTGAATTGATGGCCTCACTTCGCTCAGTAATTTCAGATTTTGCGCCGGTGATCTAATGAGTAGCCAAGTAGAAGTTCCCGAGCTCGGCGCAGGTGGTTTAGCGCGCTTTGCTTGGCGCCAGTTAACAAGTATGCGCACTGCGCTAATTCTCTTGATGATGTTAGGCCTTGCTGCGATTCCAGGTTCTCTCGTCCCGCAGCGCAGTCAGAACCCAATGGCGGTGCGGCAATACTTTATTGATGATCCGCAGTTAGCTCGCTGGATCGATCGCTTCTCAGGATTTGAGGTTTATTCATCGCCTTGGTTTAGCGCTATTTATATTCTGCTGTTCATCTCTCTAATTGGTTGTGTTCTACCTAGATCGGCTGAGCATTTCAAAGCGATGCGCGCGGTGCCGCCTGCAACTCCAAAGAATCTCTCTCGTATGGAGTTCTTTACTTCTTTTGGCGGCGATAAATCTAATTTTGATAAGGGCGCTGCTTGGTTAAAGCGCAAACGTTTTCGAATTCGCTACGAAGACGGCGCAGTTTCTGCAGAGAAGGGTTACTTGCGCGAAACTGGAAACCTCTTATTCCACCTCTCACTTATCTTGATCTTGGTCGGCGTCAGCGTTGGATCGCTCTTTGGAATGCGCGGCGAAGCGATCGTCAACAAAGGAGAGCGGTTCATTAGCGTTCCGACTTCTTATGACACCTTGTCATTTGGAAAGTTAGTAAATGAAGATGTAATCGATCCATTTATTATTGAAGTGGAAGATTTCCAAGCAGATTACGATCCAGTTACTGCAGCCCCAAGGGATTACACCGCAACTGTTCGGGTAACAAATCCTGGAGAAAAAGTTTCTGAAGAGAAGATCTTGAAGGTCAATAGCCCACTTACATTTGGAAATACTCGCGTTTATTTGCAGGCTAATGGTTACTCACCAATTGTTACAGTTAGAGATACCGCTGGCTTTGTTGTTTTTCAAGGTCCAGTTCCATTCTTGCCGCAAGACGGATTTCTAAAATCAATTGGTTCGATCAAAGTTCCTGATGCACGTCCCCAACTTGGATTTGTTGCAAGCTTCTTACCTACTTATTCACGCTCAGCAGTCGATGGCGGAATCTCACTCTTTCCTGAAGCGCTAGATCCCAGACTTCTATTCTCGATTTGGGAAGGTGACCTCGGTTTAGATTCAGGAATTCCTCAATCTGTCTATCGCATTGATACTTCAGAGATGTCGCGGATCGCACTTGATTCGCTCAAGCCTGGTGAAACCTTCAATTTCAGCGCTGGCTCAATCACCTTTGAAACTTTTGTACCTTGGATAAACCTGCAAATAGTTAACGATCCCGGAAAGCAATATGCGCTCTATGGCGCTATCGCCGCAATCCTTGGCCTGCTGGCATCGCTCTTCGGAAGACGCCGCCGTATTTGGATAAGGATCACATCATCTGGAGTTGTGGAAGTAGCAGGGCTAGCCAAGAATGGTGCACCTGGACTTGAAGAAGAGATCGCTTCATTAACCGCGCATATGAGAGATGAGAAGTAATGCAAACAACTTGGGCATATATTTCTAATTACTCTATTTATTCAGCGATGGCAGTTTTTGCGCTCTCTTTCTTAGCCCATGCCTTCGAGACTGCTTGGGCAGTTCGCTCACCAGAGCTTGCTGATAGCGCGACAGGAAATACTTTAACTAGAACTTTTGATTACACGCGAACCGAACGTGCAGCGCGAATTGCAACTGCGATGATGGTCTTAGGTTTTCTCCTTTTGCTCGCGGGTGTAATCGCGCGTGGAATTTCCAATGGACATGTCCCATGGGGAAATATGTATGAATTCTCAATCACCGGTGCTCTGGCTTTTACCGGCGCATATCTAATTGCTCTTCGTAAACACGATCTACGCTGGCTTGGGCTCTTTGTTTCAATTGCAGTCTTGTTGACGCTCGGTACTGCAATTACTTTGCTTTATCGCGACAGCGCACCTTTAGTACCAGCACTGAAATCTACTTGGTTAGTTATCCATGTCGTTGCCGCAATCATTTCTGGTGGCGTCTTCTTGTTAGCCAATGTAATTGCGGGAGCATTTCTTTACTTAGATTCAATGGAGAAACGCGGTGGACGTAAACCTTGGGCGAAACGTCTTCCTGAATTAGAGACGCTAGATCAACTCTCTTATCGATTAGTTGCATTTGTCTTTCCACTTTGGACCTTCTCGGTAATCGCAGGTGCCATTTGGGCAGAGAGCGCATGGGGTCGTTACTGGGGTTGGGATCCAAAAGAGACTTGGGCCTTTATTACTTGGGTTGCTTATGCTGCATATCTCCACGCGCGCGTGACAGTTGGCTGGCGTGGACGTCGCGCTGCTTGGCTCTGCTTATTTGCAGGCTCAACATTTCTATTTAACTATGTATATGTAAATGTATGGGGAACTGGAAAGCACACATACAGCGGCCTTTAAAGGTTAAAAACTAAAGGCGACGTAAGAAATCTGGGTCATCATCCGGTGGCAAGATTCTGCGCTTTGGTGGACGAGGGCCTTTATCTCTGCGGGTGCGACCAATAAATAGATAAGCGATAGCTCCAAAAGCTGAGAAGAACAAAATAATTAGCAGCCAACCCCATTTAGGAAGTTTCTGAATTAGCGACTCATCACGTTTTGCACAATCAATAAACGAGTAAAGAGTTAAGGCAAGAGATGCGATAACGAAGAGCGCTTGAAATCTGAGCATGGGTAGAGTCTAGCGAAAGTTAGAGGACTAGGCCGAGTGCAAATAGGGCGGCAAAGAGCATCTGTAACTTGCCAGTCTTTGCCAGAAGTGGAATCAGCGCTGCGCCAATTGTCCCAGCCCAGACCGAACGTGCCAGAGATACGCTGAGAGGTAGCGCTAACAAAGTAAGTAAAGCAAAAGGCTCGAAGGTAAGCAGAGCAAAGAGGTGGGCCGAAACTAGTAGAGATATGTAAAGAGCACGCGCACCTTTATCTCCCAGCCGCACCGCCATCGTGCGCTTTCCAACTAATTCATCTTGGCCGCGATCTCTTAAGTTGTTAATTGCCAGGATGGCACATGCCAGAGCACCCATCGGAACTGCCACGATAAATATCTGCAAATTCAACTCTTCGGTCTGTACGTAATAACTTCCGACCGTTGCAACAATCCCGAAGAATAGGAATACAGAGATTTCACCTAAACCTTTATATCCGTAAGGGCTAGAACCACCGGTGTATCCCCAAGCTGCAGCGATTGCTAACGCTCCGACAGCAATTAACCACCAGGAAGTTTGCAGCGCTAGAACCAACCCAGCGACGGCAGCAAAGAAGAAAGAGATAAACGCTGCGTTCTTCACAGATTTTGCACTTGCTAGACCGGTTGCTGTTAAACGGATCGGACCGATACGAGAGTCATCGGTTCCGCGGATTCCATCTGAATAATCATTTGCGTAATTGACGCCGATTTGCAGCGACAAACTAACTAAGAGCGCGAGTGCTGCAGGGAAGGGTTTCCAGTCACTTCCTGCAAATGCGGTAGCAACTAATACCGGAGCAATAGCTGCAGCAAGTGTGCGCGGGCGCGCACCAAGGACCCACTTATTAGCCATGGTTTGCCTCAGTCGCGAGCTCTGCAAGTTTACGGCGATCAATTTTGCCAAGGGCGGTACGGGGGAGTTGGCTTACATATAAGAAGTTCTTTACCTTTGCCGCTTTTGAGATTTGTGAAGAGAGATATTCATTTATCGCAGATTGCTCTGGCTTAACATCACCAGCAATCGCTAATTGCAGCGCCTGTCCCCATTGCGAATCAGGAACCGCAAATGCCGCACAATCAATTCCAGAAAAAGTTGTCGAAACGATTCTTTCGACTTCAGCCAGAGAGATATTTTCTCCGCCCGTTATTATCAGATCATCGCTTCTGCCGGTTACGACAAGTTTTCCATCTTCGATATATCCAAGATCAGTTGTGACAAAGTATCCGTTACGGATCTTCTCATCCCAAGATTTTGGATCATTTAGATAAGTTGTGGCTAGCGATTTGCTAGATATTGAAATAACTCCAAGATCGTCAATTTCAAATTCGGTTCCGTCAAGAGGTGTTCCGTTGTAAATGCATCCACCTGAGGTTTCGGTCATGCCGTAAGTCTCAACTACCTTGATACCTGCTTCATGTGCGGCTTCACGTAGCTCTGAAGAAAGTGCCGCACCTCCCACCAATACCGCTTGCGCAGAAATCAAATGTTCCAGCAGATCGCCATCGCCATTTAGTGCGCGAAATAGTTGAGTCGGCACAACTGCAGTGAAATCAGCGAACGGGTATTTGCCAGTAATTTCTCGGGCATCAATTGGCACTGTTCCAAGTTCTAAACTTCTAACTAAAATATTTATTCCGGCGATATGAGTTAACGGCAGCAACAACGACCAGATCTGTCCTGGCTTTGCACCAACAAATTTATTTGCGCTCTTGGCGCTCTCTAAAAGTGCGCTGGCCGATAAACCAACTTCTTTAGCTATCCCAGTTGATCCACTGGTATTGACTACTAGCGCCACGCGATCTGGGGCGCCGGCGACTGAAACTGGGCCAAGGGCCAGAGCCGGGCCTTCTCCAATAAGGGCTTTGGCAAGGCGCGCCATTAACTCGGCGAGGTCCCACGTGGGATCTATCGCACGAATCTCTCGTTGTGACGTCTGCTCCATTGCACGCGTAGGCTATCGCTCGAAGTCGAAGATGGAGGAATCGTGAGCAAGCCGATCAAGCGTGAATTTGGTAACCGTTCTATCCCTGCGTGGGCAACTGGCGCAGGTGGAGAGAAATTTACCGATATCACCTATCAAGTAGGCGACGGCATGGCCAAGATCGCGATCAATCGACCAGAGGTGCGCAACGCATTTCGCCCCCAAACAATTATTGAATTACAAGAAGCTTTCTCACTTGCGCGCGATAACTCAGATGTCGGCGTAATCATCTTTACCGGAACCGGCGATGAAGCCTTCTGTTCTGGCGGAGATATCAGCGTGCGCGGAGATGATGGATATCTCGGCGAAGATCCTTTGGCACAAAAGGGCATCGGCCGCTTAAATGTTTTAGATCTACAAATTCAAATTCGTCGCACTCCTAAACCAGTTGTTGCAATGGTCGCTGGTTGGGCAATCGGCGGCGGACATGTTCTGCATGTTGTCTGCGATTTAACAATCGCTGCCGATAACGCAAAGTTTGGGCAGACCGGTCCGATGGTTGGTTCATTCGATGGTGGTTATGGTTCAGGTTTACTAGCCGCAAGTGTTGGACAGAAGAAAGCCCGCGAAATTTGGTTTATGACTCGTCAATACGATGCGCAAGAAGCGCTCGCCATGGGACTTGTTAACACCGTTGTTCCACTTAAAGAACTTGAAGCCGAAACTGTTTCTTGGTGCCGCGAGATGCTGCGCAACTCTCCTCTTGCACTTCGTTTGCTGAAATCTTCTATGAACGCCGCCGATGACGGCCTTGCCGGAATTCAACAACTGGCTGGCGATGCCACGCTGCTCTTCTACTTAAGCGAAGAAGGTCAAGAAGGTCGCGATGCGTATAAGGAAAAGCGCGCGCCAGATTTCGGTAAATTCCCTAAACGTCCATAAAACTTATGCTTGATGACCTCCTTGCAACCCTTCGCGTAATCACAATTCCCACGCGTACCAATTTTCGTGGTGTGACTTATCGCGAAGTTGCACTGCTGCAGGGCCCGCAAGGCTGGGGAGAGTTCTCACCATTTCTGGAATACGACGATAACGAGTGCGCGCCATGGCTCGCTAGTGCAATAGAAGCAGCAACAGTTGCTCGCCCCGAACGTTTCCGAAATGAAATAGCAGTCAACGGAACCATTCCAGAGCTAAATGATAAAAAAGAGATCGAAGCCCTGATGCGCACATTTTCAGGTGCAAAAACTTTCAAAGTAAAGGTGGGAGGTAATCTCACTGAAGACGTCATGCGAGTTGCTCGAGTATTTTCTAACGCTCCAAAGGCTGCAATCCGCGTTGATGTCAACGGACTCTGGTCTGTAGAAGAAGCGCTCACTAATCTTTACGCATATTACGAAGAGATTGGCCCACTTGAATATGTTGAGCAACCTTGTGCAACTATTGAAGAGCTACGTGAACTAAAGCGCAGAATCAAGATTCCATTACGTATTGCAGCAGATGAAGTCATTCGCAAAGCAACCGACCCATTTAAAGTAGACCTCACCGATGCTGCAGATGTTGTGATGCTTAAAGTGCAACCACTCGGAGGAATTCGACGATCTCTTGAGATTGCTCAACACCACGGTCTGCCCGTCGTTGTTTCTAGCGCTTTAGAAAGTGCCATCGGAATCGAATATGGACTTGAACTTGCCGCATCAATTAGTGATCTGAGCTTTGATTGTGGTTTAGCGACAGGCTCACTTCTGACACGTGATGTTGCAGAACATAAGATTGTTGATGGAAAGATCGCGCTGGGTCAGATTTCACCAAAACTAGATGGCCTTGAAGTGTCACCCGATCGCTTCGAATGGTGGAAGAATCGCATAATGAGAGTCGGGAAGTTACTTACATGAGTCAAGCAACAACCCTGGCTCGGGTAATCATTCGCCAAATTCTTGAGGCGGGAATAACTGATGCAGTTATTTCACCAGGATCCCGAAACGCGCCTTTATCTCTTGCACTAGTTGCGGCCCAAAAGCGCGGCTTGATTAAGTTACATATCCGCATCGACGAACGCACTGCCGCTTTCTACGCACTTGGTTTAGCAAAGGCCAGTAATCGTCCTGTGCCAGTTATCTGCACTAGCGGAACAGCGGTTGCGAATTACCATCCTGCAGTTCTGGAAGCATCACATTCAAATATCCCACTCTTTGTAATCACTGCAGATCGTCCAGCCGAACTACGTCGAACGGGCGCCAACCAAACCACTGAGCAAGCACGCATCTTTGGCAAAGCAGTTCGTTACTTCTCCGATGTTTCTGGTGGGGCCTATCCGCTAGAACTTCCACTTAACGCACTTCAAACCGGCCCAGTACATATCAATGTGCAATTTGAAGAACCACTTCTTGGTGATGATAACGATGCGTGGCTCGATGGTTTAAAGGTAAATCCACCAAAAGTCTTTGATCGCAAGAAAGCCGGAACTCTCGCAAGTAAATCAACACGTGGCTTACTAGTAATTGGCCATGACCGTGGCGGACTTGAAGTTGCCGCGGTTAGCGCATTTATTGAATCTCTCGGTTGGCCGGTAATTAGCGAGGATCCACTGACATTTGCGCAAGCAAACGCCCATGCCAGTCTATTTCTAACAGCAACTCCAATCGCAAAAGATTTAGCTCCAGATACCGTGATCGTAATTGGCCGTACAACGCTGTCTAGATCAGTTAACGCACTCATCAAATCTGCACGTTCCACATTTGTTATTGATCCGCGCATTGCAACAGTGGATTCAGACCGCGCGGCAGATAAGCGTTTTACCGATCTTCCCGAACTTTATGTTGCACCCGCCGATCCTGAATGGATCGCTAAATGGCAGAAATATTCTGAACGCACTGCCAAAGTTGTTAAAGATGTTTCAATCTGGTCTGAGCCACTTATCGCTCGTGAGATCGCAGCCAACCTTTCTGCGGATACAGCGCTGTTTATCGCATCATCGCGTCCCATTAGAGATCTCGAAGCTTTCGCAGCTGCACGATCAGGAGTCATAACCTATGCAAATCGTGGTCTGGCAGGCATTGATGGAAATATCTCTACCGCAACCGGAATTGCAACACATCACGGTTCGGCAATTGCAGTACTTGGAGATTTAGCTTTCCTGCATGACTTAACTGGGTTAATTCATCACGACCAGGTAAACCTCAAGATCTTCGTTGTAAATAATGATGGTGGCGGAATTTTCTCAACTTTGCCACAACGCGGAGTAGAAGGATTTGAAGAAGTTTTTGGAACACCACACGGGCTAGACCCTGCGGCGATTGCAAAATCAATGGGAATCAGCGGAAAAACTATCGATAACACCGCAGAATTAAGTAAAGAGATAACTGCACCAATTAAGGGGCTAAGCGTTGTAGTCCTGGATGTTCCTAACCGTGAAGCAAATGCCGATCTAATTAAAGATCTGGCAGAGAAGATGAAATCGCTTTAAAGCTTATGAAAGTGCGCTTCGCATCGGCGCAAATTTAGCGTTGCTCTCGGTTAACTCTTTCTCTGGGTTGGAACCAGCCACAATTCCGCAGCCCGCAAAGATGCGCAGTTCATTTTCAGTAATTTGCCCACAACGAAGGGCGATTCCAAGTTCACCGTCACCGCGCGCATCTAGCCAACCTACTGGTCCGGCATAGCGACCACGTGGCATCCCTTCAATATCTTTAATCAGCTTTGCAGCAATCTCAGTTGGTGTGCCGCATACAGCAGCGGATGGATGTAATTTCTCAAGAATTGTAAAAGCATCAACGCTCTTCTTGCTTTCGATTAGCGCACCAGTAACGTCAGTCGCCAAGTGCATAACGTTTGCCAAGTGCAATACAAATGGGGATTCTGGAACGTTAGTTGATGTGCAGAAAGGATCGAGCGCATCTGCAACTGATCTAACTGCGTATTCGTGCTCTTCGAGATCCTTGGACGATCGTGCCAATGATGCGGCTAGCGCTAAATCTCTCTCATCATCGCCAGTTTTGCTGATCGTTCCAGCAAGAACTCGTGACGTAACCATGCCGCGAGATAAGCGGAGCAAGAGCTCAGGTGTTGCACCGATCAAGCCATCGACTGCAAAGATCCATGTAGATGGATATTCGGCGCTTAGGTTACGAAGAATTTTCCGTGGATCAATGGCGCGATGTGAGTTAACTTTTAAATCTCGTGCAAGAACAACTTTTTCAAGTTTGGTACTTTCAATCTCTTTAATTGCTTGTGCAACGCGAATCTGCCATTCCGCTGGGCTAATCGAACCATCGCCCCAGTTGTATTCAGCATCTTCAAGCATCTGTGCGCTTTCAGCGAGTTTTGGCTGGGCTTGATCGCCGATCCATGTGATCCAAGAGCTTCCATTGCGCATTCCGACAACGATTTCAGGAATGACAAGAACTGATTCTTCGTTCTGATCAAAAGAGAAAGAGGTAAAGAGAATTGGACCTGTGCCACTGGCGTGAACTGAATCAGAGATCGCAAGTTTTTCTAGCTGTTGATGCCACCAAGTGCGAGCATCTTTAAATCTATTTGGGCCGCTCACTGTGGTGGATGCGTAAGAACCCCAACCAACTAAGCCATCGCCGCCGCGAACCCAAGTAACAGGTGCGCTATCTGGAAGTAGCTCCAGCAGCGGTAAGTGCTCGCCCAGGCGCGCAGTAGTAACGGGGATAAGTTGCGGCATAAAGAATTAGTTTATCGATTTAACTTTTGTGCAATCTTGCGCCAAATCAGTGGCAGGGAAGTTGCGGTGATTGCAATCTTCAAAAGTTCACCGAAGATAAATGGAGTAAGGCCTGCACTGATTGTTGCTGCCCAAGAAAGATCTAGCGATGTTTTTAACCAGATCAATCCAAAGGCAAAGACAATTGCGCTTCCCAAAGTTAACGCTGGAAATGAAGTTTTAAATTTCTGATCGGCTTTGCGATCTGCGAGCGCGCCAAGAACAACTGTGGCAACGAGCATTCCGATTAGGTAACCACCAGTTGCACCAGTTAAACGGGCAATACCGTGGCTAGTTGCACCTGTTGCTGCAGCAAATACTGGAGCTCCTGCAACGCCGGCTAATAAATACGTTGCGAATGTTGCAAATCCAAGTCGTGCACCGTAAGTGGTTCCGATTAAATAAACGGCAAGTGTTTGACCTGTTACAGGAACTGGGGATCCCGGAACCGGAACAGCGATTTGTGCCAAAGCGGCAATAAACAAAGTTCCGCCGACGATAAAGGTGGCATGGGTTAGCGCAGTGCTGCGAGGAAAGACCGTTGCCCGAAGTGATCCGGTTGAGATCGACATTTACTTCCCCTTTATGGCTTTGGAGTTGTGAGTGAGCCTACTATTGCGAGAGACTTCGCCTATGTCGCGCGCAAATATGGATAAAAACCCCGATGAAGTCGCCGCAATGTTCGATGGGGTGGCCAAGCGCTATGACCTCGTAAATGATCTGCTCAGCCTGGGCCAGACCAAGGCTTGGCGCCGTGCGACCACTGCGATCATCGCCCCAAAGGCTGGAATGAAGATCCTCGACTTGGCTGCAGGCACGGGATCGAGCTCCGAACCCTTGGCTGCCGCTGGCGCCGACGTTATTCCAGCCGATTTCTCTGAAGGCATGCTGGCTGCCGGCCGTAAAGCCCGCCCGCACCTGCCCTTCACCTTCGCCGATGCCTTAAATCTGCCCTTCGCCGATGGCGAATTCGATGTTGTGACCATCTCTTTCGGTCTGCGCAATACCTCAGATGTAGATAAAGCCCTCGGGGAAGCCCTACGCGTGACCAAAAAGGGTGGCAGGATCGTCATAGCCGAGTTTTCTAGCCCAACTTGGGCTCCATTTCGAAAGCTCTATACCAATTACTTAATGCGCTCCCTCCCGGCGATCGCCAAGAAAACCTCTTCTAACCCAGATGCCTATATCTACTTGGCCGAATCGATCCGCGCCTGGCCAAATCAGAAGGCGCTCGCCGCCAAGATCGAGGCTGCGGGATGGAGCCAAGTCGGCTGGCAGAACTTAACTTTCGGGGTTGTTGCAGTTCACAGAGGCGTAAAGGGCTAACGGTCACGACCACCCCCGTGGCCACCTTAGGATTTCGCTTGTGACCGGTAATCCATATATTCCGATTCTGGCTATCGCAGCCGTTGGTTTTGGCTTCGCAATTTTCTCTCTTGCCGCAGCCGCCGTTACCGGACCTGCTCGTTACAACCGCGCAAAGTTAGAGGCGTACGAGTGCGGAATCGAACCTTCACCGCAAGCAGCGCAAGGTGGACGTTTTCCAGTTAAGTACTTCCTAACCGCGATGCTATTTATCATCTT
Organism: Candidatus Planktophila lacus; assembly: GCF_002288325.1. Lineage (NCBI taxonomy): Bacteria > Bacillati > Actinomycetota > Actinomycetes > Candidatus Nanopelagicales > Candidatus Nanopelagicaceae > Candidatus Planktophila > Candidatus Planktophila lacus. Next base: position 1,202,255 of record NZ_CP016780.1, on the reverse strand, counting down.
TGATATTGAAATCGTTTTCTTATATCCATGGGCTGTCACCTTTGATCAACTTGGACTATTTGGTTTAGTCGAAATGGCGATATTTATCGGAACAGTCTTCGTTGCATTTGCATATGTCTGGCGTCGCGGAGGCCTCGAGTGGGATTAGAAGAGAAGTTACCTAGCGGAATCGTTTTAACCTCAGTTGAAAAACTTGCAGGTTACATGCGTAAAAATTCACTTTGGCCAGCAACTTTCGGTTTAGCATGTTGCGCAATTGAGATGATGGCGGCAGGTGCAGGTCGTTACGACCTCGCACGTTTTGGTATGGAAGTTTTCCGCGCATCCCCACGTCAAGCAGATTTGATGATCGTTGCCGGTCGCGTTTCAAACAAGATGGCTCCAGTGCTTCGCCAGATTTACGATCAAATGGCTGCACCAAAGTGGGTTATCGCAATGGGTGCATGTGCATCTTCAGGCGGAATGTTTAACAACTACGCAATCGTGCAGGGCGTTGACCACGTAGTACCAGTTGATATTTATCTTCCAGGTTGTCCGCCACGTCCAGAAATGTTGATGGATGCAATTCTTAAATTGCACGATCAGATTTACGACGAAAAACTCGGACCTAACCGCGAAAAAGTTATCAAGGAAGTTGAAGCGGCGGCAATGGCTGCAGTACCAACCCATCAGTTGAAGGGGTTGTTGGCTTAAATGTCTGATGAGCAACACGGAATGTTTGGTGCTGCCGGCACGGGGGATACCTCAGGTTACGGTGGGCTAGTTCGCGCGACCGCTTCTGCAGGCTCTTCACAGCGCCCATTTGGTGGTTATTTCGATCAGGTTGCCGATGATCTAGAGCGCGCATATCCAGATTTTGCAGATGCTATCGAGCGCGTAGTTGTTGATCGCGGCGAGCTAACTCTGCACATCAAGCGCGAGCGTTTAGTAGAAGTTGCACTTATCTTGCGCGATAAATTGAAATTTGAAATGTCGATGGGCGTATCTGGTGTGCACTATCCAGAAGATACCAATCGCGAACTTCACGCGGTTTACCACTTGTTATCAGTGACAAATAACCAACGAATTCGTTTGGAAGTTTCTGTTCCAGATGTCGATCCACACATTCCTTCACTTGTTGAAGTCTGGGCTGGATCTAACTGGAACGAACGCGAAACTTACGACATGTTCGGAATCATCTTTGATGGCCACCCAGGACTTACTCGCATCTTGATGCCAGATGATTGGCAAGGACATCCACAACGTAAGGATTACGCACTTGGCGGAATCGGCGTTGAATACAAGGGCGCTGTTACACCACCTCCATCAGATCGGAGGTCTTACAAGTGAGTACGTACGCAGATCCATATGCATCATCACGCGAAACCACTGAAGGCACTGTCTTCTCTGTAACTGGTGGCGATTGGGATTCACTCGTAACTGAAATTGGTCAGGCGAAAGAAGAGCGCGTTGTTGTAAATATGGGTCCACAGCACCCATCAACGCACGGCGTGCTTCGCTTGGTTCTAGAACTCGAAGGCGAAACTGTTACTGAAGTTCGTTGCGGAATCGGATACCTGCACACAGGAATCGAAAAGAATATCGAATTCCGTAACTGGACTCAGGCCACAACATTTGTAACTCGTATGGATTACTTAGCTCCGTTATTTAACGAAGCTGCTTACTGCTTAGGCGTTGAAAAGCTCCTTGGAATTACAGGCGATGTTCCTGAAAAGGCCGATGTTATTCGCGTAATGATGATGGAGTTCAACCGTATCTCTTCACACATGGTTGCGCTCGGTACTGGCGCGCTTGAACTCGGTGCGCTTTCACCAATGATCTTCTGCTTCCGCGAACGTGAAAAAGTTCTAGATATCTTTGAATTTATCTCAGGCCTTCGTATGAATATGGCCTATATCCGCCCAGGTGGAGTTGCTCAAGATCTTCCTGCTGGCACTGTTGAGAAAGTTTTGGCAACGGTAAAAGATCTGCGTCATAGCTTTAAAGATAACGAGAAGTTGCTCGTGGGAAATAGCATCTGGATGAAGCGCACCGAGGGAATTGGTTACCTTGATCTTGCTGGTGCAACAACACTTGGAGTCACAGGTCCAGTTATTCGCGCAACTGGATTGCCACTTGATCTACGCAAGATTCAGCCTTACTCAGGTTACGAGAATTACAAGTTCGATGTTGTAACCGCAGACACTTGCGATGTTTACGGCCGCTTCTTGATTCGTATCAATGAACTAGAACAATCACTTCGCATCATCGAACAATGTGCTGAAAAACTTAAATCACTTGAAGGCGCACCAGTAATGGTTGCCGATAAGAAGATTGCATGGCCAGCACAGCTTGCAATTGGTGCAGATGGAATGGGTAACTCGCTTAACCACATCCGCGAAATCATGGGCACATCAATGGAGTCTTTGATCCACCACTTCAAACTTGTTACCGAAGGTTTCCGCGTTCCAGCAGGTCAGGTTTACACAGCAGTTGAATCTCCACGTGGCGAACTCGGTGCACACGTAGTCTCTGATGGCGGCACACGTCCTTACCGCGTTCACTTCCGCGAACCATCTTTCAATAACTTGCAATCAACATCTGCAATGTGTGAGGGCTCAATGGTTGCCGACATCATCGGCGCCGTTGCCTCAATCGATCCTGTGATGGGAGGCGTTGACCGCTAATGGCTTACTCACCAGATCAGATCGAAATCATGAATTCGATTATCAAGCGCTACCCACGCAGCCGCTCTGCAATCATGCCTTTGCTTCATTACGTGCAATCACTTGCCGGTTATGTAACCAACGAAGGCATTGAAGAAATTGCTAAGTTGCTTGAATTAGAAACTGCTGAAGTAACTGCCGTTGCAACTTTCTACACCCAGTACAAGCGCCGCCCAGTAGGCGAGTACCACGTAGGTGTTTGCACCAACACCTTGTGCGCGGTTATGGGCGGAGATGCGATATTTGCAGCGCTTAAAGATCACCTCGGCGTTGAAAACGATGGCGTTACCGCTGATGGAAAAGTTTCTCTAGAACATATCGAATGCAACGCAGCCTGCGATTACGCACCAGTTGTTATGGCTAACTGGGAGTTCTACGACAACCAGAACGTTGAGACTGCAAAAGATCTAGTTGATTCAATGCGCAAGGGAACACCTAAACCACCAACTCGTGGACCTAACTCTTTGGTTACTTGGAAAGAAGCATCAGCTGTTCTTGCCGGTTTAAGCGATGGAAAAGCCAATGAAGGATTGCAAGCTGGCGAACCAACACTTCTCGGTTTAAAACTTTCGAAAGAGGGCAAGTAATGACAAAACTAGCTCCAGTACTTTCCGCACATTGGGATGAGAAAGATTCATTCACAATCGATGCATACACACGTCATGGTGGATACAAGGCATCTACCAAAGCACTTGCTATGGATCCAGATGCAGTTATTCAACTTGTAAAAGATTCTGGACTTCGCGGTCGCGGCGGCGCAGGCTTCCCAACCGGAATGAAGTGGGGCTTTATCCCACAGGGCGATAACAAAGATCACTACCTGGTTGTAAACGCTGACGAATCAGAGCCAGGTACTTGCAAAGACACACCACTTTTGATGGCAAACCCACACGTACTTATTGAAGGCTGCATCATTGCTTGCCACGCAATTCGTGCAAAGCATGCCTTTATCTATATCCGCGGTGAAGTTACACATGTTGTCCGTCGTTTAAATCAAGCGATCGAAGATGCTTACAAAGCTGGCCATCTTGGTAAAGGTATTGATGTTGTTCTCCACGTTGGTGCCGGCGCTTACATCTGCGGTGAAGAAACTGCTTTGCTTGATTCACTTGAAGGTTTCCGTGGTCAACCACGTCTGCGTCCACCATTTCCTGCGATCGCAGGTTTATATGCACGACCAACAGTTGTAAATAACGTCGAATCAATCGCCTCAGTTCCAGCGATCATTGCAAACGGTGCTGAGTGGTACCAGTCAATGGGTACTGAAAAATCAAAGGGAACCACGCTTTATTCACTCTCTGGCCACGTTGTAAATCCTGGTCAATTTGAAGCCCCGCTTGGAATTACTCTTCGTGAAATTCTTGAGATGTCAGGCGGAATTCGCGCCGGACATAAGTTGAAGTTCTGGACACCAGGTGGATCATCAACGCCACTATTTACAGATCAGCACCTTGATATTCCACTTGATTACGAAGGCGTTGCCGCTGCTGGCTCAATGCTCGGCACTAAAGCGCTACAGATCTTTGATGAAACAACTTGTGTGGTTCGCGCAGTATTGCGTTGGACTGAGTTCTACAAGCACGAGTCATGTGGCAAGTGCACACCATGTCGCGAAGGCACATGGTGGTTGGTTCAGATTCTGCGCGATCTAGAAAACGGCGTGGGTACTGAAGCAGATCTAGCTAAGTTGCTCGATCTCTGCGACAACATCATGGGCCGTTCATTCTGCGCACTTGGTGATGGCGCAACTAGCCCAATCACATCTTCAATCAAATATTTCCGTGACGAATACATCGCCCACTTAACAAACGGTGGATGCCCATTCGATCCAGTTAAATCAACTCTCTTCTCTGGAGCAAACGCATAATGACTACGACTCAAGAGACCACAACCGCGCAAGCAGTAGAACTCATTACCGTTGTTATCGATGGTTTTGAAGTCAGCGTTCCAAAGGGAACCTTGGTTATTCGCGCCGCAGAAAAACTAGGAATTCAGATTCCACGTTTCTGCGATCACCCACTTCTTGATCCAGTTGGCGCTTGTCGTCAATGTTTAGTTGATATCGAAATTAACGGTCGCGCATTTCCAAAGCCACAGGCTTCATGCACGATTCCAGTAGAACCAAATATGATCGTAAAGACTCAACTAACTTCACCAGTTGCTGAAAAAGCACAGCGCGGTGTTATGGAACTTCTCCTTGTTAACCACCCACTTGATTGCCCTGTTTGCGACAAGGGCGGCGAATGTCCATTGCAGAACCAAGCGATGAGCACCGGAAATGGTGAGACTCGCTTCGAAGGCGTAAAGCGCACATTTGAAAAGCCTGTTGCGATTTCATCTCAGGTTCTGCTCGATCGCGAACGCTGCGTTCTCTGTGCTCGTTGTACACGTTTCTCTGATCAAATTGCTGGCGATCCATTTATTACTCTTAACGAACGCGGTGCACTGCAGCAAGTTGGTATCTACGAGAACCAACCATTCGAGTCCTACTTCTCAGGTAACACCGTGCAGATCTGTCCGGTTGGCGCACTTACCGGGGCTGCTTATCGCTTCCGGGCACGTCCATTCGATTTAGTTTCAACACCATCTGCCTGCGAACATTGCGCATCCGGTTGCGATATGCGCACCGATGTTCGTCGAGGAAAGACTTTACGTCGCCTTGCTGGTGATGATGCCGCAGTTAACGAAGAATGGAACTGCGATAAAGGTCGCTGGGCATTTAAGTACGTAACTGAAGTTGATCGTCTAACAACTCCAATGGTTCGTGGCGCTGACGGAGTTCTTGCTCCTGCATCATGGCCAGAGGCAATCGCTGCAGCTGCAGCAGGTCTTAAGGGCAAGCGCGCTGCGGTTCTAGTTGGTGGACGCGCAACTGCCGAAGATGCTTACGGTTACAGCAAGTTTGCACGCATCGCACTTGGCACAAACGATATCGATTTCCGTGCGCGCGTTTCATCAGATGAAGAACGTGATTTCCTTGGCGCGAAAGTTGTTGGCTCAGCAACTACCTACCGCGATATCGATATCGCAGATCATGTGGTTCTCATTGGTTTTGAACCAGAAGAAGAATCACCAATCGTCTTCCTTCGAATCAACAAGCAGGTTCGCAAGCGCGCGCTAAAGGTCAGCGCAGTTGCAACTAAGCTTTCAATCGGCGTTGAAAAGTTAAAGGCTGAATTTATTAAGGTCGCACCAGGATCTGAAGGCGCTGCACTTTCAGCACTTTCTCTAACCGGTAAGTCAGTTATTTTGGTTGGCGAACGCGCTGCTGAAACTACTGGTCTACTTTCTGCAGCCGCTGCGCTTGCGGAAAAGAGTGGCGCAAAGCTTGCTTGGATTCCGCGTCGCGCAGGCGAACGCGGCGCACTTGAAGCTGGTGCAATTGGCACGCTTCTTCCAGGTGGCCGCCCTGTTGCCGATGCTGCAGCACGTGTAGATATCGCGGCTGTTTGGGGAGTTCAAACAATTCCTACAAACGTTGGTCGCACAACTTCTGAAATTATTGAAAGCCTTGGCAACGGTTCACTTGATGCAGTTGTTGTTGGTGGCGTTGATCCACAAGATATGCCAAATAGCGCAGCCGCACTTGCCGCACTTTCAAAGTCATTTGTTGTATCACTCGAGATTGCACACTCTGCAGTTACCAATGTGGCTGATGTAGTTCTGCCAGTTGCGGCTGTAACTGAAAAATCTGGTTCATTCCTTAACTGGGAAGGCCGCGCACGTGCTTTCGATGCGGCAGTTGCAGATTCACTAAATCGTTCAGATCTTCGTATCTTGTCGGCTATCGCTGACGAAATGGGCGAATCAATAATGCTCGGCACAGTTACTCAAGCAGCGCGTGAGATTTCATCACTCGGTAAATGGGATGGCGCACGCGCTAACTTCGCAGCAGTTTCTGCAGCGGGTGCAAATAAGGTTTCTGGAAATGAAGCGCTACTTACTTCATGGCGTCGCTTGCTAGATCTCGGTACTTTGCAAAAGGGCGAAGCAAACTTGGCTGGTACTGCGCGTAAATCCGTTGCAGTTATCTCTCCAAAGCGCGCTGAAACAATGGGCGTTAAAGATGGCGATATCTTGCGAGTCTCTAACTCACACGGATCAATCTCACTTCCTGCTTTAGTTGAAGATATTCACGATGATGCAGTTTGGGTGCCACGCAACTCATTCGGTACACAAACTTTGATCTCATTAAATGCCGTGCACGGCGATGTTGTATCGGTGGTGAAGGCATGAATAACGCTCAGTTATTGCTAGATGATCCGGGTTGGATCATCACCCTTAAGGCAGTTATTGTCTTTGCCGTTTGCGTTGTCTTGACGATCATGTCTGTATGGGGCGAACGTCGCATCGTTGCTCGTATGCAGATGCGCGTTGGCCCTAACCGCGTTGGAAAATTCGGCTTAATTCAGGCGCTTGCAGATGGCGTAAAGCTTGCGCTGAAAGAAGATTTGATTCCGGCTGCAGCCGACAAGGTTGTTTTTGTAATTGCTCCAGTAATCAGCACCACCGCAGCATTTATGGCCTTTGCGGTTATGCCAATGACTGGCCCAGTTAACTTCTTCGGCGAAGAAACTGTTATGCAGTTAACCGACCTTCCAGTCGGTGTTCTCTATGTTCTTGCCACCGCATCAGTCGGTGTCTACGGAATTGTTCTCGCTGGTTGGTCATCAGGTTCGACTTATCCGCTGCTTGGCGGGCTCCGCTCAAGCGCGCAGGTTGTTTCTTATGAAATCGCCATGGGACTTTCACTTGTTTCAGTCTTTATCTACTCCGGATCAATGTCTACATCATCAATCGTTGCCGCGCAGCAGAGCACTTGGTGGTACGGACTAGTTCTCTTCCCATCCTTTGTTATCTATGCGATCTCAATGGTTGGCGAAACAAACCGCGCGCCATTCGACCTAGCCGAAGCTGAAGGCGAACTCGTTGGTGGATTCCATACTGAGTATTCATCACTTAAATTCGCACTCTTCTTCTTGGCAGAATATGTAAATATCATCGCTGTTTCAGCACTAGCAACAACGTTATTCCTTGGTGGTTACCACGCAATTCCAGGTCTGGGCTTTACAGAGCAATGGCTCGGCGGTTGGTTCACACTCGTTTGGTTCTTCTTAAAGGTTCTCTTCTTCTTCTTTGTTTTCGTATGGTTACGTGGAACTCTTCCTCGTTTGCGTTACGACCAATTTATGCAATTCGGTTGGAAAGTCTTGATTCCGGTCTCGTTGCTCTGGATCTTGGTAGTTGCAACGCTTCGTCTAATTTCTACTACCAGCCAATCTCGTGTCACCACATTTATTTTTGCTGGCGTCGTAGTCCTCATCGTTATGGGAATTTCTACAGCAGTTGATGCCTCAAAGAGAAAGCGCGCTGCACATGTTTACCCAGAAGCAGCAGCTCCAAGTTTTGCCGTTCCATCGCTTCCATCCGAAATAACCACAATCAATCTTTCAAATAGTGTTTCAGACAAGGGAGGCGATCGTGGCTGACCAAAACGAATTTCAACCACTCGTAAATAAAGAGAATAAAGATGTAGATATCACCAGCGTTGCCTATGAAAAAGTAGAGCAACCTGGTCCAAAGAGTTTGCTCAAGCAGGCGCAGGGTTTCTGGGTCACCTTCATAACCATGTTTAAGAAGGTAAACACTGTTCAATACCCTGAAGTTAAAGAGCCAACTGCAGAGCGTTTCCACGGTCGCCATCAGTTAAATCGCCACCCAGATGGACTCGAAAAGTGCATCGGTTGCGAACTTTGTGCATGGGCATGCCCTGCTGATGCGATTTATGTTGAAGGTGCAGATAACACTCCTGATAATCAAATGTCACCAGGAGAGCGTTACGGCAAGGTCTACCAAATTAACTATCTACGTTGTGTTTTCTGCGGGCTTTGCATTGAAGCATGTCCAACACGTGCGCTAACCATGACAAATGAATACGAGCTAGCAGATTCAACTCGCAGCAAATTGATCTTCGAAAAAGACGATTTACTAGGTCCACTTCGCGCAGGCATGTTGCCACCTCCACATCCAATGTATCCAGGTATGACCGATACCAACTATTACAACGGCGATGTTAAGGAAGCTCATCCTTCACAGGAGCAAAAATAATGGAACCTTTACTAACTATTCAGACGCCAGAGACAGTTCTCTTCTGGTTCTTAGCACCACTTTCAGTTCTTGCTTCACTTGGAATGTTGTTAGTTAAGAAGGCAGTTCATTCAGCGCTATTACTTGCGTGGGTTATGGTCTCGCTCGCAATTTTCTACATCGCACAAGGCGCGCTCTTCCTCGGAATTGTTCAGGTGGTTGTCTACACCGGTGCGGTGATGATGCTCTTCCTCTTTATCTTGATGTTGGTCGGTGTTGATTCATCTGATTCGCTAACCGAGACAATTACTGGACTTCGTCCTATTGCAATCACTGCAGCAGTCGGCTTTGGCGGACTAATGGTTTCACTCCTTGGTCGTGCAACTTTGGGTCGCGAACCAGTTGGATTAGACGCTGCAAATGGACCAGGAAATGTGCAGGGACTTGCTGCACTCTTATTCTCAAAGTACGTATGGCCATTTGAAGTTATTTCAGCGCTGCTAATTACCGCAGCAGTTGGCGCAATGGTTCTGGCACATCATCAACGCACAACCCCGCGCCCAACTCAGCGCGAACAATCAGTAAATCGTTTCCGCTCAGATTCTCTAGCAGGCGCTGCCGGCCTACCTGGCCCAGGCGTCTTTGCTCGTCACAACGCAGTTGATGTGCCAGCACTTTTGCCAGATGGAACGCCAGCTCCTTCTTCAATTTCTGCAACGCTCAAGGCGCGTGGAGATGTAATTGATTCAGCTCAGTTCCAACTCGACAATGTTGATACATCAGTTGTGGAGGAGAAGTAATGAGCCTCGATAACTATCTCTACCTTTCCGCGATTCTATTTACCATCGGCGCCGTTGGCGTAGTCGTTCGCCGCAACGCAATCGTTGTCTTTATGTGTATTGAGCTAATGCTCAACGCAGCAAATCTTTCACTAGTAACTTTCTCAAGAATTAACGGAACGCTAGATGGTCAAGTGGTTGCCTTCTTCACGATGGTTGTTGCAGCCTGTGAAGTAGTAGTTGGCCTTGCGATCATCGTCACTATCTACCGTTCACGCCGATCAGCATCTATCGATGATGCCAGTTTGTTGAAGCGATAAAAATGGCTACCAATAACGGTCTTGTTTATTTAATCGCGCTTCCACTCTTTGGCGCACTTGCCCTGCTGCTTCTTGGACGTAAGGCTGATAAGTGGGGACACCTACTTGCTACTGCGATGTCTGCTGGATCATTTGCAGTTGGTTTAATTCAACTTTCACAGATGCTTGATCGCGAAGCAGAGCTTCGCCCGGTGACGCAGAAGCTCTTTACCTGGATCAGCGTTGGAAGCTTTAACGTAGATGCATCGCTTTTGTTAGATCAGTTATCGATCTGCTTTGTACTGCTAATCACCGGCGTTGGAACTTTGATTCATATCTATTCCATCTCATATATGTCTCACGACAAAGATCGCCGTCGTTTCTTTGCATACCTAAACCTCTTTATCGCAGCGATGTTGCTCTTGGTTCTTGGCGATTCTTATCTCAACCTCTATGTCGGTTGGGAAGGCGTAGGACTTGCCTCCTATCTATTGATCGGTTTCTGGAATCAAAAACCAGCATATGCAACTGCTTCTAAGAAGGCATTTGTCATGAACCGTATCGGCGATATGGGGCTTTCCTTTGCGATCATGATCGCCTTTGCCACATTAGGCACCGTTTCATTTAGCGGAGTAAAAGAACATTCACATCATGCATCTGAAGCAGCTATGACTGCCATCGGAGTTATGTTGCTAGTTGCGGCAGTCGGAAAGTCTGCGCAGTTCCCATTGCAGGCATGGCTGGGCGATGCGATGGCTGGCCCAACTCCAGTTTCTGCTTTGATCCACGCCGCAACCATGGTTACAGCAGGCGTTTATCTAATTGTTCGCTCTAACTTTGTATTTGATGCCGCGCCAACCGCACAACTTCTCGTTGTTATCGTTGGAGCAATCACTCTCTTGTTCGGTGCCATTATCGGTATGGCTAAAGATGACATCAAGAAAGCACTTGCTGCTTCAACGATGTCTCAGATCGGTTACATGATCTTGGCATCAGGCCTTGGACCTGCCGGTTACGCATTTGCAATCATGCACTTACTTACCCACGGATTCTTTAAAGCCGGAATGTTCCTTGGCGCAGGTTCGGTAATGCATGGCATGAACGATGAAGTAAATATGCGCAAATATGGTGGACTGCGTAAATTTATGCCGATCACATTTGTGACCTTTGGTCTTGGCTACTTAGCAATTATCGGAGTTCCACCATTCGCTGGTTTTTACTCCAAAGATATGATTATCGAAACGGCGCTAAATGCCGGTGGTGCAAAGGGAATTATTCTCGGTTCAGTCACGCTCTTAGGTGCAGCGATCACGGCCTTCTATATGACGCGTGTAATGATCTTGACCTTTACCAGTCCAAAGCGTTGGGACGATAACCAACATCCACATGAATCCCCTGCTTTGATGTGGATTCCGATGGCAATTCTGGCAATCGGCTCAGTTATCTCGGGCTACCTGCTCTATCGTGGAAAAGCGTTCAAGCATTGGCTAGAGCCACTCTTTGAAGAACATGGTGAGCACACCGAACTTCTGCCTCCAATTGTTGTCTCTGGACTTGCTCTCACAATGGTTGCAATTGGCGTTGCAATTGCAGTCATCAAGTACCAACTCTCTGAAATTGATAACGTGGCACCTGAGAAAGTCTCAATCTTTACTCGCATCGCACGACGCGATTTACTCCAAGATGATGTAAACGAAGCGCTCTTTATGCGCCCAGGACAAGCGTTAACTTCTGCCCTAGTCAAGATTGATGGCTCAGTTGTTGATGGCGCAGTTCGCGGTGTTGGAAAGATGGCGCTCGGCTCTGGATCTGCGCTCCGCGAAACTCAGACAGGTTTTGTTCGTAGCTATGCAGTTCTAATTTTGATTGGCGCAGCAGCGCTGATCGCGGCAATTTGGGTGGTAACAACGTGAACCTGGCAGATATGAACATCCTCTCTTTCTTGATGCTGCTGCCGCTGATTGGTACCGCTTTCATCGCGCTAGCTCCTAAGACAAACGTTCTTTTAACTAAACAGATCGCACTTGTGACCACAATATTGGTTGCTCTTGTTGGCATTTACATGACGATCTCCTTTGACTTCAACGCTAAAGGTTTTCAATTCGTAGAATCTCGCGAATGGATTCCTGCCTTTGGTATCAAATATGCCTTGGGTGTTGACGGTATTGCCCTCGTATTGATCTTGATGTCTGTTCTCTTAACCCCAATCGTCGTAGTTGCGGGCTGGAATGAATCTGAAGGCGGACGTTGGAGCCCCAAGGTCTTCTACTCACTACTTCTAGTACTTGAAACAATGATAATCGGCGTCTTTGCTTCAACTGACGTCTTCTTGTTCTACGTCTTCTTTGAAGCGATGTTGGTTCCGGTTTACTTCTTAATTGGTGGTTTTGGATCCGGCGAACGCGCTGCCGCAGCAGTTAAATTCTTGCTCTACAGCCTCTTCGGTGGCTTGCTAATGCTCGCTTCAATTATCGGCATTTATGTAATGGCAACTCGCTACGGCAACCGCACCTTCGATATAACAACACTTTCTCAGCTACATACAGTTCTGACTCCGATGATGGAGAACGTCTTATTCCTCGGATTCTTTATCGCATTTGCGATCAAAGCTCCGCTCTGGCCGCTACATACATGGCTACCAGATGCTGCAAAATCAGCGACCCCTGGAACTTCAGTATTGCTCTTAGGTGTTCTAGATAAGGTCGGAACATTCGGAATGATCCGTTACTGCCTAACTCTCTTCCCAGAGGCAAGCAAGACATTTACTCCGATGATTATTACCTTGGCAGTTATCTCCATTCTCTACGGTGCATTTCTTGCAATTGGTGCGAAAGACATTAAGCGCCTGATCGCATATACCTCGATTTCTCACTTCGGATTTATCACCATGGGAATCTTCGCGATGACTTCGCAAGGTATGTCTGGTTCAACGCTTTACATGTTTAACCACGGATTCTCAACTGCAGCGCTCTTCTTAGTTGCTGGATTTATGATCACTCGCCGTAACTCATCGACAATTTCAGATTTCGGTGGACTACAACGCGTCACACCAATCATGGCTTGGTCATTCTTTATCGCCGGTCTATCGAGCTTGGCGCTACCGGGTCTTTCTAGCTTCGTTAGCGAATTCCTAGTATTAGTTGGAACCTTTACGCGATATCCAGTTGCAGCGGTTATCGCTACCTTCGGTATCGTCTTAGCGGCTCTATACATTTTGATTCCGGTACAACGCGCGCTCCATGGCCCAACAACTCCGGGCAATGAGAATTTAAGCGATCTAACTCTGCGCGAGAAAATTGCGATCGCACCTGTTATCGCAACGATCGTCGTTCTTGGTTTCTACCCATCACCGTTGTTAAACATCATTAATCCAGCATCGCAGACCATCATTTCGCAACAAGGATTTAGCGATCCAGCGCCAACCATGAGTGAGGGCAAGTAATGATTGAATTCGTATCTCCAACCCTTGATTATGCACTTCTTGCACCGATTCTGATCGTGCTTGGTGGCGCTGTTCTTGGCGTGCTCATCGAAGCCTTTGCTCCTCGTAAATCACGCGCTTCATCACAACTATTTATTACTCTGGCCACTTTGGTCCTATCGCTAGTTTCGCTAATTAGCGTGCGTGATCGCTCATCATCAGCGGCTGCGATGGAGTCAGTAACCTTCGATGGCGCAGGAATGTTGATTCAAGGTTCGATACTTCTTATTTCAATTATTGCGGTCTTTTTGCTTGCAGATCAAGAGAACTTCACCGCGCTGGCTGCTGCTCTTCCAGGATCAGATGAAGAACGTGCATCACTGCAGCAAGATTTAAGAGTCACTGAGGTCTACCCGCTAACTCTCTTTGCAATTGCCGGAATGATGCTCTTTCCAGTTGCTACCGATTTAATTACTCTCTTTGTGGCGCTAGAAGTTCTTTCGCTTCCACTTTATCTATTGGCCGGCCTATCGCGCCGCCGCCGCTTGATGTCGCAAGAGGCTGCTCTTAAGTACTTCTTGCTCGGCGCTTTCGCATCTGCTTTCTTCTTGATGGGAATCGCATATCTTTACGGATATTCATCATCCGTTACCTTCGCTGGAATTCACTCAGCGGTAATTGGTGGAAGTGGAAATGATATTTATCTACTTCTCGGAATCGCATTTATCTCAATCGGACTTCTCTTTAAAGTTGGCGCAGTTCCGTTCCACGCTTGGTCACCAGATGTTTATCAGGGCGCACCAACTGCAGTTACCGCCCTTATGGCAGCTGCCACCAAAGTTGCCGCGTTCGGTGCAATGCTCCGTATCTTCTATGTTTCATTCGCTGAGGCTTACTGGCAATGGCGTCCAGCGATCATCGCAATTGCGTTGATAACTATGGTCTTTGGTTCACTAGTTGCAATCGCACAGCGCGATGTAAAGCGCATGCTTGCTTACTCATCTATCGCCCATGCAGGCTTCTTGCTCTCAGGTGTAATTGCGCTTAGCAAATCAGGTTTGGAATCTTCAATCTTCTATCTCTTTGCATACGGAATTGCCACAGTAGGTGCCTTCGGTATCGTGACTCTAGTTCGCGATTCTGCTGGTGAAGTTACCGATCTAAATCGCTGGAGCGGTCTAGGAAAGCGTTCTCCTTGGGTTGCCACAGCTTTCGCTGGTTTCTTACTGGCCTTTGCAGGAATTCCGCTAACGAGCGGATTTATCGGAAAGTTCTCGATCTTCTCAGCTGCCTACGAAAGTGGATCAACAGCAATTTTGATTACCGGTGTTCTTTCATCAGCAATCGCAGCGTTCTTCTATATCCGCGTAATTGTTCTGATGTTCTTTAAAGATCCAGTCGAAGATGGAACTAGCGTTGTAATCCCGTCAATCTACACACAGATCACAATCACGTTATCTGCAGTAGCAACATTCGCACTTGGAATCTACCCAACTCCTTTGATTAACTTTATTCAAAGTTCAGCTGCCTTCCTTCGCTAATGTCATCATTCGGCATTCCTGATCTAGATCCCGCACTTGAGGCAGATCTTGCTACAGGTATGCAAGGCGTTGAACATTTACTCCGTGAACACATTAAAGGCGATTACCCGCTTGTTGAAGAAACCTCTCGCCACTTAGTTGCAGCCGGCGGCAAGCGCTTGCGCCCACTATTAACTCTTATCTCATCTCATTTTGGTGATCCAACGCGCAAGGAAGTAATTCCTGCAGCGGTGGTCTGTGAATTAACGCATCTGGCAACGCTGTATCACGATGATGTAATGGATGAAGCGCCACTTCGTCGCGGTGTAGAAAGTGCAAATAATCGTTGGGGAAATACCATCGCAATTTTGACCGGTGATTACCTTTTCTCAAAGGCATCAGATCTACTCGCCGACTTAGGCCCTGAAGCGGTTCGCTTACAAGCGCGAACTTTCGAACGTTTAGTTATAGGTCAGATCATGGAAACCCAAGGACCACAGAACGGTGAAGATCCGCTCGCACATTATCTGCGCGTTGTGGGGGATAAGACCGGTTCGCTAATTGCAACTAGCGCACGCTTTGGCGCACTTCTATCGGGAGCACCGCGTGAAACCGTTGAAACGCTAACTAAATTTGGAGAACAGATCGGTATCGCATTCCAACTGGCTGATGATGTAATCGACATCGCTAGCGAATCTAGCCAATCTGGAAAAACTCCAGGAACTGATCTGCGTGAGGGCGTTCCTACCCTTGTAACTTTAAATGTAATGGCTTCAAATAAAGCTGAAGATGCTGAACTTAAAGAGTTATTAAGCGCACCTATTCATGACGAAGTTGTGGTGCAGCAAGTTCTTCGCGCATTGCGCACCCATGATGGCTTGCAACAAGCCCGTCAACAGCTTGGAAATATTGCTAAAGATGCGCGCACCGCACTTGGCCCACTGCCTCTTAATTCAGCAACTAGCGCTTTATTCTCGCTATGCGATGCTGTTGTCGACCGATCTGCCTGATTTCAAAAGATCCGTTGCCAGTGTCATTAGCGCTAACCAGATAAAGATAAATCCCACCCAACGCGCTGTCGGCATCGCTTCATGGTTTACCCAAACACCGATCGAAAATTGAATCGTTGGAGTTATATACTGCAAGAGCCCGATCGTTGAATATGGAAGGCGTGTAGTAGATCCGTTAAATAAGAGCAACGGAATAGCGGTAACTGCGCCCGCACTAATCAAGAGAATGGTTAAACCTGCGCCGCTGCCAAACTGTCCTTCACCCTTAGATCCAATAATGAATAGATATGCGCAGTAGGGAATAAAGGCGATCATTGTTTCGATCGCTAGACCTTCTAGCGCACCAAGACCGAGTTGTTTCTTAACAAGTCCATAAGTTCCCCACGAAAGGGCAAGCCCCAAAGCAACCCAAGGCAGACGACCGTAATCAACGGTAAGGATGAATACTCCAACTGTTGCAATTGAAACTGCTCCCCATTGCAGCCGGCGCATCTTCTCTTTCAATAAGAGAACACCAAAGGCGATAATTATCAGCGGATTTATGTAATAACCAAGTGATGCTTCTACAACGTGCCCGTTATTGGTTGCCCAGATATAAATCAGCCAGTTTATTGAGATCAGAACTGAGGCAAGGAACAACTTGATTGCCACCTTTGGGCGACGAAAAGTGGCCAGGGTTGATTTAAGGGCGTGAGTGATTGCCAGAACAATTACACAGAAGATCAAAGTCCAGACAGCGCGGTGCGAAACGATTTCAAGCGGGTTAGCAGGCTCGAGCAGCGGCCAATAGAGAGGAAACATTCCCCACAAGACATATGCGCTAACCCCATATATGAGGCCAAGCTTCTGCTTTTTCAATTAACGGAAATTCACAAATTGAACTGCGAACTCCCACTTACCTTCTTTGATCATCGCCATCGTGGCTTGCAGGTCGTCACGGCTCTTACTAGTGACGCGTAGTTCATCACCTTGGATCTGAGATTTAACTGACTTTGGACCCTCATCACGTAAAAACTTAGCGATCTTCTTTGCATTCTCTGTAGAGATACCTTCTTTAAGCGGGCAAGAGATCTTGTAGATCTTTCCAGAAAGTTGTGGCTCGCCTGGATCAATATGCTTAAGTGAAACCCCGCGCTTAATCATTTTATCTTTGATGACGTCGAGAGTTGCCTTAGCGCGTTCTTCGGTATCAGCTTCAATATTTATCTTTTCGCCGGCCATTTCAATTTTTGCGCCGGTATTTTTAAAGTCAAAGCGCGTATCAATCTCGCGGATCGCCTGGTTGATCGCGTTATCAAGCTCCATACGATCAATCTTTGAAACTACATCGAAACTGCTATCAGCCATGGGGCCCTCCTAAAAGCGGTGAAGATCACTTTGAATAGCGCTAGGTTATCGCGCTTAGAAGGATTAATAAAGTTTATGCGAAGTAGAATTGATCCATGCGCTTACGACAGATTATCGCTTTAGCGGGAGCCATTTTCCTTGCATTTTCGGCATCTCCAGCGCCAGCGCACACAGTGCTAGTTAACTCAATTCCTCAGAGTGAATCAGTGATTAATTCGCTTCCACCAGAAATCAACATCACCTTCGCAGAAGAGTTGATTGCTATTGGAGATTCGAATTCAATAAAGGTTTTTGACTCCACCAATAATGATGTAAGCCAAGGTGAGGTTTTAGTTGCTGGTCCAACGCTTTCTAAAGCGCTAAAAACCAGCGACAAAACTGGAGTATTTAGAGTCGAGTATCGCGCAGTTGCTGCTGATGGCCATGTGATTGAGGGCGAATTTACTTTCACAGTTGAAGCATCGGCAGTAACAACTTCAGAGATTAAATCTGAACCTATAACCACTTCACCATCTCCTTCAGGTAATAAACTTTCTATCTATCTAATTCTTAGCGCTACTGCGATTGTTGGTGGCTTACTAATCTTGATTTTTATCTGGAAAAAGCGGGCAAAATAGCCGATTACCCCTCGCTAAATATTTGAGGTAATCTTGCGCCCGCCGTAAAAGAATGACCCTGGCGGGTTGCCCGAGCGGCCAATGGGAGGGGACTGTAAATCCCCCGGCTCTGCCTTCGAAGGTTCAAATCCTTCACCCGCCACCAGTAACGCCTATTTTGCTCACTTTTTCTTATGAGCCCAAAGTTGTAGCATCCTTACCATGAGCGCATTTAATCTTCGGATCCAACCAGTACGAGATTTAATGGCTGAAAAAGGGCTTGATGCATTTGTGCTTCGCCGTAATCCAAATCTGGCTTGGGCCATTTCTGGACGAGCACATGTTCCAACAACAATCGATGCGGCTTGTTTTGATTTAATCATTACAAAAGATTCTGCTGTTGCAATAACAAATGTTGTCGAGGCGCCACGATTAATTACTGAAGAGTTTCCTGCAGAAGTTTCAGTACAAACCGTGCCGTGGTCACAAGGACGCGATCCGTTATTGCCAACAGGAGCAAAAGTTGGTTCTGATCAACCTGGTGGTGACAGAGTTGATCTAGGCGTTGAGATCGAGATTATTCGCGGCTCACTTATTGCAGATGATGTAGAACGCTTTAAGAAGATCTGCCTGGAAGCCGCATCAGCTCTAGGAAGCGCTATGAAAGAGGTAAAAAGTAGCGATCGAGAAATCGATGTGGCAGCGCTAATAACTAGTTCCTTATGGCGCTCTAATTTAGAGATCGCATTTCTAGGCGTTGCCGGCCAAGAGCGAGTCACCAAGTTTCGCCATCCACTACCGACCTCAACGCCAATTGGAGACCGTGTCTCGGCCTCAATATGCGCAAAACATAAGGGGCTAATCGCATCAATAACCAGAATTGTCAGTTTTGGGCAGTTATCTCAAGAGGAGATAAACGGCTACGAATCAATATTTAAAGTTGAGGCGGCGATGTTCGATGCCACTGTGGTTGGTCGGCCTTTCTCAGATCCAATAAATGCTGCGATCGCTGCTTACCCGCTAAATGGTTTCGATAAGGATGAGTGGCAGAACCATCACCAAGGTGGGCCAACCGGCTTCCTTCCTCGTGATTGGCCAGCAAACCAGGGAACAGCCAGATTGATTGCGCAGAACCAACCGATCGCATGGAACCCAACGGGTAAAGGCTGCAAGGCTGAAGATACGATTTTGGCGACCAAGTCGGGGGTTGAGATACTCACCAACGATCCGAATTGGCCTGCTTTTGAGGTCAATGGTCGGACCAGACCCTTCATCCTTCAAAGATAACCCCTTCGCCTTGCTCATAACGGTCTCATAACAAGCGAAAAACTCGCGCTTTCCCATTGACTCGCTAGGTCGCCAGTGGCACCCTTCACCAAGAGGTCTTACCACTGGAGGCAAATTGAGCACTGTAGCTCTCGTCGCGTTAGCGCGACCTACCTTTGATCTGACCTGCGCCCAGGCTAATTTCGATAGCGCGCGTGCACTGTTAACGGAACTAGGTGCATCGGTCGTTGGGCCAAGCGAACTAGTTATGACAGTTGATGATCTCGCTGCGGTAAAACTTCCAGCGGCTGACATTCACATTTTATTTATGGCCTCATTTGCAGATGCATCACCGGCAGTCGAACTCTTCGGAAAAGTTAAAGGACCAATTCTTGGTTGGTCGATGCGCGAACCTGGTGAAGTTGGCGAAAGACTTAAGTTAAATTCAATGTGCGGTGTAAATCTTGCGGCACATGCACTGATGAATGTTGGGCAATCAATTCGACATATCCATGGAAACGCCGATGAAGCGAATGTGCGCAGTGCAATTCGTGATGCGCTCGCTGGCAAACTTCCTGAAGCAACTGCTCCAAAATCTATAGTCGGAGAATTTGCACCCGCTGGCGAAGTTGAAAAAGCTTTTGCTTGGTTAAAGGGCAAAAAGATCGGCGCTGTTGGAGATGCTCCAATTGGATTTACTCCTTGCGTATTTGATGCCCAACAGATAAATAAGTATTTTGGTCTTGATGTTCGCCAGATAACAATTAATGATGCATTTGGCAGAATTGCCGAAGTTAAGGAAGAAGCGCGTGAATTAGCCTATGCAAACGCAGTAGCAGCACAGCCTTCACTTTCCTCAGTAAATGTTGATGAAGCGAAGAAAGTTTATGGAGTTGAAGTTGCGCTAGATACCTGGCGCGAAGAAGAGTCACTAGATGCAATTGCAATCCGTTGCTGGCCAGAATTTCCAACCGATATGGGAGCCTGCATCTGTTCTTCGCTTGGCCGCCTTTCAGATCGTGGCACAGTTACAACCTGCGAACGCGATGTGCTGGGCGCTGTAACAATGATGGTTTGCGAGTCACTTGGTTCAGATGAAAACTATTTGGTAGATATCGTCGATCTAGATGCAGATAAAGGTTTAGTTCGACTTTGGCACTGTGGTTCAGCTGCGACAAAGTTGGCTGCAGATCCACAAAATGCCACACAAACAACACACTGCAATCGCAAATTAGGCGTTGCAGGTAATTTTCCGCTCAAGACCGGACCAGTAACGCTGTTCCGTATTGATCGGGATGTAGATCCGAGCAACAGCACGGGTTTACGAATGGTTGTGAGCCGAGGGGAATCTATCCCTGCTCCCAATCACTTCCAAGGAAATACCGCAACAGTTATCACTCAACCTGATGCTGCTGCGTTAGTAAATGGAATAGTCACTGGCGGATATCCGCATCATCTAGTCATCTCGTGGATAGATGTGCGTCCGGGTATTCGTCAAATGGCAAAGATGTTAGGGATACCCCTCACAGAATGGTAAAACAACTAAAACCCTCGATTAGCAAAGGACTACAAATGATGAAAACTCAAGGAATGACTTCCTTTAGTGCACGTCGCCTTGGCGCAGTAGCTGTGGTTGCATTCGCAGTCGCTGTCTCGACATTGCCATCGGCATTTGCAGCTGGAGAAGTCTTAGGAAAGGCTTGCAAGGTTGAAGGTGTTTCAACCGGAACAAGTTCAACTTCACTTGTTTGCAAGGCTGGATCAAATGGAAAGCTGACTTGGCAGAAGGTTCGCCTAAGCTCAAGCCTCGGTGCACCAATTAAGGAAATTGCACCACCAGCTGGAACAATTGAATTCTGGCACTACCGCCCAGAAGATAAGGCTCACTTCGAAAAAATCATTACAGCTTACGAAGCAAAGTACCCAGGTACAAAAATCACTCAGGTAATCAAGACAACAACTGATTACAACGCAACTGCACGTGTGCAGATCCTTGCAAA
Organism: Candidatus Planktophila lacus; assembly: GCF_002288325.1. Taxonomy (NCBI): domain Bacteria; kingdom Bacillati; phylum Actinomycetota; class Actinomycetes; order Candidatus Nanopelagicales; family Candidatus Nanopelagicaceae; genus Candidatus Planktophila; species Candidatus Planktophila lacus. Next base: position 1,181,225 of record NZ_CP016780.1, on the reverse strand, counting down.
TCCAAAGGCTGCGCTATTCGCTGCAGCACGTGGTTCAATCTTCAACGATTTCGTTAAGAGTGGATTGCCAGCAGATCTAACTAACGAGCGTTTCGTAAAGCGCAACCTCGTATCAAAGGGTCTAACAGCAGGAGTTGAAAAGGGCCGCGTACTCGCAGTTCCTTACCACTACCTATTTAACAACCCTGTCTATAACACTGAACTCTGGGCAAAAGAGAAGTGGGATATTCCTAAGAACCTAACTGGTTGGGTCGCCTGGTGTAAGGATGCCAAGGCCAAGGGATATGTTCCTCTTGCATGGCCAGGAGCAACACGTGGACAAGCAGCGCAGATCTCAAACTCTGCTCTGATGAACTCTGCAGCAGATTACGAAGCGCTATCTGAAAACTTGGCAGATTTGAACTCAGGAAAGATCGATCTGACTTCAACTTGGTTCAAGGGCGTTGCAGATATCTACGTCAAGCTACGTAACGCAGGATGCTTCCCAGATAACCCAACAGGTGTTACTGAAGCTGCTGCTTACAACTTGTTCGCGACAGGTAAGTCACCAATTCTTCCTACCGGTACATTCTCAATGGGATCTATCAAGACTCTGAACCCAGCGCTAACCGGCAAGATGCAGTTGATGAGCATGGTTCTAACAGATGGCAAAGTTGTCGCTGAAGGAATTATGAACAACACCTTCAACCTAAGCGTAAATGCTAAGTCAAATCCGAAGGATCAGCGCATTGCTAAATCCTTCCTTTCATACTTGGCTACAGGTCCAGTTGCAGCAATTTACGCAACTGCAACCACACAGCACGTAAACGTTCTCGATGTTGATTACTCATCAAACGTTGACTTGCTAAATACATCTGCCTTCCAGGCTAAGAACACAATGTTGGCTCCACGTTTCTTGATTCTGAACACTTCGGTTTCAGATTTGACTCAGGATGCCCTCATTCAAATCGTTGGTGGCAAGAGCCCAGACGATGTTCTGCCTGACTTCTCTAAGCAGATCAAGCAGAAATTGGCTGGCTGATTAAAACCAAACTAGCTACCGGTACCGCTCCCACCAATGGTGGGAGCGGTACTTCTGCTACCCGTAAAAAGCGTAAGAAAGATGCGCTTGTTTACTATGTAATGGGCGCTCCTGCGCTAATCCTTTTTCTTGCCTTCTATCTATATCCAGCGCTGCAAAATCTGCAATTTGCCACACGCCGCTGGGATGGCATCACCGAGCCTGAAAATGTGGGCTTTAGAAACTTTACAAATTTACTTACCAATGACGATCTCTTTTACAAAACTTTAGGAAATAACCTCGAGTTCACCTTCCTGGTTGTTATATTCCAAACCGCGCTAGCTTTGATATTTGCCGTCTTCTTAGTTAAAAACTCCAAAACCAATATTGCTCTTCGCACTCTTTACTTCTTCCCAACAATTCTCTCTTCTGTCTCTGTCGGAATGATCTGGCTCTTCTTATACGACCCTAATTTCGGTGCGATCAACCTATTCTTTAACAGCATTGGATTGCCATCTTTTGCACTTAACTGGCTAGGCAGCGAAAGCAGCGCGCTCTACGCAATCGCCTTTAGCCAAGTCTGGTTCCACACCGGCCAGATGATGGTTGTCTATATCGCCGGCTTGCAGCAGATTCCAAAAGAGTTATATGAGGCTGCCGAAGTTGATGGCGCATCTCGCTGGAAGCAGTTCACCAGCATTACCTGGCCGATGGCGATGCCAACGACTCTGGTTGTTATGGCCTACACAACAATTCAATCTTTCCGCGCATTCGATTTGATCATGGTTATGACAAACTCAACCGCGGGACCAAATAACTCAACAAGTATTTTCAGCACCTTGGTTTATTTCACTTTGTTTAATGAACTTCGCCTGGGATACGCCGCAGCACAGACAATCTTTATGGTGGCCACTATGGTGCTTATAACTTGGCTACAACGCCGAGCATTTAGCGGACGATACGAGAAGTGAGGGATAAGAAATGATCTTTAAGAGCTCTCGAATAATCTCGCTTACTTTCTTTGCTGCGCTAATTCTGATTCCTTCGCTTATTGTTGTTCTAGGCTCCTTTAAGACCGACTCTGAGGTCTATAACAAGCCGCTCTCTCTGCCAGAAAACTGGAATTTAGATAATTACCAGCGTTTGATCAGTGAAAGCGATTTAGAAGTCAGCTTTAGAAATAGCGTGGTTGTAACCCTGTTATCTGTAATTTTCACCTTGCTATTTGCCAGCCTGGCTTCATTTGCTATCGCCAGAATGATCACAGTTTCCGGAAAAGTCTTGGCAACTTTATTTGCACTCGGCTTGGCAATTCCCGCCCAGATCAACCTTGTTCCGATCTATTACATCTTCCGAGATTTGGGGCTGACTAACTCGTTCTTTGGCTTAGTGATCATTAATGTGACCACAACCCTGCCAATTTCTATTTTTATTCTGACCGCTTTCTTTCGCGAGATATCTCGAGATATGTATGAAGCTTCTGAAGTAGATGGCGCATCGCCACTTCGCATCTATCGCTCTATCGCCCTACCGTTATCCCGACCTGCGATGGGTGCAACAGCGATATTTCTCTTTGTCATCAACTGGAACGATCTTCTCTGGCCACTATTGCTTATTCAAGAGTCAGATAAGAAAACTCTTCCACTAGCTATGTTGGCATACCGTGGCGAATACTTTGTTAGCTTCTCGATGCTCTTCACTGCGGTAATGGTGGCATCACTTCCGATGGTTATCATGTACCTCATGATGCAACGCTCATTTATCGCTGGTCTTACAGCAGGAGCGGTAAAGGGTTAATTGATGAGCGCTGTAACCCCGCTTGCTCCGCAACGTGCAGCGCGTATTGCCACACAATTAATCGAACTAATTGAAATTCAGAATCTAAAGCCCAACGACCGCTTGCCATCAGAGCGAACCCTTGCAGAATTGTTAGCAGTCAGTCGTCCATCTCTGCGCGAAGCTCTGCATATTCTGCAGGCGCAAGGTCTGGTTCAAATAAAGCATGGACAAGGCACTTTTGTTCAAGAACCGATAGTTGCGCAAGAACTGCGCGCTTCGATGATGGCCACCACCCATGGCTTAAATGAGCTCTTTGATGCTCGTGAAGTTCTGGAAGTTCCGGCATCAAAGTGGGCAGCGGAAAAGGCGACAAAGGAAGATATCCGCCTACTACGTGCAACTTTAAATCAGATCGAGACAGTTACTTCAACAGCGCCAATTGATTACAACCAATTGCAGACATTAGATGCAAAGTTTCACCTAACAATCGTCGGAATCGCCGAAAATAGATTTATCAACCAGACTCTCAACGTCTTACAAGATGTTATGAAGATGTCGATGGAAACCACTTTGCGTTTGCCAGGCAGATCAGATGTATCAAAGCGCGAGCACAACGCTATTTTGGATGCCATTGAAGCAAGAGATGGAGAACTGGTCTCTAAGTTAACGCTGCAACATATTTCTGGCGCACGTGCAGTAGCCCTTGCCGATGCAAATGAAAAGAATGAGCGTTGAGCAATATTCAAGTTGTTTGTCTCGGCGTAATAACTATCGACACAATTGCCTTAGTCGATAACTACCCAGGCGAAGATGAAAGAGTTTTAGCCCACCAGATAGCCCGTGCAGGCGGTGGTCCAGCCGCCGTTGCCGCAGTCACGCTAAGCCGCCTCGGTGTTTCAACGGCAATTGCCGGAACAATTGGCGATGATGAAGATGGCGCAGAAGTTCTGCGGATTTTTGCCCGTGAAGGCGTTGATACTTCAGGAATCTCAATCGGTGCTAGCGCAACTTCGGGAAGCGTAATCGTGGCTTCGAAAGAACATAGCTCACGCGCAATTAGTACCCGTCAACCAATGCAACAAGTAAATCTAAGCGCAGAAGCGAAGAAGTTGATTAGTCAGGCTGAGTGGCTCCACGTAGATCACGTTGGAATTAACCGTTTAAAGTCTGAAAAGATCGCTCGTGGAAACGGACCGAAGATTTCATTTGATGCCGGCTACAACGTTGCTGATTTCGATGCTTCAGAGGTAGATCTATTTGTTCCAACTGATCGACAGATGGCGCTTCGTTATCCCGACCTGCAATTAGGTGCAGCAGTTGAAAGAGATTCGGTTAACGCAAAAAATATAACGGTTGCAACGCAAGGTTCTGCGGGAAGTACTGGTTATTCCAGCGAATCAGGCTTAGTTCACGCAGATGGCTTTGCCGTTGATGTTGTAAGCACGCTAGGCGCCGGCGATGTTTTTCATGGAGCGCTTCTTGCTCAAGTAATTCAAGGCCACACACTTGAGCGCTCTTTACTTCGCGCCAATGCCGTTGCCGCACTTTCTTGTCGAGGACTAGATGGTCAATCGATGATTCCAAATACCGCAGAGCTAGATAAATTCCTAAAGGAGAGATCATGAGAGCACCACTTACCAAATTAGCCCGTCCATCTGGTGCACTTGCAATGGTTGCCGTGGATCAACGTGAAGCTCTGCGCGGAATGTTTGCGGCACATCAGAGTACACCGGTTCCTGACTCACAGTTAACTCAATTTAAAGTAGATGTCGCTCGCGAACTTTCACCATATGCATCAGCGCTCTTAGTTGATCAAGAGTTTGGCATTGATGCGATTATCAATCAGGGTGCGCTAAAAGGTTCATGCGGATTAATCGCTGCCGCTGATTTATTGGTTGGTCCCGCAGGTGGCGCAGCTACTGATACCACTGTCGATCCTAATGTTGATCCGATCAGAATGCGCGATATCAAAAGCGTTGGTTTGAAATTCTTGGTGCTGTGGCGCAACGATGAATCTCCGGATAGCCGTGCCAAACTCGTAGCCGAATTTAACAAGTTATGCGAAGTATCTGGTCTGCCATCGATTATCGAAATCATCGTGAAGCCACCAACTGATACTTCAAGATCTTTTGATCGCGAAGAAGAGTTAATTATCGCAGCGCGTGAAGCAGCGACTTGGAAGCCAGATTTGTATAAAGCAGAAGTTCCCTTTCATGGCGAAGGAGATCTTTCTTTAGTAACCAAGAACGCAGAACGAATTTCAGAAGCGATTGGATCTCCATGGGTAGTTCTTTCTAACGGAGTTAAGCAACCGTTCTTTAATGAAGCGGTAAAGGCTTGTGCAATTGGGGGAGCCAGCGGTTTCCTTGCCGGACGAGCGGTTTGGGCCGACATTGTTGGAGCCCCTGATATTCCAAAGGCGCTGCGCGAAATCTCTATTCCACGCTTGGAAAAGCTCGCTGAAACCGTTGATACCTACGCAAAGCCTTGGAGCAGTTGGTAATTAGCCCCAAAGCTCTTTAATTTCAACGACGCGACCTTCGTTGATGCTCTTGTGTGCAGCAAGCCCCGTAACAACGCTTGTTACGCCATCTAGCAAGGTAACTTCAGCGGCAGTGGAATTTAAAATCGCATCGCGGAATTTTGTATGTTCGATATATGAAGCACCGTAGTGGTGGCCCATGTACTTAACATCGTAGTTATGAACAATCTTTGTTTCGCTGCCACGCGCACGGCTAGCACCACTTGCCCAGTTATCGAGGTTTCCAACTGAATCACGACGTGAGGCTTTAACAACTTGAGAAGGCAGGAATGATTCAATTTTTCCTTGATCTCCAATGATTGTTAAAATCTCTTTATCGAAGGAACCTTCGCCGAACATACAGAGATCGAGCATTCCACGCGCACCGCTGGCATATTCTAAAATTACATATGCGTTATCGAGCATATTTGCTTGGCGCCCGCCATAATTTTCATTTAAGTGATTAACGCTCTGGCCGCCTGAAGCAAATACGCGGATAGGTTGTTCACCAATAACTAAATCCATCAAGTTAAAGTAATGGCAACATTTTTCTACTAGCGTGCCACCAGTTCTTTCGGTAAAGCGGTTCCAGCTATCAACCTTTGGATAGAAAGGTTCGCGATGTTCGCGAATCGAAATCTGATGAATTTTTCCGGCTTCACCTTCTTTTGCTCTGGCAATCGCTTCAGTGACCGGTGGCATAAATCGATATTCCAAGCCCATCCAGGTAAGAGCGCTGCGCTTTTCATCCCAAGACAGAATTGATTTCAAATCTTCAACCGTTGTAGCGAGTGGCTTTTCAACAAAGACTGCTAAATCTGTAGCGAGAGCATCTTTTAAGACCTCAGCATGAGTGTCATTTGGAGTTGCGATTACGACGGCATCGATTAAGCCAGAATCCAAGAGCGCGCGGTGATCGCTAAAGACCTTTGCACCCGGGACCATTTCTAGAGCCGCTTCAATTGAGGGCTGGTGAGGGTCGCTCATGGCCGTGACGACAGCTCCACCCATCACCTTGATGTTGGAAATATGCTCGCGCCCCATACTGCCGACGCCTATAACCCCGTATCGAAGCTCGCTCTTCATAGCCACAGGTTAGACCACTTACGATAATTTGGGCAGAGGGCTAGACGAAATACGCTCACCTAACCTAGACTCCACCAAGAGGTCAGACCACTACCCCCTTTATGCGAGAGAGGAAAGTCAGATATGGCAATTACGCCACCGCAATATCTGCTCCATCACGACGGTGACAATGTCGCTGTTGCTATGGCGGATATGCAACCAGGAACTCTTCACGGGCGATCCGTGAAAGAAGGAACAGAGAGCACCGCGATCTTAAATCACGCGATTCCGCTCGGCCACAAATTTGCCCTTGCAGATATTGCAGAAGGCGAAGCGATTATTAAATACGGAATCAAAGTTGGTCTCGCATCAGCTGCGATCAAAAAAGGCGATTACATTCACACACACAACATGAGGAGTTATCGATGGGAAGCAAGCCGCGCTTAATGGGATACCGCCGCGAAAACGGCGCTATGGGTATCCGCAATCACGTCATTATTTTGCCCCTTGATGATCTTTCAAATGCTGCTGCAGAAGCTGTTGCGAAGGTAATTCCAGGAACTCTTGCACTCCCACATGCATTTGGGCGCTTGCAATTCGGTGAAGATCTAGAACTAACTTTCAATACGCTAATTGGAACAGGTGTTAACGCAAACGTTGCCGCTGTAGTTGTAATTGGTATCGAACCAAAGTGGACACAGAGAGTTGCCGATGGCATCGCTAAGACTGGTAAGCCGGTTGCAGCGTTCTCTATTGAAGGTAAGGGCGATCTCCAAGTTATTCAGGAAGCTAGCCGCGTTGCTGCAATGTTCTTGCAAGATGCATCTGGCCTAGAGCGTGAAGCAGCCGAAATGGGCGACATGATTATGTCGATCAAGTGCGGCGAATCAGATACAACATCAGGTCTTGGCTCATGCCCAACAACATCACAAGCAGTCGATCGCTGGGTAGCAGCAGGTGGAACCGTATTCTTCGGCGAAACTTCTGAGCTAACTGGTGGCGAGCACTTGATCGCTGACCGTTGCATCGATGATGCTTGCCGTAACTTGTTCCAAACAACTTACGACAATTACATCAAGGTAATTGAAGCAACTGGTGCAAACCTTCTAGGTTCACAGCCAACGCAGGGAAATATCGCTGGCGGGCTAACAACTATTGAAGAGAAGGCGCTTGGAAATATCGCTAAGACTGGTTCAGTTCCAGTTGTTGGCGTTCTAAAGCCAGCCGAAGCTCCAGACCCAAAGAAGAAGGGCCTTTACTTCATGGACTCTTCTTCCGCAGCTGCAGAGTGCGTAACTCTGATGGCAGCGGGCGGCGCAGTTATCCACTTGTTCCCAACCGGACAAGGCAATGTGATTGGTAACCCAATTATTCCGGTACTCAAGTTAACAGCGAATATTAAGACAGCTAACTCAATGACTGAACACATCGATCTAGATGTTTCAGGTCTATTGCGTTACGAATACGACTTAACTAAGGCGGGCGACATGATGATGGATGTCATCAATCAGACCGTTAATGGACGCCTCTGCAAGGCTGAAGTTATGGGCCACCGTGAATTCACCTTCACAAAGTTGTATATCTCCGCATAATGATTCTCATCTCTGAAGATGTATGGGGAACTCCCTTCCAGAAGCTGGAGGGGAGTTTTCCCATTGTCCGAAACGACGATCTTTGGAATAACGTCGATGAGCTTAAGAACGCTCTTAAAGATGCAACTGCTTTAGTTGTAAGAAATAGAACGAAGGTAACTGCAGATGTAATTGCTGCGGCACCTAAGTTAAAGGTAATTGCTCGCGCCGGTGTCGGATTGGACAACATTGATATCAAGGCAGCCGATGCTGCCGGTGTTGTAGTTGTTGCTGGTCTTGGAGCTAACGCGGTAAGCGTTGGCGAGCTAACTCTGGGATTAGCGCTTTCCTTGTTACGAAATATCCCAGGGCATGATCAGGTCACGCGCGAAGGAAATTGGAATCGCACTCCAGGCCGCGAGCTATCGGGCTTGACTTGGGGGTTACTTGGATGTGGTGCAACTGGCATAGCCACTGCAAAGTTACTTCAGGGATTTGGCTGCAAAATGATCGGCTTCGACCCTTACGCAAAAAATCTAAGCGGTATCGAATTAAAGTCTTTTGAAGAAGTCTTAATGGAGAGCGATGTAATCAGCATCCATATGCCATCGACCCCCGAAACAAATGGCTCAATTAACGCTGCAACTTTGAAGTTGATGAAGCCAGATGCCGTATTGGTAAATGTGGGACGCGGTGAAGTAATTAACGAAGCAGATTTAATCGAAGCGTTAAAAGCCAAGGTAATTGCAGGAGCTGCCCTAGATGTGCGCGCTCAAGAGCCACCAGTTAAGGGCGAGATGGAGCAAATCGCGAATTTGATCCTAACTCCACACGTTGCAGGGATTACTAAGGAAAGCCAATTGCGTATCAATGAAATCCTTGTTTCAAATATTATGAAAGTCTTAAGTGACGAAGTTGCCACACATGCTGTTGGCGCAATCAAAGAAAACGCAAAATAATGGCGCAGCTAACTGTTGGCTCGGCAACCGAATTAGCGAAATCACTTCTTAAAGCCGCCGGTGTTCCTGATCAAGAAGCAGATGTAACCGCACGTTGCATCGTTGCCAGCGATCGTTGGGGAATCGGAAGCCATGGCTTAATGAGACTTCCGTTCTATCTCGCGCGCTTGCAAGCAGGTGGAATTAAAGCCGATGCAAAGTTAAAGGTAGTAACAGATCTACCAAGTTTGGTGGTCTTTGATGGCGATGATGGTCTTGGCCATTGGCAGTTACAGAAGGCGGCAGAAGTTGCTGCTGAACGCGCTGCATTAAATGGAATTGCCGCTGTCGGAGTTGGACGATCCAACCACTGTGGCGCTCTCGGAATTTATGTCTGGCCGATGATTAATCGCGGGCTAGTTGGAATCGCATTTAGTACAGGACCTGCGGTTATGCCGCCATGGGGTGGAAACTCTGCGCTACTTTCAACTTCACCAATCGCTGCGGGAATTCCAACAAATCCACCAACTGTTGTTGATCTAGCAACTAGCGCAGTTGCACGCGGAAAGATTCAAGCAAAAGCGCAAGCAGGTGCCGAACTTGAACCTGGCTGGGCATTTACAAAAGATGGCAGCCCGACAACCGATGCCAAGGAAGCACTTGCCGGAATGCTCGCGCCGCTCGGTGGAGTTAAAGGTTATGCAATTGCAGTACTTGTTGAATCGCTAACCGGAATGTTGGTTGGACCATCACTGGCAAAAGACATTCCAGATATGTTCGCTAGCGAACAAGATGCTAATCCTCAGAAAATTTCACATTTCATTATCGCTATCGATAGCGCGAAGCTTTCGGTAGATGGCGAAAACACAAGAACTGCAGACTTTTCAGCGCTGGTGAACGCTGCTGGAGGCCGCTTACCTGGAGCAAATCGTTCTAATCCAGAGCGTCCCGACAATGCAGAAAACATCACGATCACCGATTCGGTTGCTGATCAGCTAGCGCAATGGTCAACGAAGTTAGGGATCTAAATGGTTAAGAACCTTCCCGGTTTAGGTCTGATAGCTGCAATTGTTGGCGTTGCCTTTCTAATAAATGACTTTCAACCAGCGGTAAGCCCGCTAGCGCTTTGCGTCGCATTTGGATTTGCTGTTGCAAACTTTGGTAGATGGCCAAGCTTTGCCGCTGCCGGAACAGGGCTAGCGAGCAAGAAGTTAATGCGCATCGGAGTCGCACTTCTTGGCGCACAAGTAAGTCTTGTCTCGCTCAAGGCAATTGGCTTCAAGGGAGTACTAACTGTCATCTTGGTTGTAACCTTCACAATTTTTGGAATCCTGGGGCTATCAAAAGCATTCAAAATGAGCGGTGAACTTGGACTTTTGATTGGCGTTGGATTTGGAGTCTGCGGTGCAACTGCAGTTGCTGCGATCCGCCCACAAACACGCGCTACCGAAGAAGAAACCTCATATGCAATCGCTTTGATTTCACTCTGCGGCACCCTCTCTATTTTTACCTTGCCATTTATTGGCCACCTAATTGGGCTAAGTGATCAGACTTTTGGTGCCTGGGCTGGTGCTGCCGTACACGATGTTGGTCAGGTAATTGCGACTGCATCTGTCTGGAGCGATGAGGCGGTGCAATCTGCCGTCGTAATCAAATTGGCGCGAGTATGTATGTTGGCTCCGATTGTTCTAATTCTTTCGATTCGCCACCGCCGCTACTTAACTTCAGTTGCAATGCAAAATGAAAAAGATGGAATAGCGGTTAGTACCAAGACAACGAAAGTGCCACTAATTCCATTCTTTGTAATTGGCTTTATTGCAGTTGCAACGATCCAAAACACACTTGATATTCCCTCAGGAATTCATGATGCAGTCGTTCTGGTAAGTAAGTTACTTCTTGGCGCCGGTTTAGTTGCACTTGGTTCAAGCGTGCGCTGGAAATCCATCCGAGCAATCGGCCCACGCCCCATGGTGATGGGGTTAATCGCTTGGGTAATTGTTGCCGGCGTTGCCTTGGCGGCAGTTCAAATTACTGGTCTTTAAGAACAAACTGCGCCGTAGGTTGCAGAACCAACCAGCTTCACATATTTAGAAAGCACGCCTTTTGTGTACCTTGGTGGAAGCGGCACAAAGCTCTTGGCACGTTCTTGCAACTCTTCGGGTGTAACGAGTAGCTCCAAAGTTCCATTTGGGATATCGATCGAAATTTGATCGCCATCTTTAATTAACCCAATCGGCCCACCATCTACAGCTTCCGGTGAAATATGGCCTACGCAAAGTCCAGTTGTTCCACCAGAGAATCTGCCATCGGTTACGAGCAATACATCTCTTCCGAGGCCTGCGCCCTTTATCGCACTTGTGATCATCAACATTTCGCGCATACCTGGCCCACCCTTAGGACCTTCGTAGCGAATAACAACTACATCACCCTTTTTAATCGTGCCATCAGAGAGCGCCTGCATCGCTGATTCTTCGCGATCAAATACACGAGCAGCGCCTTGGAATTTCTTCTCATCAACACCGGCGTTCTTCACAACCGCACCCTCAGGAGCGAGAGATCCTTTAAGAATAGTTATCCCACCATTTTTACCAAAAGGCTTTGCGGCTGGATAAATAATCTTTCCATCAGCAGCAGGAGGATTAACATCCTTGAGATTTTCAGCAATTGTCTTTCCGGTTACGGTCATGCAATCGCCGTGGAGCAGACCTTCATCAAGCAGAATCTTCATTACTGCAGGTACGCCACCGACCTTATCTAGATCAAACATTACATATTCACCGAATGGCTTCAGATCTGCAAGCAATGGAACGCGTGCGCCAATTCGCTTGAAATCATCGAGTGATAAGTCAATGCCTAGTTCGTGAGCGATCGCTGGCATATGAAGCACTGCATTTGTAGATCCGCCTAGCGCCATTACAACTGTGATGGCATTTTCCAAAGATTTTTTAGTAATGATGTCGCTGGTTGTGATTCCAAGTTTAAGTAAGTTGATTACAGATTCGCCCGCTAATTTTGCAAGCGGTTCGCGGCGATTATCAACTGCAGATGGAGATGAAGAGCCTGGAAGTGACATTCCCATCGCCTCTGAAGCGCTAGCCATCGTGTTTGCCGTGTACATACCGCCGCATGTTCCGGCACTTGGGCAGGCAGCCTTTTCAATGCGATCGAGATCTTCATCAGACATTAAGCCACGCGCATTTGCACCAACTGCTTCAAAAGAAGTGACGATATTTACTTTGATTTCCGTGCCATCTTGAAGAGTGGTTTTTCCCGGAAGTAATGAACCGGCATACATCAGAATACTTGGCACATCTATACGCGCAGCTGCCATAAGCATCGCCGGAATACTTTTGTCACATCCAGCGAGAGTTACCATCGCATCTAGGCGTTCTGCTTGCATAACAGTTTCCACAGAATCTGCAATTACTTCGCGACTAACAAGGGAGAAGTGCATTCCTTCGTGTCCCATAGAAATAACATCTGAAACGGTGATCGTTCCAAACTCCATAGGGAATCCGCCGTTAGCGCTTACTCCTGCAGCAACATCCTCAGCAACGGTGCGCAGCGACATATTGCAAGGGGTAATGGTGTTGTAAGAAGATGCAATACCAATCTGCGGTTTCTTAAAATCATCGCCCTGCATGCCCAGCGCTCTTAACATCGCGCGGTTTGGGCTTCGGTCACGGCCTTGTGTTACAAGCGAACTTCTCGGAGTCAGAGTCACTGTAGTACCCTAACCACAACCCAATACCTTGTGAAGAGTGTGCAGCAATGAGTTATACAACGTTGATATCCACTAGCGATTTGGCGCGCAACTTAGAAAATTCTGAGTTTGTAATTTTTGATGTTCGCTTCACATTAGATGACGAATCCTGGGGAAGAAAGGTTTATAACCAATCCCACATACCAGGTGCACATTACGCAGATTTATCTACTGATATGTCTGGAGAAATTATTCCGGGTGTAACTGGTCGCCGACCTTTTCCAACGGTTGCAGCGTTCACTAAGACTCTCTCTAACTGGGGAATAACCCCAGATACCCAAGTAATTTGTTACGACGCAGAATCAGGTTTGATGGCGGCATCACGCCTTTGGTTGATGTTTCGCTGGATGGGACATGAAAAAGTTGCCGTTCTAGATGGCGGCCTAAATGCATGGAACCGCGAATCTTTACCTTTAAACCAAGAGAAGAAAGTTTTAACGCCTACAAATTTCATTCCAAAGCTACGTAACGATCTCTTAGTCGAAGTCGAAAAAGTTGAAATGGCCAGAAATGATTCCAATTACTGCGTATTTGATTCCAGAGGTGCAGAGGGATATCACGGGGGCGGAAAATACTATGACCCAATACGCGGACATATCGCTGGCGCTGGTCTGGCAGATCGCGCTGAAATTACAGATGCGCAAGGGCTCTTTAAGAGCAAGGCTGATTTAAAGAAGCACTACGAATCACTTACCAACGGTGTTAGCGCCGATAACACAATTTTCTATTGCGGCTCTGGCGTAACTGCTGCACAAAATGTCTTAGCTATGGAGCACGCTGGTTTCACGGGAAGCAAAATGTATGTTGGTTCTTGGAGCGAGTGGATCACAGATCCAAGTAGAGAAATTGCGCTATGACCCAGAAGAAATATAGATATGCCTTAATTGGATGTGGCTTCTTTGCCCAGAACCACCTCCATGCATGGAGCCAAAATCCCGATGTCGAACTAATTGCAACTTGCGATGTTGATTTTGAAAAAGCGAAGTTGGCTGCTGCCAATTTCGGAGGCAAGGCTTATGCAAGTGCGGAAGAGTTATTTGCCAATGAAGATTTAGATTTCGTAGATATTGCTACGACTCCACCAACTCATAAATATATGGTCGAACTAGCGGCAAAGCATGGCGTTGCAGCAATCTGTCAGAAACCACTTGCTTGGGATATGGCTGATGCAAAGTCAATGGTTAAGGAGATGTCAGATAAAGGCTTGCCCTTTATGGTTCACGAGAATTTTAGATTCCAGACCCCAATGCGAAAAATCAAAGAGATTATCGATAGCGGCGCAATTGGTCGCCCGTTCTTCGGGCGAATTTCATTTAGAACTGCACACGATGTTTACTCTGCTCAATCATGGCTGGTTGAGAGCGAACGAATGATTATCGTTGACGTTGCAGTTCACCTCTTCGATCTTGCTCGTTACTTTATCGGTGAACCAAATACGATCTTTACTTCCGCGCATCGAGTAAATCCGATAATTAAAGGTGAAGATTCAGCGACGATTCTGATGCATATGCCAGATGCCAGCTGCATTGTTGACGCTAGTTATGAGACAAAATCAGATCACAGCACCTACCCGCAGACCTTTGTAATTATCGAAGGAACCAAGGGAGCAATCACCTTATCCGCCGATTACCATCTACAAGTTGTATCGGGAACTTCTGTAACTAACGAAGTCGTTTTAATTCCGGATCATGGTTGGACTTCTGAGCCATGGAACGGAATTCAAGATAGCGTCGTGAATGTCAATAAGCACTGGATTGAATGCTTGAAAACAGGCAGAACTCCTGAAACCAGCGGCGAAGATACTCTCAAATTATTAGATATCACCTTGGGTGCTTACGAATCAGCCGAGTCAGGCCAAGTCTTTAACGTTGGTTCACTACTCAAGTAGTAGATAAATGAGAAAACTTGTTGCTGGTCCGTTAACTCTGGAGTATTCCGAGGGAAGTCTTTGGAATATAAGTAACGGCAGTGAAGAGGCAATTCGTCGGATCTATCTGGTTTTCCAGGATATTAATTGGACTTCTCGGCCATTTGTTATTAAAGATGAAATTTGGCAGATCGCTGATCGTTCGTTCAGTGCGAAGATCAAAGCGCAGGGTTCGCACGATGCTAAAGATTTATCTGTTGAGTTAGAGATAACCGGCTCGGAAAGCGGAGAAATTACCTACGGGTTTAGCGCATCTACAGCAGTTTCATTTATGAGAAATCGCTTGGGACTCTGCCTACTCCATCCCGTTGCAGGCTTAGCTGGCCGCGAATGTGAATTAACTAAGGCAGATGGCGCTGTAGAAGTATCCAGATTTCCTGATGCGATCTCTCCAAATCAACCATTCTTAAATCTATCTGGCATTAGCCATAAGCTTCAAAGCGGGCAAGTTGTGTCAGTTAATTTCAAAGGTGAGATATTTGAAAGTGAAGATCACCGTAACTGGAGTGATGCCTCATATAAGACTTACTGCACACCAATTTCTCTACCCTTTCCTGCGCAAGTTACTCCGGGGGAGGTGCTTAGCCAAAAGATAACCATCTCAATTTCCGGCGAGCACACGACAGCAATTTCAAAGAATGAAAGCGCCGTTATTACGGTTGGAGCCGAAGAGATTGAACTTCCCGAAATTGGTTTGGGGCTGAGCGAAGAACCCGCACATTTAATTGTCAGTGAGTATGCGGGGTTTGAGGACCTTGCGATTAAACATCTTCGCCTAGCACTCAACGGTGATTCTCAAATTCGCTCTGCAGTGGAGAAGGCTCTTTTGGTAACTAAGCAGCTAAAGATTGATCTTGATCTTGCGATAAAGGCTGAGAGCCCAGAACAACTTAAAGCAATATTGCAGTCAATAATTGAAATTAAAGATCAGATTCGTTCCTTCTACATCTTCTCCGCTAGCGAGAAAACAACTCCAATTGGATTTATTCAAGTTGCAGAAGAACTACTAGGGGATAAGTCGAAAATCATTGGTGGCACAGATCTGTACTTCACCGAACTCAATCGCAATCAAGGCTCAGTCGACTTTATCGATCAAGTCAATTTTTCAATCAACCCCCAGGTTCACTCATTTGATGATCGAACTCTTATACAAAACACCGCCTCCCAGAAAGCGATTGCCACAAATGCTCATCGGATTGCTAAAGGCAAAAAGGTAAGCATTGGACCAATAACGCTTCGCCCTAGGTACAACCCAAATGCAACGCAACCGAGTAAAGATCTCAGCAACACTGCCTTGCCCTCTTCTGTTGATGCACGTCAGCGCACTTGGTTGGCTGAAGGCTGGACAGCGATGTCTATCCGCTCTATTGCAGAGTCGGAGTCAATGTCAACGCTGACTTACTTTGAAACTCTGGGATGGCGTGGCATACGCGAGCTATCTACCGGAAGTGAAGATGCACTCAACTTTGCAAGTAAAGCAGGTGAAGAATTTCCAGTATGGCGCTTGTTTAAGAATCTCAAGGGATTTACTCATGCCAGACCAACCGCATCATCTCTTCCAGAGTTAGTTGATTGCCTAATCGTTACTTCAGGGCAAAAAGCAAAGGTTATTCTGGTTAATTTCAGTACTATTGAGCAGGAAGTGAAATTCTCTGGAATTGATTTAAAGCCACAGACTTTAACTCCCGAGAGCGTTACTTATTTAGAAGTTACAGGGGTAGCAAATGTTTGATCCATTATTCGATCTTAAGCAGAAGCGCGTTCTCATAACCGGTGGCGCTGGAACGCTAGGTGCGTTGATTGCTAAAGCCTTCGCCGAACGTGGCGCAGATGTAACTATCCAGGATCTAAATCAAGAACGGCTCGATGAAGTCCGCAAATCCATTTCTGGCGAATCAGGCAAGGCTTTCTCAATTAGCGCTGATTTATCTAGCCCAGATCAATGTGCCAGTGTGGTCAATGAGGCAAATGCGCTTATGGGTGGCCTAGATATTGTCATCAATACTGCGGGAATAAATCGTCGCAAACCTATAACTGAAGTGACCGAAGAAGATTTCAACGCCATAGTTTCCGTAAATATGAAGGCGATCTACTTTATTTCGCAGGCGGCACATCCGATCATGAAGGCAGCCGGCGGTGGAGTTATTGTAAATATGAGCTCACTTAGCGCTCGTTATAGCTTCAATACGATCTCTGTATATGCAGCAACTAAAGCAGCGGTTACTTCAATAACCCGTAGCACTGCTCGCGAGTGGGCAAAAGATAAAATTCGAGTTAACTGCATCGAGCCTTCAGTCATCAAGACTGATTTCACCAAGCCGCTATGGGGCGAACCCCACCGCACAAAATGGTTTGATGAAACAACTCCGATTGGTCGCCTCTCAAATCCTGACGAAATCATCGGATCAGTAATCTTTCTGGCAACGGATGCATCTTCATATATAACTGGTCAATCTATTGTTATAGATGGTGGAATCTTGAGTGGTGGCGACTGGGATTCATACGCTTAGCAATCTCTTTTTGCGAAGCGAAGTGATAAGTTCAAGACCTTGAATAAGGAGCATTTAAATGTCTAGCGGGTTCGAAGCGATTGTCTGGAAAGAAAACAAGATTGTTCTGCTTGATCAAACGCAGATTCCTATATCTGAAACTTATATTTCATACGACGAACTAGCCCCATATATCGATGCCATTCAAAGGTTGGTTGTTAGAGGCGCCCCTGCGCTCGGCGTCGCTGGTGCCTACGGAGTCGTCTTGGTTATTGATGAGGCTGCACGTAAAGGTCATAGCGCGCAAGAGTTAGAACATAACCTTGATTTACTTCGCGATGCACGTCCAACGGCAGTTAACTTGGCCTGGGCTGTTGAGAAGATTCGTAAACATTTGCCAGAAGGACGCGATGCAGTTCTTGCCGCAGCCCACCAGTTAGCAAGTGAAGATAAGCAATCAAGTACCGATATGGGAAATATTGGCGCAGATTGGCTGATCAAAAAACTGGGTAGCAAGCCAATGACTCTTTTGACCCATTGCAACACTGGTTCACTCGCTACAACCGGAACCGGAACCGCGCTAGGTGTGATTAAAGAGATGCATAAGCGAGGATTTGTTAAAGAGGTTTATGCAGATGAAACTCGTCCGCTACTCCAGGGCTCACGTTTAACTGCATGGGAGTTAATGAAGTCCGAAATTCCTTATCGCATTGAACCTGATGGCGCGGCAGCGATGGCGATCCTGAGTGGTCGAATCGATGCTGCCCTTATCGGCGCAGATCGAATTGCTAAAAACGGTGATTCTGCAAACAAGATTGGTTCGCTCAGCGTTGCTCTTGCTTGTCACGCTGCGGGAATTCCATTTCTAGTTGTTGCTCCCGAATCAACGGTTGATCGAAGCATCAAAACCGGAAGTGAAATACATATTGAGATACGTGGAGATGAAGAGTTAACCCAATTCAAGGGAATCCAAGTCGCACCAATTGGAGCCAAGACCTTCAATCCTGCTTTTGACGTCACACCAGCTAAGTACATAAGCGCAGTAATAACCGAGAAACAATCCTACGAAATAGCAGAAGGCCAAACACTATGAGTGATCTAAAGCCATTACACGACCTAGTCGCACGTTCACAGAAGATCGGTGCCGACCAATCAATGGTTGTTTACGGTGGCGGCAACACATCGAGTAAAGGTGAAGTAAAGGACCATCTCGGTCGCCTTAAGAAAGTTTTATGGGTTAAAGGTTCTGGCGCAGATATGCAGTACGCGATCGATCGCGATTACCCAGCGCTTTATCTTGAAGAACTACTCGCGTTACGTGATTTTGACGCTTTAGATGATGACACGATGGTTGATTATGTAACTCGAGCTCTGGTTGATCCAACTTCACGTCGTCCATCTATCGAAACTCTTTTGCACGGTTTTCTTCCCGCTAAACATATTGACCACGTGCATGCTGATGCGATCTGCGCACTGACCAATCATCCGCAAGGTGAAAAAGCGGTTCGTGAAGCGCTCGGTGAAGAATTCGCATATGTCGATTGGATTCGTCCCGGCTTTGAACTTTCGAAGTTAGTTGGCGGTTTAGGAGATTACGCTGGTGTAGTTCTCGCCCATCACGGCCTAGTTGTTTGGGATGAAGATTCAGATCGTTGTTACCAGAAGACTCTTGATGCAGTTGCATTGGCTGATAAATACCTAGATTCGCTCAATAAACGACCAGCGGCAAACTTCCAACATCAAGATCTGCCCGATGAAGAGTTAAAGGATTTGCTTCTAAAGTTGCGCGGAACTCTTGGTAAGAAGCAGTTACTTAGAACAGATACTCGTTTAGCTGAAATTGCATCGCGCCCAGACCTGAAGAAGGTCTTGGCTCTAGGTGCATCTAGCGCAGACCATATGTTGCGTATCCGCCCTAAGTCAGCAACAGTGACTTTGGAAGATACTGAAACTGGAATCAATGAATTCCGCGAGAACTACAGCGCATATTTTGAAGCGAATAAGTCACTGCTACCTGCTGGTTATTCAAGCCATGGGAATGATCCACGCGTAATTATTGTTCCAGGCGTAGGTGCAGTTACTGCTGCAACAACAATTAAAGAGAATGTGATGCTGGCAGATATCGCTTCACATACTCACAAAGTTGCAGCGCGAGTCATCGATGTATTTGGTGATGGAGACACAATCTCTGACGCGGAAATCTTTGGTTTTGATTACTGGCCAATGGAGCTATTTAAGTTAAAGAACAAGCCAGCCCCCGCACAACTAGATGGACACATCATTATCGTTACGGGCGCCGGCAGCGGCATTGGTAGAGGCGTGGCACTTGAACTCGGAAAACGTGGCGCTCACGTAGTCCTTGCCGATATCGAAGAAAAAGGACTTCTAGAAGTTGAGAAAGAGTTCGCTGAGAATAAATGTAATCCGCCGCTATTGGTATTGGGTGATCAATCAAAGGAAGCAGATGTTCAGGCGACAGTTACAAAAACCATTAAGCACTTCGGTGGACTTGATGGCGCTGTAATTAACGCGGGTATTGGTATCAGCGACAAGCTTGAAGACTTGGATATTGAAAAATGGCGCCGCGGTTTAGATATAAATCTTTCCAGCGCGTTTATGTTGACCAAAGAAGCTATGAAGGTAATGCGCAAACAGAAAATGGGTGGCTCGATCGTTTACATCGCAAGCAAGAACGCATTTGCACCGGGCGCAGGATTTGGTGGATATTCAGTTAGCAAGGCAGGAATGTTGCAGTTGATGCGCATTGCAGCTCTTGAAGGTGGAAACGCTGGAATTCGCTTCAACGGAATCAACCCTGACGCAGTCTTCGATAACAGCAAGTTGTGGGAAGGCGGTATTCGCGAACAACGTGCAGCTGCACATGGTGTGAAACCAGAGGAACTTGAGGACTTCTATGCCTCTCGAAATCTTTTAAATGCACGCGTAAGAAGCCTAGATGTGGCTCGTGCTGCAGCATTCTTCTTAAGTGATGAATCTTCACGCACAACAGGAAGCGTTATCGCCGTCGATGGTGGTGTTGCGGCGGCATTTCCTAGGTAGATAATTGCCCATGGCAAATGGGGAGGCGCTTAAAGTGGATCGTATCTACGTAACCTATAAATTCACTGGCGAAGACCCAAAGTCGATCGCTGATGTAATTCGTGCTGAACAGACGATCGAATTTCCCTATGAATTAGCTCCAAGTTGGATTCAGGAAGAAGTGGTTGGAAAAGTTGAGGAGATTTCATCCTCAGATAAAACTAGCCACTTAATTACTATTTCTTATAACCCAGATGTAACTGGCGGAGAGTTAAACCAGTTTCTTAACGTGCTCTGGGGAAATGTTTCGCTATTCCCTAATGTAAAGATTGTTGGCTTAAAACTGCCTGATTCTTTCCTCGCGAAATTTAGTGGACCTCGTTTTGGAATCAGTGGATTGCGTAAATTACTTGGCGCAGAAACCCGCCCCCTTGTTTCAACTGCTCTAAAGCCAATGGGATCTTATGCGCAAACACTTGCAGAAATGGCCCGCACCTTAGCCTTAGCGGGATTTGATTTGATTAAAGATGATCACAGCCTTGCTAATCAACCTTGGGCGACATGGAAAGAGCGAGTCACTTTAATTTCTCGTGCAGTAAAAGAGGCAAATGCTGTCACCGGTGGAAAATCTGTTTACGCACCGAGCCTTAATCTTCCATTTGATCAGATAGTTGACGCTGCACACACGGCAAAAGATTTAGGTGCAGGTGCGCTGTTAATTCTTCCCGGAATAACTGGCTTTGATTCGTTGCGCAAGATCGCATCCGATGACTCGATCGCACTTCCTATTCAGGGACACCCTGCCATGTTGGGATCACTAATAACCTCTAAAGCAGAGGGAATTTCACACGGAATTGTCTTGGGCACTTTGATGAGACTTGCAGGGGCCGACATCACGATCTTTCCAAATATCGGTGGACGTTTTGCCTTTAGCAGCGATCATTGTCTAGATATAACAGAGCTTTCACGTGAAAAACTTGGCAAGTTAAACCCAATGTTTGTCGCTCCTGCAGGTGGAATGAATTTAGGGCGAATTCCAGAGATGATAAAGATGTATGGCAATGACAGCGCGCTACTGATTGGTGGAGCCCTTTCGCGCGGAAACCTTGCAGATAACGCGGCTCGCATGTGCGAATTGGTGCGCGCCTACTAAACTTAGCCACATCATGTGGAAAAAGTTAAAGAAGTTATTTGCCGACCGCCGGGTTTGGGTACGTCAAATACTCGTGGCCGGCCTTGCTGGAGCAGTCGCCTGGCAAGTTGGAGATCTACTCGTTGAAGATGGCGGCGTAGTTGCGGCAATTGTCTGCACCTTGTCGATCCGCATCTCACTTCATAAATCTGTTCGCGAAGGCTTTGGGCAGATAGTCGGAACTGCCATTGGTGCAACCGTTGCTTTAATCAACGTTTCTATCTTTGATTTTGGCTTTATCGCAGTCGGTTTAACAGTTATCTTCTGCGCAGTTGTTGCGCGCGCACTTCACTTAGGTGAGGTGGCATCGGTAAATGTCCCGGTTACTGCACTCATCGTTATCGGCCCAGGAATCAGTGGAACAACTGCAGCGCATCGCCTTGGTTCCACTCTTATCGGCGCAGCAATTGCAATTGTCTTCTCCTATTTCTCTCACGCCAAGACACCAGTTGATCGTGCGATCGATCAGATCACCGATGTATCTGCCAAAGCTGCTGAGTTGTTAGCGAAAATGTCTGAAGGCGTTGCCGCTGGTTACACCCAGAAAGAAGCGGGTAATTGGTTAGCTAAAGCAAGGTTGTTAATGGAAGCAGTTCCCGCGATACGTGCACAATCAGTTGAAGCGCGCGGACATGCCAGATGGTTCCCAACAGCAGAGAAAGATGTAGCCGAAGACGTTTACGTTCAAGGAATTGCGATCGAGCACACCCTCGTTCAGGTGCGCACAATTGCCAGAACTCTCTTTGACTCTGCCGTCAGCGGAGGTATCGCAGATTCCACCAAGAAGCAGATCGCAGTTGCGCTATCTGCGGCAAGTTATGCCATCTCATCCAAAATAGATGATGAAGAAGACTTTGAAACTACAACCACGGCAACTGATGATGCGCGCGAAGCCGGTGCCGCACTTGCCGAATCACTAATTGAAGATGCAAAAGATGCTGACCAAGAGCAGATCATTCGTGGACTTTCGATGGTTGCCAATATCGAACGAATCGCTGATTCACTAGATCAAAACTCTCCAGCACTTAAAGATGTGATCACTCCTGATGAGCCAGCCCATGCCAAAGTGATGGCGGTATCACCGATTGACCAGACCTTAAAAATTAATAAGCGCATAACTAAGCGTTTTAAGAAGATTTTCCGCAAGTATTTCTAACGCTAGAATTTAATATCGGCTACAAGGGAGAAGTAAATGTGTTCACGTGTTGTATGCAAGAAGTGCAGTAAATACACCTGGTCAGGTTGCGGCGAACATATTGAAGAAGCGCTTCAAGGAGTGCCTGCCGACCAACGCTGCACCTGCGATAACTAATGAAAGCTATCCTGATAACGAAATTTGGCGGACCAGAAGTACTCGAACTAGTTGAACTGGCTGATCCTCAGCCAAGTGAAAACGAAGAGTTAATCGATGTCTCTTGTATCGGAGTCAACTATGCCGATACCCACCAAACTGAGAATTCATATCTTTCCAAGCAAGAGCTACCGTTAATTCCTGGCCTCGAAGTTGTCGGCAAGACCCAATCTGGTCGCCGCGTTTTAGCAAGTGTTAGCACCGGGGGATATGCGCAGAAAGCTCTGGCACATAAAGCGATGTGCGTTGATATTCCAGAAAGTGTTTCTGATGCGCAAGCTGTTGCAATGCTTGTTCAGGGAACAACTGCTTGGCATATCTTGAAAACCATGGCGCATGTGCAACCAGGTGAAACGGTTGTGGTTCAAGCTGCAGCCGGTGGCGTTGGTTCTCTGGCAATTCAATTAGCCAAGATGTGGGGCGCAAAAGTTATTGCAGTTACATCAACAGCGGAAAAGAATGAACTTGCTAAATCATTGGGCGCAGATGAAGTTGTTGATGCAAATTCCAACGATTTGGCTGCTGCGATGATGGCGGCAAATGGTGGAAAGAAAGTAGATATTGTTTTAGAAATGGTTGGTGGAAAAACTTTCGATGCCAGCCTTGAAGTACTTGCACCTTTTGGTCGATTGATTACCTACGGAATGGCATCGCGAAATGCGCCAACTCCAATTCATCCGGGTGCGTTAATGGGTGGAACAAAAACTGTTGCAGGCTTCTGGTTGGCACATTGCTTTGGAAAGAAAGAGTTGCTCGGCGATGTTCTGATTGAGCTATTTGCTTTGATTTCATCTGGCGCGCTAAAACCTGTAATCGGTGCAACTTATGGATTATCTGAGGCAAAAGCGGCTCATCAAGCGATGCTGGCTCGGGCTACAACCGGCAAAGTCACGCTTGATCCTGCTCGCTAATTTTTAACTTTCCCCGCACCTGTCGTACACTCACACCTCTACCTATTGCCCCCCTAGCTCAGTCGGTAGAGCGTTTCCATGGTAAGGAAAAGGTCACCGGTTCGATTCCGGTGGGGGGCTCGAAAGTGCACAACCCTTGGCGGGGTAGCTCAGCTTGGTAGAGCAAGCGGCTCATAATCGCTGTGTCGTGGGTTCAAATCCCGCCTCCGCTACTAGTTCGACCAGCAGTTGGCAGTTAAATAAGCGTGAATTTCGCGCAACGAGATCGCTCAGGTAACCTAAGCGCCTCGTACTAAACGAGATACAAACCGATAGAAGGAGCAAGACCATGGCAAGCAAGAGCGCGGACGTTCGTCCAAAGATCACCATGGCATGCGTTGACTGCAAAGAGCGCAACTACATTACAAAGAAGAACCGTCGCAACGATCCAGACCGTATGGAACTCAAGAAGTTCTGTCCACGTTGCAAATCTTCAACTCTACACCGCGAAACTCGCTAATGCTCGCACCCGATTCTGTCGGGCGCACCTTCGCTGGTGCTGATTCAATCTCTATTTCGCAATCAGAAATCGATGCCTTCGCTGCCGTAATTGGCGAGACCGATACATCCATTGCACCCCCAACATTTACGATCCGCATCTCATTGGATCAATTTCAAAACATTCTCACCCAACCTGAAATCGGTTTGGATTGGTCGCGCTTAGTACATGGCGATCAAAAGTTTGAAATCTTCGCCCAAGTTAAGGCAGGGGATTCACTTAGTTGCTCAGCAACAATTGAAAGCTATCGCGTAGCTGCCGGAAACGAGATCGTTAGCGTGCGTTCTGACCTACATCGCGGCTCTGAATTAGTTGTCTCTTCATGGTCAACTTTGGTGGTGCGCGCATGACTACAAATATTGAAGTTGGCTTCGCAATTCCCGAAAGAGTTGTCCTAGTTGATCGTGAAATGCTCAAGGCTTATGCCGATGCATCTGGTGATCAAAACCCAATTCACCAGAGCGAAGAAGTCGCGGTCTCTGTGGGACTTCCAAATGTAATTGCCCACGGAATGTTGACTATGGCCCTCGTTGGTAAATATGTGACCGATTGGTCTGGCGGCACAGCCAGCGTTAAAGAATTCGGCGCTCGCTTCATTAAGCCAGTGATCGTGCCCGCAGGCGAAAAAGTGGATTTAACAATCAACGGAACAGTCACTGAAGTAACTGCTGATCAAATCAAAATCGATCTAGTTGCCACATCTGCCGGCGTCAAAGTGCTGGGCATGGCTAAAGCTGTTGTAATTAAGAAATGACTTCTAAAAGCAAAGAAGAGTTAGCGCAGGAAAGACTCGATGCGCGTGCAGCCAAGGATTTTATAAAGGCTGATCAAATTCGCGATCAAATAGCCGCACTCGGCTTTGAAGTAATCGATGTTGCTGGTGGCTTTGAATTCCGCGCCAAAGAACGCTTTCCAACTTTTGCATCTACTCGCGACCTACGCCCAATCAAGATAACTGGCGATATTGCAATTGCCATGATCGTTGATGGATTCACAGCAGATGCAGCCGAAACTGTACGCACCATAAAGGCTCATACAAATACGCCAGTTATCGCCTTAGTAATTGGTGATCCGGCAGAACTTGTCAATGAGATAAATACACAATTTCAATTGATTGCGATTACCGAAAACTTTGGCTGGGGCGAGAACGCCAACGCACTTCTTAAAAACATCTCATCCAAATACCTAGTCATCATGGATCCATCAACGAGATTTACCAGCGATGCTATGGCCCCAGTCCTAGCCGAGTTAAGCAAGGGCCAATACAGCGCAGTCGGATGGCGCGGAGGACTTGTTAATACTGAAGATGAATGGCGAAGTGTGGACGACAAAGGCGCCGGTGAAGTCGATGTCTTATTTAGTTACTTCTTAGCGATTAACTGTCTGGATGCCACAAATGCCGGCGGATTTAACAACCGCGCAATTTATTATCGCAACGCAGATATCGAATTTTCGTTGCGCTTGCGCCATGCCAATGGTCGACTTTTACAGATAGACCTACCCCTAGAACAAGCGCGCCATCACGGTTATTACGATACTGATGAAGAATTCCGTGAAGTTCAATCAAAGAAGAACTACGACCGTATCCTCGAGCGCTTTAGAGGCAAGAGCGCAATCTTGTCTCCACGCAGGTAAACTAACTCAATGGCCGAACTCCGTAATTACACCAGCTTGCGCGTAGGCGGCCCCGCAAAGAACTTTGTCGATGCCCACAATGAATCTGAAATTATCGCGGCGATCGAAGCTGCAGGAGATACCCCAGTCTTAATCATCGGCGGCGGTACCAATATCTTGGTTGCCGATAGCGGTTTTGACGGAACAGTAATTCGAATTACTAATCACGCGCTGAAGTCAGAGGTCGATGCATGTAGCGGTGCAACGCTGGCAATCGGAGCCGGTGAGAACTGGGATAAATTCGTTCAAATCGGTATTGAAAGAGGTTTCGCAGGACTGGAAACTCTTAGTGGAATTCCAGGAACAGTTGGCGCTGCTCCGATTCAAAATATCGGCGCCTATGGCCATGAAGTAAGTGAATTCATTACACAGGTACGCACTTACGATCGCCAAGCAAAGGCGATTAAGACTTTTACAAACCAAGAATGCGAATTTTCCTATCGCAATTCTTACTTTAAATCTCATCCGGGTCGCTACGTTGTAATCGAGGTGCAATTCCAACTTCGAATCGGTGTTGAAACAACACCAATTACTTATGCAGAACTCGCCACTAAATTAGAGATCGCAGTTGGCGAAAAAGCTCCGGTAGCCGCAACGCGTAAGGCAGTCCTTGAACTTCGTGCAGCAAAAGGCATGTTGTTAAACCCAAGCGATCGCGATTCTTGGTCAGCTGGTTCTTTCTTTACAAACCCAATCGTTTCCGCCGAAGTTGCGGCAACTTTGCCAGAAGGCGCTCCTCGTTGGCCGCAAGCAGATGGACGGATTAAAACTAGCGCTGCTTGGCTCATTGAAAACTCTGGAATTAAAAAAGGAGATGCTTTTGGGGGAGCGCGAGTATCAACTAAACACGTCCTTGCACTAACAAATGCAGCGAATGCAACCGCGCAAGATATTGCATCCCTTGCAAAGAGCGCTCAGCAGCATGTTCAGGATAAGTTCGGAATCACCTTAGAGCCTGAAGTAAATCTGATCGGGCTTAACCTTCAGTAATTAACTTCTTGATGCGGCCGATACCTTCGACGATATCTTCATCGCTAGTTGCATATGAGAAACGCAAGTAACCAGATGGACCAAAGGCTTCACCTGGAACAGCGGCAACTTCAACTTCTTCCAAGATAAGCGTTGCAAGTTCTGCAGAAGTTTTTGGAGTTTTACCGCGGATAGTTGTTCCGAGTACGCCCTTAACCGATGGATAAACATAGAAAGCACCTGTTGGTGTTGGGCAGACAAATCCTGGAATCTCATTGAGAAGTCCAACAATTAACTTGCGTCGACGGTTAAATGCCTCGCCCATCTTATGAACAGCAGATAAATCTCCGGTGAGAGCTGCAATCGCGGCGCGCTGTGAAACGTTAGAAACATTTGAAGTTAGATGTGACTGCAAGTTAGTTGCCGCCTTGATTACATCCTTTGGCCCGATCATCCAGCCCACACGCCAACCAGTCATCGCGTAAGTCTTAGCAACACCGTTGATGATGATACAAGTATCGGCAAGTGCTGGAACCAGAACCGGAAGAGATGGCGCTGTTGCACCGTCATATAAAAGGTGTTCGTAAATCTCATCTGCAATGATCCAGATGTTGTTTTTGACTGCCCATTCGCCGATCGCCTTTACCTGCTCGACAGAGTAAACCGAACCGGTTGGGTTAGATGGAGAACAGAACAGGAGAGCCTTGGTCTTTGGTGTGCGGGCTGCTTCTAATTGTTCAACAGTTACTAAATAATTCTGTGTTTCATCGGCAAAGATTTCGACAGTCTTTCCACCAGCAAGTTGCACGCACTCTGGATAGGTTGTCCAAAATGGTGATGGAAGAAGAACTTCATCGCCTGGATCGATAATCGATGCAAATGCTTGGTAGACCGCTTGCTTTCCACCATTAGTTACAAGTACTTGATCAGCGGTAATTTCATAATTTGAATCGCGCTTTGTCTTTGTGACAATTGCTTCGCGAAGTTCCGGAAGACCAGCAGCAGGTGTGTAGCGATGATTTGCAACAACGCGC
This sequence comes from Candidatus Planktophila lacus, assembly GCF_002288325.1. Classification (NCBI taxonomy): domain Bacteria; kingdom Bacillati; phylum Actinomycetota; class Actinomycetes; order Candidatus Nanopelagicales; family Candidatus Nanopelagicaceae; genus Candidatus Planktophila; species Candidatus Planktophila lacus. Next base: position 1,153,464 of record NZ_CP016780.1, on the reverse strand, counting down.
GTTGCAGCAGCGGCTGCTTCAACGATGTAATCAGGCGTTGGAAAATCAGGTTCACCTGCTCCGAAACCAATAACTGGACGGCCTGCTGCCTTTAGCGCTTTGGCCTTTGCATCTACCGCCAAAGTGGCTGATTCTGCGATTGCGGCAATACGTGCGGAAACTCTGCTCATAGGCGAAGTCTGCCCTATGCGCGGGCAGAATTGAGCGCGAGTTTTACCTACCCCCCTTTGACCCTCTACACTTCGACGCTCACGAGGATTTGCAATTCCCTAGGGTTTTGTCATGCCCTCGCGAAGGGCAGTAGCTCAATTGGCTAGAGTTGCCGTCTCCAAAGCGGCCGGTTGGGGGTTCGAGTCCCTCCTGCCCTGCAAGAAGTTGTAAAAGATTAGTAATAAATATGTAAAAGTTTTACGAAGTATTTACCGATTGATTTACCGATTGAAAGGAACGACGATGACAGAGTCAACAGAACAAGTTGCCGAGAAGCTCGGTCTATTTGCGCGCGTTGGCCTTTTCTATCGCCAAATCGTTTCCGAACTCGCCAAGGTAGTTTGGCCAACACGTAAGCAGTTGAGCACATACACAGCAGTCGTATTGGTATTCGTAACCTTCGTTATTGCAGTCGTTTCTATCTTTGACTTGGTAATCACCAAGCTTGTCTTCTGGGTATTTGGGTAAGGAACACAATGACCGAGAACCAGACACCTGATGCTTTCGAAGCAGCGCTTGCGGCTAATGCCGACGAGATCGTTGCTGAGGTTGCTACTCCAGAAATCGTTGAGGAAGTAGTTCTCAACGATGCACCTGTTGATGATCTTGCGCTCGCTAGCGATGAAGATGGCGATCTCGAATCAGACGAAAATGATCCAAATGCAGAATTCCGTCGCACCCTTCGCGCAGCGATCGGCGACTGGTACGTAATCCACTCTTACGCAGGTTATGAGAAGAAGGTTCGCGATAACCTCAACAACCGCAAAGTTTCACTTCACATGGAAGATTTCATCTTCCAGATCGAAGTTCCTGAAGAAGAAGTTATGGAAATCAAGAACGGCCAGCGCAAGCAGGTTAAGCGCAATATCTACCCAGGCTACGTTCTTGTCCGCATGGAGCTAACTGACGAGTCTTGGTCTGCAGTTCGCAATACACCAGGCGTTACAGGCTTCGTCGGAAACGCACATCACCCAAGTCCACTAAGCATGGATGATGTTGAAAAGATTCTTGCTCCACGCCCTGTTAAGAAATCTGACAAGGCCGATATCCGCGTCGTTGATTTCGAAGTTGGCGAATCAGTCACCGTTATGGATGGCCCATTTGCAACGCTTCCTGCATCAATCTCCGAGATCATGCCTGAGCAAGCAAAACTCAAGGTTCTTGTTTCAATCTTCGGACGCGAAACACCAGTAGAACTTTCATTTGCACAAGTACAGAAGATTTAATTACCGGAAAACTAGAAAAGGAATAAAAAAATGGCACCAAAGAAGAAGGCAACCGGATTCATCAAGTTGCAGATCCAAGCTGGCGCAGCAACACCTGCACCACCAGTAGGTCCTGCCCTTGGTCAGCATGGTGTCAACATCATGGAGTTCGTGAAGGCTTACAACGCTGCCACTGAATCTCAAAAGGGTCAGATCATTCCGGTAGAGATCACTGTCTACGAAGATCGCTCATTTACATTTATCACTAAGACTCCACCAGCATCACGTCTTATCTTGAAGGCTGCCGGAGTTGAAAAGGGATCACCAGTTCCACACAAGACCAAGGTTGCAAATATCACCATGGCTCAGGTTCAGGAGATCGCAAAGGTCAAGATGGCTGACCTCAATGCAAATGACATTGATGCAGCAAGCAAGATCATCGCTGGTACTGCTCGCTCAATGGGTATCACTGTCGGTTAATTAAGTTTCTACTTCTCACCGTGAGAAGTAGATGTGGGAGAACCTCGCTGGTTCGTTAACCACAACCACTAGCTAAGTCGAAAGACTTAGGAATGAGGAAGATATGAAGCGCTCAAAGAAATATACAGCGGCAGCAGAGAAGGTTAAGAAAGACCACCTTTACACACCGCTTGAGGCAGTAACACTTGCCAAAGAGACAACAACTACTAAGTACGACTCAACTGTTGAAGTTGCACTAGTTCTTGGCGTAGATCCAAAGAAGGCCGATCAAGCAATTCGCGGAACAGTTAACTTGCCACACGGCACAGGAAAGACTGCTCGCGTTCTTGTATTCGCAAACGGAGAGCGCGCTGACGAAGCTCGCGCAGCCGGTGCAGATATCGTCGGTGGAGATGAACTCATTGAAGAAGTTTCAAAGGGTCGCTTGGACTTCGATGCAGTTGTTGCAACACCAGATTTGATGGGTAAGGTCGGTCGTCTCGGTAAAGTTCTTGGAACACGTGGACTTATGCCTAACCCAAAGACCGGAACAGTTACAACCGATGTAACAAAGGCAGTTAACGACATCAAGGGCGGAAAGATTGAATTCCGTATTGATAAGAACTCAAACCTTCACTTCATCATCGGTAAGTCATCATTTACTGCAGCACAGCTTGCAGATAACTATGCAGCAGCTCTCGATGAAGTTCACCGCGCAAAGCCAAACTCATCAAAGGGTCGCTACATTGCGAAGGCAGTTGTTTCAACAACTATGGGACCTGGAATCCAAGTAGATCCAAACCTAGTTCGCGAACCATCAGCTAACTAATCTCTTTAGGAAAAATCCGGCCCCGGCGGGCTTGGGACTTGCTCGTTAAAGTCCCTTCGCTCCACCGGTAGCCGGATTTTTTACGCTCGGATTTGACCCCGCTTTACGCAAACCCTTAAAGTTCTGCCATAACCAAAGACCGCAGGTCTGGCTCGTAAGAACCAGATAATTGAGAAATCAGCCCGCGTAGGTGTTCACATTAATCCGTGCGCATTTACGCGTCACGGATTTTTTTATTTCCTGTGGTCGCTAAAAGCAAGTGGCTATAGAGCGCAAGCGTCCATAGCCAATCAAACTAGCGAAAGGTGAACCGAATGGCTCGCCCAGTAAAAGAAGCAGCAGTTGCTGAACTGACTGAAGATTTCAAGTCAGCTAATGCAACCTACCTAACCGAATACCGCGGTCTAACCGTGACTTCGATGAAGGAATTGCGTCGCAGCCTTGGTTCAGATACCAAGTACAGCGTCGTTAAGAACACCCTTACAAAGATTGCAGCTAAGAACGCCGGCGTAGACATCTCTGATGATCTACTTGTTGGTCCTTCAGCACTTGCTTTCATCAAGGGAGATCCAATTGATGCAGCTCGTAATCTAAAGAACTTCCAGAAGGAGAACCCACTACTTGTTGTTAAGGGTGGAATCTACGAAGGCAAGTTCGTTACAACTGCAGAAATCATGCAGCTTGCTGATCTTGAGTCCCGTGAGGTTCTCTTGGCAAAGCTTGCTGGTGCAATGAAGGGATCGCTTGCTAAGGCAGCGCGTATCTTCGATGCACTTCGTATCAAACTTGAGGCAGGTGCTCCGGCATCTGCGCCAGTAGCGGAAGCAGCTCCAGCAGTTGCAGAGGCTCCAGCGGTTGAAGAAGCAGCACCAGCTGCTGAAGCAGTTGCAGAAGTAACAGAAGAAGTTGTCGCTGAAGTTGCTCCTGAAGCAGCAGATGCAGCAGAAACTCCAGCGGAATAAAGAAAAGGAAAATATAAAATGGCAAAGCTCTCATCAACAGATCTAATGGCTCAGTTCAAGGAAATGACACTTGTCGAACTTTCAGAGTTCGTTAAGGCATTCGAAACTGAATTCGATGTAACAGCCGCAGCACCAGTTGCAGCTGCAGCAGCAGGTGGCGCAGCAGCAGGTGGCGCAGCAGATGCTGGTCAAGATGAATTCACAGTTATCCTCGAAGATGCAGGCTCACAGAAGATTGCAGTGATCAAGGAAGTTCGTAACCTCAATTCAAGCCTTGGCTTGAAGGAGGCAAAGGACCTAGTTGATGCAACTCCAGCAACACTTCTTGAGAAGGCAAACAAGGAGACAGCAGAGAAGGCAAAGGCGGCTCTCGAAGCAGCTGGCGCAAAGGTCACACTCAAATAATCAGTTGGGGGAAACCCCCTTGGTCGGGCTTGGGACTTGCTCGTTAAAGTCCCTTCGCTCCAACCAAGGGGGTTTTCTCTTTCTCTGAATATTTTTCGCTCAATTTAGGAAATCCCTCGAATGGGGAAAAGGGGACTTTAACGAGCAAGTCCCCGGCCCAGTCGAGGGATTTTCTTTCCACAATCGCCTGACAAAGGGGAGGGTTTGGGGGTATAAGAGGCCGGTTGGACAGGCTGAGGGGGTGAGCGTTACTCTTGCCCTTCGCATAAATCTTCTATGGTCAGGGCATATAGCGGCTGAGACCTAATAGTTGTGCGTTCTCGCACTTTGTGAATCGACATTGTTAAAAAAATAATGTTGTAAGTGAACATTGTCTGGAAGGACATCTCTTGGCCGCGAAAAAGAATTCTGTAGCTCCGCAACGTATTTCATTCGCCAAGATCCGCGAACCCCTAGAAGTTCCAAACCTATTAGCGCTCCAAGTTGAGAGCGTTGACTGGCTATTGGGTAACGACTTGTGGCGTTCACGTCTTGCGCAATCAACAAATACAAATCGTGGAGAACTTCCATCAAAATCAGGTTTAGAAGAAATCTTCGAAGAAATTTCACCGATCGAAGATTTCCAGGGCACTATGTCGCTCTCATTCCGCGATCACCGCTTCGAGCCACCTAAGTATTCAATCGAAGATTGCAAAGAACGCGATATGACTTACTCGCAGCCACTATTCGTGACTGCTGAATTCACCAACAACGAAACCGGTGAAATTAAGTCACAGACTGTCTTCATGGGTGACTTCCCTGTAATGACAAAGCGCGGAACATTTGTAATTAACGGAACCGAGCGCGTTGTTGTTTCACAGCTCGTACGTTCACCAGGTGTTTACTTCGAACGCACAATCGAAAAGACATCAGATAAAGATGTATTCACTTCAAAGATCATCCCAAGCCGCGGCGCTTGGCTTGAATTTGAAGTTGATAAGAAAGATCTCGTTGGTGTTCGCATCGACCGCAAGCGTAAGCAATCTGTAACTGTCTTCTTGAAGGCGCTCGGTTGGACCGAAGAACAAATTCTTGAAGAGTTTGGTGACTTCGAATCAATGCGTGCAACTCTTGAAAAAGATACAGTCAAGACACAAGATGAAGCGCTGCTAGATATCTACCGCAAGCTTCGTCCGGGCGAGCCACCAACTAAGGAAGCTGCTCAAAACCTTATCGAGAACCTCTATTTCAATGTAAAGCGCTATGACCTGGCCAAGGTCGGTCGCTTTAAGGTAAATAAGAAGCTCGGTCTAGATCAAGAACTTTCACAGAGCATTCTTACTATCTCTGACATCGTTGCAACGCTTCGCTACCTCGTAGCGCTGCACCGCGGCGATCTAACAATGGATTACGGCCGCGAAGTTCGCGTTGAAAAGGACGATATCGATCACTTCGGTAACCGTCGTCTTCGCACAGTTGGTGAGCTAATTCAGAACCAAGTTCGCATCGGTCTATCTCGTATGGAACGTGTAGTTCGCGAACGTATGACAACTCAAGATGTAGAAGCAATTACTCCACAGACTCTGATCAACATCCGTCCGGTTGTTGCATCGATCAAGGAGTTCTTCGGAACATCTCAATTGTCACAGTTCATGGATCAGACAAACCCACTTTCAGGTCTTACACACAAGCGTCGTCTTTCAGCGCTCGGACCTGGTGGTTTATCTCGTGACCGCGCAGGCTTCGAAGTTCGCGACGTTCACCCATCTCACTACGGACGTATGTGCCCAATCGAAACTCCTGAAGGACCAAACATTGGTCTTATCGGTTCGCTTGCAACTTACGGTCGCGTAACTGCTTTCGGATTTATCGAAACTCCTTACCGCAAGGTTGTAAAGGGTCGCGTTACAGATCAGGTTGATTACCTAACTGCAGATGAAGAAGATGAACACATCATCGCGCAGGCAAACGCACCACTTACAGATGACAACCACTTTGCAGAAGCGCGCGTACTCGTACGTCGTCGTGGTGGCGAAGTTGAATACATCATCGGTGATGAAGTTGATTACATGGACGTTTCACCACGCCAGATGGTTTCTGTTGCAACAGCAATGATTCCGTTCCTTGAGCACGACGATGCTAACCGCGCGTTGATGGGCTCAAACATGATGCGTCAGTCAGTTCCTTTGATGCGCGCAGAAGCGCCACTTATCGGTACTGGCATGGAATTCCGCGCTGCAGTAGATGCCGGTGATGTTGTTACAGCAACTCATTCAGGTGTTGTTACTGAAGTATCTGCCGATGAAGTAAAGGTCATGGGCGATGACGGTACTTACCAGACATACTCACTATCTAAGTTCTCACGCTCTAACCAAGGAACTTCATACAACCAGAAGGTTGTTGTCTCTGAAGGTCAGAAGCTTGAAGTTGGCTCAGTAATTGCAGATGGTCCATGTACCGAAAACGGTGAAATGGCTCTCGGTAAGAACTTGCTCGTGGCATTTATGTCATGGGAAGGCCACAACTACGAAGATGCGATCATTCTTTCGCAGCGTCTCGTACAAGATGATGTTCTTACATCAATCCACATTGAGGAATACGAAGTCGATGCTCGCGACACCAAGCTAGGTGCCGAAGAAATCACTCGCGATATCCCTAACGTTTCTGAAGAAGTACTTGCAGACCTCGACGAGCGCGGAATTATTCGCGTCGGCGCAGATGTCGTCCCTGGCGATATCTTGGTTGGAAAAGTAACTCCAAAGGGCGAAACTGAATTAACACCTGAAGAGCGTTTGCTTCGTGCAATCTTCGGAGAAAAGGCTCGCGAAGTTCGCGATACATCTCTTAAAGTTCCACACGGCGAGTCAGGAAAAGTTATCGGCGTAAAGATCTTCGAATCAGAAGAAGGCTTCGAGCTTGCAGCTGGCGTTAACCAATTGGTTCGCGTCTACGTTGCACAGAAGCGCAAGATTCAAGATGGTGACAAGCTTGCTGGTCGCCACGGTAACAAGGGTGTTATCTCCAAGATTCTTCCAGTTGAAGATATGCCATTCCTTGAAGATGGAACTCCAGTAGATGTAGTTCTTAACCCGCTCGGCGTTCCAGGTCGCATGAACGTCGGTCAGGTTCTTGAAATGCACCTCGGCTGGGTTGCAAAAACTGGTTGGGATCTCTCTGGCGTCGATGAAGCGTGGCAGAAGCACATGCGCGCAATCGGTGCAGAAAAGGGAACTCCTGGAACTAAGTTCGCAACACCTGTCTTCGACGGTGCACTTGAAGATGAAATCTCAGGTTTGCTATCAAGCACTCTTCCAAACCGCGATGGCCTTCAGCTAATCGGCCGAAGCGGAAAGGCTAAGTTATTTGATGGCCGTTCCGGTGAGCCATACCCAACTCCAATTTCAGTTGGATACATGTACATCTTGAAACTCCACCACTTGGTTGATGACAAGATCCACGCACGTTCAACTGGTCCATACTCAATGATCACGCAGCAACCACTCGGTGGTAAGGCTCAATTCGGTGGTCAGCGATTTGGTGAAATGGAAGTTTGGGCACTTGAAGCCTACGGAGCTGCTTACACACTCCAAGAACTCCTCACAATTAAATCTGACGACGTTCTCGGACGCGTAAAGGTTTACGAAGCGATCGTTAAGGGCGAGAACATCCCTGAGCCAGGTATCCCTGAGTCATTCAAGGTACTTATCAAGGAAATGCAATCACTCTGCTTGAACGTCGAAGTTCTCTCTTCAGAAGGTGTCGCAATTGAAATGCGCGATAACGATGAAGAAATTTTCCGTGCCGCCGAAGAGTTAGGTATCAACTTGTCACGAGTTGAACCAAGCTCTGTAGAAGAAGTTTGAGAGAGGGATAAATAACTATGTTAGATGTCAACTTCTTTGATGAATTAAGAATCGGTCTCGCATCGGCTCAGAACATTCGTGATTGGTCATTTGGCGAAGTAAAGAAGCCAGAGACAATCAACTACCGCACACTCAAGCCAGAGAAGGACGGACTCTTCGACGAGAAGATCTTCGGACCAACTCGTGACTGGGAATGTTATTGCGGTAAGTACAAGCGCGTTCGATTTAAGGGAATCATCTGCGAGCGTTGCGGTGTTGAAGTAACACGTGCCAAGGTTCGTCGCGAACGTATGGGACACATCGAGCTTGCCGCTCCTGTAACCCACATCTGGTACTTCAAGGGCGTGCCTTCACGTCTTGGTTATCTACTTGATCTTGCTCCAAAGGATCTTGAAAAGGTTATTTACTTCGCTGCATACATGATCACAGAAGTTGATGCAGAAGGCCGCGAAGAAGATATGCCACAGCTCGAGAAGAAGCTGGCTAACGATCGTAAGAAGATTGAAACCCGTCGCGACAATGATCTCGATGCTCGCCAGAAGAAGCTCGAATCTGATCTTGCTGAACTCGAAGCAGAAGATGCAAAGTCAGATGTAAAGCGCAAGGTTCGCGAATCTGCAGAGCGTGAGCTCAAGGCACTTCGTGATCGCGCTGAACGCGAAATCACTCGCTTGGAAGATGTTTGGGCTCGCTTTAAGAACCTCAAGGTTCAGGATCTAGAAGGCGACGAGAACCTCTACCGCGAAATGCGCGATCGTTACGGAATCTACTTCAAGGGTGACATGGGAGCTGCTGCAATTAAGAAGCGCCTAGAAACTTTTGATCTCGAAGCTGAATACGCGATCCTCACCGACCTTTCTGAAAATGGAAAGGGCGCAAAGAAGACTCGCGCTATCAAGCGTCTTAAGGTCGTAAATGCATTTATGACAACAAGCAATCACCCAGCATCAATGGTGCTCGATTGCGTTCCGGTTATCCCACCAGATCTACGCCCAATGGTGCAGCTCGACGGTGGACGCTTTGCGACTTCAGATCTAAACGATCTCTATCGCCGCGTTATCAACCGTAACAACCGTTTGAAGCGTCTTGCTGATCTCGGTGCTCCTGAAATTATCGTCAACAACGAAAAGCGTATGTTGCAAGAAGCAGTTGATGCTTTGTTCGACAACGGTCGTCGTGGTCGTCCAGTAACTGGTCCCGGCAACCGTGCGCTTAAGTCACTATCTGACATGCTCAAGGGTAAGCAAGGTCGTTTCCGTCAGAACTTGCTCGGAAAGCGCGTTGATTACTCAGGTCGTTCAGTAATCGTTGTTGGTCCACAGTTGAAGTTGCACCAGTGCGGTCTGCCAAAGCAGATGGCGCTAGAACTCTTCAAACCATTCGTAATGAAGCGTCTTGTAGATCTCAACCACGCGCAGAACATTAAATCTGCAAAGCGTATGGTTGAGCGCGCACGTCCAGTTGTTTGGGATGTTCTTGAAGAAGTAATTGCAGAACACCCAGTGCTTCTAAACCGTGCTCCTACTCTTCACCGTCTAGGTATCCAAGCTTTCGAACCACAACTGGTTGAAGGTAAAGCAATTCAGATCCACCCACTCGTATGTACAGCATTTAACGCTGACTTCGACGGTGACCAGATGGCTGTGCACTTGCCACTATCTGCTGAAGCGCAAGCAGAAGCTCGTATCTTGATGTTGTCTTCAAACAACATCTTGTCTCCTGCTAACGGTCGACCAATTACATCTCCTACACAGGACATGGTTCTTGGTTTGTACTACCTCACCATGGAACGCGAAGGCGAACTCGGCGAAGGCCGCGCATTCGGTTCTGTTGCTGAAGCGATCATGGCTCATGATCAGCACTCAGTTTCATTGCAGGCAAAGATCAAGATCCGCCTCACAAAGACTGGCGAAACAATTGAAACAACAATTGGTCGCGCACTCTTCAATGAAGCACTTCCTGCAGATTTCCCATATGTCGATGTTGATGTCACCAAGAAGCAACTTGGTGCAATCGTCGACAAGTTGGCTGAGTTCTATCCAAAGGTAACAGTTGCTCAAACTCTTGATGCGCTTAAGTCACTTGGATTCCACTGGGCAACTCGCGCAGGTGCAACAATCGGTATCGAAGATGTTGTTACACCTCCTCGTAAGAAAGAGATCCTCGAAAGCTACGAAACACAGGCTGACAAGGTTCAATCACAATACGAAAAGGGTCTCATCACAGATGACGAGCGTCGCCAAGAGCTCATCGAAATTTGGACCAAGGCAACCGCTGAAGTTGGTAAAGAGATGGAAGAAAACTTCCCTCGCGTCAACCCAGTTTGGATGATGGTCTACTCAGGTGCTCGCGGAAATATGATGCAGATCCGTCAGATCGCAGGTATGCGTGGACTTGTAGCTAACCCAAAGGGTGAAATTATTCCTCGCCCAATTAAGGCTAACTTCCGTGAAGGTCTCTCAGTACTCGAGTACTTCATTTCAACGCACGGTGCACGTAAGGGTCTTGCAGATACAGCGCTTCGTACCGCTGACTCTGGTTACTTGACTCGTCGTCTCTGCGACGTTGCACAAGATGTAATCATTCGCGAAGAAGATTGCGGAACCGATCGTGGTCTCGTACTTCCAATCGCAACACGTCAGCAAGCTGGCAACCTTGTAAAGCACGATCACGTTGAAACATCTGTCTACGGCCGCACCTTGGCTGATGACATTGAAGTTAACGGAACCGTTCTTGCTAAGGCTGGCTCAGATCTTGGTGACCGCGTCATCGATGCACTAGTTGCTGCCGGTGTCGACGAAGTTAAGATCCGCTCAGTTCTAACTTGCGATAGCAAGGTCGGACAGTGCGCAGCTTGCTACGGTCGCTCACTTGCTGCAGGTCAACTTGTTGCAGTCGGCGAAGCAGTCGGAATTATCGCTGCACAGTCAATCGGTGAGCCTGGTACACAGCTAACAATGCGTACCTTCCACACTGGTGGCGTTGCAGGTGATGACATCACTCACGGTCTTCCACGTATCGTCGAGCTCTTCGAAGCACGTACACCTAAGGGTGTTGCGCCAATCGCAGAGACCGCCGGCGTTGTTTCATTCCGTGAAGATGCAAAGGGTAAGAAGATCGTCGTAACACCAGATGATGGTGGCGAAGAAGTTGCTTACCCAATCACACGTCGCCAGAAGCTACTTGTAGAAGAAGGTTCACGCGTTGAAGTTGGCCAGAAGATGGTCGTCGGCGCAATTGATCCAAAGCAGGTACTTCGTATTCTCGGACCACGTGCAACACAAGTTCACTTGGTTAACGAAATCCAATCTGTTTATCGCTCACAGGGCGTAGGCATTCACGATAAGCACATCGAAGTAATCGTTCGCCAAATGCTTAAGCGCATTACAGTGCTTGAAGCAGGAGATGCGGATCTACTTCCTGGCGAACTCGTAGAACGCGGTCGCTTTGAAACCGAAAACCGTCGCGTAGTCACAACAGGTGGCAAGGCAGCCTCAGGTCGCCCAGAACTTATGGGTATCACCAAGGCATCACTTGCAACCGAGTCATGGCTATCAGCGGCTTCATTCCAGGAAACAACTCGCGTACTTACAGATGCTGCGCTTTCAGAGAAGAGCGATCCATTGCTCGGTCTGAAAGAAAACGTAATCATCGGTAAGTTGATTCCTGCTGGTACCGGCCTTGCTCGTTACCGCAATATCCGCGTTGAACCAACGGAGGCAGCAAAGGCTGCGGTCTACGCTGCATACGATGAGTACGACTTCACACCATTCGATCAGGGTGGTTCAGGCGAAGCAGTTCGCTTGGATGAAGTCGAGATTCCTCGCTAGTTAAAATCACCAAAGAGGCTCAATCCCACAACGGATTGGGCCTCTTTGCTTTTCCTGGAACCCCTGCCATCTAAATAAATCGTTGGTTGGGACAGGCCTTTCTTATTACACTCGCACAATGAGCGATGGCAAAAAATTCCACGTTGCACGTCACGATGAACGCGAACTATTTGATCGCGATGCAATAAATCGCTTATTAGATAACCAATATGTAGCCCACGTGGGCTTTATCGATCAAGATAACCATCTTCCCTTTGTTATTCCAATGGGCTTTGCTCGCGACAACGACCGGATTTTGCTCCATGGCTCAACTGGTTCGCGCATGATGCGCCAGATCGCACAAGGGATCGATCTCTGCGTGACTGTAACCCAGCTAAATGCAATTGTCGTAGCGCGCTCATCATTTAACTCATCTATGAACTACGAATCGGTAATGATCTTCGGGGTTGCTCGCGTACTTGAAGAGTCCGAGAAAGATCTAGCGCTGGAGCGAATTACCGAAAAGTTGGTGCCTGGCCTTTCAAAATACGGTCGCCCCTTGGTAAGTAAAGAAATTGCTGCAACGATGATCGTTGAACTCTCGCTCAATAAAATCTCGGCAAAGTCACGCGAAGGTGATCCTTTAGATGATGACGAAGATGTAGCTCTACCGATTTGGGCGGGCATACTTCCGATTGAAACAAAGCTCGGTGCACCAATTACCGCAGCAAATGCTGCTGGTATTGCTGTTCCTTCACATATCGCTAATTAATTAGCGCTTAGCGCAGCGAGTGCAACTTCCACCATGTCATTGAGAGTGCGCTCTCTGGCATCTGCATCCATCGCTTCATGCGTGATCACATGATCGGAAACAGTTAATACAGCAAGTGCTTTCTTTCCCTTACGTGCAGCGATTGAGTACAACTGACTTGCTTCCATTTCAAGAGCTAGTACACCGTGCTTGATTAATTTTTCGTTGGCATCGGTTTCATCATAGAAATAATCCATCGATGAAACTCCACCAACATGAACGCGATCAAATTTCTTGGAAGCTTCATGTGCTGCTTGCAATAAGCCGAAGTCGGCATGCGGTGCGAAATCCAAACCGTTTGTGAAGCGACGATTGATATTGGAATCAGTCGAGGCCGTCATCGCCAAAATTAAATCTCCGACTTTTGTCTTCTCTTGGATCGCACCGCATGTGCCGATACGGATCGCAGACTCAACGCCGTGTTCATTGAAGAGCTCAGTTACGTAAATAGATAGAGAAGGAAGGCCCATTCCGGTGCCTTGTACCGAGATCCGCTCACCGCGGTAGGTGCCGGTGTAGCCGAACATATTTCGAATCGAGTTGTACTGCTTGGCCCCATCCAGATAGTTCTCGGCCACCCATTTCGCCCGCAAAGGGTCGCCTGGGAGGAGGATTTTCTCGGAGATTTCGCCCTTTTGGGCTCCAATGTGAAGGCTCATGGGCGCCATTATGTCTCTAAACGGCGAGCCGAAAGCGACACGCCGAGCGCCAAAAATCTTCAATTTTGAGGCCAGGGGAGCCCTAGAAGAGTAAAAGGGCCGTTTTGACCTTTACGCCTGAACCCCGATACCCTTCGCGTCTGCTCTTTTAAGAGCTTTTTGCCTTGCCCCTGTTAAGAAATTATCAGTTGCAACTGCGCATCGGGTGCAACACACCCGACCGCGTGGGTCGGACAACGAGCGTAAAAAAGCAGTAACCGAAATGGAGACGAAGTGCCAACGATTCAACAACTAGTTCGTCGTGGTCGTGCAGAAAAGACTACGAAGACAAATACACCTGCGCTAAAAGGTTCACCACAGCGTCGCGGTGTATGTACACGTGTGTACACAACAACACCTAAGAAGCCTAACTCTGCGCTTCGCAAAGTGGCACGTGTTCGTTTAACAAGTGGCATGGAAGTTACTGCATACATCCCAGGTGAAGGTCATAACCTACAAGAGCACTCCATTGTTCTTGTTCGTGGTGGTCGCGTAAAAGATCTACCTGGCGTTCGTTACAAAATTATTCGTGGATCACTCGATACACAAGGTGTTAAAAACCGTAAGCAATCACGTTCACGTTACGGTGCTAAGAGAGAGAAGAAGGCTAGCTAATGCCACGTAAAGGTCCGGTCGTAAAGTCTCCAGTTGTTGCAGATCCTGTTTACAACTCACCAGTTGTTACTGCACTAATCAACCGCGTATTGCTTCACGGCAAGCGTTCAACTGCTGAAAGCATTGTCTATCACGCACTTGAAGGCACACGCACAAAGACTCAGGTTGATCCAATCATCACTTTGAAGCGCGCTCTCGACAACATCAAGCCTGCAGTTGAAGTACGTTCTCGCCGCGTTGGTGGAGCTACTTACCAGGTTCCTGTTGAAGTAAAAGCTGGTCGCTCAACAACTTTGGCACTTCGCTGGTTAATCGATTACTCACGACTACGTCGCGAGAAGTCAATGGCAGAGCGTCTAATGAACGAACTAATCGATGCATCAAACGGTCTCGGAGCAGCAGTAAAGCGCCGCGAAGATACCCACAAAATGGCAGAAGCAAACAAGGCGTTTGCTCACTACCGCTGGTAATTAAGAAACTAAAGAATTCAAAAGTTGAGAAGAGGATAATTAATTGGCAACGTCAACAGTAGAAAAGATCGATCTAGCTACGGTTCGCAATATCGGAATCATGGCTCACATCGACGCGGGCAAAACCACTACTACTGAGCGCATCCTTTTCTATACAGGTATCTCATACAAGATCGGTGAAGTGCACGAAGGTGCGGCAACGATGGACTGGATGGAACAAGAGCAAGAGCGCGGTATCACTATCACCTCTGCTGCAACCACATGTATGTGGAAAGACCATCTCATCAACATCATCGATACACCTGGCCACGTTGACTTCACAGTTGAAGTAGAGCGTTCACTCCGTGTTCTCGATGGCGCAGTTGCTGTATTCGATGGCGTTGCCGGTGTTGAACCACAATCTGAAACAGTTTGGCGTCAAGCAGACCGTTACTCAGTTCCACGTATTTGTTTCATTAACAAGCTAGACCGCACAGGTGCTTCATTCGATAAGTGCGTAGGCATGATCAAGGATCGCCTAAATGCAGTTGCTCTAGTTCTACAGCTTCCAATCGGAAACGAATCAGATTTCATTGGCGTCGTCGATCTTCTAGCAATGAAGGCGCTTGTATGGCGCGGCGAAACCAAAAAGGGTGAAGATTACACAATTGAAGAAATTCCAGCAGATATGTTGGAGAAGTCAAAGCAAGCTCGTCACGAGATGATCGAAACTCTCGCCGAGAATGACGATGTCGTAATGGAGAAGTACCTCGCAGGTGAAGATCTCTCAGAGGCAGAGCTAATCGCAGGTATCCGTCGCGCAACAATCGCTGCCAAGCTTTCCCCAGTTCTTACTGGTTCTGCATTTAAGAACAAGGGCGTTCAGCCAATGCTCGATGCAGTAACTCGTTACCTTCCATCGCCACTAGATATCGATGCAATCGTCGGTACCGACATGAACGATAAAGAGAAGGAAATGAAGCGTCTTCCAAAGAATGACGAGCCTTTCTCAGCGCTGGCATTCAAGATCATGACTGATCCACACCTTGGAAAGCTCACATTTATCCGCGTGTACTCAGGTGTACTTGAGACTGGTTCAACAATTCTTAACTCAACAAAAGATCGCAAAGAGCGCATCGGCAAGATCTACCAAATGCACGCTAACAAGCGCGAAGAACGCGACAACGTTGGCGCGGGCATGATCGTTGCGGTTATGGGACTTAAGGACACAACAACAGGAGAAACACTTTGCGATCCTGCAAAGCCAGTAATCCTCGAGTCAATGGACTTCCCAGCGCCAGTTATCTCTGTTGCTATCGAACCAAAGACCAAGGGCGACCAAGAAAAACTCGGCGTCGCGATCCAGCGTCTATCTGAAGAGGATCCAACTTTCCACGTCAACACTGACGAAGAAACCGGCCAGACAATCATCGCTGGTATGGGCGAGCTCCACCTTGAAATTCTTGTAGACCGTATGCGTCGCGAATTTAAGGTTGAAGCAAACGTTGGTAAGCCACAGGTTGCTTACCGCGAAACTCTTCGTAAGCCAGTTGCACGTCACGACTACACACATAAGAAGCAGACCGGTGGTTCAGGTCAGTTCGCAAAGATTCAGATCGCAATTGAGCCACTTCCAACTGGTGAAGTTGAAGGCGGTTACGAGTTCGTAAACAAGATCACTGGTGGTCGCGTTCCACGCGAGTACATCCCTTCAGTTGATGCAGGTTGCCGTGAAGCAATGACCGCAGGTCCTCTTGCTGGCTACCCACTTACAGATGTACGAGTAACTCTTCTTGACGGCGCGTATCACGATGTTGACTCATCGGAGCTCGCTTTCAAGGTGGCTGGTATCGCAGCGTTTAAGGAAGCAGCAAAACTTGCTGATCCTGCAATTCTCGAACCAGTGATGCGCGTCGAAGTTGTTACCCCTGAAGACTTCATGGGTGATGTCATCGGCGACATCAACAGTCGTCGTGGCCAAATTCAGGCCATGGATGAGCGGTCAGGTGCCCGCGTTGTTAGGGCGCTAGTTCCGTTGTCAGAGATGTTCGGCTATGTCGGAGATCTCCGCTCCAGAACACAAGGTCGCGCGAGCTACAGCATGGAATTCGATTCTTATGCCGAAGTTCCAGGCAATGTGATGAAAGAAATCATCGCAAAAGTTCGTGGCGAATAAAACTCCCTAAACAAAGCACAACCCCTAATAACTAGCACTAGAAAAACGAAAGAGGAAACAAAATGGCAAAAGCCAAGTTCGAGCGCACTAAGCCGCACGTAAACATCGGCACCATTGGCCACATCGATCACGGTAAGACAACTCTTACTGCTGCGATCTCCAAGGTGCTTCATGACAAGTTCCCAGACCTTAACGCTGCAACAGCATTCTCTGATATCGATAAGGCGCCAGAAGAGCGTCAACGCGGTATCACGATCTCTATTGCACACATCGAATACCAGACTGAAAAGCGTCACTACGCACACGTTGACTGCCCAGGCCACGCTGACTACATCAAGAACATGATCACTGGTGCTGCACAGATGGACGGCGCAATCCTCGTAGTAGCTGCAACAGATGGTCCAATGCCACAGACTAAAGAGCACGTTCTTCTTGCTCGCCAAGTTGGCGTTCCATCAATCGTTGTTGCTCTTAACAAGTCAGATATGGTCGATGACGAAGAAATTCTTGAACTCGTTGAAATGGAAGTTCGCGAACTTCTATCTAAGTACGAGTTCCCAGGCGATGACACTCCAATCGTTCGCATCTCAGCACTTAAGGCACTTGAGGGTGACCAGAAGTGGGCAGATAAGTTGATGGAGCTCATGGATGCAGTAGATGCATTCATCCCACAGCCAGCACGCGAAATCGACAAGCCATTCCTTATGCCAGTTGAAGACGTTTTCACAATCACAGGTCGTGGAACAGTTATCACCGGTCGTATCGAGCGCGGCGTTGTAAAGGTCAACGAAGAAGTTGAAATCGTTGGTATCCGCACTGAAGCTCAGAAGACAACAGTTACAGGCGTTGAAATGTTCCGTAAGTTGCTCGACGAAGGTCAGGCTGGCGAGAACGTCGGTCTTCTTCTTCGTGGACTAAAGCGTGAAGATGTAGAGCGTGGTCAGGTTGTTTGCAAGCCTGGCTCAATCACACCTCACACAGAGTTCGATGCATCTGCATACATCCTTTCAAAGGATGAAGGCGGTCGTCACACTCCATTCTTTAACAACTACCGTCCACAGTTCTACTTCCGTACAACTGACGTAACTGGCGTAGTAACACTTCCAGAAGGCACCGAAATGGTTATGCCTGGCGATAACACTGAAATGGCTGTACAGCTAATTCAACCAATCGCTATGGAAGAAGGACTTCGCTTTGCGATCCGCGAAGGTGGCCGCACAGTAGGTGCAGGTCGCGTTACAAAGATCAAGAAGTAAACAAAAAATCCGTTGTTGATGCGCCGGCGGCGTTAAAACCGCCGGCGCAAAAACAGGAAAAGTTTTAAAAGAAGTAAAAGCTTGAAAACTAAAAATTAACTAGTAGTAAAAACGAAAGAGGAGAACGACATGGCGGGACAAAAGATCCGCATTCGACTCAAGGCCTATGACCATGAGGTGATTGACTCTTCAGCGAAGAAAATCGTTGAAACAGTTGAGCGCACAGGTGCAACGGTCGCGGGTCCAGTGCCGCTACCAACAGAGAAGAACACGTATTGCGTGATTCGCTCTCCTCACAAATATAAGGACAGCCGCGAACACTTCGAGATGCGCACACATAAGCGCCTAATCGACATCATCGACCCAACACCTAAGACTGTTGATTCATTGATGCGTCTTGACTTGCCAGCTGGCGTCGACATCGAGATCAAGCTCTAAGGAAAGGACGAGAAACATGACATATACAACTCAATCTGCCGGCTCGTCCATTAAGGGCGTTCTCGGTAAGAAGCTCGGAATGACACAAGTTTTCGATGCCAACAACAAGATGATTCCTGTAACTGTAGTTTCAGTTGAATCATGTGTTGTTACGCAAATTCGCACACCTGAAAAGGATGGCTACTCAGCCGTGCAACTTGCTTACGGTGCAATCGATCCAAAGAAAATTTCAAAGCCGCTAACAGGCCACTATGCAAAGGCAGGCGTCACTCCTCGTCGCTCCGTTGCAGAACTGCGCACACTGTCAGCTGCTGAATACACAGTTGGCCAAGAAATCGGCGCAACTACTTTCGCTGCTGGTGACATCGTTGATGCAACCGGCACAAGCACAGGTAAAGGAACTGCTGGTGTTATGAAGCGCCACGGTTTCGGTGGTCTTGGTTCATCTCACGGTGTTGATCGTAAGCACCGCATGCCAGGTTCAATCGGTGCTTGCTCTACACCAGGTCGCGTTTTCAAGGGAATGCGCATGATGGGCCGTATGGGTGCAGAGAAAGTCACAACACAGAACTTGTTAGTTCAATCAGTTGATGCAGAAAATAACTTGCTACTCATCAAGGGTTCAGTACCAGGTCCTGATGGCGCATTGGTGTTCATCCGCTCTGCTGCAAAGAAAGCAATCTTTGAAACAGCATCAGGAAAGGTTGGTGCATAACCATGGCGCTTACCGTTGAAGTAAAGAACGCAGAAGGAAAGAAAGTTGGAAGCGTTGATCTTCCATCTGACATCTTTGATGCGCAGACAAATATTCCTTTGATCCACCAAGTCGTGACAGCGCAACTTGCTGCTGCACGTCAAGGAACTCAAAAGGCTAAGAACCGTGGTGAAACTTCTGGTTCAGGTAAGAAGCCGTTTAAGCAGAAGGGAACCGGCCGCGCTCGTCAGGGTTCGATCCGCGCTCCTTTGCAACGCGGTGGTGGTGCAGCACATGCTGTTCGTCCACGTTCTTACTTCCAGCGCACACCAAAGAAGATGATCGCACAAGCACTTCGCGGCGTCCTCTCTGATCGTCAGCGCAACGAACGTATCCACGTTATCGACTCTGTAACAGCAGCTCCTTCAACAAAGGCAGCGCTTGCAGCAGTTCGTCAGTTCTCAACACGCAAGAACCTTTTGGTTGTTGTCTCACGTAACGAAGACGCTGCATGGCGTTCACTTCGCAACGCTGATGATCTACACCTTCTAGTTCCTGATCAGCTAAATGCATACGACATCTTGAAGAGCGATGACGTTGTCTTCTCAGAAGCAGCGATCAACGATTTCCTTAAGGCAAAGAGCACAGCAAAGGCAGCCGGTAAGTCTGTTAAATCTGTTGCACGTGAAAGCGAGGTAACAGCATGAAAGATCACCGCGACGTCTTGCTAGCGCCAGTAGTTTCTGAAAAGAGCTACGGATTGCTAGATGAGAACAAGTACACATTCATTGTTGCTCCAGATGCCAACAAGACTGAGATCAAGATCGCAGTCGAGAAGGTTTTCGGAGTCAAGGTCATAAGTGTTAACACTATGAACCGCATCGGAAAGAACAAGCGCACACGTTTTGGTGATGGAAAGCGCAAAGACACAAAGCGAGCAATCGTTCATGTGGCCGCTGGCGACCGTATCGACATCTTCGGAGGTCCCGTTTCCTAAGGGCAACCTTACGAATAGGGATTTCTAGAAAAGGATCATCATGGCACTTCGCAAACTCAAGCCAACGACCCCCGGTCAACGCGGCGCAAGCGTTCCTGATTTCGCTGAAATCACACGCACAACTCCTGAAAAGTCATTGGTACGTCCAATCCACTCAAAGGGTGGCCGTAACAATCAAGGTCGCATCACAGTTCGCCACCAAGGTGGAGGACACAAGCGTGCATACCGTCTGATCGATTTCGTCCGTAACGATAAGGATGGAATTCCAGCAAAGGTCGCACACATTGAATACGACCCAAACCGCACAGCGCGTATCGCACTTCTTCACTACGCAGATGGAGAAAAGCGTTACATCATCGCTCCAAATAAACTTGAGCAAGGTGCAACAGTTGAGAACGGTCCAAAGGCCGATATCAAACCTGGAAACAACTTGCCTCTTCGTAACATCCCAGTAGGTACAACTGTTCACGCAATCGAACTTCGCCCAGGTGGCGGAGCAAAGATTGGTCGTTCAGCAGGTGCATCTGTACAGCTCGTTGCAAAGGAAGGTCCATACGCACAACTTCGTATGCCTTCTGGCGAAATTCGCAACGTAGATGTTCGTTGCCGCGCAACTGTTGGTGAAGTTGGAAACGCAGAACAATCCAACATCAACTACGGAAAAGCTGGCCGCAAGCGTTGGTTAGGTATTCGCCCAACTGTTCGTGGTGTTGTTATGAACCCTGTAGATCACCCACACGGTGGTGGTGAAGGTAAGACTTCTGGTGGACGTCACCCAGTTTCACCTTGGGGTAAGCCAGAAGCACGTACCCGTAAGAAGAAAGCATCTGATTCCATGATCGTCCGTCGTCGCAAGTCGAATAAGAAGCGGTAGGAGAGAACCCTTATGCCAAGAAGTCTCAAGAAGGGTCCATTCGTTGATGGACATCTCACCAAGAAGGTGGATGCACAGAACGATGCCAACACTAAGAACGTGATCAAGACCTGGTCACGCCGCTCAATGATTATTCCTTCAATGATCGGACACACAATCGCAGTACACGATGGCCGCAAGCACGTTCCGGTTTTCGTAACTGACGCAATGATCGGACACAAGCTTGGTGAATTCGCACCAACTCGTACATTCCGTGGACACGTTAAAGATGATCGGAGAGCAGCTCGTGGCTAATACAACTCCTCAAGCAGATACTTTGATCGCTCGCGCCGTATTGCGCGACATCCGCCACACACCACAGAAGGCTCGTCGCGTTGTCGACTTGGTTCGTGGAATGCGTGCAGACGAAGCACTTAACGTTCTGAAGTTTGCGCCACAGGCTGCAGGTTCAGATGTCTACACACTCCTTAACTCTGCTGTTGCAAATGCAAAGGCTAAAAACCCTGCAATTCGCGACGCATCTGAACTCTGGGTTGTTGAAGCTCTCGTGGACGAAGGACGCACAATGAAGCGTTTCCGCCCACGTGCACAAGGTCGCGGTTTCCGTATCTTGAAGCGCTCAAGCCATATCTCAGTTGCAGTTAGCGATGTAAAGGCAACTAGCAAATCAATTTCACGTACATCAACAAAGACTCAGACACGTAATCCAAAGCGTGCTGATGATTCAGCGAAGGGAGCGACCAAGTAATGGGTCAAAAAGTTAACCCACACGGGTTCCGCCTGGGCATCACAACTGAATTCAAGTCACGTTGGTATGCAGACAAGCTTTACAAGGATTACGTCAAGGAAGATGTCGAAATCCGTCGCATGATGCAGAAAGGTATGGAGCGCGCAGGCGTATCTCGCATTGAGATCGAACGTACTCGCGATCGCGTCCGTATCGATCTACACACTGCGCGTCCTGGCATCGTCATTGGTCGTCGCGGACAAGAAGCTGACGTACTCCGTCAGAAGCTTGAGAAGCTAACCGGCAAGCAAGTACAGCTAAACATTCTCGAAGTTAAGAACCCAGAGATTGATGCGCAACTTGTTGCACAAGGAATTGCAGAACAGCTTGCTGCTCGCGTTTCTTTCCGCCGCGCAATGAAGAAGTCAATGCAGTCAGCGATGAAGGCCGGAGCACAGGGCATTCGTGTTCAGTGCGGTGGTCGTCTTGGTGGCGCAGAAATGTCACGTTCCGAGTTCTACCGTGAAGGTCGCGTTCCATTGCACACACTTCGCGCTGATATTGATTACGGTTTCTATGAAGCCGCAACAACATTCGGTCGCTTGGGTGTAAAGGTTTGGATCTACAAGGGTGAAGTTATTGGTTCACGCGCAGAGCGCGCTGAAAAGGCGCTTGCAGAAGCACGCGCTCCAAAGCCAGAACGTCGCGGACCTCGCACACCACGTGCACCACGTGCAGAAGTTACAACTACTCAAGCAGCACCAGTTGTAGAAGCAACAGCACCAGCAACTGAAGGAGGCGAGGCGTAAATGTTAATTCCTCGTAAGGTCAAGCACCGTAAGCAGCACCACCCATCGCGTTCAGGCGCATCAAAGGGCGGAACAGCTGTTGCATTCGGTGACTTCGGTATCCAAGCTCTAGAGCCTGCATACGTAACCAACCGTCAGATCGAAGCTGCTCGTATTGCGATGACTCGCTATATCAAGCGCGGTGGAAAAGTTTGGATCAATATTTATCCAGATCGTCCAATTACAAAGAAGCCTGCTGAAACTCGTATGGGTTCCGGTAAAGGTTCACCTGAATGGTGGATTGCAAACGTGAAGCCAGGTCGCATCATGTTTGAAATCTCTGGAGTAACAGAAGCGATTGCAACTGAAGCTATGCGTCTTGCGATTCATAAGCTTCCAATGAAGTGTCGTGTAGTAAAGCGTGAGGAGGCATAAAGTGGCTAACGTTAATGAAGAACTACGCCAATTAACCGATGACGAATTAGCATCGAAGGTGCGTGAGGCTAAAGAGGAACTCTTTAATCTGCGCTTCCAGGCTGCTACTGGTCAGCTCGAATCACATGGTCGCCTCGGAGCAGTCCGCAAGGAGATCGCACGTCTTTACACAATTATCCGCGAACGCGAACTAGGAATCGGAGGCGCTGCCTAATGACTACCGAAAATCGCGCAGATCGCAAGACACGTGAAGGCATTGTCATTTCAGACAAGATGGATAAGACGATCACCGTTGAAGTATCAAACCGCGTAAAGCACGGTATGTACTCAAAGGTTATGTCTCGTTCAACAAAGCTAAAGGCTCACGACGAGACCAATAGCGCAGGTACTGGAGATCGTGTTTTGATCATGGAAACACGACCAATTTCAGCATCAAAGCGCTGGCGTCTAGTTTCAATCATCGAGAAAGCTAAGTAAGGGGCAGGATAAAAAATGATTCAACAAGAATCGCGCCTACGCGTCGCGGATAACACAGGAGCCAAAGAGCTTCTCTGTATTCGTGTTCTCGGTGGCTCCTCCCGTCGTTACGCCGGTATCGGAGACATCATCGTCTGTTCTGTTAAGGATGCAATTCCTGGCGGACAAGTAAAGAAGGGTGAAGTCGTAAAGGCTGTCATCGTTCGTACAGTTAAAGAACGTCGTCGTCCAGACGGTTCTTACATCAAATTTGACGAGAACGCAGCAGTCATCCTTAAAGCAGATGGCGAACCTCGCGGAACTCGTATCTTCGGACCAGTTGCTCGCGAACTTCGCGACAAGAAGTTCATGAAGATCATTTCACTCGCTCCGGAGGTGCTCTAACCATGGCGAAGATCAAGAAAGATGACACAGTGCTCGTAATCGCTGGCAAGAACAAGGGTGTTACAGGCAAGGTTCTCGATGTTGATAAGAACCGCATTCTTGTTGAAGGTGTTAACCGCGTACAGCGCCACACCAAAGAGTCAACAACCGAACGCGGCGTCAAGGTCGGCGGAATCGTTACTGCTGAAGCAACAATTCACATTTCAAATGTCATGGTCGTCGATGGCGATGGCAAGGCAACTCGCCTTGGCGTTCGTAAAGATGAAGAAGGCAAAAATGTTCGCATCTCACGTCGCACCGGAAAGGACATCTAATGTCAACAACGACTGATGTTCGTTTAAAGGCTCGTTACCGTAGCGAAATCGCTGGCGCACTTACGACTCAATTTGGATATAAAAATCCAATGCAGGTTCCAACGCTCGTAAAGATCGTTGTAAATATGGGTGTTGGCGAAGCTGCTCGTGATTCTAAGCTAATCGAAGGCGCAGTCCGCGATCTAGCAATCATCACAGGCCAGAAGCCACAAGTAACCAAGTCACGCAAATCAATCGCGCAGTTCAAGTTGCGTGAAGGTATGCCAATTGGTGCACACGTAACAATGCGTGGAGATCGTATGTGGGAGTTCGCAGATCGCTTACTCTCAATTTCTCTTCCACGTATCCGCGACTTCCGTGGACTTTCACCTAAGCAATTCGATGGCAAGGGCAACTACACATTCGGTCTAACCGAGCAGGTTGTATTCCCAGAAATCGAACAAGATAAGGTCGATCGCCCACGCGGTATGGATATCACTGTTGTAACCACAGCGAAGAACGACGAAGAAGGCCGCGCACTCTTGAAGTTGCTCGGTTTTCCTTTCCGGGAGGCATAAGAATGGCAAAGACATCACTCAAGGTTAAAGCTGCTCGCAAGCCTAAGTTCAAGGTTCGTGGCTATACACGTTGTCAGCGTTGCGGCCGTCCGCACTCTGTCTATCAAAAGTTTGGAATTTGCCGCGTCTGTTTCCGTGAAATGGCGCACCGTGGTGAACTTCCAGGTATTACAAAGGCTTCTTGGTAAAAATGATGGCGCCATCATTTTTACCGGAGCAAGCTAGTTAAAACTACAACGAAGAAAGTCCAGGCAAATTGCTTGGATACTGTTTCGAGAAAGGCCATAGGCCACGTATGACAATGACAGATCCGATCGCAGACATGTTGACACGTCTGCGCAACGCGAACTCTGCTTACCATGATTCGGTTTCAATGCCGTCTTCATCGGTTAAAGCACGCATTGCAGAGATCCTTCAAAAGGAGGGTTTCATCGCAGGCTATCGCGTTGAATCAGCAACAAACGGTGTTGGCAAGGACCTAGTTCTTGACCTCAAGTTCGGTGCAAACCGCGAGCGTTCAATCGCCGGTCTTCGCCGCGTAAGCAAGCCAGGACTTCGCGTTTACGCAAAGTCAACAGCTCTACCAAAAGTACTTGGTGGACTCGGCGTTGCAATCATTTCAACTTCATCTGGATTGCTGACTGATAAGCAAGCCAACAAACAGGGTGTAGGCGGAGAAGTTCTCGCCTACGTATGGTGATCGAATATGTCACGTATCGGTCGTATGCCAATCGCTGTTCCTGCTGGCGTTGAAGTAACAATCGCAGGTCAGAACGTTTCAGTTAAGGGACCAAAGGGTTCACTTTCACTAAACGTCGCTGAACCAATTCAAGTTTCACAAGCAGATGGTGTTATCACCGTTGCTCGTCCAAATGAAGAGCGCGTTACACGTTCACTTCATGGCCTATCACGCACATTGGTATCAAATATGGTCACCGGCGTAACAACTGGTTACACGCTAACTATCGACATCGTCGGTGTTGGTTACCGCGTTGCTGAGAAGGGTAAGGATCTCGAATTCTTGCTCGGATATAGCCACCCAGTTCCATTCCTAGCTCCAGAAGGAATTTCTTACAAGGTTGAATCTCCAACCAAGTTGCACATCACCGGAATTGATAAGCAACTCGTTGGTGAAGTAGCAGCCAAGATTAAGAAACTGCGTAAGGCAGATCCTTATAAGGGCAAGGGCCTACGTTTGGCAGGCGAAGTTGTTCGCCGTAAGCAAGGAAAGACAGGTAAGAAGTAATGGCAATCGGTGTAAAAGTCCGCAAGGGGTCAGCTACTAATGCTCGCGCCCGTCGTCACTTCCGCGTCCGCAAGAAGGTCTCTGGCACTCCTGCGCGTCCACGTCTAGTCGTTTCTCGCTCTGCGCGTCACCTCTTCGTACAGATCATTGATGACACACAAGGTAAGACTTTGGCTTACGCATCAACAATGGAAGAAGCCTTCCGCAAGTCAACTGGCGATAAGACTGCAAAGTCTCGCGAGATTGGCGCGTTGATCGCAAAGCGTGGAAAGGATGCCGGTATCTCTACCGTTGTATTCGACCGCGCAGGAAATAAGTACACAGGTCGTATCGCAGCACTTGCTGATAGTGCACGAGAGAACGGATTGGAGTTCTAATGGCTGAAAATCCAACAACCGCAACTGCACCAGACAACAAGGGCGCTGACAAGGTTTCTGAAAAAGGCCGTGGCCGCGGAAATGGCGAACGCCGTGAACGTCGCGACGATCGTGAAAAGGACAAGTCTCCTTACATGGAGCGCGTTGTCTTTATCAACCGTGTATCTAAAGTTGTTAAGGGTGGACGTCGTTTCTCATTCACCGCACTAGTAGTTGTCGGCGACGGCAATGGCACAGTCGGTATTGGTTACGGAAAGTCTAAGGAAGTTCCACAAGCGATCGCTAAGGCTGTTGAAGAAGCAAAGAAGTCATTCTTCGTAGTCCCACGCATCCAAGGAACTGTTCCTCACCCAGTACAAGGAGAAACAGCAGCTGGCGTAGTTCTTCTTCGCCCAGCAAGCCCAGGTACCGGAGTTATCGCCGGTGGCCCAATTCGTGCAGTACTCGAATGTGCTGGCATCTCAGATGTATTGACCAAGTCACTCGGCTCAAACAATGCAATCAACATGGTTCACGCCACTGTTGCAGCGTTGAAGATGCTTGAGTCACCAGCAGCAATCGCTGCTCGTCGCGGTCGTCCACTTGAAGATGTTGCACCTGCAGCAATTATCCGCGCTTCACAGATGACAGTTGGTGCCTAATGCCACGTTTAAAAGTAACTCAAATTAAATCTAAGGTCGGTAACAAACCTGAGATTCGCGAGACCTTGCGTTCACTTGGTCTAAAGCGCATCAACGATGTTGTCGTCAAAGAAGATCGTCCAGAAATTCGTGGCATGGTGTACGCAGCACGTCACTTGATCAAGGTTGAGGAGGTCGAATAAAGATGACGCTAAAACTTCATCACCTTCGTCCAGCCCCTGGTGCAAAGAAAGCTAAGACTCGTAAGGGTCGCGGTGAAGCATCAAAGGGTAAGACCGCCGGTCGCGGTGGCAAGGGAACGCATGCACGTAACACTGTTCGCCCAGGTTTTGAGGGTGGCCAGCTTCCGTTGGTTATGCGTTTGCCTAAGCTTCGCGGCTTTAAGAACCCAGCACGTATTGAGTACCAGGCAGTTAACGTTGCAACAATTAACGATCTCTTCCCTAAGGGTGGAGATGTAACAGTTGCGGATCTAATTGCTAAGGGCGCAGTACGCGATAGCTTGCCTGTAAAGGTTCTTGGCAATGGCGATATCGCTGTCAAGGTATCTGTAACAGCACATGCATTCTCAGCATCA
Source organism: Candidatus Planktophila lacus (assembly GCF_002288325.1). Lineage (NCBI taxonomy): Bacteria > Bacillati > Actinomycetota > Actinomycetes > Candidatus Nanopelagicales > Candidatus Nanopelagicaceae > Candidatus Planktophila > Candidatus Planktophila lacus. The sequence goes on along the minus strand of NZ_CP016780.1, from coordinate 1,126,212 downwards.
GCAGTTGAAAAGATTGCTGCCGCTGGTGGTTCAACCAAGGTTCTCTAAGGTTTCTTAGAAAAATACTTAGCTAGTTTGATTTGATAGAGGGAGAAGATTGATGCTTTCAGCATTTGGAATGGCTTTTAAGACACCAGATCTGCGCAAGAAGATCTTCTTCACTCTTTCAATCATGGCTCTGTTCCGCTTCGGTTCAGTCGTCCCAACTCCTGGCGTTTCATACACAGCAGTTCAGACATGTCTTAACCAAGTTCAAACAGGTGGTCTCTTCGGTCTGATCAACTTGTTCTCAGGTGGAGCGCTCATTCAGCTCTCTGTCTTTGCACTTGGCATCATGCCTTACATCACCAGCTCGATCATTATTCAACTTCTTACAGTTGTAATTCCACGCTTTGAAACTCTTAAGAAAGAGGGACAATCTGGAACTGCGAAGTTAACTCAATACACCCGTTATCTAACAATCGGTTTAGCAGTACTTCAATCAACAGGTTTGGTTGCAGTTGCTCGTACACCTGGTCGTTTGATCTCAGGCTGTAATGAAGCGATCATTCCTGATACTTCATGGCAGCGCATCGCAACGATGATCATCGTTATGACAGCCGGTACATCTGTAATCATGTGGCTCGGAGAGCTGATCACTGATCGCGGTATCGGTAACGGTATGTCTATCTTGATCTTTACATCTATCGCAGCGAGCTTCCCTGGACAACTCTGGAGCATCCGCGTTCAAAAGGGTCTTTTCGCATTTATCGTTGTTTTAGCGGTCGGTATTGCAGTTGTTGCAGCGGTTGTATTCGTTGAGCAAGCGCAACGTCGAATTCCTGTGCAGTACGCAAAGCGCATGGTTGGACGTCAGGCTTACGGCGGAACAAGTACTTATATTCCAATCAAGGTAAACCAGGCTGGCGTTATCCCGGTTATCTTCGCTTCATCGCTTCTCTACATCCCATCTTTGATCGTTAACTTCACCAATAGCCAAGCGGCTTGGGCAGTATGGGTTTCTCGTAACCTCGTAAATGGCGATAACGTCTTTTATGTAACTGCTTATTCAGCTTTGATTATCTTCTTCACCTACTTCTATGTAGCGATTACCTTTAATCCAGATGAAGTTGCAGACAATATGAAGAAGTACGGCGGATTTATTCCAGGCATCCGTGCCGGTCGCCCAACTTCTGAATACCTGCAATACGTTCTCTCACGTATTACAGCGCCAGGTGCGCTCTATCTTGCACTCGTTGCGATTATTCCGATCGGTGCACTTATCGTCTTCGGTGCAACTCAGAACTTCCCATTCGGTGGAACTGCGATCCTGATCGTTGTCGGTGTTGGTCTTGATACTGCAAAGCAGATCGAAAGCCAGTTGCAACAGCGTTCATATGAGGGGTTCTTGCGCTAATGCGTTTAATCCTGGTTGGACCACCAGGTGCTGGTAAAGGAACACAAGCTCAATTCCTATCTGCGCACTATTCAATTCCGCATATTTCAACTGGCGATATCTTCCGCGCTAATTTGAAAGCCGGAACTGATTTAGGTAACCAAGCAAAAGCATTTATGGATCGCGGCGAACTCGTTCCTGATTCAGTCACCAACGATATGGTCAAAGATCGTCTAACCCATGACGATGTTGCCAATGGTTTTCTTCTAGATGGCTATCCACGCAATGTTGCGCAAGCTGAAGTTCTTCGCGCATTTCTTGCCGAGGCTAAGACTCCGCTGCAAGCAGCGCTAGAACTTGCTATCGCATCAGATGAAATCATCAAGCGTTTATCTTCTCGTCGCACCTGTCGTGGATGCGGTGCATCCAATGAAGCAGGAGCAACCAATTGTTCTTCTTGCAGCGGCACCGATCTATACCAGCGCGAAGACGATAAAGAAGAAGTTATCGCACGACGTCTTGAGGTTTATGAAGAGCAGACCGCGCCAATTATCTCTTTCTACCGCTCTGAAGGTTTATTGATCACTATCCCAGCAGCCGGAAACGTTTCTGAAATCACCGAGCATGCAATTACTGCGCTCGGTCGCCTCTCGTAACTAAAGTACTTTTATGGCGATCCAGATAAAAACCCTTGAACAATTAAAGGTAATGCGTCGCGCCGGTTTAGTAGTCGCCGAAATTCACCAAGCGATACGAGCTGCGATTAAGCCAGGAATGACAACTAGCGCACTCGATGCAGTTGCAGCAGCCTGCATCAAAAGAAACGGTGCAACCCCCAACTTTCTTAACTATCACGGCTTTCCCGCAACGATCTGTGTTTCAGTAAATGAAGAAATCGTTCACGGTATCCCTGGGGATCGCCTCATCAACGATGGTGATCTAGTCTCAATCGATTGCGGTGCAATCATCGATGGTTGGCATGGCGATGCTGCATTTTCTGTCGGAGTCGGCAACGTTGACGCACAAGATCAAAAACTTATGGATGTCTGCGAAGAGTCAATGTGGCGCGGAATCGCCGCGGGTAAATTAGGTGCGCGCCTTACTGATATCAGCGCAGCAATTGAAAATTACATCGATTCGCAAGGTAAGTACGGAATTCTGCAAGAGTACGGCGGTCACGGTATTGGTACAGAGATGCATCAAGAGCCACATGTTTTAAACTTTGGAAAAGGTGGAAATGGTCCTGAGTTAATTGTCGGGATGGCACTTGCAATTGAGCCGATGATTACTCGTGGAACACATAAGACAAAAGTTTTAGGTGATGACTGGACGGTTGTATCTCAAGATAAATCTAGAGGTGCCCACTTCGAGCATTCATTTGCACTTTTGCCAGATGGAAAGCCATTTGTATTAACGGCTGCTGACGGGGGACGGGCAAAGTTAGCCTCTCTCGGCGTTGTAGTTTCCGACCTTCTCTCCTGACGCTCAGCGGCGCGAACCGGGTGTTTGACCTCACATTAATTAGTTAAATCGTTATAAAAATCCCTTTACCTGGCTAGCCAGTAACGCATAACCTTTCTCAAACCCCATCCCTCGTGGGCTAACTCTTAAAGGAGAGTCTTGATGTTAAAAAAGAAATTTGCTGGTGCACTAGTTGCATCATTGGCGCTTTCAATGGTTGCAACAGTTGCTCCAACAGCAACAGCTGCACCAAAAGCTGCAGCAATTGCAAAGGCTGGCGATGACTGCATTACCGCAGGTCGCGTAGCAAAGGGTCGTGGAGTCGAAGGCTCCGATCTAACCTGTTTGGTAGTTTCAACTGGAACCCTAAAAGGCAAGTTGAAATGGTGGTACAAAGATGTAACCCCACTCTCAAAGCTTGAGTGGGTTGCTTCATCTGGCGTAGGTGGCGGTTACGGCACCACTGCAATCGCATTTGCTGATGCTATGAAGGCAGAAGGCATGCTTAGCGATTACACAGTTTCTTACAAGTCAGGCGGATCCGGAACTGTAGGTCTTGGATACTTCCAAGATCAAAAGGCTAAAGATTTTGCTTTCATTACAGGTTTTGCGATGGTTGCAGGCGTTGCTTCAACTAAGTCAAAGCTAAACCAAGCAGATTCAAAGGCAATCTCTGGATTGATGCGCGAATATGAAGCGATTGTTGTTCCTACATCTTCTAAGTACAAGACAATTAATCAACTACTCGCAGATATCGTTGCAAATCCAAAGCTACCTATCGCTGGTGGATCTAAGGGAACTGTTGACCACGTTTACATGGGTCTTCTAGTTGAAAAAGCTGGCGGAAAAGCCACTGAAATGAACTACGTTCCATACGCAGGTGGTGGAGAAGTTACAACTTCTGTACTCAGCGGACAGACAGTAGCTGGCGTTTCAGGTACATCTGAATTCGCTTCATTTGTAAAGGCCGGAAAGCTACGTGTTCTAGCCCTTTCATCACCATCACGTTTGAAGTCAATCAAGGGTCAGACATTGATCCAGCAGGGAATCAACTTCACATTCGGTAACTGGCGCGGAATTCTTGCTCCAGCAGCACTTACCGAAGCAGAGCGCGTTAACTGGCTAAAGGCTGTTGATGTAACTCGTGCAGGAGATGCCTGGAAGGCAACATTGGTTGCTAAGGATTGGCAGAACCAAACAGATTACGGCAAGGATTTCGAAGCATTCCTTGCATCACAAAAGAAGGACATCACAACCACGCTAGTTTCACTTGGCTTGGCATAAGTCCTCTTGAAATCTAAGAAGATTGGGGGAGAGCTCGCTTTTGCGGGCTCTCTCCTAATTCTTGGGTTGGTCGTTCTATACGACACTTCCAAGATGTTAGTTCCACCGGGATCTGGAACCGTTGGTCCGCAAATATTTCCTTACGTAGTAAGCGGTTTTGTCATTTTTATTTCTCTTGGTTTATTTGTACAAATTTTCCGCGGAAATCTCGGCGTACCTGAAGGAACCCAGTTCGGCGAAATAGTTGAAAAGACAGACTTTAAATCTTTAGCCATGGTCGCCGGCTCAATGTTGACCTACCCACTTTTAATTGAGCGTGCTGGATTTATCATCGCGAGCACAGTGGTGTTCTTTGGCGTCGCCTTTGCATACGGTGCCAAAAATCTACTTAAGAATTTACTTATCTCGATCATCTTCTCATTTATCGTTTATTTTGCATTTTCTAAAGGTCTAAACGTTGGCCTTCCAGCAGGAATCCTGGGGATCTTTGAATGAGTAGTTTTAACTCGCTTATGGAGGGCTTCGCCTCAGCCCTTACCTTAAACAATCTACTTTTCGGTTTACTTGGAACAATTCTTGGAACGCTAGTCGGCGTGCTTCCCGGTATCGGACCTGCGCTTGCTATTGCACTCTTGTTGCCAATTACTTATTCAGTTAGCCCGGCATCTGCGCTAATTATGTTTGCTGCTATTTATTACGGCGCCATGTATGGCGGATCGACAACTTCGATTTTATTAAATACTCCTGGTGAATCCGGTTCGGTCATAACGGCACTTGAAGGCCATCAGATGGCAAAGCGCGGGCGCGCTGGTTCTGCACTTGCAACTGCAGCTATTGGTTCATTCATTGCGGGCACAATTGCAACTGCGATCTTGGCATTTACCGCACCTTCACTTGCCGAATGGGCCTTTAAAGTTACGGCGGCAGATTTCTTTGCGCTGATGTTGATCGCCTTTACAACTGTAGGAACTCTCTTAGGCAATTCGATGTTGCGTGGTATGGCTTCTCTTGGCGTAGGTCTTGTTATTGGGCTAGTTGGTTCTGATCTGCAATCTGGCGCTGTGCGCTTAACATTTGGAAGCCTGCAAGCAATCGACGGAATTGAAACAGTAACCGTTATCGTTTCACTCTTTGCTCTCGGTGAGGCTTTGTATATCGCAGGGCGTGCCAAAGCAACAGGTTGGTCGATCATTCCAATGAAGGGCAAGGCGATCATGACTCGCCAAGACTTAAAACGTTCTTGGCGCCCCTGGCTTCGCGGAACAGCGATTGGTTTCCCCTTAGGAGTTATTCCTGCTGGCGGTTCTGAAGTTCCAACATTTTTAAGTTACGCGGCAGAAAAGTCTTTATCGAAGAATAAAGAGGAATTTGGTCATGGCGCCATTGAAGGCGTTGCAGGTCCAGAGGCTGCTAACAATGCCAATGCCGCTGGTGCGCTTGTTCCACTTCTTGCACTTGGTCTTCCAACTTCAGCAACAGCGGCGGTAATTCTTGTCGCTCTTCAAACTTACAACATTCAACCTGGTCCGATGCTATTTTCAACAAACCCTGAAATCGTATGGACCTTAATCGCTTCACTCTTTATCGGTAACACCTTGCTCTTGTTGCTCAACTTGCCGCTTGTGCGCGTCTGGGCAAAACTTCTAAATATTCCACGCCCTTATCTCTTCTCCGGAATCACCGCCTTCGCATTGATGGGCGCGTACGTTGCGAACAATGCAATCTTTGATCTCTGGATCGCGCTGGGTGTTGGTGTAATTGGTTTTGCATTCCGCCGTTTTGGAGTTCCAATTACCCCGCTAATTATTGGACTAATTCTTGGGCCAATGGCAGAACTTCAGATGCGCCGTGCGCTACAGATCAGCGGTGGCGAACTTAGCGCGCTATATGCAACTCCAATGTCAAAAATCCTCTACGTAATCCTCCTTATTGTGATTATCGGTCCGATGATCTGGAACTTTAAGAAGAAGCTTGCACTAAAGAAGTAAATGGCGTCCCAAAAACTTTTGCCGTGGGCGCGTCCGCTCTTATTGAGTTCTACCCTTACTCAGGCCACGATCTACGTTCTTCGTCCGATGATTACCTATCGGGCAATTGAACTCGATGCCAGTACATATGAAATCGGAGTAGTTGCTGCGCTTTACGCACTCTTTCCAGTTCTCTTAGCGCTGCAATTTGGCCGGATGGTTGGAAAGATCGGTGAAGGAAAGTTCATCATCTTCGGAACTTTATCTATGGCGCTAACCGCCGTTGCCCTGGTCTTTGCTAACTCGGTTTTCACGCTGGCTATTGCAACTGCATTTGCTGGTATTTCTCACTTGGCTTGTATGGTCGGTGGCCAATCAATGGTTGCACTTCGTGCACCTCGTGAAAATTACGATAAGTACTTTGGTTACTACACATTTAGCGCCTCCCTTGGCCATTTGGTTGGACCGCTAGTTGCTGCACTTGTTGCTGGTTCTGATGGAACGCTACCTAAATCAACATCTAACGCATTTCTTTTAGGGTTTGTCCTTTGTGTGGTTGCACTAGTGCCGGTTATCAACTGGCGTAAAGAAAAGCCAAGTGTTGAAGCTAAATCTGATGAAGGCACTTACGCCGCAGCAATTGCATTATTAAAGAAGCCCGGAATTTTGGCAGCGATTTATGTCTCACTAGCTATTTCATCTGTTGCCGATGTCCTCGTTGTTTTCTTGCCGCTATTTGGAACAGAAAATAACTTCTCTCCATATGCAATCGGAATAATTCTGGCGATTCGCGCTGGCACAACGATGATCTCTCGCTTCTTCCTCGGCAGATTAAGTGCACGTTTCTCTACCTATCAATTGTTAATGGTCAGCACTACGGTCTCTGTTATTGCGTGTGCAGGTATGGCTTTTGCAAAAACACCACTAACTCTTGGCGCTATTGTCTTTATCGCAGGATTTTCACTTGGAATTGGCCAACCGTTAACAATGTCCTTGGTTTCACAAAAGACAGCAGCCAATGAACGCGCCCTTGCTGTTTCAGCGCGCTTGATGGGCAACCGCTTTGGACAATTTTTAGTACCGGCCGCCGCAGGCGCACTCGCCGCATCGGCTGGCGCAAGCGGAGTATTTATCGGGCTATCAGTATTGCTGGCGACCTCGCTCTTTGGTGCAGCAAGCAGGTAACCTTCCTCTCATGGAGTGCGCATGAGCCAACAGAACCAAGTTGAGTTCACCCTCTGGTTACGTGAAAACCAGAAGGCATTTCTGCGCGCTGCAAAGGTAATTTGTTTTGATACCCAGAACGCCGAAGATGTTCTTCAAGAAGCGCTGGCAGATGTTTACAAGCGCTGGAGCAAGATCCGCAGCCACGAAAATCCAGAAGCATATTTAATGCGCGTGATGGTAAGCAAGCACGCCGATATGCGTCGCAAATGGTTGCGCCGTCAGCAAGAGAAGGAAACTTCCTGGGATCTGGCTGAAAATATTCGCGACTTAGTTGATCAAACAGATGATGTAACTCAGCGCTTACTTGTCCAAGCAGCCCTAAAGTCGCTGAGTGCGGCACAACGCGCAGTTCTTGTTTTGATTTACGAGCACGGCATGGTCTTGCGTGAAGTCGCTGACGTTCTGCAGATTCCAATGGGCACTGCAGCTTCGCACTTGGCCCGCGGCAAAGCAGCGGTAGCTGCCTATGTCGAGTTAGTTCCAGAGTTAGAGAAATCTGCAAATAAAGAGTTGACTGGAAGTTCTCAGCGACCATCTGAAATCGAAACGGTAATCGCAGAAGTGGTGGATAACAATGAGTGATGTAGATCCACTAATTAAACGCGAGATGCAGTGGATGGCACTTGGCGTCCTAGAAAATCGTGACCTCGCTCCGATTATTATCGCCAAAGTACGCCGCCAAAGAATTCGTCGCGCACTCGTTGCCTTACTTGGTGTAATTGCCGTTGGCGCAGCCAGCATTGGAATATACGAAGTAATTCAAAGACCCGCTCCAATTATTGTGGCATCTGATAGCGGAGTTAACGGCGCTAATTCAAATAGCCAGCCGGAGATCGTTGGCCTGCAATCTGATTACCCAGTTACATGGGAACAGAGCGTTGGCGATCTCGGTGCTATTAGTGGTGCTGGTGGAATCGGTGACACTCTCGGTGGGCTAACTGCAACGGGCTTACAGATTTCTTGGGAGCGATGCGGCAGGGGACAGTGCCCAGTTACTTGGGTTTTGAGTCTGCAGAACAACACTCAAGATTTGATTTCGACTGCTCCATCACTTGGCATCTTCACCAATCACACCCCGATTGTCAGTGACTCACGGCCAACAACGGTTCTGCCTGGAGGCACGGCGCTGCTGGTCTATACCTTCCCTGAATTCAAGGATTCTTTGGAGACATCTCCGCGTGAAACGTGGCAGTGGAACTGGTATCTAGCTCAACTCCGTTAGGAAACCCCCTTTTTACCTGCCCCCAAAGCGCATAAATTAGCCCCCATAGTGCGGTAACCACTATGAAGCCATACCCGTGGCTTCACCTATCTCTATGGGGGAAATGTGAAAAAGAAGCTAATCGCTGGGGCTGCGTCCCTAGCAATGCTCGCGGGATTGCTCACTGCTACTTCAGCAAGTGCTGCAACTATCCGCCTGCCTAAGTCACCAATGAATGCCTGTGTAATTCAAAACGGTATTTATTGCATCGAATCAGTAACAATTGCCACAGGTTCAGGACAGAAAATTCCTTTGACCTATGTGCCTAGCGGAGCAGAAGTTCCAGCTAAGAAGACACCAGTTGATTTCTTTGCACCAGTTGCACAGATCAAGGGTGGAAAAGTAATCGACAACAACTGGTGGATGTCTCAATACCAGCGCGATGTACTTGCTTCAGGCAAATACGTAATGCAGGATCTCTCTTCACTTTTCGGGACAGCTAATCACCCAGAACAGGGTGCGAAGTTTGATCCAAAAACTAAGACTTATGACATTAATAAGCCGCTAGATTTCTATAGCTATCCAATGGATTGCTGGAATAACGCGACTAAGTCATCAACTAAATCAACATTTGGTGCTTGCTACAAGGGTTCAGTTGCCTTCGTGCTTGATAATGAAGTTAAGTTCTTCTTCTTCTATCCAACAGCAGCAGATGCAGCAAAGCAGATTGCTAACTTTACTGGCGTGACATTTATTGATCTTGCTGAACTATCAGCAACTCAACAGCGTCCAGTATGGGGAACAACTTACGATGCTGCTACCAAGACATTTAAGGCTACAGAGGGAATCATCATTCCTATCTGGGTTACACGCGATGCTCTTGTTAACGGATGGGCTGTTGCCGGAACACCTGCTGCAGTTCCTGCAGATCCAGCAGCTGCTGCAACCACAACAACACCAACTACTGAGAGCGCAACTGCTGAAGCAACTGAATTAGCTGCAACAGCTCCACTTGCTCCAGAACCTGGCGTTGCAGTTGGTACACCAGCTGAAGCCGGTCGCACACTTGTCGGTCGCTGGACACACCCTGATTGGCAAGGTCTAAACCTTGGCGCACTTGGTTATGACGGACTTTATGTTGAAGCACGTACTCCTAACGAGTTCGTATCAAGCATGCTATTCGTCGATGTTCTTCCAACACTTACAGGTGCTGATAAGAAGACCAACCTCGCAGGCCAGGTCGGTAACAAGGCATATGCAGTCAGCCTTGATTCAGATATCGTAATTACAGTTAAGGTTCGCGTCGGCGAAATGCAGACCGGCGTTACCGTTGCTGTTGGTACAGATATCGTTGTTAAGCAAGAGCCAGGTGGCGAATACAACGCAATCTCAATCACAGGTACTCCTGTAACCGTTCCTCTTGCGAAGAACGTTAAGGATTGCGAAGGCGAAGAAGGCGTATCAAAGGCCAACGTTCGTCAATTCCAGATGATTGCTATGGCAGCCAACGACGACAACTCCGGCTTCGGTGTTGAAGGTACTTCCGGTGGAATGTACGTTGGTTCAAACGGTGTCTGCGGGCTTTCAACTCCAGTATGGAGCGAAGCGGATAAGGCATTCACATGGCGCGCAGCTGCTCCTCACTTTGCACCAGATGGTGTGACAGTGAACAAGGGCTTCTACAAGGCGGTAATTCCTACAGCAGATGCTGCACTTCTTTGGGGTATGACTAATCCAAATGATGCTGCTTCAGCTCTAGAAATCTCGCTAACAACAGAAGAAGGCGGAACTGCAGCGTTCCTCAAGAACATCAGCGTGAAGAACGGCCGAATCATCATCGATGTATCTGGCTTTGAATACTCACGTCCAAAGCTCAAGATCGGCATCAAGAAGGGCTACAAGCCTGCTGCCAAGATCTTGAACAAGACAACCATCACATGCGTTAAGGGCAAGGCTGTAAAGAAGATCACCGCAGTTAAGCCAGCATGTCCAGCAGGTTATAAGAAGAAGTAGTTTCGACACTTCTTCCATATAGATAAACGAGGGCAAAACCGTTCCTCGGTTCACTAAGCAATTAGTGAACCGGGGGCGGTCTCTTCGTAAGTACTCTAAAAAACTTCTAAGACTGGGGATCGCGTGAAGCGTTTAGGAAAATTCGTAGTTCTACTGATTTCGGTAGCGCTAATTGCTCCAACGCTTGCCCATGGCGCAGATTCATATGATGAACAGCATTTATCGTCACCTGCCCCAGCCAAGAATCACCAAGGCTATTTACTACAAGATTCTGCTGAAATCACTCGATTCAATTCGGGACTTATCAGCTTTAAGCTCGATTCAGTCGGAAAAGTAGAGAGCGTCACTGCCTGTTCAAAACTCTCGCAAGCTGGCTGCGAGTTCACAATTCGACAGTTCTACCGCGCCGTTCTACAGATTTGCGATGCAAATACTACTGTTGATTGTCTAACTAAGGTCTTCGCAAAAACAGATGACGGTAAAGAGTTAGAGATCATCCCTGCGGGCAACTTTGCAGACAAAGGAAAGTTTGACTTTGTCGGAGATGCTTCACAAAATCTCCCTACGGGCGGGGGAGCCATTCTGATTCGAATCCCTGGCGCACCTCATGCCGGTGGAGATTTGTATCTAGTTAAATCTGAGATGGTTGGCGTTCGTGATGCCAATAACTCACCGACTGCAAAATTTAACATGCAACGTATGCAGACTGGAATTTTCGCAGTCGCAATCGAAAAAGGTGCCTTTGGGTTTAACTCAATGTCAATCGATCCAAAGCAGTATCCAAGCGTTGATTGGACCATCGGTGCACCAGTAGGAAATCCACCAGAGTCCGGTCGCTGCGTAATGAGCTTTGAAACTGAATGCGCTAAGGGTTATCCACTTCCACAAAACGTTGCCTTCGGTCTGCAATTTAGAATGAATAACAAACTTGACGGATGGCTACACGGGCGAATGAAAGCACCGAATATCACGATCGAAAAAGAAGCCTCCGGAACGCAACTCCTTACAGTTCAGGCAAATGCGATCAAGGTTCCACTAATTGACGTTTGGGTAAATAACGATGCGATGCCTACAAGCCTGAAGGCGTATTACGCTGGAATGCCAAATTATGGAAGCGTATCTTTTGGAACCAAAGATCAATCTCTCTCTGAAATTGCAATTCGCCGTGACGGAAACGCTTTCAATGATGCCAACACAATGAAAGAGTTTGTTAATTGGCTTCCAGTGATTGGCGATAAGGCTCAAGGCATGCCAACGGCGTGGATGTTAAAGACCATGATTTCCTTTGGTGATCCCAATCAGAATCCTTGCTTTGCTAAAGGAAATGGCTTTGCCGGCGTTGTGTCGACAAACGCAGCCCAGTACCTAGATGGCCCACCTAGCTTTGATAAGGGTGAAGGCGTATTGGATTACAAGGTTGCCGCACCCCATTTAACTTCATCAGGTGAAGTGTTCAAGGGAACCTATGACCTTGTTATGAGTTCAGCAGTTGCCCGCTGCCTATACGGATTCTCGCAAGCACCGATTGGTGCAACTATCTCAATCGTCTCCGAATCAGGAGAACCAAACATTGCCACAACTTTGGTTCGCGAAAAAGATGGCTTCCTTAATCTTGCTGCTTATAACTTCACCTTCTCTTCACCAACCGTCCGAGTGAAGCTAACCCAAGAGGCAGCGCCGGCACCAACTCCTTCACCAGTTGCAACTGTTAAACCTTCCACCGCTAAAAAAGCGACGATTACTTGTGTAAAGGGAAAGACTTCCAAGAAAGTAACCGCAGTTAATCCAAAGTGCCCAACGGGGTATAAGAAGAAATGAAAAAGTTATTCATTGCAATTTGCACAGTATTTGCTTTAACACTAGGAGTATTTTCTCCAGTCATCGCTGCAGATATTCCAGATGAACAATTAACTACCCCGCGTCCTCCAGTTGAAAACACTGGTGGCTACTCCGGTGCTTATTACGATGATCAAAGAACTCTTTATCGTGCCTTTACCTATGTAGAAGCATGGGGGAGTGCGAACTTTGCCGATAGTGGGGCTACCACGTGTCTATCTTCGCAAGAAGAACCTTGCAAGAGCAGCAATTACCTCTTCTTCGAAACCCCGCTCTCTCCTTGTTCTGATTTGAGAACAAGGGATTGCGTAGTCAGCCTTTCAGGCCGCATTGGAGAAAACCCATTAATATCTGCAACACTTGTCGAAACTCTAACTTCTTCTTTTTCACAGATGAGTACAAATTCTCGAAATAGATATAACACGCCATTTACGGGAGATATCCAGAGGGGTATTCCAAATAGCGGAAACGTTTCAATTTGGACAATACCTGGGATGACTCACCAAGGAGGAGATCAGTATCTACTTATTCCAAAGTTAAATGCTGAATTTCAAAATGTTGCTGGAACAGGCCCATCAAATCTGGATGTCGGTCTTTATGCAGTATCTAAGCTTCCAATCGATGGCGCGCAGATGGATACCTGTTTCTTTACTACTAAGACCAACTGCTTCAAGCGGTGGCCATTCCCGCAGGATTCCTCATTTAAAGTTTCTGTTAAAACCGGTGCCAAGATCATTGGCTGGTTCCATGGCCGCTTGAGTTCGCCTGAAATCAGCAGCGAAAAAACCAGTGATGGACAGACACTTATCAATATTGAAGGTTCGGCAATCACCGTTCCTACTCTTGCTGTTTGGGCAAAAAATACGGACCTGCCAGCAAAGTTAGATTCAATGATTCAAGAAGAGTTCATCTCTCGTGGAAACCAATTTGCAGGTGTTGCTTATTTCATCGGAGATTCGAAAGATCGAAAAACTCAAGCGGTAATGGATGAACGCAATCCTTCATTTGACGATAAATTCTTCGAACGTTACATGCTCTGGGTGGGTGTGGCTAAAGATAAGGCTTACGCCACCGTATCAACATGGTCATTTAGAACTATGCAGGGTTATCAAGATTATGCGAAATGCATTGGAGATTCAGGTGTTGCCGGAATGGTTACCACCAACTCAAATGCCTATATTGCCGGGCCACCGAAGTTCCAAAACGGAGACTTGGCATACAAAGTCGCTTCACCGCATTACGACTCTAAAGGCCAAGTGCAAATTGGAACTTATGACCTAGCGATTCGTTCAGATATTGCACGTTGTATCTACGGATTCACCAGCGCCCCAATTCAGGCAACGCTAAGCGTTGTTTATGCAGATGGCGAAGCCAAGAAAGCTACAACTCTCGTATCCGAGAAAAACAATTGGCTACGTCTTTCAGCTAAAGGTTTCACTTATTCAAACCCAACGATCAAAGTAAGACTGTCGCAAGAAGGTACGCCAACGCCTGCCCAGACTCCAGCTGCCACAAAACCAGCTGCTGCAAAGAAAACCTCAATTACATGTGTAAAGGGTAAGACAACTAAGAAAGTAACAGCCGTCAATCCAAAGTGTCCAACGGGGTATAAGAAGAAATGAAGAAAAAACTATTATCGGCATTTTTATCAACCGTAGTTCTCGTAGGAATTGCGATTCCGGCGACTGGTGCAGAAATACCTGATGAACAGTACGTTCTTGAGATGCCTGCCGATAGTCCGAAGTTATTTCCAACTTACGGCTTGTCAGCAAATGGTTTAGGCGAATACCCAACAAATATCAACTATCTAGTTGGGAAGAAAAGTGATGGAAATGAGATAGGTGTTAGCAAAGTTACGGGTGTTGGTTTCTGTAACTCACTCTCTGACACTGCATGTGTTGGTGCATCAGTCTTTCAATACAAAGCTCAACTAGGCATTTGCGCTACTGCTGATTCAACCGACTGTATTTCAGAAATAACGGTCAAAAATCAGGATGGGACAAACTTAGAAATCTCGTCTAAAGAACAATTTCCAGGCGTGCGTGCAGGAGATTTCAAAGGGGATTCAACTGTAGGACTGCCATCGGGTGGATCTGCGCCGCTGATTACGATTCCGGGACTTCCACATGCTGGCGGAAATAAATATTTAGTTGTCGTTACCGCAGATGGTTATCGTCTTCCAAACTCAAGTAAATTTGATGCGCCAAATATCAGAGCTTCGATTTACGCAGTAAAGGTTGAATCCAAAAATAATAGTTTGCCAGGCATTCAAACATCGCTGAATTGGTACAACAAGTTGGATTTGAGTTTAGGCGCTTGGACAAACCCAACTGTGGCTTGTCCAATTTATTCGGGCACAGAATGTGCACAACCGTACCCACTTCCGCTGAATGCACAATTCGGATTCAAGTTGCGATTATCTAACCCCGTTAAAGGCTGGCTGCATGGGCGTATGGATGGTGTAACTTCCGAAATTAGTTTGGATTCGAGCGGCAATCAAGTTGTCTCTATTCAAGGAAACCCTATTCTGGTCCCAAGTGCGTACGGATGGATTAAGAAATCCGAAGTAACTAAGTCAATGGCAGAATTCTATTCAAAGGTAAGACAACCTGTTGGCGGAGCTGGCTTTGGATGTACTAACGATCCAACCGGCGGCGCGGCAACAAATGGATGTGCTTCAGAATTCTGGGTATCAGTACTTCGCTTCTTGCGACCCGATCAAGAGTCCATGGATGAATTTTTAGCATGGATGCCTTCTTTGAAAGACAAGGCAAGCAAAGCTCCAACAATTTGGCGTTGGGAAACAATGGGCTCTGATGGAACAAGCGATGTTTGCTATCGGAACATTTCGAATTTAAGCGGATTTGTTAGCACCAATGCGACCCAGTATTTATCCGGCCCACCTGTATTTAACAAGAGCGAAGAATCTTTGGATTACAAAGTAGCTGCGCCGCATTACTTGCCGGACGGTAAAGAATTTCTGGGTTCATATAACTTAGTTATTAATGCACAGGTTGCGCGCTGCCTTTACGGTTTCACAGATGCTCCAATTCAGGCCACAGTTTCTGTTACATCTTCAGATGGCCAAGCGCGCGTTGCAACAACGTCTCTCACCGAAAAAGGTGGTTGGTTAAAGCTTTCTGCAAACGGATTTACTTTCTCGAATCCAGTAGTGAAGGTAAAACTCTCTCAAGAGAAGCCAGTTGTTGTTGCGACTCCAAATCCTGAGGCAAGTCCAACGCCAGTTCCTGCTGTTAAGCCAGCTGTGCAGAAGAAGACATCCATCTCTTGCATTAAAGGTAAAACCACCAAAAAAATTACTGCAGTAAACCCTAAGTGCCCAGCCGGATATAAGAAGAGATAGAGATATGAAAAAACTAACTTCAATAATCGTTGCCATCGCATTTGTATTTGGTGGCTCTTCCGCCGTAGTTGCTGCAGGTGAAACGGTCGGAGATGCGGGACGAAGCTGGGCCGTTCCGAACGATGCGGATCGCGGTATGCATATTCAGAGATTCTTGGATTCCCCTCCAGGAACACCAGCCTCATATTTGATTGATTTTCAGAAGTACCAAAGCGATGCTTATAAAGATCCAACATGTAAGAGCGCAGAAGACCCTAATTGCACCGCAGGATCACTCGATTTTAAATCGATGCTGCCTGTGTGCGGAACTATTAGTACGGTCTACTGCATTGAAGATTTTGGTGTGATTAGTTCCGGTGGTGAAACAACTAAGGCCGCTTTTTCGCGATACTTTCCTAATGAGGCGCTAAACAAATTTGAAGCATCCGAGAAATTACGGTTACCGTTTGGTGCCACGGGAAGTATCTTTGATTTACCGAGTGCACCACACGACGGTGGAACCTTGTATTACGTATCAGCACTGACGCAGGGCACGCTGAATAAAGCGAATGGGGCAGATTTACAAGCTTTGAATATCGAGATTTTTCCGGTGAAACTCGAATCTGGCGATAGTGCAATCCAAGAAATTGATTCTGGTATGTCAATGTCGAAAGGCGCCGGTGATGGTCATCCTGCTGGTCAATGGCGATTTGCTAGCTTCGGTTTTTCTGGAACTAGCTTCTGTGTGGCAGGTAGCGCTAAAGAAAGATTGTGCGCTCAGAGATATTCATTCCCTGCCGATAAAAAGTTCTATATAAAGCTAAAGCTTCAAAATAAGCCAAAGGGCTGGTTGCACGGCAGAATTGCAAAGCCAGACGTGTCATTTACCGAAATTAGCAGTGGATATTCCTTCTATATCGCAGCAAATCCTGTCGCCGTTCCAGTGGTTTATAAGATGTATCGCTATCCAGAGATGCCACAAGCACTCAAAGATGAGTACGACATTAAAACAGGTGGATACAAGCCAGAGGTCGCACTTCGATCTCCAAATTCAAATGGAGCGCCGCAAGGTTGTGGACGTAGCGCCTGTACTGAAGATCCAATGACGAGAAATGTGATCATTGCTCCTTCGGCTTCAAGTAAATTTGGCATGGATCAATTAAAGGTGTGGCTACCTTTTGTGGGGGATAAGGCAACAACTCTCATGGGTACATGGTCGGTACGTACACTTGATGAAAATGAAACTCAAGGTGCTTCGCAGTGCTTCACCAGTGGCGATAAAGGTGTAACCGGAATTGTCACAACAAATGCAACTCAATATTCCGCTGGGCCGCCATCTCTAAATAAGGGTGAAGGCACTCTTGAATATAAAGTAGCCGCACCTCACTTCACAACAAAGGGTGATGAATTCCTTGGAACTTATGACTTGATTATGCGCTCAGATGTTGCTCGATGCGTTTATGGATTTACTAGCGCACCAATTAGGGCTGAGCTTTCAATTGTTAATGATCAAGGAAATCAAAAGGTCGCAACTGAAATTCTTGGTGAGAAGAACGGCTGGCTCTATCTTTCTGCAGGTGGATTTACTTATTCATCACCAACTATCAAGGTAAAACTTGAACAAGATGCACCAGCGCCAACACCAACTCCTACTGCATCTGCTACTCCAACCCCGAGCGCCTCAGCCAAACCGGTTGCGAAGGCTGTCACAATTACATGTATCAAAGGCAAGACCAGTAAAAAGGTGACGGCGGTAAAACCAAAGTGTCCGGCTGGCTATAAGAAGAAGTAGGCAGGTACGTGAAAAAGTCATCCTTTTTTATCGCGCTGGTCTTAACTCTTTCATCTTTTTCTAATAGTAGTTCATTGGTGCACGCCGCAGACGGCATAGTTGATGAGGGATACATTCCACCTGACTTGCCATTGCAAGGACAGGTGAACATAAAATTTAGAGATAGCAGCACCCAATCCCTTGATGCAGGCGCCCCTTATTTAGCGTGGAAAGGAAATTCAGCGGGATGGGAGGGAAGTGAAGGAACGCTTCTTTGTTCTTCTACTTCAGATTCAAAGTGCAAGCAAGATTCGGGTACATTCGAATTCTTTACTCGTTTAAGTGTCTGCTCTTCGGCTGATTCTCTTGATTGTTTAGAGGGCATTTCCGCGAAAAAAGCGGGGGTGGAGATAAAGGGACAATTTATTGAAGTATTTCCAAAGAAGATAAACACGACTTATGCTTCCAAATCTTCCGAGCGACTCCCAGAGGCAAGCTCTGGCGGTTTATGGAAGTTCATCGGCCTAGAACATAAAGGCGGTAGTGATTATTTTGTAGATGCAGGGCTTCGCGGAAGTAGAACCGTCAAGCAAGAGCAATTCACAAATACTGCATTTGCTTTATCAATTATTGCGGCATCAAAAGCGCCACTTGGGGTGCACAGGAGTGGATCAGATCCGAACTCCCCAATTGATGATGGATCGGCATCCGTGTTGCAGAAATTTGATGAGAAAACTAAGAGGCCCTTCTTAGGAGCTGTAGGAGTTTATCCACCTTACGAAGGCGAAACACTGGATTGCGTTATGTCAGGGGATGCACTTTGTGCAACTCGACATGCAATTCCAGCGGACGTTGAATTCACTGCCACAGTTCGACTTTCTAGTTCACCTTCGGGGTGGATGCATGGACGTTTAGATAACCCAACAATTACTATCGAATCTATTAGTCCTAAGCCGGCAGTTCGCTTATCGATTACCGGCACTACTACTCGAGTGCCAGTAATCGGAATATCACAAACGTGGCAAA
Organism: Candidatus Planktophila lacus; assembly: GCF_002288325.1. Taxonomy (NCBI): domain Bacteria; kingdom Bacillati; phylum Actinomycetota; class Actinomycetes; order Candidatus Nanopelagicales; family Candidatus Nanopelagicaceae; genus Candidatus Planktophila; species Candidatus Planktophila lacus. The sequence continues at coordinate 1,107,708 of NZ_CP016780.1, read as the reverse complement.
GTCTTTCTAAGAATTTGAAAGATATCTATTTAAAGGGTGGATTCCCCGGAACTACGTATGGCTGCAGATGGTGTTCCGAAGATCCATTGAAAAACACTCTTGTAGGTAGCCCTCCTCCATCGGGAGTTAGTTCTATACAAGAGCTCAAAGCATGGCTTCCAGCTGTTAATGACAAAGCGAGTGCGAACATAAATACCTGGTCGATTCGCACTTTGTCGAAATCAGAGATGAACGGTGCGGATGCATGCTTTGCTAAATCTAATCAAATCAATGGTGTTCTGATGACAAATGCGACGACTTACTCTGCCGGACCTCCTGCATTCAAATCAGGAACGCTCACTTATCAAGTAGCAGCACCACACTTAATGTCCGATGGATCAGTTATGCGGGGGCAGTACAACTTAGTCATTCGCTCAGAGGTAGCTAGGTGCATATATGGTTTTTCAAGCGCACCCGTTAACGCAGAAGTTTCAGTAGTTAACTCAAATGGTGAGGCTCAGGTTGCAACTGTAATTGTTGGTGAGAAGAGCGGTTGGTTGTATCTAAAGGCAAACAACTTTGAATTTTCAGCACCAATCATCAAAGTTAAGCTCTCCCAAGAAGTTGACCCTCTTGCGACCCCGAGCGCCTCTACTAAACCAGTTGCAAAGGCTGTCACAATTACATGTATCAAAGGAAAGACCAGCAAGAAAGTCACTGCGGTAAAACCAAAGTGCCCTGCTGGCTATAAGAAGAAGTAGGGGCTCTAGTGAAAGTTTTCCGCACCAAGTTCTTTCAGACCTTTATCTTGATCACGGTCGCCTATCTCGGAATAGTTGTGGTTATTTCACAGAGCCCAGCAGATGATGCAGTGGCAATTGACGACAAGTTAATTGAGATGAGCTCTGATAATCGCCTGGAACTATTGGTGCAGGTAACAGGCGTTAATCCACTTGAGGGAACGGCAAATGCGCGTGTTCTGCCATGGCCTAATAGCGATGATGTTGGTTATCGCTTAAAGAGTGGCTGGGTGCCGAGCCAAGATGTCGATTTAGTTGTTGACTCAGTGATCGGTGCCAGCAATGGTGGAAGTAATACCTATAGCTTTAAGAAAGATGTTCCGACCGGTGGCTTTGACGTTCAGATAGATGAGCAACCAGGTGCTGGTGCACGTTCTGATGTGGGCTGGTATCCAATGGATAAGTATTCATTTGAGATACCAATGAGCGCGATTGGCACATTAGAAGATGGCGATCAAGCAACGCTAAACATCTTGCCACTGGATTACACAAAGAAGATCGACACTTTTGATATCCATATGATCCACGGCCTTTGGAACGATGCCTTTACAACGGTGAAAATGGATGATGCAAAGTCATTTGATATGGCCGTAGATGAATTTAACAACGGCCAATCTTCTTCAGTATTTGAAGCAGTTCGCTCTAATTCAACTAAGTTGCTCGTAACAATCATTTTGTTACTTATGATCACAGCGATGATTTCGGTGACGATCATGACTTACATGGTGGTTACCGGACAGCGCCCACCAACGCTTTCCTCCCTTACATGGGCTGCAGCACTTACCTATTCTTTGATCTCACTTCGCGGGCTAATGCCAGGATCGCCACCGATCGGCATCTTCGTAGACAAGATCTTCTACTTCCCAGCCCTAATCGTGACCTTGGTCTGTTCTCTTTGGGTGCTAGTGACCTGGGTCCGCCGCGAGGATTTCCAGAGCTAAAACCGCCTTTTCGCCCGAAAGTCTGGGCGTGTCTAGGGGGTCCAATAGGGGCCATTTAGCCAATTTCCCTTTATAAGGGGCGGGGCTTTAGAATGCACCTTCGCGCCTAGCGAAAATCCTGAGGGTTTTTGGTGGGTGCAACCGCGCTCGCAAACGGGCGTGGGTTCAATTTGAAACAGAAGTGGGTGTTAGTGGCTAGCAAAGATGGCGCCATCGAGATCGAAGGTTCCGTTGCAGAAGCTTTACCTAACGCAATGTTTCGCGTTGAACTAACTAATGGGCACAAAATTCTTGCGCACATCAGCGGCAAGATGCGAAAGAACTACATTCGCATCCTTCCTGGTGATCGTGTGATCGTAGAACTAAGTCCATATGACCTCACCCGAGGTCGAATTATTTACCGTTACAAGTAACGAAGACTGGAGCAAGATCATGAAGGTTAATCCAAGCGTTAAGAAGATTTGCGATAAGTGCAAAGTCATTCGCCGCAAGGGTCGCGTCATGGTGATTTGCGAGAACCTTCGTCACAAGCAACGCCAAGGTTAATTCCTTCAATAGTTCTACAACTTCATAAATACGCGTGGTGCAACTAAGTAAGTAATTACTTAGGACTCTCGGACCGGTAGGCCGAGACTTGATTCAAATCAAGAAGCACTGCGAAGGACCTCCGGATTACAGATCGGTTGATTAAATGGCACGTCTTGTTGGTGTCGATCTCCCACGCGAAAAGCGCGTGGAAATCGCACTCACCTATATCTTCGGAATGGGTCTAACTCGTTCTCATGCAACTCTCGCGGCAACTGGGATTTCACCAGATACACGCGTTAAGGATTTGCAGGAATCAGAACTCGCACAGCTTCGTGAATACATCGAAGCTAACTACAAGATTGAGGGCGATCTTCGCCGCGAAATCGCTGGCGACATTCGTCGTAAAGTTGAAATTCAGAGCTACCAAGGTATTCGTCACCGCAAGGGACTTCCTGTACGTGGTCAGCGCACACATACAAACGCTCGTACTCGTAAGGGTCCTCGTAAAGCAATTGCTGGTAAGAAGAAGGTGACTAAGTAATGGCCGCTCCTAAATCTAAGACTGCTGCTCCTGCAAAGGGCAAAGTCAAGACACGTAAAAAAGAGAAGAAGAACATTGCTGTTGGTAAGGCGTTCATTAAGAGCACTTTTAACAACACCATCATCTCTATCACCGATCCAACCGGCGCTGTAATTTCTTGGGCATCATCTGGCCAAGTTGGTTACAAGGGCTCACGTAAGTCGACTCCATTCGCAGCACAGCTTGCAGCAGAAGCAGCAGCTCGTCGCGCACAGGAGCACGGCCTTAAGAAAGTAGATGTTTTCGTAAAGGGACCAGGTTCCGGACGCGAAACTGCAATTCGTTCATTGCAAGCAGCAGGCCTAGAAGTTGGAGCCATCTCTGATGTAACTCCAGCTCCACACAATGGCTGCCGCCCACCGAAACCACGTCGAGTTTAAGGAAGGAAGAGAATAAATGGCTCGTTATACCGGAGCAGACTGCAAGCGTTGCCGTCGCGAAAAAGTAAAGCTCTTCCTTAAGGGCGCAAAGTGCGATGGACCAAAGTGTCCTATCGAATCTCGTCCATATCCACCAGGACAACATGGTCGTGGACGTTCCAAGGAATCTGAATACCTATTACAGATGCGTGAAAAGCAGAAGTGCGCACGTATCTACGGTGTTCTCGAAAAGCAGTTCCGTGGTTACTACGAAGAGGCAAACCGCAAGCAGGGCAAGACTGGTGAAAACCTTCTCGTTCTTCTTGAGACACGTCTCGACAACGTTGTATTCCGTGCAGGCTTTGCAAAGAGCCGTGACATGGCGCGCCAGTTGGTTCGTCACAGTCACTTCCTCGTAAATGGCAAGAAGGTAAACATTCCTTCATATCGCGTTTCTCCAATGGACATCATCGATGTTCTTCCAAAGTCACTCGATCTCACACCATTTATCGTTGCAAGCGCAGAACTCGGTGAGAAGGCTGTTCCAGCATGGATGGAGGTTGTTGGTTCGCAAATGCGCATCATCATCCACGGCGTCCCTGCACGTTCAGTAATCGATACCCAAGTTCAAGAACAGCTCATTGTTGAGCTCTACAGCAAGTAATTTTTAATTCCAAAAGAGGAAATCAAATAGTGGATTTCCGCGAGAAGAAAGAGGCTCAGCAGTGCTAATTGCACAACGTCCAACCCTCAGTGAAGAAGTAATCTCCGAAAACCGTTCACGGTTCATCATCGAACCGCTAGAACCAGGTTTCGGTTACACACTCGGCAACTCAATGCGCCGTACTCTGCTTTCATCTATTCCAGGTGCAGCAGTTACAAGCATTCGCGTTGCTGGTGCACTCCATGAGTTCACCACTCTTGAAGGCGTTAAGGAAGATCTCACCGATATCGTTTTGAACATCAAGAACTTGGTGCTCTCATCAGATAACGACGAGCCAAGCGTCATCTACATCCGCAAGTCAGGTGCCGGTGCTGTTACAGGCGCTGATATCGCTGTTCCAAGTGGCGTTGAAGTTCACAACCCTGAACTCCACATCGCAACACTTAACGGCAAGGCAAACCTCGAAATCGAACTCACAGTTGAGCGCGGTCGTGGTTATGTAACTGCTGTACAGAACAAGCAAGCGGGTGCCGAGATCGGTCGCATTCCTGTTGACTCAATCTATTCACCAGTTTTGAAGGTTACATACAAGGTAGAAGCAACTCGCGTTGAACAGCGCACTGACTTCGACCGTCTTGTTGTTGATGTTGAAACAAAGCCATCAATGAAGCCACGCGATGCTGTTGCATCAGCTGGTAAGACTCTTGTTGAACTCTTCGGACTTGCTCGCGAACTTAACGTTGATGCAGAAGGTATCGAGATGGGGCCATCTGTTATGGATGCTGCTCTCGCTGCTGATCTTGCACTTCCAATCGAAGATCTCGATCTAACAGTTCGCTCATACAACTGCTTGAAGCGCGAAGGCATTCACACAGTTGGCGAGTTGGTAAACCGTTCAGAGGCAGACCTACTCGATATCCGTAACTTTGGTTCAAAGTCCATCGATGAGATCAAGGCAAAGCTTGTCTCAATGGGAATGTCTCTTAAGGACAGCCCAGCTGGATTCGATCCAACAAAGCACCAGAACTTCAATGCATCAGACGACGACTTCGCTGAAGCAGATCAGGCCTAGGAGATACGACAATGCCAAAACCAACTAAAGGTCCTCGTTTGGGTTCCGGCCCATCACATGAGCGTCTAATCCTTCGCACACTTGCTGAGCAGTTGTTCGAACATGGAAAGATCACAACAACGGAGGCAAAGGCTAAGCGCCTGCGTCCGTTGGCTGAGAAGCTAATCACCTTCGCAAAGAAGGGCGACCTTCCAGCACGTCGTCAGGTCATGGCTCGCATTGCAAATAAGAGCGTTGTTCACACACTCTTTACTGAAATCGGTCCACGTTTTGCAGCTCGCGATGGCGGATACACACGTATCACCAAGATTGGTCCTCGCAAGGGCGATAACGCACCAATGGCAGTCATCGAAGTTCTAACTGAGAAAGATAACTAAAACTTATCTCTAGCTTTTAGCGCTAAGAAAAAATATTTCAATGACCGAACCCACTCTCTATCCCGAGAGTGGGTTTCGTCGTTTACGGATAGATCTCGCCTACGACGGCACCAACTTTTCGGGCTGGGCGATTCAACCTGATCGCCGCACCGTGCAAGAAGTAGTCGAAACCGCACTCAGCACTGTGGCGCAATCTCCTGCGCAGACAATCGTTGCCGGTCGCACCGATGCCGGAGTCCATGCCACAGGACAGGTAATCCACGTTGATCTGCCAGAAACCCTAGAGCTCGAAGACCTTGCCTATAAGTTAAATCGAATTCTTGATGAAGATGTACGAATCAATAAGATCGAGATCGCTCCAACTGCTTTTCACGCCCGATTCTCGGCGCTACGTCGTTACTACGAATACCGCATCCTTGATGAAAATAAAGTTATTCAGCCGCTATCACGATTGAATACCGCATCTTGGTATCGCCCATTGGATGTAGATGTAATGAACCGTGCCAGCGCTTTGCTGCTTGGCACCCACAATTACGCCGCTTTCTGTAAATACCGTGAAGGCGCAACAACGATCCGCACTCTTGAGACCTACCAATGGCGCCGCGACGATCAAGGTTGCTTAGTGGCCGATGTTGTTGCAGATGCCTTCTGTTACTCAATGGTGCGCAACTTAGTCGGCGCAATAGTCTGCGTTGCCGATGGCCGCAAAGATCCCGAATGGATATCAACGTTGCTAGAAGATAAAGAGCGCGTTAGTGATTCGCTGGTATTTCCAGCGCACGGCTTATCCCTTTATAAAGTCGATTATCCCGATGCGGCAGAGCTACTTGAGCGCGCTAAGAAGACCGTTGCCCGCCGCGAAGAAGAAGATAACTAATGGGCCACATTGATGTAAGCGCTGTTGAATACTCGCTCTCTGACGGCCGAGTATTGCTAAACGATGTTTCATTCCGTGTCGGTGATGGCGCCAAGGTTGCGCTAATTGGTCCTAACGGATCAGGCAAAACAACTTTAATTCGCATGATCTGTGGAGATTTAAAACCTGATGAAGGAGCGGTTGCCATTACTGGTGGCTTAGGTGTGATGCGCCAGTTCATTGGTTCGGTACGCGATGAATCAACGGTGCGGGACTTACTGCTTTCAATTGCACCAAAGCGAATCCGCGATGCCGCTGAAAAAGTTGTTACAACTGAAGCTGCGATGAATGCCAGTGGATCAGAGAAAGATCAGATGAGTTACGCCCAAGCGATTATCGATTGGGGCGATGCCGGGGGATATGACTTCGAACTAATTTGGGATGTCTGCTGCACCGAGATGTTAAATAAATCTTTTGATCAAGTTGCAGCCCGAAAGGTGAACACTTTATCCGGGGGAGAGCAGAAAAAATTAGTTCTGCGTGCCTTGCTAGAAGGACCTGAGGAAGTCTTGTTACTTGATGAGCCAGATAACTATCTTGATGTTCCTTCAAAGCGTTGGTTGGAAGAAGTTATCGGTGCAACTAAGAAGACCGTTCTCTTCGTTAGCCACGATCGTGAATTACTTGAAAATACCGCTAACCGAATTGTGACTCTAGAACAAGGCGTAAATGGAAATACCACTTGGGTGCATGGCGGAAAGTTTTCGACTTGGCACGATGCCCGCAAGGCGCGTAACGAACGTTTCGCTGAGATGCTTTTGCGTTGGGAACAAGAACACCAACGCCTAATTGATTTAGTAAAGACCTTGCAGGTACAAGCTGCGATCTCTCCCGATATGGCGAGCAAGTACCACGCGATGCAGACGCGTCTACGTAAATTTGAAGAAGCGGGTGCACCAGAAGCGCCACCTATCGAACAAGATGTAAAGGTTGGCTTACGTGGCGGACGCACAGGTCTGCGCGCACTTACCTTTGAAAACTTATCTCTGGCTAACTTAACGGAACCATTTAACTTCGAAGTCTTCTTCGGCGATCGCATCGCAGTTCTTGGTAAGAACGGCACCGGTAAATCTCACTTCCTGCGCATGATCGCTGGCGATGAAACTGTTAAATACGGTGGCACTTTTAAAATTGGTGCACGCGTTGAGATCGGTTACTTCGCACAGACCCATGCTCACCCAGAATTTGAATCAAAGACTCTGCTAGAAATCTTGTGGGAGACGTATTCACTTCAACTTGGCCCCGCTAAAGGCGTGCTTCGCAAATATGAAATTGATAAGCAAGCAGAACAGAAGTTCTCTTCCCTTTCTGGCGGACAACAAGCGCGCTTTCAAGTCTTATTGCTAGAACTATCTGGTTCAACTTTGTTATTACTTGATGAGCCAACCGATAACTTAGATCTAGCGAGCGCCGAGAGTTTAGAGAAAGCGCTCGATCGTTACGAAGGAACAGTTCTATCTGTAACTCACGATCGCTGGTTTACTCGTGGATTTACCCGCTTCTTGGTCTTTGGGGCAAATGGCCAGGTTTATGAGAGCCCAGAGCCGATCTTCGACCATTAAGGGGCGGCTGGTATGCGTGGATTTAGGCCATTTTGACCCTGCTACGCATGAAAGGTAAAGTTCATCCCCTGCGCCAGATAAGGCGCCGAAGGCAAGTCAGAGAAGTTAAAGCTCAAACTAGGTTCAAACTAAGAAGAAGAAGGTAATAAAGCATGCGTACATATAGTCCTAAGGCCGGAGATGTCGTCCGTAAATGGCACGTCATCGATGCACAAGATGTAGTTCTTGGCCGCCTTGCAACACATGCTGCAGTTCTTCTTCGCGGTAAGCACAAGGCAACATTTGCACCACACATGGATATGGGCGACTTCGTTGTAATCATCAACGCAGAAAAGATTGCTCTTTCAGGAAACAAAGCGCTTTCAAAGTTTGAACACCGCCACTCAGGTTTCCCAGGCGGTCTTCGCTCAACTGTTTACGGCGAGCTAATCGAAAAGCACCCAACACGCGCTGTTGAAAAGGCGATCAAGGGAATGCTTCCAAAGAACCGTCTTGGCCAGCAGGTTGCATCAAAGCTAAAGGTTTACGCAGGACCTGAGCACCCACACGCTGCTCAATCACCAACACCATATGTATTCACTCAAGTTTCACAGATCGCAAAGTAAGGGACCCATAACAAATGTCAGATACAACTTATAACGAAGTTACAGATCTAGACGAGAACGAAGTTCCTACTTCATACTCTTCAGCAACTCCAGCTGCTGCAACTAACCGCCCAGCAATCAAGGCACCTGGTGCAGGCACTGGTCGTCGTAAAGAAGCAGTCGCTCGCGTTCGTCTCGTACCTGGAACAGGACGTTGGGTTGTAAACGGTAAGACCCTGGAAAACTATTTCCCAAATAAAGTTCACCAGCAACTAGTCTCCGAGCCTTTCCGCACTGTTGGTGCTGAAAGCCAGTACGACGTATTTGCTCGTATCAACGGTGGCGGAGTATCTGGTCAAGCCGGTGCACTTCGTCTTGGCGTTGCTCGTTCACTTAACGAGATCGATGTTGAAGCACACCGTCCAGCGCTTAAGAAGGCTGGATTCCTTTCACGTGATGCACGTGTTATCGAACGCAAGAAGTACGGTCTGAAGAAGGCCCGTAAGCGTTCGCAATACAGCAAGCGTTAATTTCAAAGGCGCCCCAACGTGGCACTCTTTGGAACCGATGGAATACGTGGCTTAGCCAATCGTGATTTAACTGCTGAATTAGCACTTGATGTCGCCGTTGCCGCTGCACATATTCTCGTTGAAACAAATCCTGATAAATCACATCGCCCGAAAGCTGTTGTAGGCCAAGACTCTCGCGCCTCTGGTGAATTCCTAGAAGCAGCAGTTGTTGCTGGTCTAACTAGTGCTGGCGTTGATGTCTATCGCGTGGGAGTTCTGCCGACTCCGGCAATTGCACATTTAGTTGCCGAATCCGGTGCCGACCTTGGCGTAATGATTTCGGCATCACACAACCCAATGCCCGATAACGGGATCAAGTTATTTTCACGTGGTGGCGGAAAGTTAGACGATTCCATCGAAGCAGCGATCGAAGCGCGCATCGGCGAACCATGGGAGCGCCCAACCGGCAGCGGTGTGGGACGTGCGATCAACGATGAAAGCGCTCGCGAACGTTATATCTCACACCTTCTCTCTTCAGTTTCAACTCCGCTAAAGGGTTTAAAGATCGTTGTCGATTGTGCAAATGGCGCATCTTCAACTGTTGCACCTGATACTTATCGCCGTGCAGGTGCCGAAGTAATCTCAATCTTCGATGCCCCAGATGGCTGGAATATCAACGATGATTGCGGTTCTACACATCTACACCAGCTTCGCACGGCAGTGCTTCGCGAAGGCGCTGACTTTGGAATCGCACACGATGGCGATGCCGACCGTGCGCTAGCGATAGATGCGCAAGGCAATGAAGTAGATGGTGATGCGATCATGACGATTTTGGCGCGCGGATTTAAAGCATCTGGTTCGCTGAAATCAAACACGATTGTGGCAACTGTGATGAGCAACCTCGGCTTCTTCCACGCGATGAAGAACGCTGATATCAACGTTGAAACAACTGCCGTTGGCGATCGTTATGTATTAGAGAAGATGCTGGAAAAAGGCTATTCACTTGGCGGAGAACAATCTGGCCACTTAATCATGCGCGAATTCGCAACAACGGGCGATGGAATATTGACCGCTCTTGCACTTGCGCAAGAAGTTGTTAAATCAGGTCAACCTTTGCAAGATCTTGCATCAACAATGGTGCGTTTCCCACAAGTATTGGTAAATGTTAAGAACGTTGCCAAAGAGCGTCTTGCAGATTCTGCAGTGATTAAGGCAGCGGTTTCAGCGGCAGAGGCAAAACTTGGCGAACATGGTCGCGTTTTATTAAGAGCATCTGGCACCGAACCGCTTGTCCGCGTGATGGTTGAAGCCCAGAGTGATAACCTAGCCAGCGAAATAGCAAACGACTTGGCAAAGGTCGTTCAATCAGAGCTGGGGTAGATAACAGTGTGCGGAATTGTGGGTTACACAGGGCCACAGTCTGCAATTACTCCGCTCATCGAAGGTCTACGTCGCCTTGAATATCGTGGTTACGACTCAGCCGGAATCGCACTTGGTACATCGGGCGCTCTATTTATTGAAAAGCGCGCCGGTAAGTTAACAAATCTTGAAGGCTCACTGCCTGCAAATATGCCGGTTGTTCACTCTGGAATTGGCCACACTCGTTGGGCAACACATGGTGGACCAACTGATCGCAACGCACATCCGCACACTGACAATGAAGGAAAGCTTGCCGTTATCCATAACGGCATCATCGAGAATTATTCAGAGCTAAAGGCCGAACTCCAATCACGCGGCCACGAATTTTCATCAGATACTGACACTGAATCAGTTGCACATTTACTCTCTGAACTTCGTAAATCTCATGGCGGCGATTTAACTGCTGCGATGTTAGATGCGGTAAAGCGCTTACGCGGCTCATTTACTCTCGTTGCAGTTCACGCCGATGCCCCTGAAGTTATTGTTGGCGTACGCCGTAATTCACCTCTCGTGGTTGGTTTAGGCGATGGCGAAAACTTTATGGCCTCCGATGTTGCAGCCTTTATCGATTACACCAAGCGCGCGGTGGAACTTGGCCAGGACGAGATCATCACCATGACGCCAGCCGGCATCAGCATCATCGGCTTAGATGGCAAAGCAGTGGTTCCCAAGGAATATGCAATTACTTGGGATTCAGCATCTGCGCAAAAAGGTGGCTATTCACACTTCATGCTTAAAGAGATCTTCGAACAACCAAAGGCAGTTGCTGACACGCTAATTGGCCGCTTAACAGATAACGGCAAGATCGAACTTGATGAATTACATATGTCAGAGGCTGAAATTAAAGCGCTTAAGAAGATTGTCGTAATTGCCTGCGGCACCGCTTACCACGCGGGCATGATCGCTAAATATGTAATCGAAAAATGGGCGAAGATTTCAGTAGAAGTAGAAATTGCCAGCGAATATCGCTACCGCGATCCAATCATTGATTCAAATACTTTAGTTATCGCCATTTCTCAATCTGGGGAAACGATGGATACCTTGATGGCGATCCGCCATGCCAAAGCTGCGGGTGCGCGCGTACTTGCGATCTGCAATACCAATAGCTCAACTATTCCGCGCGAATCAGATGCTGTTCTCTACACACATGCCGGTCCTGAAATTGCAGTCGCTTCAACTAAAGCACTACTAACCCAGATCGTTGCCGTTGATTTAATTGGTCTGCACTTAGCGCAGGTACGTGGTGAACTTACAGATAAACAGGTTCGCGATCTATATAACGAGATGCTCGAGCTACCGGGCAAGATCGAACAAATCCTCGAAACCGTAGAACCACTGCGCGCACTGACTCGCACTTTTGCAAAATCTGAAACCGTTCTCTTTATCGGTCGCAATATTGGCTATCCAGTAGTTCTTGAAGGCGCTTTGAAGCTGAAGGAACTCGCATATATCCACGCCGAAGGTTTTGCTGGGGGAGAGCTCAAGCACGGTTCGATCGCGTTAATCGATGCTGAAAAAGGTACGCCAGTAATCGCGATCTTGCCTTCTGGTAGCGATCACTCGCTAGATGAAAAGATGTTGAGCAATATCCAAGAAGTTAAAGCTCGTGGTGCGCGCGTAATTGTCATTGCACATGAAGGCGCAGAAGTTGTTGGCGCAGAACACATCATTCGCATCCCAGCATGCTCACCGCTCTTCCAACCAATCCTGGCTACAGTTCCGCTACAAGTCTTTGCCTACGAAATGGCGATTGCGCGCGGCAATGATGTCGATCAGCCGCGCAATTTAGCTAAATCAGTTACGGTCGAATAATTATGCAGGCAGTACTCGATACGCGTCGCGCCCAGATGGTGCGTGCTGCGCGCTGGTCTGCGGCTCTATTTGCTGGATTTCTCCTAATTACTCATCAAGTAATCATTAATGGGCCGCTAATTGAAATCGACAAATGGATCCATGATCTAGAGCGTCCAGAATTTCGTGGAGTAAGTGGATTCATTATTCGCAGATTAGATGACCTTGGTTTGCGTGGCGTTACTGCTACCGCACTTCTTATCGCCGCTTTCTACATTGCGCGGAGATTTAAAACCTGGCGTCCACTGAATTTGGCAATTCTTTCGTTGATCTCTCTTAACTTAGTTGTAGGTCTATTTAAATTTGGCCTAGGTCGCACCAAGCCAAAGGTTGGAATCGATCTACTTCACTTCGGCGGAATGTCATACCCAAGTGGCCATGCCTCAAATGCACTTCTTACTTGGGGAGTCCTTGCATATTTAATTTATCGCTATGCCCACGTCGATCGTTATCGCGGCCGTCTGGCTAGCGCAGGCGTTGCCACAATTAGTTTGACCGTTTGCATAGTCTCTTTAGTCCGCGACACTCATTGGTTCTCGGATCTACTCGGCGGTTTATTCATCGGCGCATCTCTCTTGGTTTTGGTGATCGCGGTAGATCGCTATTACCCATCTAATAGCCAACTCTCCTAACGCCAATTAGACTCCACCCCATGATCGATGGGATTGGAATAGATGTCGTAGATATCGAACGTTTCTCCCAATCGCTCGAGCGCACGCCATCACTTCGCGAAAAACTGTTCACTCCTGCTGAACAAGTAAAACCAATTCATTCACTGGCAGCGCGCTTTGCCGCCAAAGAGGCTTTAGCGAAAGCGCTTAATGCCGGCCATGGACTTTCTTGGCACGAAGCCGAAGTCATAAATCACGAGAGCGGTAAACCAGATTTTCTCTTTCGCGGCGAGATAGCAGAGTTAGTAGATGGTGCACGCGTGCACCTTTCTTTATCTCACGATGCCGGAATCGCATCGGCGATGGTGGTGGTGGAACGATGACAAATCGCGCCGAAGTAGTCGTAAATCTCTCTGCAATTAAAGCCAACGTGGCAACGCTAAAGGCGAAAGCTGGCGTTGACTTGATGGCAGTTGTGAAAGCAGATGCTTATGGACACGGGCTCGTGCCAGTTGCAAAAGCGGCACTTGATGGCGGAGCTACTTGGTTAGGTGTTGCACTCCTTGAAGAAGCGATTGCTCTTCGCGCTGCTGGAATAACTGCACCGATCTTGGCGTGGTTAGTTCCACCGGGATCAGATTTTCAAAGCGCAGTAGATAACAACATCGATATTGCAGTTGCATCAATAAAGGCGTTGGATGAAGTTAGCGCAGTAAAAAGTGACAAGCGCCCGCGCGTTCATTTAGAAGTTGATACCGGAATGACTCGTGGCGGATTCTTGGATGAATGGCCGAAGATTGATGCACTTCATCTACACGGGGTTGAAATAGTTGGAATCTTCTCCCACTTCGCGCGCGCAGATGAACCTGGACAGCCACAAAATTTAAGTCAACTCAATCGATTTAAAAAGATGGTTGCATCCCTTGAATCTTTTGGATACCCAAATTTGATTCGCCACCTTTCAAATTCAGCTGCCACGATCAAAGATCAGGCATCTGGCTTTGACATGGTGCGAACTGGAATTGCTATGTATGGCCTAAGTCCTGATGTAAAAACACTCGGTACATCTAAAGATCTTGGGTTAATTCCTGCGATGACTTTGCGCGCCAAGTTACATCTTGTAAAGAAAGTTCCCGCCGGAAGCCCAGTTGGTTACGGAGCAACGGCGGTTACAAAGTCAGCGACCAAGCTAGGACTGGTTGCGATGGGTTATGCCGACGGAATTCCTCGTGTTGCACAAAGCGCGGGTGTCAGTTTTCTGGGAGAAAAAGCGCCAATCATTGGACGAGTATCTATGGATCAATTCGTTGTTGATTTAGCAGCGGATTCCCCTGCGCAATCTGGCGATTGGGTCACAGTTTTCGGATCCGGTGCAGATGGCGAGTACACGGCAGATGATTGGGGTGCAGCTTCGGGCTCAATTAATTACGAGATAGTTACCCGAATTGGCCCGCGTGTGCCTAGAATTTACGAACCATGAGCGTTTTAGCGATTGCAAATTTACGAGTCAACTTTGGTGGACTCATTGCCCTCGATGATGTTTTCATCGACGTTGCGCCTAATTCGATCGTTGGGCTAATTGGTCCAAATGGCGCAGGCAAGACCACTTTGTTTAATTGCATCTCAGGCTTAGTCGCACCGACATCTGGTGAGATCTCAATCCATGGCAAGAAAGTTGATTGGCTAAAAAGTTACGAGCTAGCAAATTTTGAGATAAGCCGTACCTTGCAAGGCGTTGGTCTATTTAGCGGGTTAAGTGTTATTGAAAATGTCATGATGGGTGCAGATAAGAAGCGTGAGAGCAATTTCCTAAAAGATCTCTTTGGGCTATCTGCAAAATCAGAACGCAAACTCCGCGCTAAAGCACAAGATGCGCTGGCCTGGGCAGGAGCGCTGGATTTAGCAGATAAGACGCCATCAGAGTTAACGTATCCCGAAACAAAGCGCGTATCCATTGCAAGAGCTCTAGTTTCAGAACCAAAGATTTTACTTCTTGATGAACCAGCTGCTGGACTTGGCCAAGATGATATTGATAAGTTCGCCGACTTGCTAAGGCAGTTAAAGCAACGCTGTGCAATTATCATCGTTGAGCACCACGTTGATTTCATTGGTGCGATTTCAGATCAAGTCTACGTATTGAATTTTGGCAAAGTTATCGCCAGCGGATCCTTCGATACCGTTAAGCGCGACCCAGCAGTTCTTGCGGCATATCTTGGAACTTCAAATCAAAGTGGCACCGATCAATTAGGAGTCAACAATGCTTGAAGTTAAAGATTTAGTAACCAGTTTTGGTTCGGTAATTGCACTCGACGGCGTTTCGTTTACAGCACAAGAATCGAAGATAACAACAGTTATCGGTGCAAACGGCGCCGGTAAGAGCACTTTGTTACGCACCATCTCTGGCCTAGAACATCCAGCGTCTGGCTCAATCACCTGGAGCGGAAAATCTCTAATCGGCAAGCGCGCCGAAGATATTGTGCGAGATGGCATCGCCCATGTTCCTGAAGGCCACGCCGTTATCTCAGAGTTAACCGTTGAAGAAAATATCTCAATGGGATCGCTATTTCGGCGCCGTAAATTCAAAGCAGATGTAATTGCTGCACAGGATGAGATGTTCGAACTATTTCCTCGTTTGAAAGAACGCCGCAAACAGTTGGCTGGAACTCTCTCAGGTGGCGAACGTCAGATGTTGGCCATTAGTCGCGCGCTGGTTTCGCGCCCCAAGTTACTGCTTTTAGATGAACCATCTCTTGGCCTTGCACCGTTAGTTGTAGAACAGATCATTGATTCAATAAATATTCTCTGTCGCACAACTGGTCTCACAGTTTTACTAGTTGAACAAAATGCCAATACGGCACTTGGCGTAGCCGATCACGGAGTTCTTTTGGCACTTGGCAAAGTCGTTGCCGATCGACCAGCAGCTGAGTTAAGGGCGGATGCTAATTTGCGCGCCGCATATTTGGGGTACTGATGGATACATTTCTAGCGGCCCTGTTCTCTGGCACATCTCGCGGAGCAATTTATGCATTAGTTGCACTGGGTCTTGTCATCGTTTGGCGCGGGGCTGGAATCCTTAACTATGCCCAGATGGGCCAAGCGATGTTTAGCACTTACATCGCATCGACCATGATTACCAATGGAAATTCTTACTGGTTGGCATTTGTTGTTGCAATTTTAGTAGGCGCTGTAATGGGAGCCTTGTTAGATATCTTGGTAATGCGCCCACTATCCAATAAAAAGAAGACCGAACTTTTGAGCAGCGAATCAATGCGCGCGGCGATTCCGGTAATCGCATCCCTTGGTATTTTGGGAGTTCTACAAGCTTTAGCAGGAATTATTTGGGCTGCTGAGGAACGAGGGTTTCCAGCGCCATATGCGCAAGAAGGTTTCACCGTTGCTGGCAATGTGATGCCATTTACCTCATTCGATGTATTTGTAATTACCGTTGTTTTATCTACCTTGGCTTTAACGACGCTCTTCTTTAAGAAAACCGGCGTAGGACTTGCAATGCGCGCCACAGCTTTGAATTCAGAGGTTGCTCGACTCAGTGGAATTAGAACTAACTTCACTCGCTCACTTAGCTGGGCGTTTTCTGGTGCGGCATCTTCACTTGCTGGCCTTCTGATTACGCCAACTTCAAACCTTTCACCGAATACTTTGGATTTAGTTTTGATCATCGGCTTTACCGCAGCAGTTGTAGGTGGACTTGATAGCCCGGCTGGTGCTGTAATTGGCGGCTTCCTTGTCGGAATGGTTATCTCATTTGTTAGCTTCTATGACACACCGGAAGATGTTTTCTTAGCGATCTTGGCGGTATTGATTCTGGTCTTGATTATTCGACCACGTGGAATCTTGGGAGCAAAGGATGCGCGCCGTGTCTAAAGCCAAGAACCACTCGATCGCTCGCAAGAGTCTGCGCCGGACAATCTTTTTTGTCGCAGCAATTCTCTTCGCGGCATCTACTTTCGATGCCTACAACCAAGCCCAGTTGGCTTTAGTTCTCATACTCTTTATCGGAGTCCTTTCCGTAACTTTGTTAACCGGAATCTCTGGCCAACTCTCACTTGGTCAAGGCGCGTTAATGGCGGTGGGCGGATATTGCATGGCGCTATTGATGATCAATCAGAGCTACTCGCTATGGGTAGCAATTCCTTTGGCGATAGTTGGATCAGCACTTGCCGGTCTGCTCTTGGGAATTGCAGCAGCGCGCTTAACTGGGCCATATCTTGCAGGCACAACTCTTGTTATCGCTCTTGCGATCCCAACTCTGGCGAACCGATTTATGTCGGTGCTTAAAGGCGATGAGGGACTACCGGTAGATGTTGGTTATCCACCAGTTTGGTTTACAAATTTATTTGGCGAACCAAGTTACGAACAATGGCAGCTCTATGTAGCACTTCCATTTGCAGCGATCGCGTTGTTCTTGGCCTCCAATATTTTGCTCTCACGTACTGGTCGTATGTGGCGCGCGATTAGAGATAACGAAACAGCAGCAGCGCTAAGCGGCGTCAACTTCTCGCGCCAAAAAATATTTGTCTTCGTTGTATCGGCAACCTTCGCCGGTTTATCTGGCGCCCTTTATGGACTTCGCGGTCTGGTCGGTCCCAGCGTTTACCCAGTTTCACTTTCGCTATTACTTCTCACAGCTGCAGTTCTTGGTGGCATTCGCAGCATCTTCGGAGCCTTTATCGGAACGGTAATCGTTGTATTCCTACCTGATTGGATCGATGCGGTGCTTCACCAATTCGAATTAAGCGAGCAAGTCTCTAACTTCATGCCCGCCCTGGTCTCTAGCCTCTTATTGATTTTGACCGTGGTGATTAATCCCGCCGGGGTCGCGGGTACCCACCTGCATAAACACAAGCATAAATAATTGTTATAAAGCGGCGCCCACGGGCGTGAGATCACCCCTCCGCCTTCGGCGTTTCGTCGCCTCGCATTCACTTTACGTTCACATTCGGTTAAAGTGAAGCCGTTCAACCCAGTTCAGGGTTGGTGGCAATGGGGATACCTCGTTTTCTCCATTGCATTCATTGAATAGAGAAAGAGTGAATGTAGTGAGAAATCGTGCATCTCTGTCTAGATCACCGCGCAGTTTTATATCAACTGCCGCTGTTGTACTTGCTGGCGCGCTAGCGCTCTCAGCAGTTCCAGCGCAAGGAGCAAGCACTCCTGGTGTTTCAGCCACTGAAATTGTTCTTGGAATGCAACTACCTCAAACTGGCGCAGCAAGCCCAGGCTATAACAAAGTAGATGACGCAATGCGCGCCTACTTTGATTATGTAAATTCCAAGGGCGGCGTTTACGGACGCAAGATAACTTTGGTCGTCAAAGACGATACATACAAGGCAGGTCTAACAGTTTCTACTGCATCTGCGCTGATCAACAAAGATAAAGTCTTTGCAATGGTCGGAAGCGTTGGAACCCAGACACATATCTCTGTTATCAAAGATATTAACCGTCGTGGAATTCCAGATCTATTTGTAAACAGCGGATACAGCGGTTTCTACACAGATCCAAAGAAGTACCCAACAACTTTCGGCGCCCTCGGCACATACGTCGTTGAAGCGAAGATCCTTGGAAAGCACATCAAGGAGAATTACTCAAAGAACACTGTCGGTATCGTTTATCAGACAGATGACTTCGGCCGTAACACTGTTGAAGGGCTTGCCACAGCTGGCGTGACATTCACAGCGAAGAAGACCGCAGCAACATTTATCGCGGGTACTCAGGGTTCAGGCCTTGATGCTCAGATGCAGCAGCTCAAAGATAACAACGTAGATGTTGTTGTCGTTGGCGCAGTTGCTTCAGCATTTGCTGCAGCAGTTTCTTCTGCAAACAAGATTGGCTACAAGCCAGCACAGTGGATCGTTATCTCAGTAGGTGCAGATGCAACTACATTCCAGACAATTCTTGGCGCTCGCGGAATTGCACCAGCAGTTTCAGCGGCTCTTCTAGCCGGAACCATCTCAGCATCACATGCTCCATCACCAGGTGAAGCAGATGACGAGTTCGTAAAGGCATTTAAGAAGATCAACGATGAGTTCAACAAGGGTCCAGATAAGCGTTGGGATAACAACATTCTTCAGGGAATGAATATTGGATACCTAACTACATCTGCACTATTGGGTGTTGGTAAGGATCTAACACGTCCTGGAATCATCAAATACATCGAAGCAAATGCAGCAAAGCTTCCAAGTGCGGCGCTGTCACCACTTGGTTACAGCACAAAGACTCACGAAGCTTTCACTGGTTTCTGGATCGGTAAGTACGATGCAGCAACAGTATTAAAGCCAATTGATGCAACTCGTAAAGTTTGGACAACAGACTCTGCAAAGGGCGCTGTAACTGAACTCAAGTACACACGTCCTGCAATTGCAGCCGATGCCCTACCAAAGGTTGGTTAATCACATGAAATCACTAACAATGCGTAAATCAATCGCAACACTTGGTGCAGCAACACTTGCACTAACACTTAGCGTTGCGATTACACCTTCGGCAACTGCAGCAGCACCTGTTTGTGCAACTGCAGCAGGCGTTGAAACATGTAATGGAACGCTTGCAAATGGCGCTGCATACCGGTTTATCGTGCCAACAAACTTCGGTGGAACAATGTTCTTCTGGGAGCACGGATTCCGTCCAACCTACCCAGGTGTTTCAGCTGTCCCAACTGGTATCGAAGAAATGACACCTGCAAGCGCTACTACTAAAACTGATGTCACAAAAGAGATGCTGCGCGCCGGTTATGGCATTGCAGCATACGATGGAACCGTCAAGGGTATGCGTGGTTGGAACAACACCTTCCGTGTAGAAATGCTCAAGGAAGTTATCGATACTGCGATGGCTAAGTACACAACCCGAATTACGAAGAAGGTTGTTTACGGCTCATCCCAAGCGGGAGCAATCATCACTCCATTCGTTGAAAAGTATCCAACTTATGCTGATTCAGTCGGCATCATGGCTGGACTTACTCCTTCTCCTGCTGATGCACTTCAATCTGCATGCGACATCTTCTATCTCTTGAGCATCTTTGCTGACCCAACCATCAAGGGTTGCGCGGCGATGGGCGTTAAGGGAGTTCCTGGCCATATGGCATCAGTTGGCGAACTTCTCAAAGTAGTTGCACTACTTACTACTTGGAGCAAAAACCTCGGTGCACCAGGACTTGAATATCCAGCACCACTTAAGGGATCACCAATTCCACAACGTTCAGCGCTACTTCTAACTGGTCTTCTAACTGGAGTTCCAACAAAGAGCGCACACATGGATGGAATCTCAACAAATGCTGTCATTGCTGAACACAGCATCAACGCAACAGTTGCAATCCTTGAAAACATGGGAGAAGCAATTGCAACCGGCACACTTGCTGGTCAATCAATCTCCGAACTCACAGGTCCTGGCTTCTACGACAACACAAAGACTGATTGGGCAGCGATGCTCGATGAGGGCGATGCTGGTCGTTACAACCTCGGACTTTCAGGTGATGAAGCGATCGCAGCAATGCTTGGAGTTCTAGCTGTTGTGCCACGCGTTACAGGTAACGCTGATGCAATCGCCAAGTTCAAGGCGCTCGATAAATCAACATTTGCCTCAACGCATCCTACGATTCTGCTTTCTAATGAAGCAGATCGTCTTGTGTTCTCAGGTAACTCTGCTCGCTATGTAGATAAGAAGCGCGCAGTTTACGAAGCAGCACTTGCAAAGTGGGAAGCAAGCAAGACTGGTAAGAAGCCAGTTTGGAACACACTTGCTCTCTATGCGATGACACCAGAGACCTACACAAAGTTCACAGCAGCAGGCTTGCCTGATCTTGCTGGAGCTCCATCACCATCTGGCGTCGGACACCAATCGTTCACCACGGACCAGACAATGGCCTGGGTTCGCATGTTGGCTGTCTCTGCTAAATCAGGAAAGATCCCAACTGGCAAGTATGTTCAATACATCGCCAAGAAGGTTCCTTACCTAAACGATGATCTCGATTATCGTCCAACTGATCTGAAGTACAACTTCGGATAAATCTGAAGTACGAAAGGGCCCTGAGGAAACTCGGGGCCCTTTCGCATTCTCTACTTTTTATTACCAACTATCCTTCGTGAGTGAAGATTTCTACGGCGCAAGAGATGTTCGGCCTGGGCCAACAACTTGGTTCTCAATTGCGCGCCGGTGATTTGATTCTTCTAAATGGCCCGCTCGGTGCAGGTAAAACGGTTCTTGTACAAGGAATTGGATCAGCGTTGGGCTTTAACGAAGTTACTTCGCCAACCTTTGTTATCTCTCGCATTCATAAGGGTGCGCTCTCGTTAATTCATGTCGATGCCTATCGCTTACTTGAAAGTGGCAATGCAGCTCTTTACTTAGATGATCTCGATCTTGATACGCCGCGCGAAAGTGCAGTCACGGTTATCGAATGGGGTGGCGCCGAATCTGCTCGCCTTTCAGATGATCGCTTAGAGATTGAAATTGATCGCACCGATGAGGAACGTGAAGTCACGATTCGTGCGGTTGGCCCTCGTTGGGCGGGCTTCAAACTATGACAATTTCATTGGCAATTGATACGGCAACTTCACGAACAATTGTCGGAATTCTCGACGGCGATAAAGTCCTATTTGAAAGCTTTCATGAAGGAGCCACCGAACATGGTTTTGCGATTACTGAACTCGTTGTCAAAGCTTTAGCGGTTTGCTCAAAGCCAGATCAAGTAGTTGTCGGTATGGGGCCAGGGCCATTTACTGGTTTAAGAGTTGGCATAACATTTGCTCACACATTTGCCATGGCACGTGATATTCCCGTTATGGGTGTTTGCTCATTGGATGCAATTGCAATAGATAAGAGTGAATACACGGTTGCTATCGATGCGCGCCGCAAGGAGATTTACTGGGCTAGTTATAAAGATGGAAAGCGAGTTGCTGGCCCTGAAGTTAGTAAACCTGCCGAAGTAAGTGACTTCATTATCGATCAGTATCCAGATCTAAAGAAGTTGGTGGCGCTCAGTAAGTCACAGGATATTTCAGAACCAATGTACTTGCGACGTCCAGATGCAGTACCAACCGCGGAGCGTAAATGATTAGCTACCGCGCCGCGATTCAACTCGATCTTCCGGTTCTAGTTTCAATGGAGCGAGTTCTTTTCGCCGATTCACCATGGACAACCGGACAATTTAAGGAAGCCTTCCAAGGCGTTCCAACAATTCGCCACTTCTTAGTTGCCACAAACGCGGAAGATCAGATCATTGGCTATGCCGCAGTATTAGTCGTAGCCCCAGGCGTTGAAGCCGATGTTTTAACGGTGGCAGTACTGCCTGAATATGCGCGAAAAGGCATTGCCACGCACTTCATGGGCGAACTCGAAAAATGGTCTAAAGAGAAGCAAGCCTTGGCGATGATGCTAGAAGTCGGAACCGAGAACTCAAGCGCCATCGCCTTGTATGAAAAGTTGGGTTATCAAACTATTGCCACACGTAAAAATTATTACGGCCAAGGCTTAGATGCATTTGTGATGCGTAAGGAGTTTGGCGCATGAGCGAGCCAATAGTCCTGGGCATTGAGACTTCCTGTGATGAAACGGCAATCGGCATTGTCCGCGGACGCACGCTGCTTGCCAATGTAATTGCTTCTAGCGTTGATGAGCATGCGCGCTTCGGGGGAGTTGTACCTGAAATCGCGAGCCGTGCACATTTAGAGGCGATGCTGCCCAGCATTGAAAAGGCCGTTAAAGATTCGAAGATTTCATTGAAAGATGTTGATGCAGTTGCAGTCACTGCAGGCCCTGGTTTAGTTGGCGCACTTCTTGTCGGTGTTGCATCGGCAAGTGGTTTAGCACTTGGACTTGGTAAACCTTTATATGGCGTAAACCATTTAGCGGCGCACGTCAGCGTTGATTTTCTAACTCACGATCAGCCAACTAATCCAACGATCGCACTTTTGGTAAGTG
Organism: Candidatus Planktophila lacus; assembly: GCF_002288325.1. Classification (NCBI taxonomy): domain Bacteria; kingdom Bacillati; phylum Actinomycetota; class Actinomycetes; order Candidatus Nanopelagicales; family Candidatus Nanopelagicaceae; genus Candidatus Planktophila; species Candidatus Planktophila lacus. Next base: position 1,085,026 of record NZ_CP016780.1, on the reverse strand, counting down.
GTGGCCACTCATCGCTTTTGCAAGTCGATGACATAACTTCATCGATTACTAAACTCGGTGCGACTATGGATGATGCCGCCGGTGAAGCCTTCGATAAAATTGCCCGCGTTATGGGACTTGGTTTTCCGGGCGGCCCCGCAATCGATCGCACAGCACAATCTGGTTCACCAACTGCCATCGACTTCCCGCGTGGTTTAACAACGAGCAACGACTGGGCAACTCGTCCTTATGATTTCTCATTCTCTGGTTTAAAGACGGCGGTAGCTCGTTACTTAGAAAGCACACCGGATTATGCAAAAGCCGACGTTGCCGCTTCTTTCCAAGAATCAATCGTCGATGTACTTCTGCAGAAATCACTTGCTGCATGCAAAGCCAGCGGAATCGATTCACTTGTTATTGCAGGCGGAGTCGCCGCTAACTCACGTCTTCGCGCAGTCGCCGAAGAGCGCTGTGCCCAGGCTGGGGTTCGCCTACGGATTCCAAGCCCAGCCCTTTGCACCGATAACGGGGCGATGGTCGCGGCCCTAGGCTCGCTGATGGTCGCCGCTGGCCGAGCCCCTGGCCCACAAGCCTTCGATGCTGACTCTGCGCTGCCAGTTGAGCGCGTAAGTCTTTAATTTGCCGCTGGGAATAACGCCCCCTAGGCTTAGCGTTAGCACTCAAGGGTCGAGTCTGCTAATTCGCGCAGGCTTCCCAAAGAGGAAGTTTTATACGTAACAACTAGATAAAAGGAGCACCACCATGGCAGTTGCCATTAAGCCACTCGAAGATCGCATCGTTGTAAAGGCCTCAGAGGCTGAAACAACCACAGCTTCAGGTCTTGTTATCCCTGATACTGCAAAAGAGAAGCCACAGGAAGGCACCGTTGTTGCCGTAGGTCCTGGTCGTTTCGATGACGGCGTTCGCGTTCCTATGGATGTCAAGGTCGGCGACGTTGTTCTCTACAGCAAGTACGGCGGAACTGAAGTTAAGTACAACAACGAGGAGTACCTCGTACTTTCAGCCCGTGACATTCTCGCTGTAATCGAGAAGTAGTAATGGGAAAAATTCTTGAATTCGACGAGAAAGCTCGTCGCGCGATGGAGCGTGGAGTAAATATCCTCGCTGACACCGTAAAGGTAACGCTAGGTCCTAAGGGACGTAACGTCGTTATCTCAAAGTCTTTTGGCGCACCGACCATCACAAACGATGGCGTGACAATCGCTAAGGAGATCGAACTTTCAGATCCAGCAGAAAATATGGGCGCACAGCTCGTAAAGGAAGTTGCGACAAAGACCAACGATGTTGCCGGTGACGGAACAACAACAGCAACCGTGCTTGCCCAAGCAATGGTTAAAGAAGGCCTTCGCAACTTAGCCGCTGGCGCACAGCCAATGGATCTAAAGCAAGGTATCGAAGCAGCAGTTGTTGCTATATCTGCACGTTTAGCCGAGAACGCAACTGTCGTAAAAGACAAGGCGCAGATCGCAGACGTTGCAACAATCTCTGCCCAAGATCGCGCAATCGGCGAGTTAATTGCTGAAGCGATGGATAAGGTCGGCAAAGATGGCGTAATCACCGTTGAAGAAGCATCAACTACAGCGCTGGAACTTGAGTTCACTGAAGGTATGCAATTCGATAAGGGTTACATCTCTCCATATTTCGTAACTGATCAAGATCGTATGGAAGCAATCCTCGAGGATGCTTTCGTATTGATCTCAGGCAACAAGATCTCTGCGCTCGCAGAGTTGCTGCCAGTACTTGAAAAGGTTGCGCAAGCAAATAAGCCACTTCTGATCATCGCTGAAGATGTTGAAGGCGAAGCGCTTTCAACTCTCGTTGTAAACCGTATGCGCGGAGTATTTACATCAGCGGCAGTTAAGGCACCTGGCTTCGGCGATCGTCGCAAGGCGATGTTGCAAGATATTGCAATCTTGACCGGCGGCACAGTGATCTCTGCTGAAGTTGGTATGAAGCTAGATCAGGTAAATATTGAGGATCTCGGCAAGGCTCGTCGCATCGTTATCACTAAGGATGCAACAACGATCGTTGATGGAGCAGGGGATAAGGCAGTCGTTGCTGCACGCGTCTCTGAGATCCGCAACGAGATCGCTAACACCGACTCTGACTGGGATCGCGAAAAGCTACAAGAGCGCGTTGCAAAACTCGCAGGTGGCGTTTGCGTAATCAAGGTTGGCGCACACACTGAAGTTGAGTTGAAAGAGAAGAAGCACCGTCTTGAAGATGCGATCTCTGCAACTCGCGCAGCAGTTGAAGAAGGAATCGTTATCGGCGGAGGCGCAGCACTTGTGCATGCAGCTGATGCTCTTGAAGGCGATCTTGGATTCACTGGCGATAAGGCAGTAGGCGTTCGTCTTGTCCGCAAGGCTTGCGATGAACCACTTCGTTGGATCGCAGAGAACGCAGGACTTGAAGGCTACGTAGTAGTTGCAAAGGTTCGTGCGCTTAAGGCCCACGAAGGCTTTAACGCAGCAACTGATGTCTACGGCGATCTTGCAAAAGATGGCGTAATCGATCCAGTTAAGGTCACTCGTTCAGCACTTGCAAACGCGGCATCAATTGCAGCGATGTTCATTACAACTGAAGCGGTTGTTTACGAGCGTCCAGCAGATGAAGTTGCCGAAGCAGCTGGCGGACATGGTCATTCACATGGTCCCGGAGGACACTCACACTAAGTAGCCACTAATTTGTAAATAGAAAATCCCCCGCACTCACTGAGTGCGGGGGATTTTTCTTTAATTTCTTATGATGCTTCGTAAATAGTTGGCTTTTCTTTGCCAAGCAATACTGCGCGATCATCTTCAGATAAACCGCCCCAGATTCCGTATGGCTCTTGCACTGCTAGCGCATGTGCGCGGCAGGCCTGGATTACTGGGCATGTTGCGCAGACAGCCTTCGCCGCGTTCTCGCGATTGCGACGACGTGGGCCGCGTTCCCCATCTGGATGAAAGAACATCTCAGCAGGAAGTTCGCGACAGGCGCCTTCGTACTGCCATTCCCAATGATCTGCGATTGGAAGCGGAAGACGTGTTAGTTCAGCCATGTTTTTCTCCTTGCCTTGTTGATTAGCCCAACCATACAACCGCGCCATAGGTTGTTCAAGTACCTATCGGGTCAAAAGTTGTTCGTTTCGTCACGGTGTGAGCGTGTTTCAAGTGGTGAGGTGGGCCAGTTCACGCCACCATAGGCGCATGGAAGAGCTCCTGACGGTTGCAGCCGTTGCCCGCCAAATCGGCGTAGCCCCAGCAACTCTGCGGACCTGGGCTCGCCGTTATGGCCTGGGACCTTCCAGCCACGAAGCCGGCGAACACCGCAGATATTGCGCCAGTGATCTCGCCAAGTTAACTCTGATGCGTCGATTGATCTCTGCTGGCGTTGCCCCGGCAGATGCTGCAGAACAAGCGCTGGCCCATAAAGGCGAAGTAAAGGTAGAAAAGATTTTAAAGACTTTTGAAGTTCGCGAAGATGTTGTCGCTGCAATTGTCAAAGCAGCCAATTCACTCGATCGAAATTTTGTAGAAAGTATCTTGCGTAAAGATATTGAAAAATATGGGGTTATTGATAGTTGGCAGGAAGTCATTGTTCCCGTATTAGTAATAGTAGGAGATGCCTGGCAAGAAACAGGCACCGGAATTGAAGTCGAACATTTACTCTCTGAAACCATTACTGCAATTCTGCGCGAACGATCAAAGCAGCTAAAGACGCCGCTAAATTCTCGTCCAGTTTTATTGGCATCCGTAGGTGAAGAACTTCACTGCTTAGCGTTGCATGCACTTCATGCCGCCCTTGCTGAAGCGAAAGTTGATTGCCATTTCTTAGGTGCACGCACCCCGCTAGAGGCGTTATCAAATGTTGTCACCCGCAGCGCCCCACCTGCTGTTTTCCTTTGGGCACAACTATCAAAAAATGGTGACCCAAAATTCTTCCGTGATATCCCTGCAATCCGCCCAGCGCCCCGCTTTATCTTGGGCGGTCCGGGATGGGATCGCGATCAATGCGGCGATGTGGCATTTGCTGATGATTTATCTCTAGCCTGCGCGCAGATTAAGCAGGCTTTAGGAGCCTAAAACTCAAGTTAGACTAGGGCGCTCAACCACAGTACGGAGGGCTCATGAGCAGCGATAACGACAAAGTCGCGATGCTCGGGCTGACTTACGACGATGTGCTCTTATTGCCAGATGCCTCTGAGGTTGTTCCTAGCGAAGTAAACACCGCAACCTGGTTAACTCGAAATATTTCACTTGCCGTTCCCGTCGTTTCATCTGCGATGGATACCGTCACCGAATCAACGATGGCGATCGCTATGGCCAAGGCCGGCGGTATCGGAATCATTCACCGCAACCTTCCGATTGAAGAACAAGTAACCCACGTTAAATTAGTTAAGAACGTTGGTTTAGCCGGAGCTGCTGTTGGAGTTGGCGATGATGGGTTTGCTCGCGCCCAAGCTTTAATCGAAGCTGGCGTAGATGTAGTTGTAGTTGATACCGCACATGGCCATCACCGCGCTGTCTTAGATGCGATCGAACGCATTAAAAAGTTTTCGTCCACTATCGAAATAATCGGTGGCAACGTCGCAACTCGCGCCGGTGCGCAAGCGCTAATTAACGCAGGTGCTGATGCGGTAAAGGTTGGCGTTGGTCCCGGATCAATCTGCACAACGCGCGTTGTTGCAGGTGTTGGTGTTCCACAAATTACCGCGATCATGGAAGCAGCTAAGGCATGTAACAAGGCGGGAATTCCGCTAATCGCAGATGGTGGTCTTCAATATTCAGGTGACATTGTTAAGGCAATTGTTGCTGGTGCAAATTCAGTAATGCTTGGTTCACTTCTTGCTGGTTGCGAAGAATCACCAGGACAACTCGTTGAAATCGATGGCCGAAAGTACAAGGCATATCGCGGCATGGGTTCACTAGGTGCGATGCAATCTCGCGGAGAACAGAAGTCATATTCCAAAGATCGCTACATGCAAGACGATGTTTTATCTGAAGACAAACTTGTCCCTGAAGGTATCGAAGGAAGAGTTGCCTACCGCGGCCCAGTTGCTGAAGTTGTACACCAACTCGTTGGCGGACTGCGCAGCGGAATGGGTTATGCCGGCGCACCCGATATCGAAACGCTGCGCCGTGAAGGTCGCTTAATTCAAATTACTGCAGCAGGGCTACAAGAGAGCCATCCTCACGATGTCTTGCACGTTGCCGATGCCCCTAACTACAGCAAGAAGAGCTAAGGAAGGCCGCTATGGATATCGAGATCGCACCAGGAAAACGCGCCCGCCAGGCTTACTCATTTGACGATATCGCCATCGTTCCAAGCCGTCGTACTCGAAACCCAGAAGATGTTTCAACTGCGTGGCAGATCGATGCTTATAAATTTGAAATTCCAATGATGGCCGCGCCAATGGACTCTGTTGTTTCTCCTGAAACTGCAATTGAAATTGGAAGACTTGGTGGACTCGGAGTTCTGAACCTAGAAGGTCTTTGGACTCGTTATGACGATCCCCGCATTCCGCTCGGTGAAATCGCATCGATGCCAGATAAGCATGCAACTCGACGTATGCAAGAAATTTACAGCGCACCGATTCGCCCAGAGTTAATCAAAGAGCGCATCAAAACAATTCGAGATTCTGGTGTCACAGTTGCGGCATCACTTTCACCACAGCGCACTGCTGAACTTCACAAGGCAGTTATCGATGCTGGCGTAGATATATTCGTAATTCGTGGAACAACAGTTTCTGCAGAACATGTTGGACATGATGATTCATCGCTTAACCTCAAGAAATTCATCTACGAACTAGATGTGCCAGTAATTGTTGGTGGAGTCGCTACTGCAACAGGTGCGCTGCACTTGATGCGCGCAGGAGCAGCTGGTGTTCTAGTTGGTTTCGGTGGCGGCGCTGCACACACAACTCGCAAAGTTTTAGGTATCGAAGTTCCAATGGCATCTGCTGTTGCTGAAGTAGCTGCAGCGCGCCGTGAATACTTAGATGAATCAGGTGGACGATATGTTCACGTTATTGCAGACGGTTCAGTTGGTCGCTCTGGTGATATCGCAAAGGCAATTGCCGTTGGCGCAGATGCGGTAATGATGGGCTCTCCACTTGCAAAGGCAACACAGGCGCCAGGACTTGGCTGGCACTGGGGATCTGAAGCACATCACCAAGAACTTCCACGCGGTGAGCGCGTAAATGTTGGCACCGTTGGCACACTTGAAGAAATTCTTAACGGACCATCACATACATCTGATGGCTCAATGAACCTATTTGGCGCACTTCGCCGCGCAATGGCAACCTCTGGTTATTCAGATGTTAAGTCATTCCAGCGCGTAGAAGTAATCATTCACGGGGCGTAAATGAGTAATTCGCAGAACGGCGTACTGGTCGTTGATTTTGGTGCGCAATATGCGCAGTTGATCGCACGCCGCGTTCGCGAAGCAAATGTCTTTTCTGAGATCGTTCCATCACATATCACCGCTGCAGAAGTTTCGGCCAAGGCGCCATCAGCAATTGTTCTATCGGGCGGGCCTTCAAGTGTTTATGCAGATCGCGCACCAAAGTTTGATGCTGAAATTCTAAAACTCGGTATTCCAGTATTTGGAATTTGTTACGGCTTCCAAGCAATGGCCGCAGCTCTTGGTGGCGTTGTAAGCCAGACAGGTAAATCAGAATTCGGCCGCACTGAAATTAAAGCGGAAGTAAGCTCTAAGATCTTTGCAACGCTACCTGCGTCACAGAGAGTTTGGATGTCGCACGGCGATGCGGTGACTCAAGCACCTGCAGGTTTTACTATCTGTGCATTAACAGCAGATACTCCTATTGCCGCTTTCGAAGATGCCAGCGGAAAGATTGCCGGCGTTCAGTTCCACCCCGAAGTTCTACATTCTGAACACGGCCAAGCAATCCTAAAAAACTGGTTGATCAACATCGCCGGTTGCACACCGAACTGGACAACCGGAAACATTGCCGAGAATGAAGTTGCTAAAGCGAAGACGCTAATTGGCAGCAAGCGCGTTATCTGCGGACTTTCAGGTGGCGTTGATTCAGCAGTTGCTGCCGCAATCGTGCAGCGCGCAGTAGGTGCTCAGCTAACTTGTGTATTCGTAGACCACGGTTTGCTGCGCAGCGGCGAATCCGAACAAGTACAGCGTGACTTTGTAGCAGCCACCGGTATTGATCTAGTAGTTGTCGACGCAGTTGATCAATTTTTAAGTGCCCTTGCTGGAGTCACCGATCCGGAAACTAAGCGCAAGATTATTGGCCGTGAATTTATTCGTTCCTTCGAAAAGGCAGCGCGAGATATCGCAGCCGGGGGAGATGTTGAATTCTTAGTACAGGGCACCCTTTACCCAGATGTCGTTGAATCAGGCGGCGGTACAGGTACTGCAAACATTAAGTCACACCACAATGTTGGTGGTCTTCCAGATGATTTGAAGTTCACTCTTGTCGAACCACTTCGCACTTTATTTAAAGATGAAGTTCGCCAAGTTGGTTTAGAGCTCGGCCTTCCTGAAGAAATCGTTTGGCGCCAACCATTCCCAGGTCCAGGGCTCGGTATTCGCATCATCGGTGAAGTAACGCAAGATCGCCTGGAAATTCTGCGCCATGCAGATTTAATTGCGCGCGAAGAGTTAAAGGCGGCAGGACTTGATCGTCAGATCTGGCAATGCCCAGTAGTTCTTTTGGCTGATGTACGAAGCGTTGGTGTGCAAGGCGATGGCCGTACTTATGGCCACCCAATAGTTTTACGTCCGGTATCAAGTGAAGATGCAATGACCGCAGACTGGTCGCGCGTGCCTTACGAAACTCTAGAGAAAATTTCTACGAGAATTACCAATGAGGTTCGCGAAGTAAACAGAGTTGTATTGGATGTTACGAGTAAGCCGCCTGGAACGATCGAGTGGGAATGAAATGAACACTCGCAAAGAGAATGAATGGGAATAGGAACCCGACTATGAAAAGAATTTCTGCGCTCTGTGCCCTGGCAATCGCTGTTGCTTCATTAACTCCAACAGCTGCGCCTGCCGCTGAACGCCCAACTTCAGTTAAGGGTTGCGCCAAGCCAACGTCAAAGGCGCATGTGCCAGCAACGCTTAAGCAACCAACTAGCGTTGACAAGAAACTTGCAAAGACGATGACGATTACTACAAATTGTGGTGTTATTACTATCGCGCTTGATCCAGCAGCGCCACAAACCGTTACCAACTTAGCAACGCTTGCTCGTTCTAAATATTTTGATGGCTCTTTCTGCCACCGCCTAACTACTGAAGGCATTTATGTTCTGCAATGCGGAGATCCTTCAGCGCAAGGAAATGGTTCACCTGGTTCTTGGAAAGGCTATAAAGACGAGAACCTTCCAACTAAGAAGATTCTTACCTATCCCGCAGGAACAGTAGCTATGGCTAACTCTGGCCCAAATACCAACGGCAGCCAGTTCTTCTTGGTCTATAAGGACACAACACTTCCACCGAGCTACACAATCTGGGGCAAGATCAAGACGGGTTTGCCGCTACTGCTTCGCATTGAAAAAGTTGGCGCGTACCAAGTTGATCAATCAACCGGAAACGCTTACTACGCAGGCGATGGAATTCCGGTACAGCCGATCGAGATTAAATCGGTGACTGTTCGATAATTTTTTAGATTTATTAATTGGTATTGATAATCTTAAAAGCTTCAGCGATACGACCTTCAGGCAATCCGCCCATACCAGCGTTACGTTGACCCCACTCGCGCACCATATTTTCAAGTTCCTTATTGTGCGCAGTCTGTGATGCATGTGCGTTTAACGCCTTCATCTTCATATCAAAGGTATCGGTGATATCAACCCAGTGATCAGGGTTTGCAAAGCCCATCATCCAAACTTCTTTAACGCGATGTGGTTGCAAGCCCTCGTTATCTAATAAATCGGTGAATGCAAAAGGATTTCGCGCATCTGGGTAAACCGCTTGGATCGCCGCCTCACCTGCAGCTAAATGATCTGGGTGGCTAGCGCCGATCCGATCCCAATTGCGCTCTGGTGATTGGCAGACCATGCGATCTGGTTTGCTGATGCGAATTTGGCGGACGATATCTTTGCGAAGTCCAAGTGTTGGTTCGAGATGTCCGTCAACATAATTTAAAAATGTAATGTCGGTGACGCCGATTGCGGCACCTGCTGCGCGTTGTTCGCGCTGGCGGATCGCTGGCATCTCTTCTTTGGTGAAGCCCGATTCTTCGCCGCCTTGATCGCCATTAGTACAGAAGACATAGGCGACTTCAATGCCCGCCTTGACCCATTGGGCGATAGTTCCGGATGCGCCAAAATCAGAGTCATCGGGATGTGCGTTGATGACAAGTACGCGCTTTATCTCTGAATTTGGTAGCGGCTCCATGACAGTTAAGCCTAATAGACTCCGCGCCATGGTTGATACGCAAGCGCTACTGGCGGGGCTTAATCCGCAGCAGCAGAAAGCGGTTGCCAGCGAAGGCGCGCCTCTTTTAGTGGTGGCAGGTGCGGGATCTGGAAAGACGCGAGTTCTTACTCGTCGTATCGCTTACTTAATGGCGGCGCGGTCTGTTAAACCTTACGAAATTCTTGCGATCACCTTTACCAATAAAGCAGCTGGTGAGATGAAAGATCGCGTCACCGAACTTGTAGGTCCGATCGCAAAATCAATGTGGGTCTCAACTTTTCACTCTGCTTGCGTGCGCTTGCTTCGCCAAGAGATCGAACGTCTGGGTTACAGCAGCACCTTCAGTATCTACGACTCTGCCGATTCGCAGAAGTTAATTTCGCGGGTGATGGAGACTTTAAACCTTGATCCCAAGCGCTATCCCGCACGCCAATTCCAATCGCTAATTTCAAATGCCAAGAACGAGCTGCAAACTCCTTATCAATATCTATCTGCGGCCCAGAACCAATTTGAAACTATCGTCGCTGATGTTTATACGATGTATGAAAAGCGCCTTAAGCAGGCCAACGCTTTAGATTTCGATGATTTGATTATGAAGACGGTGCAGGTTTTGCAACAATCCCCTGAAACCAAGGCGCGCTTTCGTTCCCGCTTTCGCCACATCTTGGTGGATGAATATCAGGACACCAATCACGCACAATATGTTTTAGTTAAAGAGCTCACCGGCACCGAAGGCGATGGCTTTCCAATTGCCGAACTCTGCGTGGTGGGCGATGCCGACCAATCTATCTATGGTTTCCGCGGTGCAACGATCCGCAATATTTTGCAGTTCGAAGTCGACTATCCAAATGCTGCCACCGTCTTACTAGAGCAAAACTATCGTTCAACACAAAATATCCTTAACGCAGCGAACGCAGTTATTACCCAGAACGAATCTCGTAAAGAGAAGAACTTGTGGTCTGATGCCGGTGCTGGTGCACCGCTTGTCGGTTATGTCGCTGAATCCGAATATGACGAAGCCGAATTCGTAAAGTCTGAAATCCGCTCACTGCAAGATATGGGTTACTCCAATCCAGGAGATACTGCGGTTTTCTATCGTACAAATGCCCAATCTCGTATCTTTGAAGAGATCTTTATGCGCGCTGCCATTCCATACAAAGTCTTTGGGGGCTTGCGCTTCTATGAACGAAAAGAAGTTAAAGATCTCCTTGCCTACCTGCGCGTGCTGGCTAACCCAGATGATGAAGTCTCGCTGCGCCGCATCATCAACTTTCCAAAACGTGGGGTTGGCGATCGCGCCCTCGAAGAAGTAGAAATCTTTTCTCAGGCCAACGGAATCTCTTTCTGGCAAGCGCTGCTGCGCGTTACTGAGGCAACAAGCGTTCCCAATAAAGCGGCGCAATCCATCGGCACATTTACCTCAATGCTTACCGCCCTTTCTGTCCTAGTTGAAGCCAAGACCAAGCCATCTGTGATTATCGAAGCGGTGCTTGAACAATCAGGGTTACTGACTGAACTTGAGGCCAGTACCGATCCGCAAGATGAAGTACGAGTTGAAAACTTAAAGGAACTTGTCTCGGCATCAATGGAATATGAAGAACGCCCAATTGAAGAGCTCGGTGAAGATGAAGAAATTTCGCTCTCTGGATTTTTGGAAAAAGTTTCGCTAGTTGCCGATGCAGACGACATTCCCGATGGTGAAGATCATGGGGGAGTTGTTACCTTGATGACTCTGCACACTGCAAAAGGTCTTGAATTCCCGACGGTATTTCTCACCGGTATGGAAGATGGAATCTTTCCGCATGCACGCACCTTGGATGATCCAAAAGAGATTGAAGAAGAACGTCGCTTGGCATACGTTGGTTTAACGCGTGCGGAAAAACGACTTTATATTTCGCGCGCGGAATATCGTTTAACTTTCGGAACTCCTAAATACAACCCTGGTTCTCGTTTCTTAGATGAAATTCCAACTGATTTAATCGAATGGAAGAACGAAGCGCGTTCCTCATCTTCATCTGGAAGTTCTGGACTTCGCCGTCGTACTCCGACAACACCTCCGCCGAGAGCGACCGGCAAAACATCTTCTGCGATGGTTCTTGAAGTTGGTCAGCGTGTGTCACATGACACATTCGGTCTCGGCACCGTTGTGGCGCTAGCGGGTGAAGGCGATAAATCAGAGGCGACGATCAACTTCGGCCAATACGGCGAAAAACGCCTCTTGCTGCGCTATGCCCCTGTTGTGGTTTTGTAGCCTTTCGCAAGGATTAGGATTATCCACATCCGCTAGCACAAAGACGAGCTAGTAATTCTTCGAATGGTAGTTATCTGTGGATCTCTTTGAATATCAAGCACGTGACCTCTTTGAAAAGCACGGCGTACCTGTTTTAGCAGGCGCTGTTGCGACTACCGCTGATGAAGCATTCGCTGCAGCATCTGCAATGGGTGGAAAGGTAGTTGTTAAAGCCCAAGTAAAAGTTGGCGGTCGCGGAAAAGCAGGCGGTGTAAAACTTGCCGTTGATGCAAACGATGCGAAAGAGAAAGCCGGCGCCATTCTCGGAATGGATATTAAAGGCCACACAGTTCACAAAGTTATGATCGCGCAAGCTGCGCCAATTGTGGACGAGTACTACATGTCGATTTTGCTAGATCGCTCAAACCGTACATTCCTTGTAATGGCATCAGTTGCCGGCGGTATGGATATCGAAGAAGTTGCACACACTGCACCTGAAAAACTTGCCAAGGTTCCAGTAACTGCTGTTGATGGAATCTCACTTGCGAAAGCGAAAGAGATCGTTGCGCAGGCTAAGTTCCCAGCAGATATCGCAGATCAAGTTGCAGATGTTCTTGTAAAACTATGGGAAACCTTCCAATCTGAAGATGCCACTCTCGTTGAAATCAACCCACTTGTTAAGACCGAAGATGGTCGCATCATCGCACTCGATGGCAAAGTGACTCTCGATGACAACGCGGAATTTCGTCAACCAACACATGAGGCGCTTGTAGATCACGATGCAGCAAACGCGCTTGAAGCGGCGGCTAAAGAAAAAGGTTTGAATTACGTAAAACTAGATAACGGTCAGGTTGGAATCATCGGCAACGGTGCTGGCCTGGTTATGTCAACGCTCGATGTTGTGGCATATGCTGGCGAAAAATTCGGCGGCATGCGTCCTGCAAACTTCCTCGACATCGGTGGCGGAGCATCTGCCCAAGTAATGGCCGATGGACTCTCAATCATCTTGGGCGATCCTGATGTAAAGAGCGTATTTGTAAATGTATTCGGCGGAATCACCGCTTGTGATGCTGTTGCAAGCGGCATTGTGCAAGCACTTGAGCTACTTGGCGCAAAGGCCACTAAGCCAATCGTTGTTCGCCTTGATGGCAACAACGTCCTTGAAGGCCGCGCAATCTTGAAGGCAGCCAACCACCCGCTTATTGAGCAGGCTGAAACTATGGATGGAGCAGCATCACGCGCTGCAGAATTGGCGGCAAAGTAATGTCTATCTTTATTAATTCTGCAAGCAAGGTAATTGTTCAGGGTATGACTGGTTCTGAAGGAACCAAGCACACTCGTCGCATGTTGGCATCAGGCACCAAAGTTGTTGGTGGAGTTACGCCAGGTAAAGGCGGACAAAGCGTCGATATCGATGGCCATCAACTTCCAGTCTTTAACACCGTTGCTGAGGCAATGGCTGCAACTGGGGCAAATGTTTCAGTTGTATTCGTTCCGCCAAAGTTTGCAAAGGCTGCGGTTATCGATGCTATTGATGCCAAGATGCCGCTAGTTGTTGTGATCACTGAAGGTATTCCAGTTCATGACTCTGCATACTTCTACGCATACTCATTGCAAAAGGGCACAACGCAGATCATCGGGCCAAACTGCCCAGGTCTGATCAGCCCAGAACAGTCAAATGTCGGAATCATCCCTGCAGATATCACCAAGCGCGGACCAATCGGATTAGTTTCTAAGTCCGGAACTCTTACCTACCAAATGATGTACGAACTCCGCGACATCGGCTTCTCTACAGCAGTTGGTATCGGTGGAGATCCCGTAATCGGTACAACACATATTGATTGCCTAAAGGCTTTTCAAGATGATCCTGATACAACTGCAATTGTTATGATCGGTGAAATCGGCGGAGATGCTGAAGAGCGCGCTGCTGCATTTATCGCTGAATATGTAACCAAGCCAGTTGTAGGTTACGTCGCTGGATTTACTGCGCCAGAAGGAAAGACGATGGGCCATGCAGGCGCAATCGTTTCTGGGTCATCTGGAACTGCGCAAGCAAAGAAAGATGCTCTTGAGGCAGCTGGCGTTAAGGTCGGACAAACTCCAAGTGAAACTGCGCGCTTAATGCGCGCCATACTCGGTCGCTAGCGGTCAAATGTTGCAACGTGTCCTAGCGGTCTCGTTTGCACAGGTTTTGCGTAGCGTCTTTGTAATCCTTCTTCCGCTTGCCTTTATATCTCTAATCGCCTGGGCGACAGCTGGAAGCGCAACTGGAAATACTTCAGACCCAATGCGGGCAGCGCTCTGGCTCTGGCTAGGTGCGCACCACATTCCATTTAACTTAAGCGGAACAACGATTGGGTATCTATCTTTCCTTCCGATTGGTGCGATGTTGATCCCATTCTTTGCCCTTCGAGTTGGATTCACTAAAGCCCTTAGTAAATTACACGGCGACTTTCATAACATTAATAGCGTTCGTTCAATCTTTGCCGGTCAATATGCATTGGTCGCAACACTTCTTTCGCTCTTTAGCCGTTCAACCAACGTGTCACCACAGTGGTATCTAACGCCCATATTTACCTTTGGGATCGCCTACCTAGCGGCATTAACTGCCGGATCACGAGTTCGAATTTCGCAGGCAGCATCTTTAGCAAGCCGCGTTCTATCAATCTTGCTTGGCTTCTCATTTATCATTCTTGCAATTTTGATCTTTACAAATACTGCGACCTTTAAAAATATCTCAATCGTCTTACAACCGGGGATTCTCGGCTCGTTCTTACTATTTGCGCTAAATGCTTTCTATCTTCCCAATGCGGCGCTATCGATACTCGGATACTTCACCGGAACTGGCTTTGCAGTTGGCGCCGGAACTTTAGTCTCACCATTCACGCATCGCTTAGGTGAACTACCCGCACTTCCTCTTCTATCAGTGCTTCCTACAACTTCTTCACGGTGGGCGCTAATTGCGGTCGCACTAGTTGTAGTCGTAGGCGCTGCTCTTGCGATCTGGGCACAGAGCTCTAGTACCACAACACTTATTCAAAGTTTCGTACATCTCTTGATCGCAACCGCTCTTTTAAGTTATCTAGCCAGCGGTTCTTTAATGACGCCGGCAATGAGCGCGGTTGGCTTATCAATTTGGAAATTCACCCTTTCAATCGCAGTTGAGATTGCTTTAGGAATCGCGCTGGTAGTTCTACTGCCGCAGATAAGAATTCGCGCTAAACGATGACTAATCCGCGAATCGTCATACTGGCTTCAGGTAGCGGAAGTATCGCCCAAGCAATTATCGATGCGCAGCACAGCGGTGACTTAAAAGCAGAGATCGCCTGCGTGATCTCTGATCAAGCAAGTGCCAAGGTATTAGATCGCGCAAAGTCAGCAGGCATCCCGAGCAAAGTAATTGCGGTGTCAGCAAATCGTTTGGATTGGGATCTACAAATTATTTCAGCGCTAACTGATTTACAACCTGACCTCGTTGTTAGTGCGGGCTTTATGCGGATCCTTTCGGCCGATTGTGTATCTAAATTTAAGATCGTAAATAGCCATCCAGCTTTGTTGCCGCTCTTTCCAGGCGCCCACGCGGTTCGAGATGCGCTGGCCGCTGGCGCTAGAAAAACTGGGACCACCATCCACTGGGTTGATGCGGGAGTAGATACCGGAGCGATAATCGCTCAAGAAGAAGTTGAAATCACGCCTAGCGATACTGAAGAGTCGTTGCATGAACGCATTAAGATTGTCGAAAGACGTCTCTATGTCGCGACGTTGCAACAACTACTGAACGAATCAGTGAGGTCTCATGACTGACCGCAAAGCTATCCGTCGCGCACTTGTAAGCGTTTACGATAAAGATCGTCTTTTAGAACTCGGCAAGGTTTTAACCGAAGCCAAGATTGAAATACTTTCAACTGGATCTACTGCAAAGACGTTAGCCCAAGCAGGTTACGCAGTTACCGAAGTCAGTTCTTACACCGGTTTTCCCGAGATTATGGGTGGTCGCGTAAAGACCCTGCACCCAAAGATTCACTCAGGCATATTGGCCGATCAAGATAATCCCGAACATTTAGCGGCGATAGCAGAATTAGATATCGAGCCTTTTGATTTAGTTGTTATCAATCTCTATCCGTTCTTGCAGACGATCATGTCTGGCGCCGAATATGCCGAATGCATCGAACAAATTGATATCGGCGGTCCATCAATGTTGCGTGGTGCTGCTAAGAACCACGGTTCCGTCGCAGTTATCTCTAAGGTCTCGCAATATGACGACTTATTTGCAGCGTTAAAAGCAGGCGGAACCACTTTAGAAGAACGACGCCGCTTTGCTCTAGAAGTTTTCCGCACCACAGCTGAATACGATTTAACAATCGCTAGTTGGCTCGGCACACAGATCAGTATGGATATTCCAGATTGGTTTGGCTTGATCTGGAACCGTGAGAGTTCGCTTCGTTACGGTGAGAACCCGCATCAGAAGGCGGCGATCTATCGCGGTGGTCCTCCGGGAATTGTTAACGCCGTGCAGAGCCATGGCAAAGAGATGTCATTTAATAACTACACCGATGCTGATGCCGCTTGGCGCGCAGCGTTAGATCACCAACAGCCTTGTGTTGCAATCATTAAACATGCCAACCCATGTGGAATAGCAACTGGTAAAGATATCGCTAGCGCTTATTTAGCAGCGCATGCATGTGATCCCGTTTCAGCATTTGGGGGAGTCGTAGCGGCAAATCGCAAAGTAACCGTTGCTATGGCCGAACCGCTGTCTCAGATTTTTACTGAAGTAATAATCGCTCCAGAGTACGAACCAGCAGCGTTGGAAATTCTGATGCGTAAACCTTCCATCAGAATTCTCACCTGCGCTAATACCTTTCTATCGCCCTTTGAAATTCGCCCCGTATCAGGTGGAGTACTTCTTCAAGATACCGACAAGATCAGCGCCGAAGGTGATTCTCCAGCTAACTGGAAGCAAGTGACAGGTGCTGCAGTTTCCGCTGAAGTGTTAGCTGATCTCGAATTTGCTTGGCGCTCGGTGCGCGCAGTTAAGAGCAATGCGATCTTGTTGGCACACAATGGGGCAGCAATCGGAATCGGAATGGGCCAAGTAAATCGCGTGGACTCTGCAAAACTTGCAGTTGCGCGCGCTGGCGATCGCGTTGCCGGAACAGTTGCGGCAAGTGATGCCTTCTTCCCGTTTGCAGATGGTTTACAGATTCTGATCGATGCCGGTGTAACAGCGGTTGTGCAGCCAGGTGGCAGCGTTCGCGATGAAGAAGTAATTGCAGCAGCAAACGCCGCAGGAATTGCAATGTTTTTTACTGGCACACGCCACTTCTCGCACGCCTAATTTCGCTAGCCACAACTAACTCGAATAGGATCTGGAGTTATGACAGCAACAATCCTTGATGGCAAAGCACTTGCCGCCACCATCAAAGGGCAACTTGCTGCACGCGTAACCTCGCTAAAGGCTAATGGGATTGCGCCAGGTCTCGGAACAGTTCTCGTTGGCGATGACCCAGGTTCTATTTCTTATGTTGCGGGAAAACATCGCGACTGCCAAGAAGTCGGAATCAATTCAATTCGCGTTGATCTAAAGGCAGATGCATCGCAAGCCGATGTGCTTGCAGCAATCAAGGATTTAAACAACGCTAAAGAGTGCACTGGATATATCGTGCAACTGCCGCTTCCCAAAGGGATAAATACTCAATTAGTTCTGGAATCAATTGATCCGGTAAAAGATGCTGATGGTCTACATCCAATTAACTTAGGTCGACTTGTCTCTGGTTTTGATGCACCACTTCCATGCACTCCGCGAGGCATCGTCGAATTAATCAACCATTACAAAATTCCGCTAGCAGGTGCAGAAGTTGTGGTTATTGGTCGCGGCCTAACAGTGGGACGTCCACTTGGGTTGCTGCTAACTCGCAAGCAAGAAAATGCCACAGTAACTCTGACCCACACCGGCACTAAAGATTTGCTTTCACACACTAAGCGTGCCGACATTGTTATCGCTGCAATTGGTAGCGCACATTTCTTAAAGGCGAGCGATATTAAACAGGGCGCAGTTGTTATTGATGTTGGAATCTCTAGAACTTCTGCTGGTTTACTCGGAGATGTTGACCCAGGTGTTATGAACATTGCCTCTTTTGTTGCGCCTATGCCTGGTGGAATCGGACCGATGACTCGGGCGATGTTGCTTCAGAATGTTGTTGAAGCATGCGAGAGATAAATTCAATCGGTGTGCGTCTGGCATACCTAATCATTGGCCTTGGTTTTCTAGCTGGGGTGGCATCCTTTGTTCGCCTCGGCTCGATCGCGATCGCCATCGGTATGGGTGTGATTGCGATCGCACATTGGAAAACTGGAAAAGTTGAACGGTATTTAGCCCTCGGAATAGCGCTGGCCCTCTTGGCCGTGGCGATTTCACTTCCGCGCGGGTTGTAGAGTTTCTCTCGATATCAAGAGAACGTAAGAGAAAGAGTCGGTTATGTCTGCCAAAGCAATTTCCGGAAAAGTCACCGTTGTCGGAGCTGGTTTCTACGGCTCAACAACTGCCCTTCGTCTAGCTGAATACAACATCTTCGAAACCGTTGTGCTCACAGATATCCTCGAAGGAAAGCCTGAAGGCTTGGCGCTTGATATGAACCAATCACGTTCTATCGAAGGATTTGAAACCAAGATCATCGGTGCGACTACAACTGCTGATGGCGCAGGATATGAAGCAACTGCAAACTCTGATGTTGTTGTCATTACAGCAGGCTTGCCACGTAAACCAGGTATGAGCCGTATGGATCTGATCGGTGTAAATGCCGGAATCGTTCGCGGCGTTGCTGAAAATATTGCAAAGCACTCACCTAATGCAGTGATCATTGTGGTCTCAAATCCACTCGATGAAATGACAGCGCTTACTCAGCTTGCAACTAACTTTCCAAAGAATCGCGTGATGGGCCAGGCAGGAATGCTTGATACAGCACGCTTTACAAACTTTGTTGCTGAAAAACTTGGCGTTGCCGTTGGTTCAGTCAAGACGCTAACTCTTGGATCACATGGTGACACGATGGTGCCAGTCCCAAGCCGTTGCACTGTAGATGGAAAGCAACTTTCCGAACTTCTTTCACAGGCAGAAATTGATGAACTCGTTGATCGCACTCGTAACGGTGGCGCAGAAGTTGTTGCACTACTTAAGACCGGTTCTGCTTACTACGCACCATCTGCTGCAGCAGCGCGTATGGCTAAAGCGGTAATCGAAGATTCAGGTGCGGTAATGCCAGTATGCGCTTGGGTAGATGGCGAATACGGAATCTCTGGTGTTTACCTCGGAGTCGAAGCCGAGATCGGTCGCTCTGGTGTAAAGAAAGTTGTAGAAACAAAACTCACCGATTCAGAACTTGCTGGGCTAAAGGAAGCTGCGGAAGCAGTCCGTGCCAAGCAGGCAGATGTACAGACTCTCTAGTAAGGAAAAGATATGAGCAAAATCAAAGTAACCGGAACTGTCGTCGAACTAGATGGCGATGAGATGACCCGCATCATGTGGCAGTTCATCAAAGATTCCTTAATCCTTCCTTACCTTGATGTAAATCTTGAGTACTACGACCTAGGTATGGAACACCGCGATGCCACTGATGATCAAGTAACTGTTGACTCTGCCCGCGCTATCCAAAAGCATGGCGTTGGTATCAAGTGCGCAACTATTACCCCTGATGAAGCCCGCGTTGAAGAGTTCGGCCTTAAGAAGATGTGGAAGTCACCTAACGGAACAATCCGCAATATCTTGGGTGGAGTGATCTTCCGCGAGCCAATCATCATTTCAAACGTGCCACGATTGGTTCCTCACTGGACTAAGCCAATCGTTATCGGCCGTCACGCATTTGGCGATCAATACCGCGCAACTGATTTCAAAGTTCCAGGTCCAGGAAAGCTAACGATCTCATTCGTTCCTGAAGATGGCTCTGCGCCAATTAACACTGAAGTCTTTAACTTCGAATCTTCAGGCGTGGCAATGGCGATGTACAACGTAGATGATTCAATCCGCGACTTTGCCCGCGCTTCACTTAACTACGGACTACTTCGTAAGTTCCCGGTTTACCTTTCAACCAAGAACACAATTCTTAAGGCATACGACGGTCGCTTTAAAGATATCTTTGAAGAGATCTTCCAAGCTGAGTTCAAGCCACAATTTGATGCTGCTGGCATTTGGTACGAGCACCGCCTAATCGATGACATGGTCGCAATGTCACTTCGCATGGAAGGTGGATATGTCTGGGCCTGTAAGAACTACGACGGCGATGTGCAATCAGATACCGTCGCACAAGGTTACGGCTCACTAGGATTGATGACCTCAGTACTTATGACTCCAGATGGAAAGATCTGCGAATCAGAGGCAGCGCACGGAACAGTTACTCGCCACTACCGCGATCACCAAGCAGGTAAGGCGACATCAACAAACCCAATCGCATCAATCTTTGCGTGGACACAGGGTCTTGCCCACCGCGCCAAACTCGATAACAACGCGGAACTCGCGAAGTTCTGTGCAACTCTCGAGCGCGTATGTATCGAAACAGTTGAGCAAGGAAAGATGACTAAGGATCTATCTCTTCTCATCTCAAAGGATGCGCCATACCAAACAACTCAAGAGTTCCTCAATTCAATTGATGAGAACTTGAAAGTTGCAATGGCTTAATCATGCCTGACCACCAACCGGGTGCTTTAGCGCTAGTTGGTTCTGGAGAATATTTACGCGAAGCGCAGTTGCTCGAAGCAGAGCTACTGCGCTTCGGTATTTCTCGCGGTAAATCAAATACTTATGTACAGATTCCTACCGCCGCCGGGAAAGAAGGCGATGACCGTTTAGATTTTTGGCGCCAACGCGGTGCCGAACAAGGCGCACGAATAGGTTGCGAAGTGAAATATCTGCCAGTGCTTACTCGTGAAGATGCTTTCAATGAACAGTGGATTGCCGAGATCAAGAGCGCTGGTTTGATTTACTTTTCTGGGGGAGACCCAGTTCATTTGGCAGAAATATTTGTCGATACTCCAATGTGGCAAGTGATTGTGCAGAGCTGGCGCGATGGCGCTTCGCTTGCTGGGTGTTCCGCTGGCGCAATGGCCTTTGGCGGAAAAATTATTGGCATCCGCAGATCGCATATCAGCACCGGCTTAAATCTCTTGCCGGATATAGAAGTTATTCCACACTATGACAAGTTCTTGGGTTGGTTACCAGATCGCGTAACCGCGGCGATTGTTCGAAAAGATGCCGACACCGCCCTGTTGGGCATCGATGAAAATACTGCGTTGGTACTTACCGATAAGTGGCGCAAGTACGGCGCCGGCAATGTTCACATATTGCGTGGAGAGTTTGAAATGAGCGAGGAACTATTTCCCTATAACTAGGCCTCATGTACTATTCCAGAATGAAATCACTTAGCGAAAAAAGTTTAGAAGTTTGGTTTCTCACAGGAAGCCAGCCACTTTATGGTGAAGATATTTTGGCCCAAGTCGCCGAACAATCTAAGCAAGTAGTCGCAACGCTTAATGCAGCAAGTGATCTTCCGATTAAAGCTACCTGGAAGCCAGTTCTTACAACGCCTGAAGCAATTAAGGCGCTCTGTTTAGAAGCATCTGCCAATCCAAATTGCATTGGCGTTATTACCTGGATGCATACATTTTCACCGGCAAAGATGTGGATCGGCGGCCTAAATGCGCTGCAAGTTCCGATCTTGCATTTAAATACCCAAGCAAATTCTGAACTTCCATGGGAAACCATCGATATGGATTTCATGAATCTAAACCAGGCAGCGCACGGAGACCGCGAACATGGACATGTTCAAGCTCGACTTCATATGGCGCGCAAAGTTGTCGCTGGCCACGTTTCAGATAAGACCGTCACTACTCGCATCGCACATTGGATGCGCGCCGCAATTGGTTGGCACACCGCGCAGAACTTAAAGCTGGCTCGCTTTGGCGACAATATGCGTTATGTCGCAGTTACCGATGGCGATAAGACAAGTGCGCAGATTGCACTTGGCATGTCTATTGAGGCATACGGTGTAAACGCACTTGTCGACGCCGTTGCTGCAGTTGAAGAGAGCGCAATTGATTCGCTAGTTGCCGAGTATGAAAAGATCTTTGAAGTTTCTGCCGAACTTAAAAAAGGTGGAGCCCGCCACGATTCACTGCGCTATCAGGCATCTCTTGAAATTGCGCTCGAGCGATTCTTAGAAGCCGGAAACTTCACCGCATTTACAACTAACTTTGAAGATCTAGGAGCCCTCAAGCAACTCCCAGGTTTAGCAGTGCAACGCATGATGTCGAAGGGTTATGGCTTTGGTGGGGAAGGAGACTGGAAAACATCAGCACTACTTCGCATTATTAAGAGCATGACCGAAGGCCTGAAAGGTGGAACTTCATTTATGGAGGATTACACCTATCACTTCGGACCTGGCGAACCAAAAGTTTTGGGCGCACATATGCTCGAAGTCTGTCCCACAATTACAGATCAAAAACCAAAGTGCGAAATTCATCCACTTGGTATCGGTGGAAAAGATGACCCAGTTCGTTTAGTTTTCAACGCAACACCTGCACAAGGTCGCGTAGTTGGTTTAATGGATCTCGGTGATCGTTTTCGCATCGTTTCAAATGACATCGAAGTTGTTAAGCCAGATAAAGAGTTAAAGAAGTTACCTGTTGCATGTGCGGTCTGGAAGCCGGCCCCATCTCTTGCCACTTCGGCCGAATCTTGGATCTACGCCGGCGGCTCCCACCACACCGTCCTGAGTACATCTTTGGATATCGAGACCCTAAATGATTTCGCCAATATCGCCTCCGTAGAGCACTTGCGCATCAGCGCCGGGACCACCAGCGATGAGTTCCACAAGGAAATCAAGTGGAATGGCGCTTATTACAAGCTCTCTTCTCTTACCTAGAGAACCCTTCGTTGGGCGGGGTTTTTAGCCCGCCCTTTGTAACCTAAACGTTACCGCCAAAGGGCCGCAATGGGTTGACTCACCCCTAACCCCGAACAAAGATACCTATATGTAGATTCCTGGTCCCCAAAAAATCCAGGCTGATACATATCCCGTAGTAGGAAATCCCTCTACATCGAGAAAGGCGTTACATGCTAAAGAAGTCAAAAGTAGCAGCTGTCTTCGCTGCACTTGCACTTGTTGTAACAACAGCTCCAGCATCATCTGCTGCAACTGATAAGCAACTTGAAATCTTTACCTGGTGGGCATCAGGCGGAGAAGCTGCAGGTCTAGAAGGAATGACAACTGAGTTCAATGCAAAGAACCCAAAGACTCCATTTATTAACGCAACAGTTGCAGGTGCAGCTGGCGTTAACGCAAAGGGTGTTCTTGTATCACGTATGCAAGCTGGAAATCCACCTGACACATTCCAGGCACATGCTGGTGAAGAACTTTCATCATATGTAAAGGCTGGACAGGTTGAAGACCTTTCATTCCTTTACAAGTCAGAAGGATGGGACAAGATTTTCCCTAAGGATCTCGTAAAGACCCTTACAACAAACGGAAAGATCTACTCAGTTCCTGTAAACATTCACCGTTCAAACGTTCTATGGTGGAATCCAGCAGCTGCAAAGAAGGCTGGAATCACTAAGGCTCCTGCATCACTAGATGCAATGCTCGTTGACATGGCCAAGTTCAAGAAGGTCGGAATCGACGGAATCGCACTTGCTGGTAACGGCGACTGGGCGATTGCTCACCTATTCGACTACGTACTACTTGCTTCAATGGGACCAGATAAGTTCAACGGTCTATGGACAGGTAAGACAAAGTGGAGCGGTCCAGAAGTTGCTAAGGCAATTGATTACCTTGCAAAGATTCTTGCATTCGGTAACTCAAGCAAGTCACTTGACTGGCCAGATGCAGGCAAGCTTGTAACAACAGGTAAAGCCGGCTTCTTCATCATGGGTGACTGGGCTTCATCACAGTGGCAGTCAGAAGGCCTAAAGCTAGGCAAGGACTACACATGGGCTCCAGGTCCAGGTACTAACGGTATCTACCAGTGGCTATCAGATTCATTTACATTGCCTAAGGGCGCTGTAAACCGCGATGCAGGTATCGCCTGGTTGAAGGTCTGCGGATCTTTGGCTGGACAGGATGCCTTCAACCCTAAGAAGGGTTCAATCGCAGTTCGTACAGATTCAAATCCAAAGCTATATGACAGCTACCTCCAGGCAGCAATGAAGTCATGGAAGAAGGATCGCCTAGTCGGTTCAACTGTCCACGGCGTTAACTGGGGCAATGCTGGAATGGCTGCGTACAACTCAGCAGTTGGACGCTTCTATTCAGGCGGAGGAAAAGATAAGAAGGGCTTTGCAAAGGCACTCGATGCAGCTCTAAAGGCACACGTAAATAGCTAATTAATTAGTTATTTAGGTAAGTGTTTTAAAGAAGTTGTCGAAGTTCTGGCGGGATCGAAAGGTTTCGCCAGAACTTCGACACTTTTAATATTTCTAGAGATTCTTAAGTTTCTAAATAGTCTAAATATTTTGAGAGGCGACACCTAAGTGAAAGTAAAGAAAAATCGAGTCCATAGCCCATGGGGCGGATTCTTTTTCGTACTCCCATCAATTATCGCGATGGCGGTTTTCGTATACGGAATGATTGGTTACACACTTCGTGAATCTTTGATGAATCGCACCAACTCATACACCGAAGATGTTAGCTATGTAGGTTTCGCCAACTATGTAGAACTTTGGCAAGATCCTGAATTTACTCACGCACTCTCTAACCTTCTAAAATTCACTGCAGTATTTATGATCGGATGTTTGCTCTCCGGCTTGATTATGTCTTTATTGTTAGAAAAGGGAATCAAGGGCGAAGGCTTCTTCCGCTCTACTTATCTCTATCCAATGGCGATCTCATTTATCGCTATGGGAACTTCATGGCGCTGGTTGATGGACTCAGCCCGCGATGCAGATGCAACAGGCCTTAACTACCTGTTGCAGCAAGTAGGTCTAGGCGCTCTTCAGAGCGACTGGTACACATCTGAAGCTGGTTCCATGTATGCGATGTCACTGCCTGCTATCTGGCAGATGTCTGGCTATGTGATGGCGCTCTTCTTGGCAGGCTTCCGCGGTATTCCGGATGACCTTCGCGAAGCAGCGCGTGTAGATGGCGCCAGCGAATTTAAGATCTATCGCCACATCTTGTTCCCACAACTATCACCAACATTCTTAACGGTCTTGATTATCTTGGGCCATATTTCGATGAAGGTCTTCGACCTCATCTTCGGTATCGCAACTAAGAGCTATGTAACCAAGGTTCTTGCGATCTATATGTGGCAAGTTATCTTCGATTTCCAGAACTACGCCAAGGGAGCTGCAATTGCGATCTTGATCCTCTTGATGATCGCTGTAGCAGTCATTCCATATCTAATCTATGTAAATAAGACAGAGGAGGCGAACAAATGAGTTCAGATATCGCATCCCGCGTCACCCGCAAGGTTGATGTTCGCAATAAGAAGAAACTCGATGGCGTTGGTCAATTCTGGTTGGTCTTCCGCTATTTCGCGCTAACGATTCTCTTTGTAATCGCCGCTCTGCCTATCTACATCATGGTGATCAACTCTGTTAAGGGTATTACCGGTGTAACTCAGTCAGCGGCGTTCATTCCACCGACTTCACTTGATTTCAGCGCCTGGGGCCCAACATGGGAGATCTTGCGCGAACCAATGTTCCGCACGCTCTTCTTCGTAGTTCAATCCTCAGTTATCTCTGCCGTAATCGGTGCGATCAACGGGTTCGTCTTTGCTAAGTGGCGTTTCCGCGGATCTACATTTGTATTTACAACTTTCCTCTTCGGAATGTTTATTCCTTACCAAGCGATCATGATTCCACTAACTAAGTTCAATCAGTGGGCCGGAATCGGTAACACGATCTACGTCTTGGTATTTGCTCACGTTATCTACGGTATTCCGATCTGTACATTGATCTTCCGTAACTACTACGCAGCGATTCCAAACGAGTTAATTGAGGCCGCACGTGTTGATGGCGCCGGAATGGTACGTATCTTCCGTACTATCTTCTTGCCACTTTCAATTCCCGGCTTTGTCGTTGTTCTTATCTGGCAGTTCACATCTGCCTGGAACGACTTCCTCTTTGCGATCTTCTTAACTGGTGGATCACCGAAGTTATCTGTTGCAACAACAGCGCTTAACTTCATCACCGGTTCTGGCAACCAGGTTTACTACGGAAATAACATGACTGCATCGTTGATCGTTTCGATCCCAACCTTGCTCGTCTACCTATTCTTAGGTCGTTACTTCTTACGTGGCCTCTTGTCAGGTTCGCTAAAGGGTTAAGTAAAGAAACCTCGTGCTCGATGAAGGTTCGGTAATTTCCTACCTTAATGAGCGCGGATTAATTTCAGGCAACGCCACCGTGGAAGTTCTCACAGGTGGCGTTTCCTGTGTTGTCTTAGCGGTCAAAAGTGCCGAGCGCGAGTTAGTTGTTAAGCAGGCTCTGCCTGAGCTAAAGACAAAAGCAAAGTGGGTGGCCGATCAACGCCGCGCAATTGTTGAGGCAGAGGCGATGCGCGTCTATCAATCGATTACTCCAGATAGCGTTCCAGAGTTGATTGATTGCGACGAAGCCAATTTCACTTTGACAATGTCACGTCTTCCAAATACCTGCACCAACTGGAAGCAGGATATGTTGGAAGGACGAATCCATCCGGAAATGGGTGAAAAACTCGGCAAGGTATTGGCGCAGTGGCACAACACAACTGCCGTTGATTCAGCGATTAAGGCGAAGTTTATGGAAGGCGAACTTTTTGAGCAGTTGCGAGTAAGTCCTTTCTATCGCGCAGTTGCAGATAAGAACCCTAATCTCCAACAAGTTATTAACTCGTTGATTGAAGAGATTACGACCGAGAAAATCGCCTTGGTGCATGGAGATTTTTCGCCAAAGAACATCCTGGCAACGCCTGATCACAGCCCCATAGTCTTAGATTTCGAGGTCGCACATACTGGAAATCCTGTCTTTGATTTAGCTTTTGTCAGCGCACATCTGTTATGCAAAACTATAAGAACGCAGAGCGAAGCAGAGAAAGATGCGTTAGCCACTACTGCCTTGAACTTCCCAAATTCTTATCGCGAAACTAGTCGGATAAGCATCGCCAAGAGTCTTCCGCTACATGTTGCTCTCATCGCCTTGGCTCGGGTTGAAGGGGTATCACCAGTAAATTACTTGGATGAGCCTGCGAAGCAAAGGCTGGTAGCCACCACCAAGTCTGCACTGTTAGATTCGACTATGACTTTTGAGCAGCTATTTGAAGGCGCCAAGTAATGAATATTAAGAAGTTACTTGGCTATCAAGTACTCGATTCACGAGGCCGCCCCACTGTTGCGGTAACAATTACCTTAAGCGATGGCTCGCTTCACACCGCACGAGTGCCATCAGGGGCTTCAACGGGTGCACATGAGGCACGCGAACTCAGAGATGCTGGAACAACGAAGGCAGAGAGTTTCTACGCCGGAAAATCTGTTTACTCAGCTGTTGAAAATATTAATTCCAAGATTGCACCTAAGTTATTGGGCCACAGCCTGAATTTAGCTGCGATAGATGGGTTGCTCGTCGAGGTTGATCCAACTCCGGGTCATCAGGTAATTGGCGCCAATGCAACGCTAGCAACCTCACTCGCTGTTGCAAAAGCAGCAGCGCATGCATCAGGTAAATCTCTGGTCAGATACTTTCAGCCAGAAGGTGCGCTCTTACTGCCGATGCCGATGGTAAATATTTTATCTGGGGGAGCCCACGCCAATCGCAGCCTTGATATTCAAGATGTTCTAGTTGTTCCTCATGCCGCAAGTAATTTTGCCGAAGCCCTTTCCTGGATCGTTGCAATTCGTGAACGAGCAGCAAGTGATGGCAAGGCTCATGGCGTTACTCATTTAGTTGCTGATGAAGGTGGATTAGGACTCTCATTCCCAACAACCGACGATGCCTGCGAGTTTGTTTTGTCGCAGATCGAAGAACTTGGGCTATCTGGAAAAGTTTCACTGGCACTCGATATTGCATCAACCCAGTTCTTTGCCGATCACAAATACTCGTTAACTACATCTGGGCAGGTTTATTCGCCAGATCAATTCGTAGAAGAGATCCTTGATCTAGTTACTACCTACCCAATTTCATCGATTGAAGATCCCTTTGCCGAAGATGATTGGGCCTCATGGTCAGCCTTTGCCGCAAGCGCTCCTGCACATCTACAAATTCTTGGAGATGACCTCTTTACAACTAATTTACATCGCCTGGAACGCGGTATTGCAGAAAAGAGCGCTAACGCTATTTTGATCAAGGCCAACCAGAATGGTCTGCTTACCTCAACTCATCGCGTCCTAGATCATGCGCACGCAAATAACTTTGCAACGGTTGTCTCGGCCCGCAGCGGTGAGACTGAAGATTCTTGGCTGGCAGATATTGCAACCAGTTGGCGGGCGCAGCAGATTAAAGTCGGTTCTACACATGGATCAGAGCGCACCGCGAAATGGAATCGTTTACTTGAGTTAGAGGCAACTGAAGAAACAGAATTTGCCCGCCCCTTTAAAGCTCTTTAACTCTTAAAGTAAATAACCCCCGCCACATTGCGTGACGGGGGTTATTTACTACTTATTAATTACTTGTTTATTACTTTAGACGCTCTCCAGTTGTTGAGTTGAAGAGGTGAACTGATGCAGCCGCAGCGGTGACAGTGATTGTGTCGCCTGGCTTTGGTGGGTGCTTTGGATCCCAGCGAACAATTACTTGTGCGCCTTCATCAGTTGAGTTAGCAAAGTTCACAGATGAATCTGCAGGCTTGCCGTAGACGAATGCATCTGCGCCGAGTTCTTCGACAACTTCAACTAGAACCTTGAAGCCAGATGATGCAGGAGCAAAGCCTTCTGGACGAATTCCAACGGTTACTGATGAACCAGCAGATCCTGGAACGTCTACTGCGAGATCTCCGAGCATCGCCTTTCCGCCACTTACTGGAGCAGAGAGAAGGTTCATAGCAGGTGAGCCGATGAAGCCTGCAACGAATGCATTTGCAGGTGAGTCATAAAGGTTGCGAGGTGTATCAACTTGCTGCAATAGACCATCCTTAAGAACTGCTACGCGATCGCCCATAGTCATAGCTTCAACTTGGTCGTGTGTTACATAAACAGTTGTGATTCCAAGACGGCGCTGTAGCGCAGCGATTTGGGTACGAGTTGCAACGCGCAACTTCGCATCAAGGTTTGAGAGAGGCTCATCCATAAGGAATACCTGTGGCTCGCGAACAATCGCACGACCCATAGCAACGCGCTGACGCTGTCCACCAGAGAGAGCCTTTGGCTTACGCTCTAGATATGGCTCAAGGTCGAGCAACTTCGCTGCTTCATTAACGCGCTTTTCGCGTTCTTCTTTGGAAACTCCAGCGATCTTAAGTGCGAATCCCATGTTCTCTGCAACAGTCATATGTGGGTAAAGCGCATATGACTGGAAAACCATTGCGATATCGCGATCTTTTGGAGCAACATTTGTTACATCGCGGTCACCGATAAGAATGCGACCTTCGTCGATCTCTTCGAGTCCTGCCAACATACGTAGTGATGTTGACTTACCGCAACCTGATGGACCAACAAGAACCAAGAATTCACCGTCTTTAACGGTTAGGTTTAACTTGTCGACTGCAGGTTTGGTTGTGCCTGGGTAGATACGTGTTGCGTTTTCGAATACAACAGATGCCATTTAAGGTATCTCCTTCTCCGGGCAGGTACGTGCCCGACGGTCCGTAGGATGAAGGTGCTAGCCGGTTGGCTAGGCTCGCAAAGGATATGCCAAGCGTGGGCAAATAGGGAAGGGGCTAGAGAGATAGCCTCTGGGCGAGTTCACATCTCTCAGTTCTAAGCCGTAGAATTACCCCCATCATGGACCCTTACCCGATTGGTTCTTTAATCGGCGATCTCGCCTCCGTAGCTGGCCTGATCTTGCTCGGCTCATTCTTTGTGGCAGCCGAAATCGCCTTGATCTCACTTCGTGAAAGCCAAGTCCGCCAACTCTCAAGTAGAGGTAAACGTGGCGCCAAGGTTTCCGTCCTTACCTCTAACCCAAATCGCTTCTTAGCCGCTGCTCAAGTTGGCGTAACTGTTTGTGGATTCTTATCTGCCGCACTTGGCGCAGAAAGACTTGGCGTTTATGTCATTCCGCAGTTGGTTGATCTTGGTCTGTCAGATGATGCAGCAAATGTAACTTCGCTAATCGGCGTCACCTTAGTAATCGCTTACTTCTCACTTGTTTTTGGTGAGCTCGTTCCAAAACGTCTTGCGCTATTTCGCACTGAAGAGATATCGCTTTGGAGCGCTGGCCCTATTGATTTAACCGCCAAATTCTTTAGACCTGTGATTTGGCTGCTCTCTAGATCAACTGATGTTGTTGTACGTATCTTTGGAATTGATCCAAAAGAACAACGCAGCCAGATGTCTGAAGAAGAACTCCTTGATTTGGTAACTGGCCATGCTGCCTTGACTGCAGAAGAACGCGATATCGTAGAAGAAGTATTTAACGCTTCAGAGCGCCAGGTGCATGAAGTTATGGTTCCGCGCACCGAAGTTGATTTTATGGATGCCTCATTAACTGTAGGCAAGGCGATTGCGCTCGCCGTTGATCGCGCTCACTCACGTTATCCAGTTGTTCGTGGATCAACCGATGAGGTAATTGGATTTATCCACGTTCGCGATCTACTTGATACAACGTTGGTGAGCGCCGGCGGAAAGATTCAAGAGCTTGTTCGAAACATCATGTTTCTGCCTGGCACCAAGGGAGTTCTTCCTGCCCTTACCGAGATGCGCAATCAACGCCAACATTTAGCTATCGTGCTCGATGAATACGGTGGCACCGACGGC
The DNA here is from genome assembly GCF_002288325.1 of Candidatus Planktophila lacus. Classification (NCBI taxonomy): domain Bacteria; kingdom Bacillati; phylum Actinomycetota; class Actinomycetes; order Candidatus Nanopelagicales; family Candidatus Nanopelagicaceae; genus Candidatus Planktophila; species Candidatus Planktophila lacus. Next base: position 1,054,539 of record NZ_CP016780.1, on the reverse strand, counting down.
ATCGTGACCCTCGAAGATTTAGTCGAATGCTTGATCGGCGATATCAAAGATGAATACGACACCGATGAAGCCGATGTTTCCATGGAATCGCGCACAGGTGATTTTGAGGTTGATGGACTGATTTCGATCGATGATTTACGTGAGCAGACAGGTATAGAAATCCCTGAAGGCCCATATGAAACAGCGAGCGGTTTTGTGATGCATTTCTTAGGCAGAATTCCCGTCGCACACGATGTAGTTGGCGTTAACGGGATTCGAATCACTGTTTTGACTATGGAAGGCAAGCGCGCTGGGCAGTTATTGATATCGCGTAACTAGCGATTCATGCGAGAATTACAACTATGACAAAGAAGAGAGTTCTATCGGGCATCCAGCCCACCAGTGACTCCTTCCACCTGGGCAACTATCTCGGTGCGCTAAAGCAATGGGTCGAACTCCAGAGCGGCAATGATGCCTTCTACTGCATCGTCGATCTGCACGCCCTAACCGGTGATATCGATCCAGCGCTGCTTCGCAAAAGAACTCTCTCATCTGCGGCGCAGTTGATTGCCCTAGGAATTTCTCCAGAGAAATCTACGCTCTTTGTGCAATCACATGTTGCCGAACATAACCAACTCGGTTGGATTATGGAATGCATAGCAGGCTTTGGCGAAGCTAACCGCATGACCCAATTTAAAGATAAGTCAGCAAAAGGTGGGGCAGATACTGCGCGCGTAGGACTCTTTACCTACCCAATGTTGCAAGCTGCCGACATTCTGCTTTATCAAGCAGATCAAGTGCCTGTTGGAGAAGACCAACGTCAACACATCGAGTTAACTCGTGATTTAGCGATCCGATTTAATACAAAGTTTGGCGATACCTTCAAAATACCTGAGGGTTACATTTTGAAATCTGGATCTAAAATTTACGATCTACAAGAGCCAACAAATAAGATGAGCAAATCAGCAGGCTCTGTCGCAGGTGTTTTAGAAGTTATGGATACGCCAGAGGCCAATACCAAGAAGATTAAGAGCGCGACCACTGATGCTGGCCGCGAAGTTACCTTCGACGAAAAAGGCAAACCTGGCATCAGCAACTTGTTAACTATCCATTCAGCCCTTTCCGGAAAGAGCGTTTCTGAATTAGAGAATGAATTTGCCGGAAAAGGTTATGGAGACTTTAAAGGCGCGGTTGCCGAAGTAGTTGTTGAGTACCTACGTCCGATCCGCACTCAGGCGTTGGAACTTCTGCAGGATGAGGCTCATCTAATCAAGGTCCTTCACGATGGCGCTGATAAAGCGCGCGCCGTCGCCAGCGCAACTCTGGCGCAGACCTATAAAAATTTAGGCTTGGTTCTCTAATGAAGTTTCGTGCAGCGCTAGCGATAGCTGCAATCGGGCTTTCGATTTTTAGCGCTCCACAAGCCAGTGCAGCAGGCAATATCTGTATCGCTTATGACACTGGTGGGCCAGGAGATCGCTCATATAACGATGCAACGCTAGCGGGCGTTAAAAAGGCGCAGAGTCAGTACTCATTTACATTCGAAAGCGTTGTTACTGATGGCACCAACGCCGATCGCAGTAAGCGAATCCGCACACTCACTACCAAGAGTTGCACGACAATAATTGCAGTTGGCGGTCAATACGCAAAAATTATCGAACCGCTCGCAATTGAATTTCCAAATACCCAATTTGCCATTATCGGGGATGCCTCAATTCCTTCTTTAAATGTCACATCAATTATCTTCTCTGAGAACGAAGCGGCATTCTTAGCGGGTTATAGCGCAGCGCTAGCCACTAAAAGTGGCAAGGTAGCGATGGTAACTACGCCTTCAAATGCAGATGGTTATGAAAATGGATTTCTCCTTGGCGTTACAGCAGCAAAGAAGAACGTTAGGTCTTTTGTAAAGTACACCGCAACTGAATCTGTGGTCTCCGCAAAGGCGCTTATTACCCTAGGTATAGATGTCATCTACGATGCCACAACTGGATCAGCTGATGGTTTGTTTGAGGCGATAGTTAAGGCGAACACCTCAAAGAGTCGCAAGAAGAACGCCCCTGAAGTTAATTTGATTATTACCGAACCTGATCTTTATCTAAGCGTCACTCCTGCAACTTCGAAGTACCTTATTGCATCTGTTGTTAAGCGAGTGGATGTTGCAGTATCTGCGATTATCGGCAAAGCAGTTAACAACAGCCAACTCTCGGATGTTATTGATGCTAAAGCCGGCATCTACGGACACCGTTACGGAATTAGCGATAAAGGAATTGAAATAGTTATTAAATCTAAGCCGTTAGCTGCCCAAAGCGCAGCGATCAATGCGGCAGCGAGTGCAGCATATGCAAATTAATTGGGAGCATCTTAAAGAGCAGGCAACTGCGGCGATGAAGCAGGCCTATGCACCGTATTCAAAGTTTCCAGTAGGTGTTGCTGCACTTGTAGATGACGGTCGCATCGTGACCGGTTGCAACGTGGAAAATGCCAGTTATGGCCTCACTTTATGCGCAGAATGCGGCTTGGTTTCTTCACTTATTAACTCTGGTGGAGGACGCTTAATTGCATTTACCTGCGTTGATATCTCAGGGAACTTGTTAATGCCGTGTGGTCGCTGTCGCCAACTTCTTCAAGAACACGGCGGCTCAAAACTGCAATTGGCAACAGATGATGGCATCAAAACTCTCGCTGAACTATTGCCTTGGGCATTTGGCCCAGAAGAGATGGAAAAGCGTCTTGACTAGCAACTCTGTTGAACCGTTTGCCGCTGTAGAAATTATCGCTGCCAAACGCGATCGCAACGAACTTACCGATAAACAGATTGACTGGACAGTTGATGCCTATACCCGCGGAGTAATTGCTGACGAGCAAATGTCAGCTCTCCTGATGGCGATCTTGCTAAATGGCATGAACTCCCGCGAAATTTCACGCTGGACGACTGCGATGATTAACTCTGGCGAACGTATGAACTGGTCGATGCTTGATCGCCCAACTGCAGATAAACATTCAACTGGTGGCGTTGGCGACAAGATAACTCTTCCTTTGGCACCGCTAGTTGCTGCCTGTGGTGGTGCGGTTCCGCAACTTTCAGGACGCGGCCTTGGCCACACCGGCGGAACGCTCGATAAGCTCGAATCAATTCCCGGCTGGCGCGCCTCACTCTCCAATGAAGAGATGTTAAAAGTATTGCAAGACACTGGAGCAGTTATTTGCGCAGCAGGTGCTGGCCTTGCTCCGGCCGATAAGAAACTTTATGCACTGCGTGATGTAACAGCGACAGTTGAAGCGATCCCACTTATTGCTTCATCAATTATGTCTAAGAAGATTGCCGAAGGTACTTCAGCCCTTGTTTTAGATGTTAAGACCGGTAGCGGCGCATTTATGAGCGATCCGAAGCAAGCCGCCGAACTTGCACGCACCATGGTTCAACTTGGCATCGATGCTGGTGTGAAGACACGTGCTCTCGTTACGGCGATGGATGTTCCACTTGGGCTAACGGCCGGAAATGCCCTTGAAGTACGTGAATCTATTGAGGTTTTAGCTGGTGGGGGACCTGCAGATGTTGTTGAGTTAACCATTCTTTTGGCGCGCGAGATGATCGATGCCGCCGGAATTGTTGGAAAAGATCCTGCAGTTGCCCTGCAAGATGGTTCTGCGATGGATCATTGGCGCCGCATGATTGCCGCACAAGGCGGAGATCCAGATGCCAAACTGCCAGTTGCACGCGAACAACATGTAATCACCGCTCAAAATTCTGGAACGATGACCACGATGGATGCGATGAAAGTCGGCGTAAGTGCATGGCGCTTAGGCGCAGGCCGTTCTAAGCAAGGCGAGAAGGTGCAAGCAGGTGCAGGTATCGAGATGCATGCCAAACCTGGAGATTATGTTCAGGCAGGTGCACCGCTACTTACTTTGCATACCGATGAACCAGCTAGATTTGAACGCGCCTTAGAAATTCTAGAAGGTGCAATTTCCATCAAGGAAGGTGGAACAGTAAATCGTCTGCCTCTAGTAATCGAGCGGATAGGTTAATGAGCACTTTAAATTTGATTCCAACCCCAGAACAAGTCAAGCGCTTACCTAAGGCTTTGCTGCACGATCACTTGGATGGGGGCCTTCGCCCGCAAACAATTATTGATATTGCCAAAGAGATTGGCCACGAACTCCCAACCTATGATGCAACAGAGTTGGCCGAGTGGTTCCGCGCATCATGTGATTCAGGTTCGCTAGTCCGCTATCTTGAAACCTTCGCGCACACTGTTGCAGTTATGCAGCGCCCTGCAGATATTGTGCGAGTTGCACGTGAATGCGTGATCGACTTAGCCGAAGATGGCGTTGTCTATGCCGAAATTCGCATGGCTCCCGAGTTGTTAACTGAAAAAGGTCTTACTCTTTCCCAAGCGATTGAAGCGATCTTGCAAGGTTTCCAAGAAGGCGAGAAAGAAGTTGCTAAAACTGGAGGCAAGGTTCGCGCAGTTCTGCTCCTGTGCGGAATGCGCCAGAATAAACTTTCGCAAGAAGTAGCTGAATTAGCAGTTAAATACCGCGATCGTGGCGTCGTTGGCTTCGATATCGCCGGCCCCGAAGATGGCTTTCCACCAAGTGATCAGTTAGATACCTTTGAATTCTTACGCCGCGAAAATGCTCACTTCACAATTCATGCGGGCGAGGCTTACGGACTTCCTTCAATCTGGGAAGCGATTCAACTCTGCGGTGCAGAACGTTTGGGTCACGGCGTACGAATCATCGACGATATTGACTTGAATCACACACCGGCTCGCCTTGGAAAACTGGCCGCCTATGTTCGTGATCGTCGCATTCCTTTGGAAATGTGTCCTTCTTCAAATATTCAAACAGGTGCTGCTGCAAACTTTGCAGATCACCCAATCGGAGATCTCGCCAAACTTCGCTTCCGTGTAACAGTTAATACCGACAACCGTTTAATGTCAGCAACTTCGATGACCCGCGAAATGAACGAGTTGGTTAAAGCCTTTAACTGGAGTTTCTTAGATCTGCAGCGCGTGACTATCAATGCGCTAAAGAGCGCATTTATTCCATTTGAAGAGCGTCTGGCGATTATCGATGAGATCGTAAAGCCAGGTTTTGCAAAGATTTCTGCTGAATAAGAGTTAAACCCCGATTGGGTGCCAGACCGTCTTTGCTTCCATAAATGCATAGATACGATTTGGGGTCTGGGCATCGTCAAAATGATGGATCCGCTTTAGATTTTCAGCGCCTGCTTCTTTAAGTGCGGTGCGCTTCTTCTTATCGATTCCAGATATATCCATGCCATCGATATCCATATGTGATGCCGCCCAAGGAGCAAGCTCGTCATGTGAACCAGTAAGGATATTTATAACTCCATGAGGTAGATCGCTAGTCGCTAAAACTTCGGCAAAGGTCATCGCCGGAACCGCTGATGCACCAGGCACTAGGGCGATAACTGAATTACCAGATGTAATAACTGGCGCGATGGAATCGATAAAGGCTAAGAATTCATCTTTTGGCGCAACTGCAATAACGCCTTGCGCTTCAGGGATAGTGAAGTTGTAATAAGGGCCAGCAACTGGGTTTGTTGAGCCAAATGCTGCAGCCAACTTATCGCTCCAGCCGGCATACCAAACCCAACGATCGATCGCAGCCATAAGTTGCTCATGCGCCTTCTTGGGAGTTACGCCAGATGTGGCAGAAATTTCGTTGGCAATCTGATCTGCGCGACCTTCGAGCATCTCTGCAATGCGATAGAGAATTTGTCCGCGGTTGTAGGCAGTTGCTTTTGCCCAACCAATCTGTGCAGCGCGCGCGGCAACAACTGCATCGCGTAGATCTTTACGTGATGCCAGCGCAGGATTAGCGATGAAAGTTCCCTTTGCATCGGTTACTTCGTAGATGCGCCCTGATTCACTACGTGGGAAAGCGCCATTGATGTAGAGCTTGTAAGTCTTCTTCACTTCAAGACGTGACATTTACTTTCCCTCCTTCAGATAAGAAGCCAGGCCATGTTTTCCGCCTTCGCGTCCCCAGCCGGATTCTTTATATCCACCAAATGGTGATGTTGGATCAAATTTGTTAAAGGTATTGGCCCAGATAACGCCGGCGCGTAGTTGTTGAGTGGCCCAAAGAATTCGCGAGCCTTTCTCACTCCATACGCCTGCAGATAACCCAAATGGAGTGTTATTTGCTTTTTCGATCGCCTCTTGTGGCGTGCGGAAAGTGAGAATAGAAAGTACTGGTCCAAAGATCTCTTCGCGCGCGATGCGGTGGGCTTGCGTAACACCGGTAAAGATAGTTGGTGCAAACCAGAAACCTTTATCGGATAAGTTGCAAGCCGGGCTCCAGCGTTCGGCGCCTTCAGAATCTCCTGCTGCAGATAACTCATGAATCTTTGCTAACTGCTCGCGTGAGTTAATTGCGCCAAGATCAGTGTTCTTATCTAATGGATCTCCTACGCGAATCTTTGACATGCGAGCCTTTAACTTTTCGGTAATTTCATCTGCGATACCTTCTTGCAAGATCAAACGTGATCCAGCACAGCAGACATGTCCCTGATTAAAGAAAATACCGTTAACAATGCCTTCGACCGTCTCATCGACAGGGGCGTCATCAAAGACGATATTTGCGCCTTTTCCGCCTAGTTCAAGGGTGGCTTTCTTATTGGTGCCGGCGATGGCGCGAGCAATCTTCTTGCCGACTTCAGTAGAACCAGTAAATGCGATCTTGTGGATGCCAGGGTGGTTAACGATCGCAGATCCTGTAGATCCATCGCCAGTAACAATGTTTACAACGCCATTTGGAAGTTCAGCTTGTTGGCAAACCTCAGCAAATAAAAGTGCGGTCAGCGAGGTTGTCTCAGCAGGTTTTAACACAACGGTATTTCCAGTTGCAAGAGCTGGCGCTACCTTCCAGGCCAACATCAATAACGGGAAGTTCCAAGGAATTATCTGGCCGGCGACTCCATGTGGCTTTGGTGACTTACCCATGCCGGCGTAATCTAATTTATCGGCCCATCCGGCGTGATAAAAGAAGTGCGCGGCAACTAACGGAATATCGATATCGCGGGTTTCGCGAATTGGCTTACCGTTATCTAGAGTTTCAAGGACTGCAAATTCGCGGGCGCGCTCTTGCAAGATGCGCGCTATGCGATACAGGTACTTACCGCGTTCTTTGCCAGATAGTTTTGACCAAGTCTTTGTGTAGGCCTTCTGCGCAGCAATAACTGCCTTATCTACATCACTGGCGTTTCCGAGAGCGATCTGGCTAAGCACTTCTTCAGTTGCTGGGTTAATTGTGGCAAAGTGATTGCGCCCATTAACAAATTTGCCATCTATGAAGTGTCCGTACTTCGGTTTAATCGAAACGATTGCGCGAGACTCGGGTGCTGGTGCATATTCTAAAGTCATGACTGATCCTTTGCGCCTTCTCTTAATCGATCGTTACGTAGTTAGGGCTAGCGTAGTAGCCATCATCCATTTTCATGCGTTGCATCAAAAGGTCGTTTAAAAGAGCGCTGGCTCCAATGCGGAAAAACTCTGGTGTTAGCCATTCTGGGCCCGCGGTCTCATTAACGAGAACTAACTGCTTGATCGCATCTTTAGTATTTCTAATTCCGCCGGCAGGCTTTACTCCGATACGGCGATTTGTCATCGCATAGAAATCACGGACCGCCTCTAACATCACAAGGACAACTGGGGGAGTGGCGGCAGGTGCGACCTTTCCCGTTGAAGTCTTGATGAAATCTGCGCCAGCGAGCATCGCTAGATACGAGGCTTTGCGAACATTGTCATAGGTAACTAATTCGCCAGTTTCAAAGATAACCTTTAGATGCGCACGATCACCGCAAACTTCGCGGATCTTTACGATCTCATCAAAAACCAGCCCAAATTTGCCCGATAAGAAAGCGCCACGATCGATCACCATATCTATTTCGGCCGCGCCAGCATCGATCGCATCTTGGGTATCTTGGATCTTAACTTCCATCGATGCGCGACCTGATGGGAATGCAGTTGAGACAGCAGCAACTGGAACGTGCTTGCCGCCGATCGCATCTAAATGGGTTCGTGCAATCGAAACCATATCGTTGTAAACGCAGACCGCACCAACACTTGGAATCGTTAAATCAGTTGGATCAGGGCGTACCGCCTTTGTGCAAAGCGCGCGAACCTTTCCAGGGGTATCAGCACCTTCTAAAGTTGTTAGATCAACCATTGAAATGGCAGTGTCTATCGCCCAACGTTTGCTAGTTGTCTTGATGCTGCGAGTTGCCAACATGGCAGCGCGAGCTTCCGCGCCAACTTGGTCTACGCCAGGAAGTTGTGAGAGAAAGTTCTTAAGCGAACCTTCACTGCCATCGACTATTCCATAGAAGCTCATGCGAGAAAATCCTTAAGTGGTTGGCGCAATTGGTTCAAAAGATCGTTTGCCGACTTTTCATCTTTAGTTATGACCTCGATGTAGCACTTCATCTTTGCTTCAGTTCCGCTCGGACGGATAATGATGCGAATTCCTCCATCAAGCCAGATCCGTAACCCATCTGTTGGGGGAAGTCCATCTTTAGGCGCTGCCAAATCATCGATTGACGATACCGCACGGCCTGCAATTTCTGCAGGAGGGTTCTTACGCAATCCCGCCAGAAGTTCGGTAATGCGGGACATATCGCTAACTCGAATTGAGATTTGTTCAGTGCCATGGAAACCGTGACGAGCCCAAACCTCATTTAATAGATCTACGAGCGTTTTTCCGTCAGCGTTTAGATCAGTTGCAATTTGAGCTAAGAAAAGTGCTGCAGAAATGCCGTCCTTATCGTTAACAGTCTCAGAATCGACTGAGTAACCGATCGCTTCTTCGTAACCAAAGGCGAGATCTTCGATCTTGGCGAGCCATTTAAAGCCGGTTAAAACCTCTTTAAAGTCGATTACATAGTGAGCAGCAATCTTGCTCAGCGCCGATGAAGAGACGATCGAATTACCAAAGGCGCCGGTCTTTGTCTTATCTTGCACCATCGATCGCGCAATCCATTCTCCGAAGATTATGCCGAGTTCATCACCACGCAGCATTCGCCAGCCACCGCTTGGGCCATTTACTGCAGCAGCGCAGCGATCGGCATCCGGGTCATTGGCGATAACTAAATCGGCGCCAACTTGGCGCGCTTTTGCTAGCGCTAAATCAATCGCACCTGGTTCTTCTGGGTTTGGAAATGCCACAGTTGGGAAATCTGGATCAGGTTCTGCTTGTTCACTAACTAAAACCAAGTTGGGAAAGCCCGCTTTAGCAAATACCTTTTCTACAGTCTCAGTACCAACACCATGCATTGCGGTGTAAACAATTTTGAGAGAACCAGGTCGTGGCGCAAGTTTTGCTGTACGTGCAACGTATTTATCTACAACCACATCATTTAAGACAGTCCATGATTTACCTCTAGGTACAGCCTTGAGAGAGTTAACTAAATCAATCTCTTTTGCGATCAAGCCATCAGTTGGATTGATGATTTGTGATGCGGCGTATTCAATACCGTCGGCAGTTGGCCCGATATAAACCTTGTAGCCGTTATCTTGCGGTGGATTATGGCTAGCGGTGACCATAACGCCGAGATCACAGTTAAGTTCATGGGTAGCAAAAGCTAGTACTGGAGTTGGAAGTGGTCGCGGCAGGACAAATACCTCAAATCCTGCACCTGAAAATATCTGAGCAGATTCTTCTGTGAAATCTTCTGATCCGTAACGCGCATCGCGTCCAATTACCACGCGGCTGAGTCCGCGCTCTTTCATGTAAGCAACTAAACCGGCAGCGGTGCGCCCTACAACAGCGCGATTCATACATGAAGGACCAGGGCCAATAGGGCCACGTAAACCAGCGGTACCGAATTGGAGAAACCCTGCGAAATACTTTCTTAAAGTCGTTTCGTCGCCTGATTCAATAAGTTTCGATAACTCCGCTGCGGTCTTTGGATCTGGATCATCGGCTATCCAGGCTTGTACTTCGGCCAAAAGCTGCGCGTTCATAGCCCCAGCGTAACTGGATTAAATCAACTTGTGAATTGCGAGTTAGGAAAGGAAATTATGCATCAAGAATGTCGCACAAAACTGTGCCACTTGAAACAATTTCGCCAATAACCGCTTTTAGATTAGCGATTTTGCCTGCTTTGTGGGCAAGCAGTGGTTGCTCCATCTTCATCGCCTCTAAGACAATAACCAAGTCACCAATCTCAACAAGAGCGCCCTCTTCAACTGCAACTTTTACTACTGTTCCTTGCATTGGGCTTGCTAAACCTGATCCACCTGCACCGCTTACCTTTGATTCTTTAGCACGATGGCGCTTAACAACAGGTTCTGGCGTATGCAGTTTTACCTCGAAGCGTTTGCCATTTACTTCAGCAACTAAATGTTCTGCCGCTACCTTAGTTGTTACAGGAATAGGTGTGGCGGAAAATGCCGGGATATCGTTCTTAAATTCATTTTCAATATAACTTGTATAGACCTTGAATTCTTCTGTGTATGCCGGATCTTCCAGAATCGCGCGATGGAATGGGATTGCTGTTGCTAAACCATCCACTTCAAATTCTGCAAGTGCGCGACGTGCTCTCTCGATGGCTTGTTTACGCGTTGCGCCAGTGACGATCAACTTCGCTAGAAGTGAATCAAAGTTGCCACCGATTGTGTCGCCTTTCTTAAATCCCGCATCAACGCGTACTCCAGGACCAGAGGGTAAATTCCATTGTGTTATTTGACCTGGGGCTGGCAGGAATGAACGTCCTGGATCTTCGCCGTTGATTCGAAATTCAAGAGAATGGCCACGAATTTCTGGATCCGTGAAACCAAGTTTCTCGCCCATCGCAATTCTAAATTGTTCACGTACCAAGTCGATTCCAGTTACTTCTTCGCTGACTGGGTGTTCGACTTGCAGGCGCGTATTAACCTCTAGGAAGGAGATAGTTCCATCCGCGCCAACTAAGAATTCGCAGGTACCGGCACCCACATAGCCAGCCTCTTTCATGATCGCTTTACTTGAGCGGTAGAGCTCTTCATTCTGCGCATCAGTTAAGAATGGAGCGGGCGCTTCTTCTACAAGCTTTTGATGGCGGCGTTGCAGCGAACAGTCACGCGTACTAACAACTACTGCGTTTCCATGTTGATCAACTAAGACTTGGGTTTCTACGTGACGAGGCTTATCCAAGTAGCGTTCTACAAAGCATTCGCCGCGTCCGAAACCAGCAATAGCCTCACGAACAGCAGATGCAAATAGTTCAGGAATTTCTTCCATGGTGTGCGCAACCTTTAATCCACGACCTCCACCACCGAAAGCTGCCTTAATTGCGACAGGTAAGCCATGTTCTTTTGCAAAGGCGGTGACTTCTTCCGCACCTGCCACAGGATCTTTAGTTCCGGCGACTAGCGGTGCTCCTGCTTTGGCAGCGATTCGTCGCGCTGAAACCTTGTCACCTAACGCGCTAATCGCGGCAGGAGGTGGGCCGATCCAAATCAATCCAGCGTCAATAACTGCTTGTGCAAAATCTGCTCGCTCTGAAAGGAATCCATATCCTGGATGAACCGCATCTGCTCCAGAAGACTTTGCTGCAGCGATAATCTTTGAAATATCTAAATAAGTTTGAGTTGCAGTAACGCCATTTAGCGAGAAGGCAAAGTCAGCGCTCTTAACGTGTAGGGCATCGCGGTCTTCCTCGGCGTAAACAGCGACGCTCTCAATTCCATGATCACGGCAAGCGCGAATAACGCGTAGCGCGATTTCGCCACGGTTAGCAATTAGAACGCGTTTCATCGCATCTCCTTAACTTCTGGCCAAGAGTATCCAAGTTGTGACATTGCAGATCGTAAGAACGGCATTGATAGCCCGACCACATTTGTGTAATCGCCTTCGATAACAGGAATAAATGGCGAACCAAAACCATCTAGAGTAAAACCACCTGCAACTTGAAGCGGTTCTCCGGATGCTATGTAATCCTCGATCTCGTGATCGGTTAACTCTGAAAAAGTCACCTTTGTTGTAACTCGATCTGCTATTTCTCGTCCCTGAGCGGTATCGATAATGCAGTGGCCGGTATGTAGCAAACCTGATCGACCGCTAATTTTCTTGGCGCGTTCGCGGGCTATATCTGGAGTTCCTGGCTTTCCGAATGAGACGCCATCAACATCAAAAGTTGAATCGCACCCAATTATCAGCGCGGGGTAATCAATCTGCTCGCGAACTGTGTGAGCTTTCGTCACGGCTAGCGCAATAACCATGTCAGCCGGTGACATCGCGTTAAAGAAAACGGTTTCTTCATCTACGTTGCTAACGATGATCGTCGGATTAATTCCAGCGCCCTCCAGCAAGCGGCGGCGCGAAGTTGATTGTGAAGCAAGAACTATCTTTGGCATTAGTGAGATTTTCTCCGGGCACCAAAGGTGATCTGATGGGGAAGTGGTTGGCGCAATTGTGGCAGACCAAAGACGCTGCGCTTAATTACTGGAACCAAATTCTGAATCTTATGGTGATCAATTGCAGCCTTTAGAGCAAGCAATTCCTCATCAGTTGGATTGCCAGATGTGATTGTAAATTTCATTAGAGCGGAATATTCCCATGCTTGCGTGCCGGCAAAGTATCGCGCTTAGTCTTTAAAGTACGGAAGGCTTTGGTTATGTAGGCTCGTGATTGATGAGGCTCAATTACGCTATCGATGGTGCCGCGCTCTGCGGCTGCATATGGATTAGATAGCGTCTCGGTGTAATCAGAAACTAGCTCTGCACGAACCTTCTCTGGATCTTTAGCATCGGCAATCTCTTTGCGGTACAAGATATTTACCGCACCTTGTGCGCCCATAACTGCGATTTCCGCACTCGGCCATGCAAAGTTAATATCGCTACCCAAATACTTTGAACCCATAACGATAAAAGCTCCACCGTAGGCTTTGCGGGTAATCAAAGTAACTAGCGGAACTGATGCTTCAGCGTATGCATAAAGCAACTTTGCGCCACGGCGAATGATTCCGTTCCACTCTTGTTCGGTGCCAGGTAAGAATCCAGGAACATCTACCAAGGTAAGAATTGGAATATTAAAGGCATCGCAGAAGCGTAAGAAGCGCGCTGCTTTTTCACTGGAATTGATATCTAAAGTGCCGGCAAGTTGCGAAGGTTGGTTGGCAATAATGCCAACTGATTCGCCTTCAATGCGCGCAAAGCCGACGACGATATTTGGCGCATACAAAGCGTGCACTTCTAAGAACTCTCCCTCATCAACCAGAGTGGTGATCAGAGTCTTCATATCGTATGGCTGGTTAGGGCTATCTGGAATCAAGGTATTTAGCGCAGCATCTGCCGCGTTTTCATCTAGGTTCTGAGTTGGAGGAAGATGCGGTGAGCCATCCATATTGTTAGATGGCAGATATGAAAGAAGTGCCTTCACATAATCAATAGCATCTGCTTCGCTATCAGCTAGGTAATGAGCATTTCCGGAACGCGTATTGTGAGTAAATGCGCCACCGAGTTCTTCCATATCGACATCTTCACCAGTAACCGTTTTGATTACATCAGGACCTGTAATAAACATATGAGAAGTCTCATTAACCATTACCGTGAAATCCGTTAAGGCAGGCGAATAAGCAGAACCACCGGCGCAAGGCCCAAGAATTAAAGAGATCTGAGGGATAACTCCAGAAGAACGGGTATTTAAACGGAAGATTTTTCCATATCCATTAAGCGATGCCACGCCTTCTTGAATACGGGCTCCACCAGAGTCATTTATTCCAATTAATGGGATACCGCTCTTAAGTGCAAACTCAGCGATCTTTACAATTTTTTCGGCATGAACTTCACCAAGACTTCCACCCATAACGGTGAAATCTTGTGAGTAAAGCGCGATTGGACGCCCATCAACTGTGGCAGTTCCGATTACAACACCATCTCCATAGGGACGGTTCTTCTCCATTCCAAATTGCGTAGAACGGTGGCGCGCAAATTCATCGATCTCGGTAAAGGAGTCAGCATCGACCAGTAGATCAATACGCTCACGAGCAGTTAACTTTCCTTTGGCATGCTGCTTTTCAACGGCGCGCGCTGATCCGGCATGGACCGCTTCCTCGACACGAAGTCGGAGATCTTCAATTTTTCCTGAAGTTGTATGCAGATCTGGGCTCATGGCTCTACGGTACTAGTCGTGGGTAGCCAAGCGCCAAGAGCGCCACTTAATAAGTCGATCATCGACGCAAATATTTCGCAGTACTGGCGGGTAAGCGTGGTTGATCTCACTGCATCCACACAAAGCGATCTTGCAGAGTTAGTTAACTCTTCAGTAGCAAAATCTGGTGAAGTAATTGCTGCAGAATTTCAAAGTAATGGACGCGGTCGCCTAGATAGAACATTCGAAGCGCCGCCAAAGAGCGCGCTCTTATTCTCTCTTTACGTTGCACCGAAGCGTGCTCGCAGCGATTGGAGTTTTATCTCTTTCTTAGCCGCTCTCGCCATGCGCGAAGTTATTTCAAAAGATATTAAAGATAAAGTCTCGCTAAAATGGCCTAACGATATTTTGATTGGCGACAGGAAAGTTGCGGGCTTGCTTGCGCAACAAATCGGCGATGGAGTAATTGTCGGAATTGGGCTAAATGTTGCAATGAGCGCTGATGAACTTCCGGTTCCAACTGCGACATCACTGGCGCTGGCTGGATCAAATAATTTAGATCGCAATTTATTGCTCAGCGCTTTCTTAAATCGCTTTGCAGATATCTTCGAAGCGTGGGATTCCGGAGGTGACTTTCTAGAAAAGTATCGCCAGGTAAGTTCGACTATCGGTCGCCAAGTACGAGTTGAAGTGCTTGGGCGAGATTCAATTGAGGCAGAAGCGGTAGCAATCACCGCACAGGGCGCGCTAATTCTTAGCGATGGCACTGAAGTTAACGTCGGAGATGTAGTTCATCTACGATAGTGACGTGAACGAGCGCTTCCCGACTGTCGGCATCATCGGCGCTGGCCAACTCGCTCGAATGACCGTAGCTCCGGCAGAAGCACTTGGAGTTAATCTCTTACTTTTTGCAGAAAGCGACCAAGATAGCGCTGCCCAAATTGCGCCGCATGTAGTCGGTGATTACCGCGACCTCGAAGCGCTAAAGGATTTCGCTAAGAAATGCGATTTCGTGACCTTTGAACACGAGCTAGTTCCAATCGCGGTAATAAAAGGGTTAGAAGCAGCTGGAGTAAAAGTTTTCCCAACTTCAGACTCTTTTCAGTATTCGCAAAATAAGGCGTTAATGCGCCAGCGACTAACTGAATATCCAGCGCCGAAGTGGAAGTTAATCAACGATGGCGATAACTTGTTAGATTTCCCATTTATCGCCAAGAGCATCAGCGGGGGGTATGACGGCCGTGGGGTTTGGAAGATAAAGAACCACGATGATTTAGATGAGGTATTAAACGAGATTCCTCAGTTGTTAATTGAGGAGCTAGTTGAATTCGATTTTGAGATTGCAGTAATGGTTGCACGTTCAGCGCATAGCCAAGCAGTTACGTGGGCGCCAACCCAAACCATTCAATCTGATGGGATCTGCACCAGCACAATTTCACCAGCTCCTAAACTTTCTCTCGATCTCGCCGAGAAAGCACAACACTTAGCCCTCTCGATTGCAAACGACCTAGCCTTAATTGGGGTTATGGCAGTTGAGATGTTTGTTAAGGGCGAACAATTGTTTATTAACGAGCTTGCCATGCGCCCACATAACTCTGGCCACTGGACTATCGAAGGCGCAAAGACCAGCCAATTTGAACAACACTTGCGCGCTATTCTCGATCTTCCGTTGGGAGATCCTTCAATGGTTGCCCCTTACGCAGTTATGGGAAATATCTTAGGCGGAGATAAAACAGATATGTTCCGGCCTTACCTACATTTAATGGCACGTAATCCGGATCTGAAGTTCCATCAATATAAGAAAGAGATCCGCAAAGGGCGAAAAGTTGGCCACGTTACCGTTGTCGGCGAAAACCTTCTAGAATTAACTGAAGTTATCGCCCACGCGCGCGACTATATGAGCGGAGAAATCGATGAGTGATGTAGCAATCATCATGGGATCAGATTCTGATTGGCCGGTAATGGAAGAAGCGGCGAAGGCCCTTGATTCATTTGGAATTAGTTACACCGCCGATGTTGTCTCAGCCCATCGCATGCCAGAAGAAATGGTTGAGTTTGCAAAGAATGCAGCGACAAAGGGTTACAAGGTAATCATCGCTGGTGCAGGTGGGGCCGCACATTTACCTGGAATGGTCGCCTCGCTTACAACGCTTCCAGTAATCGGTGTTCCAGTCTCGCTTAAGAATTTAGAAGGTATGGACTCACTGCTATCAATCGTTCAGATGCCAGCAGGGATTCCAGTTGCAACTGTAGGAATCGATAACGCCAAGAACGCCGGAATTCTCGCTGCGCGAATCCTAGGAGTAAGTGATTCTGAAATTTCAGCAAAAGTTGCTTTAAATCTCGCCGAAATAAATAAGGAAGCTAAAGCAAAGGGCGCAAATTTAAACGCACGACGAAATACAAAAACTGGTTTTTAACTCTTAATCTGAGCGACCGAGAGCGTGAACGCGCCAACCTGCTGCGCGCCATTTATCGCGATCCAGGGCGTTGCGGCCATCAATCAGGAATTTAGATTTAACGAGTTGACCGATTACTGATGGATCTAGTTCGCGGTACTCCTTCCACTCTGTTAAGTGGAGGATGGCATCGGCGCCTTTAACGCAATCGGTAACTTTCTCGGCGAAATCTAGGTTTGGGAAACGCTTACGTGCAGGCTCAATTCCCTTTGGATCATGGACAACAACTGTGGCACCTGCTGCTTGAAGTTGTGCAGCGATATCAAGTGCGGGGGAGTCACGAACATCATCGCTATCGGGCTTAAATGTCGCACCGAGTACTGCAATTTTATATTGCGTTAAATCTTCAGAAAGATCAGCACGCACAACATCGATTACACGCTGACGTGCACGTAGGTTGATTGCATCAATCTCTCGCAAGAATTCGAGCGCTTGATCAGCGCCAAGTTCTTGCGCGCGCGCCATAAAGGCACGGATATCTTTTGGCAGACATCCGCCACCAAAACCAATACCTGCCTGCAAGAAGCGATTTCCAATTCGTGGGTCGTAACCAATGGCTTTAGCAAGCACAGTGACATCTCCACCGGCTGCTTCACAAACTTCAGCCATAGCGTTGATAAATGAAATCTTCGTTGCCAGAAATGAGTTTGCTGCAACCTTTACAAGTTCCGCGGTTGGAAGATCGGCGCGAATCCATGGGGTTCCAAGATCGATGATCGGTTTGTATACCTCTTTGAGAATCTCTTCAGCACGATCGTTAACCACACCAACCACGAGGCGGTTAGGGGTCAAAGTGTCTTCTACTGCAAAACCTTCACGAAGAAATTCTGGGTTCCAAGCTAAATCAGCCTGTGGTGCAGAAGTTGCCAAAATATCGCGCAGCGATTGGGCGGTGCCCACCGGAACTGTTGATTTACCAACAACGAGTGCGCCATCTTTTAAGTGTGGCGCGATCGCTGCAACGGAAGATTTCACATATGTTAAATCGGCGGCAAGGCCATCTTTACTCTGCGGTGTTCCCACGCAGATAAAGTGAACGTCGGCATCAGCAACTGCTGAAAAATCTGTTGTAAATGAGAGTCGGCCGGTCTTCATCTCTGCTGCGAGCAAGGTATCTAAGCCTGGTTCATAGAAAGGAAGTTCGCCACGAGAGAGTAGATCTACCTTGTGCTGGTCGGTATCAACGCCAACAACTTCAAAGCCAAGTGATGACATACATGCTGCGTGAGTAGCTCCGAGATAGCCACAACCAATAACTGAGAGTTTCATAGGGTTTTAGTCTAAAGCACCTTCTATTTGATTTCCCCGCATGGATTTTCCGCTGCGGTACGCGTCTTAAATTTATCGACAATAACTGGCTTGGCAGATGCTGATGCCGATGAAGATGAACTTGCTGATGGTGATGGAGTCACTTCATCTACTAGCGCTGCATCATCACGAATTCTTGTCCATAAATCAGCGCTTAACACTGGATCCCAAATTACTACCGAACCCGCGGTTGGATGTCTGCCATTTGCAGTCGTAAGTGGAACTGTCAAGGTACGAACATTTCCGGAAGAGAGTCCGCGCATCTGTTTAGCAAGATCCAATAAATCGTTCTTGCTTAAGTTCTCATCCATTTTCACGGTAGAGATCGCGGCATTTAAAAAGTTAACCAATTTAATTGGATTGAGAAGTACTCCAGTGCTTGTTGCCTTCTTGATTACAGAACTCATAAATTGTTGTTGACGTTGCATACGTCCGATATCGCCGCGCCCATCAAAGTCACGGGTGCGTACATATTTAAGGGCTTCAATTCCATCAAGGGTATGTGTGCCAGCGCTGAGGACTAGGTGGCTCTTTGGATCATCGATATCTACCTTGGTACAGACTTCAATACCGCCAAGAGCGTTAACAATTCCAGCAAAACCGGCGAAGCTCACTTCAATGTAGTGATCCATCTTTAAATTAGTCGCACGTTCAATGGTTTCGATAAGTAGTGGTGCGCCACCGAATGCGAAGGCCGCATTTAACTTATTCTCACGATCAGGAATCTGCGATTTTCCATCTGTGCTCAAATGTGCCGGAATTGTTACGAGCGAATCACGCGGAAGTGATACCAGAAAAGCTTTATCGCGGTTCTTGCTGATGTGAACCAACAACATCGTGTCAGATCTTCCGCCAGCTGCAGTCTTGGTACTTCCAACGCGCAGGGCTTTCATCTCTTCTTTAGTTAGACCTTCACGCGTATCTGATCCAACCAATAAATAGTTAAGAGCTTTAGATGTTTTCTCAGGGCGATTATCTAGCCCAGCGAAGACGCTAATGCGATCGATCCTGCCGCTTACTTGGCCTAATCCGATCCAAGATAGCGATGCGAGAAGAACTACACCCACAGAAAGTGATGTAATAACCTTTACTGCTCGCGTCGATTTCACATACGAACTCTACTTGGGCGATAGCGTAGAGGGGTTATGTCGACATCTATGGGCGAGTTATCTGTCTCACCAGCAGTTAGCGTGATTCTTCCCGTTCTAAATGAAGAGGCGCACTTAGCAGAATCCATTTCGGCAATCCTTTCCCAGGATTATCGCGGGGCTTTTGAAGTAATTCTCGCTCTCGGCCCATCTCAAGATCGCACAGATGAAATTGCAAAGTCGCTATCAGCCAGAGATCCGCGAGTTAAATTGGTAGCCAATCCAAATGGAAAAACAGCGACTGGGCTTAATTTGGCAGTAGCTGCTTCTACACATCCAATAATTGTTCGCGTTGATGGCCATGCAAAAATTCCACATGACTATCTGACTCTGGCAGTTGAAATTCTTAAGCAAACTGGCGCCGTAAACGTTGGCGGAGTTATGGCTGCAGAAGGAGTAAGTAGCTTTGAAAAGGCGGTTGCTCGTGCGATGCGTAGCCCTTTAGGAGTTGGAGCATCTCGTTTTCATACTGGTGGAGAAGCCGGAGAAGTAGACACCGTTTATCTCGGAGCATTTAAGCGTGAAGCAATTAACCAAGCAGGAGGCTTTGATGAGCGATATACCCGCGCACAGGATTGGGAGTTAAATTATCGATTGCGCAAAAACGGTGGTTTGATTTACTTCGATCCTAGACTTCAAGTTACATATCGCCCGCGCCCGAATTTAAGAAAGTTAGCAAAGCAGTATTTTCAGTATGGAACTTGGCGAAGAGTAGTTTCACGTAGCCATAGCGGAACAATTAATTTACGTTACTTAGCCCCACCGGTGACACTAATCGGTTGTGTAACTTCAGTAATCGGTGGAGCTTTGATTCATCCGATTCTCTATATTCCAGTCTTTGTTTATGGAGTTTTCGTAGGGCTATCTGCTGCGCTGATTTCGCGGTCAATGCGTGAATTTTTTTCACTTCTAGCGATTATTCCAACAATGCATTTCGCTTGGGGCGCGGGGTTCATCACCTCAACTAAAACGCTGCGGTAGCCTTTACCCATATGAGCGCTCCTGTAACCGTTTACGAACCCTTTCGCGCTGGCATGCCACCGCTGGGTTCATACCTGCGCTCCCTTTGGGCCCGCCGCTCATTTATCACAGAGTTTTCAAGGTCCGAACTACGTGAACAAAACTATGGCTCGGTCTTCGGCCAGCTCTGGTTGGTCTTAAATCCACTACTTCTTTCTGGCGTTTACTTTCTATTGATCTACATTATCGGTGGCCAAAGCGATGCCACTCGATACGGCCATCTAACTGCCAGCCTCTTTCTCTTTTATTTGATCAGCAATAGCTTAAGTGGCGGCGTTAAGTCGATCACCGCTGGTCAACGTTTGATTTTAAATACCGCCTTCCCACGCGTGATGCTTCCAATTTCTGCATCGGTGATTGCGCTATTTAAATTTATTCCAACCTTATTTATCTTCTTCATTATGCGAACAGCGCTGGGCCTTGAGTACTCGTGGAATATGTTCTGGGCTATTCCGATATTGCTGATCGCCTTATTGATGGGTCTTGGAATGGCGATTCTGATCTCTTGTATAAATGTCTATTTCCGAGATATCGCAAGTTTCCTGCCTTACATGACTCGCAGCCTTCTTTACTTATCTCCGATTCTTTATCAGGCAAGTGACTTAACGGAAGAGTTAAAGCGTTTTGAGATTGTAAATCCAATTTTCTATCTCCTCGATGCTTGGTCGCAAGTAATGGTCTATGCCCAAGCCCCAGATTTATTCTCGTTAGCGCATGCACTCATCTGGGCTCTGTCGATCTTCTTTGTAGGAACATATTTCTTCTTATCTAGGGAGCGTGATTTCGCTGTCCGCCTCTAATTCACAGAATTCAATTCACCCGAAAAATGGTCTTGCAGTTTCGGTGCAGAACGTTGGGCTTACCTATAAGACTTCGATCGTTAAGCGACCAACGCTAAAGGCTCGCCTTAAAACTATTGGACGCTCCAGCAAGCACACTCGTGTTGTAAACGCTTTAGATCACGTAAATCTTGATGTGCACTACGGCACGGTGCTCGGAGTCATTGGATCAAACGGCGCTGGCAAATCTTCACTGATGCGAGTTATCTCCGGAATCGTTCCCCCAACTCAAGGACGCATTGAAGTTCACGGTTCCGTTAGTACGCTCTTGGCTCTCGGTGTTGGGTTTAACCCGTCTATGACCGGGCGCGCAAATGTTTACTTAGGTGGACTTGCTGCGGGAATGTCGCGTACTGAAATTGATAGCCAGTTTGATGCGATCGCTGAGTTTTCAGAGCTTGGAGATGCAATAGATGCTCCTATGCGCACTTATTCATCTGGAATGTATGCGCGTCTGGCATTTTCAGTAGCGGCAACGGTGCAGCCAGATATTTTGATAGTTGATGAAGCCCTCAGTACTGGTGATGCCCACTTTAAAGAGAAGAGCCTGAACCGCATTAAAGAGCTGCGCACCGCAGACCGTGCACTTATTTTGGTGAGCCACGCAATGGCGACGATCGAAGATGTTTGTAATGAAGTTGCTTGGTTACATAAAGGTAAGTTGATGGCGCGCGGAAATCCAGCGGAGATTATCAAGCAGTATCGCGAATTTATGCAGGTCGGAAAGAGCGCAGCAGCAAATGAGGATGTCTAAAAAGCCTCTGATTGCACTTGCAATCTCAATTGCCGTCTCACCGATCACTTTCCTACCAAACGCTGCCAACGCTGAGACAGTTCCAGCAACTTTTGCATTTCAAGGAAGTGGCTACGGCCATGGCGTCGGAATGAGCCAGATCGGTGCCAGAGCGAAAGCTTTAGCCGGTGAATCTGCGACCGCTATTTTGCAGTATTACTACACCGGAACAATTGTTGAAACGGTTACTGATACGCAGATCCTTCGAATTAACCTTGGAAATTTACTCACATCTGCGAAGCTAAGAAGTGACTCTAAGGGTGCAGAACTTCAACTATTTGCAGGTGATTTAGGTGAAACACAAACGGCAACACCTTTACTTACCTTTCCAAGCAAGACCTCACTCAATTTGAATTTAACTGATGGGCTACTTGCAATTAGTACAACGCGGGGAACTACTAGCAAGGCAATTACGACCGGAAGTGCTTTCACTCTACGTTGGTCCGGAACTCGCTATCAAGCTGGTTCACCAACTGTTATTTCGCTGACAACTAATGGCGCAACGAAGAAATATCGCCATGGACAGATATCCCTCAAAGTAATTAGAGATAAAACCTTGGGAAAGCGATTGGCGATTATCAACTCTGTGCGCCTACAAGATGAGTATCTATGGGGGATTGGTGAGGTGCCCTCATCTTGGCCAACTCAAGCGCTCGAAGCGCAAGCGATCGCATCTAGAACATATGCCTATGCAAAATCTACAAAGATCCGCTCCGCCTGTGATTGCCATTTATACGCAACGATCAGCGATCAAACCTTTGCTGGTTATTCAAAAGAGAGCGAACCTAGATTTGGGGAAATTTGGAAGGCGGCAGTTAACCGAACTGCAGGCTCGATAATTACCTACGAAGGTCGTCCAATTACCGCTTACTTCTCTTCATCATCGGGCGGTACAACAGAAACATCTGAGCACGCCTGGGGTACTGCAACCCCTTACACAGTTAGCGTTCCTGATAGCGCAAGCGTTGATGTTGCACTAAATCCTCGCTTTGCTTCATGGACCAGAGAAATATCTCAAGCAGTTATTGCTCAAGCTTTTGCGTTGCCGGATGTTATTTCGTTAACAGTTCTATCAAATAACCCTGCAGGATCGGTTGCGCTAATTCAAGCGATTAGTTCAGATGGATCATTTGCCGTACTTCGCGGTGAAACTTTTAGAAGCCGTAGCAAACTGCCTTCAGCTTGGTTTTCGCTAAATTAGTTAGCGTGCAGGATGGAATTCAACCCACCCCAAGTTCCAGTACGCATTACTACTTCTAAACCACCGGTTAGAGAATTACGACGGAAGAGCAAGTTACTGGCACCAGAAAGAGATGCAGCTTTTACAATTTCACCATCTGGAAGTTTTACCTTTGAGGCCGCGGTTATATAAGTTCCTGCCTCAATTACACAGTTATCTCCGAGTGAAATTCCAAGTCCAGAGTTGGCGCCTAGCAGACACTTTTCGCCAACCGAAATAACTTCTTTACCGCCGCCACTTAAGGTGCCCATGATTGAAGCGCCGCCACCTACATCGCTACCGTCGCCCACGACGACGCCCGCTGAAATTCGACCTTCCACCATAGAAGTTCCTAAAGTGCCGGCGTTAAAGTTAACAAAGCCTTCATGCATAACTGTTGTACCTGGTGCTAGATGTGCACCAAGTCGCACGCGATCAGCATCGGCAATTCGAACACCAGATGGAATTACGTAATCAACCATGCGCGGGAATTTATCGACGCCGAATACTGTGACGTGGCCATATTTGTTGCGCAGCGCTCCTCGAATCAATTCAAAACCTTCGACGGCACATGGGCCAGCAGATGTCCAAACAACGTTGGTGAGCAACCCGAAGATGCCATCCATAACCGCGCCATGTGGCTTGATTAAGCGATGTGAAAGTAAGTGAAGGCGCAAGTAGGCATCAGCAGCACTTGTCGGCGCCACATTGAGATCTATCTCAATAGAGATAACTTCACGTCTTACTTTTCTAACTTCATCAACTCCGGCAAGTTCATTTAGCGCAGCAGGCGCTTTTGAAGTATTCGTACCGAGAACTGGTTCTGGGAACCAGACATCCAAAAGTGTTTCTCCAGAATAAGTTGCAATTCCGTGGCCAGATGCCAGATGTGGCGAATTTTGCGAAGCAGACATGCGATAAGCCTAACCCCTATCCTTTCCCACATGCGCATCGCCGTTTACTGTTCTTCATCCCTTGCCATCGATCCCAAATACATCGACCTGGCTCATTCGTTGGGTGCAGGAATTGCCGCTCGCTCTTGGGAATTGGTCTCAGGCGGTGGACATATTTCGGCGATGGGAGCGGTATCCCGCGGTGCACGCGAAGCCGGTGGCAAAACAATCGGAGTTATCCCGCAGCGCTTAGTAGATATTGAATTTGCCGATAAAGAGTGCGATGAACTGCATATCGTGGATTCGATGCGCAATCGGAAGGCGATGATTGAAGATCTTTCCGATGCATTTATTGCACTACCTGGTGGCATCGGAACACTGGAAGAGCTCTTTGAAATTTGGGTTGGGCGATTCTTAAAGTTTCACAATAAGCCAGTCATCATTTTAGATCCTTACGATTTATATGCCCCGCTTGCTACCTTGATTGATCATCTAGAAGAGCATGGTTTTGTGAAGCCAGGGCAGCGAGAGCTTCTACATTGGGCAAAGAGCGTTGACCAAGCTCTCGATATCGCAAATATTAACTCGAGTAGTAAGTAGCGCAAGCAAATGTCAAACACACTTAGAATCACAATTGACCTACCGTGCCCTCAAGAACGCGCTTGGGCGGCGATTGCAGATTGGGAATCACAAGGCAACTGGATGCTGCAAA
The DNA here is from genome assembly GCF_002288325.1 of Candidatus Planktophila lacus. Taxonomy (NCBI): domain Bacteria; kingdom Bacillati; phylum Actinomycetota; class Actinomycetes; order Candidatus Nanopelagicales; family Candidatus Nanopelagicaceae; genus Candidatus Planktophila; species Candidatus Planktophila lacus. Next base: position 1,030,066 of record NZ_CP016780.1, on the reverse strand, counting down.
CTAAAGTTTGGGTTACTTCACAAATTCGCGAAGGCGCCGGAACTTCGATATCAGCATTTACGGGTCCGTTTTATAAGTTCTATCCGAAGTTTTCATCGCTCGGTCTTTTAGACACCATGGTTGTAACAAAGTGGCAACCACCTGAAATTTGCGATGTAGTGCACACGGGAAAAGTTCTTAAAGGAACCGGTTCTTTTGTACTTTCACCGATTAACTCCACATCAACAAAATTCAATTGGTCAGAGACAATTGAGTGTTCTCGCTTAAAGTTTCTAGCGATCGCACCGTTTCTCTGGGTTGGGGTGCGAATCTCATTGGCTCGCCTCTCCACATCACTGCGCCCACGCGAGTAACCTTGGGGCTATGACTGCGCCCCTTACCTTGGCTGAGGCCTTGGCGCAGTTGCCCGAGGAGGAGCGGATAATCCTCTCGCTCCATTACCTTCGCCAGATGGCGGTCGGAGATATCGCCACCCTTTTAGGCGTTCCTGAAAAATCAGTCTCAACGGTGATGGCTTCGGGAAAATCTCGCATTACCGCCCTGCTTGGAATGGGCTAATTCAACCTCCGATTTCATACTCAGCCAGTTCTGCGAGATACTTCTCCTCTTAAGTAACCAACGGCGCAATCTGGCCGACATTTATGTATCAAAGGAGTTCTCCCCATGGCAGCCATGAAACCCCGTACTGGTGATGGACCCATGGAAGTGACCAAGGAAGCGCGCTCGCTAGTTATGCGTATTCCGCTAGAAGGTGGCGGTCGCCTTGTCGTCGAACTCAACCCCCAAGAAGCAAATAATCTCAGCGCCGCCCTTGAAGCAGCTGTAGCACTTATCAAGAAGTAAGTAACTTTTGTGCTTCAGCCCATTGCTGTAGACCTTAAATCTTTATCTGATGCGCTCGCTGATGCGCAATCTATTGCAATTGGGTTTACGCAAGCAATTAAAAATCTAGAGAAAAATCCAGAGAAAAAACTAGAGAAAAATCCAGATAAAGAAGAGAAACCGGAATACAACTTCCCGTCTCACCTTAAGTTAATTGAAAAATTAGAAGAAACTTTTGAGATAGACCTGCGCGATGAATTGGCCTTCTTCGCAGCAACTGGAAAAGCTGGCGAGATTTTTGAAATTCCTGTTTCATCAAATCAATTTGTTGCCGATCGAATTCTCTTAATCGGACTTGGAGATGAGTCAAATTCTGCGATACGACAAGCAGGTGCGGCGCTTGGAAGAAAAGGTCGAGGCAAAGCGGTAACAATCGCATCGCTCTGCGTTTCAGACGAACAACAGTTAAAAGCCTTTGCCATCTCAGTCCAACTCGGTGCTTATATTTGGACACAGAAAACTGGACCAACCCAAGAAATCCCACTCTTTCTATTTCATACAGATTCCCCAGTGGTAATTAATGATGCATCAACGATCGCAAGCGCTATTTCTCGCACAAGAGATCTGATTCATACCCCATCAAATATCAAGACCCCGCTCTGGCTGGCAGATGAAGCGGTGAAGATCGCCGCCGATAGCGGTTTAGAAGTAAAGGTTTTAGCAGGTAAAGAATTGGCAGAGTTTGGTGGCTTGCGTGCAGTTGGTAATTCATCACCAAAGCCCGGACCACGTTTCGTTCAAATCTCATATCACCCAAAGGGTAAGAAAAAATCTGCAGGGATACTTCCGCACGTTGTAATTGTTGGTAAAGGAATCACCTTCGATACTGGCGGTGTATCTCTAAAGCGCCCTTACGAATTTATGACAGCGATGAAATCAGATATGGCTGGCTCTGCTGCGGCGTTAGGCGCTATCTCAGCTCTTCCATATTTCCAGCCACAAGTGCAAGTAACAGTCTTGATGATGCTCGCCGAAAATGCGCTATCTGGAACTTCCCAACGCCCAAGTGATGTCATTACCCACTACGGTGGCAAGACCGTTGAAGTATTAGATACAGATGCAGAAGGTCGCCTAGTACTTGCCGATGGCCTGGCCTTTGCAGATATAAATTTAAACCCTGATTACCTAATCGATATTGCAACTCTTACTGGCGCGGCAACACTTGGCTTAGGTAGACAACACGCTGCGATGTATACGCGAGATGAGAAAGTAGCGAAGAGTTTTTCAGAAGCAGGGGAGCGATCCGGAGACCGCGTCTGGCATATGCCGTTGGTGGATGACTATAAGCAAGCGCTGGAAAGTCCAATCGCAGATCTAAGCCACATCACATCGAAGAAACATTTCAGTGCAGGTTCAGTCACCGCAGCCCTATTCCTAGAGCACTTTGCCGGAGATCGCACCTGGATTCACTTTGATATTGCAGGGGTTGCGCGCAGTGAAAGCGACTCTGGAGAAAATCCTAAAGGCGGCACAGGTTTCGGCGTGCGATTGCTCATCGAATGGCTAACATCTCTCTCATGATCATCGATCCACATTCTTATGCTGAAAGCTTTATCTCCGAAGATGAAGTTAAGAAGAGCGCCCGTTCTCGCGGTGAAGAAATTGGCGTTATCGATGCAACATCTGGAGCAGGTGCATACTTAAAACATTTGGCACATAATCTTTCTGCGCAATCAGTAGTCGAAATCGGTACTGGCTCAGGAGTTGGTGCGCTCTGGGTCTTAGAAGGAATGCTAGCTAGCGGAACGCTGACATCAATTGATGACGAAATGGAACATAGCAATATTGCAAAGACAGCGTTTCAGGATGCTGACATTGCACCAGCGCGCTTTAGATTGATTACTAATCCGGTCATGGATGTAATGAATAAACTGGCAGATCGCGCTTATGACTTAGTTATTTTTCGCCACAACCCAGAAGATTTGCCTTATGCAATAACCGAAGCACATCGCATATTGCGCAGTGGTGGTGTATTTGTGATCGATAATTTCTTCGGTGGCTCAAAGGTTTCAGATCCTGCGCAGCGCGATCCAAAAACCGTAGCGCTGCGCGAATCTGGGAAATCCTTGAAAAACGAGTCAGAGAATTGGGTGGTTTCACTCATTCCAACTGGCGATGGTTTGTTACTAGCAACTAAGTTATAGGAAGATGGCGTAATGACTTCTCCGCAAATTGGTGGACCAAACACAGGACCTTGGTGGGTGCCGGCTTCTCGAAACGGTAAAGCTAATTTCATTACCCGTGCCAATGCCATCTTGCTCGCCTTTGTTGCAGGTCTTGTCGGTGCAATTTTTGGCGCATCATCATCAGGTTCCCTATTTGGTCAATCAATAAACCTTTCACGCGTCACAAATTCTGTGGAACGCGCACCTGGATCAGTAGCCGACCTGGCGCAGCGCGTAATTCCTTCAGTTGTTTCAATTGAAGCCAGTTCAAAAGATGGTGGCTCAACGGGAACAGGATTTGTCATCGAAAGCAATGGATACATCCTCACCAACAACCACGTGATTGCTGAAGCGGCAACCAATAACGGTGATATTGATGTGACTCTTAATAATGGCCAGAAATACGTTGCCAAAATTATCGGAAGAGATGCCTCCTACGATTTAGCGGTAATAAAGATTGCAACAACTGGTTTAACTGCCCTTCAATTAGGGGATAGCGACAAAGTCGCAGTTGGAGATTCAGTGATCGCAATCGGCTCACCGCTTGGACTTTCTGGAACAGTCACACTCGGAATTATCAGTGCAAAAGATCGCGCGGTAACTGCTGGTGAAACCGGAAGTGATAATTCATTTATTAACGCACTTCAAACAGATGCGGCAATTAATCCTGGAAACTCAGGTGGCCCACTAATTGACTCAACTGGTGCGGTAATTGGAGTTAACTCCGCAATTGCAACTCTTGGTTCATCATTTGGTTCGCAATCTGGATCTATCGGCCTTGGTTTTGCAATCCCGATCAATCAAGCGCGCAAGACTGCAGATCAGTTGATTAAGAACGGCAAGGCAACCTACCCAGTACTCGGCGTATCAATAGATATGAAATTTGAAGGTGATGGCGCACGAATTGCCGCTAACGATAAGGCGATCTTGCCAGGTGGCCCAGCAGCTAAGGCCGGTCTCAAAGCAGGAGATCTAATTACCAAATTTGATGGCCGAACAATCAACACCTCGGAAGAGTTGATTGTGGCTATTCGCTCCAAGAGCGTCGGCGATAAAGTACAACTTACTTACATCCGAAACGATGTAACTGCCACCACAACCGTGACTCTCACCGCGGGCAAATAGTCGGCGTGTGGATCTTTGATTAAAGAGTAGTATCAACAACTATGTTCTTCGATTTTGGCGCCGGTGAGATATTTGGTTTGGGCGTTCTTGCTGTGATTTTGGTAGGACCAGAACGTCTTCCACAGTTAGCAGTAGATGCGGCAAAGCTGATTAAGAAAGTTAGAGCCATGGCAAATAGCGCCACCAGCGAACTGCGCGAAAATCTTGGACCAGGCTTTGAAGATCTTTCACCTTCAGATTTACGTCCCAAGGCTTTCATCAAAAAACATATTTCAAACGCGCTAGATGAAGTAGATGCGGCTGAGAAAGCCCCAAAGTTCAACGCCAAGATTGACCCAGACCTGCTATGACTAACGCCGCTGAATTGCTAGAGCAAGTTAATGCTGCGCTAGCAACTGTCTCTGATCCTGAACTTCATCGCCCTCTTCCGGAACTTGGAATGGTTGAATCAGTAGAAATCACGCAAGGTGTGGCAAAACTTAAGATCCTCTTAACTATTTCGGGATGTCCAATGCAAGATAGGTTGCGCGGCGACATCACTGAAGCGGTATCTAAACTCGCTGGTATTTCAACTGTCGAAGTTCAATTCGGTGTCATGAATGAAGAACAGCGCAATAATGTAAAGAAGTTATTGCGCGGCGGCCGTGAGAAGTTCATCCCATTTGCACAGCCCGAATCACTTACTCGCGTCATCGGCGTTGCATCAGGAAAAGGTGGAGTAGGAAAATCCTCGCTCACCACTAACTTGGCGGTTGCTGCAGCGCGTAAAGGTTTACGTGTCGGAATCTTGGACGCAGATGTATATGGCCACTCAATTCCCAGGTTGATGGGTTTGATGGGGCAACGACCAACTGCTATCGACCAGATGTTTATTCCACTTGAGGCGTATGGCGTAAAAGTTGTCTCAATGGAAATGTTTAAGCCAGAGCGCGCTGATGCTGTGGCTTATCGCGGTCCGCTGCTTCACAGAGTCCTTGAGCAGTTGCTCTCTGATGCTTACTGGGGAGATTTAGATCTACTGTTGATTGATCTACCACCTGGAACTGGCGATTTAGCGATCTCGCTTGGTCAGTTGATTCCAACATCTGAAATTGTCGTTGTAACAACTCCACAAATCGCTGCTGCCGAGGTTGCAGAGCGCGCCGGTCGCATTGCTCACCAAATTCATCAGCGCGTGGTCGGTGTTATCGAAAACATGTCAGCATTTCCATGTCCACATTGCAGCGATGAAATTGCCTTATTTGGTGCAGGCGGCGGAGAAGAAACTGCGGCTCGTCTATCTAACTTAGTGGGCAGCGATGTTCCACTGCTTGGAAAAGTTCCATTTAGTACCGAGCTGCGCACTGGGGGAGATGAAGGAACACCGATCGTAATTGCCGCACCGGATTCTCCTAGTGCGCAAGCTATTTATGCGATCGCTGAAAAATTAGTTGTGCGAAGCAGTTCGCTACTTGGCGTCCGACTCGGGCTTAGCACGTAACTCTTTTACTAAATCTTCAAGTTCACTTCGCAAGAAATCACGAGTAGCAACTTCGCCAAGTGTTATACGCAGACTTGCTAGTTCGCGCGTTAAGTATTCGGTATCTGCAACTGAGCGCGCGTTCTGGGCCCGATCTTCATTTAGCGAAATTCGATCACGGTCTGCTTGACGATTTTGCGCGAGCAAAATAAGTGGTGCGGCATAAGATGCTTGCAGCGAGAGGATCAAGGTAAGAAAGATAAATGGATAGTCATCAAAGCGCAGATCTCGTGGCGCTAGTGCATTCCAGAAGACCCATGAAAGTACAAAGACAGTCATGTAGACCAAGAAGCGAGCCGTTCCCAGAAAACGTGCAAAGCGCTCAGATAGTCGGCCAAAAACTTCTGGATCGTAATTAGGACGTATGGAACGACGTGATTCGCGTGGAGTGTCGAGACCGTTATTGCGAGGGCTTGTTGAACGTGCCATTAGCGCGCCTCCTCTTCCATCTGATTATCTAATTCAAGATCTTCTTCACTCACTTCTGAACCTGCTACATCAGAGAGATTTAACTTTGGCCCAGTTCCGCGGGTTGAGTCGCGATGTTCTAGACGCCAGTTCTCAGGCAGCAAGTGATCCAGCACGTCATCGACAGTAACTGCGCCAAGTAGACGCTCATTTGCATCTACAACAGGCACAGATAACAAGTTGTAACTAGCCAAGTATGACGAAACCTCATGCAGAGATGCGTTGGGATTTAACCCTTGCGTATCTGTATCTACGATAGAACCGAGCAAAGTTGAAGGCGGCTCGCGTAATAAACGCTGGTAATGAACCATTCCGATATATCGCCCAGTTGGCGTTTCTAGCGGTTGGCGACAGACAAATACTTGCGATGCCAGAGCCGGAGATACTTCACGGGCTCTGACACTTGCTAACGCATCAGCAACTGAATAATCAGCGCTCATCACGATCGGCTCGGTAGTCATCATTCCGCCGGCTGAATAATCCTCGTAAGTCATAAGACGCAGAACATCTTCGGCATCTTCTGGTTCCATCAAATCAATTAGAACTTGCGCCTTTTCTTCACCAACCTCACGCAACAAATCTGCAGCATCATCTGGATCCATTTCACCAAGGACATCTGCAGCACGTTCACCTTCAAGTTCAGCTAAGAGAGCAACGCGTTCTGCCTCATCCATTTCTTGCAGCACATCAGCAAGTCGCTCGTCATCGAGTGCACGCGCAACTTCCACACGACGCTTTGGCGCTAGATCTTGAATAACGGCAGCAAGGTCGGCAGCGCGCAAATTACTTATCGTTGAAAGTAAGTTAGTGACGCCTTGGTTATGTTCAGGTAGGGCGAAACCAGTTACTTCTTCCCATTGAACAGTTGAGGTAGCGCCCTTGCGACGTAGGCCGCTGCCCTTCTTCATAATATGGACTCGGTTGATAAACCAGTCACCAGTGCGAGTTTGTTCCATGCCCATATCTTCAACAACAACCGATTCGCCACTTTCAATTAAATTAATTGAACGATCGAGTAGTTCGCCAAGAACCAGCAACTCACCAGCTCGTGATTCAAAGCGACGCATATTTACTAAGCCGGTGATGACAACTGCGCCAGATTCGATAGAAGTAACTCGGGTAATCGGAACAAAGACACGACGACGTAACGGAACCTCGACAACTAGGCCGAGAATTCGGGGAGGCTGATTGTTGCTGCGCAGAGTTGCAACTGCATCGCGAACTTTGCCAACTGGATCTCCATTTGGATCAAATACTGCGGTACCCGCTAGACGGGCGATAAAGACTCGATTTATTTGGCTAACGCTCATTTTCGGCCTCCCTTCATTGGATAAGGGTATCGGCTACCTTTACTTCCATGTCGCAGCCTTTATCTCGTGATAACCACACACAAATTCCTGCGCGTCCAGATTTAATTCGCTTAGGCCTCGGAATTATTGGCATCGGCACTTCAGGTCCATTGATTGCCATGAGCGCAATGCCAGTACTCACCTTGATCTTCTGGAGAAATCTAGGTGGATCGATAATGACTGCGCCATTTGCACTACGCCATCGCATCGATCGGACAGGTGCAAAATGGGCAACATTTGCAGGAGTCGTTCTTGCACTTCACTTCATCGGATTCTTTCTCGCTATGCGAATGACAACTGTTGCTGCAGGAACTGCCCTCGTTGCACTTCAACCAATATTTGCGGCGCTCTTTGTAAAGCTAACTGGTGGAGATATTCCATCACGCGCATGGATGGGAATGTTTGTTAGCTTCGGGGGAGTTCTCTTGATTTCCGGAGTCGACCTACAAATCTCATTTAGAGCATTTCTCGGTGACTTAGCAGCGATTATCTCTGCAGCGCTAGCGGCTGTTTATATGTTGGTTGGGTCAAAGGCCCAACAGACTTTAGAAACTTCAACATATACAGCGATCTGTTATTTCTTCTGCGCCATAACTGCGCTACCAATGGCGCTGATCGCCGGAAATCAAATTTTTAACTTTGAAGCGCGTGAATGGTGGATCCTGCTGGGACTAATATTTGGCGCACAGTTCCTTGGCCACACCATGTTTAACTCGGTGCTGAAGAGAGTTTCACCCGCTGTCGTTTCATTGATCGTATTCTTTGAAGTTCCAGTTAGCGCGATCCTTGCAATGTGGTGGATGGATCAACGTCCACCTCTCGGTGTAGTTCCAGGCATTGCACTAATTCTCTTCGGTTGCGCCCTTGTTGTTCTTCGTACGCGCCCCACAAGCCCTGCAGATAAAGTAGCGACTGAATAATGATCGATTTACATACCCACACCACCGCAAGCGATGGAACTGATTCTCCTTTTGCGCTAGTTAACAAAGCGCTTTCTGCTGGAATCACAGTTCTTGGATTGACCGATCACGATACAACTTCAGGTTGGGCAGAAGCGGTTTCAGCTGCAAGAAAACCAATTTCGCTGGCACTTGGTGCAGAAATTTCTACGCTAACCGAAGATGGAATTAGCGTTCATATGCTCGGTCTACTCTTCGATGGAGAAAATTCTCAGATCCAAGCGATGTTATCTGACGCCCGAGATACCCGTATTCCCAGAATGAAGAAGATGGTTGAACTACTACGTAGCGATGGATTCGCTATAACGATGGAAGATGTAATTGCAGCGACTCCAGAAGGTGCAACTCTAGGAAGACCACATTTAGCCGATGCGCTAGTCAAAAATGGCGTAGTTAAATCGCGAGATGAAGCCTTTGCAGAATTATTAACAAACGATTCAAAGTATTACGTAACCCATGCAACGCCAACACCAGAAGTGGCCATCCGCACAATCGTTGCAGCAGGGGGAGTTGCCGTAATAGCCCATCCCATGGCATCGCGGCGCGGAGATGTAATTTCTACTTCTATTTTTTCAGATTTAGTTGCGGCAGGATTGCACGGGATCGAGATCGATCATCGTGACCACACTTCAAGTGAGCGCACTGAGTTAAGGCAAGTTGCAGCTGAGTTGAATCTAGTAATTACTGGGGCAAGCGACTATCACGGCCAAGGAAAGTTAAATTCATTAGGCGAAAACCTAACTGATCCTGCACAATGGGAGCGGTTGGAATCTCTAGCAAGTCAACGAAGGGTAGTTACGCCATGAATATTGCTGAAGTCAGCACCTTAACTTTCTCTATTCAAGCATTCGTTACTCTCTTGGTGATTTTAGATCCGCCAGGTGCCACCCCAATTTTTCTTGGCTTAGTTGCTGATAAGAGCAAGCGCGAGCGAATTCAGCTGGCATGGCAAGCAGCGCTGGTTTCCTTAATTGTTATCGCCTTCTTCTCAATCTTTGGACGTTTCATTCTCGAATACATGAACGTTTCCATCGAAGCTCTGCAAGCCGCTGGTGGTTTATTGCTTCTTTATGTCGCGTTAGAACTTCTCACCGGCAGAGATCTAGGTGAGACCGATGGTAAAGATAAGAACATTGCCCTTGTACCTCTAGGTACGCCGTTATTAGCTGGCCCTGGGGCGATCGTTGCAACGATGATTTTCGTCCAACAAATCGAGACTCCTGCGCAAAGCCTCGGCTTAATTGCAGCAGTAGTTGCAGTACACGTTGTGATTGCTATTTCACTTATGGCTTCGACAACAATCCTCGGAATCATTAAAGATTCTGGAGTCACTTTGTTAGCGCGCATCGCCGGCTTGCTACTCGCTGCTATTGCAGTGCAGATGTTGGTTGATGCGATCAAAGCCTTCACCGCGCAGTAGCGAGCAAAGATAATTTATGACAACGCAAATACTTGAAGATCCCCGCGGACTCTTCTCACCCGAAACAATGGCCTGGAAGATTCATTCAGATCCCGCGATGGCAGTCGGTGGAATCCGAGCCCTTCTACAGCAAGCACTTCATCCGATTGCCATGGATGGCGTGGCAAAGAATTCAAACTTTCGCGAAGATGCGTGGGGCCGCTTACAACGCACCGGTGACTATGTTTCAACGATTACCTTTGGTGAGAGAAGTCAGTCACAAGCCCTTGCTGCACGGGTGCGAAAAATTCATACTTCTCTTGGTTTAGATGATCCTCATCTGCTTCTCTGGGTGCATATGTCGATGGTCGATTCATTCCTTGATATCGCTCGTCGCTCGGGTATGGCGATTAGCGATCTGCAGGCTGATCAATATGTATCTGAGATGGTTTTATTCGCAGAGTTAGTTGGAGTTCCAACTGCCGATGTTCCAGCAAATATGGCAGAGATGCAGCGCTACTTTCAGAATATTGCTCCAGAACTGCGCGCATCTGATGATGCAAAGAGAGCAGCGCTATTTCTAACCATTCCACCAATGCCAAGCGCAGTTAGATTTGCCACCCCTGCAGCTCCTGCCTGGGCTTCGCTTGCACTTCTTGCGGCAAGTTCTCTTCCGCAATGGGCGCGCAAGCTTTATGGAACTCCGCAGATACCTGGTCAGAAATTGATTACCGATATTTCACTTAAGGCAGTTCGTTCAACCTTCGGAGTAATTCCTGAAGTTTTGCTCGCGCCACCCATATACAAGCAAGCGTTAGTTCGCTGGAATTCTGTGGCCGCATAATGAAGGTTCTCTCAATAGCCAATTCTGCAGGTGGTGTCGGGAAAACAACTCTGGCGCACTGTCTCGCGGTCTCATTTACTGAATTTGGTAAGAAGACTTTGCTGATTGATCTAGATCCCGCTGGCGCACTGACTTTCCGACTGGGTTTTGAAAATCCGCGCACATCAATCGCAGATTTCTTGAGCGGAAGCAAGATAAATGATTCAAACTTGGTAACAACTTCAGAGAGATTTGATTTCATTCCTGCCGACTCACGACTCGTCGCTAATTTCTCGGTAGAAGCACTTTCCAATGTTCTATCTAAACTTCCCAAGAGCTATGACGTAGTTATCTTGGATCTACCAGGATCTTTATCTCAGCCTTTATCTATGGCGCTTTCCGTATCTCAACTCGTAGTTGTACCAGTAAGAAATAACCTGCACTCACTCAGAGGCTATTTACAGATCAAATCAATTTCGGCAGGAGTTGAAGTTAAGGCTCTAGCGATCGGTGAAAACACACTAATCGCTCCGGCAGAGCTAATTGATGAGCCGCTCCTTGAATCAACTGAGTTAGAGGCAGCTGCCGCAACCAAGCTTTCAATTTTGACTCATGACAAGGCGAGTGAAAGTGCAGAAAGCTTTAGAAACGTTGGCTACTCAATACTGGAAAAGTTAGGGCTAGAGTAGTTAAGAAGTAAATTTCTTGGTGCGGGTTCGTACCCGAGCGGTACGGTCTTCGCTCTTCTCTTTTGCCATCTTCACTTTAGTTGGAGAGGACTTTGCTGGCTCTTTTCTTGGAGCTTCACTTACTGGCTTAGATTTAACCATTCGACCGCTAGAACCTGCTGGGATATTTAACATTTCATATAGGTGCTCTGATGATGAGTACGTCTCTTCAGGTTCACCTAGGCCCAGAGTTAGCGCAGTATCAATCATCTTCCAGCGCGCTAAATCATCCCAGTCAACAAAAGTTACGGAGATTCCATCTGCACCAGCACGAGCAGTGCGGCCGATACGGTGCACGTAAGTTTTTTCATCTTCCGGGCATTGATAGTTAATTACGTGAGTTATTCCATCAATGTCGATTCCGCGAGCGGCTACATCTGTTGCAACTAAAACATCAGATTTACCGGCCTTAAAGTCGTTAAGGGCTTTCTCGCGCGCGCTCTGTCCAAGATCGCCATGAATTGAAGCAGCGCGGAAGCCACGTTCTGCTAAATCATCAGATGTCTTCTGGCAGGTGCGCTTAGTACGGCAGAAAACGATGGTTGGTCCGCGGCCATCGGCTTGCAGAATTCGCGCCAACATCTCGATCTTATCTAGGGCATGTGCGCGTAGAACATATTGCTTGATGCGAGAGACAACCGCGCCCTCATCTTCATTATCTTGAGTGCGAATATGAATTGGTTGGTTCATGAACCTACGCGCCAAAGCGATGATATCTCCAGGCATTGTTGCTGAAAAAAGCATGGTTTGTGCGCGGTTTGGAGTGCTCGTGAAGATCTTTTCTACATCCGGAAGAAATCCTAGATCGAGCATCTCATCTGCTTCATCTAGAACAACGCGAGAAACTTCCTTTAGCTTTAATTGTCCTTGGCGATAGAGATCTAAGAGTCTGCCTGGTGTACCTACAACTATCTCAATGCCTTTTTCGAGCGCTTCGATTTGTGGTTCAAAGGCACGTCCACCGTAAACAGCTAAGGTGCGGATTCCGCGGTTACCGGTTAACTCTTCAATATCTTTTGTTACTTGCACACAAAGTTCGCGCGTTGGAACAACAACAAGAACCTGGGGCAGCCCCTTTGCAACAAGTGCATCCCACTCTTTATCCAGCGGTGCGATTACTCGTTCGATAAGGGGAATACCAAAAGCCAACGTCTTGCCAGTGCCAGTCTTTGCTTGACCGATTACATCACCATCGCCGAGTGCGATTGGTAGAACCATCTCTTGAATTGGAAAGGGCGATTTGAAACCATGTTCAGCAAGAGCCGCTTGAGTCTCAGGACGCAGCGGGAGATCGGCAAAAGTTATAGACACCTTAGAGAGCGCCGAAACCAACGCGACGATCTGTTGCGACGCCGATATCGACGAAACCGATCTTGTCGCCAGCAACGATGATCTCGTGGCCACGTGAATCTTGGAGATTTAAGGCGGTGCCGCCTGCCAGTGCTGCAGCGACAGCGCTCTTTACCTCAGCAACAGAGGAGTTAGTCTCAAAGACAAGATCTGTTGCAATGTTTGCTACGGAGATGCGCACTTGGGTTGCTGCGCCTGAATCACTCTTCTTTGTACTCATGTCCATATCCTATCGGCAAATCCATCATAAAGATCTGCCAGAAATTAAGCGATAAGGCGTGAGTTAATTACCGCCAGAGAGCGGGAACCCTGAAATTCCGCGCCACATCAAATTCTCAACGAGTTCAACGGCCTGTTGTCTAGTTAATTTGCCGTCACGTTCTAACCAGTGGCGAGCAGCTACTTGAACATAGCCAATTAAACCTACGCCAAGGAGCATTGCGACATCTTTAGGAAGTCCAGTGTCATTTGAAATTACAGCGCTTACTGCAGCTGCACAATCGTAGGTCATGCGATTTAAACGCTCACGAACTTGTGGTTCAACGCTCATATCGCTTTCGAACAAGAGGCGGAATGCTTCACCCTCATTTTCGATAAATTCGAAGTAGGCAACCACCGTGGCATGTACACGCTTTGCGTTATCTGGAGTTGAAGATATTGCCTTTTGAATTTCGTAGACCAGAGAGTCAATGTGAAGGTCTAAAACCGCTAAGTAAAGATCTAATTTCGATGGAAAATGCTGATAAAGAACCGGCTTGCTGACATTGGCGCGATCTGCGATCTCATCCATTGCAGCGGAGTGGTAGCCAGCTGCAGTGAATACTTCTAGCGCCGCGTTTAAGAGAATTGCACGACGCTCATCGCGTGGCAAGCGGGCTTTGTCGCCTTTTGAATTTAGATCAACAGTAGTCATTGCGCATATCGTAGAGGCAATACTGGCAAATGCGAAAGAGAGATATGCAGTTGAGAGTCGTTTGCAGCAAGAAAGTTATCGAATTGGCACTCAGCCGATGGCTACGGCAGAATACGAACCATGACTTCACAGCGCGATTCAATACCAGCGTTAGTTTCACCCGGCCCTGCGCTAACTGTTGATGAAGTTCGCCGCTATAGCCGGCATCTAATTATTCCTGATGTTGCTATGACGGGTCAGCAACGGCTGATGAATGCAAAGGTTCTTTGCGTAGGCGCAGGAGGACTTGGTTCGCCAGCCCTTATGTACCTAGCTGCAGCCGGAATCGGAACTCTAGGAATAGTTGAATTCGATACCGTCGATGAATCTAATCTGCAGCGCCAGATAATTCACGGTCAATCCGATATTGGAAAGAGCAAAGCGCAATCTGCGAAAGAGAAAATCTCAGAGATTAATCCTTATGTAAATGTGATTACTCATGAAGTTCGACTTGATGTTACAAATGTGAAGGAAATTTTTGCGCAGTACGACATCATTGTTGATGGAACAGATAACTTTGCAACGCGCTATCTCGTAAATGATGCCTGCGTTTTGTTAAAGAAACCTTATGTCTGGGGCTCGATCTATCGCTTTGATGGACAAGCGAGCGTTTTCTGGGCCGAATACGGACCTTGCTACCGCTGTCTATACCCAGAACCTCCACCTCCTGGAATGGTGCCAAGTTGTGCCGAAGGTGGCGTACTAGGAGTTCTCTGCGCAACCATTGGATCTATTCAAACTACGGAAGCGATAAAGGTCATTACTGGAGTTGGCGAACCGATGGTTGGCTCACTCATGGTCTATGACGCACTTGAAATGTCATTCCGCAAAGTAAAGATTCGCAAAGATCCGAAGTGTCCATTGTGCGGTGACAATCCAACTCAGACTGAGCTTCTCCCTGATTATGAAGCATTCTGTGGAACTCTGTCAGATGCTGCAGAAGTTGCAGTTAAAGAATCAACAATTTCTGTAGGCGAACTCAAATCTAAGATGGATAATAAAGAAGATTTCTATCTTATTGATGTGCGCGAGCCAAGCGAGTTTGAAATTGTTCGTATCCCAGGTTCGCATCTGCTACCTAAACAAGGATTTTTAGACGGAACCGTTCTGGCAGATCTTCCGCAAGATAAACCAATTATTTTGCACTGCAAGAGTGGGGTACGTTCGGCTGAATGTCTTGCCATCCTTAAAGGAGCAGGTTTTTCAGGCGCTTCGCATGTTTCTGGTGGAGTCATCGCTTGGGCCAAGCAAATCGATACCTCTCTGCCGGTTTATTAAAGAGCAGCGTTAATGACAAAGTCTTATTCGGGTTATCGCGTGCTGCTTGTTCACGCACATCCCGATGACGAGACGATAAACAATGGCGCGACTATGGCGCTTTATGCAGAGCTTGGCGCATCTGTAACGCTCGTGACCTGCACGCGCGGTGAAGAAGGCGACATTCTTGTTCCAGAGTTAACACATCTAGCAAGTGGCGCAACAGATAAGTTAGGCGAGCACCGAATTACTGAACTTGCCGATGCAATGAACGAGTTGGGCATAACCGATCACCGTTTCTTAGCTGAAGGTAAGAAGGTTTACCGAGATAGCGGAATGATGGGTACGGATCCAAATAACCGCCCAGATGTTTTCTGGCAGGCAGATCTCGCAGAAGCAACGCAATATCTCGTATCGGTAATTGATGAAGTTAAGCCACATGTCTTGATTACCTACGATGAAATTGGGGGATATGGCCACCCCGATCACATACAGGCTCACCGGATTGCGATGTTGGCGGCGGATGAATCGATTTGGCAGATTCAAAAGATTTATTGGAACACAATGCCAAAATCGGTAATCGCCGAAAGCATGGCAAAGATGAAAGAGCTTGGCTCAGATTTCTTCGGAGCTGAGAGCGTTGATGATCTCCCCTTTGCAAAAGATGATCACTTTGTAACAACGCTAATCGACGGTAATTCACAAGTAGAGAAAAAAATGGCGGCGATGAAGGCCCATGTAACTCAAATTTCTACCGATGGCCCTTTCTTTGCGCTATCAAATAATTTAGGGCTTCAAGTCTGGGGCGACGAGTATTACACCTTGGTTCGCGGTGATAAAGCAGAGCCATTTGATGAAAATGGTAGAGAGCGCGACATATTTGCCGGAGTCAAACTTTAAATGAAGATAATTGCTTCTCTTGTCGCGGGGGCAGCAGCCGGGGTTGCCGCAGTCTTTCTACATCTTTTTCTTCCACCTTTTGGTATCGCCTTAGCGGTCGTTGGAACCTTTACCGCTATTTGGGCCGTTGGTAGAAGTTATGGAAAACGCAAATATAAAGTATTAGCAACGCTGGCTTGGATGTTTATCTTCACTCGCGGTGCATCTTTCGGAAATGGAAATGAGATCTTTATCCAGGGAGATTCTTTAGGAAACTATTTTCTAGCCTTCTCATTTATTGCAATTATCGCAGCACTTCTTTTACCAGCGAATTAAAAATGGTCAGTTAGACCAAGCCCAGCTCTGACCTTCTGGGTTATCACTTACGACTATTCCATCGCGGGCTAACAAATCTCGAATGCGATCGCTCTCGCCCCAATTCTTATTTGCACGGGCCGTTGCTCGGCTCTCGAGTAAGGCAGATTGTTCAGAAGTCAGCGGCTTAACCTCGACCACTCGTTTCAAATCTAAGGCAAATACTTGGTCGGCGTAGTTAAAGATTTCACGCTTCTGCACCGAAGTAAGTAATTGATCTTTTTCTATAGCGCGCAATCTCAGTAAGGCGCGGGGAGTATCTAAATCTGCAAGCAAGGAAGAATGAATTTCGGAGTCAAAACCAATCGTTTCTGAGTTGCCCCAACTAGCCATTGCGCTACGCCAACGGTTAAGGGTTGAATTAGCTGCACGTAGTGAGTCCCAAGTTAAATCCATTTGCGATCTATAGCGGTTCTCCATTAGCGCCAGACGCAGCGATAGTGGATCTAAACCTTTGGAAATTAGATCTTCGACAAGTACAACGTTATTGGCGCTCTTTGACATCTTGCGACCTTCAAAAAGCAGATGTTCTCCATGGACCCAAAGGTCCACCGCTTCGCCTCCGATAATGGAATTCGATTGCGCACGTTCATTTTCATGGTGTGGAAAGCGAAGATCAATTCCACCAACATGAATATCTACGTGTCTATCCAAAAGATCAAGTGACATCGCTGTGCACTCAATATGCCAACCAGGAAATCCGCGACCCCAAGGTGAATCCCAAACCATTTCACTGCGGTTGCCGGCTGATTTCCAGAGCGCCCAATCGGCGTGGAACTTCTTTTCTCCATCTTCTGAGTATTCGTAGCGATGTCCGGGCTTTAGCGAATCAAGGCGATTGCCACTTATTGCGCCATAACTTGGAAAGGACTCGGCGCTGAAATAGACCGAGCCACTTTCGCTGACATATGCGCTTCCATTTTCAATCAGCGTTTGAATACTTAAAAGCATCCCTGGAATAGTTTCACTTGCTCGTGGGTAGCTCTTGGCAGGTGCAATATTTAATCGCGCGATATCGGTATGAAACTTCACTTCGTATTTGCGGGCGATCTCAAAAGGATCTACTTTTTCCAATTTGGCTTGGCTAAGCATTTTATCTTCGGATTCAAAATCCTCTGACATATGACCAACATCGGTTATGTTCTGAATCAGTAAAACTTCTAGCCCAGATAATTTGAGAGTCCTTGAAATCAAGTCAGCTAAGAGAAATGTCCGCAAGTTACCAACATGGGCATCGCGATAAACAGTTGGCCCGCAGCAATAGATACGAACAGGTCTGCCTATGACATTTACTGCCTGCAGGTTGCGGCTCTGGGTGTTGTAGATAGAGAAAATACTCATTTGCTCACATCCGAAAGAACGCGGTAGTTATAGAAGTGATGGAAGCGAAAGCCCATTGATTTATAGAGCGCCAGCCCTGCACCGTTTTCGCTATCTACCTGTAGCCCAACTTTGGTTGCACCATCACCTTTGGCAGCAGCCATCAAGGCGCGCATTAGCAATGTGCCAATACCTTTACCTCTAAATTCAGGGTTAACAAATACGCGAGTAGCCAGCGACCATTTTCCAAAAGTTGCAATTCTTCCGATCGCCACAGTCTGGTTATCAAATTTAATTTCCGCATAATGAGCTGGGTAGTTTCGCATAATACGCTCGAGCTGATGGTCAGATTGAAGAGCAAGCCATTCTGGCGTTGGCTCGGAAGTGATCACAATTTGAAAATCGACACTTTCAAGATCGAGGTTATCTGGAATGTCGTTGATTAAATACTCTGCACCGATTTTTACTTTCCATCCAAGGCCAGCTAAGTAATTATCAAGTTCTTCGTACAGAGGTAATGGCAATGTAAATGTTGGAGTTAAATCTTTTTCTTGGTAAATCTTTACTACTTCATCAACTGCCTTGCTTAGATCTAAATTAGGTTCTCCAAATGGAGCAGCACCTGTGGGTAGAACAGAATTTGCGCGCATAGTGAAGCCATCAGAAATTCTCAACCGCCATTTGCCAATTTCCTTAATTTCATCTGCTGGCCAAGTTAAATCAGAGAGATGTTCTAGCTCTTGAATTCGTAGCGAGAAAGGAGCGCCCGTTCCCGCGCGATCGGGTAGTGGTCTAATTTCGCGCCAGATAGCAATCTCATCTTCTGAGAAGGAAATTATCTGACCCTTGGAGTTAAGTAACTCGTTTACGCCATCGCCGCAGCGCTGCAGAATCCCGACGACATCCCTAAAGCCACCCGTTGCTTCGTGCAGCCGTACTGTGACTCGAGCGCCAATTGCAGCAGCCAGGTTAGGTTGCGATTTCTGGCTAGATGGGCTCATGTCGTTACTTTAATCGGGCGTTGGCCCAAGTGCATGGTTAGAATTAGCGCCATCGCAGGCTCTGAACACCCAGAGCGATGTGGACTTTATTTGGAGGAACTCTCGTGACCTACATAATTGCTCAGCCGTGTGTTGATATCAAAGACAAGTCTTGTATCGAGGAATGCCCGGTTGATTGCATCTATGAAGGTAACCGCATGCTTTACATCCAACCCGACGAATGCGTCGACTGCGGCGCGTGCGAACCAGTCTGCCCAGTAGAGGCGATTTACTACGAAGATGATGTTCCATCACAATGGAAAGATTTCTCAAAGGTAAATACCGAGTTTTTCGTTGAGCTAGGTTCACCAGGCGGAGCGGCCAAGGTTGGCCTTACTAATAGCGACCACCCAAATGTGGTTTCGCTTCCCCCTAAAGAATAATTTCTAAGAGACGCTGATTCCCTTTATCCACTGGAAAAACGATGCGTGAAAAACTGCCGGATTTTCCATGGGATGCGCTCGCCCCATATTCTGAAATCGCACGTCAACATCCAGATGGTGCGATAGATCTTTCGCAGGGAACTCCAGTTGATGCGACTCCGCAACTTATTCAAAGCGCACTTAAAGAAAGTTCTGATTCGCCGCGCTATCCCGTGACCGCCGGAACAAAAGAGTTACAAGAGGCTATTCGCAATTGGGCGATCAACCACTTAGGTGCAACGGGAGATTTCGATGTACTTCCCGTTATCGGATCTAAAGAGTTAGTTGCTTGGCTACCAACTCTTTTACAAAGTCAGAAAGTTATCTTTCCAGAAATCGCATATCCAACTTATTTAGTTGGAGCGTTACTTGCGCAATCAGAACCTATTGCAGTTGGTATCGATGCAGCGACTTGGCCGAGCGCGGATTTTGCATGGGTAAATTCACCATCTAACCCAACAGGGCGCGTGCACTCTGAATCCGAACTCCGCGCAACGATTAACTGGGCGCGTAAGCAGGGTGCAACGCTGGTTTGCGATGAGTGTTATATCGACTTCGGAGATACCGCTACGCCAACTTCTCTTCTGAAATACACAGATGGCGATAACTCAAATATTTTGGTGGTTCATTCGCTATCTAAACGCTCTTCTATGGCTGGCTATCGTGGAGCATTTTTGATCGGTGATGCAAAGCTAATTTCGCAAATTCGAGAAGTCCGCAAACATGCCGGCATGATGGTTCCGTTGCCAATTCAGAACGCAATGGTGGCAGCGCTAAGTGATGAGACCCATGTAGTTGAACAACGAAATCGCTATAACTCTCGACGCGCATTGCTCGCACCAGCCTTGATTGCAGCCGGATTTAAAATTGAAGAATCTGCCGCCGGTTTATATATCTGGTGCACCCGGTCAGAAGATTGCTGGAAATCTGTGGAATGGCTGGCCAAATTGGGCATCGTCGCAACACCAGGCTCCTTCTATGGTGCTCTTGGTGCTTCACATATTCGAATCGCAATGACTGCAACGGATGCGCAGATATCTGGCGCTGCACAGCGCATTAAAGCGGCGATTTAAATGGCTATTGGAATTCTCTTAGTTGGTGGATTTGGCACTCGCCTTAAGCCGCTAACAAATCAAACCCCCAAGCCAATGTTGCCAGTGGGGGGCCTGCCAGTAACAGAGCACCAACTTCTTGCAGCCAAGAAAGCTGGGATCACAACGGTAATTCTGGCAACTTCGTATCTATCTGAAGTTTTTATCCCTTACTTTGGAGACGGCTCTAAATGGGGAATTAAACTTAAATATGCCGTTGAGAAAGAACCTTTAGGTACGGGCGGCGCGATTCGAAATGCTGCAGAGCTAATAGATTTAGAAGCGGCAAAAGCTGCAGATGAAGAGTTTGTGATCTTTAATGGCGATGTACTTAGCCACCACAGCATTGCTGCGCAGTTAGAGTTTCATCGCAAGAATAAGGCTGATATCACCTTACATTTAATTAACGTTGCAGATGCCCGAGCTTTTGGTTGCGTTCCAACTGATGATCAAGGACGTGTAACTGCTTTTCTAGAAAAAATGGATAACCCAGTAACTAACGCCATAAATGCCGGTTGCTACGTCTTCTCACCGAGCGTCATTGCAGAGATTCCGCTGAATAAAGTTGTAAGTGTTGAGCGCGAGACTTTTCCAAACTTAGTAAATTCGGGACGCCCGGTATTTGGATATAACGAGCAGTCTTACTGGCTCGATATCGGAACTCCGGCAGCGCTCTTTAAGGGCTCTCGAGATTTAGTAAATGGCGCTTTTGCAGCGGGGGAGGGCACCACTTTTGGTCCCGACAGCTTGGCAACTGGTGGTTCGAGTATCGGAGTTAATTGCGATATCGGTCAGGGTGTAACTATTGATAACTCGATCATCGGCGATAACGTAAAGATCGGCGCTGGCGCGCTGATTCGCGATTCATTTATTCTCCACGGAAGTGAAGTTCAAGCAGATGCGCAGATAGTCTCGAAATACTTATCTCCAACGGAAAATTTAGAAATATCACCTGCTTAAGTCGATAAATCACCGAAAAAGTGGTGGATTTGGCGGCAATCTTCGAGAAATGTGCGGATTTTCGAGTCTCAACCTCGGGATCGCACTTGACTAAATGGGATTACAAGCGTGTAATTCGTTCTAGAGAAGCCGACCTCAACACGAGGCTGGCTGCGAAGGTCTTGAGGAGATTAGTCGATGCCGATTCGTCCAGAAGCTACACCTACTGGCAATCCAACAGCCCCTACTGCTGGACCATCAATTAAATTAGCAAGCGGAGAGAACCTAGAGCTCTCTTGGCAAGAACGCGCACTCTGCGCACAAACAGATCCAGAAGCATTCTTTCCAGAAAAGGGTGGCTCTACTCGCGAAGCAAAGCGCGTCTGCCTTTCTTGCGATGTTCGTCAAGAATGTTTGGAATACGCGCTCGCACACGATGAGCGTTTTGGAATCTGGGGTGGACTCTCCGAACGTGAGCGTCGCCGTTTGAAGCGCCGCCCAGCGTAACTCTCATGAGTTCACATCGCGTCACCGCGATTCTGGTACTACATGATGGACAACTTTGGTTGCCCGAAGTAGTTGCCTCTTTAACTTCGCAGACTCTGCAAGTTGATTCGATAGTTGCCGTTGATACAGGTTCTATTGATTCATCCGCGAAACTTGTTAAGGGCGCACGAATTCCAGTGCTACCAATGGATCGCGATACCGGTTTCGGCGAAGCAGTGTCGCATGCTGTTGCAACTCTTCCTGCATCAAGTGATCCGGAACACGAATGGCTCTGGATAATTCATGACGATCTTTCTGTAGATCGTTCTGCACTTGAAAATTTAATTGCAGAAGTTGATACACGACCAAACGTTGCAATGGCCGGCCCCAAACTACTTGGTTGGCATGATCGCACCCATCTTTTAGAGATTGGCATCAGCATCGCGGCAAATGGAAATCGTTGGACTGGACTTGAGCCAGCTGAATATGACCAAGGACAGCGCGATGGAGTTCATGAAGTACTCGCAGTTAGCACTGCAGGTGCTTTGATTCGCCGAGATATATTTGAACAACTAGGTGGATTTGATCCTAATTTAGATCTATTCCGCGATGATGTTGATTTTGGTTGGCGCCTCTACTCAGCAGGATTTGCGGCTATAGCGGTTTCAAGCGCTGTTGCATTCCATGCAGAAGCTTCTGCAAATGAGCGTCGCTCGGTTGATGTAGCCGAAGCGTTCTTACATCGTCCACTTTTATTAGATCGCCGAAATGCCGCATATGTTCTATTAGTTAATTCATCTTGGTGGCGACTTCCTTTTCTAACCGTACAACTCTTAGCGGGCGCGATTTTTAGGTCCATCGCTTTTCTATTTGCAAAACTGCCGGGTTATGCCGGTGATGAGATCTTGGCTGTAGGAACGCAATTTCTTCATCCGGGCGAACTCTTTCGCGCCCGAAAGGTAAGAAAAACGCAACGCCTTGTTCCATCAGGGATTGCGCTTCGATTTATTCCTTCGAGATGGTCACAACTTAGATTGGCCGCCTCGCGTTCAGCAGAGTGGGTTCGTGAGCAGCTATTCCCAAGTGAGATTACCGAAGTCCGAAACCCGTCTCTGCTTGATGAGAATTTAGATGAAGAAGATTTGCTTACTCCCGCTAACAGTCGCAGTTGGATAACGCTCTTAAAACGTCCATTAATCGCAGCCACATTATTTTTATTTGTTTTAACTTTCTTCTGGTCAAGATTTAGGTTGGGTTCAATATCTGGAGGCGCCTTACCTGAACAGCCTTCAGGTGTAAGTGCGCTCTGGAATACCTATTTCAGTGGTTGGCACTCCATCGCTATGGGCACATCCGCATCAGCCCCAACGTGGATGGCTTTTCTTGCGGTGGCGGCTACTCCATTCTTCGGAAACGTGAACTTCTTTATTGCAGCGCTCTTCTTTCTGGCGCCAGTATTGCTGGCGCTAACCGGACATCTCTTCTTTAAGGAGTTCTCAACAAATAGATGGCTCACCACATCCGGCGCTGTTCTATATGCACTTTCCCCAGTTGCCATTTCAGCAATTAACTCCGGTCGCTTGAGCACCTTAATTGTCTTGCTGCTACTGCCATTGTTGGCTATCGCTGCCCGAGGTTGGTTTGAAATTGAGGAATTTTCTTGGCGCAAGGTCTTTGCTCTTTCGCTTCTTGTCTCGATTATTTTTGCATTTTCCCCATTTATCTTTATTTTAGGAATTGCTCTAACTGGGTTTTCAATTTATCGCGACTACATTGATAGCAGCAGCGGCGTAAATATCGTCTTATTCAACGCTCGTCTCTATCGCCGCTTAGCGTTGACATTTACGCCACTTCTCATCTGCGCACCTTGGAGTTTCGAGTTAATCATTAATCCAAATAGATTTTTCTTAGATTCCGGTTTTCTTCTGCAGGGAAGTGGTCCAAACTTTGCATTATTAGGAAACCCAGGTGGTCCTGGCTCCTTACCGTGGTATCTAATTAGTCCACTTACTTTGGTACTAGTAATTTCCCTCTTCTCATCAACCCGTGCTCGTTTTATCGCAGAAATTGGATTTGTATCACTGTTAATTTCTATTCTTTTCAGTGCAATCTCTATAACAGGTAACGGCACAAGTATCGCAACGCAGCTCTACCCCGGAACTCTTATGGCAATCACAACTATGACGGCAATCGCCTCCGCAATTGCCGTATCTGACAAGTTGCGAGAAAGGCTTAAAGCAACGCATGTGAATTTCCGTCACATCTCGGCTGCGGTTATGCTCATTGCAACCGCTACATATGCGCTCTCGGCAACGCTTTGGGTAGCCACGACTGCAGGATCTGCTCCATTGCAAAGTGGACGCGAGATAGTACTTCCTCCATTCTTAGCGGTTGAAAAAGATGCGAAGACAATGGTTATTAGACCTCGCACAGTAGGTGAAGATGTATCACTAAACTTTTATTTGGCGCGTGGTGGAGATGCCAGACTTGGCGATCCAGATATGGCGCCATCAAATCGTGAACAAATTACCAATGCTGTACTTGAGCTTGCCGATGGAAGTGGGCTAACTTCTAGTTCAACATTTGCGTTAAATGGAATCAAGTATCTATTCCTCAAAAATCCGACCGATGAAAACTTAGTTCGCATTATCGATGGCTTAGGGGGATTTACTCGAGCCTCATCAACAAATGCAGGAATCGTCTGGAAGATTTCTGCAAACACCGGAACAGTTTTATTCACTAATCTTGCTGGCAAGACGACGGTGCTACCGATAAGTCAATCTGAATTTGAAGTCACAGTTCCAGAGCCAGGGACTTTAACTCTTACCGAGAATTACGCTCAAGGTTGGCGGGCTATGCAAGAAGGTCAGCGTCTAGATAGAAATCGCAGCGTCGTTAACTTGCCGGTGTTTGAAGTATTACAACCAGGGACGGTTAGCTTCCTTTATGACGGCTCACTTCGTCGCGCGCTAATTTCTTTAGAGTTAATCATCTTTATCACAGTCGTAGTCTTGGCACTTCCCGCTGGACGTCGCCGTCGCGAAATTGAAGATTCGGAGCTGGCATGAAGATCAGGCGTCCATTGGCTCTGGCATCTGGCCTTGCTTTAGTTTTAGCGCTTTCCAATGCGGCGGATGTCGCAGTATCAAATGGAAAATTCTCTTCAAATTACCCTGCCGTTGTCTGTCCTTCAACGCCCAGCGGTTTAACCAGTGCGATTTCTCTGCCTTCCTCAAAGAGTCAGATTCGATCAACTGGAACTAAATCCCTCTCCTTCATTCCTGCGCAAACTCTGCGCTACATGCAGAAGAAAGCGCCAATAATTTTAGAGTCACAGGGTGCAACGCCGGTTGTGTGGCAGATTAGAAAAGGCGTTTGGGCCGGCTCCACCATTTGTTCATCATTGCAGACTGAGCAATGGTTTGTTGGCGGAGCCGCTGATGTAACAAGTAAAGGCAAGTTGATCCTGGTAAACAGTGGATTAAGTGCTGCAATCGTAGATATTGAAGTTTGGAATGAAATTGGAGCGCAACCAACCAAGGCAATCACCATTAAGGCAAACTCATATCTTGAAATTGGAGTTGATTCACTAGCTCCCGGTTCTCAATCGCTAGTTATCAAGACGATCACACGAGCAGGTCGAGTTACGAGTTACATGATCGATGAACGCGGTCGAGGATTACGCGCCCTTGGTGGCGATATTGTTAATTTTGCGCCAAAGGCAAGTAAAGAGGTCTTTATCC
This sequence comes from Candidatus Planktophila lacus, assembly GCF_002288325.1. Classification (NCBI taxonomy): domain Bacteria; kingdom Bacillati; phylum Actinomycetota; class Actinomycetes; order Candidatus Nanopelagicales; family Candidatus Nanopelagicaceae; genus Candidatus Planktophila; species Candidatus Planktophila lacus. The sequence continues at coordinate 1,004,795 of NZ_CP016780.1, read as the reverse complement.
CTGCCATTCCACATACGGTACGTAAAGTCGGATCAAAATCAGTTGAATTGCCGCACACCTTACGGATCCTGGCACCTGGTGAAATAGATGCTCGCATCACCGTTTCTGTCTACTCGACAGATGGATCATTTATTCCTGCTGGGCTAGAAGACAAAGTTATAAAGAGCGGATCGGTCGCGACTTTAGATTTGAATCCGAATTTACCAGCGAGCAAATTCGGAATCAAAATTTCTTCCGATGAGCCGATAGTTGCTTCAGTATTTTCACAGACAATCTCTGAAGGTAAATCAGACTTTATCTGGAGTACAGCAGCGGCAGAATTGACCCAATCCAACTTTTCGGTCGCAGGTCTTGCCCCTCAATTAATCTTTATCGGAGCAAAAGTTAAAGCCGAGCTTGTACTTCTCTTCAATAATGGCAAACGTAAAACCGTTCGCATTAACGGGGAAGATATCGCCGCGGTAAAGGTTCCAGATGGGGTTCGCTCGATATCTATTACCGGCGCAGGAAAAGGAATTTATGGCGCAGGGCTGGTTGCAACCAAGAGTGGATATGGATATTTCCCACTTACAGCAGGAAGCATTCTGACTAAATCATCAGTTCCAATGTCGAATATTCGCGTCTTAACTCCCTGACAATCCCAGTTTTTTTGCTACCCAACCACTAGCCTTAGCGTCATGAGTAAGTTGGCGCGCACAGGGCGCAGTTGTTCGCGGGTAAGTTGCCGAAGCATGGCTTCGATGACGCTTACTTATATTTATGCGGACTCAACAGCAGTGCTTGGCCCACTGGCTACTTATTCAGAACCACATTCATATGATCTCTGCGAAGCACATGGAAAGCGCCTAACCGTTCCTAATGGTTGGACAGTAATCAAGGAAGAGTCTTCGCAGGCAGGCCTTGGACCATCCGAAGATGATCTGATGGCAATTGCAGATGCAGTCCGTGAAGTTGCTGCAAACCATGAGTCGATGCAAGATCAAAACGGGGATCCTGTTACAACCGATAACGCATCACTTGGACGGCGCGGACACTTACGCGCAGTCCCGTCTTAGATTCTTGCTACTTCTCGAGATTAATTAGCGAAGGAAGAGAAAATTCCAATATTTAAAGCCTATGACATTCGCGGATTAGTTGATGTTGAAATTACCGCTGACTTTACATTTGCAACAGGAGTTGCCTTTGCCAGATTCCTGCAACAAGAACGTGAACCCGGAACAGTTGTTATCGGCGAAGATATGCGCCCTTCATCACCATTATTTGCCGATGCTTTTTCAGCAGGAGTGACCTCGCAAGATTTAGATGTAATCCGTATCGGGTTGGCATCTACCGACATGCTCTATTTTGCAGCAGGCAAACTCAATTTCCCTGGGGCGATGTTTACCGCCAGCCATAATCCAGCCGAATACAACGGGATCAAACTCTGCTTAAGTGGAGCCCGCCCAATAGGAAAAGAGTCGGGGCTCTTAACTATTGAGCGATTTGTAAATGAAGGATCTCCAATTGATTTTCGAAGCGTAGGTAAAGAGTCAGAGCAGGATTTACTTTCTTCATATGTAGATCATCTACTTTCATTGGTTGATCTATCAGAGATCCGCCCGCTAAAGGTGGTCATTGATGCTGGAAACGGAATGGCTGGACACACCGCTCCAGCGGTCTTTGACCGACTTAACTGCGAAGTAATTCCGATGTATTTTGAGTTAGATGGCACATTCCCAAACCATGAAGCCAATCCGATAGATCCCAAGAATTTGAAAGATTTGCAGAAGGCGGTTAAAAAACATAAGGCAGATATCGGATTAGCATTTGATGGAGATGCTGACCGATGCTTTTTGGTGGATGAAAACGGAGATTTGGTAAATCCTTCTACTCTCACGGCTTTAATTGCAGATCGTGAATTAAAGAAATATCCAGGATCAAATATTATTTACAATTTAATTTCTTCCCGAGCAGTCGTTGAAATTGTTGAAGAAAAAGGCGGAAAGGCTATTCGTTCGCGCGTTGGCCATTCTTATATAAAGCAATTAATGGCAGATACCGGAGCAGTTTTTGGCGGAGAGCATTCTGGACATTTCTACTTCAAAGATTTTTGGAGAGCAGATTCTGGAATGTTGGCAGCACTCCACGCCATTGCAGCTCTCGGCGAAGCGAAGGGTTCACTTTCGACTCTTCTTAAACCTTATTCAAGATATATCTCTAGTGGCGAAATCAATTCTGAAGTCGCAGATGCAAACGCTGCGATGAAGCACGTTGAAGAGATTTATCTCAAGAAAGATGGCGTAGCAGCCGATCACCTTGATGGGCTGACGATAAGTGGCGATACCTGGTGGTTTAACCTACGTGCGTCAAATACTGAGCCCCTCCTTCGACTCAACGTTGAGGCTTCCACGGAAGCCCGTATGAAAAAGGTTCGAGATGATGTACTTAACATGATCCGTGGCGACCTAGACATCCTCGTATTAATCCCTTAACTAGTACGCTATGCCTATAGCCGACTAGCACAGTAGAGCCCTACGCCGAAGGTCAAGCGAAAAAACAGCCGTTTAAACTAGGGAGATATATTTCAATGACACCTGTAACAACAATTCCAAAACACGATATCGCAGATGCTTCTCTTGCCGCCGAGGGCCGCAAGCGCATCGAATGGGCAGAACGCAATATGCCAGTACTTGCTCAGATTCGTGAGCGCTTTGAAAAGTCACAACCATTTGCAGGCGTACGTATCTCTGCATGTATGCATGTGACAACAGAGACCGCAAACTTGATGCGCGTTCTTAAAGCCGGCGGTGCAGAGATCGCACTTTGCGCCTCAAACCCACTTTCAACACAAGATGACACCGCAGCAGCGCTCGTTCACGAATACGGAATCTCTGTATTTGCTCGCAATGCAGTTGACCGCGATGGTTACTACTCACATATCAACGCAGCGCTAGATATCGAACCTCACCAAGTATTCGATGATGGTTGCGATCTCGTAAACACTCTTCACACAACTCGCAAGGAACTTCTTCCTAACATTGCTGGCGGCTGCGAAGAGACAACAACTGGCGTTATCCGTCTAAATCAGATGGCCAAAGATGGTGCTCTTACATTCCCAATGATCGCTGTCAACGACACCGATACAAAGCACATGTTCGATAACCGTTACGGAACCGGTCAATCAACACTTGATGCAGTCTTCCGCGCTACAAACTTCCTGCTTGCAGGACGCGTAGTAGTTGTCGCTGGATTTGGATATTGCGGCAAGGGCGTTGCAGAACGCGCTAAAGGTATGGGCGCCGATGTAGTTGTTACTGAAATCGATCCAACCAAGGCGCTAGATGCGATGATGCAAGGCTTCCGCGTGATGCCTATGGTCGAAGCTGCAAAGCTTGGCGATGTCTTCATCACCGTTACAGGAAACCGCGATGTACTTCGTGATGAGCACTTTGCTGTAATGAAAGATGGCGCAATCATGGCTAACTCAGGCCACTTTGATATCGAAATCGATGTTGCTTGGCTTGAGCAGAACGCCAAGAAGAAGAATGCGAAGATGCGTCACCAAACTGACGAATACGTTCTTGCAGATGGACGCCGTCTATTGCTTCTTGCAGAAGGTCGCCTAGTTAACCTAGGAGCAGCAGAAGGACACCCAGCATCAGTCATGGATATGTCATTCTCTGATCAAGCGCTAACTGCTGAATACCTAGTTAAGGAAGCGAAGAATCTTCCTGCTGGTGTTCATAACGTTCCAACTTATATCGATAAGGAAGTTGCCAGCTTGAAGTTGATTTCGATGGGTGGCCGTATCGACACGCTAACTCCTGCACAAGATATGTACCTCAACTCTTGGGAGCACGGTAGCTAATGACTTTGGTTATGGTCGTCGATGACGACCAAGACCTGGCAGAGATGCTCGGCATCGTATTAACCGGTGCCGGCATCGATGTCGATCTCGTAAGTCGTGGTGACGAGGTTCTGGAGGTATTTAGAAATAATCCTCCAGATCTCGTACTGCTAGATGTAATGCTTCCCGGTTTAGATGGAATAGAAGTTTGTAAGTTGATCCGCGCCGAATCTATGGTGCCGATTGTGATGTTGAGTGCAAAAGGTGACTCTCATGATGTTGTGCGCGGGCTTGAAGCCGGTGCAGATGATTACATGGTTAAGCCATTTCGCCACCCTTCCGAATTAATCGCTCGTATTCGCACGCGCTTGCGTCGCACAAATGCAGACATCTCTGGGCTACTCGTAATCGGTGATCTTTCAATTGATGTTACAGCCCATGAAGTAAGCAGAGCCGGAAAAAAGATTGCGCTAACTCGTTTGGAATTCGATCTATTAGTTGCCTTAGCTAAAGAGCCGGGTCGCGTCTTTACACGCGATGCGCTGTTGGGTGAGGTTTGGGGCTATCGCCACTCAACGGATACTCGTCTTGTAAATGTCCATGTGCAGCGCCTGCGTTCCAAGGTTGAGCATGATCCAGAGCACCCACACATCATCATGACTGTGCGCGGAGTTGGATATAAAGCAGGAGTCTTGGGCGGTTCCTAGTATGAACCGAAATTTATTTGCCTTTCGAAATTCCCTTGCGTCTAAGGTAATTTTCTCGACGGTTCTTCTATCGCTCGGTGTCGTGTGGCTTACCGGTTCAGCCCTTTATTCTCAGCTATCTGATGGCGTTAAGCAGGTTAATTTAGAGACCTCACTTGCCGAAGCTCGCTCATCCTTCTTCAATGCGCAATATGAATTTCTCTTGGTAAAGGGCGCAAATACCAAGATCATCACCGAGACAGTTCAAGAGATAATTATTTCTTCGACCGAAGTAAGCCTTAACCAAGATCGAAAATCAATCTTTCTCAGTCGCTTCGGTCAGAGCGCAGACCCATTAGGTAATGAAATAGCGCCCGATTACAGCACTGCAACAGATGAGTTAGATATCTCATCGTTTCCCACCGAGCTCAGACAACGCGTTCGTGCCAGTGACATAGTCGAATACAAGTACGCAACAGTAAAATATAAAAACCGCGCAGATGCCAATGTCTTGATCGCAGGTCGACGAATTGCGATTCCTGACTCCGGTAACTACGAGATGTACTTGGTTTACTCACTAACCAATCAAAATACAACCCTTTCACTAATCAAAAGTTCCCTGCTGTTTACCGGCCTGGCACTGCTATTCCTGATCGGCTTAATCACTTGGTTGGTAGTAAGGCAAGTTGTTCGGCCTGTTAGAGAAGCTGCCCGCATTGCCCAACAGTTTACGGAAGGCGATTTTTCACAGCGCATGAAGGTGGAAAGCTCAGATGAAATTGCCACACTAGGCACGGCATTTAATGAGATGGCTCTTTCACTGGAATCACAGATCACGCGTTTAGAAAACCTATCTCGCGTACAGCAGAGATTTGTTTCAGATGTTTCGCACGAACTACGCACCCCACTAACCACTCTTCGAATGGCATCAGAAGTTATCTACAGCGCGAAAGCAAGTTTTGATCCAAATATTGCGCGGAGCTCTGAACTTTTGGTTGCCCAACTTGATCGCTTTGAGAAGTTACTTGAAGACTTATTAGAAGTAAGCCGATTTGATGCAGAAGTAGCGGTTCTTGAACCAGTTGATTTCGACTTGGTAAGGCTGATCGAAAGATGTATTGAAGATGTTCGAGCTAACGCCCACGACCACACTATTTCTGTGGAAATTGACCATGAAACCGAGCAGGTAATGGTGAAGGCCGATATTCGACGCGTTGAGCGAATAATGCGCAACTTACTGTCTAATGCTCTTGATCACTCAGATGAGAAACCAATTCACGTTTCTGTTGTTGCAACCTACAGTGAAGTTGGAGTTGGAGTAAGAGATTTTGGTCCCGGAATGGACCCTGCATCGCTCTCGCGAGTCTTCGATCGCTTCTGGCGTGCTGATCCATCTCGAGCGCGCGTACGCGGTGGCACAGGACTTGGTCTTTCAATTGCACTTGAAGATGCACGGTTACACAACGGCGAACTCGATGCCTGGGGAGCGCTCGGTCATGGAGCGCACTTCGTTCTTACACTTCCGCTAATTGCCGGATCTCAGATTTCCGGTAGACCAATACGTCCGCAACCGAAAGATTATCCTCAGCCAATTTAATTTCAATTCGGGTGGATATTTTCCAAGCAATACTCCGGCGGTGTTTAACCTCACCGAAATTATTTTTCCTTCCCGTTGCATCGGTTGTTCCAGGCTAGGAATTTCGATCTGCTCTGAATGTCGCAAACAGTGGCATCCGCATTTTTATCAACGAGTGATAAATTGTCGTGGCGAAAGCTTCCCAGTATTTTCTGCTATCCAATATTCTCCGATCGCTTCACGCGTCTTGTTAAGCGCAAAGGAGTCGCAAATTAAGGCAGCAGATCAACTAATTGTTAATGGAATAGTTCACTCACTTAAACTATTTGTAAACCGTCACGGCCCCGCAACTCTTGTACCTATACCTTCGAGAAAATCGGCTAATCGAAAACGAGGCAGAAATTTCTTGCAAGAGATTACAACGCAGGTAGCAATTGAAGTAGGGCTATCTCACCAATCGCCATTGACACATATTCGTAAAGTAAGAGATCAATCTCAGTTAAATCTCATGGATAGATCAGAGAATATTTCTGGGGCGCTTTCAATATCACCTGATTTCACCACTGAATTTTCCGCAGGGAATACTGGACCTAAGATTATTGTTATTGATGATCTGATCACCACTGGGGCCACCCTGGCCGAGGCGATCCGGGCCTTGCGTACTGCAGGTTTTACCGTGCTTGGCGCGGTAACAAGTTGTACGGCTAAACCCCTACGATAAGGGGTCTAGATTTGTAGTAACTGGATACCAAATGGGTAGGAATTGGTTTGGAAAGGGTCGTAAATGGCAAAGATTATTGACCGAATCATGCGGGCTGGCGAAGGAAAGATTCTTCGCGAGTTAAGCAAGGTTGTCGATCAAGTAAACGCCTTTGAGCCTGCGATCTCATCCCTTTCCGATGAAGCGCTTCGCGCCAAGACCGATGAATTTAAATCTCGTTTTGCCGCTGGATCAACTCTCGATGATTTACTTCCTGAAGCTTTCGCTGTAGTTAGAGAAGCGGCAAAGCGCACACTTGGTCAGCGCCACTATGACGTACAGATAATGGGTGGCGCCGCACTGCATCGCGGAAATATTGCTGAAATGCGAACAGGTGAAGGTAAGACTCTCGTTGCAACCCTTCCCTCATATTTAAATGCACTTGCCGGTCGAGGCGTTCACGTTGTTACCGTTAACGATTATCTTGCTGAGCGCGATAGCGAATGGATGGGTCGTATCCATCGCTTCCTAGGACTTACCGTCGGAGTAATTGTAAATAGCATGACTCCTTCTGAGCGTCGCATCGCGTACAACTCAGATATTACCTACGGTACAAATAATGAATTTGGTTTCGATTACCTGCGCGATAACATGGCATGGACACTCGATGATTGTGTTCAGCGAGATCATTTCTTTGCAGTAGTCGATGAAGTTGACTCAATTCTTATCGATGAAGCTCGTACGCCTTTGATCATCAGCGGACCCGCGGATAAAGCAACTAAATGGTATGTAGAGTTTGCAAATATTGCCGACAAACTGCAGCGCAATACTCACTACGAAGTAGACGAGAAGAAAAAGACCATCGGAATTCTTGAAGATGGTGTGACCAAGGTTGAAGAACTGCTTAAGATTGAAAACCTCTACGAGGCGGCAAATACAACGTTAATTGGTTATCTAAATAACTCAGTCCGCGCCAAGGAACTTTTCAAGCGCGATAAAGACTATGTTGTCATGAACGGCGAGCTCTTAATCGTTGACGAGCATACAGGCCGTATGTTGTCGGGCCGTCGCTACAGCGAAGGTTTACATCAGGCGCTTGAAGCTAAAGAGCGCATCGAAATTAAAGATGAGAACCAGACTTTGGCTACGATCACACTTCAGAACTATTTCCGCCTATACGAAACCATTTCAGGTATGACCGGTACGGCGATGACTGAAGCCTCTGAATTTCAACAGATCTACAAACTTGGCGTCGTCCCAATTCCTACCAACCGCCCAATGCAGCGCATGGATCAGGCGGATCTGGTCTATAAGACTGAACTCGGAAAATTTACGGCGGTTACCCAAGACATCGTCGAGCGTCATCGTAAAGGCCAACCTGTTCTCGTCGGAACAGTTTCAGTTGAAAAATCTGAGGAGCTTTCAGCCCTTCTTAAGAAATCAGGAGTTCCTCACGAAGTTCTAAATGCTAAGCATCACGAACGCGAAGCTTCAATCATCGCTCGTGCTGGAGTAAGCGGCGCAGTTACAGTTGCAACCAATATGGCAGGTCGCGGTACGGACATCATGCTCGGTGGAAACCCTGAATTCATGGCTGACTTCGAACTTCAACGACGCGGACTTTCACCTGTTGATAACCCAGTTGAATATGAAGCGGCATGGCCAGAAGAAATTGCTAAACAGAAAGCCGCAGTTGCCAAAGATCATGAGGCAGTTGTTGCCCTTGGCGGCCTCTATGTTCTTGGCACCGAACGCCATGAATCTCGTCGTATTGATAACCAGTTACGCGGACGTTCTGGACGTCAAGGCGATCCAGGTGAATCTCGCTTCTATCTTTCACTGCAAGATGAGTTAATGCGCCGCTTTAATTCGGCGTTAGTTGAGCGATTCTTATCTGCAGCAGGTCTTCCAGATAACGAACCAATCGAGTCAAAGATGGTGAGCAATGCCATTCGCTCAGCTCAAACTCAGGTTGAAGCACAGAACTTCGAGATCCGTAAAAACGTTTTGAAATATGACGATGTAATGAATCGCCAACGTGAAGTAATTTATGGTGAGCGACGCCTAGTACTTGAAGGCGAAGATATTTCTACGCAGGTACAAACTTTCTTGGCAGATACGCTAATTGCTTATGTAAATGCCGAAACCGCTGAGGGCTACGGCGAAGATTGGGATCTTGATCGACTATGGCAAGCGCTAAAGCTTGTATATCCAATTGGTTTTACCGCCGACGAACTTATTGCCAAAATTGGCTCACGCGCAGCGTTAGATGTCGATTACTTAGCTGATCAAATCCTGGAAGATGCAACAGCGGCTTATGAAAAACGCCAGCTCGAACTCGGTGCAGGTGTGATGCGTGAATTAGAGCGCAAGGTATTGCTTTCAGTTCTAGATCGTAAGTGGCGTGAACATCTTTACGAGATGGATTACCTCCAAGAGGGAATTGGTCTGCGCGCAATGGCGCAACGCGATCCTCTAGTTGAATACCAGCGCGAAGGTTATGAACTCTTCTCAGCGATGATGGATGGAATCAAAGAGGAGCTTGCAAGTTTGGTCTTCAACGTTGAAGTTTCTGTCCAAGGCGATGGCTCCGAAGTTGTTGCGGCAGGCATCACTGAGAAACCTTCTGATTTATCTGCGCTCCAATACACAGCAGCCGATGAATCTGGTGTTTCCACAAAGGGTGAAATTTCCCGTAACGCACAATGTCCGTGTGGTTCAGGTAAGAAATTCAAACGTTGCCACGGTGCCGCTTAAAGCAGACGCAGTTCCGTACATAACCAACGCTTATCAACGCCTTCAAATCGGATTACCATCGCGCGCAGTCGATCACCGTATCTAACGGTAATCGTTGATTCACAAATACCATCTAGGGGTTGGCTCTGATGGATGGTTCGAATTCTTCCAATCTCTTTCTGACTTCCCACCTGCTTTAGCAATTGCATATAGATATGGCGATGGCAGCGTGATATCAATTGTGCTGGCTGGCGGCGACCGGCCCAAATTTCTACAACGCTTACAGCAAATTTCATCGTCCAAGTATGTAACTCAGGCAATTCACTTGCCGATGTGGGTACAGGTTCAAACCCTGGTTCATACTCTTCACCGAAGTTGGATGGGATTAAGTAAAGTTTCGCACTTTGCTGGGGAAGCGGCTCAAATTTCTTTTTATTGGCAATCTCGGAAAGTGAGTAAAGATCTAGCTGCGGATGGGTCCATAGCGCTGGATCCTCGCAACTAGAAACCAGGCGTAGCTCCCTTTTAACTTCTGTATATTCTCTTTGAGTAGTCATGGCGCAGGGTCGCTCGCAATGCAGAAACACTCATCAATTTAAAGTGCTGCTTCTTCTCATCCGAAAGTATTACTGTGGAGAAGCAAGCCGATGAAGTGCGCTGATGGCATTTAGTACCCCACTATGAATACACAGAAGAAGGCAGCCCAAACTAGATTTATCGTTGCAGTCTCATTATTTGCCGCAGCGCTAATCTCCGCGCTATCGCTGACCGCTTTAGGAAATAGAACCGATAGTTACTGGGTGGCAAAGAACGCACTGGCCCCGGGAGTTGAAATATCTGGTGACCAAATTGAACAGGTCAAGGTTGCACTAGGGGAGAGCTCTTCTAGGTACTTTTCAAGTCGCACAACTCTGATTGGCAGTTTTATCACGAGAGCACAGAGCGCCGGCGAGTTAATTTCTATAGATGACGTTAGCGATCTCGCGCCAAGTCAACGCACGCAGCAGGTACCAATTGCTGTTCGCAGTTCGGATTTACCTATAGATATATCTATAGGCGAGGCGATCAATATCTATTGGGTCCCCGAGCCCTCTATGGGCGGCGTTCAGATTGGCATGCCAGAAATAGTTGTAAAGGGCGCCTATATTCGGTCGATTGATAGAAAATCTGCCAATTTCTCATCCGATATCGCGCTAACAATTTCGCTTATCGATTCGCAGATCATCAACTTGCTCGATGCGACAGTTAGTGGGCGACTGGTAATTGTTCGCGCCTTGGAGTAGCCCATGGATCTCTTAGAAGTACCAACGGTAATAACTGCAATCGCAGATCCTGAATTTGAGGGACAGGTTTCACGCGCGCTATTTAGCCAAGGATGGAACGTCGTTGCCAGAGTAATGGATTTTTCAGAACTGCAAAGGGCGTTATCTGTTAACTCAGGAAAAAAACTTCTGCTTTTATTCTCAACAGACCTACCCGGAGCTAGCTCAGCTGAGATAGAAAAGTTGGAATCACCTAGTACTTCACTCTTTGGATTTGCCGATCATTCTGGAAACGATCGAGGATTTTCCAACGTTTTTGCAAGGCCAACTTCTCCGGAAAACTTAACCTTAGCCATCTTGGAAAATGTCAGATCCTCTAGCTTTCGAGCGCCAATGATCCATGCAAATACAAAGTGCGGAGCCAAGGTAGTTGCTGTTGGAGGTATTGGGCATGGAACTGCAAATACAACGATCGCTATAAATCTGGCGCAAGAAAGCGCTCTATTAGGCGTTAAAACTCTACTGATTGAAGCCAGCTTTCAAGCACCGGCTATCTCATCGCTCTTGGATCAACGTAAGTTATCTAGCGAAGCAAGATGGCGTGATTTTTCTGAGAACTTATCAATAATGGAGTTAACCCAAGAGACAACCGCAGATTTTGAAGAAAAAGTTATGGCTGCAGGAGAAAAGTTCGAACTGATAGTTATTGATCTTGGCTCAGTGGCATTCCTCGCTCGAGAACTATCCGATAGACGTTGGAGTTCAGCGGTAAAGATTTGGGCAGCTCGCAATGCAAATCAACTTTTCTTTACAACCAACTCAACTTTTCTGGCGCAGAAACGATGCGATGAATTTGTTCAAAGTCTTACAAATATCTCCATATCTGCCGAGATTCATCTTGTGAAGACAAATTCTTCGAATAAGCGCGATCAAGAGATAAACGCTTCAAAGCGGGCGCCGCTCAGATCTTCGGTTCAGTGGAATCTTCCTTGGGACCCGCGATCTTGCCAGTTAGCAATCGATGAACGCACAACTCTGGTGCAAGCTTCTGAAAGGGGAGCGCTGCGCAAAGAGATCGGCAAGATCGCGCAGGCGATAAGCGCAATTTCTCGGAAGTAAAGCCAGCCTTAAATCTCTTATACCCTTAGCGCCATGCGTGGGTATCTTCCAGTAACGGTTGAAGAAATCGCCGCATTCCTAGAATCACATTCTATGGAGTGCGGACCTTTATATGCCCCAACAATTAAGTTTCTAACAGCAAATAGCGAGATGGATGAAGAAGAAGGCGAATTCCTGCTTTCAATGCTCGCAGCCGATGAAGCGCTAGAGATGCGCGCAAATCCAACAAGTGCTGGCTTTATCTTGGCGTTGGAAGTTAGCGATCCCGAAATTGCCGAGCACGGTGAAAATTTTGTGATTTTAAAGGATCTCGCCAAGTGGGAGAACGTGCAATGCGCTTTCTTGGTTTCACCAGATGGTGAAGAGCTAACTTGGTTTGCAACTCAGGAGATAAAACCAGCGCTCCATGAATGGTTACAAGGGTAGTTTGCGATGCCTAAATTAGAAGAGTTTTTGCGGGATCGAAGCCCGTTAGATGCTAAACAGATTAGGCGCATTCGCGAGTTAACCTCTGACTGGCAACTCCTAGCCGACCTTTCATTTGCTGATTTGATTCTATGGGTTCCCCTTCGCAAAGATTTTAAGACTTGGCCATCTGGATATGTTGCGGTTGCGCATATTCGCCCAACAACGGCTGCCACCGTTTTTAACCAGGATGTAATCGGCGATGAAATCGAATGGGGTGCCCGTCCCAGAATTGATCAGGCGCTATCGGAAGCCGAAATCATTCGCGATGCACAACCAGAAAAGTTCGGAGAGATTTTCATTAAGGAAGAGACAATTCCGGTAATTCTCGGTGATCAGGTAATCGCAGTAATTTCGCGACATCGCAACGCCGAACTCATGCGCCAACCAAGTCGCCTTGAGTTAAATTATCGAGAAGTCGCCCATAACGTTTATCGCATGGTGGCAGAAGGAACTTTTCCTTATACCGAACATAGCGAACTCTTTGATCCGGCAGTTCGTGTTGGAGATGGACTAATAAGGCTGGATATCAACGGTGCAATTATCTACGCCAGCCCGAATGCAAAATCGGCCTTTAGCCGAATGGGCTGGGCCGGCGAACTCGAAGGAAATAATCTCGGACAAGCCGCACGTAAAGTCTCGGTCGTAAAACTTGAAGCGCACGAAGAAGCGATCGAAGTAGGTTTGAGCGGCAAGGCGCTACGAAGAGTTGAAATTGAAAATGCTGGCGGAACTGTTGATCTGTTAGCGCTTCCATTGCTTGCAGGTGGCGATCGAATCGGTGCAATTGTACTTTTGCAGAACGTTACAGAACTTCGTCGTCGTGAGCGCGAACTAGTAACAAAAGATGCAACTATTCGCGAGATCCATCATCGCGTTAAAAATAATTTGCAGACCGTTTCGGCTTTACTTAGATTGCAATCACGGCGCATTGAAGATCCTGCCGCAAGTGCTGCGTTAAATGAAGCAGTCCGCCGTATCGCATCTATCGCTCTCGTTCACGAAACGCTTTCCAGTAGCGCCGAAGCATCTGTTGCCTTTGATGATGTTTTAGATCGACTAGTCGCCCATGCATTAGACCTGAGTCCGCGAATGGGTCAGTTACAGATCGCGCGTACGGGAGAACTTGGCGCTCTTGATCCGCGCATCGCAACGCCACTTTCTCTAGTTGTGACCGAGCTAATTCATAACGCGCTAGAACATGGCCTAGCCGAATCAGGAAACCATTTAACGATAACGGTTGCCCGCAGCCAAAGTGGCGCCGAGATAACTATCTTTGATGATGGAGTCGGCCTACCAAAAGGATTTTCAATGGCGGAATCTTCAAACCTAGGTTTGCAGATAGTACGCACGCTGACTGAAAATGAGTTACGCGGAAATATTGATCTGGTTCGTACAACTGCAGGAACCGAAGCGCGTTTAACTTTTCCAATTTAAATCGATTTAAATTGATTTAAAACTAAATGGAGTTGTTCTGCTCCATCATGCGCGCTCGATTACGTGCTGCACGGCGCTTAAGCGCACGGCGCTCATCTTCAGAGAGGCCGCCCCAAACGCCAGCATCTTGTCCACTCTCTAACGCCCAAGCTAAACAAGCATCTTTAACGATGCAGCGATTGCAGACTTTTTTCGCCTCTTCAATTTGAGTTAGGGCGGGGCCTGTATTGCCTACGGGAAAGAAGAGCTCTGGATCTTCGTCGCGGCATGCTGATTGATGTCGCCAATCCATGAGTTATCTCCTTCTGGTAAATGCAGTGAAATCCAAGACGCGATGAAATCAAGACAAAGCTCAAAATCTTCTCGCGTAAGTGACCAATTCTCCCTGTTACTAGGTTGATAAACAAGGATGAATGGAAAGAGATTTGGTAAATGAGAGGTGATTTAGGTCGCGTGCCCCCGACAGGATTCGAACCTGTGCACCCGCCTCCGGAGGGCGGTGCTCTATCCCCTGAGCTACGGGGGCGCAGGTAGACCTAGGTTACCTAACTGAGCAGGAATCGCTATCACCTGAAAGAATGCGCGCTATGGAGATCGCATATTTCGCAACTGGCTGCTTCTGGGGCGCTGAAAGGCGTTATTGGAAGATTGATGGAGTAACAAATACCAGCGTTGGTTACATGGGCGGCACAATCGCCAATCCGAGCTATGAAGCTGTATGCACAGGAGCAACAGGCCACGCCGAAATGGTCTGCGTTGAATTTGATCCAGCAATTGTTACTTATCGCAGACTGCTTGAAGAATTTTGGACAATGCATGATCCAACTTCGCTAAATGCGCAAGGTGGAGATATCGGAACCCAATATCGCAGCGCGATCTATACGACAACGCCTGAACAAATGACCGAAGCGCTCGCAACTAGAGATCTCTACCAAAACGCGCTCACAGCAGATGGAATCGGTGCGATTGTTACTGAAATTCTTAGCGCCGCTGGCGTTGAGTACTACTTAGCCGAGGAGTATCACCAGAAATATCTAGCGAAGAATCCCAACGGATATGACTGCCATTCAAGTACCGGCACGGCATTTCCCCAAGGAGCGAGCATCTAATGGCGAAAAAAATTGAGCTCAATGAAGAAGAGTTAAAGGCAAAACTCGACCCACTTTCATATGAGGTACTACGTAATGGCGCCACCGAACGTCCATTTACTGGCGAATACACCGATAGCGAAACTGTGGGTATTTATCGCTGCAAAGCTTGCAATGCAGAACTCTTTCGTTCGGAAACCAAGTTTCATTCCGGCTGCGGCTGGCCTTCTTTCTACGCACCTACCGCCGATGATGCCGTCACCTTGATCGAAGACCGCTCGCTTGCGCCACGAATTCGCACTGAAGTTCGTTGCGCATCGTGTGACTCACATCTAGGACATGTCTTTGAGGGCGAAGGTTATGAGGTTCCAACTGATCAGCGCTGGTGCATCAACTCTGTCTCAATGATCCTGGAAGCCAAATAAGCCAAAACAAGTAACTAAACTCCACCCCTTGCAACCAACGTCTCTCTTGCCGTACTTTTGCAGTTCTTGCATAGTCTGTTGCAGAAATTTTCAGAGGTTGCAGGAGCGATAAAAGGAGGAGCCATGGCGGGCATTAAAGAGATCGCCGAAGAGGCAGGCGTTTCAACTGCCACGGTCTCTCGCGCTCTGCGCGGCTTTCACCACGTTAACGATGCAACTCGCGCAAAGATCATGGCTGCAGCGGAGAAACTTAATTATCCGATTACTCCAGCAACTAATAAAACCCCACTCGGCAGAACTAACAGCATCGGAGTAGTTGCGCCCTTCATTTCGCGTTGGTACTTCGCGCAAGTAATCAGTGGTGCCGAACAAGCGCTCCGCGAAGCGGGCTTTGATCTGCTTCTCTACAACTTCAGCCAGATGAAAGGCCGCGAACGACTCTTTCAACATCAGCTTCTAAAGGGTCGAGTAGATGCGTTGATCGTAATTAGTTTGCCGCCAACTGAAGAAGAGTTCGACTCGATTTTGAATCTAGGAATACCGGTTTCTTTAGTTGGTATGCACCATAACAAATGTTCTAGCGTTGCAATCGATGATGTTGCTGCAGCAAGAACAGCTACGCAACATTTAGTAAATCAGGGCCACAAGAGAATCGGCTTGATGTCGGGCCATCCGGATGATCCCTTTAATTTCAGTGTGCCACAAGATCGCCGTAAAGGATTTATTCAAGCGCTGCAAGAAAACAAGATTGAATGGGTTCCATCACTTGAGGTCCACGGAGATTTCACCATGCACACGGCAGCAAGAGCGATGGATGATCTATTGGCTCGCCCAAATCGCCCAACTGCAATCTTCTGCGAATCAGATGAGATGGCATTTGGTGCAATGCAAGCTGCTCGCCGCCACGGCTTAAAAGTGCCAGAGGATCTCTCTATTGTGGGTTTTGATGGCCATGAAATGTCTGAATACACCGATTTAACAACTATCGAACAACCAGTGCAGTTAATGGGTGAGATGGCAGCGTGGTCAATTATGGAACGGTTAAGAAAACCAAGCGCTGAACCGCATTCACTAGTTCTTCCAACAACGCTTGTAGTACGAAATTCAACGCGCCGCCTTTCACCAAACGAGGCTTAACTGGCATACTCACGCACATGAGCGATCGCCTAATTTCTGCACCTTCTCTTGCTGAGTTACAGACACATCGCAGCGAGAAATGGCGAGGCTTTACCCATGACATCCTTCCGCTGCCTGTCGCTGAGATGGATTTTCCAGTAGCCGACGGAATTCGCGAAGTTTTATCTGAAATGATTTCGAAATCAGATTTGGGATATCTCGGCTCAATCCCCGAGATGGGTACTTCATTTTCTGGTTTCGCAAAGCGCCGTTGGAACTGGGATGTGGAGCCAACTTTTGTGCGCATCGCAACTGATGTCGGAGTTGCCGTTGTCGAGCTATTGCGTGTATTCGCCAAGCCGGGAGATAAAGTTTTAATCAGCTCACCTGTCTATCAAAACTTCTACACCTGGATTAATGAGACCAAGATTGCAATGGTAGATGTTCCATTTATAAAGAACGCAGAAGAAGCCGATGGAACAGGTTGGAGCCACGATTGGGCCGGCATTGAAAAGGCTTATCAAAGCGGGTTAAAGGTTCATTTACTCTGTAGCCCTCATAACCCAATGGGCAAGGTCTACAGCCGCGAAGATTTACTTCGCATAGTTGCGCTATCCAAGAAGCACGGCGTCATAGTTATCTCAGATGAAATTCATGCGCCGCTAACCTTTAAAGAGCAACCGTTTACCCCATTGTTAGCACTGGGTGAAGATGCCGCTGAAGTAGGCGTGGCTGTGAACGCGGCTAGTAAAGGATGGAATATCGCAGGGCTCAAATGCGCAATTATAATTTCGCAGAGTGCGAAGATGCATGAGAAGTTAAATGAACTTCCACCTGCCTTGCACTATCGCGCTTCCTTGCTTGGAGCCTTTGCAACGGTGGCTGCTTTTGAAAAAGGCGAGCTTTGGCTAAATACAGTGATTGAACAACTAGATCACAATAGAAAGCTCATCGCCGAACTTATCAAAGAAAAGATTCCAACTATTGGCTACACGATTCCACATTGTTCATATCTGGCTTGGCTTGATGTAAGTAAGTTAAATCTTGGCGAAGATCCAGGTGCTGCAATCGTGGAGCGTGCGAAAGTGGCATTTAATCCGGGCCATATCTATGGCGCCTCCGGAAAAGATTATGTTCGCCTTAACTTTGCAACCAGTCCTGAGATAATTACTGAAGCTTTCAATCGCATGGCTCGTGCGCTTTAAATACACGGGATAAATTAAATACAGATGACTACCGATAAGAAATACGACGCCATTGTTGTTGGCGGTGGCCACAACGGACTTGTAGCCGCTACTTATCTCGCGAAAGCGGGTAAGAGCGTGGTTCTATTGGAAAGCGCCTCCGAACTAGGTGGGGCCACCACTAGCGTGCGCCCGTTCCCTGAATACGACGCCCGTCTTTCTCGGTACTCGTATCTAGTTTCACTACTGCCTGACCAGATAGTTTCGGATTTAGGAATTAATTTTAAGACTTTAGAGCGATCCATCGCTTCATATACGCCCTATGGAAAGGGCGGTAAAGATGGCGGGCTATTGATTTCTCAAAACTGGGATGCTCGAACTGCGGAAAGTTTTCGTGAGCTAACTGGTGGGGATGAAGAAGGCAAGAAGTGGCAAGAGTTCTATAACGAAATAGCTGTACTTGCTGAGCGAATTGCTCCATATATGTTGCAACCCCTTAAATCTGCTGCTGATTTGAAATCTGAAATCGGTCTTCCGGAAGTTTGGAAGTTCATGATGGAGCGACCAATCGGTGAGGTAATTCAGGATCGCTTCCAGGATGATGTTGTTCGCGGCGTCGTGTTAACAGATGCGCTAATTGGAACCTTTACTTCTGCCCAAGATTTGCAGGCAAATCGCTGCTTCTTGTATCACTTGATCGGAAATGGCACCGGGCAATGGCGAGTCCCACAAGGCGGCATGGGCGCATTTGTCACCGAGTTAAATCGCGTGGCGGTATTAAACGGAGTGGAAATTAATTTGAATTCACACGTAACCGATATTGACTCAAGTTCTAACGGAGTTGCAGTCAGTACAGCATCCGGAAATAAATATGTGGCCTCTGATCTCTTGTTTGCTGGAGCGCCACAGACCCTGGCGAAATTGCGTGGCAAGAGGGCTCCCGCATCTCTTGATGGCTCGCAGATGAAAATCAATATGCTGCTATCTAAACTTCCGCGACTAAAATCTGGAGTAGATCCAAAGTTAGCCTTTGCAGGTACCTTCCATGTTAACGAAACATATTCACAGTTAGAAAAGGCTTACCAAGTTTCAAAGCTTGGTGATATCCCGAGTGACCTGCCACTTGAAATGTATTGCCATACCTTGACCGATCCAACAATTCTTTCGCCAGAGTTAAGCCAGCGCGGATTCCATACCTTGACCCTCTTTGGTTTACATACTCCGGCTGCGCTCTTTGATGCAGATCCAAGTGGTGCAAAAGAGGCGGCTAAAGCTGCGGCAATTTCTAGCCTTAATCAATATTTAGAAGATCCAATCGAATCTGTACTAGCTGTCTGCAGAGATGGCTCTCTCGCAATTGAAGCAAAATCTCCAATCGATTTGGATAACGATCTTGGCCTGCCGCGCGGAAATATCTTCCACCGCGATTTAGATTTTCCATTTATTGATGGAACCGAGAGCGCCCCAATCAAATGGGGATCTGAAACAGATGATTCCCACATTTTTCTGGCAGGCGCTGGTGCGCGACGTGGAGGCGGAGTAAGCGGTATCGCTGGCCATAATGCAGCGATGGCAGTGCTGGCAAAGGATTAGGCTTAGGTCATGAATTTAGATGAAGGGCTCAGCCCCGAGACGATCGCAATTACCGCGGGCCGTCCAACAGTAGGTCCAGATAGTTCTTTGAATCATCCAATCTCACTTAACTCAACTTTTGTTGCAGGTGGAGCAGTTGGTTATGGTCGCTACGGAAATGAGACGTGGCTTGCGCTTGAAGAAGCGATCAGCGCGCTAGAAGGCGGACGCACTCTGGCTTACTCATCTGGAATGGCTGCTGTCACTGCAGTATTTTCAACTCTTCCTGTTGGTGCAAAGGTAATCGCATCTAATCAAGGTTACTCAGGAACAATGACTCTGCTCAACAACTATGCCACAGCAAATCGCTTAAAGGTTTCTTTTGTATCTGTTGCTGATACATCAGCAGTTATCAATGAGTTATCCGGTGCAACGCTGCTCTGGATCGAATCTCCAACTAATCCAGGTTTAGAAGTTGCCGATCTTCCCGCACTCATAAAGGCGGCAAAAGAAAAGGGCGTAACGGTTGCGGTAGATAACACTTTTGCCACTGCTCTAAGTCAGAAGCCACTAGGCCTAGGTGCAGATATCGTCATGAATTCTGTGACAAAGTATTTAGCCGGACATAGCGATGTTGTACTTGGCTCACTAAGCACTGAAGATGCTGTGCAATTTAAGACGTTAGAAGATGCGCGTAAATTTAATGGATCTATTCCTGGTCCCTTTGAAGCTTGGCTGGCGCTGCGCGGTATTCGCACCTTCCCGCTGCGCTTTCAGAAGTCCTGCGAGAACGCTCTTGAACTTGCCAAGCGCCTGAGCGCGCACCCATTGGTGAGAAACGTTAGATATCCAGGTCTGCCTACTGATTCGCAACATGAAAAAGCGAAAGCTTTTATGAAGAGTTTTGGAGCAATTGTCTCCTTCGAATATGTCGGTAGCGCTGAAAGTACAGACAAAGTCTGCGCCTCTTCCAAGATAGTTACTTATGCAACCAGCCTTGGTGGAGTTGAATCACTTTGGGAGCGACGTCGTCGCTGGCCCATCGAAAGTTCTAGCGTCCCAGAAACCTTGATCCGTCTCTCTGTCGGCTGCGAAAACGTTGAAGACCTTTGGGCTGATATCGACTCCGCGTTGCACGCTGCTAAATAAGGAAATTCTCCGCGATAGGTAGTATTTTTAGGTTATGAAATTCTTCCGCAGAGCGTTGGCGTTCTTCGCCGTGCTGGCTGTCGCCTTTCAGGCGGTAGGAAGTTTTCTCTCATGGGCACAGCGCCAAGAAGATGCGCCAGCTGATGCTTGGATTGATGAAGATGAAGATGAATTTGAGGATGCATAAGTGAGCCAAACGGAATACATACCCGGTACTTGCAATATCGGTGGGGGAGAGCTCACTCGGCGTCGAATGGTCGCGGTTCTAGGTTTGATTCTTACCTTATCTTCAGCGGCGACTCTCATCTCTACCGAGGCAAGCCGGCAATCTCGCTTGGGAATTTTCTTGCCCGCGCTAGTCATGTCAGTTGGCTGGGTGCAATCTCGTAAACGTTTCTGCCTTGCTTATGGATTTGCAGGTACATTCAATTTTGGAACTCTCGGTAAACTTTCAAAAGTTTCAGATCAGGCAGATCGTGCAGCAGACCGAAAAACTGCGATTAAGATCTTTGCCCAGAGCGCACTTTATGCGGCGTTGGTCACTGCTGCCGTAGTAGCGCTACCTCTTTAAAGGGCTTTATTTTCTGATCTAACTCTACCCAAAGCAGCTAATAAGTGGAATGGTTATAACCACTAAGTCGTTACATAGGGAGAGAATATGAAGATTGTTATTCATGCCCGTCACGCAGAACTCGCTGAAGATTTTCGCGAGATTGCCCATGAAAAGCTAATGAGCATGGAGAGATTTAACGTCACCATTGACCGTGTTGAAGTAGAGATCTTGCATGAACAAAATCCACGTCAAGGAAAACACGCACATCGAGTGATTTTAACTTCCCATGGTGCGGGACCGCTGATGCGAGCAGAAGCCGCAGAGTTTAATGACCTTGCTGCATTTGATGAAGCGATTAAAAGCTTTGAACTACAAATTCGCAAGCATCACGAGAAATCAAAGAGCCACGATCGCGAAACTTTAAGAAATAAACCTCTTGCAGATATAGATTAATTTGATGCTGGGCTTGGTGAAATACCAGTTTGTGGTTTCTTGCTTTTCTCCATGCGTGGCGCTTTAGCAGGTGGAGTTGGCGGTACTGGAGCTGGTCCGAGCGCTTCAATTGCAGCATCTCTGATTGCAGTCGCCGCGATAACAGCGCTCTGTTTCGCCACAGCGCTCTGACGCTTTTGGAGTTGAGTCTGACCCGGTGCGCTCAAAGATTTTGCATCAGATAAAGCTTTATCAACGCTCTCTTTAAAGGCTTTGTTGATTGCCCTTCTCGCGGCTTCATAAGCTTTTACCGCTTCAGAGAATGTCTTTTGATCTTGCTTAAATTTCTCGATTGCAGATTTAAAGTCTTTATTTACTTCGGTCTGAGATGGAGAGTTTGGATTCTTATTGTCAGCGCTTGCTAACGGTAGCGCCACGAATGAAAAGGCAATAACAAGAGCAGATACTGCCGCTGTTCTAGTCTTATTCACCTGGCTCCGCTTTCTCGAGTACAACTTTATTAATTAGCCCTAAGTATCAAGGTTAAGTTTGTGAAATTTCGGTGAAAACACCTTTATCGAAGAGATTTCTGCGAGAGGCTTGGCTATTTCATCGCCGACATGAAAGGCTTAGCGCATGGCTGAGATGATTTTGATCGTAGATGATGAGGCCGGAGTTCGCGAGTTATTGGGCGATGCTCTACGTATCGCGGGCTTTGAGACAGCCACCGCCTCAGATGGAATGTCAGCGCTGACGGCAATTAGAAATAAGAAGCCAGACCTTTTGATAATTGATATCAATATGCCGCTGATGGATGGCTTCGAGTTAGTTGAAAGGCTTCGCTCTACCGGAGATAACACGCCAGCTCTGATGCTTAGCGCGCGGGCAGATCGTGCAGATGTAACGCGCGGATTAACTCTTGGCGCAGATGATTATGTAACTAAGCCATTTGGCTTGGAAGAACTTCTTTTGCGAGTTAAGGCAATTTTGCGTCGCTCACAGATCTCAACATCAAGCGGCACAGATCTTACGTGCGGTCCGATAAAGGTAGATGAAGCAAGCCATACCGTCTCCTTTGCTGGTGAGTTAGTCGATCTCTCCCCAACTGAATTCCGACTTTTGCAAGTTTTGGTTGAAAATAAGAATCGAGTTTTAAGTAAGAGTTTGCTTCTTGATGAAGTATGGGGAATTACCTTTGAATCTGAGAGCACCGTTGCAGATACATATATCTCTTACCTTCGTAAGAAATTGCATCGCGATGGATTTGAGGGGATCAAGACTGTGAGAGGCGTTGGCTTTGTAATACAGGAACCCAAACCGCAGCCAAAATCTGAGCAGAAATAAGCATGAAGAAGTCGGGTAGCAAGTTCGCAGTAATCTCAATAATCGTAACAACAGTTCTTTCAACACTTATTGGGGGATATGCAACCCTTGCTGCCCGGAGTGCGGATTTAGCGCAGATCGATCAATCACTTAAAAAAGTTGTAACTAGGGTTAACGCCTTTCCATCGGAGGCAATATCCGCTGCGATCTTGACTATCGAGGATGAAAGTTTGGATTTAACTCTTTCTCTAGTCACGCAAGAGGGCGACGAGACGATCATTAACGAATCTCATTTAATCTACCCAGGTATTACCGATTTAGCTTTGGTAAGAAAGGGTTTGGCTGGCGCTTTCACGACCGCAAAACCTACAGAATTTCGTTTTCAATCAGCGTCAATTGCTGGAGGCGACTATCTAGTAATCGCATCATCACTTGATAAGTTAAACGAAAATTTCATATCAAATTTGAAGAACCTTGGCATATTCACCGCTGGGGCCGATGCGCTAGCTATATTTTTCTCGATCTACTTCTTAAGACGGCACAACCGTGGGTTAGATGCCCAGGCGCTGCAACGTATGCAGAGATTTTTAGGTGATGCTTCGCACGAGTTAAGAACTCCGCTTACCGTCATTAAGGGCTACAACGAGATGCTTAGCAAGGGGCAATTCACGCAAGTTTCAGACCAGGCGCGCGCATTTTCTAGAGTTAGTTCTGAAATTGAGCGGATGGAGAGTTTGATACATGATCTCTTACTTCTTGCCGAACTCGGAGAGAGCAAGCCTGTAAATTTTGCAGAAGTTGATTTCGACGAGCTAGTTAAAGCCCATCTCAATGATTTCCAAGTGTTAAATACCTCGCGGACAGTTACTACTGCAATACCTGATGATTGCTTGGTTCAGGGCTCTCGCGATCATCTAAGTCGCTTAATACAAAATTGTCTTTCAAATATTCTCCGCCATACTCCGAGCGATGCTCCCGTCTCTGTTTCACTTCGCAATATCGGAAAACGCGCAGAGTTAAGGATCGAAGATGGAGGTCCGGGACTACCCGATTCGGCATATGGAAGTGAAATCAAATTTATGAATAGATTCGATCCATCGCGCTCACGCGAAAGTGGCGGTTCAGGCTTGGGTCTGAGCATCATCGCAGCGATAGTTCAAGAACATAGCGGTGAACTTGAACTCAGTAAGAGCCAATTAGGCGGATTAGCAGTAACAATCAGGATTCCGAATTAGCATCAGCAAGTAACTTCCAGAATTACGGTACTTTAATTACATGGCTACGTCGCTCGCTGATGCGCTCAATGAAATCGTAGAGAAGCTCGGTAAATCCGATAACTTTGTCAGACTTGTTCTCTCGGGAAGGCGGCGCAATATGCAGACCCCTAACGAACGAATTCATGTAAAGCCTGTACTAATCAAAGGTGAAATCAAATACCAGGTAGCCCTGAGCGATGGGCGAGCAATGACTACTAAGAATTACTCACCACATGAGTTTCTGAAGTTAGGTCTGCTTGAAGCCGGCTTTGCCAATATCCATCTAGAAGAAAAAGATCAATCAATTTCACTTCGAATCACCAAGAAAGGTGAGGCGCTGATAAGCCGAGCTAGCGGTGAATTTAACGCCGATCTTTCGCATGATCGAAATAAGAGCCGACTGCTTGATCCGTCGGATCCTTTCCTAATCGAAATTGGGATATCAGACTCTGGCGGAAAAGTTAAAGCCAGCAAGAACGATAAATACTTACAGGTGGAAGAGTTTCTTAGACTTTTGGTTCCGTCACTTAATTCGGCAATTGAAGCCGGGCATATTAATAAACCAGATGAGAAAAGCCCATTAACCATCGTCGATCTCGGTTGTGGTCATGCCTACCTAACCTTTGCTGCCCACCAGTACTTACGTAGTCAGGGAATTGCAGTCAAAGTAATTGGTATTGATATTCGCGAAAGCGCACGCGCTAGAAATAATGAAATTGCCAAGAAGTTAGGTATTTCAGATTCGATTGAGTTTAGAGCCGAAGAAATTTCTGAGACAACCCTGAAGAGCGCAGATGTCGCGATTGCACTACACGCCTGCGATACGGCAACTGACGATGCTCTTGCTTGGTCAGTGATGACAGGTGCGAAACTGGTATTGCTTGCCCCATGCTGTCACCACGATATTCAAGCCCAGATGGTTGAGATACCTGAACCTTGGTCAATGATTACCAAGAACGGAATAATGAAGGAGAGATTGGGCGATCTAATAACCGATGGTTTACGGATACAAATAATGAAGCTATCTGGCTATCGCGTGGAAGCAATTGAATTTATTGGGGGAGAGCACACCCCGCGAAATTTGATGATTCGCGCAGTAAAGACGGGCGCAGTTGCCGATTCATCTGAGGAGAAGCGCTATCAGGAGATGCTCTCGCTCTGGAAAGTTAAGCCTGCGCTAGCAGCCCTGCTCAACCGATAGACTTACACGTATGTCTAAAGTGCTTGCATCTCTTCCTGTCGGCGAAAAAGTCGGCATCGCGTTCTCCGGTGGCCTCGATACTTCGGTGGCCGTTGCTTGGATGCGCGACAAGGGTGCGATTCCCTGCACTTACACGGCAGATCTTGGCCAGTATGACGAGACAGATATCGACTCAGTACCAGTTCGCGCAAAAGAATATGGCGCCGAAATATCTCGACTCGTTGATTGCAAAACTTCTCTAGTTGAAGAAGGCCTTGCAGCAATCGCTTGCGGTGCATTCCATATCCGCTCTGGCGGAAAGCAATATTTCAATACAACACCTCTTGGCCGCGCAGTAACCGGCACCTTGTTGGTTCGTGCGATGTTGCAAGATGCAGTTGAAATCTGGGGAGATGGTTCGACTTATAAGGGTAACGATATTGAGCGCTTCTATCGTTACGGTCTATTAGCTAATCCAAATTTGAGAATTTATAAGCCTTGGTTAGATGCTGACTTTGTTCGTGAACTCGGTGGCCGTAAAGAGATGTCCCAATGGCTTGTTGCGCACAATTTTCCATATCGTGACAGCGTTGAAAAAGCTTATTCAACAGATGCCAATATCTTGGGTGCAACGCACGAGGCTAAAGATCTAGAAAACTTAGATGTCTCAATTGAGATCGTAAATCCAATTATGGGCGTTAAATTCTGGGATTCCTCAGTTGCGATCGCATCTGAAGATGTAAAGATCCAATTTGTGCAAGGCCGCCCGGTTGCGATTAACGGAAAAGATTTCAGTGACGTTGTTGAACTCATGAAGGCCGCTAATGAAATTGGTGGTCGCCACGGCCTAGGCATGGCCGATCAGATCGAAAATCGAATCATCGAAGCTAAGAGCCGCGGCATTTACGAAGCTCCAGGTATGGCGCTCTTGTTTATCGCCTACGAGCGTTTGCTAAGTGCAATTCACAATGAAGACACAATTGCTAACTATCACGCAGAAGGTCGCCGCTTAGGTCGCCTGCTGTATGAAGGTCGTTGGTTAGATCCACAATCTTTGATGTTGCGGGAATCATTGCAACGTTGGGTGGCATCTGCCGTTACTGGTGAAGTAACAATTCGCCTGCGTCGCGGCGATGATTTCTCAATCATCAACACAACTGGGCCTGCGCTTAGCTATCACCCTGAAAAATTGTCGATGGAGCGCACTGAAAATGCTGCTTTTGGTCCGGTTGATCGCATTGGTCAGCTGACCATGCGCAACCTTGATATCGCAGACACCCGCGCCAAGCTTGAGATGTACCGCGATCAAGGCCAACTTGGTTCTGGAGAATTTAAGTTGATCCAAGAAATTGGTGAAGGAGAAAAGAAGTAATGAAGAAAGTATTAGCACTATTTGCTATTTGTACCCTTTTACTAACCGGATGTGGAGAAAAAGAAGTGAGCGCTTCATCAGATAACTTGCCAACAGTCACAACTAATCAAGGAGAGGCGCCAACAATTGGGGCTCCTGCCGGTAACCCACCAACAACCTTGGTAACAAAAGACATAATCGTCGGCACTGGCGCAGAAGCGCTTCCAACTTCAACCATGACCGTGCATTACACACTTATGACTTGGTCAAATGGTCAGTTAATCGAATCTTCATGGAACGGCGGTTCTCCTGCAACCTTCCCATTGGCAAATGTGATCGTTGGTTGGCAGCAAGGTATTCCGGGAATGAAAGTTGGTGGACGACGTTTGCTAGTTATTCCACCTGATCTAGGTTATGGCGCACAAGGCGGCGGACCAATTGGACCAAATGAAACTCTAATCTTCGTAGTCGATGCGATAGGCGTTGCTTAATTTTCTTGCATATAAACCCAAGGCGTTAATCCGCCATAACCGCAAGGTTCGAGAAATGGCTTGTTTTTAACTTCCA
The DNA here is from genome assembly GCF_002288325.1 of Candidatus Planktophila lacus. NCBI lineage: Bacteria > Bacillati > Actinomycetota > Actinomycetes > Candidatus Nanopelagicales > Candidatus Nanopelagicaceae > Candidatus Planktophila > Candidatus Planktophila lacus. The sequence goes on along the minus strand of NZ_CP016780.1, from coordinate 977,792 downwards.
CCTTGCGGTGTATGATCAGCGTGTTGTTTTTCGGGGTCGATGTAATTTCGAACCGGCAGTGAAAGTCTGCGACCCGGTCATAGCCAATGACCGGTGGATTGGGTGTAATTCCCGAACCGACGGTTAAAGTCCGGATGAGAGAAAACCAACGTGTAGCTGTCGCACCCTTTGCGCAATTAACTTTGCTTCAAGGGTTTAGTGCGTCGGCTGCCACCGCTTTTTCCACCCCCGAGATGCGACACCAAATCTCGATAAAGGGTGTTGAAGATGAACCAAGTATTAAGTGCAGAAGCTGCGATGGCGCGCGCCATCGAGTGTGCTCACCTTGGCCTTGGTAAGACTTTCCCAAATCCAATTGTTGGCGCAGTCATCACAAGCGCAACGGGTGAATTCATCAGCGAAGGTTTTCATCAGGGCGCAGATCATGCTGAAGTAGTTGCGATAAATGCGGCAAAGAGTATCCCAGCAGGTGCAATCATTTATGTAACTCTTGAACCATGTAACCACCAGGGCAAAACTCCACCTTGCACACAAGCGATTATTGACGCCGGAATTAAAAAAGTTGTTTATGCAGTTGGTGATCCAAATCTGATTGCTGCAGGGGGAGGAGAATACCTTCTTGCGTCGGGAATTGAAGTTGAGGATGGGTTATTGGAAAGTGAAGCAGCCTTCGATAACCGTGCATGGCTAACCAAGATTGTCAAAGAGCGCCCACGAATTACTTGGAAGATCGCATCGACTATGGATGGCAAAGTTGCTACCGCAGATGGCACTTCTAAATGGATCACTAGCGAACTAGCGCGAGCAGATGTTGCCGTGCTTCGCTCACAAAGCGATGCCATCGTTACTTCCACTGCAACAGTAAAAGCCGATAATCCTTTGCTCACCAGTAAAGGTGCCGGCAAGAACCCGGTCCGTATTGTGATGGGTAGCTCTGAAATTGCTTCAATCTCGCAGATTCTTAACGCCGATTCAGAAACCATTGCCATCAAATCTCGTGATCTTCAAGAGCTAATCACCTTGGCTACGGCACGTGGCTTCAACCAATTGTTAATTGAATCTGGACCAACCTTTGGAACGGCGCTCTTGAAGGCAGGCTTGATCGATGAAGTAATTCTCTATCAGGCGCCAACTTTCTTTGGCTCAGGCACTCCCTCTATTTCAGATTTGGGAGTTGCAACTATTTCAGAGCGCTTAGATTTCGAAATCGCAGATGTTGAAGTAATCGGTGCAGATTTAAAGATCACGCTTATCAAGAGCGCAAACCAAGAAGAAGGTGGGCGCTAATGTTTACAGGGCTAATTCAGGCTGTCGGTCAAGTTTCTGCAATTGCGCGCCAAGAAAGCAGCGCCAGACTGCAGATCAAGAGCGCCGAAATTTGCGCACAAATAGCCCAAGGAGATTCAGTTAGCGTTAACGGTGTCTGTTTAACTGTTACTTCTTTTGACAGCCAGAGTTTTGAAGTAGATGTAATGGTGCAAACGCTCAACTTAACTTCGACAGGTGCACTTGTTGTTGGTTCTCCTGTAAACCTGGAACTTGCTACCCGCACACAAGATCGCCTTGGTGGCCATATCGTGCAAGGCCATGTTGATGGCGTAGCAAAAGTTGCTGGAATCTCGGCTGATAAAGAGTGGACGCGCATGGATATTGCAGTACCTGCCCACCTTATGAAGTACGTGGTTGCACAAGGTTCTATTTGTATTGAAGGTGTATCGCTGACGGTTGGCGAACTAAACGATGGGCTTGATCAAGTATCTGTCTGGTTGATTCCAGAAACTCTAGCTAAGACCAATCTTGCTGCCAAAAAGATTTCTGATCCCCTCAACGTCGAGGTAGATGTTCTAGCAAAGTACGTTGAAAGACTTATTGCACGTGGACAGGATGACAAATGAGTAATTTAGAAAAAGCCTTGTCTGAATTCAAGGCGGGCAAGTTCATCGTCGTAACCGATGATGAAAATCGCGAGAACGAAGCAGATTTAATTCTCCTTGCTGATAAAGCCACGCCTGAAAATATCGGATTTATGGTTCGATACACATCTGGTGTCATCTGCGGAATCATTACTGAGGAAACTGCCAAGAAGCTAAAACTTCCACTTATGGTTAAGCGAAATGAAGATAACCACACAACAGCTTTCACCGTTACGGTCGATGCAATCGCTGGCCGCTCGACAGGTATTCCGGCAGCCGAGCGAGCAAACACACTACGTGCACTTGCTAATGCCAGTTCACTGCCGACAGATTTTGCACGACCAGGACATGTGTTTCCGCTGATATCAGTACCGGGTGGACTACACCAACGTCGTGGCCATACCGAGGCAAGTATGGCTCTATGCGAACTAACTGGATCTAATCCTTGTGCAGTTCTCTCTGAATTAGTAAATGATGATGGATCGATGATGCGCGGTTCTCAGATAACCGAATTTGCCAAAGCGCATGATTTAGAAGTGATCTCTATCGATGAACTATCTCGCGTACTGCCCGAAAAGAAGAGCACTGATATAGCAAGCCTTGAATGGGCAGAGCTTCCACTTGGCAGCGCGCAATGGCAGATCTCCACATATATTTCACCAACTGGAGCAGAACACGCAGTTCTTAAATTTGCCCAGACTCCAAGTAGTCAGCCGGTAGTGCGCGTTCATTCCGAATGCTTAACTGGAGATGTATTCGGATCCAAGCGCTGTGATTGTGGTCCGCAACTGCAAGAAGCAATTCGCCTGATTGAAGAAAACGGCCACGGATATGTCATCTATCTTCGCGATCACGAGGGCCGCGGCATAGGACTTGCTGAGAAAATCCGCGCTTACGTGCTACAGGATTCTGGTCAAGATACGGTCGAAGCAAATATTTCAATCGGTCAGCCTGTAGATGATCGCACCTATGAAGATGCTGCAGAGATCCTTAACCGCTTAAAAGTAAAATCACTAACTTTATTGACCAACAATCCTGAAAAGATTGCCGCGATAAAGGCAACTGGAATTTCTCTAACTACCGCACCACTTGAAGTAATTGCTAACAAACATAACCAGAAGTATCTAGAAACCAAGCGAGATAAGTTAAACCACGCGTTAGGAGCGCTCTAATGGCTGGACATGCCCCCGAAGTAAAGATTCCACAAATGCCACATCTCAAGGCAATTGTTATCACTGCCGCCTGGCATCCAGATATATGTGATGCGCTAGTTGCCGGCGCGGTGCGTGGTTTTAAAGAGTCGGGAATAGCTAATCCTGTAGTTCGCACCGTTGCTGGTTCTTTTGAACTTCCACTTGCTGCACAGTTAGCCTTTGATGAAGGCTTTGATGTTGCTGTCATTGTCGGTCTTGTTCTTCGTGGTGAAACTCCGCACTTTGATTATGTCTGTCAGGGCGTCACTCAGGGCGTAATGGATGTTTCGCTAGGCAGATCTAAGCCAATTGGCTTTGGAGTACTTATGTGCGACAACCTAGAACAAGCGACTGCGCGCGCTGGCCTTCCTGGAAGCAAAGAAGATAAGGGTTATGACAGCGCACTTGCCGCACTTAGCGTGATAAAAAAAGGTTAAGTTGTGCCTGAACTCCCAGAAGTAGAAACGGTTCGCCGCGGTTTAGTCAGCCTGGTTAAAGGTTACAAAATTGTTGGGGCGCATGATTTACATCCACGCGCGCTTAAACCTGAATCAATCGCACCGCTAAAATCAATTCAGGGCGCCAAGATCATCGATTTAAATCGACGTGGCAAGTTTCTCTGGTTTGTTTTGGATCGCCCACAGGTATTAGTTGCTCATTTGGGAATGAGTGGGCAATTCTTAATTCATCAGCAAGGCCATCCCAGAGCAAAGCATGTACGCGCACAGTTTGACCTGACCAAGCAGATGCGCAAGCGCGAGTTAGTTTTTAATGATCAGCGAACCTTTGGTTGGGTATCGGTTGAGGAAACAAATGATGGCGTGCCAAGTTCAGCCCAGCACATTGCGCGCGATCCCTTTGATTCGCATTTTGATCTACAAGAGACGATTGAGAAGTTTGCAAAGCGAAAGATCCGAATTAAAACCGCGCTACTAAACCAAGAAATCATGAGCGGTGTTGGAAATATCTATGCCGATGAAACGCTTTGGCGAGCCAAGGTTCATCCAGAAGTATCTACCGCCGATCTTTCCAAGAAGAAGATCGCATTGATAATTAGTTATGCAACAGAGGTCATGAGTGAAGCGATCGAACAAGGTGGCACATCATTTGATGATCTCTATATAAATGTAAATGGCGAAAGTGGATTCTTCGAACAAGCCCTAGCGGCTTATGGGTGTACCGATGAGCCATGCCCGCGTTGTGGAACACCTATTCGTCGGATCACATTTGGTGCGAGATCATCGCATTTTTGCCCGCGCTGCCAGAAGAAATACAGGTAGATCGCAGGATTAACCAGTAGCGTAGGCGCGTGCATGTGAATGAAGGAATTTTAAAGGCCCTTGAGGCTGAATCGATCGAGATTCTGCGCGAGACTGCCGCCGCCTTCAAAAACCCAGTGATGATGTATTCCATTGGAAAAGATTCTTCAGTTCTCCTCCACTTAGCGATCAAAGCCTTCTATCCGGCTCCAGTTCCCTTTCGATTGCTGCATATCGATACAACGTGGAAGTTCAAAGAGATGATCTCCTTCCGCGACAAGATTGTCGCCGATCACAAATTGAATTTGATTGTTCACACCAATCAAGAGGGCGCGACTTCCGGAGCAAATCCATTTACTACCGGAATTTCTGAATACACGCGCATCATGAAGACTGTTGCACTACGGCAGGCACTCGATCACTATGAAGTAGATGCCGCTATTGGGGGATCACGACGTGATGAAGAAAGATCTCGCGCAAAGGAACGCATCTTTAGCGTTCGCGATGAAGGCCATAGCTGGAACCCACGTAATCAACGCCCCGAACTCTGGCGTTCTTACAACACTCGTTTAGCGTCTGGTCAGACAATGCGCGTCTTTCCACTTTCAGATTGGACCGAAGGCGATATCTGGCGCTATATCCAACAAGAGAAAATTGAAGTAAATCCTCTCTACTTTGCAAAAGATCGCCCCATGGTTAAACGCGGCGACCAATTAATAATGGTCGATGATGATCGTTACCCACTTAACCCTGGAGAAGTTCCAGAGCCAAAGATGGTTCGTTTCAGAACTCTAGGTTGCTATCCGCTTACCGCGGCCGTTGAATCAACTGCAACAACGATCTCTGAAGTTGTTGACGAAGTACTGAAGGTAAAGCTGAGCGAACGAGCAACGCGTTTAATCGATGGAGCAAATGAAGATTCGATGGAGAAGAAGAAGAAAGAGGGGTACTTCTAATGCAGACCCCAATTGTTCGTCTCTTAACTTGTGGCAGCGTTGATGACGGAAAGAGCACCTTGATCGGACGTCTATTGGTTGAGACCGATAGCGTTCCTCACGACACTATCGATTCAACGCGAAAAGTTCGTCGCGCGGGTTCGATTATTCCAGCGGGTGAAATCGACTTTAGTTTGCTTACAGATGGCCTTGAAGCAGAGCGCGAACAAGGAATCACAATTGATGTGGCATATCGCTCGATGTCACTTCTTGATGGACGACGTTTAATCATCTCTGATGCTCCAGGACACGAGCAATACACGCGCAATATGGCTGTTGCCGCATCACGCGCTGAGATCTCAATAGTTTTAGTCGATGCTACAAAGGGAGTGCGTACCCAAACTTTGCGCCATCTAACTATCTGTTCTCTAATGGGAGTCCAGCGAGTATTAGTTGCGATCAATAAATTAGATGCCGTTGGGTTTCAAGAGAGTATCTATAACGAGATCAAGGGCGAGATTGAAAAGACTCTAGAGCGCCTTGATATCGCCGACGTTCACTTTATTCCGCTTAGTGCGCTAGCTGGCGATAACGTTGTTTATCGAAGCAAATCAACGCCTTGGTATTCAGGCGAGACTTTGCTTGAGGCGATTCAAGGTTGGCAACCAGGCAAATCCGCAGAAGCAACTGCTCGCCTGCGCGTTCAATCTATCGCTCGTGCCGAAGATTTCAGAGGTGTTACCGGGACGGTTCACTTAGGTGACTTCAAATTAGGCGATCAGGTAAAGATCTTTCCTAGCAATCAAGTAGCAACGATTGCGCAGATAATTTCTGACATGCAGAGCCAAAAAGTTGCCGCTCAGTCGGATGCGGTGACGCTGGTACTCGAGCCAGAGGTAGATATAACTCGCGGTGATCTGGTTTACGCCAATCAAAGCGCTGTAACTCCATCTGATCGCTTTAACGCAAACCTAGTCTGGCTAAATGAAGATGCCTTGATTCATAGCCGTTCATATCTTCTCGTATCAGGACCTAGCGAGACGCCAGTAATCATCACCAAGATTCGTCACAAGATTGATGTTCATACAGGTGAGCACCTCTCAGTAAATACCTTGGCCATGAATGAAATTGGCGAAGTTGAAATTGCAACCAATCAACCAATCGCACTAGATCCATATAAGCAGTCTCGCGAGTTCGGTAACTTTATTCTGGTAGATCGCACCAACTTCCAAACAGTTGGCGCTGGCATGATTCGCCACTCATTGCGCCGTGGTGAAAACATCACCGCACAGGCCTACGAAGTCGATAAAACAGCCCGCGAAGTCGCCAAAAATCAGCGTGCAAAAGTTATCTGGTTAACCGGTCTATCGGGTTCAGGAAAATCTACGATCGCCAACCTTCTTGAAAAGCGCCTTCATGCTCAAGGTGCGCACGCCTATGTATTAGATGGTGACAATCTACGTATGGGTCTCAATGTTGATTTGGGCTTTACCCCCGAAGATCGTGCAGAGAATGTTCGTAGAGTCTCTGAAGTTGCCAAACTAATGGTCGATGCCGGGTTAATTGTTATTACAGCGCTAGTTAGCCCATTTGAAGTTGATCGCCAGCGCGCACGTTCGATATTTGCAGAAGGTGATTTCATTGAAGTATTCGTAGATACACCAGTAGATGTATGTATCTCTCGCGATCCAAAGGGTCTGTATAAGAAAGCAGCCAAGGGAGAGATCCCTAACTTCACCGGCGTAGGTCAAGATTACGAGCGCCCAACAAAACCTGAGATTACAATCGATGGCACTGCAGATCTTGATGCCAGTGTTAGCGCGATACTTAAGGTGGCTCTATGAACTGGATTTTCTTTGCTTTGGCAGGATCGGTCGCACAGTTAATTGATGGCACTCTCGGCATGGGTTTTGGTTTAACTAGCTCAACTCTGTTGTTGACCTTAGGAGCATCTGCTGCGGTTGCATCCGCTGCAGTTCACGCCGCTGAAATCGGCACAACCTTAGTATCTGGCGCATCACACTGGCATGCGGAAAACATAGATAAGAAAATTCTCTTTAAACTCGCAATCCCAGGTGGCATTGGCGCATTGCTAGGTGCAACCTTTCTATCTTCTATAGATCTTTCTAGCGCCAAAGTCTTTATCTCAACACTTCTTCTCTTGCTTGGATTCTTACTTTTATACCGAAATATCTTTCAGCCACAGGTAAATACGAATTCACTTGAAGTTACCAACCCAAGGTTTTTAACTTATCTAGGATTTACTGGTGGTTTTGTAGATGCTTCTGGCGGCGGGGGATGGGGTCCAATTGTCACGCCAACCCTTATGACAACTACTCAGATAGAACCTCGCAAAATTATCGGCACAGTGAGCGCCTCAGAATTTATCGTTGCCGTCTCTGCCAGCGTTGGCTTCTTAGCGAACCTGCACCGCTTAGATATCAACTGGGCCGCCGTTGGCGGGCTTGCACTCGGTGGCTGCATAATGGCGCCAATCGCTGCTCGCATCGTTGTGAAGTTACCTCGTAAGCAGATCGGGATCCTCGTCGGAGTAGCTGTCATCGTAATCAACGGCTATCGAATCATCGCAAGTTAGTCTTACCCAATGAGTTCTAAGGTCATCCCAGTCTTTGTGGGCGGAACCGGCCGCAGCGGAACTACCGTCGTTGGAGATCTGCTTGGAAATCATTCCAAGATCAGAACGAGCACCCCTATTGAAATAAAGTTCCTCACCAATAAATCGGGACTAGTCGATGTGGTATTCGGATATAGCAGCGAGATTGAAAAGAGCGCAGGAAAAGTTTCAATTCTTAACTTTCGTACTTACCGCAAACGTAAAAGAAAAGAGAAAGAACGATTTTCTAAGATCCTTGCAGAGTTCAATAAATTTATCTGGGAGAAGTGGTGGGATATTGATGCGCCTCCTCCACATGGCCGCGGGCTAATCTCAGGTATTGCAAAGGCAGATCTGGAAAAATTACTCAAGAGACTCGAAGGTGATTTAAAGATCAACCGCAAATGGGCTGCCCGTCGCTTCATGGCCACGTTTATTAGTAAACAATTTGGTGCCGGAGATGAGATCTATTGGGTCGAGACAACTCCCATGAATATTCCAGAGGCTAATAAACTCCAGGAACTTTTTCCCAACGCGTTATTTGTAAATATGGTTCGCGATACTCGCGATGTTATAGCTTCGCTACTGACCAAGAAGTGGGGTCCAACAACTGCGCTAGAAGGTTTGGATTGGATTGAAGCTCGACTGCTGGCAGGCCACGAAGCCTTGACCGCAGTTAAGCCAGAAAAGAAAATTACGATCGCTCTAGAGGATCTCGCAATCAAGAACCGAGAAGCCACGTACAAGAAACTCCTTGGCTTCCTAAAGGTGACGGATGAACCCGCGATGCAGGCTTTCTTTACTCAATCAATGACTCCAGATGCGGCAACGAGCGGCCGCTGGAAATCAGAGATTGATTCTCCAGAGTTCAGCACCGGGTATGCGGCTATGACCGCCAGACTCGCAAAAGCAGGCGTGGCTTTTCAATAACCCCACAAGACGGGCGGAGAATTTTGATGACTTTTCCACTTCGGCGCATAAAAAGAGCCCCCAAATGCGGTGAAGTTTCAAATAGTTCCATGTTCTAAATCTGCGGGGGAGCCGTAATGCGCAAGTCCAAGAAGCTGATCAAGAGCCTACTTTCAACACTTCTGATTTTGGGGCTATCGGTTCCGATTCTCGCCAGCGCAGATACCAAGCCAATTGAACAGTTTCAGGATCAGGGACCTGCAGTTAAGAACGTTGGTGGTTACACAGGTATTTTAGTTGAAGATGCAGGACGCATCACAGGCAGTCACTCTAAGTTGCTTGGAATGTATTACGAGCAGAAAAATGGTGCGTGGGTTCAGAAGGAGGCTTTTGTTTGCCGCTCATACTCAGATCCAAATTGCACTAATGCAGATAACATTTGGTATGACGCAGTACTCGATGTTTGCAAAACTGATGCCGATACAAATTGCATTATTGGCGTTACGGCGATTAAAGCCGGCAGAGAAATTCCAGGAAAGTTTGTCGTTAACTTCCCAGAAAAGTCTGACTACACGTTTAAAGGTGATGCCAGTCTAAAGATTCCCGACGGAGGATTACCTTCCATTTGGACCTTTGATGGAATAACTCACCAAGGCGGAGATAAATTCCTAGTCTTTGCAGATTATTTCCACCCCGGTGGTTATGGTGGAAGCAAGCCAATGCTCTCTCCATATCAATTTAATTCTGGCATTTTTGCGATGTCTTCAGATAAGAATCCTTCTTACCCAGATATTCGCGTTAGAGCTGGAAAAGCAGACTCATCTGGAAAAGCTTGGTATTCAAATACACCAACTATGGGCTGCTTCGTAATTGGTGCACATACTGGCGATACCGGTGAGTGTGGCCTGGCATGGCCACTTCCAAACGATGTGCGTTATCGTCTTGAGATAAGAACGAGTATTCAGTTAACCAGTTTTATGCATGGGCGCCTCCTTGATCCAACAATTAAAATCTCAACGGATTCGATGGGAAGACAGATATTCTCAGTTGAAGGTGGACCTGTTTCTGTTCCAGTGTTAAGTGCTTGGGTAAAGAATTCAGATATGCCTAAGGGTCTTTACGACTACCTCTACGCCATGAATGATTGGGGCGGAAATTTCGTATATGACGATAAATTAGGCAAGGGAAGAGATAGCGTCCAGTTGCTGCAGGCATTCGATCAATACGATGCAAACGGCTTCAAAGAGTATTTATGGTGGCTTGAAGTAGCTAAAGACAAGGCAATCGGAACTAAGTCCGTTTGGATTGCCAGAACTCTAAGCCAGCAGGAAATTTTTAGTTCGGGCACGTCTGCGTGCCTTTCAAACAACACTAATTTGACGGGCATAGTCACGACAAATGCCAATATGTATGTTTCAGCTCCTCCTACATTCAATGAGGCAACACAGTCACTTGATTACAAGGTTTCCTCTCCACATTACGATGCTAACGGCAAGGACAATGTTGGAAACTACAATCTAGTTTTGAGCTCCGAAGCAGCGCGTTGCCTATATAAATTCTCTAAGGCTCCGATATCTGCAACGATTAGCATCGTTTCTTCAGATGGAACTGCTCAGGTTGCCACAACTACAGTCAACGAAAAGAATGGCTGGCTCTACCTATCAGCAAATGGATTTACCTACTCGGCTCCAACAGTTCGCGTTAAGTTGACACAAGAAGCAGACAAGCCGGTTGCTACTCCGGTTGCAAAGCCTGCGGTCGCAAAGAAGACCACCATCACATGCGTAAAGGGGAAAACTTCCAAGAGGGTGACTGCCGTCAAGCCAGTCTGCCCAACAGGATTTAAGAAGAAGTAAGCAGAGCGATTGCGCTCTGCATGATCTCTTCTTCGTAGTTTACGTAAAGGCCTAAGTGGCTTTCACCGGCGCGGAGATCAAAACGGTTGTTTGGCATGTGTTCTGCAAGCCATTTTCCGTGTTGAACTGGCACGTTCTTATCTAACTCTGCTTGCCAAATAACTGTTGGCACCTTTACATCACGCGGATCAAAACCCCATGGCTGCAGGTATGAGCTGTAATCATCTGCCACCCAATCCCAGCCTTTTTCCATTGTGAAGGCGCAGGAATCGAGCACCACCTTCCAAGTTGGCTTTGAGGCTGCCAATTGATCGCGTTCGCTCAATTCTGCTCCAGCAACGGAATCGGCAACGTTTCCATCTTGCCAACCCTGAAAACGTTTGATTAAGTCGTTGATATCGCGCAGTGCATCTGCGTATTCATCGAGATCAGCTTGTTGCATGCCGTCATAGAAGCGCTCACCGAGTTCAGCAAAGGGAGCCAAGCTTCCGACCGTTACAACGCCAACTGAACGAGGATCAAGTCCTGTAGCAATCGCATGTTGCCCACCACCAGAAAGTCCTAGGTTTACAAACTTGGTTATCCCGAGATGTTGGGAAAGTTCGGCAACGTCTTTGGCTACATCAAGAGTTATACGCCCTGGCTGGTTGGTGCTTCCGGCATATCCACTTCGTCCAAATGAGAGCGCGAATATGCCTTTCGAAGCAAAGTAATCAAGCCAGGTCTGCCAACCAGCTATGTCTTGTGTAGTTCCGGCATGCAGAATAATCGCGGCCTCTGATTTGAGTCCGTTGGTTAAATACTCAAGATTGCGTCCAACGGAGAGCGTGAAATTCTGGCGAGTCTGCGTCATTTAAAAAGCGTATCGGAGAAAGCCTCAGTTTTGCAGGTAAACGACCACACTCTTTTGCTATTGAGAAGTTCATGCAACCGCTGTTAGCCTCAACCACATGAGCTATGACGTCAACAAAGTCCGTGCAAGTTTCCCATCGTTAAATACCGGCCTCGCATTTTTCTGTGGACCAGGCGGAAGCCAAGTACCTGACGTTGTTGGCAAAACGATCTCCGATGCCATCACTAAGCCGATTTCTAATCGCAATGTGAATACTGAGTCTGAAAAGAACGCGGAAGAAATCGTTCTAAGTTTTCGTGCGGCAGTTGCAGATTTAATCGATGTGGATCCACGTGGCGTTGTCTATGGCCGATCCTGGACTCAGCTGACGTACGATTTTTCACGCACCCTTGCCAAAAATTGGGGGCCAGGAGATGAAGTTGTAGTCACAACTCTCGATCACGATTCCAATGTTCGCCCCTGGGTACAGGCGGCAGAAGCGGTAGGCACAACCGTTCGGTGGGCACAGTTAGATCCAAATACAACAGAGTTGTCAGTAGAAGCCGTCGAATCCGTTTTATCTGCCAAAACTAAACTTGTTGCAGTAACCGGGGCTGGAAACACTATTGGTACTCGCCCCGACTTAAAGGCGATTGGTGCCGCAGTCCACAAAGTTGGTGCACTCTTCTATGTCGATGCAGTTCACCTAACCCCGCACGCACCAATCAGTGCAAAAGAGATTGGCGCCGATTTCATAGGGTTTTCCTTCTACAAGATGTTCGGCCCACACTGCGCAGCACTGGCTGCTGCTCCGGCACTTCTTGAAACTTTGCAGAACGATAAGTTGCTTCCTGCAACTAACATGGTTCCGGAAAGATTTGAATTCGGTACCTTGCCTTATGAATTAATGGCGGGAAGCGTTGCAGCAATTGAATACATTGCAAATCTCGCGCCAGGCGGTGCCACAAGCCGTCGTGACAAGATTGTTAACTCAATGCGTGCGCTTGAAGCCTATGAAGACGAACTCTTGGAATACATGGAAAGTTCGCTCAAAGAGCTTCCAGGCATAACTCTCTACGGCCATGCTAAGAAACGCACGCCTACGCTTTACTTCTCATTCAAAGGCTTTGAAAGTGCAGAGATCTATAAAGCTATGGCGAAGAAGGCCGTGACACTTCCGGCATCTAATTTCTATGCCTTGGAAACTTCTCGCAAGCTTGGGCTCGGTGATGCAGGTGCTCTTCGTGCCGGATTGGCGCCTTATTCCACGCGCGACGATATTGATCGTTTAGTGGGTGGATTGAAAGAAATCATTGGGTAAGTAACAAAATCACTTCAAAATCTCCTCAACACCACTAGCCTCGACTAAGAAGGAAATCTAAGATCATCCTATGAAGCGATCCATATCCGCAGTCGTTCTTGCCTTGATCATGGTTCTGGTTCCTGCGATGTCGGCTTCTGGCGCAGTTAAGGCGGGAGCGCCTTGTACCAAACTTAATGCAGCTACAACTGTTTCTGGAATCAAATACAAATGCATCAAGTCCGGCAAAAAACTTATATGGAACAAAGGCGTGAAGTTGTCCACGCCGATGCCAGTCGTAACGCCGACCCCGACCCCAACTCCAACACCTAAAATTGAAATCGTTCCCGCAATGCCAACTTCATTCGAAGATTTAGAAGCGAATTACAAAGGTATTCCTAATTCTGTGTGGGTCGATGCCGAGAGACTCTTTGCTCAACCCTTGAGCACGCCAATTAAGGTGGATGTTGAAAAAGGTGAATCTACAAAAATCCTTTATTCCTACTCAGAAATTGAGTATGGAATTTCTAGAGCTCAACAACTCGGTGGAAACTTCCCCAAACAATCCAAATTCCTAGTGGTTGCGTTTAATTTCACCGACAGGGATTGGGCAAAAACTCGACTCAGCACGATTGCGTCCCCATTCACATTAAATGACACATTTTCAGATCAAGTAGGCGTAGCTTGTAGTTCGCAAGCAGAGTGTGACAATGCTTTTGGAAATATTTCACTTGATTCAGGGTTGATAATTCAGGGTGTGTCTGGATTACCAAACTCTTCAAACACAAATACTGCAATTATACGATCTCACTATGCGCACGAAACTACTCACACAATCCAGAAATCAATCTACAAAAAGTATGGCTTGAAGAGATTTTCGATTCCCTGCTGGTTTTCTGAGGGACAGCCGCAGGTTGTTGGGCAAACTTCTAGCAGCGCAAGTTTAAGTGAATACGTAAAGAACCGTCGCAGTTGGCTTCGTCCGCCACTGCGTGGATTACCTGATTTTTCAGAAGCAAGTATCAACAAATTCTTTGATCTGCAGCATCAGCAGCCATGTGATTCAGCAACACGTAAACATATTTATGACATCGGATTTATAGCTGTTGAGGCACTGACATCGATTGGTGGAATTTCATTTACCTTTGATGTACTGGATAAATATGCGTCAGGAATGACTTTTGATCAAGCCTTTGAAAAGGTCTACGGAATTTCTTGGGCGAACGCTAAGCCAATTCTGGCACGGACTGTTTCAAAGCAGTTCCTAGAAGCGCGTTAATTCGCTAACCAAAATCATCTTCTCCCTATGACTAAAGGAGTCAAGAGATCAAATACTGGATATAAAGGTTTGGCAGATATATCTACTATTCAAGGATTTGAACCACATCCAAGGTTTGGAAATGGAACTCGGATTTACTTACATACGTGGGTTGTGAGGGACTCGAACCCCCGACCCGGTGATTAAGAGTCACCTGCTCTACCAACTGAGCTAACAACCCATTCAAACGGTCAAATGTTTGAATGCAGAGCAGACCCTATCAGGGCAGCGCGGCTTGTCTAACACGTCGGCTGACGCGAAGATGGTGACATGAGTCGCTGGCAGATACGTATTGCGGTGCTATTGGCCGCAGGCGTTTTCATGGGTCAAGTACCAGTTGAGGCTTCAACCAAGACAGCGGAAGCGGTATTGGAAACATTGGCCGTTAAAGGTAGAGCGCCAAAGACTGGGTACGAGAGATCGCAATTTGGTCCGGCATGGTCTGATGTCGATCGCAATGGCTGCGATACCCGCAACGATATTTTGTCTCGTGATTTAACTTCAATCGTTTTCAAATCAGGGACCCGCGATTGCGTGGTTATATCTGGGATATTGGTTGATCCGTATTCGGGGGAGAAGATCTCATTTGAACGCGGCGTGAAGTCCAGCATGGATGTGCAGATAGATCACGTTGTGGCGTTATCAAATGCCTGGCAGACCGGCGCCTTTAAGTTGAGTTACGAGAAACGTCGTGAATTTGCCAATGACCCGATGAATTTACTGGCGGTAAAGGGCCGCCTTAATTCGCAGAAAGGCGATGGCGATGCTGCGACTTGGCTTCCGCCTCTAAAAAATATTCGATGTGCTTATGTGTCACAACAAATAGTTGTGAAGGCGAAGTATGGCCTCTGGGTTACACCACCTGAAAAGGCCGCGATGCAATCCCTGCTTGCTAAATGCCCAGGCTTTAAAGCACCGACAAATTAAAGAGCGTCTGCTCCGCGCTCGCCAGTGCGCACACGAACAACGGTTTCAACTGGGGTAACCCAGATCTTTCCATCACCGATAGATCTCGTGTTAGCAGTGTTTGCAATGATGTCTACAAGGTTTGCGGCATCAGCATCTTCTGCAAGAAGTTCGATGCGCACCTTTGGAATGAAATCAACTGTGTATTCAGCGCCGCGATAAATTTCGGTGTGGCCCTTTTGACGGCCAAAGCCGCGGGTTTCAGAGACGGTCATGCCGTGAACGCCGGCTGCTTGTAGAGCAACTTTGATGTCGTCGACCTTTGCTGGCTTAACGATTGCAGTTATTAACTTCATATTTATCTCGCTTCTCTTGTTTGAACTCTAGTACCGGTTTGAGTTTCCGGTTATGTCGTATGCCGATTCGGCGTGATAAGTCGTATCGAGGCCATTTAGTTCGTCGTCGCGGAATGCTCGGAAGCCGATGGTCTTTGAAATCACGGTTGCGATTAACCATGTTGCGCAGAAAGAGAAGGTTGCAACAGCGACAATCGCGATTACCTGAGATTGCAGTAGGTCCGTGCCACCCTTGAAGAAGAGGCCATCTTTACCTGCAGCATTAGCAGTAACTGTTGCTGCCAAACCGATAAAGAGCATTCCGATAAGTCCGCCCATGCCGTGAACGCCGACAACATCTAGTGAATCGTCATATCCGAACTTGTATTTGCGAGTTACCGCCCAAGCAGATGCAACACCTGCGATTAGTCCAAGAACTAGCGCGCCCATTGGGTTTAAGAAACCACATGCAGGCGTGATTGCTACTGCGCCAGCGATTGCACCAGATGCAACGCCCAAGGTTGTTGCTTTGCCATCACGCTTCTTTTCATAAGCGATCCAGGTCATGGCTGCAGCTGCAGTAGAAATTTGAGTGTTAATCACTGCTGTTGCTGCAAGAGATCCTGCAGATAGTGCGGATCCCGAGTTAAATCCAAACCATCCAAACCAGAGCATTCCTGCGCCAAGAAGAACTAACGGCATATTGTGTGGACGCATTGGATCGCGTTTGAAACCATCCCGCTTTCCGAGAACTAGTGCAAGAGCTAGCGCTGCTGCGCCTGAGTTGATTTCAACAACAGTTCCGCCAGCGAAATCGAGTGCGCCAAGTTTGTCGATGATCCATCCACCGTTACCGCCTTGTGTGGCAAATGCCCAGTGAGCGATAGGTAGGTAAACCAGAGTTATCCAAACGGCTACGAAGACAACCCATGAGCCGTACTTTGCACGATCTGCGATTGCGCCCGAAAGAAGGGCAACGGTGATGATCGCGAAAGTTAATTGGAACATGGCAAAGGCAAGAACTGGAATCTGATGACCTTCTGCACCAGTTACTTGATCCAAAGTATTTGATAAACCAATGTGATCGAAGTTTCCGATTAATCCACCATTTGATTTACCGAAGGCCAGCGAATATCCATAAAGCACCCAGATAATCGTTGACACACCGATTGCGGCAAATGACATCATCATCATATTTAGCGCGCTCTTGGCGCGAACCATGCCACCATAGAAAACTGCCAAACCAGGTGTCATGAAAAGAACTAAGGCAGCGCTTGCTAGAACCCAAGCGGTATCACCAGTATTTACATCAATCACAGCGCTCTCCGAAATCTGTACCGCCTAATGTGTGGCGGAGCAATGGAGCAATGCTAAAGGGGAGTCTTAGTGGGTTTCGTTATATCGCTTATATGACGCGAGGATTTCTTCTTCAGCGGCGTCGTGTCCGACCCAATCTCCGCCGTGAACTTCCTTACCTGGCTCGAGCGTCTTGTAAACCTCAAAGAAGTGCTTGATTTCATCGAGTTCGTAAACAGGGACGTCGTCTAGATCATTGAGATTTGATTTACGAATGTCTCCAGCGGCAACGCAGAGCAACTTGTCGTCTCCGCCTTTTTCATCGGTCATGCGGAACATTCCTATAACGCGGCAAGAAACTACGCAGCCAGGAAATGTTGGTTCATCCAACATAATCAAAGCATCGAGTGGATCGCCATCGTTTGAGAGAGTGTTCTTTACAAATCCATAATCGTGCGGAAAGCGCGTTGCGGTAAAGAGCATGCGATCAAGACGAACTTCACCAGTTGTGTGATTGATTTCGTATTTATTGCGCGAGCCAGCAGGGATTTCAACTACAACGTCGAAGATCATAATTACCGCTCTCGTTTAGTGCTTAAGTAGGAAAGAAAAACTTGGGGTGAACGACGGGGCTCGAACCCGCGACATCCCGGACCACAACCGGGTGCTCTACCAGCTGAGCTACGTCCACCATGTGCTGATTGAAAGGCAATAGTACCTGTTATCTGGTCGTACCTGTTATCTAGTTTGACTCGGCTGTCGTAGCGGTCGGGATAAATAAGGTTGAGCGGTAATACGCCAGTTCAGCGATCGAATCTTGGATATCACCCAGCGCGCGATGGTTGCCGGTCTTGGCGGGGGCTGCGAAATAGGTCTTGGGATACCAGCGTCGTGCCAACTCTTTAATCGATGAAACATCGACAGTTCGGTAGTGCAGGTATTCATTAAGGCGGGGCATATCGCGGGCGATGAAATTGCGATCGACGCTAACGGAATTTCCCGCAAGTGGTGATTTACCTGCAACAGTTTCGGTGGATTCGAGATATTTAATAATCGCATCTTCGGCTTGACTTGCAGTTACTCCATTTGGAATTTCAGTGATCAAACCTGAGGTTGTGTGCATTTGGGTTACGTACTCGTTCATGCCCGCCAATTTTTCAGGGGTCGTTGCGATAACGAGATCTACACCTTCACCAATTACATTGAGGTCAGAATCGGTCACTAAGACCGCAATCTCAACCAAGGCATCAGATGCCAAGTCGAGTCCGGTCATTTCGCAATCGATCCAGATCAGGTGGGGCAGAGGTGTAGTCATGTGCGCCTGGCTGGAATCGAACCAGCGACAACTCGCTTAGAAGGCGAGTGCTCTATCCGACTGAGCTACAGGCGCCTGCAGAGGTCGTTAGTTAATTGTACCGAAACCAACCACTAAGGTTTTCTCTATGGCTGAGTTCATTTACACGATGAAAAAGGCGCGCAAAGCGCATGGTGAAAAGGTAATTCTCGACGACGTCACCTTGATGTTCTATCCCGGAGCAAAGATTGGCGTGGTCGGTCCTAACGGCGCTGGTAAGTCAACGGTCTTGCAGATCATGGCTGGCTTGCAGCAACCATCAAATGGTGAGGCATACCTAACTCCTGGTTACACCGTCGGCATCTTGATGCAGGAACCAATTTTAAATGAAGAGAAAAATGTAATTGATAACGTTAAAGAGGGTGTTGCTGAAACCGTTGCAATGCTCGATCGCTTTAATGCGATTAGTGATGAGATGTCACAGCCTGATGCCGATTACGACAAGTTACTTGCCGAAATGGGTGACCTTCAAGAAAAGCTAGATCACCGAAATGCTTGGGAGCTAGATTCACAACTTGAGCAGGCGATGGATGCCCTGCGCTGTCCACCACCTGATGCTGATGTGAAGGTTCTATCTGGTGGAGAAAAGCGCCGCGTTGCACTTTGTAAGTTGCTCCTGGAAGCACCAGATCTTTTACTTCTCGATGAACCGACAAACCATCTTGATGCCGAATCTGTTCTGTGGCTCGAACAACATTTAAATAAATATCCTGGCGCAGTCGTTGCGATTACGCACGATCGTTACTTCCTCGACAACGTTGCACAATGGATCCTCGAACTCGATCGTGGTCGCGCTTATCCATATGAAGGTAACTACTCAACTTATCTAGAGACCAAGGCAACGCGTCTGAAAATCGAAGGACAGAAAGATGCCAAGCGCGCTAAGCGTTTAACTGAAGAACTTGAATGGGTTCGCCAGAACGCAAAGGGGCGCCAAGTTAAATCAAAGGCGCGTCTTGCTCGTTACGAAGAAATGGCGGCAGAAGCCGACAAGATGCGTAAGCTGGACTTTGATGAAATTCAGATTCCACCTGGACCACGTCTTGGAAATGTTGTTGTTGAGGTAGAAAACTTAGTTAAAGGTTTTGGCGATCGCATCTTGATCGATAACCTTTCATTTACCTTGCCGCGCAACGGAATCGTTGGAGTCATCGGGCCTAACGGTGCCGGAAAGACAACGCTCTTTAAAACTATTCTCGGTCTCGAAAAAGCAGATTCTGGAACTGTAAAAATTGGTGAAACGGTAAAGATCGCCTATGTCGATCAGTCACGCGGTGGTATCGATGGTTCTAAATCACTTTGGGAAGTTGTCTCAGATGGTTTGGACTTTATAAAGGTCGGCCAAGTTGAAATGCCTTCTCGTGCATATGTATCTGCATTTGGATTTAAGGGCCCTGATCAGCAGAAGAAGGCCGGCGTGCTCTCAGGTGGAGAACGCAACCGCTTGAACTTGGCGTTGACTTTAAAGCTCGGTGGAAACCTATTACTTCTCGATGAGCCAACGAACGATCTCGATGTAGAAACTCTGGGATCACTTGAAAATGCGCTCCTGGAATTTCCGGGTTGTGCAGTTGTGATCTCTCACGATCGTTGGTTCCTTGACCGTGTAGCAACACACATCTTGGCCTACGAAGGCGATTCCAGTTGGTTCTGGTTCGAAGGAAACTTCGAATCTTATGAAGAGAACAAGATCTCTCGCCTTGGTGCAGATGCCGCGCGTCCGCATCGTGCGACCTACCGAAAGCTAACCCGTTAATGAAGTACATCAACAAGCAATTTGTTCGTTGGGATGACCTTGATGCCTTCGGGCATGTCAACAATGCAAATTACCTAACCTTTGCTCAAGAGGCGCGGTTCTTATGGTCCACTGAGGAATTCTCAGCAGCCATGCGCGAATCATCACTAATCGAGATGGTGGTAGCCCGCGCTGAAGTTGATTTCGTTGAACCGATATACGAAGGCGGTCGCTTTGTTGATGTA
Organism: Candidatus Planktophila lacus; assembly: GCF_002288325.1. Lineage (NCBI taxonomy): Bacteria > Bacillati > Actinomycetota > Actinomycetes > Candidatus Nanopelagicales > Candidatus Nanopelagicaceae > Candidatus Planktophila > Candidatus Planktophila lacus. The sequence continues at coordinate 957,792 of NZ_CP016780.1, read as the reverse complement.
GAGATAACTGTTGAGAAAATCGGAAACACTTCATTTGTTCTTTTCTACACAATCTCTGACGGCGGCAAAATCTTTGCAAAGATCAAAACTGTGCAAGTTGCTGTATCTATGGAGACCAAGAAGTCACGCCCGCTAACCGATGCGGAGCGAGAATTCCTCTCGCGCTACCAAGAGAGTAATTAGTGGCTCCAGTTTCGCGCCGCATTCACCCAGGCTGGATCGCCGTTGCAGTTACCTTCGCAACGCTTATGGCAACGGCCGGGTTTAGATCGGCGCCATCCGTCCTAATCGTTCCACTTGAGGATGCCTTTGGCTGGTCTCGTTCAGATATTTCCTTAGCGGTTGCGATAAACGTTCTTCTCTTTGGGCTGATGTCACCTTTTGCAGCAGCGCTTATGGAGAAGTTTGGAATACGACGAGTCGTAATGTCGGCGCTAACAACTATTTCAATTGGCGCCTTTCTCACTATTTTTATTCAAGCGCCATGGCAACTAATTGCTACCTGGGGAGTCATTGTCGGTATCGGCACTGGTTCAATGGCGTTGGTATTTGCCGCAACGGTTGCAAACCGCTGGTTCGTTGCTAAACGTGGATTAGTAACCGGAGTCCTTACCGCTGCATCTGCAACCGGCCAGTTAATTTTCTTACCTGGACTTTCACACCTGGCCAATACTTATGGCTGGAAGAGCGTCTCAATAACTGTCTCGTCATTTGCAATCTTAGTTGTCCCTTTTATATTTTTCTTCTTGCGCGAAAGCCCCGCTGAAGTTGGTCTCCTTCCATACGGGGCCAATTCGGATTGGCAGCCACCAGCAAAGAGCGAGTTAAGTGCCGGCGCGCTAGCAATCGATACTTTGAAGCAGAGCGCAAAGAAGAAAGATTTCTGGTATTTGTATGGGTCATTCTTTGTCTGTGGACTTTCAACTAGCGGTCTGATTGGTACGCACTTTATTCCTGCGGCGCACGATCACGGCATGCCAACAACGCTTGCTGCTTCGCTGCTTGCAATGGTTGGAATCTTTGATGTTATTGGAACTGTTTTTAGCGGCTGGCTAACTGATCGTTATGACCCGAGAAAGCTGCTCTTTTTCTATTTCGGAACAAGAGGGCTTTCTCTATTCCTATTGCCTTCAATTTTATTCTCCGACATTCATGCATCCACCTTGGTCTTTGTTATCTTCTACGGACTTGATTGGGTTGCGACTGTTCCACCAACAATCATGCTCTGCCGCGCAATTCTTGGACCGGAGAGAGCCAGCATCGTTTACGGTTGGGTTTTCACAGGCCATCAAATTGGCGGAGCAATCGCTGCCTTCGGGGCCGCCATCTTGCGCGTTCAACTTGGCGATTATGCAGTCGCCTTCTACATAAGCGGTGCAATGTGCATCATTACCGCTTACTTTGTATTACAGATCGCGCGCAATGTTGACGAAAAGGTCTTGCGAACATGACAACGTTTTACGAAGAAGTTGGGGGAGAGCCTTTCTTCAACGACTTCGTTTCGCAGTTTTACGCCCGAGTCGCAACAGATCCAATTTTGCGCCCCATGTATCCCGAGAAAGATATGCATGGTGCAGCACTTCGCCTAAAGATGTTCCTTGAACAATATTGGGGCGGACCAACTACTTACTCAGAAGAACGTGGCCACCCAAGGCTTCGTATGCGCCATGCCGGATTTCATATTGATTTAGCGGCGCGCAATGCTTGGCTTAACTGTGCTATGGGCGCACTCGAAGGTATGGAGATGTCAGATATTCATCGTGTGCAGCTGCGCGAATATTTAGAGATGGCCGCGCACGGAATGGTTAATGCTTCTGAGACGCATTCCCAATAACTAATATTTCGCCATTTCGTACATACCAAAGCACGCCTTTTTTATCGCGAATCGTTGTTATGCGCAGACCAACTTTTTCAACAACACCTTCAATCTCCAAAGTTGTGATCTGATCTCCAACACCATATTGATCTTCGATCAACATAAAGATTCCTGACAAGATATCGCGCACCAAAGTTTGCGCACCAAGACCAATAGCAACGCCGATCACGCCTGCTGATGCAATTACCGGACCTAAGTTAAATCCGAATTCGCCCAGGATCATTGCGATCGCAATAATCCAAACCGCCGCCTTCAATATCGAAGTGAGTACCGACCCAGTTGTTCGGGCGCGCTCAGATTGGCGCTTTGCAAAACCTGGGCCTGGCTTTAAATCAGCGGTCGCAAGTTTGTTGACGGCTCTGACGATTGCGCGGTGACCGATGCTCTGGGCAATCCAGGCGGCTACCAAGACGCTAAAGACGCGAAGCGGGGCCCCGCTTAGCCATTCCAAGATATTGCGGGTCTGCTCGCTCATAACGCAAACTCTAACTAATTCTTTACCTAAAATTGACCTACAAATACCCCGATCCGCGCGAAATTAGTGCAAGATAAACCAATCGGCGCGAGCCACGCGCCTGAATTAACTGGGGTAGCTATGTCTCGTTCACTAGTTCTAAACGCCACCTATGAACCACTAGGTGTTGTTACAGAACGCCGTGCGCTGCTCTTAGTTCTTAACTCTCGCGCAACAATGGTTGAAGCATCCGGAAGCATCTTGCACTTCGCGCAAGGTCAGATCGAACTCCCATCTGTGATTCGCTTAAACAAATTTGTAAAGATTCCATATCGCCATGCTGTCCCACTTTCACGCCGCGCAATATTTGCACGCGATGGCGGACGCTGCGTTTACTGCAGCGCACCTGCAACTTCGATTGATCACGTGATCCCGCGCTCTCGTGGTGGCGGCCATAACTGGGAAAATGTTGTCTCTGCTTGCCATAAGTGCAACCACTTAAAGGCCGATAAACCGCTGAAAGAATTAGGTTGGAGACTTCGCTCACTTCCACGCGAACCAGTTGGCGCTGCCTGGAGAATTCTTGGCACAGGTCGCACAGATACGCGTTGGCTTCCATACCTTGCGCCATTTGGCGTGGCAGCAGCCACCGCTTAATTCGCTTAGACTTACGCCCATGATGATTCGTCTTGCATCCGCAATTAACTTCTTGAAGTTAGATAACCAAGAAGATGGCACAGTCGCTGGCGAAGGCTTAAGCGCAGTCGAAACCTTTACCTACTTTTTCGCTGCACCAACGGTGCTCTTCATTTTGATCTCAGTAATCACTTACGCAATGACTGGCGATCGCAAGAAGCCAAAAAGTACAGATTCAGCAATAACCTCTATCGAGTAGCGTCTACAGCGCGCGCCTTAAGCGCACGTGTCATCGCATCGCGACCTTCAGTAACTGAACGACGCAGAGCATGAGATGAATCTTTGCCTGTGACATCTAGCCAGTGCTGCGCCTTCGTGACAGTTGCTTCGCTAATTGACCAAGTTGGGAAAGTCAGCGTTGCCGTTGTCTCTGCGATCTCAAAGCCCTTGGTCTCCCAGACTTTCAAGATGGCATCAAAGTAATCATCAACAAATGCTTCAAGAAGATCACAATGGATATTCTCGTTAAAGCCACGGCACTTATAAGAGTGGATCGTGTTGCTCAAATCATCAGTTGTGATTGATTTAAATGCCGCAACCTTTGCCTCATGAGTTGGAATCGCAGCATGGGCATATGCAACATATTGCTTGCCATGTGCAGTCTTATCGCGATCACCTTCTGCTGCGATTTCGGCTGGACCAAATACTCCACGCTTTACTCCGCAGATAAAGATGTACCAGCGAAGTTCTGCGTCAACAGTCAAGCCGTTTACCGAACCATCGAGCATCGCCTTTAAGCGATCTAGCTGGGCAGGTGTAACGGCGTTGTTTGCGAATGCGCGTGCATATTGAAGTTGGTGATCGCTACCTGGCTTTGCACCATCAAGTAAAGCCTCAGCTGCATTTGCAACAGCAAGGCGAATTGCTTCGCGGTTCTTGGGTGCAACATATGCCCAGATAGCGGTATCAATCTGCATGAATGTTGCAGTGATCATCGAGATATCAGATTCACCCTTTAGCGCGTTAAGTGCGATGGTGATGTAATCACTTGCAGGAAGTTCGCCATCGCGAGTTGAATCCCAAAGCGATGCCCATATAAGTCCGCGGGCTAGTGAGTCATCTAGCTGGCCAAGGTACTTCTTCATTGTCTCAACTGAGCGATCGTCGAAACGAAGCTTGGCGTAGGTCTGATCGTGATCGTTTATGAGCAAAAGATCTGCAGCGCTCTTGCCGGCTAGTTCTTTGATCTCAGTTAGCTCGCCTGCGATATCTACCTCAATGCTTTCGCGGCGCACAAGTGCATCGCCCTTTACATCAAAAAGACCAACATATAAACGGTGAGGGCGAAGTTCCTTTGAGCCAAGTGGCAGTGGCGGTACTTCTTGCTTTACAGAAACTGATGCGTACTTATCGCCATCTAGTTTGATTACTGGGCGAAGGGTATTAACGCCAGCGGTGCGTAGCCAGGTGTTAACCCAAGCAGTTAAATCTTTTCCGCATGCTGCTTCAAGTTCAGTGATTAGATCACTTAATTCTGTGTTCTTGTAAGCATGCTTGGCAAAGTACTTACGCAAGCCAGCGATGAAGTTATCGCGACCTACGTGTGCCACAAGTTGCTGCAACACTGATGCGCCCTTGGCGTATGAAATACCGTCAAAGTTGGTGCGAACTGCATCGAGATCTTCCATCTCAACTGCGATTGGGTGGGTAGATGTCATCTGATCCACGCGGTATGCCCAGTTCTTGCGCACTGAGTTAAATTCTGTCCAAGCGTGCTTGTACTGAGTTGATTCGCTAACGGACATGTAAGAAGCCCACTCAGCAAAAGATTCATTTAGCCACAAGTCTTGCCACCACTTCATGGTGACCAAGTCGCCGAACCACATATGCGCCATCTCATGATGGATAGTTGTGGCGCGGCTGATGTAGTTGCGCTCTGTTACCTTGCTGCGGAAGATCAAAACATCTTCGTGGAAAGTTACGCAGCCGACGTTCTCCATCGCGCCCCAGTTGTATTCGGCAACGGCGATCTGGTCGTACTTACCGAATGGGTAAGCCAGACCAAAAGTCTTCTCAAAGTAGGCAAAGCCTTGTTTGGTAACTTCGAAGATATTTTCAGCATCAACGTGCTGGAAGAAAGATTTGCGGGCATAAATTCCCAGCGGAATTGTCTTCTCGCCCTTGTATTCGTCATAAACAGATTTATAGGCACCAGCAACAATTGCTGTGACGTATGTTGAAATAACCTGAGAAGTAGCAAATTGAATGTGCTTACGATCACCATCGACATCTTTGGTTGACTCGATGCCGTAGTTCGAGATTACCTCCCAATGCTTTGGAGTAATCGTGCTGATAGTAAATGTTGCTTTCTGATCTGGTTGATCAAAGCACGCGTACATACGACGGGCATCGCCAGTTTCGAACTGGGTGTAGAGGTAGACCTCGTTATCGGCAGGATCTACGAAACGGTGTAAGCCTTCGCCGGAGTTTGAGTAGATACCTTCATGTTCAATCTCGAGGACGTTATCTGCAGCTAGCGCAGGCAAGAAGACGGTTTCGCCGTCGAACTTTGGATCGAAGTCGGCGCCATTTAACTTCGCGCTGATTACGCGCTTACCAACACAGTCGATAAAGGTAGTTGCACCAGGTTTTAGCCCAGCGAAGTTAACTGTTGTCTTGACCAAGAAAGTCTCTGCACCAGTTGTTAGATCAAGATCGATTTTGTAACTCGAAACCTTGATAACTTCAGAACGTTGGGCTGCTTCAATCTGCGTGATATTTGTGCCTGACACGTAAAACTCCTTTAGATGCTTAACGGACCGTTTTGCTCTCGTAAGTCTAATCATGAAAGAGTTGTGCTGTGGAACCAGTTACCAATAGAAGTTATCGCTTACGCGGCGTGAGGATCACCCCTGCCCAGCAAATAGCGCGCGATACTTTGTGGGCCAAATTTGGTATCGAATTCCAAGAGTCTTTATTGGATCTATCTACCTCTTTCGCAAAAGCTCAACCCGTAGTAATGGAAATTGGTTACGGCATGGGGGAGGCCACATGGCAGATAGCCAAAGCAAATCCAGATGTTAATTACTTGGGCGTTGAAGTGCATATGCCAGGTGTTGGAAAGCTAATGGCGAAGTTAAATGAATATGAATTAACAAATGTGAAGTTAATCGAACGCGATGTCTTTGAGGTTTTTCACTTCATGATCTCTGATGGCGCACTAGATGGAGTTCATCTCTACTTCCCAGATCCTTGGCCAAAGAAGCGCCACAATAAACGCCGCATCGTAAATCAACGATTTATCAGTGAAGTTGCTAAGAAGTTAAAGCCAGGTGGGTATCTACATATTGCAACTGACTGGGTTCCATATGCTGAATGGATTACTGAGCAATTCAATGAGACAGAGCTATTTACTGGGGGAGTCATTGATCGACCAGAGTCTCGTCCCCTAACGCGCTTTGAAGGACAAGGTTTAACGAAAGATCACAGAGTTACTGATTTTCTCTTTCGAACTTAGAGATCTTATCTATCCGGCGGATATGGCGTTCGTCGTTGCTAAATGGTGTGGCGATAAAGGCATCGATTATCACTTTGCACTCTTCAATTGAATGCATGCGGCCACCGACAGAAACAACATTGGCGTTGTTATGTTCTTTCCCTAATTTCGCAGTTTCAATATTCCATGCCAGCACCGCACGGACGCCTTTAACTTTATTTGCCGAGATTTGTTCTCCATTGCCAGATCCGCCTATGACAATGCCAAGAGATGTTGCATCTTTCGCAACTGCTTGAGCAGCCGGGATGCAGAAATCTGGATAGTCATCTAAAGCGTCATATTCGTAAGGCCCGTGGTCGGTAACGTCGTGCCCGTTATTTACTAAGTGGGCAAGGAGTTCATTCTTTAACTCAAGACCTGCATGATCACTACCGATATGTAAACGCATATGCGAAGTCTCTCACGCAGCCAATTAATTAGGGATAACCAACTCTTTAGGGCATCAAAAAACCCGCCGCGAAGGAGAATTCGCGACGGGTTTTTCTTACCCTAGGAGGAGTTATGAAGTTGTTACTCCAAAGCCTTTTTACTTGTTAAGCAGTAGCTGCTGGTGAAGCAGTTGGTGTTGGAATAGTCGGAGCGGCCCCCATGCCGCCCTTTCCTGGTCCACCGTGTCCGCGACCACCGTGTCCGCGTCCGCCCTTTTCACCCTTTGCACCCTTGCCACCTTTACCGCCAAATGCACCTTTGCCACCAACGCGATCAACTTCTGCAGTCACGTGAGTAGTTAGGTCAGCCTTGAGAGTTGTTGCTTGTGCAGCAGTCAACTTTCCAGCAGTTACAGCGGCATCAATGCGCTTAGTGTGATCAGCAACTAAAACTGAAATTAATTCGGCCTTCTTTGCACCAGCGATAGCGCCAAGAGATTCACCTGCTGCTAAACGAGTACGAATAGTTGCTGAGTCAACGCCAATTGTCTTTGAAATCAACGCTTCAGTTGCTGCGCGCTCTGCATCCATTGCTGCATGGTCGGCAACGCGTGATGCAGCCTTTGCCGCTTGCGCAGCTGTTGCAGCTGCAGTAATTGCATCTGCTTGAGCCTGGGTAATTGTTCCCTTTGCAACAAGAGCAGAAAGTGTTGCTGCTAGATCTGCAGCATGTCCACCGCCACGAGTTAATCCGTTTACTGACATCGGATTAGCAACTCCTGTTGAAGAAGTACGAGTTACCTTTGTTGAAACTGATTTAACTTTTGATGACGCTTGACCGACTCCAACGCTAGCTACTGTAAGTGCAACCGTTGTTATCGCGATTGCGATTACGTTTTTCTTTGACGACATTTGCATGTCTTCCTTTCATCCCGTTGAGCATTGTGTCGAAACCCTCGTTGTCGACTACCCGTAGATAACTACCTGATGCTCAGAAAAGTACCCCTAGATCCTGTGAGACCCGTGCGAATATTTGGCCATCTGCCCACGCTCACAAACGGGGTTTCACCTATTGGCTCTAAGGAAAAACTCAGGGAAAGCCCTCTTCGCGCCCCTTGGAACCGCATTCACACTTTTCAATAATCAATTCGTCGAAGTGGGCCCGGAGGTTCCATGAATCGCAAACGGATGTCTGTAGTTTTCACACTTTCAATTGCTCTTGCTACAACGCTCTCAATAGTTTCTGCGCCGTTAACAAGTGCGGCAAATAAGCCAAAAGCCGCCGGCAGAACTTCAACAACGATTCCAAATACGATATTAAATGGCAAAGGTGCGCCACTATCAAAGATCGGTATTGATGGTGATTTCTATATAGACACACGAAGCCTTTTGATTTATGGTCCAAAGAAAAGTGGAAAGTGGCCGCTACCTCAGAATTTACAAGGCCCAGTTGGCGCAAATGGTGTTGATGGAAAAAATGGAAGTGAAGGAAAGACAATTGCAACCGCATCAAACGTTGCAGGCCCGATAGGTGCGCAAGGTTTACAAGGAGAGAAGGGTGAAAAGGGAGAGAAGGGTGAAGCAGGCTCACCAGGTTCAAGTGGTTCTGCAGGACCAGCTGGTGCAACAGGAGCAACAGGACCGCAAGGTCCATCTGGTGGTGGAGGTGGAGGATCACCCGGACCAACCGGTGCAACCGGTGCAACCGGTTCGGCAGGTGCAACAGGTCTTACAGGTGCGAAAGGAGAGACAGGAACAGCGGGCGCAGATGGCGCAGTGGGTTTGAAGGGTGAAACCGGAACCGTTGGTGCAACTGGTCCATCAAATGTTTACGTAAATGCGTTGCCTAATTGGACGCTCAGCACTGGATCTGCTCGCACCTCATCAACATCATCTATTTTGCCAAAGTTTAAAGCGGGAAAGTCGTATGTTTATACGATTCATTTAACTGGGTTAAGTAACTCCTCAACCGGTCTTTTTGAAATAGATATCATCCATGAAGATAGTTCTGCTTCAAGATTTAATTACACACCCACTAAGCAGGATAATTTTCAGCTTGAACCGATTTATTACAGATATAGCTTCGTAATAACTGGTGTGATCACTACGACTTCTGCAGATGTGGGGATTTCTATAAAGGTCACGGATGACAAAGGATCAACAGGTTCTAATGCGCTTAGTCTTAGTGGGTATATGTATTCAACCTTGGTTGGCTCTATCGGGGCCTTATAAAAACTATGGAGCGGGTGACCGGGATCGAACCGGCATGGCCAGCTTGGAAGGCTGGGGCTCTACCATTGAGCTACACCCGCGGAAGGTGCTAAAACCTGTAAAGGTTTCGTGTGAGGGCTAAGCCTACTGCCTCGGTAACCGAGAGTAAAAAATTACTCTAGACTCCCCTCTTGCGCCTCGGGGCGTAGCGTAGTGGCTAGCGCGCCTGCTTTGGGAGCAGGAGATCGGGAGTTCGAATCTCCCCGCCCCGACCAGAATTTTTTGGTTTTTCTTTGTATCTCTAATTCAAGGAGCACTTTGTGAAGAGCACGGTCGAAACACTTTCCTCAACTCGCGTCCGTCTCGATATCGAAGTTCCTTACGCAGATCTCACCGAGTACGTAGCTGATGCTTACAAAGCTGTCGCATCAAAGGTAAACATCCCAGGTTTCCGTAAAGGCAAAGTTCCAGCAGCAATGATCGATCAACGCGTAGGTCGCGGATCAGTAATCGATGAAGCGATCAACAACGCACTCCCACAGTTTTACGGAATGGCAGCTCGTGAACATGAAGTTCTAGTCGTTGGCCGCCCAGAAGTGGATATCAAGGAATACGTCGATAATGAGAAGTTGGTCTTCTCAGTTGAGGTTGATGTCCGTCCAGAAGTAACGCTTCCTGACTTTTCAAAGATCACAATCGAAGTTGATGATCTCGCTGTCACAGATTCAGATATCGATGAGCAAGTAGATGAGCTCCGCGCTCGCTTTGGAACTCTCATGACTGTTGAACGCGAAACAAAAGATGGCGACTTCGTAACTGTTGATTTAACTGCCAAGATAGATGGCGCAGAAGTTGATGGCGGCAAGGCAAATGACATTTCATACGAAGTCGGTTCAAACCGCATGATCGATGGTTTAGATGCTGCACTTCTTGGCATGAAGGCCGGAGACGTTAAGAACTTTGAAACTCAGCTCGTAGGTCAGAAAGATGACGAAAAGGGCGATGTTGAAATTAAGTTAAAGGCAGTTAAAGAGCGCGAACTCCCACCAGTTGATGATGCCTTTGCAAAGTTGGCGTCAGAGTTCGACACAATTGCAGAATTGAAGGCTGATTTTGCTGAGCGCTTGAAGCGCGTTAAGGCGATGGAACAAGGCGCACAAGCACGCGACTTGCTACTTAAGAAGATGATCGATGATCTTGATATTCCAGTTCCAGATAAGTTGGTAACTGACGAAGTAAATGAACACCTAGAAGGCGAAGGCCGACTTGAAGATGCAGAACACCGCGCTGAAGTAGATGGCCAAGTTCGCACATCAATCAAATCGGATTTCTTGCTCGATGCAATTGTTAAGGCAGAGGAAGTTCAAGTTAACGAGATTGAGTTAACTGAATATCTAATCCGTACATCACAGCGCTACGGAATGCCGCCTGAGCAATTCGCAAAGCAACTTCAGGATGCGGGTCAGATTTCACAATTGGTCGCTGAGGTTTCTCGCACGAAGGCGTTGGCTGGAGTTCTTGGCCGCGTAAACGTTGTCGACAAATCAGGTAACAAGGTTGATCTAGAAGCGCTTCGCCCACAGACACCACCCGCTGCACCTATTGATTCAGAGGAATAATCACCACTAAAGTCGACGGTCTTATGCGTCAACTTAAATTCTTTGTAACGCTATTTGTTCTACTTTTCTCATCTCTCTACCCAGCTGCGATTTCATCAGCGGATGAGTCAGAGACAGCTACTGTCGACGAGATTGCACCACAGGCAAGAGTCATACCTCCGGTCATGGTCAACCCGCTTAAGGCGAAGACAATCAAAGTAAAAAATGGGCGAGTAGTTGTATTTAGAGTTGAAAATCCAGAGATCTGGCGAGGCAAAGTCATTAACTCATCAATTGCCAAATTTGTTCCAGGCGGCCCGCAATCAACCTATGAAACCAATCCATCGCTTACCATTCTGAAAAAAGGTAAAACTTCGGTATCGCTGACCGATGGCAAGAAGACCTACCTGCTCAAGCTGACCGTTTCGTAACCAATCTCCTCTGCCCTGAGCGAACAAGGGTAGATTTGCACCCTTTTTGCGATATTTGGGAAGCATTTCGCCTCAGGCATTGTTAAGGTCTCTACATATAAAAGTTGTTATCAATCAGGAGGATTACGTGGATTATCAAGACCCACAATTGACCGGATCAATGTCTCGGGCAGCAACCGGCAATGCGCTAGATGAAAACATCTACAACCGCTTGCTCCGTGAGCGCATCATCTTCCTTGCCGGTGAATTCCGCGACGAGATGGCTAATGCAATTTGCGCACAGATGCTTTTGCTAGCCGCTGAAGATTCCGAGAAAGATATCTACCTTTACATCAACTCACCTGGTGGTTCTGTAACAGCAGGTATGGCGATCTACGACACCATGCATTACATCAAGAACGATGTAGCAACAGTTGCGATGGGAATGGCTGCATCAATGGGTCAATTCATTCTTACAGCAGGTGCTCCTGGAAAACGCTTTGCAACCCCAAATGCACGCATCTTGATGCACCAGCCACTGGGCGGCATCGGCGGTACTGCAACAGATATTCGTATTCAGGCAGAACAAATGGCAATTACCAAGCAGACAATGTCTGAGCTAAATGCCAAGCACACTGGTCAGCCTCTAGAAAAGATCATCGCTGATTCCGATCGCGATAACTGGTTCAACGCCAAGGATGCGCTCGCATACGGCTTTATCGATCACATCGCTACAAATGATGGACAAGTTGCGGGAGGCAAGAAGTAATGAAACATATCCAAGAAATTACCAACCGCTACGTTCTTCCAACAATTGAAGAAAAGACCGCTTACGGTTACAAGCGCCTTGATCCTTATACAAAGCTATTCGAAGAGCGCATCATCTTCTTGGGTCAACCAATTGATGACACCGTTGCAAACGATGTCATGGCTCAGTTGCTAACTCTTGAATCAATGGATCCAGATCGCGATATCTCGATCTATATCAACTCACCTGGTGGATCATTTACAGCTCTCACCGCTATTTATGACACTATGCAATTTGTTCGCCCAGACATCACAACAATTTGTCTCGGACAAGCAGCATCAGCTGCGGCGATCATCCTTGCTGGTGGTACTAAAGGAAAGCGCTATGGTCTAGAACATTCTCGAATCCTTATCCACCAACCTTCATCTGAGGGTGGGGGACAGGCTTCAGATATCGAAATCCAAGCACGCGAGATCATGCGTATGCGTGGCCTTCTCGAAACAATGCTCGCAAAGCATTCAAACAAGAGCATTGAAGAAATCGAGAAAGATATCGAGCGCGACAAGATTCTTACTGCAGCAGAAGCAGTTGAATACGGAATTATCGATAGGGTTATGTCTTCACGCAAGGCGAAGCCTTCCGCTTAATTCTTAATTAATTCTCTCAATAAAGGGGCGTCGGTCTAGAAATGTTGAAAAAATATTTCGAACCCGGCGCTCTTTTTTCATATAAGGCCTATAGAAATCTTCTAATCTCAAACGTTCTCACTGTCATTGCAATGTCTGCTTTTCCGATCGCACTAGCAGTAACCGTTCTCGATGCCGGCGGGTCTGCTTCAACACTCGGATTAATCCTGGCGGCGCGAGTTCTATCTGGAGTGTTACTTGCTCCCGTTGGCGGTGTCTGGGTCGATCGTTTGCCAAGAAAAATGATTCTGATTTTTTCTGATGGATTCAGAGCTGTTATCGGAAGCATCGTCATCTTCATCAGACCGGAAAGTATCTCCATGTGGATTCTTGGCGGAATAGTTGTGCTGATGGGAGTTAGCGACGCATTTGGTGGTCCCGCTGCTGGTGCAATTATTCCAAGTCTGATTCCGGATCACTTGCTTCCCTCTGGAAATGTAATCCGCGGAATCTTGTTAAAAGGTAGTCATATTGCTGGACCAGGAGTTGCTGGAGTAATTGTCGTTTCATTGGGAACGCACGCAACCTATATAGCAACCTCTATTTTCTTTCTTCTCGGCGCGGTCTTGCTACTCCGTATAGATGAAGGTCCTGCAATTGCACCAACTGGGAAAGAGAACCAATTTTTTCTTGAGATTCGTGAAGGCTTAAAGGTTGTTTGGTATTACAAGTGGATCGCAGCGATGATCCTCATGGCATCAGTTCAACTAATGATGGTTATCGGAGTTGAAAACGTACTATTGCCAGTGATTACAAAACGAGATTTTGGAACAGCCTCAGTTTTTGCAACATCTGCTGCGCTCTTTAGTTTGGGTGGGGCAATTTCAGCCGTTATTTGCATCAAAGCAAAAGTTAAAAATCCAGGGTTAGTTTCAGTAGTCGTCTGGGGATTGTTTATCTTTGCACCTCTAGTCTTAGCTTTTCCTTCTTCGAAAGAATTAATCTTCCTGGCATATTTTGCAGCAGGATTTTCAGTTGGACCTTGGGAAGCTTTTTGGGCAACTCAAGTTCAACGCGAAGTTCCTGCCGAATATCAAGGGCGCGTCTTTAGCATTGATTACATGGGATCACTTGGCTTAATGCCATTAGGTATGGCACTTGCGGGGCCAATGGTTAGCGTTTTTGGCGAGAAAGAACTCTTGATCGGCGTAGCGGTATTTCACTTACTCATCTGCGGCATCGTCTTATTTGTACCTGGAGTTAAGGAGATGAAATCCACCAAGCCGCCTTACTCTTCAGGTAATTCATCTATGGGCGAACAACCTCGAGCCTGATTTAACCCACAAAATTTCGGGCAAAAAACTATTCTTATCCCATGACTCGTATCGGTGAAACTAGCGACCTGCTCAAATGTTCCTTCTGTGGCAAGACACAGAAGCAGGTCAAGAAGCTCATCGCCGGTCCTGGCGTTTATATCTGCGACGAATGTATCGAACTCTGTAACGAGATCATCGTTGAAGAACTCGCCGAGGCGAGCACCCTTGGCTTAACCGAACTTCCTAAGCCACAGGCAATCTTTGAATTCCTTGATCAATATGTAATCGGTCAAGACCGTGCCAAGAAATCTTTAGCAGTTGCCGTTTATAACCACTACAAGCGCGTGCAATCAGGTGAAGGTAAAGGCGAAGACGGCGTAGAACTAGCCAAGTCAAATATTTTGTTACTTGGCCCAACTGGTTGTGGCAAGACTCTAATGGCGCAAACTTTGGCGCGCATGCTCAATGTGCCATTTGCAATTGCAGATGCAACTGCTCTAACTGAAGCCGGTTACGTTGGTGAAGATGTAGAAAACATTTTGCTCAAACTTTTACAGGCTGCAGATTACGATGTAAAGAAAGCCGAAACTGGAATCATCTATATCGATGAAATCGATAAGGTCGCACGTAAATCAGAGAACCCATCAATTACTCGCGACGTATCAGGTGAAGGCGTTCAGCAGGCGCTCCTTAAAATTCTTGAAGGCACGGTCGCATCAGTTCCACCTCAAGGTGGACGCAAGCACCCACACCAAGAATTTATTCAACTCGATACAACAAATGTTCTCTTTATCGTCGGTGGAGCATTCGCTGGTCTAGATAAAATCATTGAAGCGCGTAGCGGAAAAGCTGGAGTTGGATTTAATGCAACTCTGCAAGAGGCTACAGATAAGAACCGCAAAGATATCTTCTCCGATGTAATGCCAGAAGATCTTTTGAAGTTTGGAATGATCCCTGAATTCATCGGCCGCCTGCCAGTTCTTACTAGCGTCGAGAATCTAGATAAGTCGGCGCTAATGCAGATTTTGACGGAGCCAAAGAATGCGCTCGTTAAGCAGTATCAGCGCCTCTTTAACTTGGACGATGTGGAACTCGAATTCACTTCCGAGTCACTCGATGCTATTGCAGAGCTTGCGCTAAAGCGTGGCACAGGTGCTCGCGGACTTCGTGCGATCATGGAATCTGTTCTGTTATCTGTAATGTACGACGTACCAAGTCGCAGCGATATCGCAAAAGTGATCATTAATAAGGAATGTATCGATGAAAATGTGGCTCCTACCCTGGTTGCACGCACTGGCGATATTCCAAAGCGCGCTTCACGCCGCGAAAAAGGTACAGAGGAGAAGAGCGCATAATCTAGACTGCGCTCTATGTCTTCAAGCTCGCCATCTGGCAAAGAACTCGCATCGACCTTTAATCCGGCCGATATTGAGTCAAGCCTTTATTCAAAATGGCTGAAAGCTGATTACTTCACCGCAGATGCTTCATCTTCAAAAGAAGCGTTCACAATTGTTCTTCCTCCACCAAATGTGACAGGAGTTCTACATATTGGTCACGCGTTAGATCAGACTCTGCAAGATTGTTTATCTCGCATGAAACGTATGAAGGGTTACGAAGTTCTCTGGCTTCCCGGAATGGATCACGCCGGTATCGCAACGCAGAACGTTGTTGAAAAACAATTAGGCGCACAAGGGCTTTCTCGCCATGACTTAGGACGTGAAGCATTTGTTAAGAAAGTTTGGGAATGGAAAGCTGAATCTGGCGGAGCAATCCTTGATCAGATGAAGCGCCTGGGCGTTAGCGTCGACTGGTCGCGCGAGCGTTTCACAATGGATGAAGGAATGTCCAAGGCCGTTGTATCGATCTTTAAGAAGATGCATGATGCTGGGCTTATCTATCGCGCAGAAAGAATTATCAACTGGTGCCCACGTTGTTTAACGGCGCTTTCAGATATTGAAGTTGATCACCAAGATGATGCCGGAGAGTTTGTGCAGATCCGCTATGGCGAAGGCGAGCAATCAATCGTTGTTGCAACAACACGTGCCGAAACAATGTTGGGCGATGGCGCTGTAGCAGTTCACCCAGATGATCCACGTTATAAGCACATGATTGGTACTGAAGTTCTCTTGCCTCTGGTAGATCGCATGATTCCGATCATTGCTGACGAACTCGTGGAGATGGATTTCGGAACTGGCGCAGTAAAGGTAACTGCAGCCCACGATCCAAATGACTTCGAAATGGCGGTACGTCACAACGTCCCATTCGTTGTGATCATGAACGAGCACGGCGTAATGGCCGGCACCGGAACCGAATTCGATGGCATGGATCGCTTCGATGCCCGCGTGGCCGTAGTTGCAAAGCTTAAAGAGATGGGGCGCGTTGTTGCTGAAAAGCGTCCATACATTCACGCAGTTGGGCATTGCTCACGTTGCGATACAACAGTTGAACCAAGACTTTCAAAGCAGTGGTTTGTAAAGGTTGCGCCTCTTGCAAAAGCATCCGCTGATGCTGTGCGCAGCGGTGAAGTAAAGATCGAACCAGAAGCACTTGCGCCTAGATATTTTGAGTGGGTAGATAACATGCACGACTGGTGTATCTCTCGCCAACTTTGGTGGGGCCATCGCATTCCAGTTTGGTATGGACCAAATGGTGAAGTTGAAGTTGTTGGACCTGACCAAACTGCACCCGCAGGTTGGACGCAAGATCCAGATGTTTTAGATACCTGGTTCTCATCAGGACAGTGGGCATTTTCTACCTTTGGCTGGCCAGAGAAATCAGCCGATCTTGCTAAGTTCTATCCAACAAGCGTTCTTGTAACTGGTTATGACATTCTCTTCTTCTGGGTAGTTCGCATGATGATGATGTCCACCTTTGCAATGGATGGCGTTGCTCCATTTAAAACGATCATGTTGCACGGTCTAGTGCGCGATCAATTCGGCAAGAAGATGTCGAAGAGTCGCGGAAATGTAATTGATCCAATTGAGTTTATGGATAAGTACGGCGCCGATGCACTGCGCTTTACCTTAGCGCGCGGTGCCAACCCCGGCACAGATCAAGCTTTGGCTGAAGATTGGATCGGCGGTTCTCGTAACTTTGCGACCAAACTCTGGAATGCAACTCGCTTTGCGATGATGAACGGCGCCAATGTAAACGGCGCTCTGCCAGCAAATTCTGAGCTAAATGCAATTGATCGCTGGATCTTGTCTCGCCTTAGCGAAACTCTGCGCGATGTTGATTCACTTCTCGAAGGTTACGAATTCGCTCGCGCCTGCGAAACTCTCTACCACTTTGCTTGGGATGACCTCTGCGACTGGTACTTAGAACTTTCTAAAGAAACTTTCGCCTCAGATAACAAGGCAAATTCACAACGCGTGCTTGGCCATGTTCTTGATCAACTGCTGCGCACTCTGCACCCAGTAATGCCATTTATTACTGAAGAACTCTGGTGCACGCTCACCGGGGGAGAGTCCCTTGTTGTCGCTCAATGGCCGAAGGCAGATAGTTCACACGTTGATAAAAAGTCAGAGAAACTGATTTCAACTCTGCAAGAAGTCGTTACTGAAGTTCGTCGCTTCCGCAATGATCAAGGGCTTAAGCCTTCTCAGAAAGTGCCGGGCCGTTTCTCTGGCTCTGCCGATGTGCTCGAATACTCCAGCGCTCTTCGCTTCTTATTGAAACTCGAAGACAAAGATTTCACACCATCTGCATCTCTTGAAATTGGCGGCATCAAGATCGAACTCGATTTAACTGGTTCAATCGATGTAGTCGCAGAGCGCGCACGTTTAGAGAAAGATTTAGCCGCCGCCAAGAAAGATCTTCAGACCGCTGAAGTTAAATTAGGCAACGCTGGCTTTATGGCCAAGGCACCGGCTGATGTCGTTGTCGAGATCAAAGAGCGGTTAGGCAAGACAACTTCAGATATCGAACGCATTACTGCCGCTCTTGCTGCGCTAAAGTAAATCGCATATAAATTATGAATAACATCAATCCAGATGATCAGGCGCGCATAGACGCAATCGAAAAAGCTTTGCTCGCGCGCTGGCCAGAAAATCGCATCGCACCAACTCTTGAAAGAATCTCAGCACTCGTTGACATGCTTGGCTCGCCACAACTTACTTATCCAACGATTCATATCGGTGGCACCAACGGCAAGACCACAACATCACGTATGGTCGATTCACTTCTATTTGAGATGGGTCTACGCACGGGTCGCTTCACCAGCCCGCACCTAGAAAGTTATCTAGAACGTATCTGTATCAACGGCCAACCGATCGATGCTAAAGAGATGATCTTCTCCTTTAACGACATCAGCCCTTACCTAGATTTAATGGATACCAAGTTTGATAACCCAATCTCATTCTTTGAAGCCATTACCGCGCTGGCCTTTGCCGCTTTCGCAGAACATCCGATTGATGTCGGAGTAATTGAAGTCGGCATGGGTGGACAGTGGGATGCAACAAATGTTGTCGATGCCGATGTATCGGTGATTATGCCGATCGGCTTAGATCACATGGAGTACCTCGGAAACACAATTGCAGAAATTGCGACTACTAAAGCGGGAATTATCAAGGAACAAGGCTTTGTAGTCTTGGCACAACAAGAGCCCGAAGCAGCGGTAGAACTACTACGCAGAGCCGCTGAAGTCGGTGCTGATGTAGCACGTGAAGGCCTTGAATACTCAATTGATTCTCGCGCGATTGCAGTAGGCGGTCAGTTGATCTCAATTACAGGTTTGCGTGGACATTACGACGATATTTTCTTGCCGCTACACGGCAAGCACCAAGCATCAAATGCGGCGGCTGCCTTGATCGCTGTTGAAGCATTTTTCGGAGAACAAGATTTGGATATAGATGCGGTGCGCGCCGGGTTTGCCAATGTGACCTCACCAGGGCGTTGCGAGATTATTCATCGCGATCCAACAATTATCTTGGATGCCGCACATAACCCGCATGGAGCTAAGGCGATTGCAGAAACCATTCAGAGTGAATTCACCTTTGATGATGTCACAGGAATTGTTGCCCTTATGGCAGATAAGGATGCTCTAGGAATTTTGCAGGCGCTGGAGCCGATAATGAACCAAATAATTGTTACAACTAACTCGGCTGCACGATCAATGGCAGTTGGCGATTTAGAGGCTTTAGCAACCCAAATATTTGGCGCTGACCGAGTCTTTGCTCAGCCAACGCTTACCGATGCAATTGATAAAGCCATTAAGGATTCAGTTCGTCCACTTAGTGAAGAATCGTTAGCTATCTTGATAACCGGATCAGTAGTCACGGTTGGCGAAGCTCGCACTGCGGTGCGAAAGAAATATGCGAAGTCATCGATTGAGGAAGGCAAATAATGCGCATACTTGGTTCTGCTGTGCTTTCCATGGAATTTTTGATTATGGGTTTTGCAATGTTGCTTGCGAAAGATAGCGGCGAGCCGCTGACTTTAATTTATGGCGCAGTAGTTATGTTTTTAATGATCTATGCAATTCGACTTCTCAAGAAGCGCTCAGGTTGGATCTTTGGTTCAATTCTTCAGATCGCAATGGCTGCATATAGCTTTGTTGTTCCATCCATGGCGATTGTTAATGTCATGTTCGTGGGGTTATGGATTGCGGCGATAATTGTTGGCCGTAAGGGTGAGGCCGCCCGCGCCGCCCTTTTGGCGCAAGGTAACCCCGCCGACCGCAAAGGCGATGAAAAGTAGGGCGAAATAGCCATGGAGCGGACACACCCAGATGCCTAATAGACTAGGCAGGTGAGCACAGAAAAGACCTTGATCCTCGTAAAGCCAGATGGCGTACGCCGCCAATTGGTAGGCGAAGTTATTTCGCGTATAGAGAAGAAAGGTTATGTTGTAACCGCGCTCAAGATGATGCAGGCAGATCGTGCACTTCTCGAACGTCATTACGCAGAACATCAAGGCAAACCATTTTTCGAACCACTAGTTGAGTTCATGATGTCAGGTCCGATCGTTGCAATAGTTGCCGAAGGAAATCGCGTAATCGAAGGTTTCCGTTCCCTTGCTGGAGTAACTGATCCAACGGTTGCAGCGCCCGGAACAATTCGCGGCGATCTAGCTCGCGATCAAGGCACAAAAGTTGTTCAGAACATCGTGCATGGTTCTGATTCACCAGAATCTGCAGCACGCGAAATCGAAATTTTCTTCGGCAAGTAATTCCAATTAATTCAAAGCAAAGCGATTAACTGAAGGGTTAAACATGAGTAATAAAATGTCATTTATCGGCCGAGATATGGCCGTTGACTTGGGAACTGCAAACACCCTGGTCTACGTACGTGGTCGTGGCATTGTTCTAAACGAGCCTTCAGTAGTTGCTGTAAACCAAGACACCGGCGGAATCCTTGCTGTTGGTCTTGAAGCTAAGAAGATGATCGGTCGCACACCTGGAAATATCGTTGCGATCCGTCCACTTAAAGATGGCGTTATCGCAGACTTCGATACAACCGAGCGCATGCTCCGGTACTTCATTCAGAAAGTTCACCGCCGTCGTTACTTGGCAAAGCCACGCATCGTCGTTTGCGTTCCTTCAGGTATCACAGGTGTAGAACAGCGCGCAGTTAAAGATGCTGGTTATGCAGCAGGTGCTCGCAAGGTTTACATCATCGAAGAACCAATGGCTGCAGCAATCGGTGCCGGTCTTCCAATCCACGAACCGACAGGAAATATGGTTGTAGATATAGGTGGCGGAACAACTGAAGTTGCCGTTATCTCACTCGGCGGAATCGTTACATCCCTTTCAATTCGCGTTGGTGGAGATGAGCTCGATCAATCAATTATTAACTGGGTTAAGCGCGAATTCTCACTTCTTCTCGGTGAGCGCACAGCAGAAGAAATCAAGATGGCGATTGGTTCTGCATATCCACTACAAGGTGAAAACGATGCAGAAATCCGTGGTCGCGATCTTGCAACCGGACTTCCAAAGACAATCGTTGTTTCCGCTGCAGAAATTCGCAAAGCGCTCGAAGAGCCAGTAAATGCGATCATCAACGCAGTAAAGAGCACGCTCGATAAATGTCCACCAGAACTTTCTTCAGATCTTATGGATCGCGGAATTGTTCTTACTGGTGGAGGAGCGCTTCTTAAGGGTCTAGATGAGCGTCTTCGCAAAGAGACCGGAATGCCAATTCATATCGCTGACCGTCCATTGGATGCAGTTGTTGAAGGTTCCGGAAAGTGCATTGAAGAGTTCGAAGCCCTTGAAAAGGTTTTGATCTCCGAGCCTCGTCGATAGGTTTTATAGATGCGTAGCGGCGGCGACAACCGCGGTCGTCTCCTTCTCATTTCACTGATTGTTACTGCGCTATTTCTAATTACCTTAGATCTACGTGGCGTACAAGTGATCACTGGGCTACGTAATGGTTCGCAATCTGCGCTTTCGCCAGTTCAATCTGTTGCCGCCACAATCTTTCGCCCGGTTGGAAATTTCTTCTCTGACGTAACCCAACTGGGTCGCACTCGTGGAGAAATTGAGCGCTTGAAGGCGGCCAATGAAAAATTGCGCAAAGAGCTAATTGATCGCAAGAACGCAGATGCCGAGCTTGAAAAATTAAAGTCAGTGCTTGATCTAGCCGGAACCGCAAAATATAAAGTTGTTAATGCCAAAGTAATTTCACTCGGATCTACTTCTTCATTCACCCAAACAATCACTATTGATGCCGGAACTAATAACGGTATTCGGCAGAATATGACGGTTATTACTGGGCTAGGTTTAGTTGGCGTTGTGAAAATTTCTTATCCAAATAGCGCGCTGGTGCAGCTGGCAACCGATCCGGCATTTAAAGTCGGAGCAAGAGTCGCGGGCGGCCAACAAATTGGAATATTAAGCGGTCAAGGAACCTCCAAAGCGGTACTTCAACTTTTAGATAACCAAACCACTCTTAAGGTCGGCGATGTAATTCTGGCTCGCGGCAGCGTCAACAATCGACCATTTGTTCCCGGCGTTCCTATCGGCCAAGTAACCGCGGTAGATAATGCAGCAGGTGCGGTAACCCAAACTGCTGACATCAAGCTCTACGTTAATTTCTCTTCACTTAGCACTGTGGCAGTTGTTGTATCAGCGCCAAAAGAGGATCCACGCGATGCGCTAGTTCCAAGAGCGCCGGTTCCAACGCCAGTTCCAACTGTGACTATCTACGCTCAACCATCAGAATCGCCAGCCCCATAAATGTTTGCCCGCAGATTCTTTATCTCACTTCCAATATTTACACTTATCTATATTCTGCAAGAGAGTGTGGTTAGCCAATTTAAATTATTCGGTGGGGGATTCTCACTATTTTTAATATTCGCGCTTCTCTGGTCTGCGCTCGGCACTCCAGAAATGGGAGCGCTAACTGGTTTTGGCGCTGGTCTCTTAATGGATCTTTCTCAAACCACTTCAGGACCTATGGGGCAGTGGACTTTGATAATGATCCTGGCGGGCTTTGCAGTCTCTTATCTTGGTTACGGTGACGATAACTTCCGAGGTAATCCAATTTCATTGGTCTTCACAGTCGCGGCAGCAGTCGTAGTAATCCGCTTGATCTACTTAATTCTTGGACTCTTCCTTGGCAGTGATATTGGCAGCACTTGGTCAATTTTTGTCTCACTGTTCTCTTCTGCTTTCTGGTCAGCAGCACTTGCTCCGCTACTACTACCTGTTGTTACCAGAATTCATGAAGCGCTCTTTGATGTTAAGAGTCGGATATGAATCAGCGCGCAAGACTTAGCCTTTTAGTAGTACAAATCTTTATTTTCTCTCTGCTCTTTGGATTAATGGGCCGCTTGTTCTATCTTCAGGTTGCTGCAGGTCCGAAATACCGTGAAGCCGCACTATCTATTCAAAGTCGCGATGTTGTCACGCCTGCAACACGTGGGTTAATAGTTGATTCATCTGGGGTGCCACTGGCACTTAACAGAGTCGGTGTCGCTATCACCGTAGATCGCACAAAATTGGATCGCCAGTCAGATAAAGGTGTTGCAGTTCTGCGAAGTCTTTCAACTTTGCTAAAGATTGAATATAGAGATATCTATCAAAGAACCAGACTTTGCGGAGAACTTGCCAAGGGAGAACGTGCGGGATGCTGGACCGGATCTCGCTTTCAACCTATTCCGTTAACTAAAGAAGCAGACCCTGAACTTGCCCTACGTATAGTTGAACGCCCAGATCAATATCCCGGAGTCTCGGCAACGCCAGTTTCGATCAGAAACTATCCGGCAAACGCTGGCGCTAATGCTGCGCATTTACTTGGTTACATAGGACCGCTAACAGAAGAAGATTTATCGGGCGCTAACGGCAGAAGTTATTTCAGATCTGAGTCAATTGGTAAAGCAGGACTTGAGATTCAATACGATGAGTATTTACGTGGATCACCAGGAATAAAAACGGTGATTGTTGACCGCAAAGAGGCGGTAACAAGTACCACTCAAAATTCAAAGCCAGTTGGTGGAAATCACTTAGTAACAAGTATTGATGTTCGCGTTCAAGCCGCTGCCGAATCGGCGCTAGCTGATGCAGTGCGACGTGCGCGATCAATGGGATATCCATCAGATGGCGCAGCCGCAGTCGTTATGGATGTACGTAATGGACAGATAATTGCATTGGCTTCATATCCAACTTACGATCCAAATTCATACGAGCGCGGACTAACTGTTGCTGAAGCCAAGAATCTCTATAGCGAAAAGGCTGGTGTGCCAGCGCTTTCGCGTGCACTGCAAGGACTCTTTGCTCCTGCTTCAACATTTAAAGCAGTTTCGGCAGTTGCTGCAGCCAATGCAGGTTATGACTTAAACGCTTCTTACGATTGTCCTTCACAAGTTGAAGTAGGTACGCGCGCCTTTCAAAACTTCGAAAGCAAAGCGCAGGGGCGAATTTCAATGAAAAAGGCGATTGCGGTTTCCTGTGACACTATTTGGTATCGCATCGCCTTTGATGAATGGCTTCGCGATGGTGGCCTAAAACCTAAATCAAATGCAAAGGACCACTTCTTTAGCGCGGCAAAAGGATTTCAGGTTGGCGTAAAGACGGGAATTGACCTGCCATCTGAATCATCTGGACGATTAGCAGATCGCGAATGGCGTAAATCTTGGTATGAACAGAATAAAGATTTCTATTGCAATTACAAAGAGCGCGCCTCAAAGAGTCAGCAAACCGCGTTCTTGGTACAACTCGCATATGAAAACTGTTTAGATGGTGACAAGATTCGCGCAGGAGATGCAGTTAACTTCTCAATTGGCCAGGGTGACACAGTTATATCTCCACTAAAGCTGGCGCAGATGTACGCCGCGATTGCCAATGGCGGAACTATTTTGAAGCCAACTATTGCCAAAGCAATTGTGAAAACTGATGGCACCGTAATCAAGGAGTTTAAGCCAGAGAAATTAGGAGTAATTCCTGCAACTAAGGAGACGATTAAATTCCTTCATGGTTCACTTCGCGAAGTTGTAATCAGTGGAACTGGTGCTGGAGCATTTAACTCATTTCCGATTCCTATCAGTGGAAAAACCGGAACAGCGCAAGTTTTTGGTCGCAATCCAAATGGCAGCGCGAAGGCAGATACATCTTGGTTTGCATCCTACGGTCCAACCAATAAACCTAGATTTGCCGTCGTCATGATGGTGAGCCAGGGTGGTTTTGGTGCATCAGTATCAGGTGTAGGAACGCGCAAGATTTACGAGACTTTATTTGGCGTTGAGGGATCGAAGGTAAGTTCAGCGAAGATTTTGTTCCCAAGTGGAATTCCGCCCGTAGGATTGCCGAAGATTTCTCCAGCAACAAAAGTTAAGGGTGCCAAATGAGCTTGATGTCCCAGCGCATTAACTACCGAAAAGCTCAGCGCCCCTCTGCTTTTGCCGGTTTTGATCCAATCCTCACAATTGCCGTTGCTGCGTTGTTGGTGATCGGAACTCTTTTGGTTTATGCCGCAACGCGAAATTGGTATGCGGCAAATGGTTTAGATCCCGAGTACTACTTAAAGCGCCATGTTGTAAATATTTTGATTGGTTCGCTACTTGCCTGGGGAACCACGATCATTGATTACCGATTGATTCGCGCGTACACGCCGTTCTTATGGATCGGCGGCGTTGTTGGGCTTACCCTGGTTTTGATTCCAGGCATTGGCGAAGAAGTAAATGGTGCAAACGCGTGGATCGGTCTACCTGGTGGATTCCAAGTTCAGCCGGCAGAACTCGCAAAGATTTCAATCATCGTAGGTATGTCAATGATTTTATCTGAACGAAACCACGATTCAGATTCGCCATCTCACCGAGATGTGATGCAGGCCTTAGTTATCGCCGCAGTCCCCGTTCTCTTAATTTTGGCACAACCAGATATGGGTACTGTTTTTATTATTAGCATCGCGGTCGTGACCATCATCGCCGTATCTGGTGCGCCACTGCGTTGGGTTGCAGGTTTAATAATTGTTGCCGTTGTAGGAAGTTTTGCA
Source organism: Candidatus Planktophila lacus (assembly GCF_002288325.1). NCBI lineage: Bacteria > Bacillati > Actinomycetota > Actinomycetes > Candidatus Nanopelagicales > Candidatus Nanopelagicaceae > Candidatus Planktophila > Candidatus Planktophila lacus. The sequence continues at coordinate 932,561 of NZ_CP016780.1, read as the reverse complement.
GCTGTGCAAGTCGGCGTTATAAATGATTACCAAGTTAAACGCTTGCAGGCTTTTGTTGATCCAAATGCGGATTCGCAGGGGAGTGGTTATCAACTTCGCCAAGCTCGAATTACCGTGGGCTCAGGCGGTTTACTTGGTACTGGTTTATTTAATGGGCCTCAAACAAATGGCCGCTTTGTTCCAGAACAACAAACTGACTTTATCTTCACAGTTGCTGGAGAGCAGTTAGGTTTTCTTGGTTGCGGATTTATCATTCTCTTATATCTAATTATTTTGATGCGGGCATTTGGAATCGCCCGAAGATCTAGCGACCCTTATGGAAAATTAGTTTGCACCGGTGTTATCGCTTGGTTTGCATTTCAAACATTTGAAAACATCGGTATGACTCTAGGTATGATGCCTATGACTGGTGTTCCGCTGCCATTCCTGTCTTATGGTGGCTCAAGCATGTTCGCCAATATGATCGGTTTCGGTCTATTGCAAAACGTAAACGCTCGCCACCGCGGCTAATTCAGGCGCAAACCCCGCTCATTTCGCGATTTACCCCCATCTTCTGGCATACTTACCCCAACAGTTCAGCGCGGCTCGCGAACCAATTCGCGGCACACAGCCAGCGGCGGACTAACACAGAAGTACCCACAGAGATTTGCTTGAAGGATTTGACCCAAGTGCGCATCCCGTTCGGGGCGCTAGCTAGTTGAGTATCTACAAGCCAGAGCGCGTTTAATTAAACGCATAGAGGATTTGGTGCCATGGCGATTGAGCCAAAGTCACCGCGCAAACGTGCGGTGAAAAAGACAAGTAAGAAGAAACCTGCTGAACAAAGCGCAGATGTTGAAGCAACCCCGGTAACGGAGGCGGTTGAAAGTAAGTCGAAGAAGAAAGCGCCTTCGATTCCTGTCCCAATTTTTCAGGCAGCTCCGGTCGAAAAAGCCCCAAAGGCTGTTGCAAAGAAGAGCGCAAAGAAAGTTGAAGTCGAAAGTGGATCTGACGAGAAGGTAAGCACTTCTGCAGCAGCACCAGATTCTGCCGATGCAGAAGATTCAGATGGCCGTGGTGGACGCAATCGCCGCCGCCGTCGTGGTGGTCGCGGTCGTCGTAAGCCGGGTGCAGATGGCGCCGATGCAAATACTTCAGATGAAGGAACAGATACTTCAGAGGATTCCAGCGAAGATTCCGCTGAAGGTACAACTCATCGTCGTCGTCGCCGCCGCCGTGCAACTGGCGAAGGTGTAACACCTGGCGAGACCGTTGATGAAGATGGCGTAATAACAGTTGTTAAGGTCCGCGAAGTTCGTGAACGCACCGAACGTCCTGCTCGCGCAGAACGTAACGAACGTGGAACACGTAGCCGTGGTCGCGATCGCGATCGCGATCGAGGCGGACGTAACGATAATCGTGGAGATTACCGCGAGCCATATCGCCGTCGCGGAACAATCATTACCGATGGAGAATTTCTAGCGCGTCGCGAGAACGTTGATCGCGAGATGGTAGTTCGCCAGATTGGTGATCGCATTCAGATCGCAGTTATCGAAGATAAAGTCATGGTTGAGCACTACGTAAACCGTAACGCCAACGTTTCTTATGTCGGAAACGTTTATCTCGGTCGCGTACAGAACGTTCTTCCATCTATGGAAGCGGCGTTCGTTGATATCGGCAAAGGTCGCAACGCTGTTCTATATGCAGGTGAAGTTAACTGGGATGCTGCAGGTATCTCTGAAACTCAACCACGTAAAATTGAAATGGTTTTGAAGACAGGTCAACCTGTTCTTGTACAAGTTACTAAAGATCCAATCGGTCAAAAGGGTGCGCGCTTAACTAGCCAGATCTCACTTCCTGGCCGTTATGTTGTCTATGTTCCTGGCGGCGGAATGAGCGGTATTTCAAAGCGCCTTCCTGAATCAGAACGCACACGTTTAAAGGCGATCTTAAAGAACTTAATCCCTGAAGAAGCAGGGGTAATTGTTCGCACCGCTGCAGAAGGCGTTAGCGAAGAAGAACTCACAAACGATGTCGCACGTCTAAAGGCGCAATGGGAAGATATTTATCAGAAATCTGAAAATCCAAACTTCCACGCACCAGCACTTCTACTCTCAGAGCCAGATCTTGCAGTGCGCGTTATCCGCGATATCTTTAACGAAGATTTCCGCAAGTTAACAATTCAAGGCAATGAAGCATGGGAAGAAATCAGTTCTTACCTGGGATCTATTGCTCCTGAACTTGTGACCAAGCTTGAGAAGTACACCGGAACTGGCGATCTATTCGCTGACTTCCGCGTTGAAGAACAACTCGCTAAGGCATTTGATCGCAAGGTTTATCTACCTTCAGGTGGTTCGCTAGTTATCGATCGCACTGAAGCGATGATCGTTATCGACGTCAACACCGGTAAATTCATCGGTAAGGGTGGAAACCTCGAAGAGACAGTTACCAAGAACAACTTGGAAGCTGCCGAAGAAATTGCACGCCAACTTCGCTTGCGCGACCTTGGTGGAATCATCGTTATCGACTTTATCGATATGGTTCTTGAATCAAACCGTGATGCAGTTCTTCGCCGCCTAGTTGAATGTCTCGGCCGCGATCGCACTAAGCATCAGGTTGCAGAAGTAACATCACTCGGTTTGGTGCAGATGACACGTAAGCGCGTTGGCCAAGGTTTGATCGAAGCCTTCTCAACAACTTGCGATTCATGTGCGGGCCGCGGAATTCATATCCATATGGAGCCGGTAAAGATGAAGGCGCCGATGCCACAAGTAAATTCACAATCAGCATCACATGACGATGCCGATGAATCTGAAGCAACCGAACATGAATTCCATGAAACTCTAAATACTGAAGAAACAGATACCGAAATGTCTTCAAAAACCGAGGTAGATGAGGATGTAGAAGTAGAAGCCAAGCCAGCCGGGCGACGTCGTCGCAGGGCTGCTTCCAGCGGGATCATCACCGCCTAGAAAAGCCTCAATTTGACCCTAGGGGTACGAAATCCGTACCCTTAGCCTCTGCTCGAAAGAAGCCCACCTGGGCCTCATGAGCGTGAACTGAACTGGAGCAAGAATCGTGTACGCAATCGTTAAAGCTGGCGGACGCCAGGAGAAAGTCACCGTTGGTGAAACCATCACTGTCGATCGTATCGACCAGGCTGCTGGTGCAACCGTAACTTTTCCTGCGCTACTTGTCGTAGACGGTGCCAGCGTTACAACAGATGCAAAAGTTCTTAGCGGTGTAAAAGTTACCGGTGAAGTAATTGACGAAGTAAAGGGTCCAAAGATCGACATCCTTCGTTACATGAACAAGACCGGTTACCGTCGTCGTCAAGGTTTCCGTGCACAGCAAACTCGAGTCAAGATCACCGCTATTAGCGGCGTGAAATAAAGGGCGTAAACAATGGCAAGTAAGAAGGGTGTCTCCTCGACACGTAACGGTCGCGATTCCAATCCGCAATACCTCGGTATCAAGCGCTTTGGCGGACAAGAAGTAAACGCTGGTGAAATTTTGGTTCGTCAACGCGGAACATATTTCCACCCAGGAAAGAATGTTGGTCGCGGTAAGGATGACACTCTCTTTGCACTAGCTGCAGGAGCAGTTGAATTCGGTCGCGCTCGCGGTCGCCGTGTAGTGAACGTGGTTGCACCGGTCGCTTAATTTAGGTTTCTCAAAGAGAGCGAGCCGCGTTCGTGGCTCGCTCTTTTTATTTATCAGGCCGGTTTATGGATTTCAATTTTAGTAAAAACCAGAAGGGAGCGTTAAGAGATGACAACATTCGTTGATCGCGTAACGCTCTATGCCGCTGCCGGAAAAGGCGGCGATGGTTGCGTCTCTGTTAAGCGCGAAAAATTTAAACCACTAGGCGGCCCGGATGGCGGCAACGGTGGACGCGGCGGCGACATAATCTTGATCGTCGATTCCAGCGTTACAACGCTCCTTGATTTTCACCATTCACCTCATCGCAAAGCAACATCTGGTTCACAAGGCTATGGCGATCGTAAAGATGGTACATACGGTGAAGATTTAATTCTTCCTGTTCCAAATGGCACAGTGGTTTTCGACGATAAAGGAAATCAACTTGCAGATTTAATTGGGGTAGGTACAACATTTCTTGCGGCACAAGGTGGACATGGTGGCCTCGGCAACTTGGCTCTCTCATCTTCAAAGCGTCGCGCGCCAGGTTTTGCACTCCTTGGCGAACCAGGTGAAGAACGCACTCTCTACTTAGAACTTAAATCAGTTGCCGACATTGCACTTGTTGGATATCCAAGCGCTGGAAAATCTTCGTTAATTGCCGCAATTTCCGCTGCGCGCCCAAAGATCGCTGACTATCCATTTACAACTTTGGTTCCAAATTTAGGTGTTGTTCAAGCAGGCGATACCCGCTTTACCGTTGCCGATGTTCCAGGTCTCATTCCAGGAGCCTCACAAGGTAAAGGTTTGGGTCTTGAGTTCTTGCGCCACGTCGAACGTTGTGTGGCACTTGTACATGTACTCGATTGCGGAACGCTAGAAACAGATCGCAACCCAATTACAGATCTTGAAATCATTGAATCTGAACTCGCACAGTACGGCGGCCTCGAAGATCGCGTGCGCATTATTGCGCTAAATAAAATTGATCTTCCTGACGGCCAAGCAATGGCCGATATGGTTGCGCAAACTTTGCGCGATAAGGGCTATGAGGTTTACCCAGTCTCTGCCGCAAGCCGTGCAGGCTTAACTGAACTTCTCTACGCAATGGCACGCCTAGTACAGAAAGCGCGCGCCGAGGCTGCAACCGAAGAACGCACTCGCATCATCTTGCGTCCAACAGCTGTAGATGATTCAGGATTCACTGTTCGCGCCAATGCCGATGGTTCATTTAGCGTGCGCGGACAGAAAGTTGTTCGTTGGGTTCGCCAGACAAACTTTAAGAACGCTGAAGCAATCGGTTACTTGGCAGATCGCTTGGCACAACTCGGAGTTGAAAAAGAGTTGTTCAAGCAGGGAGCGGTTGCCGGAAGTGAAGTACGTATCGGATCTGGCGATAATGAAGTTGTCTTCGAATGGGAGCCAACTATTGAAGCTGGCGCCGAACAATTAGCCGGTCACTTGCATCGTCGCGGCGAAGACTCACGCCTAGAAGGCTCATGGGTTGTAGAAGAACGTGTTGTCGATCAACTAAGTGATGATGAAATTGCGCAACAATGGGAGTACAACGTGGAGGACCCACATACTCCACGCTTAACGGATCCAACACCAGCAGAGGATAAGTAAATGAGCCGCAGCGCAGTTACAAGTGCGAAACGCGTTGTCATTAAAATTGGTTCATCTTCGCTAACCGGTTCTGCAGGTTCTGCCCTCGATAGCCAAGCGGTTTCACAAATCGTTGATGCAGTTGCCCAACTACGTTCACGTGGTGCTGAAGTTGTTCTGGTTTCTTCGGGTGCAATCGCAGCCGGCCTTGCTCCACTCGGTTTAACAACCCGTCCAAAGGATTTAGCGACGCAACAAGCGGCAGCATCAGTTGGCCAAGGCTTGCTTATTGCAAAGTACAACGAGAACTTTTCACGCCATAACTTGGTCTCATCTCAGGTGCTTTTAACAACCGAAGATGTGGTTCGTCGTTCGCACTATCAGAACGCACAACAGACGTTAAATAAACTGCTCTCACTCGGTGTTGTGCCAATCATCAACGAGAACGATTCAGTTGGAACGCAAGAGATCCGCTTCGGCGATAACGATCGCTTAGCCGCGCTTGTGTCGCTACTAATCGGCGCTGATTTACTTGTGCTGGTTTCAGATGTTGATGCGCTCTATGACGCCCCACCTTCACATGCGGGCGCAAAAGCAATCTCATTTGTCGATCACATCGCAGATATTGAGAATTTTGATATTGGTGGCGCAGGTTCTGCCGGCGTTGGTAGCGGGGGAATGGTTACCAAAATTGAAGCTGCGCGCATCTCAACGGGCGCGGGAACTCCAATGTTGCTTACATCGCTTACTAATGCAGCAAATGCACTAGCCGGCGCTGAAGTCGGAACCTTCTTTGCATCTCACGGAACACGTTCTACATCGCGTCTGCTCTGGTTGGCACATGCCTCAACTCCACGCGGTCGCTTAATTCTCGATGCTGGAGCAGTAACAGCGATTCTCGAAAGAGGAGTTTCACTTCTACCTGCCGGTGTTACTGCGGTTGAAGGCGAATTCATCGCCGGGGATACTGTCGAAATAATGAGTGCAGATAAGAAAGTTATTGCACGAGGACTTGTGGCATTTGATTCGCATGAAATCCCACAGATGCTGGGTCGCTCCACTAAAGAGCTTGCGGCAACTTTGGGCGCAGAATATGAGCGCGAGCTAGTTCACCGCGATGATTTAGTCCTCCTCGGATAAATAGAAACCGATAAACTTTTCCAATGGATGCAGTCGAGATAGTTTCGGATTTAGCTCTAAAGGCGCGTGCTGCGGCACGCACGCTATCTACTGCAACAGGTACCGAACGCAAGGCTGCTTTATATGCAATTGCTGCCGCTATCGAAACTCGTAGTGCCGAGATTTTAAAGGCTAATGCCGAAGATATTGCGCGAGCAAAATCTGAGGATATGCATCCTCAGATGCAGGATCGTTTACTTCTTACCGAATCTCGAGTTGCCGGAATGGCTAATGGCGCGCGCTTGGTCGCTGATCTTCCAGATCCACTTGGACAAGTGTTGCGCCAATCAACTCTGCCAAATGGTTTAGATCTTAAACAAGTATCTGTTCCATTTGGCGTCATCGGAATGGTTTACGAAGCCCGTCCAAATGTCACGGTAGATGCTGCAGTTATCTTGCTAATGTCCGGCAACGCAGCGTTGTTGCGTGGCTCTTCTACAGCGGCGGCGAGCAACCAGGTTCTCGTAACCGTTATCCGAGATGCGCTAGCCACAACAAAAATTTCACCAGAGGTAATTCAATTGGTTCCATCCGAAGATCGTGCAACCGTTAAAGCACTGCTAAACGCACGTGGCAAAGTTGATCTAGTTATTCCACGTGGCAGCGCCGCGCTAATCCGCATGGTGGTCGATGAATCTACAGTTCCAACTATCGAAACCGGTGCTGGTGTTTGCCATGTCTACGTTGACGAATTTGCAGATATTGAAAAAGCTCTTCCAATCTTGATTAACTCCAAGACCCATCGCCCAAGTGTTTGCAACGCAGCCGAAACTCTTTTGGTTCACCGAGCCATTGCACCAACATTTTTGCCGATGGCGCTCAAGGCGCTATCTGATGCTGGCGTTATCTTGCACGCTGATGCAACTGCACAAAAGGTTGCTGAAAAGTTTGGGATCGCATCAACTCCTGCAACAGATGAAAATTGGTGCACCGAGTACGGAATCCTTGAGATGAATGTCGGAGTTGTTGATTCAGTTGATGCTGCAGCAGATCACATCGCAAAGTACGGCACTAATCACACCGAAGCGATCGTGACTGAGAAGAAAGAGAACGCAGACCGTTTCATCGCACTTGCTGATTGCGCAGCCGTGATGGTCAATACTTCTACGCGCTTTACTGATGGCGAACAAATGGGATTTGGCGCTGAAATCGGCATCTCAAATCAGAAACTTCATGCCCGCGGCCCAATGGGCTTAGAAGCGATGACCACAACCACTTGGATCGTCACGGGTGATGGGCAAATTCGCTCGTAACCCGCTTTCTCATTAAACTTCACACACTATGAGCAGCCTTTCCCGTGATGATGTCGCAAAGTTGGCATCGCTTGCCCGCATTGAGATGACCGAGGATGAACTCGTAAATCTGGCATCACAATTTGGCAGCATCCTCGACGCAGTAGCGCGAGTTCAAGAGCTGGATTTAGAAGGCGTTAAGGCAACATCTCATCCGCAGCCAATTGAAAACATTTTCCGTGAAGATCAGGTGCAACCAAGCCTTACTCCAGAGCAAGCGTTATCTGGGGCCCCTGCACAAGAAGATCAACGCTTTCGCGTTCCACAAATTCTTGGTGAAGCGGAATGATTAAAAAGACTGCTGCACAAATGTCAGCATCCCTGACATCGGGGGAGACGACTTCGGTTGCGCTTACCCAAAGCCATTTAGATCGCATCAGTGAGGTCGATTCAAAGGTAAAAGCATTTCTACATGTCGATGGCGAAAACGCACTTGCCCAAGCCGCCAAAGTTGATGCCGAACGCGCTGCTGGAAAGAAGTTGCACCCACTTGCAGGTGTTCCACTTGCACTTAAAGATGTCTTAGCCCAAGAAGGCGTACCGACAACAGCGGGATCAAAGATCTTGCAGGGTTGGAAACCGCCGTATGACTCAACTGTCGTTTCAAAGTTAAAGCAGGCCGGCGTTGTAATTCTTGGTAAAACCAATATGGATGAATTCGCAATGGGTTCTTCTACTGAAAACTCAGGCTATGGCCCAACTTTTAATCCATGGGATTTAACTCGCACTCCAGGTGGTTCAAGTGGTGGATCAGCTGCAGCGGTTAGCGCATTTGAAGCGCCCATCGCAGTTGGTTCTGATACTGGCGGTTCGATTCGCCAACCTGCAGCGCTAACTGGAATCGTTGGCGTTCGTCCAACTTACGGAGCAGTTTCTCGTTACGGTCTTATCGCTTACTCCTCAAGTCTTGATCAAGCAGGTCCATTTGGTCGCACAGTATTAGATACGGCGCTCTTGCATGAAGTCATGGCCGGACATGATCCTAAGGATGCAACGAGCATTAACGCCGCTGTTCCAAACGTTGTTGCTGCAGCACGTAGCGCAGATGTAAAGGGAAAGAAGATCGGCGTAATCAAGCAGTTGCAGGGCGATGGTTATCAGAACGGTGTCCTTGCCCGTTTTAACGAATCACTTGAGCTACTTGCATCTCTTGGCGCTGAAATCGTTGAAGTTGATTGCCCAAGTTTCGAATATGCACTTGCTGCTTACTACTTGATCGCACCATCTGAATGCTCTTCCAACTTAGCCCGCTTTGACGCTATGCGTTATGGACTACGGACAGGCGATGTCGATGGCGCATCTGCCGAAACAGTCATGAACGCAACCCGCGAAGCAGGATTTGGCCGCGAGGTTAAGCGCCGCATCATCCTCGGTACATATGCACTCTCATCTGGTTATTACGATGCGTACTACGGCAGTGCACAGAAGATCCGTACCTTGATTATTGAAGATTACAAGAAGGCATTTACTAAGGCAGATGTATTGGTTTCACCAACATCACCAATCACCGCCTTTAAGATCGGTGAAAAATCTGAAGATCCAATCGCGATGTATTTGGCAGATGTAGCAACAATTCCGGTAAACCTTGCCGGTATTTGCGGAATGAGCCTGCCAGCAGGATTAGCTGATGAAGATGGTCTGCCAGTTGGTTTCCAGATCATGGCGCCAGCGATGCAAGACCAACGTCTATATGAAGTTGGTGGCGCACTTGAAGCAGCTTTGGTGAGCAAATGGGGCGGATATTTAATTGACCAGGTTCCAGTTTTGGGAGGTGCCAAGTAATGGCGCTTACCTATGACGATGTAATTTCAAAGTACGAACCAGTACTTGGTCTAGAAGTTCACGTTGAACTAAATACCGAGTCCAAGATGTTCTGCTCTTGCAGCACCACTTTCGGTGCAGAGCCGAACACTCAAACGTGCCCAGTCTGCTTGGCGCTACCTGGCGCGCTACCAGTTGTAAATGCCACAGCGATCGAATCAACGATCAAGATTGGCTTGGCACTTAATTGCCAGATCGCGCCATATAGCCGCTTTGCCCGCAAGAATTATTTCTATCCAGATATGCCTAAGAACTTCCAGATTTCGCAGTACGACGAACCAATCTGTTTCGATGGATATGTCGATGTTGAGATCGAAACTGAAGAAGGTCCAAAGCAGTTCCGCATCGAAATTGAACGCGTACACATGGAAGAAGACACCGGAAAGTCGCTCCACGTTGGTGGCGCAACTGGCCGCATCCATGGCGCGGAATATTCGCTCCTTGATTACAACCGCGCCGGAATTCCACTTGTTGAAATCGTTACCAAGATTGTTCCTGGCACTGGCAAGTACGCGCCAGAAGTTGCTAAGGCATACGTTGCCGAACTCCGTGACATCTTGCGCGGCTTAAAGGTTTCGGATGTAAAGATGGAGCAAGGCTCGCTTCGTTGCGATGCCAACGTTTCGCTTCGCATAATCGGTTCTGATGTTCTTGGAACGCGCTCTGAAACCAAGAACGTAAACTCTCTTCGCTCTGTCGAGCGCGCTATCCGCGGTGAAATGATTCGTCACGCTGAACTTCTAAATGATGGCAAGAAAGTTAAGCAAGAGACTCGTCACTTCCAAGAAGAGTCAGGGCTAACTCGTTCTGGTCGCTCAAAAGAACAAGCCGAGGATTACCGTTACTTCCCTGAACCAGATCTAGTTCCAGTTGCACCAGATGCTGCCTGGATCGAAACTCTTCGCAAGCAATTACCGGAGCGCCCATCACTACGTCGTAAGCGCTTGAAAGAGGAATGGTCTGTTCCAGATAAAGAGATGGCCGCGATGATTAACGCTGACGTTTTGGATATCGTGGAAGCAACCGTTCTGCTTGGTGCAGAACCAACTAAGGCGCGTACTTGGTGGCTCGGTGAAATCTCACGTATCGCAAACGAAAAAGATTCTGCGATTCAAGATCTCTCAATCACACCTGCTGATGTTGCTGAAATCGTTGCGCTAGTTGCTGCAGGCGAGCTAACAGATAAGTTGGCCCGCCAAGTTGTAGAAGGCGTAATCGCTGGCGAAGGAAAGCCTTCCGAAGTTGTGGCAAAGCGCGGTATTAAAGTTGTTAACGATGATGGCGCGCTAATGGCAGCCATTGAGAAGGTTTGTGCTGAGCAAGCAGAGACTGCAGATAAAGTCCGTAATGGACATGTTCCTGCAGCGGGTGCTTTGATCGGTGCAGTCATGAAAGAGACAAAGGGCCAAGCAGATGCTGCTCGCGTACGAGAGCTTCTACTTGGCCACTTAGGTCAGCCAACTAATTAATTTTAATTTATTAGTGAACTGAAACGCCTTCTGTTTCAACGAGAGAATCTTTCCCAACGTTGATAAAGAAGAAGAGCACGATCGCACCAGCAAATAACAAGCCAGCAGATACGGTAAATGCAACTGTGAAACCATGTGTGATTCCAAAGGCTTGCACCTTTTCGCCCATACTTTGGTTTGCCGCGATGTAGTTAGTCGCAGCGGTTGCCGCGACTGTATTAAGTAGTGCAGTACCGAGTGATCCACCAACCTGCTGGCTGGTATTGATCATCGCGCTAGCGACGCCAGTATCTTGATTGCTAACCCCGTGTAGTGAAGTTGAAGTTAGTGGAATAAAGACCAGCGCCATTCCAGAGCTCATAATGAGAAGCGATGGAAGCACATGCGTTACGTAGGAAGTTTCTGGGGTAATCAAGGTCAACATAAGCAGACCAATACCTGCGAAAACTAAGCCTGGCACCATCAGCGGACGAGGACCGAATTTAGGCAAGAGCTGAGAAGCAATTCCCGCGAACACGATGATTCCTGCAGTAAATGGCAGGAATGCAAAACCTGATTTAAGTGGTGAGTACCCAAGTACGACTTGTAGGTAAAGACCTAGGAATAAGAACATCGAGAAGAGACCGGCTCCGACGATTAGGGAACCTAGGTATGAACCACCGCGGTTGCGCTCTGTTACAACGCGCAGCGGCATCATTGGATTTGAAACCTTGGCTTCGATTACAACAAATGAAACCAAGAGAAGTACGGCGACAACTAAGAATGTAATTGTGCTCTGTGATGACCAACCCTTGGTCGCTGCTTCATTAAAACCGTAAGTCAGCGAGAAGAGACCTGCAGTTGCAGTGATAACACCAGGAATGTCGTAGCTATGTTCGCCGCCAGCTTTTGATTCTCTGACATAGAAGAAGGCCATTAAGCCAGCGAATACCGCGATCGGAACGTTGACACCTAAACACCAGCGCCATGAGAAGTACTCAGTAAGGGTTCCGCCAAGGATTAATCCAATGGCTGCGCCTCCGCCTGAGATTGCGCCAACGACACCGAATGCTTTAGCGCGCTCTGCAGGTACTGTGAAAGTTACAGAAATAATTGCCAGTGCTGCAGGTGCAAGAAGGGCACCGAAAACACCTTGTAGCGCACGGGAAGCAAAGAGCAACTCTTGATTTGCAGCTACTCCGCCAAGAGCGGAAGCGGCTGCGAAACCTGCGAGCCCGATGATAAAGATTTTCTTACGGCCCATGAAGTCACCAATGCGCCCGCCAATTAGAAGCAAAGAACCAAAAGCCAAGGTGTAGGCAGTGATAACCCACTGCTGATTTGCATCGGTAATCCCGAGATCAGCCTTTGCACTTGGGATAGCAATATTTACAATTGATGAGTCGAGAACGACCATTAATTGAGAAATGGCAACCACAAAGAGCGTGCGCCAGCGATTTGGATCTAAACCATCTTTATCTAATTGGACGGGCTTTTTTGACACAGAAATCTCCTCGGAAACGTTAAGCAATTTGGTTAAATATTGAAGTGAATGAGTGGAGTCTATTAGACTCATTGCCATGTCGCAGATGAAGCCACGTTCGGGTTTGGTCACAGATGGCTTAGAGCGCGCACCTGCCCGCGGAATGCTTCGCGCAGTCGGTATGGGTGATGAAGATTGGGTAAAGCCTCAGATCGGCATTGCTTCATCTTGGAATGAAATCACCCCATGTAATCTCTCGTTAGATCGCTTAGCTAAAGCTTCTAAGCAAGGTGTAATTGATGCCGGTGGGTTCCCAATGCAATTCGGCACTATTTCAGTCTCTGATGGAATTTCTATGGGACACGAAGGAATGCACTTCTCACTTGTTTCTCGTGAAGTAATTGCCGATTCAGTTGAAACAGTTATGCAGGCCGAACGCCTTGATGGCATGGTTACATTTGCTGGGTGCGATAAATCACTGCCTGGAATGATGATGGCGGCAGCACGTATAGATGTTGCATCTGTATTTGTTTATGCCGGATCAACTCTTCCAGGGCAAGTAGATGGCAAAGATGTAACCATCATCGATGCCTTCGAAGCAGTTGGTGCTTGTGCTCGCGGATTAATTACCCAAGAACGCGTCGATCAAATTGAGCGCGCAATCTGTCCGGGTGAAGGCGCTTGCGGTGGCATGTACACCGCGAACACAATGGCAACTGTTGGCGAAGCAATCGGCCTCTCACTTCCAGGATCTGCCGCACCTCCTGCAGTTGATCGCCGCCGCGATGCTTTCGCGGTTGCATCAGGTGCTGCAGTTGTAAATATGATCAAGCTGGGTCTAACAACTCGCGACATTCTTACAAAGCGCGCATTTGAAAATGCCATCACCGCCGTTATGGCACTTGGTGGTTCTACAAACGCAGTTCTTCACTTGCTAGCGATTGCACACGAAGCAGAAGTTGACTTATCGCTTGATGATTTCCACCGTATTGGTTCAAAAGTTCCACTACTCGGAGATTTAAAGCCTTTCGGTCGCTATGTAATGAGCGACATGGATAAAGTCGGGGGAGTACCTGTTGTACTTAAGGCGCTTCTCGATGCCGGTTTATTGCATGGCGATGTAATGACAGTTACCGGAAAAACTATGGCCGAAAACCTTGCGGGGATTAATCCTCCAGATGTAGATGGCGATATTTTGCATGCAATTTCAACACCACTTTCAACAGATGTCGGAATCACAATTCTTGGTGGTTCACTTGCTTCCGATGGCGCAGTCTGTAAGACCGCAGGTATAGGTATCGAATCTTTCGAAGGACCAGCGCGCGTTTTTGAACGCGAACAAGCTGCGATGGAAGCGCTCGAAAATGGAACGATCCAATCTGGCGATGTAGTTGTGATTCGCTACGAAGGTCCAAAGGGTGGACCAGGTATGCGCGAGATGTTGATGATTACTGGTGCGATTAAAGGAGCAGGACTTGGTAAATCAACTCTGCTCTTAACTGATGGTCGCTTCTCTGGTGGATCAACTGGTCTATGTGTTGGGCACGTTGCACCTGAAGCAGTAGACGGTGGACCGATTGCATTTATAAAAGATGGAGATCGAGTGCGCATTGATATCAAGGCGCGCACCTTAGATCTCTTAGTTGACCCGGCAGAACTCGAAGCTCGCAAAGTTGGATGGAAGCCGCTTCCTCACAAATTCACCCGTGGGGTTCTGGCGAAGTATTCCAAGACCGTTGGCTCGGCCTCAAAGGGCGCTGTCTGCGGCTAGTTTCACAATTTGAGACTTACATCTCAAACCTTGACTCAACTGCCATCTGCGATGGAGAATACTCGTATGTCAAAGAAGTGCGCGCTCATCTCGTCATCAGTAATTGTGGTGGTCATTCGATAGCGCGTGCCTTTTTAACGCACGCGCCCTCAGATCCTCTGAGGGTTTTTTCATTTAAAAAATGAATTGTAGAAATAAAAAGTTAGAAACCAAAACGAGAGTACGGAAAGGAGTAAGAAGATGGCGCACATACCAACGGCCAACGGCACAGCAATGACAGGAGCTACTTCATTGGTGAAAAGCCTAGAAGCAGCAAATGTAGAAGTGATGTTCGGACTGCCAGGCGGCGCAATTCTTCCTGCTTACGATCCGATCTTTGATTCAACTATTCGCCATATCTTGGTTCGCCACGAACAAGGCGCAGGTCACGCAGCAACTGGCTATGCGCAAGTTACTGGGCGCGCAGGTGTCTGTATCGCAACATCTGGTCCTGGTGCGACAAACCTAGTTACGCCTTTAATGGATGCTGCAATGGATTCAGTTCCTCTAATTGCAATCACCGGCCAAGTTCCATCTGCGGCAATCGGTACCGATGCATTCCAGGAAGCTGATATTCGCGGAATCACCATGCCGTTTACAAAGCACAATTATTTGGTAACCAACCCCGATGAAATCCCTGGCGTTATCGCTGAGGCTTTCCATATCGCAACAACTGGTCGTCCAGGTCCTGTTCTCGTAGACGTTGCTAAAGATGCGCTACAGAAGATGACTTCTTTTAACTGGCCAACTTCGATCAAGCTTGCTGGTTACAACCCAAAGACAACTCCTGATGCACAGGCGATCACCGATGCTGCTGCGCTAATCGCGCAATCATCAAAGCCGGTCTTCTATGTTGGTGGCGGCGTAATCAAGGCCAACGCTCATAAAGAACTTCGTCAACTTGTTGAACTTCTTGAAGCGCCCGTTGTTACAACTCTTATGGCACGCGGTGCTTTCCCAGATTCACATCCGCTGCATATGGGTATGCCAGGAATGCACGGCACTGTAGCCGCTGTTACAGCGCTACAAAAGGCCGACCTACTAATCACTTTAGGTGCTCGTTTCGATGATCGCGTTACCGGAAAGCTTTCTACATTTGCACCGAACGCAAAGATTCTTCATGCAGATATTGATCCTGCTGAAATCGGTAAGAACCGCCATGCCGATGTTGCAGTTGTCGGAGATGTACGTGAAACCATTTCAGCTCTTATTCCTGCGCTTAAAGCGGCTCTTGCAAAGAACCAACCTGATCTCTCAGCATGGTTGCGACAGATGAATTCGCTTAAGTCCACATATCCATTGGGTTATGACCAACCTGAAGATGGTTCATTGTCACCACAACATGTAATCCAAAGAATTGGTCAGATATCTGGTACCGACACCATCTTTACCGCAGGCGTTGGCCAACATCAGATGTGGGCATCACAATTTATTTCATACGAACATCCTCGCACTTGGCTCAACTCAGGTGGTGCAGGCACCATGGGTTACGGCGTTCCTGCTGCGATGGGTGCAAAAGTTGGCGCACCAGATGCAACTGTTTGGGCGATAGATGGTGATGGATGTTTCCAGATGACAAATCAGGAACTCGTTACCTGTGCACTTAACAATATTCCAATCAAGGTTGCGATTATCAATAACGAATCTCTCGGCATGGTTCGCCAATGGCAGACCTTGTTCTACGAAGGTCGTTACTCAAATACCAACCTCGAATCAAAGCGTGTTCCTAACTTCCCGATGCTCGCTGAAAGTATGGGTTGCGTTGGTCTTGCTTGCGAACGCCCGGAAGATTTGGATAAGACAATTGAGAAAGCGATGTCGATCAATGACCAACCAGTTGTTGTTGATTTCCGCGTACATCGCGATGCGATGGTTTGGCCGATGGTTGCTGCCGGAACTTCAAATGATGAAATCATGATCGCTCGCGCTACTGCGCCCGACTGGGATTCACAGGAGCTCTAATGACTACTAGCCGCCGTCAACACACTCTTGAAGTTCTCGTTGAAAACGAACCAGGAGTTCTAGCCCGCGTAGCTGGCCTCTTTTCGCGCCGTGCATTCAACATCGAAACTCTCAACGTTGGACCAACTCAAGATTCCTCAATTTCAAAGATGGTTATTGGAGTAGCTGTAGAAGGCCACTCTCTCGAGCAAGTTATTGCTCAGCTCGACAAACTTGTCAGCGTCATATCCATTAAAGATGTGACAGGCAAAGGTAAAGAAGTTCACGACACCCAACCTGATTACCAAAACTAAGCAAGAAACTAACTCGAAAAAGAAAAAGGAGAAACACCGTGGCAACGATGTATCACGAAGAGGATGCAGATCTATCAATCATCCAGGGTCGCAAGGTCGCGATCATCGGTTACGGCTCACAAGGCCATGCGCACGCACTAAACCTGCGTGACTCAGGCGTTGATGTTCGCGTTGGTCTAAAAGAAGGTTCACCTTCACGCGCTAAGGCAGAGGCAGAAGGCCTTCGCGTTGTAACAGTTGCAGAAGCCGTTAAGGAAGCCACGGTCATCATGATCTTGGCGCCAGATCACGTACAGCGCCACATCTACACAGATTCAATCTTGCCTAACCTTAAAGATGGCGATGCTCTCTTCTTCGGCCATGGTTTCAATATCCGCTTTGGTTACATCAAGCCAACTGCAAATGTTGATGTTTGCATGGTTGCGCCAAAGGGCCCAGGACACTTGGTTCGCCGCGAGTTTGCAGGCGGTCGTGGAGTTCCTGTAATCGTTGCAGTTGAACAAGATGCAACAGGCAACGCATGGCCACTAACACTTTCTTACGCAAAGGCAATTGGTGGACTTCGCGCTGGCGGAATCCTCACAACATTTACAGAAGAGACCGAAACAGATCTATTCGGTGAGCAGTCAGTACTTTGCGGTGG
This sequence comes from Candidatus Planktophila lacus, assembly GCF_002288325.1. Classification (NCBI taxonomy): domain Bacteria; kingdom Bacillati; phylum Actinomycetota; class Actinomycetes; order Candidatus Nanopelagicales; family Candidatus Nanopelagicaceae; genus Candidatus Planktophila; species Candidatus Planktophila lacus. The sequence goes on along the minus strand of NZ_CP016780.1, from coordinate 915,410 downwards.
CGCATCACAACTAGTTATGTACGGATTTGAAACACTTACTGAAGCTGGATACCAGCCAGAAGTTGCTTACTTCGAGTGCCTGCACGAACTAAAACTTATTGTTGACTTGATGTTCGAAGGTGGAATCGCCAAGCAGCGTTGGTCAGTATCAGATACTGCTGAATACGGAGATTACGTCTCTGGTCCACGCGTTATCGACCCAAGCGTTAAAGAGAATATGAAGGCAGTTCTTGCTGATATCCAATCTGGTGCATTTGCGAAGCGCTTCATTGATGACCAAGAAGCAGGAGCACCTGAATTCAAGGCGCTTCGTGCAAAGGGAGAGGCTCACCCAATTGAAGGAGTAGGCCGCGAACTTCGCAAGATGTTTAGCTGGATCAAGACTTCAAATAAAGATGATTACCGAGAAGGAAGCGCTGCGCGTGGCTAAACCTGTTGTATTAATCGCTGAAGAATTAAGTCCGGCAACCCTAGAAGCGCTAGGCCCGGATTTTGAAGTACGCAATTGTGATGGCGCAAACCGCACCGAACTCCTTGCCGAACTTGGCAAAGGAGTCGATGCGGTCTTGATCCGTTCTGCAACCAAGATGGATGCAGAAGCAATCGCTGCGGCAAAGGGTTTGAAAGTTATTGCACGCGCTGGCGTTGGTTTAGATAACGTTGATATTCCTGCAGCAACAACTGCAGGTGTAATGGTCGTTAACGCACCAACTTCAAATATTGTCTCTGCGGCAGAGCTTGCCATCTCATTGCTACTTGCTTCAGCACGTTTCATCTCACCAGCACATGCGGCACTCCGTAATGGCAAGTGGGCGCGCTCTAAGTACACCGGCGCTGAACTATTTGAAAAAACACTTGGCATTGTTGGCTTCGGACGTATTGGCCAGTTAGTTGCTCATCGCATGCAGGCATTTGGCATGAACGTAGTTGCCTACGATCCATACCTACAGCCAGCCCGCGCTGCACAGCTTGGCGTTGAACTAGTTGATCTAGACACACTTCTTACTCGAAGTGACTTCATCACAATTCACTTGCCAAAGACTAAAGAGACTGCAAATTTGATCGGCGTAGAAGCGCTTAAGAAAGTTAAGCCTTCAGTTCGCATCATCAACGCAGCTCGTGGTGGCGTTCTCGATGAGGCCGCTCTGCACGATGCGATCGTTGAAGGTCGCGTTGCTGGTGCTGGACTTGATGTTTATGTCACCGAACCTTGTACTGATTCACCTTTGTTCCAACTTGATCAAGTAGTTGCAACTCCACACTTGGGCGCATCAACTGATGAGGCTCAAGAGCGCGCTGGAATTGCCGTTGCAGTTTCAGTTCGTAAAGCACTTGCTGGCGAGCTAGTTCCTGATGCAGTCAACGTAAAGGGTGGCGCAATCCACGAGGAAATTCGTCCATCGCTTCCACTCGTTGAAAAGATGGCGCAGATCGCAACTGCAATTGCGGGAGAGCTTCCAACCAATCTTGATGTCCATGTGCGCGGAGATATCTCTGAGCATGATTCATCAATCTTGGCCATTAGCGCACTTAAGGGCGCACTACTTGCAACTGGCGCTGAAGATGTTACATATGTAAACGCTCCAGGCCTTGCAGCTGCTCGCAATCTGACATCAACGTCAGATACTGATGCAGTAAGCCCGGAATACAGAAGCATGATTTCTTTGCATTGCGCACTTGCAAATGGAAAGTCGATCACCGTTGATGGAACTTTGATGGGTATCCGCAAAGTTGAAAAGATCATCGCAATCGATGGTTTCGATCTTGATCTTCCACCAACCGATAACTTGCTCTTCTTGCGTTATGCCGATCGCCCAGGCGTTGTTGGCGCAGTCGGAAACGCACTTGGCAAAGCCGGAATCAATATTGCAGGAATGCAAGTTGCCCGCGCTAGCGCTGGGGGAGAAGCGTTGATGGCTATCACCGTTGACTCACCTGTTGCTGATGCAATTGTTTCGGCAGTTGCTAAGGAAACTGGTGCCGATCTCGTCCGTTCAGTTACCTTAGTGAACTAATGGGCGCTATATGAAAAATATAAATCTTGCTGTTATCGCAGGCGATGGAATTGGACCAGAAGTGGTTGCCCAAGGTCTTCGCGTTCTCGATAAGGTCGCCGCAAAGTACGACGTGACTTTCACTAAGACCGAATACGATCTTGGCGCAGGTTATTGGCATCGCACTGGAGAAGTTCTGCCAGATTCCGTTCTTGCTGAAATCGCTAAGGCAGATGTCATCTTGCTAGGAGCGGTTGGAGATCCAACAGTTCCAAGTGGAGTTCTAGAACGCGGATTGCTTCTTAAGCTTCGCTTCGCATTCGATCACTACATCAACTTGCGTCCTGCTGTCTTGCGCGCTGGTGTAACTGGTCCGCTTGCTACAAAGGCGCCAATCGATTTCATCGTGGTTCGTGAAGGAACCGAAGGCCCATACGTTGGCGCTGGCGGAGTTCTTGCTGAAGGAACCGATGCCGAAATCGCAACTGAAGAATCTCTAAATACCCGCCGCGGTGCTGAGCGAGTAATTCGTGATGCCTTTGCGCGCGCCGCAAAGCGCGATCGCAAGAAGTTAACGCTTGTTCACAAGAACAATGTATTAACTCGCGCTGGCAGCCTTTGGACCCGCACCTTCAATGAAGTTGCCAAAGAGTTCCCAGGTGTAACTACTGATTACCTGCACGTTGATGCCGCATCAATGTTCTTCGTTACCAACCCAGAACGCTTTGACGTTGTCGTAACCGATAACTTATTTGGAGATATCTTGACCGATATCGCAGCAGCAATCTGCGGCGGCATTGGTCTTGCAGCCTCTGGCAATATCAATCCAACCGGAGCATTTCCATCAATGTTCGAGCCAGTACACGGCTCAGCGCCAGATATCGCGGGCAAGAACTTAGCTGACCCAACTGCAACAGTTATGTCAGTTGCGATGATGATGGACCACTTGGGTTATGCAGATGCTGCTCGTGAGATCGAAGCGGCCGTAAATGCAGATTTACTAGCACGCGCTGATAAGAAGCGAAGCACTACAGAAATCGGAGATGCGCTACTCGCGCAACTTTAAAATGAAGATCAAACTAAATCCCAACGCTAAAGATGCCGCGACTCGCGATGCTTTGGTTGCCGAAGGCGGATTTGGTAAGTACTACACAGACCACATGGTTATCTGCGAATGGACGCAAGATGGTGGCTGGGCTGAACCAGAGTTAATTCCTTACGGGCCGCTCTCACTTGATCCAGCAACAGCAGTTTTCCATTATGGACAAGAGATCTTCGAAGGTATGAAGGCTTATCGCCAACCAGATGGCGGAATCGCACTATTTCGTCCTGAAGCAAATGCGCGACGCTTTGCAAAATCGGCAGCGCGTCTAGCACTTCCAGAAATGCCCGAAGCACTTTTCCTCGAAACAGTTGAAACTCTTGTAAAGCAAGATGCAGGATGGGTTCCAAATAAAGTCGGCGAATCTCTATATATACGCCCATTTATGATCGCTACCGAAGTTGGTTTAGGCGTTCGCCCATCAAATAAAGCAACTTACATTCTTATTGCAACGCCAGCGGGTGCTTACTTTGATCCATCTAAGGCAGTATCTGTTTGGATCTCAACTGAATATGTCCGCGCAGCACAAGGCGGAACTGGTGAAGCAAAGTGCGGCGGAAACTATGCGGCTTCCCTTGTTGCACAGAAGGCAGCCGCAAAAGAAGGCTGCGATCAAGTTGTTTGGATCGATGCCAAAGAGCGCAAGTGGATTGAAGAAATGGGCGGCATGAACCTTTACTTCGTAAAGGGCGAAGGCGCCGATGCAACTGTTATTACTCCAAAGTTAACCGGCACTTTATTGCCAGGTATTACTCGCGATTCAATTTTGTCCGCTGCAAAAGATCTTGGTTACAAGACCGATGAAGTGATGCTCTCTATCGACGACTGGCGCATCGGTGTTTCATCCGGTGAGATCACCGAAATCTTTGCTTGCGGTACTGCCGCTGTTGTTTCACCAGTTGGCCAAGCTAAGAGCGCAATGGGTACTTGGGTAACAGGTGATGGACAGCCTGGTGCGATCACTATGCAAATCCGCAATCATTTGCTCGCAATTCAGCACGGTACAACTGCAGATAAGCACGGCTGGGTTAAACGAGTTATCTAATGACCATCTCTGATGCTTTCCATATCTATGACACCACTCTGCGCGATGGCGCACAGCAAGAGGGTTTAAATCTTTCCGTTCACGACAAACTAACTATCGCTCGTCACCTTGATGATCTCGGCGTTGGTTTTATCGAAGGCGGTTGGCCAGGAGCTAATCCAAAGGACACCGAATTCTTTGCCCTTGCTAAGAAAGAGTTAAAGCTTAAGAACGCCATCTTTGTGGCATTCGGTGCAACTCGTCGCCCAAACGTTAAAGCTGCTGATGATGTATTACTTGGTGCGCTTCGCGATAGCGGCGCTCCTGCAGTTACCTTGGTTGCAAAGGCATTTGATCGCCACGTTGATCTTGCACTTAAGACAACGCTCGAAGAGAACCTCGCGATGATTCGCGATTCAGTAACCCACCTTCGCCAAGAAGGACAACGAGTATTTCTTGACGCTGAGCACTTCTTCGATGGCTATCGCGCCAACCGCGATTACGCACTTGAAGTAATCCGCGTTGCGATGGAAGCAGGCGCCGATGTTGCTGCGCTCTGCGATACCAATGGCGGAATGCTGCCTGATGAAATTGCCGATGTTGTTCATGATGTTTTAACTGCGACTTCTGCCCGTATCGGCATCCACTGCCACAACGACACTGGGTGTGCTGTTGCAAACTCAATGGCCGCGGTTGCTGCAGGTGCCACACACGTACAGGGAACACTTAACGGTTATGGCGAACGAACCGGAAATGCTGATCTCGTAACAATTATCGCTAACTTAGAATTAAAGAAGAAGCAATTGGTCTTGCCTCCAAACGCGCTTCGCGAATCTTTCCGAATTTCTCATGCAGTCGCAGAAGTAACCAATATTTCACCATCGGCGCGTCAACCGTACGTTGGTGTCTCCGCATTTGCACACAAGGCGGGTCTTCATGCCTCTGCAATTAAAGTCGATCCGTTCTTATACCAACATGAAGATCCTGCATCAGTCGGAAACGATATGCGAATGCTGGTTTCAGATATGGCCGGTCGCGCTTCGATCGAACTTAAATCACAAGAACTCGGCGTAGATCTTGGCGGCGATCGCGAATTAGTTGGACGCGTAGTTGATCGCGTAAAGGAGATGGAATCTCGCGGCTTTACCTTTGAAGCAGCAGATGCGTCATTCGAACTACTCTTGCTAGAAGAAATCTCTGGCAAGCGTCCTTCATTTTTCACAATTGATCACTGGCTCACAACTGTAGAGCGCGCTGAAGATCAGAGCATCGTTACGAAAGCGGAAGTAACTGTGACCGCGCAAGGTAAAGAGATCTCTTGCTCAGGCTCAGGAAACGGCCCAGTTAACGCATTCGATAACGCGCTTCGTTCTGGCTTAAAGCAGTTGTATCCAGAACTAGAAGTTCTGGAACTTACAGATTACAAAGTACGTATCCTCGAAGGACGCCTTGGCACAGGTGCGATCACCCGCGTACTTGTAGAAACTTCAGATGGCAAAGGCGAATGGAACACTGTTGGTGTTCACGAAAACGTTATTGCGGCATCTGCGATGGCACTTGAAGATGCGGTCACCTTCGGCTTACTGCGCCAAGGTCGCAAACCCGAGTAACCTTTAACGCATGGGAAGCGTTGCACTAAGCGAAATTCGCGACGCCTTTCTGAAATACCTCGAATCCGAGCGCAACCTTTCGGCCCACACAATTCGCGCCTACTTAGGCGATCTGGATTCTTTCTTCGAACACTTAGAAAAATTAGATATAACTGACTTTTCTAAACTCGAGCTTTCACATATTCGTTCTTGGCTCGCCAACCAGCAAGTCAAAGGGGGAGCGCGCACCACGCTTTCGCGTCGCGCGGTTTCGATTCGCTTATTTACTAAATGGGCAACTAAGAAGGGTTACCTAGCAAAAGATGTGGGGGCAACGCTTGCAACCCCAAAGGGTGCGCGAACTTTGCCAGAGGTATTAAACATTGCCGATGCCGGCCTAGCTATGGATGCACTTGCAACCAGGGTTGCAGATGAAGATGGACCGCTATCAAAACGTGATTGCGCGATGGTCGAAGTCTTATATGCCAGCGGTGCCCGCGTCTCTGAACTCTGCGGTCTTGATCTACAAGATATTGATTACGAGCGAAACACTATTCGCGTAATCGGTAAAGGAAATAAAGAGCGCACGATTCCGCTCGGAAATCCGGCGATGCGCGCACTCGTTGCTTGGTTAAAAGAAGGTCGCCCATCATTGGCTGGAGATAAATCAGATCGTGCCGTTTTTCTTGGAGCGCGCGGTAAGCGAATTGATCAACGCACTGTTCGCACCGTTGTTTATCAAGCGTTACAAGCTTTGGAAGGTGCAGTGAAGTTAGGACCACATGCTCTGCGCCATTCGGCAGCAACTCATCTCCTAGAAGGAGGCGCAGACCTTCGCACGGTTCAAGAAATCTTGGGACATGCATCCCTTGCAACAACCCAGATCTATACGCACGTATCAACTGAGAGACTGCAAAAAGCCTTTAAACAAGCCCACCCCCGCGCATAGAAGGTGGATTTAGCACCCCTCGGCGACAGGTAAGATTTCCCCTGCACCAGAGCCATTCTTTAAAGGAACCTTTGGTGACATCTCAGCACTTATGTATGAACTGACCAATTCAGTAATTGAAATGTCAGGGAATACAAGCCACTTCGGTCCGACTTAAGAAATTTATTTTCAAAGGTTGGTCGGCGTTGTAGGTGCGACGGGCCTAACAAATTGTTAAGCCATTAACCGAGCAGGTTTATTGCGCTGTGCGCAAAAACCTAAAAAGGAGAACGCTGCCATGGCAGTTGTAACAATGCGAGAACTCCTCGACAGTGGAGTCCACTTCGGACATCAGACACGTCGCTGGAACCCAAAGATGAAGCGCTTCATTTTCACAGAGCGCAACGGCATCTACATCATCGATATCCAGCAATCACTTGCACTTATCGATCAAGCATATGAATTCGTAAAGGACACCGTCGCAAAGGGCGGACACGTTCTATTCGTTGGAACAAAGAAGCAAGCACACGAACCAATCATGCAGCAGGCTGCACGTGTTGGAATGCCAACCGTCACCGAGCGCTGGTTGGGTGGAATGCTCACTAACTTCCCAACTGTTTACAAGCGCATTCAGCGCCTCAAGGAGCTTGAAGCTCTTGAGAATGCAAATGACCTTTTGCTTACAAAGAAAGAACTTCTTGTTCTTCGTCGTGAGCGCGAAAAGCTATTTAAGAACCTCGACGGTATCCGTCATATGACCAAGTTGCCTTCAGCAATTTGGGTTGTTGATACCAAGAAGGAGCACCTCGCAGTTGCTGAGGCAAAGAAGCTGGGAATCCCAGTTATTGCGATCCTTGATACAAACTGCGATCCCGATGAAGTTGATTACAAGATTCCAGGTAACGACGATGCAATCCGTTCAATCGGACTTCTGACACGCGTTATCACTGATGCAATTGTTGAGGGCATGAAGACTCGCACAGCAGCTGCACCTGCTCCAGATGCTGCAAAGAACGCGGCAACTGAAGCGCTTGAAAAAGAGCTACTTGAAGCAGCACCAACAACTCCGGAGGCATAAGTAAATTGGCTAACTATTCAGCAGATGATGTAAAACGTCTTCGCGAAGCAACTGCAGCAGGAATGCTCGATTGCAAGAAGGCACTTGATGAAGCAGATGGCGATTATGACAAAGCCCTCGATCTCATCCGTGTAAAAGGACTTAAGGGAGTTACCAAGCGCGAAGGTCGCTTAACTTCAAATGGTCTAGTAGTTGCAAAGGTTTCAGGAGACCTCGGCGTAATGCTCGAGCTCAACTGCGAAACAGACTTCGTTGCAAAGGGCGAGCGTTTTATCGCACTTGGTGATGAACTAGTTGATCACCTACTTGCTTCAAAGACAGCAACCGTTGAGGCATTCCTTGCTTCAACAATGTCTAATGGCAAGAGCGTTCAATCAGTTATAGATGAAGGCAACGCAACACTCGGTGAGAAGATCGAAATTCGTAACGTCGCTGTTGTAGATGGTCCAGTTGGACTTTACCTACACAAGACTTCACCAGATCTTCCACCACAAGTTGGCGTACTAGTTTCACTTGCTAAAGAAGCAGCTGAAGTTGGTAAAGATATTGCCCAGCACATCGCCGCATTCGCACCTAAGTTTGTGAATCGCGAAGATGTTCCTGCAGATCTCATCGAAAATGAGCGACGCATCGCTGAAGAAACAGCTCGCGAAGAAGGTAAGCCAGAGGCTTCACTTTCAAAGATCATCGAAGGTCGCGTAACCGGCTTCGTCAAGGAAGTTTCCTTGATCGAGCAGGCTTTCGCTAAAGATGCGAAGAAGACCGTCAAGCAGATCCTCGATGAGGCAGGAACCGCCGTCAAGGCATTCCACCGTTTCCGCGTAGGTCAGTAAACTAGCCAGAACAACGTTTTAGAAAAGGAGCACCCATGCCCGGTACAAGAGGAACGTATCGGCGGGTGCTCCTTAAACTTTCCGGAGAAGTTTTCGGGGGAGAAAAAGGCATCGGCGTAGATATCGATGTGATGCGCGATGTCGCAAAGCAAATTAAAGATGTTGTAAAAACTGGCGTGCAAATGGCAGTTGTAGTTGGTGGCGGTAATTACTTCCGCGGCGCCGAACTTCAGCAAGTTGGTATGGATCGCGCCCGCGCTGACTACATGGGAATGCTCGGAACAGTTATGAACTGTCTTGCGCTCCAAGATTTTCTAGAAAAAGAAGGCGTTGACACTCGCGTACAAACCGCGATCACCATGGGTCAAGTTGCAGAGCCTTACATTCCGCGTCGGGCAATTCGCCACCTTGAAAAAGGTCGCGTAGTAATTTTCGGCGCAGGCGCTGGAATGCCATTCTTTACAACCGACACAGTTGCCGCACAGCGCGCACTTGAAATCGGTTCTGAAGCTTTGCTTCTGGCCAAGAGCGGCGTTGATGGCGTTTATAGCGCAGATCCAAAGAAGGATGCATCAGCTACAAAGTTCGATGAGATTTCCTATAACGAAGTTCTCTCCAAATCACTCGCTGTCGCAGATGCCGCAGCGTTTAGCCTCTGCCGTGAAAATAAGCTACCGATCATCGTTTTCGATTTGATGGCAAGCGGCAATATCGCACGCGCAGTTCGTGGCGAAAAGATTGGCACGTTAGTTTCTTAATTTTAAAAAAGTTTTCCCAGAGATTTACCAAAGCTTTACCAAATTAGAGGAGTTAGAAAATGGCAGATGTAGCAAGTGCTCTAGCCGATGCTCAGAGCAAGATGGATAAGGCTGTAGAAGTTGCCAAGGATGACTTTGCAACGATCCGCACCGGTCGTGCTCACCCTGCGCTCTTCAATAAGATCATGGTTGATTATTACGGTACCTACACACCTCTTTCGCAACTAGCTTCAATTCAAGTACCCGAAGCGCGCATGGCAATCGTTGCCCCTTTTGATAAAGGAGCGATGGCGAGCATTGAAAAGGCGATCCGCGAATCAGATCTCGGTGTAAATCCCGGCAATGATGGCGTGGTTATTCGCGTTGCACTGCCACAACTTTCTGAGGAACGTCGTAAGGATTACATCAAAGTAGCCAAAGGTAAGGCGGAAGATTCAAAGGTTTCAATCCGCAATATTCGCCGTGCCGCCAAAGAACTTATGGAAAAACTCGAAAAAGATGGCGACATTGGAAAAGATGATTTAGCGCGTGGCGAGAAAGAACTTGAAAAAGTTACATCAGAGCACGTCACCAAGATCGATGAACTCTTAAAGCATAAGGAGGCTGAACTTCTAGAGGTCTAGAAGTTCTTAATACAAACAAGTGTCTGATTTACATTCGATAAACGAGGCGATTAATAAGCGTGCGGGAAGAAAACTCCTTCCTTCTATCGCTGTCTCGCTATCGCTAATCGCACTTGTTTGGTTTGCACTTGCTTATCAGCGCGCAATTTTTGCCCTAGTGGTTACGATTGCGGTAGTACTCGGAATTCGCGAGCTAAATAAAGCATTCACTGCAATTGATATTCATATTCCACTTTGGTCACTTACTACGGCTGCAGTTGGCCTATGTGCCGCTACCTGGTTCGGCGGAATCTCAGGTCTAGCCGTAGCTACTGCAATTGCCTTTCCTTGCCTCTTGGTTCTACTACTTCCACGAGGAACGGTTAACTTTGTTAAAACCGCATCCGCATCCGCACTTGCACTTGTCTATCTACCATTTTTAGCAGGCTTCTTAATCTTGTTGGCTCGCCCGAGCAATGGGCTAGAGCGCGTCATGACTTTTGTAGTCTTGGTTGGATGTAATGACACCTTCGCTTATTTAACTGGCGTACTTTTCGGCAAGCATCCACTTGCGCCAAAGATCAGTCCCAAGAAAACCATAGAAGGCTTACTTGGCTCACTTGTATTTACTATTGCAGGTGGCGCTATCGCATTTCATTACATTATGGGCGCCGAGTGGTGGTTAGGCGCACTCGCTGGACTATTAACTGTTTTCACCGCAACATCAGGAGATCTAATTGAATCTGCTCTAAAGCGCGATATGGCGATAAAAGATATGGGAAATCTCTTGCCCGGCCATGGCGGAATTATGGATCGCCTAGATTCAGTTTTGTTTGCCGCTCCTGCGCTATGGCTTGCCCTTGAAATTGTGCATCGCGCACAAGATTCAGGGATTTTATGAGCACCAGACCTGATGCAAATCCTGAACTCAAATTAGTTTTCGATGAGCCACCGCAACGCAAGAAGGCGCCAAAACATTTAGCGGACCTATCTCCTGCTGATCGCAAGATCTGGGCGAAGGAACTTGGCCTGCAACCTTTTCGTGCCTCGCAGGTTGCAACTCACTATTTCTCTCACTTATCTAATAACCCTGAAGAGTGGACCGATATCCCAACGGCTGAACGTCAATCAATTGCTGATGCGCTAACACCAAAGTTAATTCAACTTGTTACATCACGAACTACTGACAACGGCATGACCCGGAAAGATCTCTGGAAATTGCATGATGGTGTTTTAGTTGAATCTGTATTAATGCGTTATACAGATCGTGTAACCGTTTGCATCTCATCTCAAGCAGGATGCGGAATGAACTGTCCGTTCTGTGCGACCGGTCAAGCTGGTCTAACTCGAAATCTAACTGCTGGTGAAATCACCGAACAGATTGTGGCTGCAGCGCGAGCTTGTGCAAATGGCGAACTCCCTGGGGGAGAAGCGCGTCTTTCTAATATCGTGTTTATGGGAATGGGCGAGCCACTTGCAAATTACAACGCAGTTGTACGCACGCTTCGCAACATCACAGATCCAAACCCAGATGGTTTAGGAATTTCCGCTCGTTCAGTAACAGTTTCCACAGTTGGTTTGGTAAATGGGATTGAGAAGTTAATGGATGAGGGCATCAACTGCACCTTGGCGGTTTCTCTGCATACGCCAGATGATGAACTCCGCGATTCACTTGTGCCAATTAACTCGCGCTTTAATGTTCGCGAAGTTCTGGCTGCAGCCGATGCATATGAGAAGAAGACTGGGCGCCGTTATTCAATCGAGTATGCGCTAATTCGCGATATCAATGATCAATCTTGGCGCGCAGATTTATTGGGGCGTTTACTCAAGAGCCGCAACGCCCACGTGAACTTGATCCCGCTTAACCCAACGCCTGGTTCGAAATGGACCGCATCGCGCCGCGAAGACGAGGAAGAGTTTGTCCGAATCCTGGAGAACTATGGAGTTCCCGTGACTGTGCGCGATACGCGCGGGCGCGAGATAGATGGCGCCTGCGGACAGTTGGCAGCAGCCGAAAAGAGTAAATAGACTCCAAGACATGAATACACAGGGCATGAGCATCCAAGAATTGGCCGCAGTCTACGAATCTTCTACTCAATATTTTTTAAATTTGGCGCGCGGAGTAACCGCGGATCAGTTAGATGTTAAAGATGCTGAAGGTTGGTCTGCTCGTCAGATTATTCATCACTTAGCAGATTCAGAAGCGCAGTCTTATGCGCGCTTGCGTCGTTTAGTTGCAGAACCTGAAGGATCGATTATTCAAGGTTATGACGAAAATCTTTGGGCAACTGCTCCGCAACTTGGTTATGAAAGCGCACCAGTTGAAAACTCAATTGCTATCTTTGCTGCAGTACGGGCTGGTTCACTCGACATTGTTAAGCGTCTGCAAGAGTCAGATCTGGAAAAGTCTGGGGTTCACTCAGAATCCGGTCACTACACAATTGCTAAATGGTTAGAAGGTTATTCCAAACATCCAGTTGATCACGGTGATCAACTAATTCGCGCGGTAAAGGGGCAGAAGTAAAATGAAAAAGTTGCAGAACTTTGTTAATGGCAAGCTCGTTGACTCATCATCGGGTGAGACAACCACGCTGATTAACCCAGCAACAGGACAAGCATTTGCTACTGCACCGAATTCAAACGTGGCCGATGTCGATAAGGCAATGTCTGCTGCCGCTAACGCCTTCACCGAATGGCGTGATTCAACTCCTTCAGAGCGCCAACGCGCGCTCCTTAAAATTGCCGATGCGATCGAGTCTCGCGCTGATGAAATCATCGCCATTGAGTCCGAGAACTGCGGAAAGCCAATTGGACTGACTACATCTGAAGAAGTTCCACCAATGATTGATCAGATCCGCTTCTTCGCAGGCGCAGCTCGTAACTTAGAGGGCAAATCTGCTGGTGAATATATGAAGGGAATGACCTCATTTATTCGTCGCGAACCAGTTGGCGTTTGCGGCCAAGTAACACCTTGGAACTACCCAATGATGATGGCGGTTTGGAAGTGGGCACCTGCAATTGCTGCCGGTAACTCGGTTGTACTTAAGCCAAGTGATACAACTCCAGCATCAACAGTATTTATGGCCGAGATCATGGGCGAATTTTTGCCTGATGGCGTAATCAATGTGATTTGTGGTGAACGCGAAACTGGAAAAGCTGTTGTTGAGCATGCAACGCCAGCGATGGTTTCAATTACTGGTTCAGTGCGCGCGGGTATGGAAGTTGCCGGAAGCGCCGCTAAGCAGTTAAAGCGCGTTCACCTTGAACTCGGTGGTAAAGCTCCAGTTGTAGTCTTTAATGATGCAGATCTGGAAGCAGCTGCAGCAGGTATCGCGATCGCAGGATTCTTCAACTCAGGTCAAGATTGCACCGCAGCAACTCGCGTCTTGGTGCAAGAGGGTGTGTATGAAGAGATGGTCAAACTTCTCGCCCACCAAGCAACTAACGAGATCGCAGTTGGTATGCCAAATGAAGATGTCATCGTTGGTCCAGTAAATAATGCCGCTCAATTCGAGCGCGTTAAAGGTTTCCTAGATCGCGTTCCATCACATGCGCGTGTGGTCGCAGGTGGGTCAGCCCTAGATCGCGCCGGTTATTTCATCGCGCCAACTGTGATCGCAGACCTTCGTCAGCAGGATGAGCACATCCAATCTGAAATCTTCGGACCGGTCATTACGATCCAAAAATTTAAGGATGAGGCGGAAGCGATCGCGCTTTCAAACGGCGTCGAGTACGGTCTGGCTTCATCTGTCTGGACCAAGGATCACGGCACCGCGATGCGTATGGCCAAGGCCTTTGACTTCGGATGCGTCTGGATCAATACCCATATCCCAATCGTTGCCGAGATGCCACACGGCGGCTTCAAGCGCTCTGGATACGGCAAGGATCTTTCGAGCTACGGCTTCGAGGATTACACCCGCATCAAGCACGTCATGACCAACCTAAACGGGTAAAAATTAAGATAAATTTTCGCTAAATCACAGCGAAATTGTTTGGCGTGCAGGGCAAATCGGTTACATAATGAGCCCTGCACAACCGTCCCTTGTTCCGGAAAATCAAAAAGGAGCCCATCAACATGGCTAAGAAGTCACCTCTATCACCAGAAGCACGTTCAATCATCAACGCACGTGTTTCACGTCGCGCAGTTCTCGCAGGTATCGGTGGCGTTGGCGCTGCTGGTGCGCTCGCCGCATGTGGTTCAGGCGGAGATTCTGCTGCATCAGGTGAATTAGTTCGTTGGGGCAACTGGCCTCTCTACTTAGATTTCGATGAAGAAAATAAGACTTATCCAACACTCGATAAGTTCACTGAAGCAACTGGTATTGCAACTAAATACTTTGAAGATTACAACGACAACGACGAGTTCTACGGAAAAGTTCAAGCGCAGTTAAAGCTCAACGAAGATATTGGTTATGACCTAGTCAGCCCAACTGACTGGATGGCGGCTCGTTGGATTCGCCTTGGTTATGCGCAGAAGTTTGATGCTGCAAATATTCCAAATAAGACAAATATTCTCGACACTCTTGCATCACCTTCTTACGACCCAAACCGCGAATCAACACTTACCTGGCAAGGCATCATGGGTGGTTTCGGTTGGAATACTGAGAAGAACCCAAAAGGTATTCGCACTCTCGATGATCTCTTTGCTCCAGCAAATAAGGGAAAGATCGTTGTGCTCTCTGAGCTTCGCGACACAATCGGCATTATCTTGCTAGCGCAAGGTGCAGATCCTGCAACTGTTACTGAAGATCAGTACATGAATGCTGTTGATTTCATGGCTGGAAAGATTTCAGATGGTTGGATTCGCGGCGTAAAGGGCAACGAATACGCAGAAGATCTGACTTCAGGCGATGCAACAGCAGTCATCGGTTGGTCAGGAGATATGTTTATCTTGGCATCAGAGAATGAAGGCAAGTTCGACTTCGCAATTCCTGAATCAGGCGGAACTATTTCAGGTGACAACCTCTTGATCCCATCAACTGCAACTCCAGAAGCTAAGGCAAGTGCTGAAAAGTTGATCAACTGGTACTACGACCCAGCGATTGCAGCAGAGGTTGCTGCCTACGTTAACTATGTAACTCCAGTTAAGGGCGCTCAAGCTGAGATGGAAAAAATCGATCCAGATCTAGCTAAGAGCGAATACATCTTCCCAACTGAAGCAACTATGAAGAACCTCAGCGTCTTCCGTTCGCTAACACCAACAGAAGAGACTGCTTGGACCGAAGCGTTCCAGAAGGCCGCCGGCAACTAAGTGTCTTTTGACGCTAGTTCGGCGCGAGGGGATTTAATACTTACTCGAATCACTAAAGAGTATGGTGATTTCAAGGCGGTAGATGATCTTTCACTTACCATCCCTAAAGGTTCATTCTTTGCACTACTTGGACCTTCAGGGTGCGGTAAGACAACAACCTTGCGCATGATCGCAGGACTTGAAGAACCAACGATTGGCAGCATTCACTTAGGTGAAACGGATATCACGACTACAAAGCCGTATCAGCGTCCAATCAATACCGTTTTTCAGAACTACGCGCTCTTCCCACATTTAACGATCTTTGAAAATATCGCCTTCGGCCTGCGCCGTCGCGGCATTAAAGATGTTGATGCCGAAGTCAATAAAGTTCTTAACCTCGTCGAGCTTCCGCATCTGGCAGGTCGCAAACCGACTCAGCTATCTGGTGGACAGCAACAACGCATCGCACTTGCTCGTGCGATCGTTAACCGTCCAGCACTTCTACTTCTCGATGAACCACTTGGCGCGCTCGATCTTAAATTGCGTCGCCAAATGCAGATCGAACTTAAATGGATTCAGAAAGAAGTTGGTCTTACTTTCGTTCACGTAACTCACGATCAAGAAGAAGCCATGACTATGGCCGACACGATTGCGGTTATGAATGAAGGAAAGATCGAGCAGATGGGATCTCCTGCAGATCTCTATGACAATCCAGAGACCGCTTTTGTTGCGAACTTCCTCGGTCAATCAAATCTAATTAAGGGAACAATCACCGGAAACGATGGCGATTCAATCATCGCCGATCTTTATGGACAGAAGATTTCACTTCCTAAGAACCGTTCGCATGCAGTAGATAACTCAATGTATGCGGGTATTCGCCCTGAAAAATTCCGTATTTCGTTGCTAGATACACCGGTCTCCGGAAACGTTCTAACCGGCGGACGCATCGAAGATGTTTCTTACATCGGCGTATCAACCCAGTACCAGGTGGAAATGCCTTGGGGACAAGAGCTAATGGTCTTTGAACAAAATGATGATGGAGTCGCGCCATTTAATAAGGGCGATGCCGTGAACATTTCTTGGGCGCCAGTCTTCACATTCGCACTTCGCGGCGATGAAGATGTAACTGCTGGCTCTGAAGTAAATCCCGAAGATCTAGACGAAGAGTAAGTCGCAACTTCGATGCAAAAGATCAGAACGCCTTACCTCCTTCTTTTGCCAGGTTTTGCATTCCTCTTTACCTTCTTCATCCTGCCGATCGCGAATTTGGCACAGACATCTACCCAGACGCCCTTAAGCGGGGGAGATACCGGCCAATACGAACAAACCTTCCGATTCGCAAACTATATCGATGCCTTTATAGAGAATAAGGAACAGTTCGGCCGCTCATTTATCTACGCACTTATCGCAACGTTGCTAGCGCTAGCGATCTCTTATCCGCTGGCCTATGCAATCGCCTTTAAATCAGGCAAATATAAAAACTTCTTCTTAGTTCTAGTCGTCGCTCCGTTCTTTACATCTTTCATTCTTCGCACAGTTGCCTGGAAGCAGATACTTGGTGAAGAAGGATTCGTAGTTCCGACTCTGCGAACAATCGGAATTATCAGCGATAGCACGACTTTAACTTCAACCGCCTTTGCAGTGGTCATGGGTATGACCTATAACTTCTTGCCCTTTATGACCTTGCCGCTATATGCCTCGATCGATCGTATTGATCCACGCACGCTTGAGGCATCAGGTGATCTATATGCCAATGGATTTACTACCTTCCGTAAAGTCACTCTGCCTCTATCAATGCCAGGTGTAGTTGCCGGAACGTTGCTGACATTTATTCCAGCAGCCGGTGACTATGTAAATGCTGCGATCTTGGGCAGCCCAAATACCAAGATGATCGGTAACGTTATTGAATCTCGCTACTTCAAGATTGTTGATTACCCAACTGCCGCCGCACTTTCATTTACCTTGATGGCCGCAATCTTGATCTTGGTAACGCTCTATATCCGCAAGGCCGGAACGGAGGAGTTGGTATGAGCAAGAAGATCGCTGAAGCAAAAGCGCCAACAATTTCTCCGGTTCTTAGATTCCAACGTTGGTTTGGACGTAATTTAATCCGCGTTTATATGTTCTTGGCCTTCACCTATCTCTTTATTCCAGTTGCCTACACCTTTGCATTCTCATTTAATGATTCCGGAAAAAGCAACCTAATCTGGAAGGGCTTTACTCTCGATAATTGGCAGAACCCTTGTGGTGCACCTGAAGTCTGTAACGCCTTAGCAAATTCGATCAAGATCGGCCTACTGGCAACGATCTTCTCAACGATCCTCGGAACAATGATTGCATTTGCAATAGGCCGCCATAAATTTAGAGGCAGATCAACCTCAAATCTTTTGATCTTTTTACCGATGGCTACCCCTGAAATTGTCCTTGGCGCATCGTTGCTTTCTCTCTTCCTGGTACTTCACATCAACCCAGGATTTTGGCCAACTGTTATTGCGCATGTGGTTTTCTGTATCTCCTTCGTTGTAGTTACAGTGAAGGCGCGAATCGCCAGCCTTGATCCGCGACTTGAACAAGCTGCGATGGATTTGTATGCCAATGAATTTCAAACTTTCCGCCGAGTAACACTTCCGCTGGTAGCACCTGGTATTGCAGGCGCTGCGCTATTGGCATTTAGTCTTTCCTTTGACGACTTTATTATTACCAATTTCAACTCAGGAACTGTTATAACTTTTCCCAAATTTGTTTATACAGCGGCCGCTCGCGGTATCCCCGCCCAAGCAAATGTAATTGCCTCAAGCATGTTCTTCCTTGCCCTTGCGATAGTTCTGGCGGGTCAGATAGTAAATCGCCGTAAAGCCCGCTAATATAAAGCGATATCTATAACGAACCACAGGTTGTAAATCAGGAAACCTGCGTTATGGGGTTGGACTCCGGAGGACCCGGGACAACTACTAGTAGTAATTGAAGAGGTGATTTCCGGGCGCTCCCGGAAAAAGCGATGGCTACCATCGATCCTTCTATTCTTAAACATTTATCGCAGATGCAACCCCAGCTCTATTGGTTGGATGAAGATCCACTAGAGCCACTTCCACATCCAACTCTTATCGGCGATGTGACATCTGATCTGTGCATTGTTGGTGCCGGTTACACCGGTCTCTGGACTGCGCTCTTAGCAAAGGAAGCAAATCCCGAGCGCGAAGTTGTTGTTGTCGAACAACGCGAAACGGGCGCGGGCGCTTCCGGTCGTAACGGCGGTTTCTGCAGTTACTCGCTCACCCATGGATTCATGAATGGGTATGGCCGATTTAAAGATGAGATGGCTGTCATTGAAAAGCTAGGTCGTGAGAATTTAGATGCTATCGAGGCGACGATAAAGAAGTACGGCATCGAATGTGATTTCGAATGGAACGGTGAACTTCGAGTTGCAGTTGAAGATTGGCAGATGAAGGGCTTAGAGGAAGAAGCCAATCTCCGAAATTCATTCGGAGACAACGTTGAACTCTTATCTCAGCAACAAATTCAATCCCGAATTAAATCTCCAATCTACAAAGGAGCTCTCTGGGATCCTGACGGAACTGCTCTAGTTGATCCGGCCCGATTAGTTTGGGGGCTAGAGCGAGCATGCATAAGCCTGGGTGTAAAGATATTTGAAAATTCACGCGTTGATCGTTTAGAGCGCACCAAGAACGGCATGATCGTTCACACTCCATATGGAAGCGTTTATGCCACAAAGGTTGCACTTGCTACAAATGTTTTCAAGTCACTGATTAAGCGCGCGCATAAATATGTAGTACCTGTCTATGACTTCCAACTAGTTACCGAACCTTTGAGCGCGGAACAACTCGAATCTATCGGTTGGGATGAGCGCGAAGGTCTATCTGATGCGGGTAATCAGTTCCATTACTATCGAATGACAAAAGATAATGAAATTCTTTGGGGTGGATACGATGCCATCTACAACTTCCGCGGCAAAGTGCGCCAAGAGTATGAAACAGATGCCGAAACTTATGCTCATCTGGCAGAAGCATTCTTAGAAACCTTCCCGCAACTTAGAGGAATTAAGTTCACCCATGGTTGGGGAGGAGCAATCGATACTTGTTCGCGCTTCTCGCCTTTCTGGGGGATGGCTTATCGAGGACGCGTGGCATATGTATTGGGTTACACAGGTTTGGGTGTTGGTTCAACGCGCTTTGGCGCCCAGGTAATGCTCGATTTGTTAGACGGTAAAGATAATGAACGAACCAGATTAAAGATGGTTCGCAAGAAGCCGATGCCATTTCCACCTGAACCTCTCAGATTCATTTTTATCCGCCTCACACAGTGGTCGATCAATCAGGCAGATAAACACCAGGGCAAGCGCAACCTCTGGCTAAAACTCCTGGATTCGCTTGGCCTTGGGTTCGATTCTTAATCATTAGCAACTATCCTTAACCAATGGCAAACCACGGCAATATGTATGGACCAAGTTTTACATTTCTCGGTATCCAACAATGCGATCTCGATGATCCAAAGTCTTATGCCGATGCCGATGTAATAATTGTTGGCGCACCAATTGATTCCGGAACTTCACATCGCTCCGGCACTAAGTTTGGTCCGCAAGCAATTCGCGGTGGAGATTATCTGCCACATGATGCTGAGCGCCCACACCTTGCCCTGCGCATCGATGCGCTCAAGGCGTTAAAGGTTTATGACGCAGGCGATTTGCTGATGCCACCTGGAGATCTAGTTTCATCCTTAAAAGTTTTAGAAGAAGCGACTGAAAAGATTTCGCGCGCTGGAAAGATTCCAGTAATTCTTGGGGGAGACCACTCGATCGCTTCAGCAGATGTTGCAGGTATTGCAAAACACCGCGGCCTTGGCAAAATTTCCATGATCCACTTCGATGCTCATGCTGATACAGGTGAAGATCAATTTGGTGCGCTGATAGGCCACGGAACTCCTATGCGCCGCTTAATTGAATCAGGCCAGGTTCGTGGCGATCGCTTCCTGCAACTAGGGCTTCGCGGATATTGGCCAGATGACAAGACTTTAAATTGGATGCGCGATCAAGGTATGCGCTCATACGAGATGACAGAAATCCATCACCGCGGGCTCAATAAAGTTCTTGATGAATCCTTTGCAACCCTTACCGATGGATGCGATGGCGTATTTCTCTCAGTGGATATAGATGTGGTTGATCCAGGCATGGCTCCAGGCACCGGAACTCCCGAACCAGGTGGAATGACTAGCCGTGAACTACTTGAAGCAGTGCGTCGTATCTGTCTAGAACTTCCCGTTGTCGGAATTGATGTCGTTGAAGTTGCTCCTCCATTTGATAGCGCTGATATCACCGCAATTCTTGCCAACCGCGTTGTATTAGAAGCTTTATCTGCGATCGCAAAACGTCGTAGCGGAACTCCGTATTCACCAACGCAAAATCTTCTCGATAGATAGTTAATTGGTAGCAGCAGTGAAAGATTTAGTAATCCTTGGTTCAACGGGATCTATTGGTGTTCAGGCACTGGAAATTGTTGAGGCCAATCCATCGCTATTTCGCGTTGTTGCTATAACGGCAGCTGGCAGTAATACCGAACTATTAATTTCCCAAGCAAAGAAATTCAACGTTCCCGTAATTGGCGTTACTAAGAACGCTGATCAAATTAAAGCTGCGCTACCTAATGCAACGGTAATTGATGGGCCGCTGGCATCCACTGAAATAGCAGCGATAACTTGCGATGTAGTTTTAAATGGCATAACTGGCTCAATTGGATTAGGCCCAACTCTGGCAGCTCTTCGTGTGGGAAATCGCCTCGCCCTAGCCAATAAAGAATCACTCGTGGCAGGCGGTGAATTAGTGATGTCTCTGGCAAAGCCTGATCAATTATTGCCGGTTGATTCTGAACATTCGGCTCTCTGGCAATCGCTAATGGGTGGAAAGAAATCTGAAGTTTCCAAGTTAGTTCTCACCGCAAGTGGAGGCCCATTTCGCGACCGCACTGATTTATCGGCGATCACTGTTGCAGAAGCGCTTAACCACCCAACTTGGTCGATGGGTCCGGTCGTAACAATTAACTCTGCAACGCTTGTAAATAAGGGCCTTGAGATAATTGAAGCCCACTACCTATTTGCGATTCCTTACTCACAAATTGAAGCAGTTATTCATCCGCAATCAGTTGTGCACTCAATGGTCGAGTACATAGATGGATCAACGATTGCCCAAGCATCGCCTCCAAATATGAAGGGGCCAATCTCTTTCGCAATTAACCACCCAGATCGCGTAAAGGCGGCAACAGCGCCAATTGATTGGACGCAATCTCATACCTGGACATTTGCACCGATCGATAACGAACGCTTTCCAGCAATTGATTTGGCGCGACGTTGTGGCGCGCTCGGCGGCGGACTACCTGCAATTTTCAACGCGGCAAACGAAGTGTGCGTTGCCTCGTTTATCTCAGGAAAAATTGGCTTTACTTCGATCGTGGAAACAGTTGAAGAAGTCGTCCAGAAGCTCGGCGGAAAATCGGCAAGCGCCCCGCGTGATCTATCTGATGTCAGTGCCATCGAAGAGGATGCGCGAGCAATCGCCACCGAACTTCTTCAGAAAGCAGCCCGTTAATGCAACTCGTCGGAATCCTCGCCTTTATCTTTGCCCTGCTCTTCTCAGTGATGGTTCACGAATTTGGGCACTACCTCACAGCGCGCCGTTACGGAATGCGAGTCTCTGAGTTCTTCGTTGGATTTGGCAAGCGCATCTGGTCGCGTCAACGTGGTGAAACTGAGTTCGGAATCAAAGCCATCCCAGCCGGTGGTTATTGCCGCATCGACGGAATGACTCCACGCGATGAGATGCCAGAAGGTGAAGAAGGCCGTGCTTTCTATCGCGCATCATCAGGGCGTAAATTAATTGTCTTAGGTGCTGGTTCATTTCTTCATTTTGTTCTCGGCTATCTCTTACTCTTCGTCCTCTTAGCTGGCGTTGGCGTAAACCAAGTTCTACCCGTCATTGATTCTGTTGCCGCAAATAGCGCTGCAGCAGCGGCCGGTTTTCAAAAAGGTGATCAGATCATTGCAATTGACGGTGATCGCTCAACCGATTGGCAAGATCAACTTTTAAAGATCCGAAACTCAGACGGACGCCCGCTCACCTTCACCATTGAAAGAGGCGGTGTTATTCAAGATATTTCGGCAGCACCACGCATGACCGATATCGAAGATGGCACATCACGTTACGTACTCGGCATTATCAATGAATTCGGAACCAAGCGGATGAGCCCAATCTCATCAGTTACTCGGGCAGCCGAGTTAACTTGGAGATTTACTTCAGCATCAGCGACCTCTCTTGTACAACTTCCCACCAAGATTCCTGCACTTTGGGGTCAGACATTTGGTGGCGAAGAACGAGATCAAAATGGTTTAGTCGGAGTCGTCGGAGTTGCCCGCGTATCTGGTCAAGCAGCAGCTAGCGGTGAGTTAGATCTGGCTGAACGTCTCGGAACATTTCTTTTGATTGTTGCTAGTTTAAATATCTTTGTAGGTCTCTTTAATCTCTTACCGATATTGCCACTAGATGGTGGCCATATGGCGGTAGCTATTGCAGATGAAATTCGTGCGCTCTTTGCACGAATCCGCCGAAAGCCAAGACCAGCCGCTATTGATGTGCAAGTGCTCACACCTATTACTGCAACGGTCTTTGTGATCTTGGCTGCGCTGACAGTCCTACTTTTGATTGCAGATATCTTCAATCCAATTTCGCTCAACTTCTAAGCAGCGCTGCGGCGGTTAAATCGCCGATTACCTATTTTTGGTGCAGAATAGCCCCATGGTTGATCTCGGAATTCCTAGCGCCCCTCCTGCTCCACTTCATCCGCGACGTAAGACGAAGCAGTTGCGAGTTGGCAACGTCGGGGTAGGTAGCGATTCACCCGTGAGCGTTCAATCGATGTGCACAACGCTAACTGCCGATGTGAATTCAACTCTGCAGCAGATCGCTGAACTAACCGCTGCCGGTTGTCAGATTGTTCGTGTTGCAGTTCCAAGCCAAGATGATGCAGATGCGCTTGCTCAGATTGCAAAGAAATCACAGATTCCAGTTATCGCAGATATTCACTTTCAACCAAAATATATCTTTGCCGCAATCGACGCTGGTTGTGCTGCGGTCCGTGTAAATCCAGGAAATATCAAACAATTTGATGACAAGGTTAAAGAGGTAGCCAAAGCGGCAGGCGATGCAGGTATCCCAATCCGTATCGGTGTTAACGCTGGTTCACTTGATCCACGTTTGCTTGCAAAGTACGGCAAAGCAACGCCTGAGGCACTCGCTGAATCTGCGCTCTGGGAAGCATCGCTCTTTGAAGAACATGGTTTCTCAGATTTAAAAATTTCAGTTAAGCATCATGATCCGGTAACGATGGTAAATGCTTATCGCATCTTGGCGGCAAAATGTGATTATCCATTACACCTTGGTGTTACCGAAGCAGGCCCTGCCTTCCAGGCAACAATCAAATCTGCAACCGCATTTGGAATTTTGCTCGCAGAAGGAATCGGGGACACAATTCGCGTGTCAATGTCAGCACCTCCCGTTGAGGAAGTAAAAGTTGGTATCTCAATTCTCGAATCACTTAACTTACGCCAACGTAAGCTCGAGATTGTCTCTTGCCCATCATGCGGTCGCGCACAAGTAGATGTCTATACCTTGGCTGAAAAAGTCCAAGCTGGACTCGAAGGAATGACAGTTCCACTTCGCGTTGCAGTTATGGGTTGTGTCGTAAATGGACCCGGCGAAGCGCGCGAGGCAGATCTTGGAGTTGCATCTGGAAACGGTAAAGGCCAGATCTTTGTTAAGGGTGAAGTAATCAAGACCGTTCCTGAAGCGATGATCGTTGAAACTCTTATCGAAGAAGCGATGCGTTTGGCCGAGGAAATGGAAGCCGCTGGCGTTGGTTCAGGCGAACCTTCCGTCACAGTTAAGTAATTACGCGATAAGGTTGCGCCCATGTTGCGCATGTCCAGCCTATTTCTTCGCACTCTGCGCGATGATCCTGCCGATGCAGAAGTTCCAAGCCATAAGCTCTTAGTGCGCGCGGGATATATCCGCCGTATCGCGGCTGGAATTTACTCATGGTTGCCACTTGGCGTAATCACTCTACGCAACGTCGAAAATATCATCCGTGAAGAAATGGATAAGGCTGGATTTCAGGAAGTTCATTTTCCAGCGCTCTTGCCGAAAGAGGCATATGAGGCCACCAATCGCTGGGAAGAGTACGGACCATCGCTCTTTAGATTGCAAGATCGCAAAGGTGGAGATTATTTACTAGGTCCAACCCACGAAGAGATGTTTACCTTGATGGTTAAAGGTGAATATTCATCCTATAAAGACTTACCGTTGACCATTTATCAGATTCAAAATAAGTTCCGCGATGAAGCGCGCCCACGTAGCGGAATCATCCGCGGCCGCGAATTTGTTATGAAGGATTCTTACTCATTTGATTTAACTGATGAGGGCCTAGGAATTTCTTATGATAAGCATCGCGATGCTTACATCACCACCTTCGATCGCCTCCACCTTAAATACAACATCGTTAAGGCAGTCTCTGGCGCGATGGGTGGATCTAAATCTGAAGAGTTCTTGGCGCCTTGCCCAACCGGTGAAGACACTTATGTTCTCTGTCCTAAGTGTGGATTCGCCGCCAACGTAGAAGCGATGATCACCAAGGTTGCACCAGCTGATCCGTCAGGAGTTCCCGCGCTTGAAGAGCTCGATACTCCAAATACTCCAACCATCGATTCACTAGTTGATGTACTCAATTCGAAATTCGGTGGTGGATTTACCGGTGCATCAACTCTAAAAAATGTTTTGTTGATGGCCGATAACAAAGCGATATCAGTTTTGGTTTCCGGTGATCGCGAAGTCGATCTTAAGCGTCTGCAGGCAGGGTTGCCCGGCGTTGAAGAGTTACGTGTATTTGAAGAAGCAGATTTTGCAAAGCACCCAGGTTTAGTTAAGGGATATATCGGTCCACAAGATGCTGGAAAGTTTGGAATCACTGTATACGCCGATCCTCGCGTTGCACCTGGTACTTCTTGGGTAACTGGTGCAAATAAGAAAGATCGCCATGCCCGCAACGTAGTTAACGGTCGTGACTTCACACCTGATGCATATGTTGAAGCTGCTGAAATTCGTGAAGGCGATTCATGTCCAGAATGTTCAACTGCAGTCGTTATAGATCGCGCAATTGAGATTGGCCATATCTTCCAATTGGGTCGCAAATACGCAGATGCACTTGGTCTTACCGTGCTTGACCAAAACGGTAAATCTCAAGTCGTCACAATGGGTTCTTACGGAATCGGAGTATCGCGCGCGGTCGCTGCAATCGCTGAGCAGAGTTATGACGAGATTGGCCTCGTTTGGCCGCTAGAAGTAGCGCCTGCGAAAGTACATATCGTAGCAACTGGCAAAGAAGATCTGCCTTTCGATACCGCACTCGATATCGCAACCAAGCTTGAGGCATCTGGCATCACAGTAATGCTCGATGATCGCCGCGACCCAAGCGCTGGAGTTAAATTCAAAGATGCCGAGCTAATTGGTATTCCAGTAATAATCGTCGTTGGTAAATCACTTGCAGATGGCAAGATTGAACTCCGTAACCGTAAATCAGGAGAGAAATCAGAAGTTGCAGTTGGCGATGCCATATCTGCCGTCACAACTCTAATCGCATCACTTTCCTAAAGTGTTTGCAGATCTAACTCTCTACACACTGGCCTTTCTGGCAGCTGCTGCTTTCTGCGCTGGACTTATTGATGCGATCGCTGGCGGGGGAGGGCTAATTCAACTTCCTGCAATGTTGATTGGCCTTGCGAAAACTGAAACTGTTGTAGTTCTCGGAACAAATAAAGTTCCATCTATCTTTGGAACAACAGTTTCTGCGCTCACATATCGCCGAAACATTAAGGTGAGCTCGAAGTTATTGATCGTTATGGCTATACCTGCCTTCATCGGATCAATGGGTGGAGCATCTCTTGCCTCACTTATTCCAACAGAAGTTTTGAAACCACTAGTTGTTGCGCTCTTAATCGCAGTTCTGATCTATACCTGGAAACGTCCGCAGTTAGGTCAGATCGAATCCATGCGACATAGCGAAAGCAAACGGTTGAAGATCTCGGCTGTTGCGGCGTTAGTAATTGGTTTCTACGATGGCATCATCGGCCCAGGGACCGGTTCTTTTCTAATTCTTCTACTGGTTGCAGTTATGGGATTTGCATTTCTATCAGCCTCTGCAATAGCTAAAGTCGTCAATGTAGCTACCAACGGCGGTGCCATTCTGGTCTTTGGAGTTAACGGTGAAATTCTCTGGAAAATCGGCCTCACTCTGGCGATCGCAAATGTCTGTGGCGGGCTAATTGGTGTTCGCATAGCCCTACGCGGCGGCTCAGGTTTAGTTCGAAAAGTCTTTATGGGAATAACAGCAGCGCTGATTCTAAAAGTAGCCTTCGATACCTTTACCGCACTGCGTTAACCATAAATTAAACGGTGCTAAACTTGGGACGTAGTAAAAAACTAAATAACAAGTAAATAAAGGAGTCACACGTGTCACTGACACAATCAATTACCCAGTTGATCGAACCCGCTGTTACTGAAGCCGGTTTCTTCCTAGAAGAAGTCCAATTAACATCTGCTGGCAGCCACCGCATAGTTACCTGCATCGTTGATGGCCAAAGCCCGCTAAACCTGGATCAAGTTACCGTTGTCTCACGGTTGATCTCCGAGCTGCTTGATACCGCTACCTTTATGGATGAAACACCTTTTACCTTAGAGGTAACTTCACCAGGTGTTGATCGTCCGCTAACTCTGCCTCGCCACTGGACCAAGAACTTAACTCGCTTGGTAAAGGTAACTCTGCAAGATGGAACTGTTACCACAGGTCGCCTCACGGAATTTAACGAAATAACTGCCACGCTTGTTGAAAATATCAAGGGTCGGATTAAAACCCATACCGTTAACTTCGCAGATGTTAAGCGCGCGGTAGTTGAAATCGAATTTAATCGAAAAGAAGAAGCACAGAATTTAACTGACGAGGCTGGCGATGAATAAAGGCCAGGTCGATGTCGATGCGCTAATTGCGCTGGCAACCCATAAGCAGATGCCGCTGGAAGATTTGATTACAGAAATTGAAGCAGGAGTTTTGACCGCTTATTACGAGACTGATGCGCCCAAGCGCCAAGCCCGTGCCAGCATCGATCGCGAAACTGGAGAGATCGTTATCTGGGTTCCAACCTTTAACGAGCTTGGCGAACGAGTCTCAGAAGATCGCGATGAACCAGAAGGTTTCGCACGCACTGCAACTTCTACAGTTAGACAAGTCATCAAGTTAAAGATGCGCGCCAATAACGATGCCGAAATCGTTGGCGAGTTCAGCGCATCAGTTGGCGATGTTATCTCTGGAATTGTGCAACAAGGTCGTGATCCCAAGATGATTAACGTCAACCTCGGCAAAGTTGAAGGACGAATCCCTCCACAAGAGCAGGTTCCTGGTGAGGTTTACAACCATGGCGATCGCATTAAGTGCTTCGTTGTTGAAGTTAAACAGGGAATGAAAGGGCCAGAGATCATGCTCTCGCGCAGCCACCCTGCGCTTGTTAAACAACTCTTCGCACTCGAAGTTCCAGAGATCCAAGATCGCATCGTTGAAATTATGGAAGTTGCCCGCGAGGCAGGGCATCGCACCAAGTTGGCGGTTCGCTCACATCGCGCAGGTGTGTCACCTAAAGGATCTCTAATTGGTCCGATGGGTTCACGCGCAAATGCAGTGATGGAAGAGCTACACGGTGAGAAGATTGATATCGTCGATTGGTCTGAAGATCCTGCACAATTTGTCGCACATGCACTCTCTCCAGCGAAAGTTACCAAGGTTGAAATTGTTGATCTTGCTACGCGATCTGCAAAGGTGACAGTGCCTGATTACCAACTCTCACTTGCAATTGGTAAAGATGGACAGAATGCGCGATTGGCTGCACGTCTGACAGGTTGGCGCATTGATATCCATCCAGATACGCCAACTGCGCCTAGGTGATTGGGCCCAAATAAACGCACCCGCTACGCAGGGATTTAGGTGAAATAGCCGCCCTTCGCTATCCTTAACCCTTGTTGAAGGTTAGAGAAATGGCTGCAATGCAAAGAGGTATCAAACCGATACGCACCTGCATCGTTTGTCGTAAATCTCAAGAGCCTTCGCAGCTATTGCGAGTCAACTGTCTTGACGGGGTTATTACTCCAACAAGCGTTGGAAAATCTCACGGTAGGGGAGCCTGGCTCCACTTATCTTGTGGCTACACCGCAATAGATCGGAAAGCGTTTAAATCAGCCTTCAAGCTGGAGCAAGCGCCGGATATTTCAAAATTTAAAGCGTTCTTAGATGAGCGTTTAAAGTTAGAAAACCAGTAGTCAACTTAAAGATATGGATGCGAAAGATATGAAACTCAAATGAGCTCGTTCAGATTATGAGGTCTTACAACTAAGGCTCGCATCCCTAGATAAATATCTAGAATAAAGATTGCGGGCCAAGACAGGAGAAATGTGTCAAAGGTCCGCGTACATGAGTTGGCAAAACAACTCGGTATGGAGAGCAAGGTTGTCCTTGCAAAACTCCAAGAAATGGGCGAATTCGTCCGCTCAGCATCATCAACTGTAGAAGCGCCAGTCGTGCGCAAGCTCATCGAGATGTATCCCGATGCCAAGCCAGTTTCCGATGCGAAGCCAGTTAAGAAAGCAGCTGCAAAGAAGACCGCTGCTAAGAAAACAGCAGAAGTTAACCCTGAACTTGCCGCAGAACTTGCCGCCGAACTCGGCGTTGATTTAGAGGCGCTAAAAGCATCGCGCGCTGAAAGCGCTGCGCAAGCAGCGGCAACGCCAACTGCACCAACTGCACCAACTGCACCAACTGCACCAACTGCACCAACTGCACCAACTGCACCAACTGCAGATGCGGAAACTCCTGCGCCAGAAAGCAAACCAACTACACCGCGCCCAGGCAACAATCCATTTTCAACTGCGGGTGGAACAACACCTGTGGTTCCACGCCCACCACGTCCCGGAAATAATCCATTCTCAACTGGTGGTGCGGTTCCACGTCCACCACAACGACCTGCAGGTGCACCAGGTGCACGTCCCGGAATGTCAGGACCGCGTCCTGGTTCTGTTCGCCCAGGTTTTGCAGCGCGTCCAAATACTCCACGTCCTGCAGGTACTGGCGGTCCTGGAAATTATCAGTCACGTCCTGCAGGTGCAGGTGCACCAGGTGCATCTTCTGGTCCATATCGTTCAAGTGGTCCTTCAACTGGTGCACCAACGACTGGTGGCCCACAACGTCCCGGCGGCGGTCCTAATCGCGGTCCAGGTCGCGGCGGCGCTGCAGGTGCATTTGGAAAGAATGCAAGTAAGAGCAGCAAGCGCAAACCAAAATCAAGAAAAGCGCTGCGCGATGAATTCGACAATATGCAAGCTCCACAATTGGGTGGCGCAGTTATTCCGCACGGTGATGGAAAGACTCAGATCCGTATGCGTCGCGGTTCAACTCTTGCAGATTTCGCTGAAAAGATCGGTGCAGATGCAGCAGCGTTGGTTGCTGCGCTATTCCACCTAGGTGAAATGGTTACTGCAACTCAATCAGTTGATGCTGACACATTTGAAATTCTTGGTGCACAACTTGGATATGTAATCCAAATTGTTAGCCCAGAAGATGAAGACCGTGAACTCTTGCAAGATTTCGATATCGATCTTGCGCAAGAACTTGCCGATCTGGATGCAGATCTACTGGTTGCACGTCCCCCAGTTGTAACTGTTATGGGACACGTCGATCACGGTAAGACCAGTTTGCTCGATGCCATACGTAAATCTGAGGTCCTAAAGACCGAAGCCGGTGGAATCACACAGCACATCGGTGCCTACCAAATTCACCATGATCACGACGGCGTAAACCGTGCGATTACCTTTATCGATACACCTGGCCACGAAGCCTTCACCGCTATGCGTGCTCGTGGTGCCAAGGTCACAGATATCGCAGTACTCGTTGTTGCAGCAGATGACGGAATCATGCCGCAGACAATTGAAGCGTTAAACCATGCTCAAGCTGCAGATGTCCCAATCGTGGTTGCCGTTAACAAGGTTGATAAAGAAGGCGCGAACCCAGATAAGGTCCGCCAGCAATTGACTGAGTACAACTTGATCGCAGAAGAGTACGGCGGAGAAACTCTCTTCGTAAACGTCTCTGCTAAATCAGGCGTTGGCGTCAACGAACTCATTGATGCAATTCTTCTTACAGCAGATGCTGCAATCGATCTTCGCGCAGTTGCCGAAGATTCAGCGCGCGGTGTTGCAATTGAAGCTCACCTCGATCGCGGTCGCGGACCAGTTGCCACAGTTCTTGTGCAACGCGGAACGCTCAAAATCGGTGATGCAATTGTTGCCGGCGGTTCATTTGGTCGCGTTCGTGCGATGCTCGATGAGCACGGTGAGAGCGTAGAAAGCGCCGGACCATCTCGTCCAGTACAGGTTCTCGGTTTCACATCGGTTCCAAGTGCGGGCGATACCTTCTTGGTTGCAGATGAAGACCGTACTGCGCGTCAGATCGCTGAAAAGCGTCAGGCTGCAGAACGTAACGCGCAACTTGCTAAGGCGCGTAAGAAGGTTTCACTTGAAGACTTTATGGAGCAGTCCAAGGTCTCAACACTTAACCTCATCCTTAAGGGTGACGTTTCAGGTTCTGTCGAAGCGCTCGAAGATGCACTTATGCAACTCGATGTCGGAGCAGAAGTTGATCTACGCGTTATCCACCGTGGCGTTGGTGCAATCACCAAGTCAGATATAACTTTGGCATCAGCATCAACTGCTGTAGTTATTGGCTTTAACGTTAAGCCAGAACCACAGACAGCGATCTATGCTGATCAAGAAGGCGTAGAAGTTCGCTTCTATTCAGTTATCTACAATGCAATTGAAGAGATCGAACTATCTCTTAAGGGCTTGCTCAAGCCAGAGTACGAAGAAATCGTTCTCGGTAACGCTGAAGTCCGTGAGATCTTCAAATCTTCAAAGGCCGGCAATATCGCAGGTTCAATCGTTCGCGATGGTTCTATCAAGCGAAATGCCAAGGCGCGCATCATGCGCGGCACTGAAATCATCGCCGATGACCTCACCATTGATTCGCTCAAGCGCTTCAAGGACGATGCCACCGAAGTTAAAGAAGGCTTCGAGTGCGGTATTGGCCTTGGCAATATGAAGGATCTGCAAATCGGAGACACTATTCAGGTCTTTGAGATGCGCGAGAAGAAGCGCGCATAACCATGGGCCAATCACATCGCACTCAGAAAGTTGCCGATCGCATCAAAGTGGTAGTGGCGCAGCTGCTTGAGACGAAGATTAAAGATCCTCGTCTCGGTTTCGTCACTGTCACAGATGCGCGCGTAACTGGCGATCTGCAAAACGCGTCGATCTTCTACACCGTATTAGGTGATGAAGAACAACGCGCTGCAACTGCCGCTGCACTTGAGAGCGCAAAAGGAGTCATTCGCAGCGCTGTAGGTCGCGATCTTCAGACTCGCATTACTCCGACTATCGAATTCTTTGAAGATGGACTTCCTGAATCTGCGAAAGCGCTTGATTCGCTCTTGGATAAGGTCCATGTTCTAGATGCTGAGGTTGCTCAACTGCGTAAGAATGCAACATTTGCTGGGGGAGCAGATCCCTATAAAGCTCCAAAAGTTATTGAAGATTAACTCCTAAATAATGGATGGCTTCTTAGTCGTAGATAAAGCACCTGCCATGACCAGCCATGATGTTGTGGCAGTTGCGCGCAAAGCCCTTGGTACGCGCAAAGTTGGCCATGCTGGCACGCTAGATCCAATGGCCACCGGTGTACTCGTACTCGGTTTTGGTAACGGTACACGTTTACTGCAGTACATCACCGATGGCGACAAGTCTTATCTGGCAACTGTTGTATTAGGTGCGGCAACAGTTACCGATGATCAAGAAGGTGAAGTCATTTCTGAAGCTGATGCTTCAAAGATTACCGACGAAGAAATTAGAGTAGACCTTTCCAGAATGGTGGGGGAGATTCAGCAACGCCCAAGTTCGGTATCTGCTGTAAAGGTTGCAGGAGAGCGCGCCTATGACCGAGTGCGCGCCGGCGAAGTATTTGAGCTGGCCGCTCGTACGATCACAATTTCATCTTTAGATGTACTAGATATTCGCCGTACCGGTTCACGAATCGAAATAGATATCGATGTCACTTGTTCGGCTGGCACTTTCATTCGCGCAATCGCACGCGATCTAGGCAGTGAATTAGCCGTTGGTGGTCACTTATCAGCGTTGCGCCGTACGCGAGTTGCGGGATTCGCAATTGATCAGGCGATTACCTTCGATGCGCTCAAGGCGCAAGATTTTAAAACTTTAGATCTAGCAGATGTTGCGCGTGCCACATTCTCGGTCCGCGAGTTAGCGCTTGATGAGGTTGCCGAACTCTCATTCGGAAGACCACTTCCTTCAAATTCAGGTGAAGATATCTTTGCTGCGCTCTCACCAGATAACCGCCTAATTGCACTTTTACAGAACGAATCCGGCAAGGCAAAACCGATAGCGGTTTTTGCAGCGGCGAATTAATTCAGAGATAATAGGCAGATGAGTTCTGGAAGCGTCGTCGTAATAGGCGTCTTCGATGGCGTACATAAAGGCCACCAGTTATTGCTTAACCGCGCCAAAGAGATCGCCGATGGCCGTTCAATAATCGCGTTAACTTTCGATCCACATCCGATGCAGGTATTTGCTCCAGATCGCGCTCCGACGATGCTGACCACCTTGGCTGATCGCGTGGAGTTGTTAAAGATCCACAACGCCGATCAAGTGGCGGTGCTTAAGTTCAACGAGAAATTTGCGGCTATGTCTCCGGAAGATTTTGTGAAGGATGTTCTAGTCAGCCAGTTGAGCGTTTCTACAGTTATCGTGGGCAAGAACTTCACTTATGGCCATAAAGCAGCAGGTAATATCGAGTCGCTAATCAAGGATAGTTTGAACTTTAACTTCACCGTAGATGTCCAAGAGTTAAAGTCTGAAGAAAGTGATGTTATTTCTTCTTCGCGCATCCGCAAATTAGTTGTTGAAGGAAAGGTTGAAGAAGCGCGCACCTTACTTTCTCGCCCACACCGCCTAGATGGCGTTGTTGTGCACGGTGAAAAACGTGGTCGCGAAATTGGATATCCAACCGCCAACTTAGGAAATATTGATGGCCAAACAATTCCTGCCGATGGCGTATATGCAGGATGGCTAACGGTCGGAATTAACTTCTGGCCTGCAGCAATTTCAATCGGCACCAATCCAACATTTGAAGGCGTACGTGGTCGCCAAGTAGAGGCATATGCACTTGATCAAGAGGGATTAGATCTCTATGACAAGAACGCTTCAATTGAATTTGGCTGGCGCCTGCGCGATACCTTGAAATTCGATGGCCTTGAGCCGCTATTGGCGCAGATGAAGTTAGATTGCGATCGCGCACGAGCGTTAACTGAGGGCTAAATCCCTCGATTTCCTTTACCCACAGCCCCGCTGGTAACCTTGCCCCTGTCCAACGATCAAAGTGAGTGACCGTGTATCAAACCGGTCACCGTCGTGGCGGTAACTAAAAGGAGTCCAGAAATGGCGTTAACACCAGAAGTAAAGAAAGAAATCATCGCAAAGTACGGCTCATCAGCTACCGACACCGGAAGCCCAGAAGCACAGGTTGCTTTGCTCTCACGTCGTATTGAAGACATCACTACACATTTGAAGACCAACCCACACGATCACCACAACCGTCGCGGTCTGTTGTTGCTCGTAGGTCAGCGTCGTCGCATCCTTCAGTACTTGTCTAAGACAGATATCAATCGTTATCGCGCGATTATCGAAAAGCTCGGTATTCGCCGCTAATTAAATAACTACCCGCCAGGGGAGTTTGGCTTTTTCATTAATCTTTAAAGCTAATGGTCCTCGGTAGTGGTTTCCGCAAGGTTTATCCCTGTGCGTGAACTTCGATCGACGATTCATTACTTAACTTTTAATCGAGAACTCCTTGCGAACCTGGTTCGGGTACATAAGCAAGTTCATATAAAAAGGAGGACCTATGGAGGGTCAAGAAGTTCAGTCATCAGTAGCCGTTATCGATAACGGCAAATTCGGAAAGCGTGAAATCCGCTTTGAAACCGGACGCCTAGCGCGTCAAGCAGCAGGAGCAGCAGCTGTTTACTTAGACGATCAGACAATGATCTTCTCAGCAACAACAGCGTCAAAGACTCCAAAGGATCAATTCGATTTCTTTCCTTTGACAGTAGATGTTGAAGAGAAGATGTACGCAGTTGGTCGCATCCCAGGATCATTCTTCCGTCGCGAAGGCCGTCCTTCAGAAGATGCAATTCTTACTTGTCGTTTGATCGACCGCCCATTGCGTCCATCATTCGTAAAGGGACTTCGTAACGAAGTGCAAATCGTTGTAACAGTTATGGCCCTTGATCCAGACCACATGTACGACGTGATCGCGATCAACGCAGCATCAATGTCTACACAACTTGCTGGTCTTCCATTCTCAGGTCCAATCGGTGGCGTTCGCGTTGCTTTGATCGACGGACAATGGGTTGCCTTCCCTAACCACTCACAGGTTGAAAACGCTGTATTCGATATGGTCGTTGCCGGTCGCATCAGCGATGGCGATGTTGCAATCATGATGGTTGAAGCAGAAGCAACAGCTAAGACAATCGAGCTAATCAAGAGCGGTCAACCAACTCCTACTGAAGAAGTTGTGGCACAAGGACTTGATGCAGCTAAGCCATTTATCAAAATTCTCTGCGAAGCACAGTCGAAGTTAGCCAAGGTTGCTGCAAAGCCAACTGCTGAATTCCCTGTCTTCTTGGATTACCAAGACGATGTATTCGCAGCAGTTGAAAAGGCTGCCAAGGATGATCTTGCAAAGGCGCTAACAATTGTTGGCAAGCAAGAGCGCGAGACAAAGATCGATGAGATCTCTGCTGCAACTAAGGAATCAGTTTCTGCTGCCTTCGAAGGTCGCGAAAAAGAAGTTCCTGCCGCATTCCGCTCACTCACTAAGAAGTTGGTTCGCCAGCGCGTATTGCGCGACAAGATCCGTATCGATGGTCGCGGTCTTCGCGATATCCGTGCGCTATCTGCAGAAGTTGAAGTTATTCCTCGCGTTCACGGATCAGCGATCTTCGAACGTGGCGAGACTCAGATTCTCGGAATCACAACTCTTAACATGCTCAAGATGGAGCAACAGCTCGATACTTTGAACCCAGAAAACCACAAGCGTTACATGCACAACTACAACTTCCCACCTTATTCAACTGGTGAAACTGGTCGTGTTGGCACACCAAAGCGCCGCGAAATAGGACACGGAGCCCTTGCTGAACGTGCACTTGTTCCAGTTCTTCCAACTCGCGAAGAGTTCCCTTACGCAATCCGTCAGGTCTCTGAAGCACTTGGTTCAAACGGTTCAACTTCAATGGGTTCTGTTTGTGCATCAACACTTGCGATGCTTAACGCTGGTGTTCCACTAAAGGCTCCAGTTGCAGGTATTGCAATGGGTCTTATCTCAGATACCGTCGATGGCAAGGTTGAATACGTTGCTTTGACAGATATCTTGGGTGCAGAAGATGCATTCGGAGATATGGACTTCAAGGTTGCCGGAACAAAAGATTTCGTTACAGCCCTTCAACTAGATACCAAGCTTGATGGTATTCCTGCATCAGTTCTTGCCGGAGCACTTCACCAAGCAAAGGAAGCGCGTCTTGCGATCCTTGATGTCATGAATGAAGCGATCGATACTCCTGATGAGATGAGTCCATTTGCTCCTCGCATCATCTCTGTAAAGATTCCAGTAGATCAGATCGGTGCGGTAATCGGGCCTAAGGGCAAGATCATCAACCAGATCCAAGATGAAACTGGCGCTGATATCTCAATCGAAGATGATGGCACGATCTACATCGGCGCAGTCGATGGTCCGTCAGCAGAAGCTGCACGTGCACAGATCAATGCGATCGCTAACCCACAAATGCCAGAAGTTGGAGAGCGCTACCTCGGTACCGTTGTAAAGCTTGCTGCATTTGGTGCATTCATTTCTCTTATGCCAGGTAAAGATGGCTTGCTCCACGTATCTCAGATTCGCAAGATGCATGGTGGAAAGCGCATTGAAAACCTTGAAGAAGTTATGAAGGTTGGCGACAAGATTCAGGTTGAGATCGGTGAAATCGATCCCAAGGGCAAGCTCTCACTTGTTCCAGTTCTCGAAGATGGATCAACCCCGAGCGCTGAGTAAGTAGAGAACAGACTCTAAATGTCAGTTCGTCGCCCAGTAGTGCGCACAGTATTACCTAGCGGTCTGCGTATCGTCACGGAAGAAGTTCCGTCGGTACGCAGCGCCGCGATCGGTATCTGGGTAAATGTTGGTTCACGTGATGAAACCCCGGCCGTTGCTGGGGCTTCTCACTTTCTAGAGCATCTTCTATTTAAAGGCACCACGCGCCGCAACGCTTTAGAAATTTCAGCAACGATCGAAGCAGTCGGTGGCGAAATGAACGCCTTTACTAGCAAGGAATACACCTGCTTCTATGCGCGCGTAATTGATACCGATCTACCTATGGCGATCGATGTTGTCTCAGATTTAATTACCTCATCTATTGTTTCGGCTTTAGATGTTGATGCAGAGCGCAAGGTTGTTCTTGAAGAAATCGCGATGCGCGATGATGATCCGAGCGATCTAGTCCATGATCTATATGCCGAGACTTACTATGGCGATACACAATTAGGTCGTCCAATTCTGGGTACTATTAAATCGATTTCAGATATGACCCGCAGCAGCGTCTTTAACTACTATAAGAAGAAGTACCTGCCACAGGATCTCGTCGTTGCGGTTGCTGGAAATATTAAACATAAGCGCGTAGTCGCCATGGTTGAAGAAGCGCTTTCTCGCGATAACTTCCTTGACGTTAAGGGATCTCCGCAGATTCGCCCAAATACACCTTTCAAGACCAAGCCAATGCAGAGCGTTGGATTATTGACTCGCAAAACTGAGCAAGCACATATGTTCTATGGCATGGAAGGCGTTGCGCGTAGTGATGAACGCCGCTTTGCAATGGGCGTACTAGCTTCGGCACTTGGCGGCGGAATGTCTTCACGTTTATTCCAAGAGATCCGCGAGAAGCGTGGCCTTGCTTATTCGGTCTATGCCTACGCTCAACAATTTGCTGGCTCTGGCCAGATCGGTTTCTATGCCGGCTGTAATCCAACAAAGGCGATTGAAGTTATCGAGATTATCCGTGAAGTTCTGGCTGATGTTGCAGAAAACGGAATGAGCCATGAAGAGATTGAGCGCGCAAAAGGTGCGGTTCGTGGGTCTCTAGTTTTGAGCCAAGAAGATTCAGGTTCACGTATGAGCCGTATCGGTAAGAATGAAATTGTCTACGGCCAGGTAATGGGCTTTGACGAGATCCTAAAAGCGATCTCACGCGTAAACCCAACTGATGTCCGCGAAATTGCCAACGAATTTCTCACCAAATCGCCTACCCTTGCTCTTGTCGGACCATTTAAGAGCGAAGCGAAATTTGAAAAGGTGTTGAAGTCATGATCAAAGTCGGAGTACTTGGTGCGAGAGGTCGCATGGGTGCTGAGGTCGTTAAGGCTGTTACTGAAGCCGCAGATCTCGAACTCGTTGCCGCACTTGATCTCGGTGACTCACTTGAAACTCTAAAGAGCAGCGGTGCTCAAGTAGTCGTTGATT
The DNA here is from genome assembly GCF_002288325.1 of Candidatus Planktophila lacus. Classification (NCBI taxonomy): domain Bacteria; kingdom Bacillati; phylum Actinomycetota; class Actinomycetes; order Candidatus Nanopelagicales; family Candidatus Nanopelagicaceae; genus Candidatus Planktophila; species Candidatus Planktophila lacus. The sequence continues at coordinate 877,491 of NZ_CP016780.1, read as the reverse complement.
TCACTACTCCTGATTCAGTAATGGCCAACCTTGAGTTTTTAGCCAATAACGGGATTCATGCAGTCGTCGGTACAACAGGATTTGACGCTGCACGAATTGCAACGCTAGAAAAGTTAATCGCTGCTAACCCATCGGTCGGTATCTTGATCGCTCCAAACTTCGCAATTGGTGCGGTATTAATGATGGAGTTTGCAACCAAGGCCGCAAAATACTTTGAATCAGCGGAGATCATTGAGCTTCACCATCCAAATAAAGTTGATGCTCCTTCTGGCACTGCATCGCGTACGGCAGAGCTAATGTCGAAGGCGCGCAAAGAAGCTGGGCTAGGTGCGATGCCAGATTCAACTACGACTTCGCTAGATGGTGCACGGGGCGCAACAGTTGGCGATATCCCAGTTCACTCAGTTCGTCTGCGCGGACTAATCGCGCACCAAGAAGTTTTACTTGGTGGCTTAGGTGAGACCCTCACGATTCGCCATGACTCACTAGATCGCGCCGGATTTATGCCAGGTGTATTACTTGGTGTGCGCAGCGTTATTTCAAAACCAGGGCTGACCTTCGGCCTTGAGAAATTTATGTAAGGAGCAATCAAATGGCTAAAGCAGATATCACTATGTACGGTGCTGACTGGTGCGGAGATTGCCGTCGTTCGAAGCGCCTCCTTGAAGAACTTGATGTTCAGGTAAATCACATCGATGTTGAAGCAGATAAATCAGCTGCTGCCAAGGTAATTGAGATCAACGGGGGAGCCCAGTCAATCCCAGTAATCGTATTTTCAGATGGAACACATCTAACTGAGCCTTCAGATAATGATCTCAAGGCAAAGTTACAAGCGCTAAAAATTATCTAATAAATTTTAATTTAAGTGGAATAGCGCAGCCGATGTCGCAGCTGCTGAAATAACCACAACCGGAAACGGTGCTCGCAGAATTAGCGCGAGCACAGCCACGCCAACTCCTGCCATTCGCTGATCAGCAACGATTCGTGAATCTTGTGTGAATGACTGCACGGCAACCAGTGCGCTAAGTAGCGCAATCGGTATCAGCGAATTAATCTTTAGAGCTCTTGGATTTGAGAGCCACTTTTTTGGAACGCTGTAGCCCAGAATTTTCAGTAGAAAAGCCAGAAGGCTGGTGCCGATAACGGCGAGCCAGAACGGTTCAATCAAATTTATTTCCATATCTTGGCTCGCAATCCGAAAATCACAGCAAGAACTGCCGTCGCGATAATTGGAAAACCAGGAACAAAGTAAGGCGTCATCGCCAGTGCCAGTGTGCAAGCAGCAACGGCCAATAAACGTTCGCTCTTATTTGTTAACCGTGGCCAAAGAAGGCCCAGGAATGCTGCAGGAACTGCCGCATCCAGTCCCCACGCAGCGGGATTTCCCATTGCTTGCGCACCGAGCGCTCCCGCTAAAGTAAAGAGATTCCAAAAAACGTAGACGCCGATTCCGGTTAACCAGAAACCTTGGCGAGCCTCACGAACTCCTAAATTTTCTTGTGAAAGTGCAACGCCTGTTGACTCATCAATAGTTAACTGCGCGGCGAATACCCGCTTCAAACCACGGACGTTTAAAACTGGCGCCATTCTTAGCCCATATAAAGTGTTTCGGACTCCGAGCAACGTTGCAGTTGCGATTCCACTCAGTGCGCTACCACCGGCACCGAGAACTCCAACAACCGCAAACTGAGATGCGCCGGTAAATGTGAGGAGAGAAAGCAAGCAAGATTGAAGAACCGTGAAACCCGCGGCTACCGAGGCTGCACCGAATGCGATCCCGTAGGCGCCTACAGTGAGCGAAACGCTCAAAGATTGCGCAGCGGTGGCGCGGTTCACTCTAGACACGGGTGCATTCTGCCCTAGATATCCTCGGTGAGGTAGCGGCATATATATAAGGTGACGCCCATGAGTAATGAAGTCATTTTCCGCGACGATGTAACCGTTGAACTAGTCAAAGCCAGCGCCAGTGATGCCGATGTAATTTGGGCAGCACGTGTTTCTACCGCTGGTGAGCAATCAATGGACGAGATCGGGGAGGATCCTGCGCGCTCTGCAGGGCTGATTAATTACTTGGCTCGCGAACGCCACGGCTCACCATTCGAACATACTTCAATGACTTTCTTTGTTAGTGCACCAATATTTGTATTCCGCGAATTCATGCGCCACCGCATCGCCTCTTACAACGAAGAGTCTGGCCGTTATCGTGAATTGAAACCGGTCTTCTATATCCCATCTAAAGAGCGCAAACTTATTCAGGTTGGTAAAACTGGGGCGTATACATTTGAAGATGGCACGAAAGAGCAATTCGACATTTCTGTTAAAGCAATGAAAGATGCATATTTAGTTGCCTATGACAGTTATAAGAAGATGCTTGATGCTGGCGTTGCACGCGAAGTTGCACGCGTTGTTCTGCCAGTTGCTACATATTCATCGATGTATGTATCTATGAATGCGCGCGCCTTAATGAACTTTCTCTCACTTCGCACCGCTCGTGAAGGTTCACATTTTCCAAGCTACCCACAACGTGAAATCGAGATGGTTGCCGAAAAAATGGAAGCCGAATTCGCAAAATTAATGCCGCTTACATACGGAGCCTTTGAGAAATCTGGACGGATCGCACCGTAAAACGGTAGGTTTCACCCATGACAATCGAGGCGCCATTCGGACGTATGCTCACCGCGATGGTGACCCCGTTCGATAAGAACGGCAAGATCGATTGGCCGGGCGTTGAAAAACTGGCTGCACATCTTGTTGCAAATGGCCACGATGGAATCGCAGTCAATGGCACAACCGGTGAGGCTCCAACGACTAAATCTTCTGAAAAGGAAGAGATCATCCGCGTCGTAAAAGACGTTGTGGGGCCAAAGATTTTTGTGGTTTCTGGTGCAGGCGATAACGAAACAGATTATTCAATCAACCAAGCAAAGCGCACCGAGAAAGCTGGCGCTGACGGTTTGCTAATTGTTGCTCCGTATTACAACAAACCACCACAAGCAGGCGTTGCCGCGCACTTTAAAGCAATTGCTAGCTCAACTGATTTACCAGTAATGATGTACGACATCCCTGGTCGCTGCGGAATTGAGATCGAACCAGACACAATTGTTAGCCTTTACGAGCATCCACAGATTGTTGCGCTCAAGGATGCTAAGGGAAATGTTGCTTCAACTTCTTGGGTAATTAAGCGTTGTGGAATCCCTGTTTACTCAGGTGATGACATTCTTAACTTGCCTCTGCTCTCAGTAGGCGCAGTCGGAATGGTTTCAGTTTGTGGCCACACCGTTGGAAAAGATTTAAAGGCGATGCTCGATGCTTGGTTCGCTGGTAATGCAGCTAAAGCGCTAGAGATTCACCAAAAGTTACTTCCAGTCTTTACTGGCACATTCCGCACTCAAGGTGCGATCCTAACCAAGGCCGCGCTAAATATGATGGGCCTACCTGGTGGCCATACTCGTCTTCCGCTCGTAGATGCAACCGAAGATCAGATCGCGCAACTGCGCAAAGATCTCATCGCCGGCGGTATCTCTTTATAGCTTTGATTAACACTCAATGACGCATCCCCATCCCGAACTCGGTACTCCTAGCAAGTTAGTTGCTGGTGGGCTTCGTATAGTCGCACTCGGCGGATTAGCCGAAATCGGTCGTAACATGACCGTCTTTGAAACAAATGGAAAGTTATTGATTGTTGATTGTGGAGTGCTATTTCCGGAAGAGAATCAACCAGGTATTGATTTGATTCTGCCGGACTTTAGCTACATCCGCGATCGTTTAGATGACGTTGTTGGACTGGTCTTAACGCATGGCCATGAAGACCACATCGGAGCAACTCCGTACCTACTTCGAGAACGCGGCGATATCGCGATCTATGGTTCAGCACTCACCTTGGCTTTAGTCACTGCCAAACTAAAAGAGCACCGCATCTCACCTCTAACTCGCGAAGTTAAAGAGGGAATGCGCGAAGATATCGGGCCATTCGAAGTTGAATTCGTCGCGGTTAACCATTCAATTCCTGATGCTTTAGCCGTTGCCATTCATACAAAAGCTGGCACGGTTCTTCACACTGGCGATTTTAAGATGGATCAATTGCCACTTGATGGGCGCATTACCGATCTGCGTACATTCGCGCGCTTAGGTGATGAAGGCGTCGATCTCTTTTTAGTTGATTCAACTAACGCAGATGTACCTGGTTTTACACCTGCTGAGCGCGAGATCATGCCGGCGCTAAATCGCGTAATTGCCGCAACCAAGAAGCGCGTAATCGTGGCCTCATTCTCATCGCATGTTCACCGCGTACAGCAAGTAATTGACACGGCAGCGATGAATGACCGGAAAGTCGTTTTCATCGGGCGCTCCATGGTTCGCAATATGAAGATCGCCGAAGATATGGGCTATCTAAATGTGCCAGCTGGAATTGTTATCGATGCTAAAGAACTTGATAACTACGATGATCGCGTAGTTCTGATTTGTACTGGTTCACAAGGCGAGCCAATGGCTGCGCTATCTCGAATGGCCAATGGCGATCATCAAATACGCGTTGGTGAAGGCGACACAGTTATCTTGGCTTCTTCACTCATTCCCGGCAATGAAAATTCAGTATTTAGAGTTATCAACGAATTAACTCGCTTCGGTGCCAAGGTTGTCCATAAAGCCAACGCCATGGTCCACGTTTCTGGACATGCCGCCGCAGGGGAGTTGCTCTACTGCTACAACATTGTGAAACCAAAGTACGCCCTGCCGGTGCATGGTGAATGGCGCCACTTAAAGGCCAACGCCGAGCTAGCGATTCAATCTGGAGTCCCTCGCGAAAATACCTTTATTATCGAAAACGGAATCGTGGTTGATTTGGTAGACCATGTTGCCGAAGTTGCTGGCGCAGTTCCTTGCGGTTTCGTTTACGTCGATGGACAGAGCATCGGGGATATCACCGAATCATCTTTGAAAGATCGTCGCATTTTGGGAGAAGAAGGATTTATCTCGGTTGTAGTCGTAATTGAGTCACAGAGCGGAAAGATCATCGCTGGCCCTGATATCCATGCACGTGGATTTAATGAAGATGAAGCGCTCTTTGACGAAGTTAAGGGGCAGATCGAAAAAGCCTTAAAGCACGCGGTTTCTGAAGGTGTAAATGGAACTCATCAACTTTCTCAAGTAGTTCGACGCACTATCGGCAGTTGGGTCGGCGGAAAACATCGCCGCCGTCCGATGATCGTTCCCGTAGTTATTGAGGTCTGACCGCTAAGATTAAAGGTGTGGCTAAGAAAAAACGCACAACTACTCGCAAATCAGGTGGCGCAGGGCAATCCGCGCTCTCATTTGTTGGGCGTTCAATTAGCGCCCTTTGGAGAACTATCGCCAAGGCGCTGGGTTCAACAGTGCGCTTCTTGGCTAGAGGTGCCCGCGACTTAGATCCGGCCCATCATCGCGACGGCCTAGCTTTCCTACTTTTAATTCTTGCTCTTGCTGCATTTGCTGGAACTTGGTTTGCAGCCGATAACTTCGTAGGTCGAAACCTTTACGCAGTTATCTATGGCGCCTTCGGCCGAATTGGTTTCTTTGCACCGATCTTAATTCTCTATTTTGCAATGCGTTTATTCCGATCCCCAGATAGCCACAAAGCAACTTCACGGATCATCGTCGGCGTAATCACTCTTGTTGTTAGCGCATCTGGTTTGGCACACTTGTTAAATGGTTCGCTAGGTGCGGTTAATCCAACCGGTGCAACAGCAATACGCCATGGTGGGGGTTGGTTGGGCTACGCGGTAGCTATGCCACTTGAAGCTTTGATGACATCGCTCTTGGCCTATCCATTTTTGATCGCGCTGTTCTGCTTCGGTTTGTTAGTTACAACCGCGACTCCGCTTTCTTCAGTTGGTATCCGCCTTAAGAACACTGGAATTTGGCTCTGGTCAAAGCGTCCGCAACGTGAAGAATCCGACTTTGAAATTACTGACACCCCTCCATTTGAAACTCCCGTGGTTGCCTGGAACCAGCATGCGGATGAAACTGAAGAAGATATTGATGAAGAGTCATTCGATGAAGAATTTACAGTTGAGGTTCCTCGCGTAGTTCAGGCTCCGACTGCTACTACAACTGCGCCGCCAGCAACTGGAAAACGTCCTGAACAACTCCTGTTAACCGCCGACTCTAACTATTCACTTCCACCACAAGATTTACTGCGCACCGGCCCTGCTGCAAAGGCGAAATCAAAGGCGAATGACACCGTTGTTGGAGCGCTCACCGAAGTCTTTCTTCAGTTTGAAATCGATGCACAGGTAACAGGTTTTATGCGTGGCCCAACTGTTACGCGCTATGAAGTAGAGCTTGGAAACGCGGTAAAGGTCGAAAGAATTACCGCGTTAGCCAAAAATATTTCATATGCTGTTGCATCTAGCGATGTGCGCATCCTCTCGCCGATCCCAGGTAAATCTGCAGTTGGTATCGAGATTCCAAATACCGACCGCGAAATCGTGGCATTGGGCGATGTTATGCGCTCAACTGTTGCAGGCCAGGATCACCACCCAATGCTGGTGGCGCTCGGCAAAGATGTAGAAGGAAACTTTGTCTGTGCCAACTTGGCAAAAATGCCGCACCTGTTGGTTGCAGGAGCAACAGGCGCTGGTAAGTCATCGATGATTAACGCGATGATTACATCGATTTTGATGCGCGCGACCCCTGATGAAGTTCGCTTAGTCCTAATCGATCCAAAGCGAGTTGAGTTAACCGCATATGAAGGTATTCCTCATCTGATTACTCCAATTATTACCAACCCAAAGAAAGCAGCAGATGCTCTTACTTGGGTGGTTCGCGAGATGGATCTTCGCTATGAAGATCTTTCAACTTTTGGATTTAGACACATAGATGACTTCAACAAGGCGGTTCGTGCTGGAAAAGTTATCCCACCTCCAGGAAGCGATCGCGTAGTAGAGCCATACCCTTATCTACTTGTAATCATCGATGAGCTCGCAGACTTGATGATGGTTGCAGCCCGTGAAGTTGAAGAATCGGTTGTACGTATTACGCAGTTGGCGCGTTCTGCAGGTATCCACTTAGTGCTCGCCACACAGCGACCTTCAGTAGATGTTGTTACCGGCCTCATCAAGGCAAACGTTCCATCACGTCTTTCCTTTGCAACAAGCTCTCTAGCCGATAGCCGCGTTATCTTAGATAGCCCTGGCGCGGAAAAGTTGGTTGGCCAAGGTGATGGTTTATTTATTCCAATGGGCGCTTCCCGCGCTATTCGTATTCAGGGAGCTTACGTTTCAGAGCGCGAAATTGAAGCGGTTACAAACCACGTTAAGAAGCAACTATCGCCTCGCTATCGTGAAGATGTAACAGTGGCTCCGCAATCTTCAAAGATGGTTGATAAAGAAATTGGCGATGATCTAGATCTACTTCTTCAAGCGATTGAGTTAGTTGTTGGAACGCAATTTGGTTCTACTTCAATGCTGCAACGTAAACTTAGAGTCGGTTTTGCAAAGGCAGGCCGCTTGATGGATTTGATGGAATCTCGCGGAATCGTTGGTCCATCCGAAGGTTCCAAGGCACGAGTTGTGATGGTTAAGCCTGATGAACTCGATTCGGTTCTCGCCACGCTCCGCGATTACTAAAGAGCGGTGACAGTAACCAAATAGGGGACTACCTCTGGGGGTGATTTCACTCAGGATTCACGTATATGGCTATCGCTGGGGTGATTGCGGTTCTAGACTTTACTCATCAGTAATCCCGATACTTAGCATTGCGAGCAGAAATGTCACTTGGTCAATTTATGCAAGGCGCGCGCGAAAGCGCTGGCCTAAGCATTGACGAACTCGCATCACGGTTAAGCATTCGCCCTGGATTGCTTATTGAGATGGAAAAAAATAAGTTCGTTAATTGTGGTGGCGATACATATGCGCGCGGACATCTTCGCAACATTGCCGCTCATATTTTCGTGGAGCCACAGACGCTAATTGATCTTTACAACGAGGAGCACTCCAGTGAATCGCGGAAGATTCACGATATGTTGGTTGAAAATAATGTGTCCCGAATACCGACGGAACGTAAATCAATTAAGCCTAAGTCACTTGTAATCGCTTCAGTGGTTCTCTTATCTGCAATCGCAGTAGGTCAAATCATTATTTCGAATTCTGAAACGACGGTAACGCCAGTTGTTACAACAACTCCATCTGCAACGCCAACACCTTCGGCCTCTGCCTCAGTAGCGGCTACAGAACCTGCCACAACTGAAAGTGTGCCTGCCGCAGCCGATGGAGAAATGAAGTTAACAATTTCGGCAACGCGAGGAAGTTCAAATATTCATGTTGTTGCCGGTGGCAAAACACTTTTTCAAGACCCGATCTTTCAAGGCGATACCAAGAGCTTTAGCGCAGAAACATCGATCAGTGTTTATCTAAGCAATGCGGGAGATCTTGATTTAACGCTAAATGGAGAGAAATTAGCGCCGCTCGGTGCGCGTAATCAGGAGATTCGTAAGACTTTTAGATCCAAGTAATCTCTGCACGCTGTACCATCTGACAAATGAGTCGGACAGTTGCAATAGTCACCATGGGCTGCGCCCGTAATGAAGTCGACTCCGAAGAACTTGCCGGCCGTCTAGCAGCCGATGGCTGGACTCTGGTTAGCGAAGTTGAAGATGCCGAAGTTGCTGTTGTTAACACCTGTGGCTTTATTGAATCTGCAAAGAAGGATTCAATTGATGCACTGCTTGAGGCTAATTCGCTAAAAGGCCACGGAACCACGCGCGCGGTTGTCGCCGTTGGATGTATGGCCGAGCGGTACGGACAAGAGTTAGCAAAGGCGCTACCTGAAGCCGATGGCATTTTGGGCTTCGATGATTACCAAGATATATCAGCCCGCTTGCAATCAATTGTTTCTGGAAATGCTCATACGCCACATGTTCCACGAGATCGCAGATCGTTATTGCCAAATGCACCTGCTGATCGCCCGGCCGCGCGCCAAGAGGCTATTGATGAATCGTTTGCATCTTCACTTGGCGCAGGCGGTTCGCTCTTTCGCAAACGTTTAGGTGATGCACCTTGGGCACCGCTAAAGATTGCCTCCGGTTGTGACCGCCGTTGTTCGTTCTGTGCGATTCCATATTTCCGCGGTTCATTTATCTCACGCAAGCCAACCGAGATCATCGAAGAAGGAAAATGGCTAGCCAAGAATGGGGTCACTGAGCTCTTCTTGGTTAGTGAAAATACAACTTCATATGGCAAAGATCTCGGTGATTTAAAATTGATGGAGAAGATACTTCCTGACTTCGCTGCGATCGAGGGTATCGAGAGAGTTCGCCTTTCCTATCTACAGCCAGCAGAGATGCGCCCATCACTGCTGCAAGCGATGATCGAGAATGAAAAGGTTGCTCCATATTTCGATCTCTCATTCCAGCACACCAGCCCTACGGTCTTACGCCGCATGCGCCGCTTTGGAGATTCTGAAAAATTCTTGCATTTGATTGCTCAGATCAGAGCGCTATCTCCAGAGGCCGGAATCCGATCAAACTTTATCGTTGGTTTCCCGGGTGAGACGCAAGAAGATTACGACGATCTTGCAAACTTCATTAGCGCCGCTAAATTAGATGCGATCGGTATCTTTGGATACTCCGATGAGGACAACACCGAAGCGCTAGATCTATCGGACAAGGTTGAAGAAGAAGTAATTCGCCAGCGCGTGGAAACCCTTTCCTCGCTAGCCGATGAAATGGTTTCTATGCGCGCTGCCGGCCGTATTGGCGAGAGCGTGCGCGTCTTGATCGAAGATGAAGAACTACAAGAAGGTCGCGCGGCACACCAAGGCCCTGAAGTCGACGGCACAACTTCATTTATTGGCACCAACTTCAAGGTTGGGCAATACATTGATGCTGTGGTGATCGATTCAATGGGCGCAGATTTGGTGGCACGAGCGCTGTGAGGCTTCCTGCTTTTATTACCCCCAATTCTTTAACGATTGCACGTCTTGTTTTAATTCCCTTTGGCGCAGTTGCTCTTTTCATGAACGGGGGAGATGATTACAACTGGCAGATTATTTCGTGGTGGATATTTTTTATCTTAGGTCTGACCGATATCTTCGATGGCAAGTTAGCGCGCAGCCGTCAGCAAATTACCGAGCTAGGTAAATTCCTAGATCCAGTTGCGGATAAGGCGATGGTCGGAACGGCAATGATCTGCCTATCAATTCTCGACCGCATGCCTTGGTGGATCACAATCGTGATCTTGGCTCGCGAAATAGGAATAACCTTCTTTAGATTAGCCATTGTTAAGCGGGGAGTAATTCCGGCGAATAAGGGCGGAAAGATAAAGGCTGCCTTCCAAGGTTTCGGAACAGGTTTCTATGTTCTGCCGCTAGATCCTTCGCTCTATTGGTTCCGTGATGGATTTATGTATATTGCGATCGCACTCACTATCGTGACCGGTGCTTACTATGTACGATCTGCTTTTAGACCACAGACCACCAATTAGATTAATTCGGAGCCACCATGGAGCTTTCAAAAGAGATTCTCGGCCTTGTCTCCGATATCCATGACTCGCTGCGCACTCGTGGCGAAACTCTCTCCACCGCAGAATCGCTTACTGCAGGCGGGCTAAGCAACGCGCTAACAATTGTTCCGGGCGCCTCAGATGTTTTCCTTGGTTCCCTTACTGCGTATCGTCCTGAGATAAAAGTTTCGCACTTGGGAGTAGATGAATCTGTGATTGCAGAACGCTCAGTTGTCAGCGAAGAAGTTGCAATTGCTATGGGGCACGGCGCCAATAAATCATTTGGTTCCACCTGGGCTATTGCAACCACTGGCGTCGCAGGACCTGGGCCATCCGATGGCTCTGATGCCGGCCGAGTTTTCGTAGCCTTCGTTGGCCCGATAGTTCAAGTAATAGAACTTTCGCTCTCTGGTGAACGTGAAGTTGTGCGAAACGCCACCGTAGCAAGCGCGATCGCCTCATTTGCGCGTATCCTTAGACAACGCGATAAATAAGAGAAGGGATGACCACCATGGCGCTACTACGCACTGCAGTTGGCCAGACCCTTCGCGCTGCCCGCACTGAACAGTCACGCACACTGCGCGATGTTGCACGCGAAGCACGTGTTTCATTGGGTTACCTCTCTGAAGTAGAACGCGGCCAGAAGGAAGCATCCTCAGAATTATTAAATGCAATCTGTGAAGCGCTTGATCTAACTCTCTCTTCTGTGATTACCAACGTCTCACTTGAGCTCAAGTCTCAAGAGAGTGCGAAGTTGTCCGTTGTCGACGCAGCCTAAGTACGCCACACAGGGCGCAACTCACCGCCGCACCGAGAGCGCAATTTTAGAAGGCGCCAAGAAATTAATTTCACAATTTGGTTTATCAAATATCTCCATGATTGAAATCGCTGATGCTTCACAAGTATCACGTGCGACTTTGTATAACCATTACCGTGATAAATCTGCAGTTATCTCCGCGTTAATTACGGCAGAAGTTGAATTCATGATTGACCTGGCAAACAAAGCAGGCACTCCGGCTGATGCCCTGGAAAAGCTCTCGCTCTATATTTCAACAGATGGCGCCCTATCTTCGATGCGCGTTCACGATAAAGCAGCGCTCACTGAAATGCTCTCTCACGCAGAGCATCCCCTGTATCTCGAACTAGCTAAGTGTTTGTACAGCGCAACTAAATCTGCAGCAGGCACTGGCGTTGCAATGCGCTGGCTGATGGGGCAGGCGATGCAACCACTAACCCCGGCACAGTCACGCGAACAAGCAGAACTCTTAGTCGATCGCACCCTCTTTTAAATCTTAATTATCGATTAAATGCGTATCTCTGATCTTCGCGAACGTTTAACTCTCTCATTCGGAGATCAATGGGCTCCTTCTTTCTGCAAAGACATTGCAATTACTGAACTCGGCAGTAAGAGCGTTGATGAAGCGTTGCAATCTGGGCTGGAGCCGCATGAAATATGGCGTGCAGTGTGTGCTGCCTACCCAAATGAAACTGTTAAATACAAATAAAGATATATAGATCGCATCTGCAAATAATTGGCGTGTTGCGTTTAGCAAGTTAACAACTTATATTTCCACCATGTTTACAAAGCGTCGCGTAATTGATTTCTGCCGTGTAAACACTTCTGCCTGCTGTCTTTAAGCAAGCCCCCAAACCCATTATTTAAATCAATTTTTCAAATTTGAAACTATTTTAAGGAGATAAGTATGTTTAAGAATGTTGTAGCTCGATCGAAGAATATTGTTATTGCTTTACTAAGCCTTGGCTTGATTGCCGGCGTAACATCCACACCTGCAAACGCTGCGCCAAAGAACTTGGCACGTTCTGTTGTTCAGGCTGATTGGCTAGAGAAGAACCTCGATAATCCAGATGTAAAGATCATCGAAGTAAGCACCGAAGCTGGTCTTTACGAGCGTGGACATATCAAGAATGCAGTTAAGTTCAATTGGTACACAGATCTAGTTGAAGTTGTTAACCGTGACATCGTCGCAGGCACACGCTTTCAGAAGCTTGCTCGTGCTGCCGGAATTAACAAGAACTCAACAGTGGTTCTCTATGGAGATAAGAACAACTGGTTCGCTGCATGGGGAGCATGGATCTTTAATACCTACGGCATTGAAGATGTTCGCCTAGTTGATGGCGGACGAGTTAAGTGGGAGAAGGATGGTCGACCATTCACAACTGTTGTTTCAACACCAAAAGAAGGCAATTTCGTTGCCACTAAGGCAGATAAATCAATCCGCGCTACATTGATTCGCGATGTGCTCCCTGCAGTTCGCAAGAAAGGTTCTGCAGATATAGTCGACATTCGTTCTGCTGATGAGTACAACGGCAAAATCTTCGCACCGGCAGGATTCCAAGAGCTAGCAGTTCGCGCAGGACATATTCCAGGTGCCATTAATGTGCCATGGGGCGCGAACGTTAATGCTGATGGAACCTTCAAGACAGTTGCAGAACTCAAGAAGCTCTACGCAGATAAGGGGATTGACGGCAAGAAGCCGATCATCACCTATTGCCGCATTGGTGAGCGATCATCGCTTACTTGGTTTGTACTTAGCGAAATCCTTGGATATGAAGTTAAGAACTATGACGGTTCTTGGACTGAATACGGCAACGGCGTTGGAAATCCAATTAACAACCCAGCCGGAACTGTTTGGGGAGCAGCGTAATTAGCGCAGTTACTAACTTTGGTAGAGGTTCCGGAGATTCCGGAACCTCTACTGAGGTTTCTACCTGGAGCAAAGGCGATTCTGTAAGAACAGGGTTAGCCGCCTTATTAGTAATTGGATTGCTCTTCACCGCATACCAATTAAGCGATAACGAAGGAACTGGTACCAACGCAGCGCTCTCGCTCTTGATTGGTAGCGCTCTCGGAATCGCATTTGAGAGAGGTCGCTTCTGTTTCTTCTGTATCTTCCGAGATGCCATTGAAGACCGTGACACAACACCGTTTTTATCGATCCTTAGCGCCATTGCAGTCGGTGCAATTGGTTACGCAGTTATTTTTGGTCAGTTCTTGCCTGATACAAGTTCAGATCGCCTTCCACCTAATGCGCATATCGGACCAGTTAGTACCGCGTTGGTTGCCGCCGGTCTGGCATTCGGAATCGGTATGGCGCTCTCAGGTGCCTGCATTAGCGGCCATCTCTACCGCATTGGCCAAGGATCGCTGCGCGCATACCCTGCGCTATTTGGTTCGCTTATTGGATTCGGACTTGGTTTCAAGAGTTGGAACACGCTGTACTCAAAATCAATTAGCGATGCACCGACAACTTGGTTTCCGCATTATCTAGGTTATGGCGGATCGCTAGCCTTAACCCTGTTGCTACTTGCGTTGATCGCAGTAGTTGCCATTAAATTTGGTAAAAACTCAACGCCACTTTCAAATCCGGTTGCGAACAAGATTGATCTCGCAAGCCTGCGCCAATCACTTCTGATCAATCGTTGGCGTCCGCTAACTACCGGTGCAATCTTTGGAGTAATCGGAACCTTTGCTTACCTGCGAATTGAACCCCTTGGTGTAACGCGCCAGATAAGCACAACCTCTCGAACCTACTTCGAGGGCCAAGGTTGGATTCCACAAAACCTGGATGGCTTAGATCTAATGGCCGGTTGCATCGCAGTTGTTTCTACAGCGATCGTAAATAACGGTTGGTTGATTCTCGGAATCGTTATCGCATCATTCGCGGCAGCGTTAGCGGGTAATCGCTTTAAATTCCAGCAAATTAGTTGGCGCAACGCCTTAACCGCACTCGTTGGTGGGCTGCTTCTCGGTTGGTCTTCGATGATCGCACTTGGCTGCACCGTCGGAGTTCTTCTCTCTGGAACACAGTCATTCGCACTCTCTGGCTGGGTATTTTTCGCAACTGCCTTTACCGGAGCTTGGATCGGGATAAAGCTAAAACTCCATAAGCTTTAAACAGCAATTACTTCCAAGACCCAAGGATTTACTCCATCGCTCGGCGTCAGCGCACATGGATACTTCTCCGAAACAATCGCATATAGATCTTCCGGGGTCTTTGGCACCGACCGTGATTGCAAGAGCACGCGCGCAATTTCACCGCGGGTCTTCTTAGACATGTGAGTAACGACTTTGCGCACGCCATCGACGACAGTTGAAATCTGAATCTCAACAGTCTTTTCTATGGGGGAGTGCCAGACCGTTTTATAAGTCGATGAACGGCAGTCCACGATTAGCGGGGTCTTGATTGGGTCTAGAACTTTCGCGACCGGCTCGCGCATCGCGCTGTTATCGATCTTCGCCTTGTAGCTCTCGATCAACTGGTCGGGGCGCACCGCTCCGTACTTGGCTGAGATGATCACAACTGCGCTCGCCGCCCGCTTACGCGCCGCAGGGCTAAGAGTGGCCCAGCCGAGGGCCTGGTAGAGGACTCCGGTGTAGACGTTGATCGCGGGCGCTGGCTTGTTGGTCTCAACCTTCTTCTCGGAAGGGGGTAGCAGGATCAACACCTGGGCATCCTCCCCTTCTTACCGAGAACTAGAGGGCGACACGCCTAAAGACCTTGTCAGCCCCTCCTGCTACCTTTCGAACAGATGTTCGGATAAAGTTATCCCTGCACAACCAGAGCGGTTCCGCTTTCCGCCCACAGGCTCTCTATAAGCCTCGTAGGCCGTCGGCGGCCTTCCGTACCTTCTGGGCCGACTACCAACGAATATGCATCACGCATAGACGTTCTTATCTAAAGGAGCAAAACGTGGCTGCTGAAAAAGCAAATAAAGCCGAAGAGAAAAACACCTCCGATCGCCAAAAGGCGCTCGACACCGCACTAGCCCAGATCGAACGTCAATTTGGTAAGGGCTCAGTAATGAAAATGTCTGATCGTCAAAATGCGATCATCGAAGTTATCCCAACTGGTTCAATCGCACTAGATATCGCACTCGGTATCGGTGGACTACCACGCGGACGTATCGTAGAAATCTACGGACCAGAATCTTCAGGTAAGACAACACTTACCTTGCACGCAATTGCAAATGCACAAAAGGCCGGCGGTATCTGCGCATTTATCGATGCAGAGCACGCATTCGATGCAGAGTATGCAAAGAAGCTCGGCGTTGATATCGATGCACTTCTTGTTTCACAACCAGACACTGGTGAACAAGCGCTAGAGATCATGGATATGTTGATCCGTTCTGGCGCACTTGATCTCGTTGTAGTCGACTCAGTTGCAGCACTTGTGCCACGCGCTGAAATCGAAGGCGAAATGGGCGATTCACATATGGGATTGCAAGCACGCCTTATGTCTCAAGCGCTCCGCAAGATCACCGGTGCACTTCACCAATCGAAGACAACTGCGATCTTCATCAACCAGCTCCGCGAAAAGATTGGTGTCTTCTTCGGTTCACCTGAGACAACAACCGGCGGTAAGGCACTTAAGTTCTACGCATCTGTTCGCCTCGACATCCGTCGCATCGAAACTCTTAAGGATGGCACCGAATCCGTTGGTAACCGCACCCGCGTTAAGGTCGTCAAGAACAAGATGGCTCCACCATTTAAGCAAGCCGAATTCGACATCATCTACGGCACAGGTATCTCACGCGAAGGTTCATTAATCGACCTCGGCGTTGAAATCGGAGTCGTTAAGAAATCTGGCGCTTGGTACACATACGAAGCCGATCAGTTGGGACAGGGCAAGGAAAATTCTCGTGCATTCCTTCTCGATAACCCAGATCTAGCTAATGAGATCGAGACCAAGATCCGTGCACACTTTGTGCCGATCGAAGTTGATGCCGAGCTCGTAGCGGCGATCGATGAAGCTGCAGCAGAGGTTGATTTCTAATTAGCCTTGATTTTGTAAAGGTTTCAAGAGGCGAAGGCTCCGACCCTTACGAAGTAGCACACACCATTGCGTTAAACGCTCTGGTTACTCGTGCGAAAAGTAAGGGCGAGCTTCTCGCTCACCTTAAGACCCGGGGCGTAGAAGATGATGTTGCGCAAGCAATTATCTTCCGGTTGCAAGAAGCCGGCCTCGTTAACGATGAAGAGTTTGCTAAAGCCTGGGCGCAGTCGCGCCACAACCATAAGAAGATCTCAAAGCGAATCATCGCGGGGGAGCTTCGCCAAAAGGGCGTAATGCAGAGCGCGATCGATGAAGCACTTGATGAGATAGATGACGACTCCGAATACCGCAGCGCCTTTGATCTAGCCTTCAAGAAATACAACACCATGTCACGCCTTGAACCAGAGGTGCAGGTGCGCAGAATTCAGTCGCTTCTGCAACGTAAGGGTTTTGGTTTTGGAACAATCTCTCAAGTGTTGAAAGAGTTGGATCTACTTAACAATTAACTTTTGGCGAGATGTTCAGTAAGTCTTGCGGCAGTTGCAACTACAGCGGCTGCATGTACGCGCCCTGGTTGGCGTCCTAAACGCTCTATAGGGCCAGAGATAGATACTGCGGCAATTACTTTTCCATTAGGGCCTTTAACTGGCGCGCTAACTGATGCAACGCCTGCTTCGCGTTCTCCAACTGATTGCGCCCATCCGCGGCGACGGTCGGCAGATAAATGTGCAGCTGTAAATCTTGCGTTCTTAAGTCCGCGATGAATCTTTTCGGAATCTTCCCAAGCCAATAAAATTTGCGCAGCAGAACCTGCCTGCATGGTTAGCGAAGCACCGACTGGCACAGAGTCGCGAAGACCAGATAAACGTTCAGCAACTGCAACACAGATACGGATATCTCCCTGGCGACGATATAACTGTGCAGATTCGCCGGTTGCATCGCGCAGCGCAGCAAGTGCTGGGGCAGCAGCAGCCAGTAAGCGATCTTCACCTGCTGCAGCTGCGAGTTCTGAAGAACGAGGTCCAAGAACGAAACGACCCTGCAGATCGCGCGTAACAAGGCGATGGTGCTCAAGGGCAACGGCTAAACGGTGAGCGGTGGGGCGAGCGATGCCAGTTGCGGCAACGAGCTCTGCCAGCGAATGAGGGCCAGATTCGAGCGTACCTAGAATGGTTACCGCTTTATCTAGAACGCCAACTCCGCTATTCTTCTTCTCCACACAGTGAGATTAGCATCCCATCTAATGAGATGCAAGATTTAAAGGAAGAAGAGCATGGGTAAAACTCTGGCAGAGAAGATTTGGGAAGACCACGTCGTTCGTTCGGCGCAAGGAGAACCTGATCTGCTCTACATCGATCTGCAATTAGTTCACGAAGTAACAAGTGCCCAAGCATTTGATGGTCTGCGCCTTGCTGGACGAAAAGTGCGCCGCCCAGACCTGACAATTGCAACAGAAGATCACAACACCCCAACGCTCGATATCTTAAAGCCGATCGCAGATCCTGTATCAAAGCTGCAGATCGATACCTTGCGCAATAACGCGAAGGAATTCGGAATTCGCATCCACTCACTTGGCGATGCCGATCAAGGCGTTGTCCACGTAGTTGGACCACAACTCGGAATCACCCAACCTGGCATGACCATTGTTTGCGGTGATTCACATACCTCAACACATGGCGCATTCGGCGCGATTGCCTTTGGTATCGGAACTTCAGAAGTTGAACATGTACTAGCTACACAGACTCTGCCATCAAACCGTCCAAAGACAATGGCGATTAATGTTGAAGGAACTCTAAAGACCGGCGTAACCGCAAAAGATATTATCTTGGCGATCATTGCTCAGATCGGTACTGGCGGGGGACAGGGCTACATCATCGAATACCGCGGCTCCGCAATTCGCGAACTTTCGATGGAAGGCCGTATGACCGTTTGTAACATGTCTATCGAAGCTGGTGCGCGCGCTGGTTTGATCGCACCAGATCAGAAGACCTTTGATTACATTAAGGGCAAGCCACATGCGCCAGAAGATTTTGAATCTGCGCAGAAGTATTGGGAGACGCTATTTACAGATAGCGATGCTAAGTTTGATGTTGAGATCACACTCGATGGCAACATACTGGAGCCATTTGTAACGTGGGGAACTAATCCAGGACAGGGCTTGCCACTAAATGCATCAGTTCCAAATCCTGCAGATATTAAAGACTCTGAAGAACGTGGAGCTGCTGAACGCGCACTTGAATACATGGGTCTTACAGCAGGAACGCCACTAAAAAAGATAGCGATTGACACTGTTTTCTTGGGCTCTTGCACCAATGGTCGCATCGAAGATCTACGTGCAGCTGCATCAGTAATTGAAGGCAAGAAGATTGCACCAAAACTTCGCATGTTAGTTGTGCCTGGTTCAGAGCGCGTTCGCCAGCAAGCGATGAAAGAGGGCTTAGATAAAGTCTTCCTTGATTTCGGTGCCGAATGGCGTAACGCCGGTTGTTCAATGTGTTTGGGCATGAACCCAGATCAACTAGCTGTGGGAGAGCGTTCTGCTTCAACTTCCAATAGAAACTTTGAAGGCCGCCAAGGTAAGGGCGGACGTACGCACTTAGTTAGCCCACTTGTTGCAGCAGCTACCGCAATTCGCGGCACGCTCTCATCACCGGCAGATTTGTAGGAAGGGATATGGCCATGGAGAAGTTCGTTAAACACACAGGCACAGGTATTCCGCTACGCCGTAGCAATGTTGATACCGATCAGATCATTCCTGCCGTTTACCTAAAGCGAGTTACTCGCAGCGGCTTTGAAGATGGGCTCTTTGCCGCTTGGCGCAATGACCCAGAGTTTGTACTAAACCAAGTGCAATACAAGAGCGGAACCATCTTGGTTGCTGGTCCTGAATTCGGCACCGGTTCATCACGTGAGCATGCGGTCTGGGCGCTTCAGAACTACGGTTTCAAAGTGGTCATCTCAAGCCGCTTCGCTGATATCTTCCGTGGAAACTCACTTAAGGGCGGACTGCTTACCGTGATCCTTCCGCAGGAGGCGGTGGAGGCGATCTGGACAACTATTGAGAGCGATCCAACTACTTCAATTACTGTAGATCTAGAAACACGCACAGTTTCATACGGCTCAACAACTGTTGCCTTCGAACTCGATGACTACACCCGCTGGCGCTTGATGGAAGGTCTAGATGACATTGGTTTGACGTTAAAGCACACCGATGCGATTGATTCTTTCGAAGCAAAGCGTCCTGCTTACAAGCCAAAAACACTGCCAATACGCATTTAAAGGTAAAAGAAAAATGTTTCTGCGCTTTTTTGAGCGTAAAAACCAGCGTAAAACGCTCACTTCGTTGATGGGGTGAGCGTTTTCTGTTCAACCCTCAACTTGTAAATGAGAGTTTTTTACGCGTAAAAAGTGCGATTTTTCTAAAATATTAAATTGCGACACGCCCGCGTTAATATCGCTATCACCCTATTAAAAGGTTTAAGTTTTAGCCACAAGTTAAGCGAACGCTTAATTTACGCTTAAATCTAAGGGGATTTAGATGAATAAGGCCCAGTTCATTGCCGCGTTGGCCCCACACTTCAACGACAGCAAGAAGGAAGCAGCACACGCTGTAGAAATCGTTTTCGACACAATTACACGCACCATGTCAAAGGGTGAAGATGTAATGATCAATGATTTCGGTAAGTTCAAGAAGGTTGATCGCAAGGCACGTATGGGTCGTAACCCATTCACAGGCGAGACAATCAAGATCAAAGCTTCAAAGAAGGCGCGCTTCTTGCCTGCAAAGGGTTTGAAGGATGTCATCTCAGGTGAGCGCAAGCTAGGACCGGCTCCAAAGCCAGAACCAAAGCCTGTTGCAAAGCCAGTGGCTAAGAAGGCAGCAGTCAAGAAGGTTGCAAAGAAGAAGCCAGCAGCGAAGAAGGCTGTTAAGAAAGTTGCTAAGCGTAAGCCAGCAGCTAAGAAGGTTGTTAAGAAGGCTGCTAAGAAGCGTTAATTCTCGCTTCCTAACCTATCTTCAAAAACTTCATAGAACTGGGGTCAGCGCTTGCTGGCCCCAGTTTTTCTTTGCCCACTAAGATTTAGATATGGCCAAGATGCGCGTTTCATACGCGCCACCTACCGGTAACCCTCTCGGTACAAATATCACCTTTAAAATTTGCTCATCGATATTGATTCCAATTATTAACTTGATCACCAAGCGCACATGGATCGGCGCAGAAAATATTCCAAAGACTGGCGCGGTAATAGTTGCGAATAACCATCTCTCATATTTTGATGTTTTAAATTTTGCCCACTTTCTTTATAAGAATGGTCGAGCCCCACGTTTCCTAGGCAAGGTTGGCGTATTTAAAGTTCCAATCATCGGCCGCATTCTGCTTGCAGCTGGCCAGGTTCCCGTTGAACGTGAAACACCTAACGCAGGCAAAGCTGTTGATCACGCGAAACGACTTTTGGAGTCGGGACATTTACTTGGTGTTTATCCAGAGGGAACGCTCTCTCGCGATGCCGATCATTGGCCGATGGTTGCAAAGACTGGATTAGCGCGACTAGCAATCAGCACTCGCACTCCCGTTATTCCAGTTGCACAATGGGGTGCGCAAATTTTGATGCCAACATATTCGAAGAAAATTAAATTATTCCCACGTACCCAGATCACCTTGAAAGCGGGAAAACCGGTTGACCTATCCCAGTGGTACGGCAAAGAAGATGATCAGCAAGCGCTGATCGAGGCAACCGCGAAGGTCATGCGGGAAATTACAACTTTGCTAGAGGAAATTCGTGGCGAGAAGCGACCTGAAGTAATCTTTGATCCGCATACTTCTGATTTACCTCGTACGGGTAATTTTAAGAAGAAGCGCAAAAAGGTGGCAGAGAAGTAATGAGCAAGGTAACGGTATTTGGAGCAGGTGCGTGGGGTTCAACCATGGCGCAAGTGCTTTGCGATGCTGGAAATGAAGTTCTGCTCTGGGGGCGAAACCAAGAAGTTGTAGATGAGATTAATTCCTCGCATACCAACGCTAAGTATTTGGCGCATCACACATTGCCTGTAGAGCTGAAAGCCACCTCAGATTTAGATGAAGCCTTCGCCTTTAGCCAAAGTTATGTTTTAGCGATTCCATCTTCGCAATTGCGCGCAACTTTAAAGGAGTGGAAACCACGCTTCTCGAAAGGTTGCTTGGTGGTCAGTACATTAAAAGGAATTGAAATCAGCACCCAACTCCGTATGTCTGAGGTAATTGTTGAAATTCTCGGCCCACACAAGATTGCCATGATTACAGGACCGAATTTGGCTGACGAACTAGTGCTGCGCCAACCCGCCGGGGCGGTGGCTGCAGCAACTACGCAAGCTACCTCTGAAGAAGTTCGCGCACTATTTCGCACTCCTTACTACCGCGTTTACACATCAGTTGATTTGTTAGGTTGCGAATTAGCGGGCGCAATCAAAAATGTAATTGCCTTAGCCGTTGGAATCTCTATCGGCATGGGCTTTGGCGAAAATACCCAAGCGATGCTGATTACTCGCGGCCTTAATGAAGTAGCCCGGTTATGTGCTGCGCACGGGGCTGATCCGCTAAGTGCGGCAGGCCTTGCTGGAATGGGCGACTTGGTTGCAACTTGTGGCTCTCCACTTTCTCGTAACCGCACATTTGGCGAACTCTTAGGTAAGACTGGTTCCATGGAACAAGCGGTTGCGCAAGGAGCTAAGACGGTAGAAGGCGTTGCTTCATCGAGCGCGATCGTAGAAATTGCCCATCGCGTTGGTGTCGAAGTCCCAGTTATCGAATCAGTTGCTGACATTGTTAATGGCTCACTTACGCCAGCGCAGGCGCTGCAACGCCTGATGGAGATAACCACTAAAGCTGAGAACTTCATCCGATGACTAAGCGCGTAGCAATTATCTGTGGTGGTCGCTCCAGCGAACACGAAATCTCATGTATTTCCGCAGGGGGAGTGCTCTCCGCAATTGATCGCAGCAAATTTGAACCTGTTTTGATCGGCATCAGCAAGAACGGCAAATGGTTCTTACTTGATGACAAAACATCTCTAACCATTCAAAACGGCGTTCTCCCTGTTGTCCCAGAAACCGGAAACCCCGTTTCATTAGATGCATCAGGTTTTATTAGCGCTGGCGTCAACTTAAAGATTGATATCGTCTTTCCGTTACTGCACGGTCCGTACGGTGAAGATGGAACGGTTCAAGGACTTCTTGAGATTGCCGATATTGCATACGTTGGCTCTGGAGTTCTTGCCTCAGCAGTTGCTATGGATAAATCATTTGCAAAGCCAATCTTTGCGGCCGCCGGAATTAAAGTTGCTGCAGGCTTTGTCGCTCGCGCATCTGATTGGGCAAAAGATAAATCAGCGGTTCAAAAACAGGCAGACCAACTTGGCTATCCAGTATTTGTAAAGCCGGCACGTGGTGGATCAAGTCGTGGAACAACAAAAGTTAAATCTGCTGCTGAATTTGGTGCTGCTCTTGAAGAGGCACATACCTTTGACCCAAAGGCGATGGTTGAGCAAGAAATTCGTGGCAAAGAGATCGAGTGCGCAGTCCTTGAAATTGATGGCGTTGCTAAAGCATCACTGGTTGGGCAGATAAAAATCGATCCGAAGTACGATTTTTACAACTTTGAAGCTAAGTATCTAGATTCAGCCACAACCATCGAACTTCCGGCGGCAATTGATCAGAAGATCAGCGATCAGATCCGCGCCAAAGCGGTAGATGCCTTTATCGCACTTGGCTGCAGTGGCTTAGCCCGTGTGGACTTCTTCTTAACTGATAACAATGAAGTCATCATCAATGAGTTAAACACGATGCCAGGCTTTACCGCAACATCAGTATTTCCAAAGATGTGGGCAGCAACTGGCGTGGAGTACACAGAAGTTATTTCCCATTTACTGGTATCAGCGCTTACGCGCAGTAACGGTGTCTTGGGTAATTAGTAAGTAACAGGGCAAGTCAGGGTGCGTGTAATACCCGGAACAGCCTGCACCTTAGACAAAATTGCGCGACCAAATTCCTCCATTGATGGAGACTCTGCGCGCATGATTACATCGTAAGGACCTGTAACTCCTTCAGCCAATGTAACGCCGGCGATAGCAGAGACAGATTTTGCAACGCTAGATGCTTTGCCAACTTCGGTTTGAATCAAGATGTATGCCTGAACTGACATAGTGGTCTGCCTTTCTCGTGAGAACTTCGCCGTTGAAGGTAAGCGCAAAGGTACCCCATGTTCTAGTCTTGGCGCTATGGCGATTGGTGATGGCGGCTTCAACGAAGCGCAGGTAATCGCGCGCCTAAAGGAGATTTTTGCATCAACCGATCCACGAATTTCTCTTGGGATTGGCGATGATGCAGCGGTTGTATCTGGCGCCAAAGCCCAAGTTGTAACAACCGACATGGCCATTTCCGGAGTACATTTCCGAACCGACTGGTCGAGCGCTTTTGAAATTGGGCGAAAGGTTACGGCGGCAAATACCGCAGATGTTTTAGCGATGTCAGCTAAGCCCGATTACCTGCTTGTCGCTGTTGCTCTTACAGGTTCCGAAACTATGGAATGGATTTCTGATCTTGCGCGTGGGATTAAATATGAAGCAGATCTTGCGGGAGCCCATGTGGTTGGTGGAGATATCTCTCGCGCTGATCAAGTAGTTCTCTCAATGACTGCGATTGGTTCTACTAACAAAGCGATAACTCGTAGTGGAGCAAAACCAGGAGATGGCATTTATTTATCATCACTTACGGGGTGGTCGGCGGCCGGTTTGGCGATTGTGAGTTCTGGATCAAAAGAAGATATGGAGCCTGCTCAAAAAGCACTTAGCGAGTTTAAGTCTCCAACTATTGATTATGGATTTGATTCCTCAAAGGCAAATGCGCTCTGCGATGTCAGCGATGCGTTGGTTATTCAAGCAGCACAGATGGCTGAGGCTTCAAAGGTTTGCTTTAACTTTGACCTAACTAAAATCCAAGCAAGCGCTGAATTCATGGAGCTTGAAAATCTTGCCCAGCGAATGGATATTGATATTTGGAGTTGGATTTTTGCTGGGGGAGAGGATCACACCCTTCTGGCAACCGGCACAGATCTGCCAGGGCTTTTAATTGGAGAAGTTACCCAGGGCGCGGGCCTTGCAAACGTTCCCGCAGGCGTGGCAGCGAACGCTTGGCAACATTTCTAAAAAGACCCTTGGGTTTTTATGCAGTGATTTCCATATTTTTTATTTTTTTAAACACATAAAAACGGGCGCGGTGCTATTGCCTACCTTTTCGCAAGGCGATAATTTTATGAGATGAAAAGATCATCATTTGTAGCAACTTTGGCCACTGTAGCACTTTCTATCTCAGCAATTCTGGTTGGAGTTACTTCTGCAAATGCCAGTGTCACACTTCCCAAGGGTGCGTTCTTACCTTGTTCTGCAGGTGGCGGCGCATACTGCATTGATTCAGTAAGCATTACACCTACTGGTGGCAAAGCTATTGCACTTACTTGGGTTGCTAGCGGTACTCAAGGTGCTGCTGCAGGAAATACAAATGGTGTTGCATCCGGCAAAGCTCTGCCAGGGCGATGGAGCGCAGATGGCGCATTTACAAATGAAAATTACGACGGGCTATACATAGAAGCACAAGCTGCAAATGAATTTGTTCCATGGATCATGCTCGATGCCAAACCAACTTATTCACCAGGAAATAACGTCACACTGGCAGCGCTAACAACAAGTGCGACAACGCCAGTTAATTTAAATAGCGATGCGCTGATTTCGGTAAAGATGCGAATCTCCGACTTCAAGCTAGGCGTTACCTATGGCATTGCAACTGAAGCAACAGTTGATGTTCAGGCGGCGGTCTTTGAGATTGCTGGTTATCCAGTAAAGGTTCCTCAGGCTAAGAGCTCAAAAGATTGTTCAGGTGATGCTGGTGTTTCATCAGCGCTCGTTACTCAATTCCAATCAATTTTGGTTCCATCCAATGATCCACTCGGGTTCTCATTTGAGGGTGGCAGCGGCAAGATCTATGTTGGATCTAACGGACTCTGCAAACTGTCAACTCCAGTGTGGAACGCTGAGAAGAAGTCTTTGAGTTACAAAGCATCTGCTCCGCGCCTAGCTCCGGACGGTAAGTCAGTTAACACTGGTTTTTACTATGCAACGATTTCATCTGCCGATGCGCTAGCGCTTTGGGGACTTAAGCGCGCAGAAGATGCAGCCTCTGCTCTGACTATTTCAGTTCGCACAAGCGAAGGCGGATCTACCGCAGCGACTAAGACTGTAGCTGTTAAGAATGGTCGAATCATCATTCAGGTCTTCGGCTTTGAATTCCCAGATCCGATGCTAGATATCTCGCTAAATCCTAGTTTTGACTTAATGGCTTCATCTGCCGGGGCTGCAAGCAATATGTCGGCCGCGGGAACAGTTCGAACTACAGCGTCGCCTAAGCCAACGCCAACGCCAAAGGTGACGTCAATTTCTTGTATTAAAGGAAACCAGTTAAGAAAGGTCACTGGCGTAAAGCCAAAGTGCCCAACTGGATTTAAAAAGCGGTCTTAATTAGATCTAGGAAGCGTTAGCGAGAAACTTTTCCGGCCTTAAGGCAGGAAGTACAAACGTTCTGGCGCTTAGCTGTTCCACCGACAAGTGTCTTGATGCGTTGGATATTTGGATTCCAGCGACGACGAGTCTTTACCTGAGAGTGTGAAACGTTATTTCCAAAGCTGGGCCCTTTGCCACAGATATCGCATGTTGATGCCACAGCGTTACTCCTTATAGATCTTTAACTTAATGAACAGGGCGTAAGGGTAGCAAGAAGGCCAACTTCACGCTAATTCCGAGAAATCCACGCGAGAATGGCTCCTATGGCGATCGCAGACGGCAGGCTCACAACCAAGTTGGTTGATGTCGTGGGCGATCGCACCGCGAAGGTTTTGGATACTGTTTTTGGTTATCGCACGGTCTCTGATTTATTACACCACTATCCACGTCGCTACTTAGTACGTGGCGAGCTAAGCGATATCGCTGAACTTAACGAAGGCGATGAAGTAACGGTATTGGCAGAGATTCACTCTTCGAGTAGCCGCAAATTGCAGGGGCGCAAGGGCAGCATCCTTGAAGTTATCGTCACCGATGGCAGCGCCAAAATGTCGCTAACTTTTTTCAATCAAGCCTGGCGCGAGAAAGAGTTGCGCGTAGGTAGACAAGGTTTGTTTGCGGGAAAAGTCGGAGTCTTTAACGGCAAACGCCAATTGGCACATCCAGATTACGAAATGGTCCCTGATGGCAGCGATGTTGATTCCGCCGTTGCAGACTTTGCCGGAAAATTTCTGCCGGTATATCCAGCCAGCTCAAAACTTCCTTCCTGGAAAATTGCGCAATGCATAAAGCTAGCCATTGATTTTTTGGATGAAGTTCCAGATTTCATCCCGCCACAAATTCTTGAGAGATTTAAGTATCCATCGGCACAGCAAGCCCTGGCTCAGATACATAACCCAGTTGATCTAGATAGCGCAGAACTCTCGAAGGCGCGCTTAACCTTTGATGAGGCTTTCTTACTGCAACTACTTTTACTCGAACGCAGAGCCGAACTACGAGCACTCAAGACTGTCGCCCGACCAGTTAAATCCGGTGGAATATTAGAAGCTTTCGATAAATCGCTTCCGTGGAAGTTAACTCCTGGCCAAGTTGAAGTTTCGCGTGAGATTGAAAGTGATTTAGCAGCAGATATTCCGATGCATCGTTTGCTACAAGGTGAGGTCGGTTCAGGTAAAACTGTTGTCGCACTTCGTGCCATGTTGGCAGTAGTCGATAGTGGGGGACAAGCAGCGTTACTTGCTCCAACAGAAGTTTTAGCGGCGCAGCATCTGCGAACTATTGAAAAATTGCTCGGACCGTTAGCCCAAGGAGGGATGCTGGGAGGCGTTGAAAACGCTACGCAAATTACTTTGTTAACTGGTTCGCAGAACGCGGCATCACGTAAAGAGGCACTTGCTCTTGCCGCAACCGGCCAGGCCGGAATTGTTATTGGTACGCATGCACTGCTTAGTGAGAGCGTAGTTTTTAACGACCTTGGCTTAATTGTTGTGGATGAGCAACATCGTTTTGGTGTTGAGCAACGTGATGCGCTGAAGGCAAAAGCAGTTAATCCGCCACACCTATTGGTTATGACTGCAACTCCAATACCAAGAACAGTTGCGATGACAGTCTTTGGTGATCTAGATATTTCGACACTTCGCGAACTTCCGTTAGGTCGCCAGCCAATTACAACGCACGTAGTACCAACTTTGGAGAAACCAACTTTCCTAGATCGCGCCTGGGAGCGAATTCGTGAAGAAGTTTCACAGGGGCATCAGGCTTACATCGTTGCACCGCGCATCGCTGCCGGAAGTTCTGAAGATGCCGATCTAGATTTTCTATACGGAGAACAAACTCCAGATATCGCGTCCGTCGAAGAACTGGCCCCGAAGTTACATGGGGGAGCGCTCAAGGGGCTACGAATTGCGCCATTGCATGGACGATTAACCACAGAGTTAAAAGATGCAACGATGCAGGCTTTTTCTGCAGGCGAGATAGATGTACTAGTTTCAACGACAGTTATTGAAGTCGGCGTGGATGTTCCAAATGCAACAGTCATGGTGATTATGGATGCAGATCGCTTTGGCGTATCTCAGCTTCATCAGTTACGTGGCCGCGTTGGTCGCGGTACTTCACCTGGTTTGTGCCTACTTGTATCTGGCGCGCCAATCGAAACACCAGCACGTGAGCGATTGGAAGCAGTATCTAAGACCCAAGATGGCTTCGAACTCTCTCGTATTGATCTTGAACAAAGACGTGAAGGCGATGTACTCGGTGCAACACAATCTGGCGCTCGGTCGCATCTTCGCTTATTGCGTGTCTTGCGCGATGAAGGGCTAATTGAGGAAGCGCGCAATGTGGCTGCAGAATTATTAGAAAGCGACAGCTCTCTAAACGGCTATCCTTTGCTCAAACACGAATTAGAGATGTTAAAGAAAGAACAAACGTCTTCATATATAGATAAAGGTTAGGGATAGATAAATGCGCATCATCGCAGGACTTGCTAAGGGGCGAAACATTGCCGCCGTGGCAAGTGCCACCCGACCAACTTCTGATCGCGCCCGTGAAGCGCTCTTTTCTACCTTGGCATCTGAATTTGGTGACTTTGCGGGGCTTCATATTTTGGATTTATATGCTGGCACGGGTGCAATCGCGCTTGAATCACTTTCCCGAGGTGCCGAGATTGTTCATGCAGTTGAGAAAGATGAACAAGCGCAAAAGTCAATTACCGCAAACTTCGAAAGCATCAAGAGCGCGCAGTGTCCGGGTAGCTTCCATCTCTTTGGAATGAGTGTTAACCGTTTTTTGCAGGATCGCGCAACAGTTCCGTACCACTTCATTTATATTGATCCACCATATGATGTAGAAGATATTGATGTTATTGAAAATCTCATTCAACTTCGTGAGGGTGGTTTTCTTCATCCGCAAGCTTTAATTGCAGTTGAGAGAAATTCCAGAGTCAAGGAAATATCTTGGCCAGATGGATATCAGGCTCTGCGCGAAAAAAATTATGGCCAAGCGACGATTTTCTATGGGGTTCCAGCGGAACTTTGAGCCTGAAAATGGATAACCACGCTGATCGTTGCTAGCGTTTACTCCATGAAGCGCGCCGTTTGCCCAGGATCATTTGATCCAATCACCTTTGGTCATCTCGACATCATCGAGCGCGCCAGCAGCCAGTTTGATGAAGTTATTGTGGCAGTCTTGGAAAATCGCACGAAGGCTTCGCTCTTTACAGTAGAAGAGCGCATGGAGATGGCTCGTAAAACAACTTCTAAATTTAAGAACGTCAAGGTTGATTCTTGGCATGGCTTGCTCGTTGATTACTGTAAGGAAAATTCAATTCAGGCGATCGTAAAGGGTTTGCGCGCGGTTACCGACTTTGATTACGAGCTTCAGATGGCTCAGGTAAATCTCCAGGGCTCCGGCGTCGAAACTATGTTTATGGCAACTGCTCCAACACACTCATTTCTCTCCTCTTCTATCGTTAAAGAGCTCGCTCATTTCGGTGGAGATGTATCCTCTATGGTTCCAGGCGTCGTAAATGATGCACTTAAAGCACGAGTAGCAGGGAAGTAAAAATGGACTCGATCGAAAAACTCAGCACCGCCATTACTCTGATCGAAGAGGCTCGCGGAGTTCCACTTTCAGCTTCCTGCGTTGTACATCGTGGCGAAATTTTAGAAATCTTAGATGGCGCAAGAATTGCACTTCCACAAGATTTATCTGCAGCCGAAGCAATTTTGGCCCAGCGCGATAATTTAGTCGAGGAGGGTAGAGCATCGGCTGAACAGATGATCGCTACAGCACGCGAAGATGTTGCCCGCATGATCGAACAAACTGCGATCGTTCAGGCTGCTCGCGATGAAGCGCAACGTATCCTCGATGACGCTCGTGCACTTGCCGCCGATGAGCGCGCTGAAGTAGAAAGCTACATTGATGGTCGCCTTGCCACTCTAGAAGTGATCCTCAATAAGACTCTTGATGCGGTAGCCCGTGGCCGAGACCGCCTAGATGGCGCAAACGATAAAGATGTTTTATCTCAATTAGCTGACGACAAGTAATTAGCACTTAGTTATATAGCCAAGAAGATATCAAGAAGAGAAAATACCCATGTCGCAACCTTCATCTAAGGCTTCACAAGTCTTTGAATTCAATACCCATGAACTCCCACGTAGAGCGGGGGAGATGAAGGAGTATCAGTTAGATCTAGAAATTTTGGAGCCGATTGGCGTGCCATTGGTGAGCGTGCCAGCCGGTGATGTTATTGAAGTAGATCTGCGCCTGGAATCCGTTACTGAGGGAGTCTTGTTAAGCGCTGATCTATACGCGATCGCAAAGGGCGAGTGCATTCGTTGCCTTGATCCAGTTGAAATTACCGTTGAACGAAAGATTCAAGAGCTCTATCGCTACGAGCCAAGTAAAGATTCTGGCAAGAAGGGTAAGAAGTCCAAGCGCGCATCTGATGACGACGTAGATCTGGAAGAAGATGACGAACTTTGGATGGATGGCAATGTGATGGATCTCGAGCCCCCTATTCGAGATGCCGTTGTATTAGATCTTCCAATCAACCCGCTCTGCTCCGAAGATTGCCTAGGACTCTGCCCAGATTGCGGTCAGAAGTGGGCAGATCTGCCAGAAGACCACAAACACGAGGCGATTGACGCTCGCTGGGCAGGCCTGGCTGGACTGGATTTTAAGAAATCGGATGAATAAGGGATACTTACCTCCTAACCGAGTTAAGCCAATTTTTACCAATAGGTTTAAAAGAGATTAAGGACGATTACCGTGCCAGTTCCAAAGCGAAAGATGTCTCGTTCGAAGACACGCTCACGCCGCTCAATGTGGAAGACAACTGCAGCATCGCTTGCAGCATGCCCACAGTGCCAGCAGCCAAAGCTCACACACACAGCATGCCCAACCTGCGGAACATATAACCGCCGCCAGGTTCTCGAGGTCTGATCTGTTCTCTTCCTTAACTGCGCAACTCGGGATCTCGTTAAAGCCCGAATTGCTCGAGTTAGCTTTTACCCACCGCTCATTTGCATATGAGTCAGGTGCTAAAGAAACAAATGAACGTTTAGAATTTTTAGGTGATTCAGTACTGGGTTTAATTGTTACTGAAGAGCTTTATCTTCGCTATCCAGATCTCGATGAATCACGTTTATCTCCGCTGAGATCTGGAATTGTAAATATGCGCGCGCTCGCAGATATTGCGCGCACACTTGAACTTGGAAAATATATTCGCCTCGGAAAAGGTGAAGAAGTCACCGGCGGGCGCGACAAGAACTCACTCCTCGCCGATGCGCTAGAAGCCTTAATCGGCGCCATTTATCTCGAGTGTGGATTTGCAACAACTACCACCGTTGTTCGCACACTAATCAATGAAACTCTCGAAAGCGCCATGGCAAAGGGCGCTGGGCTCGATGGCAAGACTGCGCTCCAAGAATTAGTTTCATCACTTGGAAAAGGCACCCTCGAATATTTAGTAACTGAAGAAGGACCTGACCACGATAAGAGTTTCACCGCTGTCGCGATGGTCTCTGGTGAAGCAGTTGCGCAAGGTATCGGTAAGAGCAAACGCGAAGCAGAGCAATCAGCGGCGCGCTCTGCCTACGAAATTCTCGCAACCCTCAAGTAGTACTTCACTCGCGTCACGTACATAAAGACGCCACCTAAACGGTAGGTTTACGCCGTGTATTTAAAGAGTATGACGCTTAAAGGATTTAAATCCTTCGCGTCGGCAACGACGCTTCGCCTGGAACCGGGCATCACCTGCGTCGTCGGCCCTAACGGCTCTGGAAAATCAAACGTTGTAGATGCCCTTACCTGGGTTATGGGCGAGCAAGGCGCGAAGTCACTTCGCGGCGGCAAGATGGAAGATGTCATCTTCGCTGGAACAAGCGGGCGTGCACCACTTGGACGCGCAGAAGTTTCGCTAACAATCGATAACACCGATGGCGCGCTACCAATTGATTACACCGAAGTAACAATTTCCCGCATTCTCTTTCGTAATGGCCAGAGCGAGTACCAAATAAATGGTGAAGCATCACGCTTATTAGATATTCAAGAATTACTAAGCGATTCAGGTATTGGTCGCGAAATGCACGTCATCGTTGGCCAAGGCCAACTAGATGCAATTTTGATGGCTACCCCCGAAGAACGCCGTGGCTTTATTGAAGAAGCAGCGGGCGTTTTAAAGCATCGCAAACGTAAAGAGAAAGCCCTTCGTAAGTTAGATTCGATGCAAGCGAACTTAGCTCGCGTTCAAGACCTAACAGTCGAACTCCGTCGCCAACTGCGACCACTCGGCAAGCAGGCAGAAGTTGCCAAGAAGGCGGCAACAATTCAGGCAGATCTGCGTGATGCCAAGTTGCGTTTGCTCGCCGATGATTTCATCTCGCTTTCCAAAACTCTCGATGCTGAAGTAGCTGACGAAACTGCGCTTCGAGAGCGACGTTCACTTGTTGAAGATGAGTTAGACAAAGTCAGATCACGCGAAGAATCACTCGATGCACAAGCCGCTTTTGAAAGCCCACTTCTAATCGCAGCGCAGGAAAATTTCTATGCACTCAGCGCACTCCGTGAAAAATTCCGCGGAACTCAGTCACTTGCGCAAGAGCGCTCACGCTTCTTAGCTGAAGAAGCAGAAGAAGCGCGTAGCGCAGGTCGTGACCCTGAAGCCCTCGATCAAGAAGCGCTGGCACTGCGCCAGCAAGAAGCGCAATTACGCAGCGAAGTTCAAACAGCACAAGCGCATTTGCAGGCAACAACTTCCAAACTTTCCAGCGCAGAACAATCTTTAAAAGTTGAGGAAGATAAAATCGCCGCGGCGATGCGCGCTATCGCTGATCAACGTGAAGGTACAGCGCGCCAAGAAGGCCACATTAAATCGCTGGCTGCACGATTAGAAGCGATCGCTGAAGAAATTGCACGTTTAGTAAAAGCCCGCGATGAAGCGCAATCACGTGCCGAGAGCGCACAGCGCCAGTACTCAACTCTCGAGATGGATATTGCTGGTGCAGATGCCGGAGAACTTGGGCTCGACTCGGAATTTGAAGTCGCTAAGCGATCTTTAGAGAGCGCTAAAACTGAACTTGGCAATTTAATTGACGCAGAACGCGCGGCTGATCGCGAGCGAAATGCCATCGAATCCAAGTTAGAGGCGATGTTGTTAA
This sequence comes from Candidatus Planktophila lacus, assembly GCF_002288325.1. Taxonomy (NCBI): domain Bacteria; kingdom Bacillati; phylum Actinomycetota; class Actinomycetes; order Candidatus Nanopelagicales; family Candidatus Nanopelagicaceae; genus Candidatus Planktophila; species Candidatus Planktophila lacus. The sequence continues at coordinate 844,482 of NZ_CP016780.1, read as the reverse complement.
CCTCGCAGTCACGCGATGGTGGGGCAGCGTTAGTTCGCGATTCTCGCGGATTAACAATTCTCGGAAGCATTGCATCCCTTGTTCAAATAGATTCTGGATGGGAATCTGCAACTGCCGCAGCGCTGGGAACTCTCTCAGATGCGATTGTGGTTCGCGATTTAAACTCTGCAATTAGCGCACTTACAACTATGCGCTCTGAAAACTTGGGCCAAGCAGATGTACTTGTCTACCAACCTGGATCACACAGCGCTACATCTGTTCCGGCTGGTCTTACAGCGCTGACTTCCCATGTTCGTTCTACGGAGATCTCCGAGCTCCTCGCTTCACTTATCTCAAATACGGTCGTTGCAGAAAGTGCACGTGAGGCCGAAGGCATCATTCGTTCCCACCCAAGCGTCACAGTTGTAACGCGTGATGGCGATGTAATCACCGCAAAGCGTGCGCGCGGTGGTTCAGCATCATCTACTTCGCTAATTGAGATCAACGCACTGGTCCAAGAGTTACAGGCCAAGCTTGAGACCATTACGCATAACTGCGATCGCATTAAATTTGAGATCTCAACAGCGCAAGGCGATGTAGAAAGCAAGCAAAATACATTTGATATCGTGCTATCTAAGTTAAATGAATCAGATGCTCGAATTTCTGCTTTTACTGAACAACTAGCCGTAGCTGGCCAGAATATGAAATCGGCATCTGCCGAAGTTGAGCGCTTAAATTCTGCAATCGCTGAAGCCAATGCTGCTAAAGGTCGCGATGAGAACGAACTTTCCATCGCTTCTGCACAATTGCAACAACGTGGAGAAATTGGCGAACCAGACCACAGCGCCGCCGAAAACTTACGAAATGAAGTCTCACTTGCGCGAACTGCAGAAGTAGAAGCACGTCTTGCCGTTCGCACCAGCGAAGAGCGCGTTGATTCAATTGGTGCACGTGCCAAGGCCCTCGAAGATTCCGCTAACGCCGAACGTGAAGCATCCGAGCGGGCAGTATCGCGCCGCGGTGCACGTGCACGCGGTGCGCTGATCTCTTCTGCAATTGCAGAAGCCGCATACGAAGCGCTAATCCATATTGAACGTTCTATCGCAAAGGCTGCAACAGAGCGCGCCCGTCTCGAAGCATCACGATCCGATCGCGAAGGCGAAACGCTTACGGTGCGATCTCGCGGTCGTGAACTAGCTTCTGAACTCGAACAGCTAACTTCTTCGGTTCATAAAGATGAGATCGCTCGTGCAGAACAGCGCATGCGTATCGAACAACTTGAGTCCAAAGCAGTAGAAGAACTTGGAGTTGATACGACAACTCTTGTAAATGAGTACGGACCTCAGAACGATGTACCAACATTTATCGAAACTGAGACCGGTGAGATCGTCGCTACTGAGTTAATCCCGTATCGCCGTGATCAACAGGAGAAGCGCCTCGCTGCCACTGAACGTTCACTCACTCTTCTCGGCAAGATCAACCCATTAGCTTTGGAAGAGTACAACGCGCTTGAAGAGCGCCTTAAGTTCTTGGCCGAACAGTTAGAAGATCTAAAGCGCACCAAGAAAGATCTGCTGGATATCATCAAGGAAGTTGATGATCGTGTGCAACAGATCTTCATGGAAGCGTACGAAGAAACCGCTAAACACTTTGAAGATATCTTCGCCCGCTTATTCCCAGGTGGCGATGGTCGTTTGATACTTACAAATCCTGATGATCTTCTCAACACTGGCGTTGATGTGGAAGCGCGTCCACCAGGAAAGCGCATCAAGCGCCTCTCGCTACTTTCAGGCGGTGAAAAGTCTCTGACAGCGGTTGCTATGTTGGTAGCGATCTTTAAAGCACGACCAAGTCCTTTCTACGTGCTCGATGAAGTTGAGGCCGCCCTCGATGACGTTAACTTGGGCCGATTATTAGTTGTGCTCGAAGAACTTCGTGAAAGTTCACAGTTGATCATCATTACTCACCAGAAGCGCACTATGGAGATCGCAGATGCGCTCTATGGCGTAACCATGCGCGGCGATGGCGTAACTGAGGTTATTTCACAGCGCCTGCGCGAATCTGACACCGCTTAAGGTTCTTTAGGCAATGGGTATTTAGGCAATGGGTATTTAGGCAATGGGTATTTTCAGTAAATTCATCTCAAAGATAAAAGGCGTTTCGACAGCTGATCCACTTGATTGGCAAGAACTTGAAGCAGAACTTCTTGCTGCAGATCTTGGCCCATCACTTACATCCTCAATTATCAAAGATGCTAAATCAATCAAGGGCGATGATGCACTCGCTTCTCTGACTCAGATATTAAATTCGAAGCTCTCAAGTAAATCCCGCACCTTAAGTAAGGCAGCCTCCACCTCAGCGCTAATCGTTGTTGGAGTAAATGGCACCGGCAAAACAACTTCAGTTGCGAAGTTGGCCGCTTCGCTACAAGGCTCTGGCTCCTCAGTAATTCTTGCTGCAGCCGACACCTTTCGCGCTGCTGCAGTAGAACAGTTGCAGACATGGGGAGCGCGTATCGGCGTTGAAGTTATCGCTGGCAAAGATGGAGCCGAGCCCGCATCGGTCGTTTTTGATGCCGCAGTTCGTGCAAACGAACAACAAGTTAGCTACTTGCTAATTGATACCGCTGGGCGACTTCACAATAAGAACGATTTGATGGCCGAGTTAGGTAAGGTAAAACGCGTAATCGAAAAATCCTTACCGGTTTCTGAAGTTCTATTAGTAATTGATGCAACGACAGGCCAAAATGGAATTACCCAAGCGAAGATTTTTACCGAAGCCGTTGATGTAACTGGCTTGATTGTCACAAAGTTAGATGGCAGCGCCCGAGGGGGAGTAGCCCTAGCAATTGAAAACGCTCTCGATATCCCGATCAAATTCGTAGGCACAGGTGAAGGCGAGTCAGATTTCGCTGCCTTCGACTCAGAGCGCTACATCTCAGGCTTAATCGGCGAATAGCCTTCCTATCCCGCACTTGGCGTAACACAGATGTAACAAATTTCCCGATTTTGTGACCCCGTCTTAACCTAGAAAACGAGCCTACGTAACTCGCCGAGAGCATCTTTACCCCCATCTCAACGGCGAGGGTTTGTTCATTTTTGTTAAAACTCTAGGAATAGGAAACGAATAATGGAAGAGATTGTTCTTAATTCAGGCGATACCGCCTGGGTATTAGCAAGTACCGCTCTCGTTCTACTTATGACGCCAGGTTTAGCTTTCTTCTACGGCGGCATGGTTCGCACCAAGAGCGTTTTAAATATGATGATGATGTCGATGGTGACCATCGGAATCGTTAGCGTGATTTGGGTTATCTACGGATTTGAATTGGCATTTGGATATAAGGCAAATTCAGCTTGGTATGGAAATATTTCCTTATCCGGATTAGGTGGAGTTGTTAATGACTTCACAAATAACGGTGGAGTTTATCCAATTCCAGTTCTTGTCTTTGCAGCATTCCAATTGATGTTCGCAATCATTACCCCTGCGCTGATCTCGGGTGCAATTGCAGACCGCACAAAGTTCACCGCTTGGGCGATCTTTGTCGCTATCTGGTCCACATTGGTTTACTTCCCAGTTGCGCACTGGGTATTTGCATTCGGAAATAAAGTCGGAGACACAATTACCGGTGCCGGTTATTTAGCCAGCAGAGGCGTTCAAGACTTTGCAGGTGGAACGGCAGTGCATATCAACGCCGGCGCTGCAGGGTTAGCTCTAGCGATCGTAATTGGAAAGAGAGTTGGTTGGCGCAAAGAATCAATGCGTCCACACTCATTACCATTGGTGATGCTCGGCGCAGGTCTTCTCTGGTTCGGCTGGTTTGGATTTAACGCCGGCTCATCACTGGCTGCAAATGGAACTGCAGCACTGGCTCTAATCAATACTCAAGTTGCAGCTGCTGCTGCGGTTCTGGGTTGGTTACTCGTAGAGAAAATTCGTAATGGACATGCAACCTCACTTGGTGCAGCATCAGGTGCGGTTGCAGGGCTAGTTGCAATCACGCCAGCTTGTGCATTCGTGGCTCCATGGGCCGCAGTAGTAATTGGTCTGCTTGCAGGAGCGATTTGTGCGCTCTCTGTCGGAATCAAATACAAGCTTGGCTTCGATGATTCACTTGATGTAGTAGCAGTTCACTTAATCGGTGGAATCTGGGGATCACTTGCAATCGGCCTATTTGGCTCATCAGCGGTCAACAGCCTCAGCCTCGATGGAATCTTCTATGGTGGCGGAACAGCGCTACTTGGAAAGCAGGCGCTGGGTGTCGGACTTGTTTTCGCATACTCATTCATTGCCACACTGATCATCGGTTACGCAATTGAAAAGACAATTGGTTTCCGCGTAAAGAAAGATGCAGAAGTAGAAGGCATTGATCTAAATGAACACGCAGAAACTGCATATGAAATGACAAGTTCATCACGAGGAGGTTCATTGCTATGAAGTTAATTACGGCTATCTTGAAACCATTTAAGTTAGATGAAGTCAAAGATGCTCTGCAAGCGGCGGGCGTAACCGGAATGACAGTCTCTGAAGCCAGTGGTTTCGGTCGCCAGCGTGGTCACACTGAGGTTTATCGTGGCGCCGAATACACCGTAGACCTTGTACCCAAGGTTCGCCTTGAAGTACTAGTTGATGATGCAGATGCAGCAGCAATTGTCGATGTCATCGTGAAAGCGGCATCAACAGGATCAATCGGCGATGGAAAAGTTTGGACAACGCCAGTTGATTCAATCGTGCGCGTCAGAACCGGTGAACGCGGAACGGATGCGATCTAGGGTATAAAGCAGGTAAGTAAGATAGGTGCATGGGTACACGTGAGCGACGGGAGCGATCGAACGAGAGCGATCGCTTCCTGACCTCGCTATTTAGCCAAGTACCAGATGCAGTTAGTGGGGTAGCACTCGCCGCGGTCGGTGGTTACGGCCGCGGTGAGCTATCTCCAGGATCAGATCTAGATATTCTCTTTCTACATAACGGGAGAATTGAAGTGAAATCTCTCGCAGAGATAGTAAATAAAATTCTCTACCCGCTCTGGGATAAATCTTTTAAAGTCGATCATTCTGTTAGAACCAGATCCGAAACCCGAGAGAGCGCCTCCAGTGATTTAAAAGTTGCTCTAGGGCTACTTGATATTCGATTAATTTGTGGTGATCCAGATTTAGTGGCGGCGGTGCAACACGATGCAATAGATGATTGGCGCGGTAATTCGCGTGAAAGGCTGCCCGAACTACGCCGCTCACTTGCCGATCGCCATCTTCGCGCCGGTGATCTCGCTTATCTCCTTGAACCTGATTTAAAAGAGGCGCGCGGGGGTTTAAGAGATATCAACGCACTGCGAGCAATCGCTCGTTCCGGTGCGGTATCTATCTCTCTTGAGCACATCAGCACTGCAGAATCCGTTTTAAACAATGCACGTGAAGCTTTACATACCGTTACCAGCAGAGATAAGGATCGGTTACTTTTTCAAGAGCAAGATAAAGTTGCCGAACTATTGAAATACGCCGATGCGGATGCGCTAATGAGCGATATCGCACAGGCCGCTAGATCGGTTGACTATCTTCTCGAATCAACTTGGCATCGCTTCGATCATCGCGGTAAAGATGGACTTGGACGCTTCTTAAAGAAAACGCGCACCACACATATTGCGCAAGGGATATCAATTGCCCATCAAGAAGTCTTTATTGACGAGGGATTTGATTTTCATAAAGATCCGGTAATTGGTTTACGTGCAGCCGCAATCGCAGCGCAAGCAGGGCTTCCGGTTTCACCAACGTCTTTGCAAGCTCTGGCACAAGCATCGAAATCGGGTATTTCTAAGTTACCTAACCCTTGGCCCAGATCAGCACGTGAGAATTTAATTACGCTAATCGGTGCAGGTGCGCCTATGGTGCGCATCTGGGAGGGACTTGATCAAGAGGAGATTCTCTTCGATTGGTTGCCTGAATGGCGCGCAGTACGTTCCTTGCCGCAGCGCAACGCACTGCATCGCCATACTGTTGATAGACACATGGTTGAGACCGCGGTATTTGCAGCTGCGCTTACTAGAAATGTGCACCGCCCAGATTTACTTCTCTTTGCTGCACTCTTCCACGATATTGGTAAAGGAACGCAAGAAGATCACAGCGATCGCGGGGAAAAGTTAATTGAACCGCTTGCGCGCCGTATTGGATTCGATGAAAACGATATTGCAACTTTGAAACTATTGGTAAAACATCACCTGCTATTGAGCGCCACCGCTACGCGACGAGATTTAGATGACCCCGCGACTATCGCCAGCGTGACTTCTGTGATTCCGGATTTGCAGACTCTGGAACTCTTGCATGCTCTTAGTATCGCCGATGGACAGGCAACAGGGCGGGCGGCATGGAGTGATTGGAAAGAGAGTTTGTTAAGCGAACTTGTAAGTCGGGTGACTTCGGCCTTAACAGATAACACGATAGCGAGACAACCAGAATTCACAAGCGAGCAGAGAGTTTTAGCAGATAGCGGCGAACTTCAAGTTAAAATCGAAGCTCGCGATCCTGATTTTGCAATCGAAATTATCGCTCCAGATAAAACGGGACTTCTCTCTATCGTTGCAGGTGTTTTAAACTTGGCTAGATTCGATGTACGTTCAGCGCGTACGCAAACGATCGGTAAGAGCGCAATTATGAAGTGGATAGTTACGCCTAACCAATTCGCCCCATCGGTCGATGAGGGTGCGATAAAAGCCGCAATTGCCGAAGCTTTAGCGGATGCCTCTGATTTAACAGAGAGAATTAAACGCCGCGTTGCAGATTACTCAAATATTCCATCAATTCCAGTTCCGCTTCCGATCGTTGAGACCTTTATGGATTCGGCAACTGATGCAACGATTATTGAGGTTCGCAGCCATGATCGTCCCGCACTTTTATTCGGAATCGGCGATGTAATCACCAAATCACAAGTTGATATTCGCTCCGCAATCGTTACAACTTTGGGGGCGGAAGCGATAGATACCCTTTATGTAACTGAAATTGGTGGGGGAGCGCTCTCTCCTGAGCGCGCCCAAGAACTAGCCAATCGCCTATCTAGCGCTCTTGCTTAATTAACCTTTCAAGTACTATTGCCACCTTATGTTTGACAACCTTTCCACCAAATTCTCGAACGCTTTCTCCTCGCTGCGTTCCCGAGGAAAAATTTCTCCTTCAGATATCGAAAACACTTGCGCTGAAGTTCGTACCGCACTTCTCGAGTCAGATGTTGCTCTACCTGTTGTAGATAGCTTTATCGAGAAAATTCGCAGCAAGTCGCTGGAAGCGCTCCCAAATCTGCAATCAGGCACAAATCAAGCACAAGCAATCTTTGAGATCGTTAACGCCGAACTAGTAGAGATCCTTGGCGGATCCGCGCGCCGAGTTCGATTTGCGAAGACCGCTCCGACGGTAATCATGTTGGCTGGATTGCAAGGAGCAGGTAAAACGACTTTGGCTGGAAAACTCGCCAAGTTCTATGCCGAACAAGGCAACACTCCTCTACTTGTCGCATCAGATCTACAACGCCCTAATGCTGTTAACCAATTACAGGTTGTTGGAGAAAGCGTTGGCGTTCCAGTCTTTGCACCTGAACCTGGCAACGGTGTTGGCAATCCAGTAAAGGTTGCAGAGCAAGGAATCGCTTTTGCAAAGTCAAAGTTGTACAACATGGTTATCGTCGATACCGCAGGTCGCCTAGGTGTAGATGAAGATTTGATGCGCGAGGCGATCGCTATCCGTGATGCAATTTCGCCAGATGAGATCCTCTTCGTTGTTGATGCGATGATCGGTCAGGATGCTGTCCGCACCGCGCAAGCGTTTCAGGATGGCGTTGGTTTTGATGGCGTGGTACTTACCAAGCTCGATGGTGATGCTCGAGGTGGCGCTGCGCTATCAATCACCCAATTAACCGGTAAACCAATCATGTTTTCATCGAACGGTGAAAAGCTTTCAGATTTCGATATCTTCTATCCCGATCGCATGGCTTCACGAATCTTGGGTCTTGGCGATGTCGCAACTTTGGCAGAACAGGCCAAGAAAGCCTTTGATGGTGAAAGTTCCGCACGTCTAGAAGAAAAATTTGCGCGTGGTGATGACTTCACGCTTGAAGATTTTCTTGAGCAGTTAGAGGCGATGTCGAAGATGGGCTCGATGTCGAAATTGCTTGGAATGTTGCCGGGCGCTGCAGGGATGAAGAAACAGATCGAGAATTTTGATGAATCTGAAATCGTCCGCACTAAATCAATTGTTCAATCAATGACGCCAATCGAGCGCCGTGATCCAAAAGTTCTAAATGGCTCACGTCGTGCACGAATTGCATTGGGCGCCGGTCGAAAAGTTCAAGATGTAAATTCTTTAGTTGATAAATTCGCAGCAGCACAGAAGATGATGAAACAGATGCGCAGCGGTAAAGGATTGCCTGCCGGCATGGGTATGCCACTAGGGGCGCCCGTACCTGTTCAGAAGGTCAGCCAGCAGCCAGCTAAGAAGAAGTCCAAATCTGGTAATCCCGCCAAACGCGCCTTGGAGGAGAGGGGCTAAAGCCCTGCTCTCACCACGCTCGGATTTCGCTTCTACACGCGTAGATGGCAAGATTAGCCTCCTGTTGAGGGGCCCTCTACCCCCACAACATCCATATCCACAGTTGTATCGAATACATGCGCACCCCGCTGCATAGTTATTTGAGGCGACACACTTTTTAGGAGCACTACTTCTTTGTCTACAAAAATTCGCTTAATGCGCATGGGAAAGATCCGCACACCATTTTTCCGCATCGTCGTAACAGATTCACGTAAAGCACGTAACGGACTTTCAATTGAAGAAATTGGTCGTTACGTTCCAGGACAAGAGCCATCAATCATGGAAGTTAACTCAGAGCGCGCGCAGTACTGGCTCGGAGTCGGCGCACAACCAACTGCCGCTGTAGAGGCGATCTTTAAGGTCACCGGCGATTGGCAGAAGTTCAAGGGCCTACCTGGCACCGAAGGAACGCTTAAGTTTGCAACACCAAAGCCAGCTAAGAGCATCGCTTACGAAGCAGCTGTTAAGCAAGCAATGGATGAGCCTAAAGAAGGCGCAACAACAATGAAGAAGAAGGCGCAAGAGAAGTTAGCTGCAAAGGCTAACCCTGCTCCTGTAATCGAAGAAGTTGTGTCCGAACCAACTGCGACCGAAGAGGTAGCAGTAGTGTCCGAACAAACTGCGACCGATGTGGTGGCAGAGGTTCCAGCTGAGGCTGCGACTACAGATGTAGTGGCAGAAGCACCAGCAACTGAAGAGGCCGCTGAATAACAATGATGGACGAAGCTCTCGAGCACCTCGTTAAAGGAATCGTTGATAATCCTGAAGATGTCATCGTGAAGGAAAAGACTCATCGTCGCGGCACGACTCTAGAAGTTCGTGTTAATCCTGAAGATATCGGCAAGGTAATTGGTCGTAATGGTCGCACTGCAAAAGCGCTTCGTACAGTTGTAAGCGCTATTGCTGGTCGCACTGTACGCGTTGACCTAATCGATACCGATGAGGCTCGTTAAAGCGAAAGCTTTTATCTGATGCGCCTGAATATAGGTCGCATCGGTCGCGCCCACGGAATCTTGGGCGAGGCCACAATTGAAGTACGTACCGATGATGCAGCAGAACGTTTTGCCATCGGGGCAATACTTGAGACAGAAAGCCACGGAAATTTAACCGTGGCTTCTGCACGTGTACACAACGGAATCCTGTTGCTTGGCTTCGATGGAGTGGAAGATCGCAATGCCATCGAGAAATATCGGGATCAACTTCTCTATGCCGACGTAGATATCGATGCGCCAGGTCTTGATGAAGATGATTATCACGTGCTGCAGCTAATCGGCTGTCAGGCATACCTAGTTGATGGCGATTTATTTGGGGAAGTAACTGAAGTCTTAAACCTGCCTGGGCAAGATGTGCTGAGCATTAAGACTGAAGCCGGAGAAGTGCTAATTCCTTTCGTACATCAACTAGTTCCAGTAGTTGATGTGAAAGCAAAGCGAATGACCGTTATTCCTCCCGAGGATTACGAAGCAGGAGTCAGTAAATGAAGATTGATGCGGTAACAATCTTTGCTGAATACTTTGCGCCGGCTCAACTTTCGCTGCTTGGGAAAGCACAGAGCAAGGGCTTGGTAGATATACAAGTTCATGATCTTCGCGCGGCAACGCAAGATAATCACAACACAGTTGATGACACCCCATACGGTGGCGGCGCCGGAATGGTGATGCTTCCTGAAATTTGGGGGCGAGTATTAGATCCCTTGATGGTTGCTGATACAGATTTGATTATCTTGACCCCAGCGGGCAAGCGCTTTAACCAGGAAATGGCGCAGAGCTTTGCTAATTCAAAACATCTGATCTTCGCTTGTGGGCGTTACGAGGGAATTGATGATCGAGTACGTCAACATTACGAGTCATCTGAATATGCAGCAAAAAATGTTCGAGTTCATGAAGTCTCAATCGGTGACTATGTTCTTGGCGGGGGAGAAGTTGCATCTCTTGTAATGATTGAAGCGATTACCCGTTTGATTCCGGGCGTACTTGGAAATCCTGAATCGCTGGCTGAAGAGTCACATAATTCTGAAGGTTATTTGGAGTATCCAAATTTCACGAAACCTCAAGAATGGCGTGGCATAGCGGTGCCGGAGATCTTATTGAGTGGAAATCACGCTGAGATCGCTAAGTGGCGCGAATTACAGGCCATTGAGCGCGCGAAAAAGAATTTCTAACTAGTCAGTAACCGCAGTTTTGCTTTAGCGTTCACCTATGAGCGAAGAGTCAGAAAAGATCCAATCTCGCCTTATTCGCGATCTCGAACCAGTGGTTGCCGTTGAACTCGAGCGCCATTTATCTGTTCAAAAAAATTGGTATCCGCACGAGTATGTCCCATGGTCTGAAGGTCGCGATTACGCAGGCCCGCTAAATGGCGATGCTTGGGAAGCAAAAGATTCACGCCTAACTCCAGTGGCGCAAGATTCACTCGTACTCAATCTTTTAACTGAAGATAACTTGCCGAGCTATCACACTGAAATCGCAATTTCTATGGGTCGCGATGGCGCTTGGGGCAATTGGATTGAACGATGGACCGCTGAAGAAGCGCGCCACTCGATCGTTATTCGTGATTATTTAATGGCAACTCGTGGAGTAGATCCGTACGAACTTGAAGATCTACGTATGGCTCATATGTCACTTGGTTATCAGACACCGTATGAAAACGATATGTTGCACACGATTGCCTACGTTTCATTCCAAGAATTAGCAACGCGTATTTCGCACCGTAATACCGGAAAAATTTCCGATGATCCAATCGCTGAGGGAATGATGCAACGTGTTGCTCTAGATGAGAATCTCCATATGCTGTTCTACCGCAACACCCTTTCGGCAGCACTGGATATGGAACCCAATGCTTCGATGCGCGCCATCGCAGATGTTGTAACTAACTTTGATATGCCTGGTGCAAACATGCCAGGCTTTGGTCGCAAGGCGGTACAGATCGCCCTTGCTGGAATTTATGATCTGCAGCAACACCTAGACGATGTTGTATCTCCAGTGCTTCGCGCCTGGAACGTCTTTGAACGAAATGATTTGTCTGGTGATGGCCTAGTAGCTCGCGATGAACTCGTCGCCTTCATGGAGAAATCTGGAAAAGAAGCTGCCACCTTCAACGATAAGCGCGAAGTCCACTTTGAACGCTTGATCGCGCGCGGCCAAAACCCAATCCGTATCCAAAAGTAATCTTTATCTTTTAATTCAAGGTAGATTTGCCCCATGTGTAGATTACTTGGATATGTTGCGACTGAAGAACGTACCTTTGCAGATGTTGTTGGCGAAGGATTTGAAAACTTTGTAGAACTATCCAAAGAGCATAAACATGGCTGGGGAATCTCGGCTTGCTCAACCGATACACGTAAGACCGAACTGGTTCGCGACTTAACTCTCGCAGCAGAGAGTGAGAAGTTCGCAGAATCTTCTACGAATTTGAAGTCAGATGGTGCGCTATTGCACCTGCGTTTAGCATCTAAAGGTTTAACGGTAGATCTTTCCAATAACCACCCATTTATCTACGGCGACTATTCCTTTATGCATAACGGAACCATCAAATCGATTGATTCAGTGCAGAAATTTGTTGACCCGCGCTATTTAGATAAGTTCACTTCCACTACGGACAGTGAGCGCTATTTCTTCACTATCTTGAGCTGTATCGATGAACTTGGTTTGATTGAAGGTCTTCGCAAAGCGGTAAAGACCATTTCTGCCAATTGTGACTTCACGAGTATCAACTCAATGCTCATGACCCCCGACACCTTTATTGCGGTCTGTGAATTCAATGAGGCTGATTCGACTGAATGGACTGTAGATAGCCATTATGAACTTCGCTATAGCGTTGAAGATGGCGTCATCAAGGTGGCATCGACCGGTTGGGGTAAAGATCACTGGACTCGTCTAACCAACCATTCAATCTTGGTCGTTAATCGCAAGGATCTGAGCTTTGAGGTATTACCTCTCTAACTCACAGCGATACCCTTCTCCTCATGGCCCGCACCTATACAGTCGAAACATACGGCTGTCAGATGAACGTTCATGACTCTGAACGAATTGCGGGGTTATTGGATGAGGCTGGTTACTTGCCTGTTATTGAGGGAGAACAAGCAGATATCGTCGTTTTCAATACCTGCGCCGTGCGTGAGAACGCCGATAACAAACTCTACGGAAATCTAAGTTTTCTGGCGCCAATTAAAAAGCTCAATCCAAATATGCAGATCGCAGTCGGTGGGTGCCTGGCCCAAAAAGATCAATCTATTATCTTGAAGAAGGCTCCCTATGTGGATGTCGTATTTGGAACTCATAACGTTGGCTCATTGCCAGTTTTGCTCGAACGCGCGCGCATCGAAGAAGAGTCCCAGATTGAGATTAAAGAAGCGTTAGAACATTTCCCATCGACGTTACCGGCGCGCAGATTCTCGGCTTTTACTTCGTGGGTTTCAGTTTCGGTTGGCTGCAATAACACCTGCACCTTCTGCATAGTCCCAACTCTTCGTGGGATCGAAAAGGATCGCCCTGAAGCGGATATCTTGAAAGAAGTCCGAGCTTTGGTCGATCAAGGCGTAATTGAAATTACCTTGTTGGGTCAGAATGTAAACGCCTATGGTGTTGAATTTGGCGATCGCGGAGCATTCGCGTCGCTGCTTCGTAAATGTGGAGAAATTGACGGGCTAGAGCGAGTTCGTTTCATGTCACCTCACCCACGCGATTTCACCGATGATGTCATTGAAGTTATGGCAACTACGCCAAATGTGATGCCCCATCTACATATGCCGTTGCAGTCGGGCTCTGATCGAATTTTGCAGGAGATGCGCCGTTCTTATCGATCAAGCCGTTACCTTGGCATTTTGGATCGAGTTCGTAGCGCTATGCCACACGCCATGATCACGACCGACATCATCGTAGGTTTTCCAGGCGAGACAGAATACGATTTCCAAGCAACTCTTGACCTAACTACGCAAGCGCAATTTTCCGCGGCGTACACATACAAGTATTCAATCCGTCCCGGAACCCCAGCTGGTGTAATGCCAAATCAAGTACCGGAAGCGGTTGTTGGTGAGCGCTATACGCGTTTACATGAACATCAACAGAAGATTTCTCTCGGCGTAAATAAGAGATCTATTGGGCAAACACATCGCGCCTTGGTCTCAGAAGTCGAAGGTCGACGCGACCAAGCGCAGGCGAGGCTTACTGGAAAGACGGAAGATTTCCGCTTAGTGCACTTTGATGCCAAGAGCCAAGCGCGCCCCGGAGATTTTGTAGACCTAGAAATTACAGATGCTTCTGCGCATTATCTGATCGCAAAAGAGTTGGCACATATCAAAACTCGTGGGGGAGATGTCCACGAAGCGCGCACAAAGCAAGGACCAACTGCAACTTCGCTAGGCACTCCGACTCTTCGCAAGCCAAGTGCCGCTGAATAACTCAACTATGAAGACGATAGTGATTTGTGGGGCTACCGCCACCGGTAAGAGCGATCTTGCGGTAGCTCTTGCTAAAGAGATTGGTGCAGAGATACTCAATGCCGATTCGATGCAACTCTATCGGGGCATGGATATAGGAACCGCGAAGTTAACTCTGGAAGAACGAGGCGGCATCGAGCATCATCTACTAGATGTCTTGGACGTTACCGAAGATGCAACGGTTGCCTGGTATCAAGAACAAGCGCGAAAGAAGATCACCGAGATTCACGCGCGCAATAACCATGCTGTAATCGTTGGTGGAACGGGCCTCTACATAAAGGCGATTTTGGATGAGTTGAATTTCCCAGATACCAATCCAGAAGTTCGAGAGCGTTTAAATCAAGAGGCCGAAGAATTCGGAGTAGCCCGACTTTTTGAACGACTACAACTTCTGGATCCCGCAGCAGCTGCGGCGATCGATATCCAAAATGTGCGCCGCGTAATTCGAGCTCTGGAGGTAATTGAGATTACGGGACAACCATTTACCGCCAATCTTCCTCGCGAAGACTCATCCAAGTATCCAGATGCGCTGCAATTTGGCCTCGTTATGGATCGCGAGAAGCTAACCGAACGCATCGATGCGCGCGTTGATTTAATGTGGGGCAGAGGCTTGGTAGCCGAAGTTGATTCGCTAATCACCGAAGGAATCACCAAGGCAACCACCGCAAGGCGCGCACTGGGTTATGCGCAAGTAATCTCCATGCGCGCAGGTGAGATTAGTGAGGATCAGGCGATGGAAGAGACCAAACGCGCCACAAGGCAATATGCCCGCCGCCAAGAGACTTGGTTCTCCCGCGATGCGCGAATTAAATGGATTTCACCGATCCAACCGCGTTTGGAAACGGTTCTGCAGAAGATAAACTCAACAACGTAATGAATACTCCAATTATCGCCACCTATGGCCATGGCACCGAGAATGATTTTCTTGTGGTCTTTGATCCTGAAGAAGAGATATCAATAACTACTTCACAGACGGCTGCGATGTGTAACCGTGAAACTGGAATCGGCGCAGATGGCCTGATAAAAATTGGTAAGCGCGACGGTAAATGGTTTATGGATTACCGAAATGCCGACGGATCACTGGCTGAAATGTGTGGCAACGGCATCCGCGTAATGGCTAGATACTTAGTTGAGCGCGGCCATCAACCTGAAGGAATTTTTGCGATCAATACTCGAGATGGTGTAAAGCATCTACGGGTTCCAGCAAAAGATGATATTTCTGTAAATATGGGCAAAGTTATGGATGAGGGAGAAGCGGTTACTGCCTCCGTTGAGGGAAAGATCTGGAACGGGTATCACATCAGCGTAGGCAATCCTCATGCAGTGGTTTTTGTCGAAAAGATTGAAGATGTGGGATCGCTCAAAGATGCGCCAGTAGTGCGCCCACGAGATATATACCCAGAAGGCGTTAACGTTGAATTCGTTGAAATCACTGCAAATAAAGAGATCAAGATGCGCGTGCACGAACGGGGTAGTGGTGAGACTCGTTCATGCGGAACCGGGACTTGCGCAGTCGCACTTGCTGCAACGCTTCACACAAATACTTCTCTGCCAGCGCGTTGGGTAATTTTCCCTCCGGGAGGAAGATTGGTAGTAGATATCGATCCTCACGCCAATGCCACTCTTATTGGCCCAGCAGTCTTGATAAAAGATATTGATATAACCGATTACTTGCAGGATGCATGAGTAACGACCAACCACGCAATAACGATTTATTTGAAGAGCTACTTCGCGAAAGTGCGCGGGTAGCGGCAGATTTTGATGCCGACGAAAGTGAATACGATCCTGATCCGCAACAAGAGCTAAGCGATCGTCACGCGCTCCGCCGCGTAAAGGGATTTTCTACTGAACTACAAGATATTTCTGATGCCGAGTATCGCCAGTTACAACTAGAACGTGTTGTTCTTGTCGGCGTATGGACAGAAGGCAGCGCCGAGATGGCCGAGAATTCACTCGCCGAGTTGAAAGCACTCGCCGAAACGGCTGGTTCGGAAGTTCTAGATGGCTTGATCCAGAGAAGAGATAAACCAGATCCCGCAACATATATCGGTTCTGGAAAGGTAATTGAACTTCGCCAGATAGTTGCATCAAGTGGTGCCGACACAGTTATTTGCGACGGTGAACTCTCTCCATCACAACTGCGACAACTTGAAGATAAGTTAAAGGTGAAAGTTGTAGATCGCACAGCCCTTATTCTCGATATCTTCGCCCAGCACGCCAAGAGTAAAGAAGGTAAGGCGCAGGTAGAGCTCGCGCAGATCGCCTACTTACTTCCTCGTCTACGTGGTTGGGGTGATTCACTTTCCCGCCAAGTTGGTGGCCGCGCCGCAGGTGGTGCAGGTATTGGTGGCCGCGGTCCAGGTGAAACTAAGATCGAAACAGATCGACGTCGTATTCGCGACAAGATGGCCAAATTGCGCCGTGAGATAGCGGAGATGAAGGTATCTCGAGATACAAAGCGGCAAGAACGTAAACGTTTCAATATTCCATCTGTAGCTATCGCCGGTTATACCAACGCAGGAAAATCATCTCTTCTTAACCGGCTAACCAATGCAGGTGTGCTTGTCGAAAATGCTTTATTTGCAACCCTTGATCCAACGGTGCGTAAGTCACACACCGCAGATGGCCGCACTTACACACTCTCTGACACAGTGGGTTTTGTTCGCCACCTTCCACACCAACTAGTTGATGCCTTTAAATCAACACTGGAGGAAGTATCTGGAGCAGATTTAATAGTTCACGTTGTCGATGGTTCGCATCCAGATCCTTTTGAACAGATCCGCGCCGTCCGCGAAGTTATAACCGATATTGGCGGGGGAGATATCCCGGAAATAATCGCCATTAATAAAGTTGATTCAGCTAACCCTGAAGTGGTTATGGAGATATTACGTAAAGAGAAGAACAGTTATGCATTCTCTGCGCGAACCGGATTTGGAATTGAAGGTTTAGTACATGCAATCGAGAAGTCGCTACCGCAGCCGAATATCGAAATAAATTCGATAATTCCATACAACCGCGGTGATTTGGTAAACGAGATTCATGAGACTGGTGAAATTCTCTCTGAGGAATACGTGGAGAGCGGCACGGCTATTCATGCGCGCGTGGGGGCATCACTGGCTAAAGCGATAGAAGCAGCGCGTATATCGCCAAGGTAAAAAGCGATAGAAGCAGCGCGTATATCGCCAAGGTAAAAAGCGATAGAAGCGGTGGAAAAGCCCTATTAATGTCTGGTCTTACTTATTTATACGGGGAATATCTGCGACACGCCGATGGTTGTAATGGGTAATCACAGGTAAGTGCGCGAGTATGCGCCCGTACGCAACGAGCAATAGATGCGAGTTGTTTTGAATATATGGAAGTGAGGTGAGAGCAGTGGCAACAGATTACGACACCCCCCGAAAGACGGATGAGGAACTCCACGAGGAGTCGCTAGAAGAACTCAAAGCTAAGCGCGTCGATGCTCAATCCGGTCAGATTGATGTCGATGAAGCAGAGGCGGCAGAGAATCTAGAACTTCCTGGCGCAGATCTATCTGGTGAAGAACTAGCAGTGCGCGTCGTGCCAAAGCAGGTCGATGAATTTACTTGTTCACGATGCTTCTTGGTGCACCATATAACTCAACTGGCTAAGGGTGAAGGCGCCAAGGCAGTCTGTAAAGAGTGCAATTAATTAAAGTAATTCAGTAATCGGTTTAACGATTAAGCAGCGCGGCGATCTCTTCGCCGCGTTTGCTCGTTACTAGCCAATATGGCGTCCTATCTCTTGAATCGTTTAGATCGATTCGCAACCCACGTGGCTCCCAAAATTTGATTGCCAGATAGGCAGCAGGATCAGCATCACGGGTACGAAGTAATCTCATCGCAGTTTTATCTAGAACTGTGGCTTTTCCAAGGTAATTAACTTCAATATTTGCTTTATCAATCTTTAGAACTTTTCCGTCAAAAGTTATTTCTGAAGTCATAGAAAACGCGATCCAGATCAGCGCGAGTGTTGAGATTACAAAAGTGACCAACGTCGCTCGATTATCTAGCGCTGCCCATACAGAGAGAACTATGGAAAGAAAGAGAAAATATATAAAGGCCAGCACCCAAATAGGCGGCCTTAGAACTTCGCGGAAGATCACACCTTTATCTTAGTCTTTTAAGCTCCTTTCTTATCTTGGAACGTAGATGAAGTTAAGACTATGAAGTAAAGTGAGGCTATGAGTCGAATCGCTAGCACTACTGCTCCAGAAGGTGCGGTTATCCCAGAGCGCCATCCGAAGGCGCCCGAGATTGGGACCAAGATTCCATCTCACTTTGGACATTGCTTCGGTTGCGGTGAACTACATCCAACTGGTTTACATTTGGTTGCACACGCAGGAGCTGGTGCAGATTTAACTGCTGAGTTTATGGTTACCGAAAATCACCAAGGCGCTCCAGGGTTAGCGCACGGCGGGCTGTTATCGCTGGCATTTGATGAAGCGCTCGGAAAGTTGATGTGGTTGATTCGCTCACCGGCGGTCACCGCGCGTTTAGAAACAGATTTTTTAAAGCCGGTTCCAATGGGAACCACTTTGCATATAACAGCAAGAATTACTGGACAGGTAAATCGTAAGGTTTACACCGCTGCAGAAGGTCGCCTTGGTGGCCCAGATGGTGAAATCGCGGTAAAAGCGGCAGCGCTCTTTGTAATTGTTCCAATGTCGCACTTTTTAGAGAACGCTCCGAAAGAGTATCTAGAACATATCGCCAAGACCCCTGAGATCCTCGCCTTTGTAGATCCGGAATTTGAGATAAATCCATAATGGGCGTTCAAGTATTAGTAACAAGGCTAGATCCAGATCTGCCACTGCCGCGTTACGCAAAAGGTGGAGATGCTGGCGCAGACATAGTCTCGCGTATTGATGTTGTTCTTGCACCGGGGGAGCGCGCGCTTGTTCCAACTGGAATTTCGATCGCCCTTCCCGATGGTTACGTTGCGTTAGTTCATCCGCGTTCTGGGCTTGCAATTAAACATGGCGTCACCATGGTCAACGCTCCTGGCACAGTTGATGCTGGTTATCGCGGAGAGTTACAAGTTATTTTGATCAATCACGATCCTAACGAGAGCGTTTCATTCAAACGCGGAGATCGCATCGCGCAACTAGTTATTCAAAAGGTAGAACGTGCAGATTTCCTAGAAGTAGAAAGCCTGCCAGGTTCTGGTCGCGGCGCTGATGGCTTTGGATCAACGGGTCGCACATGAGTAATCCGGAACATCACGAGGATAAGGCGAAAGTTCTTGCAGCTTTTGGTGGCAAGAAAGGCTTAATTGATTCTGGTATTCCTTCAGTTATTTTCCTAGTTGTTTTCAACGTTACAGATGAACTTCAAAGCGCACTTTTTGCATCCGTTGCAGTGTCGGCGCTCTTAACGATAATTCGCCTAGCCATGCGCGAGACTATTCAACATGCAGTCTCTGGGTTGATTGGCTCGTTAATCTGCGCTTGGTTTGCCAACCGCACCGGAAATGCCAGCGATCTCTATATCCCAAAGTTACTCACCAACCTTGGATATGGCAGCGTTTACTTGATTGCCAACTTGACGGGATGGCCGATCCTTGGTTTATTGCTTGGGCCAATTCTGGGAGAAAACTTACAATGGCGTAAAGATCCAGCACGAGCTCGCGCATATAAGCGGGCTAGTTGGCTCTGGGTTGGGATGTTCTTTGCGCGCATCGCCGTGCAGTACCCGATTTATCGAAGTGGAAATGTGAATTTACTCGGAACAGTAAACCTAGCTATGGGATATCCGCTATTTCTGGCGACTGCTTATGGTTCTTGGATGATCTTAAAAACCGTTCCAACAACGAAAGTTAGCGAAAAGTAAAGTTACTGTTCGATAAAGCAGGATTTGATCAAACTTTCAGCAGTTGCTGATGCGACAAAGAGAAGCTCATCGCCAGCGCTAAAGACATCAGTTGGAGTCGGAGTAATCACACGACCATCGCGCACGATTGCGGCAAGAGATGCATCGTCGGGAAGGGTAATTTCTTCAACGGTTTTGCCAATGCACATTGATGTATCAGGAAGTGTTAGCTCAACCAAGTTGGCCTGACCCTTGCGGAAAGAGAAGAGTCGAACGACATCTCCTACGCTTACCGCTTCTTCAACTAGCGCTGAGATAATTCGTGGAGTTGATACTGCAACATCTACTCCCCAAGATGAATCAAAGAGCCACTCATTCTTTGGATGATTAATACGTGCGACAACGCGAGGAACGCCATATTCGGTCTTGGCCAATAACGAGGCTACTAAATTAACTTTGTCATCACCGGTTGCTGCAACTAAAACCTGGCAATTATTTAACACCGCTTTATCGAGTGAGGTAATTTCGCAGGCATCGGCCATCAACCATTCAGCATCTGGAACAGATTCCATCTTCAGCGCTTTTGGATCGCGGTCGATTAGAAGTACTTGGTGTCCGTTATCTAGAAGTTCGCGTGCAATTGCACGACCGACATTTCCAGCTCCTGCTATAGCAATTCTCATGAATGATCCTCAGGTGAGCGCGCCAGTATTGCTTCTACTGCAGCGGTGTTTTCGGCGCGAACTGTTACGTGCATTAGATCGCCTTCTTGCAAAACAGTGTGCTCATCAGGGATCAAGCCTTCAGCAAGTCGAGTTAAAAACGCGACGCGGGCTTCGATCGCTAATTCAATTTCAGCGATTGGACGACCGAACCAATCTTTGTGGGGATGCATCTCGCAGAGTTGAATTGTTCCGCTGGCATCGCGCCATTCAGAAAGTGAACCTTCTGGCACTAGGCGACGCAAGATCTGATCAGTTGCCCAGATAACAGTTGCAACAGTTGGAATGCCTAAGCGCTGATAAATCTCAGCGCGTCCTGGATCGTAGATACGTGCAACAACATTTGCGACGCCATAAGTTTCGCGGGCAACACGGGCTGCCAAAATATTTGAGTTATCACCATTGCTTACAGCGGCAAATGCATCGGCAGTTTCAATACCGGCTTCAAGCAAGGTATCGCGATCAAAGCCAACGCCAGCGACTGTACGACCTTTAAAGTCTGGTCCCAGGCGACGGAAAGCTTCACGAGATTGATCAATAATTGCAACTGAATGGCCAGCAGCTTCGAGTTCGCTCGCCAAAGAGGAACCAACTCGACCGCATCCCATAATCACGACGTGCACGAGGTTTAACTTACCACCTCTAGGCTTGGGTGCATGGCGATAGGTGATCCTCGAATGGAAAAAGCAGAACGAAAGGTGGACCTAACTGTAGGTCAACGCTTTGTCGTCACCATCGAGAAGATCGCCCACGGCGGCCATTTCATAGCGCGCCACCTTGGCGCTGTGATCTTTGTTCGCCATGCGATACCTGGTGAAGAAGTTGAAATTGAGATAACCAGCACCGGATCTTCATTTAATCGCGCCGATGTCGTGAAAGTTGTGAGTGCATCCAGTGATCGCGTTAGCGCTCCTTGCCAATTTGCACATCGCACTGGGTGTGGGGGATGCGACTTTCAACATATTTCATTGGATCGACAACGCCAGCTAAAGAGTGAAGTAATCACAGAACAATTTGCACGTATCGCCAAGAAAGAAGTAACTGTGCTGGTTGAAGAAGTAGGCGGAGCGCTTGGCTATCGCACCCGCTTTACCGCGGTAACAACGCGTGACGGTGCTCTCGGATTTCGACAGGCGCGTAGCAATAAAGTTGTTCCGGTCTCCGATTGCCGAATTCTGCAACCTGAACTGAAGTATCAAGAGTTAAGCAATCGTAAATGGAAGGGCGATTTGCAAGTCGAAGTTTCAATTTCATCCACTGGTGAGCGCACCATTGCAACGGGATATACACGAGATGAAACCCCAGTTCGAACATCTGAAGGACCAGATATTGCAACTTATGAGGTAAATGGCGCGCCACTAGAAGTATCGCAACGCTCTTTCTGGCAGAGCCATAAAAGCGCGCCCGCTGTTCTCTGCGAAGCCGTTTTGAAATATGCCGAGCTCAAGATTGGCGATCAAGTTTTGGATCTTTATGGGGGAGTTGGGCTCTTTACATCTCAAGTTATCGAATTAGTTGGCGAGAGCGGCAGAATCGATCTGGTCGAAGGCAGTAAATCCGCAACTGGGGATGCGCTTAGAAATTTTGCCGAGCGCACCAATGTCGGAATCCATACCGGCGATGTCGAAAAGATTCTGCCGCGGTTTTCGAAAGCCGATGTAATTATTCTTGATCCACCTCGCGAAGGAGCGGGCAAGAACGTCGTTCAATCAATGGTTTCTTTAAAGCCACGTGCAATCGTTTATGTGGCTTGCGATCCTGCAGCCCTTGCCCGGGATAGCGCTTACTTAGAAAGTTCGGGCTATACGCTGGCCGATATTCGCGCCTTTGATCTCTTTCCGATGACGCAACACATCGAATCTGTTGCACTTTTTAAGCGAGTTAAGGTATCTTGACGTCAAGATAAATCAGTGAGGGATAAGCGATGAGCAAAAATTCATTAGGTGCCAAGAAGAATCTAAATGTTGGTGGCAAAGATTTTGAAATCTTTGATATCTCTAAGATCGAGGGCGCTGCTAGCTTGCCGTTCTCGCTTAAAGTCTTACTTGAGAATTTACTTCGCACCGAAGATGGCGCAAATATCACCGCTGACCACATCAAAGCTCTTGCACAATGGGATCCATCAGTTGAGCCAGATACTGAAATTCAATTCACGCCGGCCCGCGTTGTCATGCAAGATTTCACCGGAGTCCCTTGCGTAGTAGATCTAGCAACCATGCGCGAAGCAATTGTTGATCTTGGGGGAGACCCAGCGAAGGTAAATCCACTGGCACCTGCTGAACTTGTTATCGACCACTCTGTTATCGCCGATGTATTCGGTACAGAAGATTCTTTCGAGCAGAACACAGATATTGAATATGAGCGCAACCGCGAGCGTTACCGCTTCTTGCGCTGGGGCCAAGGCGCCTTTGATGAATTTAAAGTTGTTCCACCTGGAACCGGAATTGTTCACCAGGTAAACATTGAATACCTAGCGAGAGTAATCATGACTCGCACTGTAAATGGAGTGCTCCGCGCCTATCCAGATACTGTCGTTGGTACGGACTCACACACAACAATGGTTAACGGACTCGGCGTACTTGGCTGGGGAGTCGGCGGTATCGAGGCCGAAGCAGCTCTGCTTGGACAACCAGTTTCAATGTTGATTCCTCGCGTAGTTGGATTCAAGTTAAGTGGTTCACTTCCTGTTGGCACAACTGCCACAGATATGGCGCTAACAATTACTGAGATATTGCGTAAGCATGGCGTCGTTGGAAAGTTCGTTGAATTCTATGGACCAGGCGTTGTCTCTGTGCCAATGGCTAACCGCACCACAATTGGAAATATGAGCCCAGAATATGGTTCAACTTGTGCCATCTTCCCAATTGATGATGAAACTCTTCGCTACCTGCGTCTTACCGGACGAAGCGAAGATCAACTCGCTCTGGTTGAACAATATGCAAAAGCGCAAGGCATGTGGCATGACCCATCAGTGAGCCCTCGTTATTCCGAACATGTTGAACTAGATCTTTCAACAGTTGTTCCATCAATTTCTGGACCAAAGCGTCCGCAAGATCGCATCTCATTAAGCGACTCAAAGTCGGCTTTCGATAAAATCTTGCCAACTTATTTCACAGATAAAACCGGCAAAGAGGCTTACCCAGTAAAGATTGGCGCAAAAGAGACCACCATCAAAAATGGTGACGTCGTAATTGCATCAATTACCTCATGTACAAATACCTCAAATCCTTCAGTAATGATCGGCGCTGCGCTACTTGCAAAGAAAGCGGTAGAACGCGGCCTAACTTCTAAGCCATGGGTCAAAACAACCTTGGCACCAGGATCAAAAGTTGTTACCGATTACTACGATCGCGCTGGCCTAACTCAATATATGCAAGCACTTGGTTTCCACCTTGTTGGCTATGGCTGCGTAACTTGTATCGGAAACTCTGGTCCGCTTCCACTAGAAATTAGCAAATCTGTTAACGAACATGATCTTGCTGTAACAGCAGTGCTATCTGGCAACCGTAACTTTGAAGGCCGCATTAGCCCTGATGTGAAGATGAATTACCTAGCTTCACCTCCGCTAGTAGTTGCCTATGCGCTAGCAGGCACTATGAATCACGACTTTGAAAAGGATTCACTTGGCACCGATAAGGATGGCAAGGAAGTTCTCTTGGCAGATATCTGGCCAAGCGCGAAAGAGATTCAAGATGTAATTGATTCTTCTATCTCATCCGAGATGTTTAAGAAAGATTATGCGACTGTCTTTGATGGCGATCACCGTTGGAAATCACTTGATACGCCAACTGGCAAGACATTCGAATGGGATGTGCAATCAACCTATGTACGCAAACCTCCATACTTTGATGGAATGCCGGCGCAACCAAAGCCAGTTACCGATATCTCTGGAGCGCGAGTTCTAGCAATCCTTGGAGATTCTGTAACAACAGATCACATCTCACCGGCTGGAAATATCAAGGCTGATTCGCCTGCAGGCAAATACCTTGAAGCACATGGCGTCGCGCGCGCAGATTTCAACTCATATGGATCACGCCGCGGCAACCACGAAGTAATGATTCGCGGCACCTTTGCAAATATTCGCTTAAAGAATATGTTGCTAGATGGCGTAGAAGGTGGCTTTACCCGAAACTTCCTTGATAACGGTGCACAGTCAACAATTTACGATGCATCAGTTGCTTACCAAGCAGCCGGCGTTGGTCTAGTTATCTTGGCTGGAAAAGAGTACGGATCAGGTTCATCTCGCGACTGGGCTGCAAAGGGAACTGCACTCCTTGGAGTTCGCGCAGTAATCGCTGAAAGCTTTGAGCGTATTCACCGATCAAATCTGATTGGAATGGGAGTTCTTCCATTGCAATTTACTAATGGTGATACTGCACAGAGCCTTGGACTTAAGGGCGATGAAAAATTTGCGATCTCTGGAATCACTGCGCTAAATGGCGGAGGTATTCCGAAAGAGGTAACTGTTACCGCAGGGGATAAGACATTTACCGCAAAGGTTCGCATCGATACGCCGGGTGAGGGTGATTATTATCGCCACGGGGGGATCATGCAGTACGTCTTAAGGTCCCTTCTCGCCTAAATATCACGTAGAAATCGCGTAACTGCAGGGCCTTAACTAGACTAAGCACGTGCTCGAGTCTCTTAAAGGTCCCGCTGATATTAAGGCGTTGGATCGCGCACAGATAGATAAGTTAAGCGAAGAGATTCGCCGGTTCCTTATCGAAAAAGTCTCTAAGACCGGCGGCCATCTTGGCCCTAACTTAGGCGTTGTTGAGCTAACTCTGGCGATACATCGAACCTTTGATTCACCGCGCGATGTAGTGCTCTTTGATACCGGGCATCAATCTTACGTTCATAAAATAATTACCGGCCGGGCAGATAGTTTCGATGGTCTGCGCCAGCGAGGTGGAATTGCTGGTTACCCAAATCGCGGCGAGAGCGAACACGATGTAATCGAAAACTCTCATGCCTCAACTGCACTTTCCTGGGGCGATGGAATTTCCTATGGATTTTCACGTACTGGGCAAAGCGATCGCCATGTAGTTGTTGTGGTTGGCGATGGCGCGCTAACGGGCGGCATGTCTTGGGAGGCGCTCAACAATATTGCCGCTACAGAAGAGCGAAATTTAGTAATCGTCGTAAACGATAACGAACGCTCTTACTCGCCAACTATTGGTGGGCTTGCTACTTACCTTTCAACTCTGCGCGTGACCCGCGGTTATGAAAGATTCCTTGACTGGGGTAAAGAATTTCTACATAAGACCCCCGTTGTCGGTACTCCGATTTATGAAACTTTGCACGGTATGAAGAAGGGCATAAAGGATATTGTCGCCCCGCAAGGAATGTTTGAAGATCTTGGCCTGAAGTACATGGGTCCAATCGACGGCCACGATATCGCAGCCCTTGAAAAGGCTTTAGCGAAGGCTAAAGAATTTGGCGCGCCAGTTCTTGTTCATGCAATTACCGAAAAAGGACGTGGTCATCAACCTGCAGTTGCAGATGAAGCCGAAAAATTTCACGCAGTTGGAATCGTTGATCCAGAAACTGGTGCGCCTTTAGCGAAGAGCGGTACCAGCTGGACCAAAGTATTTTCCGAAGAGTTAGTTGCGATTGGCCACGAACGCAGCGATATCGTCGCGATAACGGCAGCGATGCTTGGACCAACAGGTTTAGACAAATTCGAGAAAGCATTTCCTGAGCGCACAATCGATGTTGGCATTGCAGAACAACATGCCGTCACTAGCGCAGCAGGAATGGCATTTGCTGGTCTGCATCCAGTTGTCGCACTTTATTCAACATTCTTAAATCGTGCATTTGATCAGTTGCTCTTGGATGTGGCGCTACACAAGGCTGGCGTCACCTTTGTTTTGGATCGCTCTGGAGTTACCGGAGATGACGGCCCTTCTCACCATGGCATTTGGGATTTAGCGTTAACTGGAATTGTTCCAAATATGCATGTGGGAGCTCCACGTGATGGCGCACGACTGCGTGAAATTTTGCGCGAAGCAGTTGCTATCTCAGATGCACCATCGATGCTGCGCTTTCCAAAGGGAGCGGTTCAAGAAGATATTCCAGCATTTGAAAGACGCGATGGCATCGATGTTCTATATCGCGGAGAGAGTGCAGATGTACTTTTGGTGAGCATCGGCGCGATGGCAGCGATCGCAGTAGAAGCTGCATCAATGGCTTATCGAGAAGGCGTTGGCGTAACGGTTATCGATCCGCGCTGGGTTAAGCCACTTCCGATCTCACTTGTCACAATTGCCCAGCGATATAAGAGCGTAGTTGTTCTAGAAGATGGAATTAAGCATGGCGGTATTGCAAGTTCGATCTCCGAAATGTTCCGCGCATCAGGTCTAGCAACGCCAATTCACTCAATTGGTATTCCACTGGAATTCATTGAGCATTCCAAGCGCTCTGAGATCATGAACGATCTCGGAATTACCGCGCAGAGCATCGCAAGAAGTATTGTCGAGTGGAACAGTTCCCACTCGACTTCGAACTTGTCAGATTCGACTATGGCAGAGATGCAATACCCGGTGCATGAAAGCGCTGACCGCAAACCGCTTCGCTGATTCCTTCGCGATCTAGATAAGGCAAGATTCCGCCCAGGTGCATCGGCCAACCTGAACCCATCAACATGCAGAGATCAATCTCAGCAGCGGATGAGACAACGCCTTCATCTAGCATCATGCGTGCTTCAGTTGCTAAAGCATTTAGCGCACGATCGCGAACTTGCTCTGCAGTTGATGGCTTATCGCCTTGCTTAATCAACGCAACTGCTTCAGGGTTAGCGGTGAATTTTCCATCTGCGCCCTTGATGTAGAAGTTGCGAACTTTGGCATCGACCATCGCTTGCATAGTTGGTGAGATGCGATAGCGCGGGCCTAAATTCTCGTGCAAGGTTTCAGAGACATGCAAGGCAACGCCTGGGCCAACTAAGTCGAGAAGTTCAAATGGCGACATTGGGAAACCGATGCTGCGCATTGCATTGTCTGCAACTTCTGGTGAGGTTCCTTCATCTACCGCATCCGTTACTTCGCCCATGAAGCGAGTTAGCAAGCGATTGACGACAAAGCCCGGTGCATCCTTACAGATGATCATCGTCTTCTTTAGCTCTTTACCAACGCTGACTGCAGTTGCAGTTGTTGCATCATCTGTCTTTGAGGTTCGTGCAACTTCGAGAAGTGGCATCACAGCAACCGGATTAAAGAAGTGGAAGCCAATTACCCGCTCTGGGTTCTTTAACCCTTCGCTCATGCGTTCGACCGAGAGCGATGAGGTATTGGTTGCCAATACACATTCGGGGGAGACGATGGTTTCGAGCTTCTTAAATAACTCTTGTTTAAGAGATAGTTCCTCAAAGATTGCTTCAATAATGAAGTCACAACCAGCAAAAGAACTCTGATCTGCAGAACCGCTTACTAGAAGTGAAAGGCGACGCGCAGACTCTTCGCTCATGCGCTTCTTTTCTACCAACTTCGCGAGTTCGTTCTTAACCCAAGCAACGCCCTTATCGGCTCGTTCTTGATCAATATCGGTCATAACAACTGGGCATTTAAGGTTGCGAAGCAAGAGCAGAGCAAGTTGTGATGCCATGAGTCCAGCACCAACAACACCGACCTTGGTTACCTTGCGGCCGAGCGCTGGCTTAGGTGCGCCTTCAACTTTCTTGCGCTTCTTCTGGATCAAGTTAAATGCATATAGAGATGCGCGAAGTGGATCAGACATTGTTAGATCAGCAAGTGCTTGATCTTCAGCATCAAATCCAGCACCGCGAGTATTGGTGCGAGCCGCAGCAATTAGTTCAAGTGCGCGCATAGGAGATGCGATCTCAGCTCCGCCATATTTCTTAAGAGCTGCAGCCTTACCTGTGGCAAGCGCGGCATCCCATGCCGGATCTTGTGAATAATCTTTACGTTCTACCTTTGTTGCACCACTTAAGACTTTTGCTGCAAATGAGACAGAGCGCTCTAGGAAATCAGCAGGTTCGTAAACTGCATCCACAACTCCAAGTGATAGTGCATCTTTAGCCTTCATCATGGTGTTGTTATTCAAAGCGTTAAGCATGATGACTTGAATAGCGCGCTCTGGTCCGATTAGCTTCGGCAGAATTGTCGCTCCACCCCAACCCGGGACAAGCCCCAAGAAAACTTCAGGCAGCCCAGTAAATGCAGTTGATGCGAGAGTTCGGTAGTTGCAATGCAGACCAACTTCCAGCCCGCCACCAAGTGCTAGGCCATTGATAAATGCAAAGGTAGGAACTCCGCATTCATCAAGGCGGCGAAATACATCGTGGCCAAGTTTTCCGATAGCAAGTGATTGTGAGCGCTCTGAAAGAAATGAGAGCGCTGAAAGATCGGCACCTGCAGCAAAGATAAAGGGCTTTCCGATAATGCCAATTGCAGCAGGTGAGCGGCCTATTGCATCGGTGATCGCAGCATCCAAGGCGATAAGTGACTGAGCACCGAAGGTATTGGGACGTGTGTGATCAAGTCCGTTATCTAAGGTAATCAAAGCTAGCGAGCCTGTAAAACCAAATGGAGTTAGATCAACATCGCGGACAAGCGCGTTGGTAACAACTTCTTCTGGCGCTCCTTCAGGTAATTTGATTTCGGTAGTCATTACTTTGATCCTCCTGAAAAGTGTGGGTTCTCCCAGATAACGGTGCCGCCCATGCCAAGTCCAATACACATTGTTGTAAGTCCATAACGCACTTCTGGGTGCTCTTCAAAGGCGCGCGCCAGGTTGAGCGCTAAACGGATTCCGGAAGAAGCCAATGGATGGCCTACTGCAATCGCACCGCCATAAGGATTAACGCGAGGGTCATCATCGGCAATTCCAAAGTGATCAAGAAATGCAATTACCTGCACCGCAAATGCTTCGTTAACTTCAAATGCGCCGATATCTTCAATCTTTAAACCCGCTTTGGCAAGAGCTTTTATAGTCGAAGGAACCGGTCCAAATCCCATTACCTCTGGTTCTACTCCAGCAAATGCATAGGAAACTAGCTTTGCTTTTATCGTTAACCCAAGTTCTTTCGCTTTATCTTCGCTAGCAAGCAGCGCAGCAGTTGCGCCATCATTTAAACCTGATGAGTTTCCTGGGGTTACGCGGCCGGCTGCGCGGAATGGAGTTTTGAGCGTTGCTAAGCCTTCCATAGTTGTCGTTGGGCGTGGTGGTTCATCAACTGTTGCAATACCCCAACCCATCTCAGGAATGCGTGCGGCAGTTGGAATCAAATCGCGCTGAATCTTTCCAGCAGCATATGCAGCTGCAGTTTTCATCTGTGAGTTGTACGCGTAGCGATCTGCGCGCTCTTTCGTTAATTGTGGAAAGCGATCATGTAAACGTTCAGCAGTTGCACCCATGGCGAGCGCATCTTGTTCAACGATGCGCTCTGCAAGAAAACGTGGATTGGGATCAAGTCCATCACCGATTGGATGATTTCCCATATGTTCAACGCCGCCAGCGATTGCAATATCGATTGATCCAATAGCAATTGCACCGGCCAAGGTTGTCATCGAAGTCATTGCACCTGCACACCAACGATCGACTGAATAACCTGGAACAGTGACTGGTAATCCTGCTAAAAGAGATGCGCTGCGACCTAAGTTCATACCTTGATCGCCGGTTTGCGTTGCCGCTGCGATAGCGACATCTTCAATCGCATCTGGAGAAACTTTAGGATTTCGCTCAAGTAGGCCGCGCATTGCGCGCACCATCAAATCATCAGCGCGCGTTCCGGAGTACATGCTTCCGGCTTTTCCAAATGGGGTGCGAACGGCATCAACTAGGACAACGGTGCGAGACATTTACGACTGCTTTCTCTTAAGCGCCCAACTGCTCTCGCCTTGAAAAGGGCGAGCGCGGGCTTATAGAGAAAGGTTACTGGTCAGTAGCCAAAAGTGGAACAGGGTAAAGGTTAAGCCTTTACCTTCTCGGCAGCAGGCGCGCTCTGCTGGCCCTTACCCTTCGAAAGGTATGGGACCAAAACTGCTACTAGATAGGCAGACCAAGCGATAAATTGAATAAAGGAGGTTGTTGTATCAAAGCCTACGGTGCCGCTTAGGAGCGAGGCCAAGATTGATTCCTTGGCGATCCAAGGAGTTACATCCCAGAGGAAGTCATCAACGCCTGGGATCCAACCAAGTTCTTGGAATTCATGGATGCCGTATGACAAGACGCCGGCTGCGACGATGACTAGTGCAACTCCAGTAACGGTGAAGAATTTTGAGAGATCTAATTTTACAGAACGGTTGTAGATCAAATATCCAAGAACAACTGCCAAGGTAAGTCCAAGAACTAAACCAACTGTTGCAGTCGATGCAGCGCCGACTGTTTGAAAATTAGTGTAAACAAATAACGCGGTCTCTAGACCTTCGCGGGCAACAGCGAAAAAAGCCACTAAAGCAAGGCTTATTGGGCCTCCGGTAAGTGCAGTATCTACTTTTCCATGAAGCTCGTTGCGAAGTGTGCGCGCTGTGCGCTTCATCCAGAAGACCATCCATGTAACAAGTCCTACGGCGATGAAAGATGTGATGCCAGCAAATAGCTCTTCTCCGCGATCGGATAATTCAGCTGAGGTGAAAGAGAGAAATGCGCCGAGTGCAAAGGTTGCGGCTAGAGCGGCTGCAACACCTGTCCAGAGCGGCTTAAGAAAATGGCGACGATCTGTGCGAACGATGTAGGCAACGAGAATCCCAACGATTAAGGCGGCTTCTAGGCCTTCGCGTAGGGCGATGATGAATGTGCTGAGCATGGGCTAAATCTAGAACGACCCCCGTATTTACGCAACTTAAGTGTTGCGTAATTCCTCACACCTGCTCTGGAGCCTGCGCCTCGGATTCAGGCTCACTCTCAGCGACCGCCAGAGGTTCGGTCTCTAAAAGGGCAGATTCCAAGATCGGAGCAACTATCTCGATCTGCCATTGACGGGCGCCGAGATCGGCTAAGGCGGCTGCTACGCCTGATTTAGGGGAGTTCCAGCAGATCCGGCGGACATATTCAGGGGTAATCAAGTTCTCAAAGGGGATAACCAGCTCATTGGCCTTTAATTGAATATTGGCCTTGGCATGGGTAAGCGGGGCATATCTCTCAGGAAAGCGCTCGCGCCAGATCTTTAGCGGAGGCAGCGAGTCGCTATCGGTGCGCACCGGTGGCCATTGGCTATCGGGCAAGGCAAGGGCATCGGTGACGGCGTTAATCCAGGTGGCGGTATTTTCAAACCAACGCGCTCGCAGACCAATAGGGCGCAGAACCTTCTCTAAATCTTTCTTCGTCTTGATTGGTTTTTCAACAGCTTTCGTTGCAATCTCAACGATTGCGGCATCTGATAACAAACGCCCTTGTGCGATATCTACTTCTTGAGCGATTTCGGCACGGATTGTCCAGAGCGCTCGCACGATTGCAAGTTGATCGCGCTTTTTAATCTTATGCATTCCCGATGTGCGACGCCAAGGATCAACACGTGGTGGGGGAGCAGGTGCATCAATAATCGATTGAAACTCTTCTTCAGCCCACTTTAACTTCTTAGATTTTTCCAAAATTTTATACATCTGATTGCGAAGTTCAATCAAAAGCTCCACATCAAGGGCGGCGTAATTTAGCCAATCTTGCGGCAAGGGGCGCTGTGACCAATCAACTGCCGAATGTTCTTTGGCGAGTGAGACTTCCATAAGTGATTCAAGTAGTGGACCGAGTCCTACTCGCGGCAAGCCAGCAATACGTCCACCTAGCTCGGTATCAAAGAGTTGCTTTGGGTTAATTCCAAGTTCACGCAAACATGGAAGATCTTGTGTACTTGCGTGCAGAATTACTTCATCGCTCTGCAAAAGGGTATTTAGCTCTTGAAAATACTTATGGTTTGGTCCGAATGGAATCGGATCGATCAAGTGAAGCCCGCCGCCTTCACGCTTAATCTGAATTAGATAAGCGCGGGCGCTGTATTTATATCCGGAGGCTCGTTCGGCATCGACTGCAAAAGGGCCACGTCCTGAAGTTAGTTGAGCAAGAGCGGCTGCAAATTTCTGATCCGTATCAACTACCGGTGGGATTCCATTAGCGGGAGCTAAGAGCGGAACTGAGGTTGGCGCTGCCGGGACTTCTTCTACGGTAGTTGATTTATCTTCGCTCATAAATAAGTTTTATACGCGACGTCGTGCTGCAGAAATTGGCGCTACGCCTTCGACGATGGGTGGAAGTCCGGCGACTTCGCCAAGGAGATTGCACCAGGCATCGATATGTTTAATCATCTCGGCACTCTCTTTGATAATTGGACTCCATGATGCGCGGATTTCGATTTCAGATTGGTCATTGCGTGGTGAAAGTTTTCCAAATGATGCGCTGGAAACTCTCGTGACAGTCCCGCTTGGGGCGTTGAATTCGCAACCGGCTGCCGAGAGAGAATCTAGGAGCCAAGACCAGCCAACTTCAGGCAGAAGCGGATCATCCTGCATCGCCTCATCTACATCTGCGCTTAAAAATGTAACGCAGCGAAATTCACCTTCCCAGGTCTCTTGTCCACCGGGTTCATGTAGCAAAACAAAGCGACCAGATGCGACTTCATCTTCATCATCACCGAGCAAACCATTTGAAACATCTGCGGTAAATGCAAAAGAGTAAGTAGCTAATTTTTGAGGTGCTGGGACTTCTTCCAAGATGATCTCAGCGCGCGGTGTAGCGGTGCGCAGATGCTCGATCATGCGATTAAATTGGTTTAAATCCACTGGTTAATTCTAAAGATAGGACCTGCATTTAAGTGGGAGGCAGGGCGCTTACTCTCTTTTTGCGTGTGTACCCTTATGCCCATGGCAACT
Organism: Candidatus Planktophila lacus; assembly: GCF_002288325.1. Taxonomy (NCBI): domain Bacteria; kingdom Bacillati; phylum Actinomycetota; class Actinomycetes; order Candidatus Nanopelagicales; family Candidatus Nanopelagicaceae; genus Candidatus Planktophila; species Candidatus Planktophila lacus. Next base: position 811,128 of record NZ_CP016780.1, on the reverse strand, counting down.
TTTTTAGCCCTTCTCTCAAGCGCTCTTTGGGGAACTGCGGATTATCAAGGTGGCAAGTTAAGTAAGAGCCATCCCGCGATCGCAGTGCTCGGAGTAACCCAAGCAATTGGATTAATTTTTGGAATTGGTTTGGTAATTGTTACTGGAGATTATTCTGCAGCTGCACTTGGTCCTGATGGTTATTTCTTCCCCGGAGCACTTGCCGGAGTTCTTGGATATCTAGGGTTAATTTGTTTATATGCGGGACTTTCTACTGGCCGCATGGGAGTTGTCTCTCCAATCAGCGGTTTAAGCGCCTTGATTCCTGTCGGCTATGCCTTCTTTGTAAAAGGAGATCGCCTTTCTTTAATTCTAAGTATTGGCGCTGCACTTGCAATCGTCGGCGCTTTCTTAGCGAGTGGACCAGAAATTTCTCAAGGACTTCCGCTGAAGCCGCTATTTCTTGCACTTGGTGCAGCAGGTGGTTTCGGTACTGCACTTACTTTTATGGCGATTGGTTCGCAGGGCAGCGCTCTTATGACGATGGTGATGATGCGCTTAACAACGTTATTCGTTTCATTAGGAATCTTTGCAAGATATAAAACTTTAGGCGGCTTGAACTTTAAACAGAGCCCGATTTTGATCTTTATCGGTGTTGCAGATTTCTTAGCAAATTTACTTTTGGGAGTTGCAACGACAAAGGGCAACTTAACTCTGGCAATGGTTCTTGGCGCGCTCTATCCGATCTTTACCGCGTTGCTTGCATTCCAGTTCTTACATGAACGACTTCATAAAGTTCAGTACATCGGAATTGCAGCCGCGGTCGCAGGCGTTGCCATAATTTCAGCCTTCTAGGCCTTTAAGCCACGCGCCTCAAAGAATTTCGTGCCATCAACTTCGCGTTCTGAAAGATCAGAAAATTTTGCTAAAAGTTCTTGGAAATTAATTTTGGCTTCGCCACCAGTCTCAGGTGTAATGCTGAGATAAATTCCATCTAACGCGCGATTGCTAATTAGTTCGAATATGAAGCTAGCGCCTCCTTCCACCAAAACGTTGCTGCCAAACTTCTTTATGCCGCGATCTAGCGCCGCACGTGGTGAGCTATTCCACCAATGGGCATTTCGGTTATCGGCAAGGGCGTTGACCATTGAACGAGAGGCGATCACGACTGGAACGGGTGTGCGGTGATAGGGCTCGCTTCGAGCGGTTTTGCCTCCGATTAAGATGAAATCTGCGGTGCGCCGGCGCGTCAGAAATTCGGTGCGATCGGCCCCGCTGGTGATCGCGCGCGATGAGCCACCTTTTGTCGTTGAGCCATCGCTTCCGGTAACCAGAGTTGCGAAGACGGCCATGGTCGAAAGGCTATCTGGCGGCAAAGTAGATGTCAGTGCGAAGACGTAACGTTTCCTTCATGATAATTACCTGTGACTCATGTGCAGTTCGCGATATCGGTTGCAACGATTGCGTACTGACTTTTCTCCTCTCAACTCCCAAGAAAGATCAACGCACCGAAATCTGCGAAATTCCTGATACAACGGCTGAGGCGATTGATCTGCTCTCATCCCGTGGAATAGTCCGCCCACTGCGCTTTAACTCCGCTGGGCGAGCGTAGATAAGAATAAATTCACAGGCAGCCACGCTTATTTCGGTTTGAGTTGCTTCATAAGGCACCGTTAGCCTTTAACCCTATGTTTACCTCAAAGCGCTCTGTGGCGGCTCTAATCAGCGCGATTATCTCGCTGGTTTCCCCGTTGCTTACCGCGCCCAGCGCTGACGCTGCCCAAACTTTGGCGCAGGTTCAGGCGCGCGTTCGCCAACTCGAGGAAGAAGCCACAACTGCCGCCGAAGGCGCTCAAGAAGCAAAAGTTAAATTAGCTTCGCTAAATGGTCAGCTCCAGGGCATTCAGGCGAAGGCGGCGGTACAAAGTCAGAGCGTTGACGCTCTCTCGAAATCTCTAAACGCGATCGCTGTTGAGCAATTTAAAACTGGCGGCTTAAGCCAGAGCCTAGAACTACTCTTCTCATCAGATCCGGCGCTCTACCTTTCAGCAGCAGGATCGCTAGAAGCAATTACCCGTAAGAAATCGGTAGAACTTCGAAAGTTTCAAGCAGCCAAACAACGCCTTACCGCAACTTCGCTGACAGTTAGCGACAAGCTTGCACTGGTTAAAGCAACTCAGAAAAAGTTAACAGCGCAAAGTGCACGAGCAACTGCGAAGTTGGCAGAAGCTGAATCGCTCTTGGCGAAGTTAAAGAAGGAAGATCGCGAACGTTTAGCCCGGCTTGCTCAAGAAGAGGAAGATGCCGATCAAGCATCCTCACTTGCCGCCGCCAAAAAAGCCGGGGCAGTTTCAGGACGTGCTGGAAAAGCTCTGCAATTTGCTCTGAAGCAGATCGGTGACAAATATGTTTTCGGCGCCGATGGCATGACCTATTGGGATTGTTCAGGGCTGACCATGCGCGCATTCCAAACCGCAGGCGTCTCACTGCCACACTCATCGCGCGCACAATTTAACTATGGAAAATCGGTTAAGCGTTCAAATCTTGCCCCAGGCGATCTTGTATTCTTCGGAAGACCAATTTCGCACGTTGGAATCTATTTAGGTGGCGGAAAGATGGTGCATGCACCACGATCTGGTTCGCGCGTGAAAGTGGCAAGCGCATCTAGCTTGGGAAGAAAACCATTCGTCGGCGCACGCAGACTCTAACTACCTAAGTAAATGCCTGAACTTAATTTAGGGAAAATTCTCTGCATCACCAATGACTTTGGTCCCCGCGCCGGCGGCATCGAAACCTTCGTTATGGGTTTGATAGAACGAGCACCCAAAGGTTCAATTATTGTCTATACCTCCGCGCAGGGTGATACAGCTTCTTATGATCAAGGATGGATGCGAGATTTTGGCGTTGAGGTAATTCGCGATCGTTCCAAGATATTGCTTCCGTCTCCACGAGTAATTCGAAACGTCAAGAAAGTCATTGCGCGTGATTCGATCAAACAGGTATTTTTCGGAGCAGCGGCTCCTCTTGGAGTCATGGCGCGCACTTTGCGCGAAAAAGGCGTTATGAATATCGTCGCGCTAACCCATGGACATGAAGTCTGGTGGGCAAAGTTGTGGCCATTTTCTTTAGCGATATCTTTTATCGGCAATAACGTTGATCATCTGACCTATCTTGGTGATTTTACAAAGAGTGAAATTGCGAAAGCGCTTTCGCCAAAAGCCAAGTCAAGGCTTATCAAGATTGCACCCGGTATCGATACTGATCACTTTGCTCCAGATTCAACTTCCGAGCGATTGCGAAGAGATTTGGGTCTCGCTGATAAGAAAGTTATTGTCAGCGTAGGCCGACTTGTGCATCGTAAAGGCCAGGATATTTTGATTCAATCACTGCCCGCTATCTTAGAAAAACATCCGACAGCGCATATCTTGATGGTTGGTGAAGGCCCATACCGAAAAGACCTTACAAGAATGGTTGAGAAACTAGAACTTTCGGGAGCGGTGACATTTATAGGACGCATCCAATATAAAGATCTTCCCCGCTATATCTGTGTCGGAGATATCTTTGCAATGCCTTCTAGATCACGGCTTGCCGGCCTTGAAGTAGAGGGTCTTGGAATTGTTTATTTAGAGGCAAGTTCCTGCGCCTTGCCAGTGATCGCGGGACGTTCTGGGGGAGCACCTGATGCCGTTGATGAAAGTGTTACTGGATTTAGCGTTGATGGAACTTCACCGACGGAAGTCTCTACAGCGCTAATCAAATTGTTTGATGATCCAATTAGAGCGAAGGCGATGGGAGCGGCCGGACGCAGTTGGATTATCGAAAAGTGGAGCTGGGAGATTTGGGCAAAGGAATTTAACTCTTTATTTAAATAATTCCTGATTCAATTCCAACTCTTATTGCAGCAAGTCTATTTGAGACCTCAAGTTTTCGATAAATTGAAGTTAGATGCGTCTTAAAAGTTGATTCAGATATATACAGCCGCTTTGCCAGTTCACGAATATCTCCAACACCTGCAATTGCTCGTAGAACTTCGACTTCTCGTTGGGTTAACAACTTTGCAGCAGATGTTGTCTTGAGCGCGGAAACTATGTCGGATGCGGTAAATGAGTTAGGTGCAAGTAGCGCTCTCTTTAGGACGGAGATCAACTCTGCCAGCGGAGCGCTTTTCTTAACAAATCCGCTTGCGCCAGCGCTCATTGCGGCAATTAGATCACTTTCGCTATCGCTCATAGTGAGCATCACGATTGCGATTTCCTTTGAATTCTTACGAGCCCAACGAATCAGATCCAAGCCGCTGCCATCGGGTAGGTTCAAATCGACAACCATCGCATCTGGATTGGTATGCGCTAACTGCGCCATCGCTTCAGATTTACTTGCGGCCGTAGCGCAACAGACCATCTGCGCTTCTTCAATGGCGCGGGCCAAGCCGGCACGAACAGCTGAATGATCATCAACTACCAATATTCGTGGTGGTGCTACTGCATCATTCACAGAACTACTTTTATGCGGGTTCCGTTCTCAGTAGAGATAATCTCTAACTGTCCGTGAAGTTGTTCAACGCGCTCTTTAACTCCTACTAAACCTAAACGTCCTAAACCTGAGGTATTCACCTGCGCACCTCCAACTCCATTATCGCTAACCTCTAAGTAGGTGCGATTTTCAACTCCTCTCAAAAGGACTTCAATATGGCTAGCCCTAGAGTGAAACTTTGCATTGCGAAGTAACTCTGTTGCGATCGCCTTTAATTCAGTTTGGTAGGAATTTGGAATAGAGAAGTGGCTAATGGAAGCGGTTACCTGCAGATCACCACAAATTTCGTGGATCAACTGGCTGAGCGCATCCTGGAAAGTAACTACTTTGGGATCGCGTAGCGCGTACATTTCGTGCCTAACCTTCGAGATTAGACCATCAACTTTAAAGCGCAGTCCGCGAATTTCTCGGCGCGATTCAACGGTTGATTCTGTGGCCCCTAAGAGCAAATCTAACTCGTAGCCGAGAGCAACCAGATCTTGCGCTATGCCATCGTGAAGATCACGCGCTAGTTCAAGTCGTGCTGGATCGCTCACTTAGCGAAGAGCTCAGAAATCTCCTTAGCAAACTCCTGTGCAACCACATGTCGCTTAATTGAAAGCTTTGCCGTCAATTGACCGCCTGCGATTGTGAAATCTGTAGGAAGGATCGTGAATTTGCGAATTGATTCGGCTTTACTTACCGCTTTATTTGCTTCATCGACGGCTGTCTGAATAACTGCGATGAGATCAGGATCTTGGGTCAGCGTTGCGATAGTTGCCCCATCTTTCTTATTGGCAGCAATCCAACCTTTAAGCGCCTCCTGATCGATGGTCACTAGCGCTGCGATAAATGGTTGGTTATCACCGACTACAACGCATTGACTTACGAGTGAATGGGCGCGCAGACGATCTTCCAGCACTGCTGGCGCAACGTTCTTTCCACCCGCAGTAACAATTAGCTCTTTCTTACGTCCAACAATTGAAAGGAAGCCATCTTCATCGATCTTTCCGAGGTCACCTGATTTAAACCAGCGATCTTCGGTGAAGACTTCTGCATTAGCGGCATCGTTCTGCCAATAGCCGCGCATAACGATTGGTCCTCTGATTAGAACTTCTCCGTCATCGGCGATCTTGACGGAAGTTCCTGGAATAGGTTTTCCAACAGACCCAACTTTAATTGCACCAGTCATATTCAAAGTTGCGCCTGCAGTTGTCTCAGTTAGTCCATAACCTTCGTAGATTGTTACACCAGCGCCGCGATAGAAGTGTCCGAGACGACTTCCAAGTGGTGCACCTCCTGAAATCGCTGCTTCTACATTTCCACCAAGGGCGGCGCGAATCTTTGAAAATACCAACTTGTCGAAAAGTGCATGCTTGAGAGTGAGGAGCGGATTGAAGCTACGCTTATCCATTGCCTCGCTATAAGCAATTGCGACATCTGCAGCTTTACGGAAGATTTTTCCTTTACCCGCTGCATCAGCCTTTGCTTCTGCTCCGTTGTAAACCTTTTCGAAGATGCGAGGCACAGCAAGAACGAAGGTTGGCTTAAATGATGCGAGATCTGGTTGCAATCGGCCAACTGGATCACTGCAATGCGCTAAGTGAAGGCCAGCGCGAATCGCACCGATCTGAACCATGCGACCGAATACGTGGGCAACCGGCAAGAAGAGAAGGGTTGATCCACCTGGCTTTAAGAAGAGATTGCTAGCGCCTTCAACAACATTTCCGCACTCAGATAAGAAGTTGCCGTGCGTTAGTTGTACGCCCTTTGGCTTACCAGTTGTTCCAGATGTGTAGATAAGAGTTGCGAGAGTATCTGGAAGCAAGGCGTTGCGGCGGCGATCGATCTCATCATCACCAATGTGAGCGCCAGCTGCGGCAAGAACCGATAGAACATCCTCGGTCATAGTCCAAATATGTTTGGTGTGAGAAGGAAGAACTGTGTTAACTAGCTCGCGGTGAGTTGGAGTTTCTACGATTAATCCAACAGCGCCAGAATCGGAAAGAATCCAATCTACTTGCTCGGCTGAAGATGTTTCATAGATAGGAACAACGCATCCACCTGCGAACCAAATTGCAAAATCAAGAATCGTCCATTCGTAACGTGTGCGCGCCATAATTGCGACGCGATCACCGATTTGAATTCCGGCGGCGATTAAACCCTTCGCAGTTGCGCGGACTTCTTCCTCTAACTCTTTTGCAGAAACCTTCTGCCATCCATCTCCTAAGGGACGTGAAAGCATTGTGCGGTTGGGTTCAAACCAAGCGCGTTCTGCAATTAAGTTAGTTAGGTTTCCGGTCGATGCCGCAGGGACAAGTGCTGGGATTGTGATCTCGTTCATGGCGCTAACGCTAGCGCCCACCTTGAAAAATGGGGAGAGGCTGCGAAGTACTTTTTTAACAGCGTTCTCAGGTAACCTACAGCCATGAGCGATATGAGCAGTTCAACGATCTCCATCGATGCCCCACTTGATCAGGTAGCAGCCACCCTTTTTGCAATTGCTGATTACCCACAATGGTCAGGCGCCTTTAAGAAGGTAGATGTTTTGGAGAGCGATGGCCAAGGGCGCGCTACCAAGGCCACCCTGTCGGTTGATGCCGGCGCGGTAAAAGATGTTGTGACTCTAAACTTCGAATGGGCAGAAGCGCCAAGTAAGGTCACCTTCTCACTAGAAGATGCCAATATTTTAACGAAGATGGATGGCGCATATTTACTCAAGAGCCTCGACTCCGATACGACCTCGGTTACTTATGAACTTTCGGTTGGTTTATCGATGCCTATTCCAGCGATGATGATTACAAAGCAAGAGAAGTCAACAATCGAGTCAGCACTTAAGCAACTCAAAGAACATATAGAAGGCTGATTTCTTCACCGAGATCAAGGGCCCTTAAGAACCTTAATGAGTAAAGATAATTCAAATACCATCGGCATAGATGTCGGTGGCACAAAGGTCCTTGGTGGGGTTGTCTCTCAAACAGGAGAAATTCTGGCAACTGCGCGCCGTGATACTCCGCGCGAAGGTGGTAAGGCGTTAACCCAAACTATCGCCGACGTCGCAAACGAATTATCAAAGGAATACCCAGTTGAATCGATCGGTGTTTCAGCGGCTGGATTTATCTCATCTGATCGTCAAACGATTCTGGCTACTCCAAATATCGCTGGTTGGAACGGCGTAAATCTAGTTCAGGAACTAAAGCAGATTATTGGCAATCGAATTGTCTTAGAAAATGATGCAAACTCTGCCGCGTGGGGTGAATTTAAATTTGGAGCAGGACGCGGTCGTAAAGATTTAATGATGCTCACTTTAGGCACAGGAGTCGGTGGAGGCTTGATTCTTGATGGCTCTGTCTTTAGAGGAGCTTTCGGAATAGGCGCTGAATTAGGACACATTCGCGTTGTGCCGGATGGACATCTCTGCGGGTGCGGAATTCGTGGCTGCCTTGAACAATATGCATCAGGTTCGGCACTGATGCGACATGCACGAGAAGCGATCAACGCCAGCCCTGACCTTGCAAGAAATTTACTGGCTCGTGGTGATGGAACCCTTGAAGGGCTTAAAGGCCATCACATTACTGAAGCAGCGCGCGCTGAAGATCCAGTTGCTCTGGCTGCATTTAATACGATGGCGAGTTACTTAGGAGCAGGTATCGCATCGCTTTGTGCGGTGATCGATCCATCTTGCATCGTTTTAGGTGGGGGAGTTATCGATGCCGGTGAGCTTTTCTTGTCACCAACGCGCAAAGCTGCACTTAGCCTAATTCCATTCTCCGGAAAGCATCCTTACCCCGAAATCGTTCCAGCAGAACTGGGTAATAACGCGGGATTAGTTGGCGTTGCTGATTTGTCTAGAATTTAAAGTGCGGCACCATCGTCGTCGCGAAAGGTTGGGCCGTTCTTCCATTTCTTAATTGAATTTATAGCGCGCTTAAAAGTTTCACCTAAACCAACTTTTGGTGGTGCTGGTGGTTGAAAACGATTCTGATCTTCAAATTTATCTAGTTCATCTAAATACGTTGTTGGAGAAGATTCATCGAGTGATAGACCTTCAACCATTGATTGAAATTCCAAATCGATCAACTCGCGTTCATGGGCGTCATCTGGCTCGCCATGTCCAGGATCTTTTCCGCTCATCTCTTGCGCTCCATGGTTCATATTCGCACATTAGGTTGGTTATGGGTTGGTTAAGCGGTAAATTAACGCCATGAACAACCTGCCTTACGGCATTCTGCGCGCATTCTTAACGCCATTTTTAATGGTGCTCTTTCGCCCGAAGGTAAAGGGGCTGCGCCACGTTCCAGGTTCTGGCCCGGTGATCATCGCCTCTAACCACCTATCTTTTAGTGACTCCATATTCATGCCGTTGGTTGTTCCGCGCAAGGTCACTTTTTTGGCAAAGAGTGAATACTTCACATCACCTGGCCCAAAGGGATTACTAAAGAAGTTAACTTTTATCGCCCTCGGTCAAGTTCCGGTTGATCGCTCTGGTGGTCGTCGCAGTGAAGCAGCGCTGATTACCGGTTTGAAAGTTTTAGCTGAAGGTAAGTGTCTGGGTATCTACCCTGAAGGTACGCGCTCACCAGATGGCAGGCTCTATAAAGGTCGAACAGGTATTGCACGTCTTGCAATCGAATCAGGTGCTCCAATTATTCCAGTAGCGATGTTTAATACCGAAAAGATTCAGCCAACCGGAACTGTTGTTCCAAAGGTGATGCGCGTTGAAATGATCTTCGGCGAGCCAATGTACTTTGAAGGCGATTCCACGGATTTACAGCACCTGCGTGATGTCACTGATCAAATCATGGAGACTATCCAAGCCTTATCAGGACAAGAGTATGTCGATACATATGCAACGAAGGCGAAGAAAAGTACCGAAGACGAAGAGGGTTAGTTAACTCTCTAAAGATAAGCGCTTAGTTAAGTAGTTGCAGGTATCGCAATCCACCCCTGCATCAGGTAGTTCGCCCTCGATAACGTTTATCAAATCGGCGATCAAAGATTTAAATTGCGCTTGATCACGCGTGACATGGAGATAATGCTGGGTTACGCCAAAGCCATGAGCGCCATCTGCTGTCGGTGTAACTCCGGCTAACTTCCAGACCAGCAGACCCATTGATGAAACGGGGAAGGGTTTACCCTTTTCAGGATTTTCGAGCGCGTAGGCGTAAGCCTCAAGCTGCGGCGCATAGAACTGCGCGTTATCGCGATCTGAATCCGAGACCTTGCAGTCGATGATTCCTACACTGCCATCGTCATAGTGTGCGAGCAGGTCGTAAATTCCAAGAATCCGCCAACGGGTTGCCTCACCATTGATCTCAATAGGTGCGCTCTTAACCCATTGCCCCCATTGCTTAACAACGCCCGGCGCAAGTGATGGATCAAGATCAGGCATCGATGCGCGGCGGAAATGTTCTTCTTGCGCAGATGAGAGAGGTTTAACTAAAGGAAATTGGCCAGGCATCGTGACTTTAAACCAGTACTTAATCCAAAGGCAACGCTTGCAAGTAGAAAGCCCAAAGGTTAGATCCGATGGCGCAATAGTGTCGCGCGCGGGTTTTTCGGGTTTAACTATCTTGGCATTAGTTGATGAACTCATGTATTGATTAAATCACGAAGGGCTGACGCGATCACCAATAGACCCAAGATAATCATCACACAACCACCAATAAATCTTAAAAGTTCTAACCGTTTCTCATCACTTGCCAGCCATGCCCGCGCTGTTCCCGCCAAGAGCCCCCATGTTCCATCTGAGATAAAAGCTAAAATCGAAAAGAGCGCGCCGAGAAAGAGTAATTGTCCAGTTACATTTCCGCGATCGATATCTACAAACTGAGGCAGGACTGCGGCATAGAAAACTAAACCTTTAGGATTTAGCGCACCAACCCAGAAACCATCACGCACAGAACGCCAGAAGGTTGGAACGACGCTTCCTTGGCTCTTCATATCAGCAGCGGCAATCTTGCGCGCCCTAATTGCGGTTATTCCTAGGAAGACCAGATATCCACCGCCACCCCATTGCACTGCGGAGTAAGCAAGGTCAGACCTTGAAAGGATTGGACCTAAACCGAAAGCAACAAGCGAAGATAAAAAGAATGCGCCGGTTACATTGCCGGCAACTGTAAAGACTGCGACTTTTCTTCCCCAGGCAATGGCGCGGGCAATTACAAACAAGACGCTAGGACCGGGCGCCAGAATAATTATCATCGCGGCGATGATGTATTCAATCAAGCGCGATGGGATAACCATTTCAGAATTCTAACCAAATATTAAATGATGTGGGAAAGAAATAGGCGGACCAATTTCTTGGCCCGCCTATTCGGTAGTTAATTACTTACTGGTTAATTGCCCCGAGCTTTCGAAATTGCATGGAGCACTCGATAACCGATTACAGCAACCAGTGTTCCGTTGACGATACCTGTGAAGGTGTAATCGCCTTGGGTCCATGAATAGTCAGCAATACCCATGATTAGAGCAGATGCTGCAATCAGTAAGTTGGTTGAGTTAGAGAAATCAACTTTGCTCTCGATCCAGATTCTCGCACCCAAGATGCCGATCATTCCGAAGAGCGCTGTTGATACGCCACCAAGGGCGCCAGCTGGAGTAGCGCTAAGCACTGCGCCAAATTTTGGTGATAGCGATAGCAAGATTGCTCCAATGCCAGCGATCCAATATGCAGCAGTTGAGTAAACGCGAGTTGCCGCCATTACTCCAATATTTTCTGCATAAGTAGTTGTTCCAGAGCCACCACCGAAACCAGCAACAGTAGTTGCAAGTCCATCTGCCATCAACGCATTGCCCATTTGATCATCTAGATCTTTTCCGGTCATCGCAGCGACGGCTTTAACATGGCCGACGTTCTCTGCGATCAAAACAAGAACGACAGGTAAGAAGAGGATCATGATGTTGGTGCTAAATGTTGGCGTTGTAAATGTTGGGGTATCGAACCAAGCAGCTGCTGAGATTCCCTTTGTATCGACATCGCCCATGGCTAGCGCGACAACGTAACCAACAACAAGTCCCAAGAAGATACTGATGCGGCTCATAAAGCCTTTTGAGAATGCACCGATTACACCGATGCTCGCAAGCGTAATGATCGCAATTAGTGGTTCCTTGGTGAAGTTACCTTTTGCAGCACCTGCCAAGTTGAAACCGATCAACATAACGATCGTTCCAGTTACAACTGGTGGAAGTAGCCAGTTAATCCACCCGATTCCCGCTGCGCGAACTGCAAGACCAACCAAGGCTAGAACAACGCCGGTAAAGACGATTCCGCCAAGTGCTGCTGCCATTCCGCCACCAGTTCCAGCTGCTGTCATTGCGGCTGCGATTGGCCCTAGAAATGCGAAGGATGAACCTAGATAACTTGGAACTCTATTTTTGGTGATTATTAGGAAGAGGATGGTTCCAATTCCTGAAAAGAATAGAGTTGTTGTAGGGGAGAAGCCAGTAATAATCGGAACTAGAAACGTTGCACCAAACATCGCAGCGATATGTTGTAGACCGACTCCGATTGTGCGAGGCCAAGTAAGTCTTTCATCTGTTGATACGACTCCTCCAGCAGATACACTCTTTCCGTCTCCGTGGAGCTTCCATGAAAGTAACGACATTGTCTTCCTTTCCGATTACCGCAGACGGTAATGGCGCTTAAGGAAGGTCCACCGAGCGTGGGCCCTCTTTGCTGGGGAAGTTTCAGGGAATGCTTAAGGGTACGACTCACTTATGAGGTTCAGGCGACTTAAACCTTGGTGAGTCTTAGTTTTACTGGCGAGTAGTATTCGGGCATGGATCAAATCACCAGCCGGCGTGAGGGATCGATACAGATCCTCTCCTTTAACCGCCCCGAAAAAATGAATGCGCTCACACGTGAGATGTATGCGGGCCTTGCAAATGGGCTAAATGAGGCGGCCGGCGACTTTGGAGTTCGCGCATTGATCATCACTTCTGAGGGCGATCATTTCACCGCAGGGAATGACATTGCAGATTTTTTAGCTAATCCACCAACTAATGAAGACAGTGACGTTGCTCGTTTTCTTGGTTCGCTACTCGAGTTTCCAAAACCGCTAATCGCCGCAGTAAAGGGAAATGCCGTCGGAGTTGGAACAACGATGTTGTTGCATTGCGATGTTGTAGTGGCAGGACCAAGTGCCAAGTTTTCCATGCCATTTGCATCACTCGGATTAGTTCCAGAAGCGGGCTCAAGTTATCTCTTTCCTCTTTTAGTTGGATATCAGAGAGCTGCGAAGATTTTTATGACCGGAGAAAGTTTTGGAGCCGATAGCGCGAAAGAGATGGGTCTAGTTGCATCAATTGCATCAGATCCTTTGCGTGAAGCCCTGGAAATCGCAACTCATATCTCAGAGCAACCACCACAAGCGATGATCAACACCAAGGCGCTTTTGAAGGCGAGCAAGCACGATGCCGTTGCCGCGGTTATGAAAGCAGAATTTGAACTCTTCTCACTCGCCCTTCAATCCGAAGAAGCGATGGAAGCGTTTATGAACTTTATGGCTAAGAAGGGTAAATGATGACCATCTCAGGAGATCTTTCAGGAAAGCGAATCTTTATTACTGGAGGTTCGAGAGGTATCGGTCTGGCAATAGCCCTACGCGCAGCTCGTGACGGAGCATCAGTTGCAATTGCCGCGAAGACTTCCGAACCCAATCCAAAGCTGCCCGGAACTATTCACTCAGCTGCTCAAGAGATTCGCGATGCTGGCGGAGTAGCGCTGCCAATCCAATGCGATTTAAGAGATGAAGAGCAAATTGCAGCTGCTGTAAATCAGGCAGCGCAAGAGTTCGGTGGCATAGATATTTTGATCAATAACGCAAGCGCCATCAATTTAACGCCAACAGAGGCAACACCAGCCAAGCGTTTTGATTTGATGTTTGACGTAAATGTGCGAGGTACATTCTTGACTTCTCAGGCTGCAATTCCGCATCTTCGTGAATCCGCAAAGGCCGGACGCAATCCTCACATTCTCACGCTCTCTCCGCCGCTTTCTATGAAGGCGAAGTGGTTTCAGCACCACGTGGCATACACAATGGCGAAGTACGGCATGTCGATGTGCGTGCTTGGAATGTCTGAAGAGTTTCGCAAAACAGGAATTGCCGTAAATGCCTTATGGCCACGCACAGCGATTGATACCGCGGCTTTGCAGATGATTCCTGGAATTGATACCGCCGCTTGCAGAACGCCAGAGATTTTGGCTGATGCGGCCTATGCAATTCTCAATCGCGAATCGAAAGATTGCACCGGAAACTTCTTCGTAGATGACGAAGTTCTAGCATCTGTCGGAGTAACAGATCTTGAAAAGTACTCGGTCGTTCCTGGAACAACGGATTTTCTTCTTGACTTCTTCCTCGATTAAAGACCATCGTCAAGTACTTGAACTTCTGGAAGGTAGGCCTAAATTCTTTGAGACCTTTACTACGTATTCACCAGAGCACAAATTTATTGAGGCAATTGTAGATCCTGAAAATCTAAGTTTTTCCGTAAAGGATGAAGATGGATCTATCTTCGCAATGGCGCTTGGCAGAAATCCAAAAATTCTGGCATGCGACCGCGTAGCGACATCACGCGGAATTGAAGTCAATTTAGATAGCTTTACCCATCGCGCAGATTGGGATTTCTACTCAATAGATACTTATACATTCGCGATTTTTGAAGGTGCCGACGAAGCGACGAACAATGAAGAGGTAAAGGCGCTACTTGAAGTGCATGCTCCAAACTCTTCGGTTTGGCCAGGAAATGAAGAAGTTCTCTTTTGGGGAGCGATTCGCAAAGATGATCAACTGGTAGCAACTGGCGCCCTGGTCAAATGGCGAACTGGAGAAGTGATGTTTGCATCTATTGCAACACATTCGGATTATCGTTCCAAAGGTTTGGCCCAGACACTTGTCTCGCGAATGCTCTCAACTGCAAATAGCAGAGGTATTGCACATGTTGGCTTAGGAGTCTTCGCTGGAAACTTTAGCGCCAAGCGCGCATACGAAAAGGTTGGATTTTCGCTAATTGGCGAATTCTCTTCTTACCAACGTAAAGAGAAGTAAGCCCTAGACTTGCACCAAAAAAGATGAAGGAAAAGATGCAACTAGAACTTAATGGAACAAATGTCATCGCCGAGAATGAACGTGCGGGCAAGGCGTCCTCTCTCTTCTGGCCGTGGTGTGGGGCGAACGTCTCTTTATTAGCGCTTTCCTACGGCTCCTTCTTCCTGGGATTTGGCATCTCCTTCTGGCAAGCAACGCTGGCCGCGGTACTTGGCACAGTCCTTTCATTCCTTTTAGTGGGGCTTAGTTCAATCGCAGGAAAGAAATCGAGTGCGCCAACGATGGTGCTTTCTCGCGCTGTCTTCGGAGTAAAAGGAAATATCGTTCCCGGTCTCTTGTCCTACCTAATCTTTGTTGGTTGGGAAACGGTTTTAGTCTCTCTTGCAACTCTTGCCACCGGAACAATCTTTATCCGAATTGGGCATATTAATCATGATCTAGCAATGGTGATTGGATTTGCCCTCGCTGTTTCACTAACTATTTATGGGGGAGTACTCGGCCATAAAGTAATCATGCGCTTGCAGAAGTATTTAACTCTCGTAACTGTGTTTGCAACGCTGATTTATATTGCTCTGACGCTTGATCAAGTTAACTGGGAGAGCGTCTCAGCGCTTCCTTCAGGCAACATCCAAGCATTTATCGGCGCACTAATTTTTGGCATAACTGGCATAGGTCTGGGCTGGGTTAATGCAGCAGCCGATTACTCCAGATATTTACCAAGAACGACTTCTAGTAAATCTGTCGTAGGCTGGACAGTTCTTGGCGCATCTATCGTTCCAATTATTCTGGTGATTTATGGCGCCGCACTTTCCGGCAGTGATCCAAAGCTAAATGAGGCAATTGCCATGGATCCCATCGGTGCGCTAACCACAATTCTTCCTACTTGGTATTTAGCTATCTTTGCCTTGATCGCCATCCTGGGATTGGTAGGCGGAGCAATTCTCGACCTTTACTCATCGGGGCTAACTCTTATCTCGATTGGTCTTCCGGTTAAGAGACATATCGCAGCGATAATTGACGGTGCGGTGATGCTATTTGGCACGATCTATATTGTTTGGATTGCCGATAATTTCTTCTACCCATTCCAAGGTTTTTTAATCACCTTAGGTGTTCCAATCGCTACTTGGTCAGCGATCTTTGTAACTGATGTGCTTCTTCGTAAACACGCATATTCGGAGGAAGATCTTTACAGCGAATGTGGCCGCTACGGCTCTTGGAATAAGAGGTCGCTTTCAATCATGGCAATAGGAACATTTATTGGTTGGGGTTTCGTAACTAATACCTTTGCTAGCTGGCTTTCTTGGCAGGGTTACTTGCTCTTTATCATCGGCGGCAAAGAAGGTAGTTGGGCTTTTGCTAATGTGGGCGTGCTTCTTGCGCTTGCGATAGGTGGTGGTGGCCATTACCTACTAGCGAGAAAAGAAATTAAAGCGCAAGAGGCTTTTTGAGCCATATATAACCAACCATTCCAGAGATTAACGCTGAGATAATTAATCCTGTCTTGACATCGCCTTGAATTTCTTTGCTTTCAACGGCAACTTCAGAGATGACAAGTGCGACGGTTAAACCCATGCCAGCCAATGCTCCAACTCCAGCTATTTCAGATAATTTCAAAGCGCTAGGAAGCCGAACGATATTTAGCGTAATGGCTAACCATGCGAAAAGGGTTATGCCGAGTATCTTGCCGATTACGCGTGCAATTGTTAATGAAATCGCGGTCTCAGAGGTAATGGAATCCATTGAGATTCCTTGGCTTAATTTAGCGATGACATAAACGGGGATTACAAAGAATGTACAAAGTGGCGAGAGAATTGCGACAACTTGCTTAACTGGAAATTTCGGAATTATTGCGAGGCTAGCGCCTAGGGCTGCTGCCCCCAAAGTCGATGCACCGTGCGCCATGTCCAGTTGATCTCCATAGAAAATAGCGAGCACGATAAGTGAGAACAGATCATCGGCAACCGCCAGCGTTAAGAGAAATATCCGAACTGCAGGGTTGGCACTCTTTCCTAAAAGTGCGAACACGCCAAGAGCCAGAGCCAGATCAGTAGGCATGGCAGTTGCCCACGCTTGTGATCCAGGATTTAGTATAAGGAATATCGATGCAGGTATAACCATTCCGCCAAGCGCTGCGATAGCGGGCAGAAGCACTTGCTTTGGATGAGTAAGCGTCGCAGTTATCTCGATTCCTACAAAGAGGAAGAAGATTGCAATTAAGAGATCCAAGATCATGTTGTAAAGAGTACAAGGTAAAGCAAAAGCCCCGCCGAAGATTCGACGGGGCTGTTGCTAGTTAAAACTAGACTTACTCCAACTTAAATATCGAAGTAGAGTTCAAACTCTGCTGGATGTGGACGCAAGCGAACGTAATCAACTTCGTTCTTACGCTTCCATTCGATCCATGTTGAGATCAAGTCTTCTGAGAAGACTCCACCCTTTGTAAGGAATTCGTGATCCTTTTCGAGGCTATCTAGAACAGCATCAAGGGAACCTGGAACCTGAGGAATTGCTGCAGCTTCTGCACCTTCGAGTTCGTAGAGATCCTTATCAACTGGAGCAGGTGGCTCGATCTTGTTAACGATTCCATCGATACCGGCCATCAACATTGCGGCGAATGCTAGGTATGGATTTGATGATGGATCTGGGCAACGGAACTCAATGCGCTTTGCCTTTGGTGATGAACCTGTAATTGGAATACGGATACATGCAGAACGGTTACGCGCTGAGTAAACGAGGTTTACCGGCGCTTCGTAACCTGGAACCAAACGACGGTATGAGTTAACAGTTGGGTTGGTGAATGCAAGAAGTGATGGAGCGTGCTTCAAGAGCCCGCCGATATACCAACGAGCCATATCGGAGAGATCTCCGTATGTTCCTGCTTCGAAGAAGAGTGGCTTGCCATCTTTCCAAAGTGATTGGTGAACGTGCATACCTGAACCGTTATCTCCGAAGAGTGGCTTTGGCATAAAGGTTGCAGTCTTGCCACCTTCCCAGGCAACGTTTCGAATGATGTACTTAAACTTCATCAATTCATCGCCGGCGCTGAGGATGTCGGTAAAGCGGTAGTTAATTTCCATCTGTCCTGCGGTACCAACTTCGTGGTGTGAGCGCTCAACGAGCAAGCCAGCGCGACCAAGTTCCATAACCATCTCATCGCGAAGATCTGGGAATTGATCAGTTGGTGAAACTGGGAAATATCCACCCTTAACGCGTGTGCGGTATCCACGGTTTGGAGTTCCATCTGGGTCTGCGACGATGCCGGTATTCCAAGCACCTTCATAAGAATCGATGTGATGGAAAGACTCATTGATTCCAGTACTAAAGCGCACTGCATCGAAAACGTAGAACTCAGCTTCAGGTGCGAAGAAAGCCTGATCTGCAATTCCAGTTGACTTCAAATAATCAACAGCCTTTGCAACAACTCCACGAGGATCGCGTGAGTAAGGAGAGTTATCAGATGGGTTATGGACAGAGAAGAGAATGACTAGTGTCTTTTCCAAGCGGAATGGATCGATAAATGCTGAAGATGGAATTGGCAGCAACTTCATATCTGATTCGTGGATTGACTGGAATCCGCGGATTGATGAACCATCGAACATTAGGCCATCAGTGAAAACTGCTTCATCGAATGATTCAACTGGAACGTTGAAGTGATGCTGAATACCGGGTAGATCGGTAAAGCGAACATCGACGAGCTTTACATCTTCTTTCTTGATGTAAGCAAAAACTTCTGCTGCATTTTTAAACATTAATCGAACTCCTCATGTAATCGAATTTTTCGAGTCTAAGGCCGAATTGATATCTGCCAGGTGTACTCGGGGCCTCACCTTTGAGGGCGACCGATCTGGGTAAACCCTAAGACTTAAAGGACCTTTTGACATAACTGGCGTGTTACAGCCATGTAAAACCTTCCTGAAAGCTAGCCACACACTCGGTAGGCTCACGCCATGAAACATCAGATCAGCCTCGGCCGCCGCCTTTTGGGCCTGACCATCGATTGGCTGATGTGTTACGCAATCGCCTTCGGGCTTATCGGTGACACAACGTGGACTCTGGCCGTCTTTTTCATCGAAACCTTTTTACTTACCGCCCTTGGGGGAGCGACCGCCGGCCATCGCGCGATTCGGGTCAAGGTAGTCAATTTTCAGAGCGGTGCTAATCCGTCGCTACGCCAATCATTTATCCGCACAGTGCTGCTCTGCTTAGTAGTAACAGCAATTACTTATGATGAAAATGGTCGCGGGCTGCATGAAAGAATTAGCGGTACAAAACTTCTAGATTTAAGAAAACCTACCTTTTAGGAATACGAACGCCCTTTGGCATTGGCCCCTTTGGAATTGGTATCGACATTCCGCCGACGGCCTTAAAGCGCGCACGAACTTCACGCATCTGGTGAGCAGATAATTTCTTAGGCAACTTTGTCAGGTGCTTCTGTAATTTACGAAGTGGAACTTGGCCAGGGCCATCACCGACATAAACTTCAGTAACAGGAACGCCTGGCGCAAATCGCTCAGATCTCTTTCGCTCATCTTGCAACATCATCCGCACCGCTTGGGTGCCTTCACCAGTGATAACAATTCCGGCACGTCCAATACTGCGATGGACCATATCTTGATTCTTAGTAACTGCAACGGCTGGCGTGGTAACCCAACCTTTACGAATCGCCATCAAAACGCTTGCTCCGGCACCGATCTGTCCCTCAATCGAAACGTATGCGGCAGAAGCTGCAATGCGCGTGAAGAAGAACATCGCCGCAAGAGCCGCGACGGGCAGCGATACAAAGCCAAGGTAGATCGGATGACCAACAACTAACCCTGTTGAGATACCGATAGACCAAGTGATTGCAAAGACACCGAATATTCCAGCACCGATCCAAGGTTTAACGCTCTTGGTAACGGAGTAAGCATCGCGGAAAGTTTTGAAACGGACCTTTTTAACTTTTGGCTCTTTCGCCTTCTTCTTAAACATGATCGTTAGTTTAGGGGAGCAGGTGCCGTACCACCAAGACGCAGCGGCGCCCAGCGTTGGCCGATATGGCTATCTGGGTAACTTTCCTGGACTTCATGCAGTAAAGCGATCAACTTTTCCCGAAGGATTTTTTCACCAGCTTCGACATCGCTACCTTTTTCAAAGTGAAGTGGCTCACCGAAAGTTACATAGATTGGAACGTTTTTGCGACGGAGATCTCGCTTTACGCCCTTAGTCCAAATTCTTTGCGAGCCCCAAATAACTGCTGGGATAACTGGCACGTTAGAACCCATTGCTAAGCGGACTGCGCCTGATTTCAAATCTTTGATCTCAAAACTTTTCGAGATAGTTCCTTCTGGAAATATGCCGACGATCTCACCGCTACGTAACGCTCTGAGCGCTGCGACGAATGATGCCGAACCGTTATTGCGATCAACATTTATATGGTGCATGCCGCGCATAAGCGGTCCGGCTAACTTATTATCGAAGATTTCCTTCTTTGCCATAAAGCGTACAAGTCGGTTGGCAGGCAGTGCTGCGGTACCAATTAGCGCAAAATCCAAATAACCAATGTGGTTCATTGCAAGAATTGCGCCACCTTTGCGTGGGATGTGCGCTTCACCAGTAAAGGTAAATTGCAGGCCGAGATACTTCCAAAAAGTTTTTAGCGCAACGATTACAGGTGGATAAACGACTTCAGCCAAGGTTTGAACCTTGAGCCACGCGAGCCTCTTGGGCTTGCTTATACAACTTGCCTGCGCGATAGCTCGAGCGAACAAGTGGGCCACTCATAACTCCAAGGAAGCCAACTTCTTTTGCTTCAGCAGCGAGCTCAACAAACTCTTCAGGCTTTACCCAACGCTCAACAGGATGATGTTTATTTGTAGGACGAAGGTATTGAGTGATGGTAATCAAGTCACAGCCCGCATCTTGTAAATCAACCAAAGCTTGAGAAATCTCTTCGCGGGTTTCACCGAGTCCTAGAATTAGATTCGATTTGGTGATCAAACCATATTCGCGGGCCAGATTGATCACGTGTAGTGATTTCTCGTAGGTAAATGCGGGACGGATTCGCTTGAAAATGCGGGGGACCGTCTCCAAATTATGAGCAAATACTTCTGGCTTCGTTTCAAAAATCTGATTTAGCAGCTCTGGCTTGGCATGAAAATCTGGCGCCAACATTTCAACGCCGCAACCAGGGTTTAACTCGTGTACCTGACGGATAGTTTCGGCATATAACCAAGCACCTTCATCTGGAAGATCATCGCGAGTTACTCCAGTAATAGTTGCGTATTTAAGTCCCATGCTCTTAACCGATTCGGCAACCTTGCGTGGCTCTTCGCGATCAATTGGAAGAGGCTTACCGGTATCGATATTGCAGAAATCGCAGCGACGAGTGCAACGATCACCACCTATCAAAAATGTTGCTTCTTTATCTTCCCAACATTCAAAAATATTAGGACAGGCCGCTTCTTGGCAGACTGTGTGGAGACCTTCACTTTTAACTAGCGAACGAAGTCTGGTGTATTCGGGACCCATGTTTGCACGAGTCTTGATCCACTCTGGTTTTCTTTCGATTGGGGTCTCGGTATTGCGAGCCTCAATGCGAAGTAACTTACGTCCATCTGGAGCGATGCTCATGCGCTTACCTTACCGAGTGCAGCGGTTATCGCTTTCTCAACGATCGAAGCCACCTCAGGAATGCTAATTTCACGCCCAAGTTCGCGCGCCATAGAGGTCACAGCAGCATCATCTATTCCGCAGGGCACGATCTGTTCAAAGGCAGTTAGGTCAGGGCTCACATTTAACGCAAAACCATGCATTGTGACCCCGGAGGCGACGCGAATTCCAATCGCCGAAATTTTTCGCTCTCCCTTGTCATCACAGACCCATACTCCTGAGCGACCTTCAACTCTTTGCGATTCGATCCCAAAATGTGAACAGATTTCGATCAGCGCGGATTCGAGCGTTCTAACAAAACCGACAAGTTCGGTTGGCTTAAGCAATTTAACAATTGGGTAACCGACGAGTTGCCCTGGTCCGTGCCAAGTTATTCGCCCGCCGCGATCCACATCAATCACTGGTGTGCCATCGGTAGGTCGTTCAAAGTCCTGAGTTCTTTTTCCGGCAGTAAAGACAGAAGGATGCTCCAACAAAATAAGCGAGTTGGGACGCGTGCCAGCAACAACCTCTTGATGAAACTGGCGCTGCCTTGCGAGTGCTTGCTCATACTCCACTAATCCAGCGCGCGAGATTTCGATCACTGGCGTGCTAGGTGCTTCTTGTAGAGCCACATGCACAGCCTAAAGGTAGGCTATGCACCTAGCGAAATCAGCTCGATCCACGCACCGAAAGGCCATCTCAACGTGTCACAAAACTTCCAAATGCAGAACGTCCAAAAGAACCGTAAGCCCTTTGCTTGGGCGATGTTGGTTGTAATCCTCTGGTTTGTCATAACTGGCATCTTTGGACCGCTATTTGGAAAGTTGACTTCAGTTCAGGAGAACAACAACTCCTCATTCTTGCCTAAGGGCGCTGAAGCAACTTTGGCTGCTGATCAGATAAAGCTATTTTCCTCTCAGGATTCATTTAACTTCCCAGCACTAGTTCTCTTTGAAGGTAGCTCCACGCCAGCAACATTTGCAGCGATTAATGAGCGAGTACTACAAGTTGGAAACCTAACTTTGGCAGGAACCTCCGCAAAGATCTCTGAATTCCTTGCTCCTGGCTCCGGTATCTCGGTCTTTCCTTCGCAAGATGGAGAAGCGTTACTTGCAAACATTCCACTTGATGGGAACGCGATTTCGAAACTTCTTCCAAATGATGAGCCGGTTCTTCCAGCGGTGGTCGAGGCTTTGCGCGAGGATCTCGAACCAATAGCTAAGGCAAATGGATTTGAACCTTACGTAACGGGTCCCGCAGGATTGCTCGGCGATCTCTTTGGCGCCTTTGGTGATATCGATTCTAAGTTATTGCTAACCACGCTCGGCGTAGTTGCAGTAATCTTGATCGTTGTTTATCGCTCACCAATTCTTTGGATAATTCCTTTACTTTCAGCGCTTTTTGCACTCTCTACCGCGGGTGGAATTGTCTACCTTCTAGCTAAGAACGACATCATCGACGTTGATGGACAATCCCAAGGAATCCTTTCGGTACTAGTTATTGGCGCAGCAACAGATTACGCGCTTCTCTTAATCGCTCGATATCGCGAAGAGTTACATTTATTTGAGAACCGCTTTGATGCGATGCGCGCTGCTTATAAAGGTGTTTGGGAGCCAATCTTGGCTTCTGGTTCTACCGTCGCTATCTCACTTTTAGTTCTGCTCTTTAGCCAGTTAACCAACACAGCTGGTCTAGGACCCATTGGTGCAATCGGGATCGTTGTATCGATGTTTACGATTCTTACTCTTCTTCCTGCGCTCCTTCTTATCTTTGGTCGCTGGATCTTCTGGCCACGAGTTCCGAAGAACGATGGCGATGACCATGTCATGAGTGGCTCTTGGTCAAAAATTTCTAATTCAATCGCGGGCAATCCTCGTAAGGCATGGATTATTACTGGCGTTGTATTACTGGCTTTCGCTAGCGCATCGACAACTTTGAAAGCAGACGGAATCGGTACAGTTGACACATTTACCGGTAAGCCTGAATCTGTTGTTGGTCAGCGTTTACTGGAGAAGCACTTCCCTGGTGGGCAAGGCGACCCAACTCAGATAGTTGTCGCTGCCGATAAAATTGGCGCAGTAACTGCAGCCGTTAAAAACGCACCGGGAGTAACTGAAGTTGTTCCGATGTTTGATGGAATGGCGTTAGAA
Organism: Candidatus Planktophila lacus; assembly: GCF_002288325.1. Lineage (NCBI taxonomy): Bacteria > Bacillati > Actinomycetota > Actinomycetes > Candidatus Nanopelagicales > Candidatus Nanopelagicaceae > Candidatus Planktophila > Candidatus Planktophila lacus. Next base: position 787,811 of record NZ_CP016780.1, on the reverse strand, counting down.
GGCGGACCCACCCCTGAGGTCAAAATCGTAAATGGGCGGGCCATATTGAATGTGACCTTGGATAAGGCTCCGGATAGCGTGGAGGCCGGAAATGACATTCCAAAGATTCGCGAACTCGCACACGCTGCGGATTCAACATCACTCGTAGGCGGAACAAGTGCTGTCTACTTCGATGTACGTACAGCGAATAATCGAGATAACAGAACAATTATTCCAATTATTTTGCTTGTCATCACTCTGATACTTGGAGTCTTACTCCGAAGCATTGTGAGTGCAGTGGTGCTGCTCGGAACAGTTGTACTTAGTTACTTCGCAACCCTGGGCGTTTGTGCGCTGGTCTTTAACCATGTCTTTGGATTTGCAGGAGGAGATAACTCATTCCCATTGTTTGCATTTATCTTCTTAGTTGCACTTGGTATTGACTACAACATCTTCCTGATGACTCGCGTGCGAGAAGAGAGCGCCAAGATTGGCACTCGCGCTGGCGTGACTAAGGGGGTTACGGTCACAGGAGCGGTAATTACATCTGCAGGAATTGTCTTAGCTGCGACCTTTGCCGTACTCGGTCTATTGCCGCTGGTGCCTCTAGCCCAGTTGGGATTCGCAGTCGCATTTGGTGTTCTGCTAGATACCATCATCGTTCGTTCAATTCTGGTTCCAGCGTTGGTTCACGAGATCGGACCAAAAATCTGGTGGCCTTCAAAGCTACAGAACAAATAACTAGTGCACCTGATAATTCTGCGATAACCCCGTTATGTATCTGGTTGTGGGTGCGGGCTTAGCTGGAATGAGCGCAGCTATTACCTTGCAGAAAAACGGTGCAGATGTTGTTGTAATTGAGGCATCCGATCGTGCGGGTGGTCGGGTTGCCAGTGATCAGATCGATGGATTTATTTTAGATCGCGGCTTCCAGTTGATAAATGCAAATTACTCCGAGATAAAGAACGGCAATTATCTTGAGGGCGTAGATTTTAAAGTTGCTCCGCGCACGGTTGGGGTAACAAGCGCTGATGGAATCACAAGGCTAGGAGATCCGCGCTCATCCCTTTTCTCAATATTCTCAAGCAAGACGGGCGGTATTTTTGCGAAGGCAAGTTTTCTTCGGTATTTAACTTCTGCCCCCAATGAGAATGAGAGCGTAGAAGAACACCTGCTTCGCACAGGAACAGCTGATCTCTACCGAAAAGTTCTAAAACCCTTTCTGCAGGGCGTTTTCCTTGCCGAACCTTCACAAGTTAGCGCAGTTATCGGCCGAGAAGTTATTGCCTCATTTATAAATGGAAAGTCAGGTATTCCGTCAAAGGGTGTGGGGGAGTTTGCTTCGCGCATGGCCAAGCAGATCAAAGATTTACGTTTCAACACCCAGGTCGAAGAGATTAATAGCAAAGGCGTTCTTACCAACAAAGGAAGAATCAATGCCACTGGAGTAATACTTGCAACCGACCTAACTACTGCTGGACAGCTGTTAGGGGCTCAGGAAATTGGCCGTTTAGCCAGCTCTACAACTTGGTACCACTCAACTTCAGTTTCCCCAACAGATAACGCTGAGTTAATCGTTGATAGCCAAGCGCGCGGACCGGTTGTTAACTCAATTGTTATCTCGAACCTGTCGCGCGCCTATGCACCAAGCGGTCAACACTTAATCTCTTCAACAACTATCAGACATTCATCTGAATCTGAAGTCCGTCGCCACCTAACTCAGATGTGGGGAGCATCGACAGAAGAGTGGAGATTCTTAGCTAAATATGAAATTAACTCGGCGCTGCCTTTATTTGAGCCAGGATTTATAAAGCGCCAAGCAGTGAAGATTGAAAAGAATATTTCTTGTGCGGGAGATTATCTAGAATCGCCTTCGCAGAACGGTGCTTTGCTTTCGGGCAGAAAAGCGGCAGAGCAGTTATTGATCGATCAACGCCGTTAAGGCGTTGGTAATGTGCGGGTAATCCCAAACAAATCCTGCATCGCTTAGAGCGTTAGGCATAACTTTCTTAGAACCCAGAACTTCGCTTGAAAAACCACCGAGTGCGATCTTTAGCGCAATTGCCGGTGCCGGAAAGAGCGCAGGTCGATTCATTGCGCGGGCAAGGGCAGCGGTAAATTCTTGGTTGGTAACAGGGTTGGGAGTTGTTAGGTTTACCGGTCCTGCAATTGGGTGTTCGAGCGCAAAGATAATCGCACGGACTACGTCGTGGAGAGTTATCCAAGACCACCATTGCTTACCGGAACCGAGTTTTCCGCCAAGTCCGAATCTAAAGAGTGGCAACATGCGACCGAGCGCGCCACCAGTTGGATCAAGAACTAAACCAGTGCGCAGCTTTACAGTGCGTACGTCTCCGGCGAGGTCGGCAGCACCTTCCCATTCGCGGCAAACTGCAGCTAAGAAGTCGTTACCTACAAAATCGCTTTCAACAACAGCGCGATTTCCAGAATCTCCATACCAACCAATTGCACTTGCTGAGATAAAGACCTGTGGCTTTACTTCAACAACTGCGTTAGCGATCGCAGTTGTTCCGAGTAAGCGTGAATTTAGAATCTCTGATTTATATCGTTTGGTCCAACGCTTATCGCCAACTCCAACGCCAGCTAAGTGAATAACGGCATCCACGCCACGTAGCGCTTCGATATCTACATAACCTGTCTTGGGATCCCACTGAATCTCATCAGGTGCAACAGTTGCGCGACGAACCAGGCGCTGAACAGTATGGCCTTCAGATTTCAGATGCCCGACTAGCGCGCTTCCGATAAGACCGGATGCGCCAGTTATGGCGATACGTTGTGGAACTGACATAGAAGTTTAGAGACCTAGATCTGATTCGAAAGCGCCGCCTTCAAGTCGCTCTTTGAGAGTGACTAGGAAACGAGCAGCATCTGCGCCATCGACAACGCGATGATCGTAGGAAAGTCCAAGGTAGACCATGGAACGAATTGCAATTGTTTCGCCGCCATCTTCACCCTTCACGACCATTGGACGCTTAACAACTGCTCCGAGACCAAGGATTGCAACCTGTGGCTGATTGATGATCGGAGTATCAAAGAGCGCACCGCGGCTTCCGGTATTTGTTAGCGTAAAAGTTCCGCCACCGAGTTCATCAGGTGTGACCTTGTTGTCGCGGGTGCGTGCTGCGAGATCAGAAATCTTGCGTGCGATACCACCCATATTTAGGTCACCTGCGTTATGGATAACTGGAACCAACAATCCACGTTCAGTATCAACGGCAACGCCGAGATGTTCTGCGCCGTGATAAATGATCTGGTCGCCTTCAACTGATGAGTTAAGTACTGGGTGCTGCTTGAGCGCTTCGCAAACTGCAACGGCAAAGAAAGGAAGGAATGAGAGTTTCACACCTTCACGCGCTTCGAACGTCGCCTTTGAGCGATCGCGTAGACGAGCAATCTTGGTGACATCTACTTCGATGACCGTTGTTAGCTGCGCACTTACTTGAAGTGATTCGACCATGCGCGCTGCAATGACTTTACGCAGACGTGACATAGTGACGGTAGTTCCGCGAAGTGGAGATGTTGCAACAACTGGTGCGGCAGCAGAACGTTGTGCAGGCGCCGCTGTTGTTGTTGGAACGGGAGCTGCGCTCTTTGGTGCAGCCGCCTCAACATCTTCCTTACGAATTCGGCCACCGATACCAGTGCCCTTAACGCTTGCCAGATTTACTCCGAGATCATTCGCTAACTTACGAACGATTGGAGTTACATAAGCATCAGCAGGTTGTGAAACAGGTGCGCTTGCAGCAACAGGTGCGGGCGCTGGTGGTGCTACTGGCGCTGGAGCAGAAATAACTGGTGCAGCAACTGGTGCAGCAACTGGTGCAACAACTGGTGCAGCAGGGGGAGTTGCAGCAGGTGCAACAGGTGCAGAAGCTCCTGAACCGCCAATAACTGCCAGACGCGCTCCAACTGGAACAGTTGAATCAACAGGAACATCGATTGAGAGAATTGTTCCGGCAACAGGTGAAGGAATTTCGGTATCAACTTTGTCAGTTGAAACTTCGAGAAGAGCTTCATCAATTGCGACTGAATCTCCGACGCCCTTTAACCAGCGCGTAACAGTTCCTTCGCTAACGCTCTCGCCAAGTGCTGGCATAGTAATAATGGTTCCGGCAGATGTTGCAGGCGCAGCAGCAACTGGCGCTGCAGGAGGGGGAGTAACTGGCGCAGCAACAACTGGCGCTGCAGGAGGCGGAGTTACTGGTGCAGCAGCAACGGGCGCTGCGGGTGCAGGAGTCGAAGCAGGCGCAGCGCCATCGGCGATGATTGCAAGCTCTGCTCCAACTGGAACTGTCTGATCGATTGCAACAACTATTTTCTGCAAGATACCGGCAACTGGTGAAGGAATTTCGGTATCGACTTTGTCGGTTGATACTTCAAGGAGTGGTTCATCCATTGCGACATGATCGCCTTCGGATTTAAGCCAACGTGTGACTGTACCTTCGCTGACACTTTCGCCAAGTGCTGGCATAGTTACTGAGAAAGTCATTGCGTTTTCCTATTCTCTATCCGTGAGCGTGAAGTGGTTTGCCGGCAAGTGCCATATGCGCTTCACCCATTGCTTCAGAAAGCGTTGGGTGGGCGTGAATCAATGGAGCAACATCATCTGCTGATGCTTCCCAGTTAAAGATTAATTGCGCTTCGGCAAGTAGTTCACCGACACGTGAACCGACCATGTGAATTCCTAGAACTGGTCCACCTTTTTGCGAGACTAACTTTATCGAACCCGCAGTGCGCAGAATCTGCGCCTTACCGTTTCCGGCTAGGTCGTAATTAAGTTCAACAACATCGTAACCGCGCTCTTTTGCTTGCGCAGTTGTTAGACCAACTGAGGCAACTTCTGGTTCTGAGTACGTAACGCGCGGAACACCGTCATAGTTAATTGGGCGTGGGTTAAGTCCTGCGATTTCTTCAGCAACCAAAATGCCTTCACCGAAACCAACATGAGCGAGCTGCAGAGTTGGAATTAAATCTCCAACTGCCCAAATACCTGGCACATTGGTACGGCATTTGTTATCAACCAAAACGTATCCACGATCCATGGCGATGCCTTGTTCTTCATAACCCAGGTTGGCCGAAACCGGACCGCGGCCAACAGCGACCAAGAGGACTTCCGCGGTAAAAGTCTTTCCATCTTCCAGCGTGATAGTTACGCCGTCAGCCGTCACTGTATGAGATTTGAAGCGAACGCCGAGTTCGAAATTGATTCCACGCTTGCGGTAGGCGCGCTCTAGCTGCTTGCTTGATGACTCATCTTCGAGAGCCACAAGATGTGGCAAGCCTTCAATAATTGTTACTTCTGCACCGAATGATTTCCAGACTGATGCAAACTCACATCCGATAACTCCGCCACCCAGAACAATTACGCTCTTTGGCACATATTCCATCTTCATCGCCTGATCAGATGTGATGACTTTCTTTCCATCTATATCTAAACCAGGCAGAGTGCGTGCATATGAACCTGTTGCAAGGAGAATATTTTTTCCGGTATATCGAGCACCGTTTACTTCGATGGTGTCTTTAGCGACCAGTTTTCCGTGGCCTTCGATAAAGGTGATGTTGCGAGACTTAACTAGACCTTGCAGGCCTTTATGTAACTTAGTTATGACGCCATCTTTATAGGCGTTCACGCCAGTCATATCTATCGAGTTAAAAGTTGCATTTACGCCGAAGTGGCTCGCATCGCGTGCGCCGTCTGCAATCTCACCGGCATGGAGCAGGGCCTTAGTTGGGATGCATCCGCGGTGAAGACAAGTGCCGCCTAATTTATCTGCCTCGATTAGCGCTACGGATAGTCCGAGTTGTGCGCCGCGTAGTGCAGCTGCGTAACCGCCACTGCCGCCACCTAAAACTACGAGATCAAAGTTAGACACGTCTGCTGACTCCTTCATCACCGAGGGCCACGAAGCGCCTGGATTAAGACCTATCTTGCCAGTTTTAGCGCCCGATTACGAAATGGCGGCAGATTCAGCAAGGGCCACCAATGAGCGCAGAGCAACTCCAGTGCCGCCAACTGGCGTGTAGCCATAAGGATCGCCTTCGTTATAGGCCGGACCTGCAATATCGAGATGTAACCAAGGTAACTCGGGTGCAATGAACTCCTTTAGGAAGAGGCCCGCAACCATCATTCCGCCCATTCGTTCACCGATATTTGCCATGTCAGCAACAGGTGAATCAAGGGATGCGCGAAGTTCGACAGGAAGTGGCATCGGCCAGAAAGCTTCACCAACCTCTTTTGTTATTGCAAAGAAGTGCTCACTAAATTCTTGGTTATTGGTCATGATTGCGCTTGTGCGGGTACCGAGTGCAACAACTTGAGCACCGGTAAGAGTTGCAACATCGACGATGCCATCAAGATCTTTATTCTCCTGCGCCTTCACCAGCGCATCACCAAGAACCAAACGTCCTTCTGCATCTGGGTTTAGGACCTCAATTGTTTTTCCGCCATACATAGTGATGATGTCACTTGGGCGAGTTGCGTTATCGCTGACCATATTTTCAGCAAGAGGTGCATAACAATCAATTGCGACAGGAAGTTTAAGAAGTGCGATTGCGATAGTTGCTGCACAGACAGCGGCAGCCCCTGACATATCGGATTTCATTGCTTCCATTCCGGCAGCAGGCTTGAGAGCTAAGCCACCAGTATCGAAGGTAATTCCCTTACCAACGTAGGCGTAGGTCTTGCGCGACTTAGCTTTAACCGGGCGATATGAAATTTGAAGTAGTCGTTGCGGATTTGCAGAACCTTGTCCGACGGCGGTAATTCCGCCATATCCCTTTGCCTTCAACTGTGAATCCGTCATGATCGAAACTTTCAGGCCGGCACCAGCACCGCCGACTTTCTTAACGATCTCAGTAAAAGTCTTACAGAACGAGTCTGGAGTTAAGTGACTTGGGGGAGTGTTGATTAGATCGCGAACTATTGCTGTGTAATCACCAAGAATCGCTGCGCGTTTAACCGCTGCCTTTGCCTTTGGATCTTGGGCAAGGGCTGAGTGGACCGTTACCGACTTAAGACTGGGGCGGCGATCGCTTAGTGAATCAACTCTAAATTTATTAAATACATATGCGCCCAATAGCGCGCCCTCTGCAATAGCGCCGACTGCATTTGCTCTCTTAGCTGGAAGTGCAAAGGTGGCGCTGGAATTTCCGGCCAGAGCTCGCGCGGCTGCACCCGCTGCGCGGCGCAGGGTTTCATCATCGAACGTGGCTTTATGTTCGCCTAGTCCAGTGAAGATTAATAGACGCGTACTTGTACCAGGGATTTTAATTACTTCATCGGCCTTGCCAGTTGCCCCCATATCGGCCAAGGTCGCCAAAATTTTCTTTGTATCAAGTGCGATATCGCCACTTTCAATTGTTAGCGATGATTTGGTCTTCTTATGGGATAGCCCAACTACCAGAATCTCATCTTTGATGATTCCATCAGAGAGGTGGATCGTTGTCATTTAAAGCTCCTTAAGAAGTTATCTGCGCCGTGGTGACTCGCTACTAAATGATGGTTCTTATCTGGTGGCCATGCTCGGGTAAGTGTAAGTTGTCTACATGAAAAATTCACCACTTGCCGAAAAACATCTTGCACTTAACGCAAAGATGGCCGATTTCGGCGGTTGGTTGATGCCTATTGAGTACCCAGCATCGGGCGTAATCGCCGAACACACCGCGGTTCGGGAGCGAGTTGGGATATTTGATGTGTCTCACCTCGGCAAAGTCAGCGTGATTGGCGATGGGGCGCTGGAATTTCTCAACTCTGTCTTTACCAATGATTTAAATCGAATTACCGATGGACAAGCCCAATACACCCTTCACTGCAACTCCGCGGGTGGAGTAATTGATGATCTGATTGTTTATAGAAATAGTCCAACTGATTTATTTCTAATCCCTAACGCCTCAAATACATCAGATGTGGTCGCTGCCCTCATAGATGTTGTTCCATCTGGGGTCACGATTACAAATCTCCACGAAGAGTTTGCAGTAATCGCGGTGCAAGGTCCAAAATCCAAATCGGTTATTGAATCCCTTGGCTTAAATCCTGCGATGGATTACATGGCCTTTGAGCATGTTCAAATTTCTGGTCGTCCCGCAATTTTATGTCGCACTGGTTACACCGGCGAACATGGGTATGAAATTCTCCCAAGTTGGAGCGATGCTGGAGCGGTTTGGGAATCCCTCGTCGAAGCGATCAAGCCATTCGACGGATTAGTCTGTGGTTTAGGTGCGCGCGATACCTTGCGTACCGAAATGGGATACCCACTTCACGGACATGAATTAACTCTTCAAATAACACCGGTTCAAGCCTCAGCGACTTGGGCCATTGGTTGGGATAAGCCGACTTTCAGTGGCGCTAAAGCGCTTACTGAACAGCGCGAAGCCAAAGCGCACACCAAACTTCGCGCACTCGTCAGCCAAGATCGCGGTATTCCACGCGCTGGTATGAAGATTAAGAATTCAAGCGGCGAATTTGTTGGCGAGATAACGAGCGGAACTTTCTCGCCAACCTTAAAAAAGGGTATCGCCTTGGCTTTGGTCAACCCCGAATACAAAGTGGGCGATGAGTTAATCGTTGATGTTCGTGGAAGAGATAGCGTTTCGGTAATTTCTAAGTTGCCGTTAGTTACTTCAAACGTGCGCTGAACTCGACAGGCGTTAAGAAAGCAGCCTTGGTTTTTGTTCTACGCAACGCAGATAGAACAGCGGGCGCAGTTATAACAATTAGCGTTGATGTCAATACAGCCCTAGGAATATCCCACGCCATTGAAGATAGAAAGTGAAATGTAATAAATCTATTTAAGTTCTCCCAGATTGGTGCCCCTGGCAGGTAAGAGAGTTGGGTATCTCCACCTAACGCCCACGGCCAGAATTGAAGGTCCATCAATAAGCCGAAGATTAGTGAAGCGAAAATTGCTATAAAGATCAGCAAGAGAATTTCAGCACGACCTTTGATTCTTGCCGGGAATGAACCTGCAAATAAACCGACCAAGCCCGCTGCAAAGAGTTGATAGGCCAACCAAGGACCAAATCCACCAGTTAGAAGAGCCGATGCCAACATTCCGAGCACGCCCAACAGAAAACCAAATGCCGAACCAAAGACTCGGGCGGCTAGAATTAGTAGAAACCACATAGGCTCAAGACCAACAGCGCCAGCCCCTAGAGGTCGAAGCGCAGCAAGAAGTGCCGCGAGAGTTCCAAGTAGCGCAACAGATTTAGCATCTAACCCAGAATCACTCAGTTGCGCGATTAGTAGAAAGATTGAAGCGGGAACGGCCGCCCAGAAAAAGTATTGCGCAAACTGCGCAGAGCTCTGCGAATGTACATAGAAGGGCCAGGTAAAGCCGGCAAAGACCGTGGTCGAAACCAAAAAGAGAGCGACTTTAGATTTGCCGCTGAAACGATATACGTCACTTGTTAAATACTTCATTGCTGATCAACTTCTTGATCTAGCGAACGCATTACATCGTTAACCGTTAGCCATCTCCTTGGAGCCATCACTTTTGCGACCTGTGGAGCAAAGGCAGGTGATGCCAACAAAATATCTAACGTTGGTCCATCTGCAACAACTTCTCCTTCAGATAAGAAGATAACTCGATCGGCTAGTTCGGCCACTAGTTCTACATCGTGAGTTGCGATAACAACAGCTCTTCCAGGTTGTTCCGCAAAGCCTTTAAGAATCTCAATAAGTAGCGATTTAGATTGATAATCCAACCCGCGCGTTGGCTCGTCCAGGATTAGCGCGCGCGGCTGTGCTGAGAGAACCACGGATAAGGCGAGGGCAAGACGTTGTCCTTCTGATAAATCACGCGGATGGGTTGCGGGCGAAACAGAAGGAACGAGTTCTTGAAGTAGAGCAAAGGTTGAACCGCTGGCTATGCCATTATCTTTATCGGCTTGTGCGCACTCTTGCGCAACACTTTGTGCGTATAAGAGATCGCTAGGTTCTTGTGGGATATACCCAACTGTTGCGCGGCGAAGTGCGCCCTTCAGACTCATTGGGGGATGCGCGAAAACCGATATCTCACCTCGATCTAACTCTTTGACACCGACAATCGATTGCAGCAGCGAACTTTTACCGGCGCCATTTCTGCCCATCAAGGCAACTATCTCGCCTTCCATTACAAGTGCATCAACAGTCTTTAAAGCAAGATGTGAACCGTAAGAAATCGAAGCCCCCTTAACCGAGATAGCTTTGGGAGTCGTTTCCTTACTTAGTGTTGGATTGTCTCTTCCGTCGCGCCTGACATCTTCGGTCATTCGTCGTACATCACGAACGCTAAGCCCGAGCTGATCCAATTTAAGTGCGCGGGATAAATGAACGATTGGGGGAGCGATATCTGAATTTTTTAGGATGTTCTCTGGAAGATCAATCTGGGCTTGACCATCTCCTGCGATATGAATGATTCGATCAGCAAAGCCAATTACTCGTTCTAAGCGATGTTCTGCAATCACAACTGTCAGGCTGAGGTCGTGAACTAAGCGATGAATGATTGAGAGAACTTCTTCGGCGGCGATCGGGTCAAGCGCGCTGGTTGGTTCATCCAAAACCAAAATCTTCGGATGCATTACGAGCGCGCTGCCGATCGCTAAACGTTGTTGTTCGCCACCGCTGAGAGTTGAAATCGCTCGGTTACGTAGTGGCGCCAGGGCCAATAGATCAAGAATCTCCTCAACGCGTTTGCGCATCACATCAGGAGCCACATTTAACGACTCCATACTAAAGACAAGTTCTTCTTCAACGGTATCGGTTACAAAGCCGCTACTTGGGTTCTGTCCCACAATTCCGATTAGATGAGCCAGCTCACCTGGTCGCACAAGTTGTGTAGAAATTCCGTCAACTGTTACATCACCTGCCAAAATTCCACCGGTGTGATGCGGAACCAAACCGTTGATTAGACGCAAGAGTGAAGATTTTCCTGTTCCGGTTGAACCAATTACCAGAACCATTTCTCCTTCCTCAATCGAGAAAGAGAGTCCTTCTAAAATTGTTTGTGTGGATGTCGGATAAACGAGTGAGACATTAGAAAACTTGATCATGAAGTCACCGACCAAACAAGTCCCAGAAGAACGATGCCGCTAGAGAAAATCGCGGTATCCGCTGAGCGCCATTTAATTGGGCGATATCGGGAACGAACTCTACTTATGCCATACCCGCGCGAATCCATCGCTGCTGCAAGATCGAGAGATTTAGCAAGCGCTTCTTCCAGTAACGGCAAGGCAATTGATTTAAATTTAGGTTTCTCATCACCCCTCAGGATTCGTGCTCGTTTAATTCGCGAGTAACTAGCGACGAGTTGTGGAAGCGATGAAGTGGCTATAACGATTGCTACGCCAAATTCATAAACTATTATGGGAAGTACTCGTAACATTTTATGAGGACTAGTCAGTGATACCGCCGCTCCAAAGAGTGCGATAACAGCAACAATGATCAAACCTTCATGCAGGGAGGAGGTAAGTCTTTCTTGGGTAATTACGCCACCGATGCGGATCCCTGCCATCCAATCGGGCAGAGGAAGAATTGGTAGTTCAAATATTCTGGTTCCGGGAATTGGCACACCGATTAATACACCTGTAACTGCTCTGACAATCAGAATGAAGATTCCGAGTCGAAGTGAGAACCAGAAACTCTTCGACCAAGGAAAGTTTCCGGCCCAGCGCCAAACTATGAGCGCCGCACCCGCTAAAACCAAGGCGGCATAGAGAGCGCTATCGGCACGAATGACCGTGACAATTAAAGCGATACTCCAAAGCCACCAAGTAAGCGGGTGCAGCGATTTCATAACAGTTAAGCGCTTCTCTTACTTCTTAAGTGAAGCAGGCGTTGCTATTTCAGAACCGCACTCTTTTGCTGGGTAACCATTTAGACCGCAGATGAGTCCGCTCTTTGCGGCGCGCACCTTGACGGCCATTCCGAGAACATCGATTCCTTGCGAAGTCTTTGCGGTACGAACACACATCGATATTGGCTTCTTTACCTTCTCGCCTTTTGGCGCGTAGGCCTTGGAACCGAAATCAATCACCAGGGCGATCCGCTTTGTATCTTTATCAGCCTTTGTTTTTCCGCAGATCGACGCAAAGTTTGGTTTGACTGACGGGGGAGTTGATGGGATGTCATCACTGCTAAAAACAAATGACCAGCCTTCAACGGCGCCATCTTCGATATCGACTGTTGGACCCGTCATCGCTGCGGTCCATTTTGTGGCTCCTGGAGCTGCTTGGTAATAACCCCAGTAACGCCAGCCTTTATCTGCAGCACTTGCCGGAGTTAAAGGGATGATTTGTGAAAGAAGTAGAACGAGTCCGATTACGGGGGTGAACCCAAGGGATGATTTTTTCTTGAAGAAATTTGAATTTAACATTGTTACTGTGGAGCCTCTCTAGAAAATCAGAGCCTCACAGGGGTAGCGCAATAAAAGTATTTAATTAACTTTTCTTGAGACTACGCCCCGCAAACCTCGGCGGGTGTTGGTCAATTACGCTTTCCAGTGAGGTAATCCGACTTAAGTTCTAATGGTTTTTTAATTTCCAATGAACTCTTACGGTTGCGGGTCAGCGTCGGATTTTCACCGACTTCCCCTCAAGAGAAAGTATTGCTATTTAGTTGTAGGTACCTGCGAAGAAAACCATAGGTTCCCCGCGATAGCAATTCACCACGCTATTTGAGGCCAAGCCATATAAGAGTGGGGGTATGGTTTCGCCCATGGAATATCGTCGCCTCGGCAGTTCAGGAATGTATGTCTCAGAGATTTCCTATGGAAATTGGATTACCCACGGTTCACAGGTTGAAGCCGATGCCGCAGTTAAGTGCGTGCGCACCGCCTACGACCTTGGCATAACAACATTCGATACGGCAGATGTTTATGCAGCAACTAAAGCTGAATCAGTATTAGGGCGCGCGCTCAAGGGAATCAAGCGCGAGTCCTACGAGCTATTTACCAAGGTCTATTGGCCAACTGGTTCTGGCAAAAACGATCGCGGGCTTTCGCGCAAACACATTATTGAATCCTGTAACGCATCGCTAAAGCGCCTCAATACAGATCACATCGATCTTTACCAGATGCACCGCTTTGATTATGAAACCCCGCTTGAAGAATCTCTAAGTGCATTCGACGATCTGATTCGTGCTGGAAAAGTTCATTACATAGGTTTCTCTGAATGGAACGCTAAGCAGATCGCAGATGCGCTGCGCATTCAAGATGCCAAGGGTTACAACCGATTTGTATCTAGCCAACCGCAATACTCTGCACTTTGGCGCGTTATCGAAACCGAAGTTGTTCCACTTAGTAAGCGCGAAGGAATCGGACAGATTGTTTGGTCACCTATGGCGCAAGGCGTTCTAACCGGAAAATATCTTCCAGGTAAGAAACCGCCAGTGGGTTCTCGAGCAACAGATAAGAAATCCGGCGCAGATATGATCTCGCGCTGGATGCGCGATGATGTACTTAGCGCAGTTCAGAATTTAGCCCCGATAGCCCGTGACCTAGATTTAACGATGGGTCAACTATCAATCGCTTGGGTTCTGCAGAACTCAAATGTTTCAAGCGCAATTATGGGAGCAACCAAGCCAGCTCAGGTTAAAGAGAATGTAAAGGCATCAGGAGTGAAGTTATCTGCCGATGCTATGCACGCTATTGATAAGGCGCTCGGCAATATTCCGACGACTGATCCAAAAGAGACTAAAAGCCCAAATCCTAGGGCTTGAGTTAAACCTTATCTCCAGCTTTTACTTGTGGCTTAGGTGCGCGCATACGTCGCATCTGTGTAGAACGTAGCCATCCATAAAGCCCAAGTCCCTTGGTGCTTTTATCTGGGAAGCGCTTGGTGACTTCGGCTTTAATTTTGCGAGATAAGAAGAATCCATCGATGATTGAGAAGAGAAGAACGCTATACATAATCACGATTCCAGCCACAGCAAAAACACTTAGCGGGATGAGCGAAAGAATTAACACAAAGCCGATGATTGGAAGGAAATATTCACCAATCGAACGACGGGCATCGATGTAATTTCTAACAAATTTCTTTTCTGGTCCGCGATCACGCATTGGGAGCGCATTCTCATCGCCGCGTAAATAAGCCTGACGCTGCAAGAGACGAGCCGCGCGTGCTTGATCTTTAGAGCGCTTCTTCTCTGCCTTGGTTGATGCTGGCGCTAGTGAGGAAACTTTCGTCGCCGCTTGCGCTTCTTTTCGCTTTGGAGTCGGACGACCTTTTTTCTGGCTATTTTCTGGAGTAGAAGTCATGGGCAAACTATAGGGCGAGCATCTGTTCAAGTGCGAGTTTGGAGTACTTGGCAACTTCTGGGGCAACGCTAATCTGGTTTACAACGTGGCCATCAACTAACGATTCCATCGCCCAAACCAGATGTGGAAGATCAATTCGATTCATCGTTGAGCAATAGCAAACGGTCTTATCTAGAAAGACAATTTTCTTATCATGGTGGGCTTTGGCAAGGCGTGAAACCAAATTTAGCTCGGTGCCAATAGCCCAAGCGCTCCCTGCAGGGGATTGCTCGACAGTTTTGATGATCATCTCGGTACTGCCTACGACATCAGCGGCGGCAACAACTTCATGTTGGCACTCTGGATGAACTAAAACCTTCACCCCTGGCAGTTGTTTTCTCACTTCGTTCACAGATTCCAAAGTGAATCGACCGTGAACAGAACAATGTCCGCGCCATAAAATTACCTTGGCTCCACGAATTTCTTCAGTGGTTAACCCGCCCATTGGTTTCCATGGATTCCAGAGGACACAATCATCCAGAGTTAGGCCTAGCGAAAGAACTGCAGTATTTCTACCGAGATGCTGGTCTGGGAGAAAGAGAATCTTCTCGCCCTTAGAAAGCGCCCATTCCATACTCTTTTTAGCATTCGATGATGTGCAGATAGTTCCGCCATGTTCGCCGGTAAAACTCTTAATTGCTGCGGACGAATTCATATATGTAACTGGAATAGTTTTATCGGCAACGCCAACTTCTTCGAGATCTTTCCAGCACTGTGTAACTTGATTTGCTGTTGCCATATCAGCCATTGAACAACCGGCGGCAAGGTCAGGAAGAATTACCTTCTGTTTATTTGAAGTCAGAATGTCAGCGCTTTCGGCCATGAAGTGAACGCCGCAGAAGATTATGTACTCGGCGCTCGATTGTGCTGCCGCAGCTTGCGCCAACTTAAATGAATCTCCAGTTACATCTGCAAATTCAATTACTTCATCTCGCTGATAGTGATGGCCCAAAACAAGGGCGCGATCGCCAAGTGCGGCGCGAGCAGCCCTTGCTCTGGAGATTAAATCAGGATCACTCGCCTCTGGCAGTTCGCCGGTACAGGAGACGCCTCGCTCAGATGCCAGATCTCGGCCTTGCCCGAGAAGCAGCAGGTCAGTCAGAGATGTTGAACGAGCAGGTGTGGACATGGACACATTCTCGCGCATTTATAGCCTTGCTGTCGCATCGACAGTAAGTGGCAGGTAGTCTTTACCCATGACTACAGAGACATCGAACTCAACAACAGAGGCGCCAGCATCGACTGGCCCTATCGTCTTGACAGAAGTTGCCGCAGCCAAGGTTGCAGCGCTCCTTGCTCAAGAAGGTCGCGATGATCTCTATCTCCGCGTTGCAGTGCAGCCAGGTGGTTGTTCGGGCTTGCGCTACCAGCTCTACTTCGATGATCGCGATCAAGAAGGCGATATCTCACATCAATTCGGAACTGTAAAAGTTGTTGTAGACAAGATGAGCGATCCATATTTAATGGGCGCCTCAATTGATTTCGTTGACACGATTGAGAAGCAGGGCTTCACAATCGATAATCCAAACGCTGGCGGATCTTGCGCCTGCGGCGATTCTTTCAACTAAAGACACTTTCAACTTGTTGTTAACTGCGATGGTGGCTGCATGAAGATTGGCGTTGCCGGTTCGGTTGGTCTAGATCACCTGATGACTTTCTCTGGAAAGTTCACCGACTCACTCGTTGCCGGATCACTTGAAAAAGTTTCCCTCTCATTTCTCGTAGATGGCCTGGAAGTTCGCCGTGGGGGATGCGCAGCAAATATCGCATTCGGTATGGGTTCACTCGGCCTTAATCCAATTTTGATCGCCGCAGTTGGAATCGATTGGCCAGATTATGACGCTTGGTTGGTGCGTCACGGCGTCGATACGTCGCATGTTTTAGTCTCTAAAACTCTTCACACGGCTCACTTCATGGTGACGACAGATACCGAGTTAAATCAGATCGCATCTTTCTTTCCTGGTGCAATGTCAGAAGCGCGCAATATCGAACTGTCACCAATCATGGAAAAGACCGGAAAGTTAGATCTCATAGTTATTTCACCGGATGACCCAGAAGCGATGCTTCGCCATTCTGAGGTAGCCCGCCAAGAGGGAATTGCAATAGCGGCAGACCCTTCGCAGCAGATGGCGCGCATGAGTGGCGAAGAGATTAAGCAACTCATAACAGGTGCTACTTACCTATTTTTAAATGAGTACGAACTAGCGCTAGCGATTCAAAAAACCGGATGGAGCGATCGCGAAATTCTCGAGCAAGTAAAGTTTCGGGTTGTAACTCTTGGCTCGGAAGGTGCAAGAGTTGAATCGCTAACTGGTGAAACAATTAAAGTTACCTGTCCGAAAGAGAAATCTAAGACCGACCCGACCGGCGTTGGGGACTCATTTAGATCTGGATTTGTTGCCGGATTGGCCTGGGGTCTAAATCACGAAAGATGTGCACAACTAGGATCGATGATTGCTACCTATGTAATTGAAACAACCGGAACACAGGAGTATCGCTTTACATCAGCCGAATTTTTAGCGCGCTTTAAAGCCGCATACGGCGCTAGCGCTGCTGCTGAGATCGAACCTCATCTACCAAAGCGTTAATCAGTAATTCAACTTCTTCTGCAGTAGTTTCTGCATGCAGGGTAATTCGAATATTTCCATCAGTTGGTAGCCCCATAGCGGCCAAAACATGGCTAGGTTGCAGATTCATTGCAGTACATGCCGAGCCCGAATCAACTGATAGGCCACGGGCGCTTAAGCCCCGAAGAATCTCTTCTCCATTACAGCCCGGAATAACTAAGGATGTTAAGTGCGCCATTGAATTATCTAAATCTCCTGCAATTTTTAATCCTGGAATCTCTCGCGAGATATCGGAGCGTATCTTTGCGCTCATATTCCTTATATTTTTATCGCCAGGTTTGAAATTCTCGAGCGCTACAGCGCTAGCAATCAATAGCGGCAACGAGTATGTTCCGTAGGTCCTGCGGACTGCAGATATGTGGGGGAGCGGATTCTTCCAGTTAGCGGCATCTGCGATGGCAACAACTGCAAGACCAGCAGGCCCCTCCCAAGCTCTTGAATCAAAGACCGCGCTACTCCACTTTTCGGGAAGCGGTTCACGATTTCCAGAGGCAGTGGCATCGATTGCAATCAAAATATCTTTTGGCAAGTGCTCGGGAACTTTGTTTATGGCGCCAGTTTCACCATTTGCTAATTGAAATGAAAGAACAGAGTTGGGCAACAACTCGATTTCAGAGAGATTCAAAGTTCCATTTGGGGATAGCGGAATAATTTCTGAGTCGCCTTGATGCGATCTTGCAGTTGCGATTACACCTGATCTGTCACCGGCTCCGTAGTAGAGCTTTCGTTTTGGTTCTAAGAAGCCA
Organism: Candidatus Planktophila lacus; assembly: GCF_002288325.1. Classification (NCBI taxonomy): domain Bacteria; kingdom Bacillati; phylum Actinomycetota; class Actinomycetes; order Candidatus Nanopelagicales; family Candidatus Nanopelagicaceae; genus Candidatus Planktophila; species Candidatus Planktophila lacus. Next base: position 770,168 of record NZ_CP016780.1, on the reverse strand, counting down.
CCCAGAGAAAGTAGATAGCCAAGTCCAACTTCGCCCGTGATCTCAATTTGATCGGCCTTTATTCCCAAATTTGTGGCGAGTGATTCAAGGGCGTTGGCTCTCAGGTTTGCCGCGCGACTAGGTGATTGGCCAATCTTCTTTGGGTCGGCCCATCCGCTATCTAAGGCAGCGAGAAAGGCTTGGGCAGCAAGGGAATTGAGTGCTGTCTCTGATTGAAAGTTTCCTGTGACTCGTACCACCTAGCGAACGCTACTAGCCAATGCGACTAACTCCGAATTAGCCGACTATCCTTAACCTCATGTCTGCCCATAAACGCTCGCGTTCTCTGGTTCGTCTAGCCGCTCCGCTAACACTTCTGCCACTTCTTCTTAGCGGGTGCTCCAAAGTCTCTGGCCTTGGATATGAAGAAGGTCTTTCAAGCGTTAATGACATATCACTTTCACTATGGCAGGGAGCATGGATTGCTGGCGGCGTAGTCGGTGTAATTACATTTGTACTGATTATTTGGCCAGCTATTTTCCATCGCGCTAAAGCCAGTAAAGGTGAATTCCCAAAGCAGACCCAATACAACATTCCTGTAGAAATTGCTTACACGATAATTCCATTTATCATCGTTGCAGTTCTCTTCTATTACACCGCAGTCAAACAAGAGAAAATTGTTGAGAAGACATCAACCTACGCACATGAGATCACCGTTAATGGATTCCAATGGTCATGGCAGTTTAGTTATCCAGAGGCAGGACCAAAGGCAGTTGTTACTGGAACTCCAGCGCAGCCTCCAACTTTGGTAGTTCCGATCGGCGAAAAGGTTCGCTACACAATTGAATCCAACGATGTTGTACATGGTTTCTGGATTCCTGCCTTTATGATTCAGATACAAAACCTGCCGGGCGTAACAAATAGCCTTGAATTCACCGCAAATAAATTGGGCACCTATCCAGGTCGATGCAACATTCTCTGCGGACGTAATCACTCACAGATGCTCTTTACGGTAAAGGTCGTAACTGTTGCCGAATATAAGGCTTATCTCGAAACTCTGAAGGCGAGCGCAGCATGACCACTTATGCAGAACGTCCAACGATTAATCCAGTAGGTGCGCAACCATCGAGCAAGGGTAAAAACTTTGTAAAGTGGATTACGTCGACTGATCACAAGACGATCGGCTATATGTATTTAATGGCCACCTTTGGTTGGTTCTTAGTAGGCGGTCTTCTTGCCCTATTCCTGCGCGCTGAGCTAACTCGCCCAGGTATGCAGTTCTTGAGCAACGAGCAGTACAACCAGATCTTTACGATGCACGGAACGATTATGTTGCTTATGTTTGCAACTCCATTGTTCGTTGGTTTCGCCAACGTGATCATGCCATTGCAAATTGGTGCCGCAGATGTGGCTTTCCCTCGCCTTAACATGCTCTCCTTCTGGTTATTTATGTTTGGAAGCATTACTGCGGTTGCAGGATTCTTGACTCCCGGTGGAGCAGCATCATTTGGATGGACTGCTTACGCACCTCTTGCTAACTCAACATATTCACCAGGAATCGGTGGAGACCTTTGGGTAATCGGTTTGGCTGTTTCAGGTCTTGGAACAATCCTGGGCGGCGTTAACTTCATTACAACGATCTTCACAATGCGCGCTCCAGGTATGACGATGTTTCGTATGTCGATCTTTTCTTGGAACGTTCTCTTAACTTCTATCTTGGTATTGCTTGCCTTCCCTCCGTTAGCTGCTGCGTTATTGGCGCTGGAGTCTGATCGCCTCTTTGGTACACATATCTTTGATCCGGCCAACGGTGGTGCGATGCTGTGGCAACACTTGTTCTGGTTCTTTGGCCACCCTGAGGTATATATCTTGGCGCTGCCATTCTTCGGAATTGCAACTGAAATTTTGCCAGTCTTTAGCCGCAAGCCAATCTTTGGTTATAAAGGTTTGATCGCAGCAACAATCGCAATCTCAGCGCTTTCGGTTGCAGTATGGGCCCACCACATGTTCGCCAGCGGCCAGGTACTTCTACCGTTCTTCTCATTCATGACATTTTTGATTGGTGTTCCAACTGGCGTTAAATTCTTTAACTGGATCGGCACCATGTGGCGTGGCCACGTAACCTTCGAGACTCCAATGCTCTGGGTTATGGGATTCCTTGTCACCTTCTTATTTGGCGGAATCACCGGAATCATCTTAGCTTCGCCTCCAATGGACTTTGCAGTATCGGCCTCGTACTTCGTTGTAGCTCACTTCCATTACGTTCTCTTCGGAACTGTGGTCTTTGCAATGTTCGCCGGTTTCTACTTCTGGTGGCCAAAGATGACTGGTCGCATGCTCAATGAACGCCTTGGAAAGATCCACTTCTGGACGCTCTTCTTCGGCTTCCATACAACTTTCTTAATTCAACACTGGCTTGGAATTAAGGGCTTCCCACGACGCTACTCTGATTACTTAGCAACTGATGGCTTCACCGGGATGAATATGATTTCAACGATCGGATCTGCGCTCCTTGCGCTCTCAATGATTCCGTTCTTTGTAAACGTCTGGATTACCCGCAAGTCACCACTAGTTAACTGTGATGATCCTTGGGGCTATGGCTCATCCCTTGAGTGGGCGACATCTTGCCCACCACCACGCCATAACTTCTTGACGATGCCACGTATTCGCTCTGAGCGCCCAGCATTTGATCTTCACCACCCACATGTTAAAACGGAAGGCCACTAATTACATATGAAAACTAATTGGCAGCTCTTCGGTGGTCTAAGCGTTTTCTATGTCTTTATGGCGATCGTTTACTACTATGTAGGTGGCGAGGCAGTTGGCATTACAGGAATGATCCTCGCTGCATGCTTGGCAGGCATGGTCGGTTTCTATGTTTGGTTTACCCAGAAACGAATTGGCCGACTATTACCTGAAGATCGCCCTACTGCAGAGATTGCAGAAGGCGCGGGCGAACTTGGTTTTTATAGCCCTCATTCATGGTGGCCGCTGCCGGTTGCGGCAAGCGCGATGGCTTTAGGTCTCTCACTTCTTATTGGTTGGTGGTTAACACTTATCGCGCTCGGTGCGCTAGTTATCAGCATTATCGGTTTCGTGACTGAGTATGAGAAACCTTTACCTGACAACGCTGCACACTAAATATCTAATCTCAAAATCTCAGTATGGAAAAAGTGCGCGCCGAAATTCTAAATACCGGCTCCGACCTCGCTACCTCAGCACAAATTGAAATTAGCGCACCAGCGCAACAAATCTTTGACTTGATTGCAGACCCACGTTGCCACCAGCTCTTCGATGGATCTGGCACGGTGCAGGGGAGTATCTCGGCGCCGGTTCGACTTCATCTCGGTGCGAAGTTCGGAATGGCGATGAAGATCAGGTTGCCATATCGCATCACCAATACCGTTGTCGCTTTTGAAGAAGGTCGCAAGATCTCATGGTGCCACTTGATGAAGTGGACCTGGAGTTATCAGCTAGAGGAGTTAGCAAATGGCAAAACGCGCGTAATCGAAACTTTTGATGCTCGCGATATACCGTTCTATGCCAAGCGATGGCTCAAGATAACGGGTGCGATGGCCCACAACCCAAAGTGGATTGCTAAGAGCTTGGTGCGATTAAAGGCGATCTGCGAAACTAATTAAACTAGAAACTACTTTAATTAGTGGTTCTCGATCTGCTTTAGATCTTCAGCGGTTACCTTCGGAATCGATACGGCATGAGCTTTGCTCATACGCGCGCGTAACTTATTCTTCAGCGCCTTTGGACGACGTACTCCGCTGGCATCGTGCTCTTCAAGAGCTAGCGCAGGAATCTGTTCGTGCTGAGTTAACAGCCAAGCCTTTTCAGGTGAGATCGGCTCGTGAACTTCAACAAATTCACCATGCGGCATCATCACCAAGCGACCGGTCTCACGGCCATGGAGTACTAGCTCGCGGTCAGCACGCTGCAATGAAAGGCAGATGCGTTTGGTAATTACAAAGGCAAGCGGTGGAAGTACAAAGATACCGATTCGCGAGAACCACATGATCTGATTAATCGTTAGATCAAAGGTTATGGCGATAATGTCGTTACCACCGTTGATAAGTGCAACAAGCATAAATGTCAGAGACATCGCTCCGAGCGCTGTGCGGTTTGGCGCATTGCGCGGACGATCAAGGAGATGGTGTTCGCGTTTATCTCCAGTTATCCAACTTTCGATAAATGGATAGAGCGCCATTCCGGTAAATAGGATGCCCGGAACAATCAATCCTGGAATCAAGATGTTCCAAGAGATTGTGTAACCAAATATGTAACTCTCAAGTGGCGGAGCCATACGAACTAACCCATCGAGCCAACCCATATACCAATCGGGCTGGGATCCTGCAGAAACCTGTGCAGGCGTGTATGGGCCGTATAACCAGATTGGGTTAATGGATGCGACTGCGCCGAGAAATGCAGTTACTCCGAAGACGATAAAGAAGAAGCCGCCGGCCTTAGCCATGTAGACAGGAAGAAGTGGATAACCGACAACATTCTTTTCAGTGCGACCAGGACCAGGGTATTGAGTGTGCTTCTGGTACCAGACCAACATTAAGTGAACTGTGATCAGCGCTAAGAACGCTCCTGGTAGAAGCAGAACGTGAACTGTGTAGATACGTGGGATAAATGCTTCTCCAGGGAATGCTCCTCCGAATGCGAAGAACGCTAGATAAGAACCAACGACTGGCAAGGCTTGAATAATTGCTTCAGCAATACGGATACCTGTTCCAGAAAGTAGGTCATCTGGAAGTGAGTAGCCCAAGAAGCCTTCAACGATTCCAAGAGTTAATAGACCAACTCCGATAATCCAGTTGAACTCGCGTGGCTTGCGGAATGCGCCAGTGAAGTAAACGCGCATTAAGTGAACAACAATCGCTGCCATAAAAATTAGGGCTGCCCAGTGGTGAATCTGGCGCATCAAAAGTCCGCCACGAACTTCGAATGAGATATCAAGAGTTGATGCGTATGCAGCCGACATCTCAATACCTTGAAGAGGTTCATAAGCACCGTCATAGATAACTTCGCGCTGCGATGGATCAAACCAGAAAGTTAGGTAAGTTCCAGAGAGGAGCAAGATGATAAATGAGTAAAGTGCAATTTCACCGAGAAGGAATGACCAGTGATCAGGGAACACCTTTGTTAAATTCTTCTTCATCCATTTGGCAGCGCCAGTTCTTTCATCAACGTAATTTGCTACGCTGCCTGCGATTCTTTCACGTGCTGTCATGATGAGCGCTCCCAGAAGCTAGGTCCGACCGGTTCGTTAAATGGATTCTGTGCGACCAAGTATCCCTCGGAATCTACTGTTATCGCGAGTTGAGGCAGTGGGCGAGCAGCTGGTCCGAAGATCACCTTGGCAGCGCGTGTCACATCAAATGTTGACTGGTGGCAAGGGCAGAGCAGGTGCTTTGTTTGCTGTTCGTACAAGGCCACGGCGCATCCCATATGTGAGCAAATCTTTGAGAAGGCGATGATGCCTTCATGTGTCCAAGAGAGTCTTTCAGCATCTAAGTTGAACTCTTGTGGTCGAAGGCGAATCAACAAAACGGCATCTTTAGCAATATCGGAAAGTTTGCGATGTTCACCAGCGGCTATTGCTGGAAGTGTCTGAGCAACTGCGCCAACTTCGAGATCTTCTGGACGAATTGGTCGATCACCTGGATCTGTAACCAGACGAGTTCCCTTTTTCCAAGATGTCTTGGTAAGTGAATCACCTGGAAGCGGGCCCAAGTCACGAAGAAGAATTAGCGGAGAGAGTCCTACTAGGCCTAACGAAAGACCGAGGGAGCGTTTAATAAGTGAGCGACGACCAAGACCTGCCGCTTCGGCGCCAGCCTTTGCAGCCTTTACAAATTCTTCACGATCTTCATCTGGTGAACGAAATTCATGGCGCTGAATAACTACTTCTTCATCCGGCATTAAAGTCTTTGCCCAGTGAATCGCACCCATTCCAATAAAGAAGAGAGATGCAGCCATTCCGAGACCAAGAAAGAGTTGGTGTGCGTTAGTGCTACCAAGAACTGGGAAGAAGATAAAGACATCTTGGGGAATGAAGATATAAGAGGCGATTAAGAGAACTGTTCCGGCTGCGGAGAGTAAAAAGAGAATCGCAACTTGGCGCTCAGCCTTCTTAGCTGCCTTCGGATCGGTGTCGGCACGACGGAGAACGTGTGCTGGTAGCCCTGGATCTTTTATCGCTTCGATTTCATTCGACATATTTACCTATCTCGCCTTCATCGCTAGCCAGACTGCAACACCAATTAGCAGTCCGAGTCCAAGAGTCCAAACTAATAAACCTTCAGTTACTGGACCAACGCGTCCAAGTGATGCGCCACCCAACTGTGGTTCAACTTCAACGGCTTTAATCCACTTAATGATTGAGAGTTTTTCTTCAGGGGTAATTGTTTTATCAGAGAAGACCGGCATTGATTGAGGACCAGTAATCATCGCTTCATAGATATGGCGTGAAGTAACTCCCATAACTGTTGGCGCGTACTTTCCACGAGTTAACGCTCCACCTTGTCCGGCGAAGTTGTGGCACATCGCGCAGTTTGTGCGGAATAACTCTCCACCTTCTGCAAGAGATCCATCGCGTTCGTAATTCAAGTGTTCCTCACCAGGAATTTCAGGTCCTGGAGCAAGAGATGCAACATAGGCAGCCAGCGCTTCAACTTCGCGTTCGTTGTAGACAGGTGCCTTACGCATCGCTTGCTGGCTCATATCAGCCATAGGCATACGTCCTGTAGCAACTTGGAAATCAACTGAAGCGGCACCTACGCCGATTAGTGAAGGCGCGATAGTTGCACCTTCAGCATTTAAGCCGTGGCATGAAGAGCAGCCTTTAAGGAATATCTCCTTACCTTCTTCAATCAAAGCGCTTCTTTCAGCGGCAGTGATCGGAGTACTCGTAGAAGCCCCGGCTACAGAGAAAGTGGTTCCTATCGAAAGGAGTGCAAGCACCAAGAGAAGCGGGGCTACTGCGCGGTGCCTGCGAAAACGTGAGAGACGCTTCAAGTTATTTTCCATTTCTTCCGATAGTGAAATTACTTAATTAAATAAATCGCTGCGAAGAGTGCAATCCAAACAACATCAACGAAGTGCCAGTAGTAAGAGGCAACGATCGCCGTTGTAGCTTGGTTGTGAGTGAAACGTCGCGCCTTTGCGACGCGGACCATGACAATCAGAAATGCAATCAACCCGCCGGTCACGTGTAATCCGTGGAAGCCGGTTGCTAGGTAAAAGACAGATGTGTAGGCGTTAGTTGAAAGCGCTAAACCTTCGTGAGTAAGGCTGGCATATTCATAAACTTGGCCCGCGATAAAGAATGCGCCCATGAGGAAGGTTAGAGAGAACCATTCGCGCATGCCCCAAGATTTAACATTTAGAAGTGAGCCTGTGCGCTTTGCTTGGAATCGTTCAGCGGCAAATACTCCGAATTGGCAGGTTACAGATGAGAGAACCAAAACTGTTGTGTTAAATGCAGCAAAAGGAATATTCAAAACTTCCGTTGATTCAAGCCAGATCTCTGGGCCTTGGACTGCGCGCGTAGTGAAATACATTGCAAAGAGCGCGGCAAAAAACATCAACTCACTTGAGAGCCATACGATCGTTCCGACCGCCACCATATTGGGGCGATTGATGTTGTGATGGGTCGCAGTTGATGTGCTGGTCATGGGGCAAGTATCCCTGAAAGTAGGCTCACCTACCTAGTTCTAGGCTTGGTTCTGACACTTAAAATGGCCCACTTTTTGGTGAAACGGGTCACGCATTTCCACCCTAAAACTGGCTGGGAATTCTCGCCGCTTTGATTAGACTTACCCCATGAATTCTCCAAGCAAGCCGATCATCGTTATCTATTCCGATGATTCGGCGGTGCGCCAGTCGATTGTTGCCGCTTTGGGAAAGAAAGTTGCCGCCGATCTACCAGAGCATCAGATTGAGGAATTCGCTACTGGGCCGGCGCTTCGCTCATACATTGATCGCAAGAGCGTTTCCGGAAATCTCCGTGCTGATCTATTTATTTTAGATGGGGAGGCGGTACCTGAGGGCGGTATGGGAATTGCCCGCCAATTAAAGGATGAGGTTTTTAACTGTCCGCCAGTTCTTTTGATCACTGGCAGACGAGAAGATGCCTGGCTTGCTGCATGGTCGCGCGCCGAAGCTAGCGTTATCCATCCTATCGACCCATTTACCTTGGCAAATACCGTTGCAAACTTGATGCGCACTAGCGCAGTTGCCACCGCTTAACTAATTAACGAAAGCGATTTTTAAATGAGCTCACTTGATTGGGCCGGCGTTATCGCCAAATTAGAAAACGGTCTCGATCTCCTACCTCTAGAGGCGCAAGCGGTCATGCGTGAAGTATTGGAAGATCGTGCTGATAAAGAAGTTTTAAAAAGTTTCTTAATTGCGCTAAAAAACAAAGGCGAGACTCCCGAAGAAGTCGGAGCGCTTGTTGCTCAGATGTATCAATTTTGCGCACCAATAACCATAAACGAACGCGCAGTAGATACTGTCGGCACTGGTGGCGACGGTGCCCACACGATCAATATTTCAACTACCGCAGCGATCATTGCTGCAGCGGCAGGATCGCGTGTTGTGAAGCATGGCAATCGTGCCGCGTCTTCGAAATCCGGTGCTGGAGATCTTTTAGAGGCCCTCGGTGTTGCAATCAATCTGGATGGCGCAAAAGTTGCTCAAACAGTTGCCGAGCTCGGAATCGGTTTCTGCTTTGCACCAATTTTTCATCCAGCGATGCGCTTTGCAGCGCCAGCTCGTAAAGAGTTAGCAACTGCAACGGTCTTTAACATCCTTGGCCCTCTTGCCAACCCAGCCAAGCCAAAAGCCGCAGCAATAGGCGTTGCCAATGATCGAATGCATTTAGTGATGGCCCAAGTGCTTGCTGAACGTGGCGTAGAAGGTTTCGTATTCCGCGGAGATGATGGTTTGGATGAAATCACTTTGGCCACGACAACTTCAGTTCTAACAATCGGTAATGGCGAAATCTCCAGTGATCGCATCGACGCTAAGGACTTTGCATTAGCTAACGCGCCGATTTCGGCTCTAGTTGGGGGAGATGCGCAAGAAAATGCTCGCATCACCAAAGCGATCTTTGCTGGGGAACGCGGAGCGCCTAGAGATGCAGTATTACTCAACGCTGCCGCTGCGATCGCTGCTTTTGATGGTGAGTTCGAGCTCTCAATTCATGAACGTTTGAGTAAGTCACTAAAGAAGGCGACAGAGAGCGTTGACTCTGGAAAGGCAAATTCTTTGCTTGGCGAATGGGTTCTGCTGAGCAATAAATTAGCCGCTAATTAATCTAGGGCTTTACGTTCACGTTTACGTTTGAAGGTTGTTAGCTCTCCGAGCGTTGATACTCCAAAGGTTCCGAGGCGTTCAAAGATTCCGTGCATGACATCAACGGTAGCCCGGGCATCATCTAAGGCGCGATGGTTAGGTTCGATCGATGCCCCGAAAAATTCGGCCAAGGTTGATAATTTGCAATCTTGCACCTCATCCCGTCCTAAGGCAGACCTGGCGATTCTCACCGTATCTACAACAATAAATTCAGGCCACGCACTTTCCGTTTCAATCGCTGCCGCTTTTAGAAAGCCAATATCGAATGGAGCATTATGGGCGACAAGAACCGTTTCGTGATGAGAGCCGAGAAACTCAAAGAAAGTAGGAAGAATCTCGGAAATTGTTGGGGCATCAAAGAGCATTGAATCGGTTATGCCAGTAAGCGCCGTGATGAAATCGGGAAGCGAGTGGCCCGGATTAACAAAGCTTTGGAACTCACCAATGATCTCGCCGCCTCGAACTTTTAGTGCGCCGATCTCGGTAATAGCAGCGCCGGTAGACGGGGCCGCACCTGAGGTTTCGAGGTCGAGAACTACAAATGTGGTTTCTGCAAGAGAGAGTGCATGTGCCGACATGAATGTAAGGCTAATCCATAGCCCTGACAGTGAGTTCTCGCTACGCTTTAGAAATGGCAGTTATTGGAGCGCCCGCCGGTTTGCTTAACGATTGGTCGGCAGTTGGCAACGGAAAGAATAAAGATATTGGCGTTCTTCTGGTGCACGGATTTACTGGATCGCCTTCATCAATGCGACCTTGGGCAGAGTATTTAAATCAGAAAGGTTTTACCGTCAGAGTTCCGCTATTGCCAGGCCACGGAACCAAACCAGAAGATTTGAATGCAGTTAAGTGGGAACAGTGGCCAGCCAAAGTAGAAGCTGAATTATCGGAATTGCAGAAAACCTGCTCCAAGATTTTTATTTGTGGGCTATCAATGGGCGGGGCAGTTACCTTAAATGTTGCTTCCCGACATTCTCAAAAGCTCAGCGGAATTGTTTTGGTTAATCCAATGTCCCATCTTCGATTTGTTAGCCCTGAGATGGCATTTGCAGTTTCCAGAGTGAAGAAATTACTTAAATCGGTTGGTGATGATATTAAGCGCCCTGGCGTAACCGAGTGGGGCTACGACGCCAACCCGACTGTTGGCGTTTATGAGTTATTGAAGATGCTTCGGGTGACAAGACCGCTATTGCCGAAGGTCACCGCGCCAATGCAGCTATTCCATAGCGTTGACGATCACACCTTGCCAGTTTCAAATACCGAAATAATCATGAAGGGTGTAGGTTCCAAAATTAAGCAGAGGATTGAGCTAACCAATAGTTATCACGTTGCGACCATTGATTACGATGCCGAGATCATCTACGAAAACTCCAGAATTTTCATCGAAACTCACGCCGCGAATTGATATTAGATGGCGAGTAAAGATAGTTACGAGAGATCTTTAAGCAAAATTGCTGAGATTGACGCTTCTGGTTATCAACTCAACTCCGTCTTGGCGGTCAACGAGGATCTAACTTTTAATGAAATTGACGGCCCTTTGGCTGGTGTGCCTATTCTGATTAAGGACAATATTGAGGCGTTAGGGCTACCTGCAACTGCAGGTTCGCTGGCTCTTGCAGATACTCCGGTAGTTCGTGATTCAACGATTGCCAAGCGTTTGCGTGCTGCTGGTGCAACCATTATCGGTTCAACAAATCTTTCTGAGTGGGCAAATATTCGTTCTGGAAAATCAACGAGTGGTTGGTCTGCAGTTGGTGGACTAACCGCAAATCCTTGGAAACACGCGCACAGTGCAGGCGGTTCATCTTCTGGTTCGGGCGCTGCAGTAGGTGCCGGAATTGTTTCGATGGCTGTTGGTAGCGAAACCGATGGCTCAATTGTTTGTCCGGCATCCTTAAATGGTTGCGTCGGCATTAAGCCAACCGTTGGTTCAATTCCACGCGATGCAATGATTCCGATTAGCGCCAGCCAAGACACACCAGGGCCAATGGCGCAGAGCGTCGCACAGGCGGCGCTCTTGTTAGAAGTTCTAACGGGCAAAGCCGGATATCAATCGGCAGCCAGCGGTAGTTCTGAGATTCGTATCGGAGTTGTTAAAGAATGGGTAACGGAGAACCCTGGCACCAATCAACTCTTCCAAGAACTCGTGAGCAAACTAAGCAAACAAGTAAAGATTGTCGAAATCTCACTACCACCCCCAAGTGATCAAGAGGGCGAGTCAGAGTTCAAGGTTTTGATGCACGAACTAAATGAAGATTTAGCGAGATATCTAGCAACGCGTCAGGACGCGCGCGTAAAGACTTTGCAAGATGTTGTTGATTTCAATCTCGCAAATAAGGGTGCCGAGCTGCAGCACTTCGGTCAGGAATACTTTGACATGGCACTGAAACTAGGTGGCCGAAATAGCGATTACCAGAAGTTGCGAAGCGAAAATTTGGATTGGGCGGTTAATAAAGTTTTAACGCCAGCATTTGAAAAGTTCGATATTTTGATCGGCCAAACTTATGCACCTGCATGGAAGAGCAATCTAGGTGGGGGAGATGATTACGGTTCTGCATCGTGGATCTCAATGGCGCCAGCGATTGCAGGCACTCCAATCGGAGCACTTCCCATGGGCTTAGTTGACGGGCTGCCGGTGGCAGTTGGCGTTGTTGCCAGAGCCAATCAAGAAGATCTACTTGTGCAAGCAATGGCGTTAATTGAAAGAGTTCTCGATCTCGGAATCTTGAAGCCTACATTTACTAAATAATTTAAAAGGCTCCGGTATATCCATTAATCGCTGGCTGCCCACCTAGGTGCGCATAGAGAACTCGTGAACCTTCCTTGAAGAAACCTTCGCGGACCAAATCAATCATCGCCGCCATCGATTTACCTTCATAGACCGGATCGGTAATCATGCCTTCCAGGCTTCCGGCTAAACGAATCGCTTCGATTGTGCGTGGGCCAGCAACTCCATAGATTCCATCATGCCAACGATCTAGTAGAACGATCTCTGAGTCCTTTAGTTCGCGCCCTAAATCAATCGCCGCTGCTGTGCGAGATGCAATACGTTTGATCTGATCCCAAGTTTTCTCAACTGTTGCTGATGCATCAATACCAATAACGCTTTCGGCGCGATTAGAGTGAGCAAAACCAGCGATCATTCCGCCTTGAGTTGATCCGGTAACTGAGCAAACAATTACATTGTCGAATTTGAATCCGAGGTCTTTTTCTTGATCTTCAACTTCAAAAGCCCAACCTGCAAAACCATGTCCGCCAAGCGGGTGATCAGAAGCGCCGGCTGGAATTGCGTAGGGCTTTCCGCCTCGCGCAATTACATCTGCGATCGCTTCTTCCCAAGATTTTCTGAAGCCGATATCGAAGCCTGCTGGATCTAAACGAACTTCTGCGCCCATAATGCGGCTCAATAAAATATTGCCAGTCTTCTCGTAGTTAACTTCTTCCCAATCAACCCAATGCTCTTGAACTAGAACACATTTCAATCCCAGGTGAGCGGCAACCGCGGCTACTTGGCGAGTGTGGTTGGACTGAATTCCACCTATTGAAACGAGAGTGTCGCAACCTGTTGCCAGTGCTTCGGCCGCCAAGTACTCGAGCTTGCGCGTCTTATTTCCGCCATAAGCCAGACCTGAATTCACATCTTCGCGCTTTGCCCAGATTTCTACTTTGCCGCCGAGGTGTTCGGTTAACCGATCAAGGCGTTGCAGGGGAGAGGCTCCGAAGGTGAGTTTTTCTTTCGCAAAGGATTCAAGTTTGGCTCTAGTCATGCGCAGATCCTCTCACGCGAAGTGGCATAAATAGAAGTTATTTCTTAATGCTCGCCTTGATCATCTTCTGCAGAACTTTCTCGTCTACAGGCCAATCGTTAGGTAGCGCGATGGTTTTCTTAGTGATTCGATACTCAGCGAAGTACGGCGTGAACTCCTTAAGAACTTCTTGGTTCCAAGGCGCGATATTGATGTGGTTGGTTGCAGCAGATGCGCCGAAAATATACTCATCACCATTCTTAAGCATCGGTTGGTTCCAGGCCATCACCAGTTCTAGCTGGGGAAACTTGCTTTGAATAGCCTTAAATATCTTCTTCATCGTCTTAGCCTGATCAGGCTTGATAGTTTTGAAATAATCAGCAGGTGTTTCGTGCCTTCTAGATGATACGGATCCTCTTGAGAACATTACGAGTGCATTTGCATGTACTTGAGAGAAACCATAGTTCTCGCGCAGGTGCGCTATCTGCTCTGGGTATTTTTTACCGTCTAACTTCTTCATAACCGCAAACCAGTACCTCATCGGTTCGCCATACTTCTTCTCGATCGATGGAAAATGCGCTTCTCGCGATGGGTCTTTTGGAGCCACTCTTACTTCTTTCGCTTATCCCGCACATTCAGATACACGGCATAGCCCATGTAGAGAAATACCGATGGTGGGTATAAAAAGATAGGGATGATTAGAAGAATTACCGCGACGATCTTCATATTCGAAGATAGGCGATCCCATTCACCCATAAATCCCGTACGAGGCTCCTTCTCCATTTAAGCCACTCCTTCAATCAAATACACAACTTCACTGCTTTGCGTGGACGATACTGGGATCGAACCAGTGACCCCCACAATGTCAATGTGGTGCTCTACCGCTGAGCCAATCGTCCGGGTCTAAAATTTCGGTATCTATTAAGTTGTGCTGGAAAGTATAGCCGAGGCTATTTAGCGGCCGAAATCGTCTTCGATACGCTCAATGTCATCCTCGCCAAAGTAAGTACCTGTCTGTACTTCGATAAAGATGACATCGTCTGATCCAATATTTTCAATTCTGTGAAGATCACCGATTTCAATATCTAGTGAATCACCGGTGGACATTTCGAAGATATCTCCATTGAGAGTTATCTTCGCTTGACCTTGAACGATGAACCAATGCTCTGCGCGCTTTTCATGGCGTTGATATGAAAGACGTTTACCTGGATTTACCCAGATGGTTTTTACTTTATGAGCGGCGCTTTCAGCCAAGATTTCATAACGTCCCCACGGACGTTGTGATTGATCTTCGCTCATCTTCTTCTCCAGTAGAACTTTGTCTTATTGGAGGTCGGAACGGGATTTGAACCCGTGTAGAGGGATTTGCAGTCCCTTGCCTCGCCTCTCGGCCATCCGACCATTCTTTATTTCTTGGAACTTACTACTATAGAAAAACCGCCACCTGAAAAATTAATTCCAAAGCGGCGGATAATCCGAGCGGACGACGGGGTTCGAACCCGCGACCTGAACCTTGGCAAGGTTCCGCGCTACCAGCTGCGCTACGTCCGCATTTCGTGCGGGGGCAAATCTAGCGCAGCAAGGGGCTATCCGCCAAAGTGAGCGCTTTCACCGTAGCGTTAGGGCTATGGATCTGCGCGATGACTCATTCTGGATGGGTCGAAGGTATGCCAGATCTCTTGTAGAAGTAACGAACGATCTTTCGCGACTCGATGATGGAAACTTTTGGGCGGTGGCGATCTCTTTTGAAGGGGAAGTTACTCTTGCAAGGTTTAGATCTAACTTTGAAGCAGATTTCCCATTTAGCGGTTCGCATTGGAAGCCCTTGGAAGGCGATTGGATCTCATCTCTTAGCAAAGTCCAGTACGGCAAGTATGTAGAAAATATTAGAAGCTCGATATCCGATGGTTGGGTGTATCAAGTCAACGCTTGTCGACAGTTGCAGGTTGCATCAGATCGAGAAGAACTCGCTTCGCTCTTTGGCAAATTACTAAGCGAGAACCCCGCACCACATGCCGCATATCTCTCTATTCCGCAGTTTAAAATTGCATCGGCATCACCCGAACTCTTTCTGTCACGTAATGGTTCTTCGGTGAAGACTTCACCAATAAAAGGCACTCAAACTTTGGGCAAACAAGGATTTGGCAATAAGGATCAATCCGAAAACGTGATGATCGTTGATTTGATGCGCAATGATTTCGGGCGTATCTGTGAGCCTGGTTCAGTGGATGTCTCACAGCTTCTTCGTAGCGAAGAACATCCTGGTCTTCGCCACTTGGTCTCCGACGTCGTTGGTGAACTTCGGAAAGATATCTCTTGGTCGGCAATTTTTGAGGCGTTACTTCCCGCCGGTTCCATAAGTGGAGCGCCAAAGAGTTCGGCGCTATCTGTAATTGCAGAAAATGAAGAGATTAAACGTGGTCCTTACTGTGGTGTTCTGGGTTGGGTAGAAGGCGATCGCGCTGAGCTGTCAGTTGCTATTCGCATCTTCTGGCAAGAAAACGATGGGTTACTTAAATTTGGAACCGGCGCTGGAATTACCTACGGAAGCGATCCGATTTTGGAATGGGAAGAGACTGAGTTAAAGGCGCAACATCTGATTTCGATTGCAGGAGGATCTATCAAATGAAGATCTGGCTTAACGATCAAATCTGTGATTCTCAAGTAATCGATCTTGACTCCGATGGTTGGCCTGTCGGGAACGGTGTTTTCGAAACCATCAGAACTGAAAATGGTGAAGTTTTCGAATTAGCGCGCCATATGCGCCGAGCAGCAACCGCTGCCAGAAATTTCGAAATTAAGTTACCTGGCGAGGATCAGATCAGAGATGCAATCGCAGCGCTGCTTACTGTAGAACCTCACCAGCTCGGCCGGTTGAGATTACTGTTCTCAAAAGATTGGTTTGTCGCTGTACATCAAAGTTATGAAGAAATTCTACTACCTGCAAAATTGAAGGTCATAGATGAAAGCAGATTGGTTGACCCAATCGCATTTAAAACCTTTCCATATAGCCACCGAACCGGTTTGCTGCATTTAGCGCAGCGAGACGGCTTTGACGAGATCATCTGCGTCAATGAATCGGGTGAGATAACCGAAGGTGCGGTCTCCAATTTTCTCTTCCTAATTGATGGGCAGTGGGTTACGACCCCGCTAAGTGCAGGCGTTTTACCTGGAGTGCAACGCGCCATAACCATCGAAAGATGTGGTGTTACTGTCCAATCTTTGACGCGTCGCGACATAGAACGCGTGGATTCTGCAATTGTTATTTCAAGTCTAAAGATTGGTCTAGCCGTTACATCAATCGATAATCGTGATCTCGTCGTTGATGGGCAATGTCGATCATTCCTAGAGGAAATTCGCGCCCAGACGCATTCTCATTCGGTAGGCTAGGAACATGTCCCAGCTCTCGATCACCGTAGATGGTCGCGCCGTAAGCGTTGCAGATGACCAACGCCCAACCCATCTCTTCGCCGAAAGCAAAGAGATCGTCGTCTGCAAGATAAATGGCGAACTCAAAGATCTATGGACTGATCTCAAAGACGGTGATGTTGTCGAGGGAGTTTCAATTTCCTCTCCAGAAGGTTTATTGGTTCTGCGCCACTCAACTGCTCACGTAATGGCGCAAGCGGTTCAGCAAGTCTTTTCGCAGACTCGCCTCGGAATCGGTCCACCGATCACAGATGGTTTTTATTACGACTTCGACCCAGAGCGTCCGTTTAATCCAGAAGATTTAGAGAAGATTGAAAGCGCGATGCGCAAGATCGTAAAAGAAGGCCAACGTTTTCGCCGCCGCGTTACAAACGAAGCAGATGCTCTTAAAGAGTTGGCGAACGAGCCATATAAATGCGAGTTAATTGGAATTAAATCTGGAGCAGGAGAAGAAGCCAGCGTTGAGGTTGGGGGAGCAGAGCTCACCATCTATGACAATTTAGGTCGCGATGGACAACCCGTTTGGTCTGATCTTTGTCGTGGTCCGCATCTACCTTCAACGAAACATATTCCAGCATTTAAATTGATGCGTAGCGCTGCCGCATATTGGCGCGGTTCTGAGAAGAATCCAATGCTGCAACGAATCTACGGAACTGCTTGGCCATCGCCAGAAGAGTTAGCTGCTTACTTAGAACTTTTGGCAGAGGCGGAAAAGCGCGATCATCGCCGCCTTGGTACTGAACTCGATCTATTCTCGTTTCCGGAGGAAATTGGATCAGGTCTTGCCGTCTTTCATCCCAAAGGCGGCATTGTCCGTCGCGCTATGGAAGATTATTCACGCAAGCGCCATGAAGATGAAGGTTACGAATTCGTTTACTCACCACATCTAACCAAGTCTGCGCTCTTTGAAAAGTCTGGCCACTTACAGTGGTACTCAGAAGGTATGTATCCACCGATGGTGATGGATGAAGAGCTACACGCTGACGGAACTATCAAGCGTGCTGGACAGCAGTACTACATGAAGCCGATGAACTGCCCTTTCCACAATTTGATTTTTGCATCACGCGGACGTTCCTATCGCGAGCTCCCGCTTCGTCTCTTTGAGTTCGGAACTGTCTATCGCTACGAGAAATCAGGTGTAATCCACGGACTCACTCGTGCCCGCGGCTTTACTCAAGATGATGCCCACATTTACTGCACAAAAGAACAGATGGTGGGAGAGCTAGATTCGCTCTTAACCTTTGTACTTAATTTGTTACGTGATTACGGCTTAGAAGATTTCTATCTCGAACTCTCTACTCGTAACCCTGAAAAATCGGTGGGAGAAGATAGCGACTGGGCCGAAGCAACCGAAGCGTTACGTAAAGCGGCGGTAGCCCAAAATCTAGAACTCGTTCTCGACGAAGGTGGCGCAGCGTTTTATGGGCCAAAGATTTCAGTTCAAGCAAAAGATGCAATTGGACGTACTTGGCAGATGTCGACGATCCAAGTTGATTTTCAGTTGCCACAGCGCTTTGAACTCGAATACTCCGCAACTGACGGAACCCGTCAACGACCAGTGATGATTCACCGCGCACTATTTGGTTCTATCGAACGTTTCTTTGGTGTGCTTACTGAGCACTACTCAGGAGCATTCCCGCCATGGTTGGCGCCAGTTCAAGTAACCGCCATCCCAGTTGCTGAAGCTTTTGCGGATTACCTTGCTTCGGTTGTGAAAGAGTTTAAAGCAGCGGGTATCCGAATCGATTTAGATGCCTCCGATGACCGGATGCAGAAGAAGATTCGCAATGCGCAGATGCAGAAAGTTCCTTATATGTTGATCGCAGGCGAAGAAGATCAACAAGCCGGCAAAGTTTCGATTCGCTATCGCAACGGTGAACAGAAGAACTCAATCGCTGTTGCAGATGCCATTGCCGAAATTCGCACCGCTATTGCAGAACGTAAACAGGTTTAAGTAATGCGCGAAGGCGACCAAGTAATTCCAGGCGGGGCAGGAATGCCCGATCGTTGGGAACGACTTTGGGCGCCGCATCGTATGGAGTATTTAAAGGGCGAGAACCGCCCGCTTGCTGGAAATGAAGTTACTTGCCCCTTCTGCGAAATTCCGAAGATGAGCGATGAAGAAGGCCTAGTTGTTGCTCGCGGAACAAACGCTTACGTTGTTATGAATCTCTACCCGTATAACGCTGGTCACTTACTAATCTGCGCATATCGCCATGTCGCCGATTTAACCGAGCTCAATCAGGACGAACGTAACGAAATATTCGAGCTAAGTGCGCATGGGATGAAAACTCTACGTAAGGTTTCGGCGCCAGCCGGGTTTAATCTTGGTATGAATCAAGGCGCGATATCAGGTGCCGGAGTTGCAGAACATATCCACCAACATATTGTTCCGCGCTGGTCTGGCGATGTTAACTTCATGCCGATCATCGGACAGACCAAGGTGCTGCCAGTTCTTCTATCTCAAACCCGCGACGAACTCGCACAAGCTTGGTAGTTAACTTCTTACCGCTCTTGCTATAAAAGCGTTCACAATATCCAGACCGATTCCTTTGCTGATCACAACTGGAATTGCTGGAAAGAGTAAACCTGCCTCAAACGCGCTTTCTCCCGCATCTTCTACCGCTTCTAAATATTCACTTCTGAAATCTGCAACTAGCTCTTTATGTTCCGCATCGCTATCTCTACGTGAAATGGGGCTTTGCGAATAATCAATTATTTCGAGCGTCTCAAGATCAATCAGTGCAGATGGATTTCCTGCATCGTCATGGAGAACTAAGTACGGGGTTACTAGAGGATCGAAGACTCGATTAGCAAGTAATACCGCATCGTCGAAATCTGAATCGCTTCCCTCTAATTCATTTACAACAACTAAACGTGGTAACTGGAAGTCAGAGAGAGTGGTCCAAAGATCAATCGTTTCTTGATCAATTCCGGCAGCGGGATTAATTGCAAAGATTGCTAGTTCGCTCTCGGCTATTGGTTCATTGGAATGAACCGCACCGAAGAGTTCGGCTAGCGCTTTTGGTTGAGAGGAGACGTGGCCATATATATGGATACGCGGATTAGCGCTATCTCTAATTGAACTCACAGGCGTCAGAATAGGTGAAAATCCGTGGGTGAGCCTACGATGGACCTGATGTTAAGCGCCTCTATAAAACCCGCAGTCACCCGCGCTATCAATCCGATTGCTCGCGGTGCCCTTGCCATTGGTTTAACTCCAAATGCAGTGACCTTCATTGGGGCAATTGGCCTGGTTACCTCCGCGCTCTATTTCTATCCCAAGGGCGACTTCTTTATCGGAACGCTTGTTATCTCTTTCTTTGCACTGAGCGATCTTTTTGATGGTGCAATGGCGCGAATCTCCCATAAAGGCGCCAGCGCATGGGGTGGATTTTTAGATTCAACAATCGATCGACTTACAGATTCGGCTATCTTGGTTGGTTTAACTCTTTACTTAGTGGATGCCGATGACTCATTAACTTCTGTTGTGATTGGTGCGCTAGTTTTTGGCTCACTAGTTCCATACATCAGAGCCAAGGCCGAGAGCATGCAAATCTCTTGTTCTGGCGGAATCGCAGAACGAACCGAGCGTTTGATAATTTCCCTCACAGCAATTGGACTGGAAGGACTTGGAGTTCCATTCGCGCTAGCGATCGGCATCTGGCTTCTTCTAGTTCTCGCCGTGGTTACCGTTATCCAACGAATTTTGATTGTGAAGGCAGCGCTGTAACGCAATGAATTTTGATTTCGCAGTGGCAGGTGGGTACTTCGCTGGTTGGCGCATCGTCCGTGCCTTACCAGAAAAATTCGCATATAAAACTTTTGAAAAAATCGGTCAGTACGCACTTTTGCGAAATGGAACAAGCGTGAAAAGACTGCGCTCTAACCTGTCACGAGTTTGCCCCACTTACTCTTCATCTGAGATGGACGAGCTGATGCGCAGCGCCATGAGTTCTTACATGCGTTATTGGTGTGACACATTTAGATCGCCAGATTGGTCACGTGAGCGAATTGCTGCAACAGTCACTGTTGACGGTGAAGATTTACTAACCACGCCGATGACGAACGGAACTGGTGTAGTTGTTTCCCTTCCTCACGCAGGAAACTGGGATCATGCAGGCTCTTACTTCTGCGGAATGGGATTCCCACTTGTTACTGTTGCAGAACGTTTAAAGCCGGAAGCGCTCTTCAATAAATTCTTGGAGTATCGCCAGAATATCGGGATGGAAGTTCTTTCACTTGATTCAAGATCAATCGTCACCCTTCTGCAAAGGGCGCGTGAAGGTCGGTTGATCGCCCTTGTTGCCGATCGCGATCTTTCTAAGAGCGGCGTAGATGTTTCATTCTTTGGACATCCTGCACGCATGCCCGCCGGCCCAGCACTACTTGCAATCAGGACTGGCATCCCACTAATAACCGCATATGTTTCTTACACACCTACTGGAATTCACATCGTTTTCACTTCAGTTGAAATCCCAACAACGGGAAGTGAAGAAGAAAGAGTTTCTCAAGTAGTTCAGCGTTGCGCTGACCTCTTTGCAAGAGGAATCGCATCATCACCACAAGATTGGCATATGTTGCAGCGAATCTGGATTGATGGAGATTTCCAGGAGCGAAGCGCATGAACCAGAAAAAATTACGGATCGGATTAGTTTGTCCATACGGTTGGGATACACCGGGTGGCGTACAGAGCCATGTTCGCGATCTTGCCGAGTATCTGATTGCAAAAGGCCATTACGTATCCGTTTTAGCACCAGTTGTTGATGAAGAGAAGGCTCCTGAATATGTAACAAGTGCGGGAAAACCTATAGCCATTCCATATAACGGAGCCGTGGCGCGCCTGCTCTTTGGACCAATCGCATTTGCCAGAGTGCGCCAATGGATAACCAATGGCAAGTTTGATCTCTTACATCTGCACGAGCCAGCGATTCCATCGATTTCATTATTGGCCTGTTGGGCTGCAGAAGGCCCGATGGTGGGAACATTTCATGCCGCCGCAAAACGTCAGAAGGCGATCTTTGCAATCGGACCAATCCTTGAGCCGGTTATTGAAAAGTTAACGGCGCGAATCGCAGTAAGTGAAGCCGCTCGTTCCACTCTGACAGAGCACCTAGAAACTGACGCGGTTGTGATTCCAAACGGTATTTATGCTGATCGATATCGCGACGGCGAAGTGGTTGAGAAATGGAGCGGTAACACAATTGGATTTATTGGCCGCTATGAAGAGCCGCGCAAAGGTTTGCCTGTACTACTTGAAGCGCTGCCAATAATCGCGCGTTTTGCGCCTGATGTAAGAGTATTAGTAGCAGGGCCTGGAGAGAGTAAAGAGGTAATAGAAAGCATCGATCCTCAATTACGAAGCCGCTTCGAATTCCTTGGCAGAATCTCTGAGAAAGAGAAAGCGGATTTTCTATCATCTGTTGCTATTTATGTAGCGCCAAATACTGGAGGAGAATCCTTCGGAATAATTCTGGCTGAGGCGTTAGCTGGGGGAGCGGCGGTACTTGCCAGCGATATCCCAGCTTTTGATTCACTTCTTGGCCATGGAGAATATGGTGCGCTCTTTAAGTCAGAAGATCCCCAGGATCTGGCGCGCGTTGCAATAGATCTGCTGCGCGATGGCGACAAACGCAGAGCACTTGCCAAGCGAGGTAAAGAATATGCACAACGCTTTGATTGGGATGTCGTCGCAGAAGATATTTATTCGATCTACGAAATGGCTCTTGTGGGAAGTTCTGGGGTAACTCTTTCTTCAGAAAATCGTGCCTGGAATCGCTTCCTAGGAAGAGAAGGAAGTTAAATGGAAAAGTATTTTCTTATTGCCTTCATCATAATCTTTGCGATTTGGTATCTCTCGTATTCGGCAACGAGGTTAGATCGTCTTCATAATCGCGTTGAAACCAGTTGGGCAAATCTTGATGGCCTTCTACAACGTCGCGCTGCGGTTGCTTTGGAAATTGCCAAGAGCGAGATCGCTGATCCTGCTTCTTCACTTCTCTTAACTGCTGCTGCGCACCAAGCGCGAGATGCGCAAATGCGCGCACGTTCGCAGGCTGAAAGCGGACTATCTGGTGCGCTGGGTCTTTTGTTGCATGATGGGCATTTGGTAAGTGGCTCAATAGAAAAGGATTTGTTAAGAGAGTTAAGTGAGTTAACCGACAAGATTCGTGTCGCAATCGCTCTACATGTTGATGCTGTCAATCGCACGCAAATGGTGCGACGTAAGCCTGTCTTCAGGATTTTTCGTTTAGCTGGACGGGCACCACTTCCCGTGACCTACGAGTTCGAAGCCGATGTTCTTTAAAAAGTTTGCTATCTCGACAATTGGAGTTACATCCATCTTTGTTGTTGGCTTGGGCTTTTTCTCGCCTGATCAGTTCTCGAAATTAGGTGAAATTGAAAACGTCTTCAAGGATCCTGAGCCGGTTAACTCATTGAGTGGTCGCATCGGAAGCGATGGACCAATTCTGGTGGTAAAGATCGATGACACTCCGCCGGCGCATCCACAAGCGGGGCTCGAAGATGCTGATGTGGTTTATATAGAGCAAGTAGAAGGTGGACTCACCAGACTGGCTGCCGTCTTCTCCTCAACTATCCCGACGGTAATAGGACCTGTAAGAAGTGCGCGTATCTCGGATATAGAAATACTTGAGCAGTTTGGTCGTGTGGCATTTGCTTACAGTGGCGCACAGAAAAAATTATTACCAGTAATTGGTGCAGCAAACCTGGAGAACTTAGGAGCACAGCGCCAGTCACGCGAAATCTATACAAATGATCCGCTTCGTAGCGCACCGACGGCGATGATGCTGCAGGCGCAAACTTTGATGCAAAAAGTTAAGGAACAGCAACTTCCTGTTGCAATTTCGAAGAACGTTGGATGGAATTTTGCAGAATCCTTCGATACTGGAACGGCAATCGCCTCAGCTAAAGTTTCTTGGCCGGCAAATTCATACGATGCGGTCTGGTCAAATTTGAAGAAGCGCTGGCTGCTCTCACACAAAGGTGTTCCAAACATTTCAGCCAGTGGCGTTCATTTAGCTGCGAGTACCTTCGTAATTCAGATCGTTTCAATTACTCCATCTGAATATGGAGATAAGTTCGGAGGCGTTACTCCATTCACCGCAACGGTCGGGTCAGGTAGTGGCTACATTCTTCGCGACGGTAAATACATTTCCGCGCTATGGGATCGTCCAACGCCTGAATCAGGAACTGCTTGGAAAACCACTTCTGGAGAAACGATCCCCTTCGCACCGGGGCAAATTTGGATCGCGTTAACCGATAAGGAACCAGTATTTACGCCTATTCCATCGAAAATCCCCGCAGATGCGCCATCTGCTGCAGCAAAGTAGTATTAAGCCCTTAACTATTTAATTAGATATTTCTTAGGGAGTTAGCGATGTCAGAGGCAGTCGGAACAGCTCGCGTTAAGCGCGGTATGGCAGAAATGCTTAAGGGCGGCGTCATCATGGATGTCGTCAACGTTGAGCAGGCCAAGATCGCTCAAGATGCAGGTGCATGTGCCGTTATGGCTCTCGAACGCGTACCTGCTGATATTCGCGCCCAAGGCGGCGTCGCTCGCATGTCAGATCCAGACATGATCGAAAAAATTAAAGCGGCGGTAACAATTCCTGTAATGGCTAAGGCTCGTATCGGTCACTTCGTCGAAGCTCGCATTCTCGAATCTCTAGGCGTTGATTACATCGACGAATCAGAAGTTTTAACTCCAGCAGATTTTGAAAACCATATTGATAAGTGGGATTTCAAAGTTCCTTTCGTGTGCGGAGCAACAAACTTAGGTGAAGCGCTCCGTCGGATTAATGAAGGCGCCGCAATGATTCGCTCAAAGGGCGAGGCAGGTACTGGAGATGTTTCCAACGCCATGATGCATATGCGCAAGATCGGGGCAGAAATCCGTCGCCTATCTTCCATGCGCGAAGATGAACTCTATGTTGCCGCAAAAGAGTTACAAGCTCCTTACGCACTTGTTAAAGAAGTAGCTGAGACCGGAAAACTTCCTGTCGTCCTATTTACTGCTGGTGGTATCGCAACTCCTGCCGATGCGGCTTTAATGATGCAGATGGGCGCTGACGGCGTATTCATTGGCTCAGGAATCTTCAAGTCAGGCGATCCTGCAACTCGCGCAGCTGCTTGCGTTAAAGCAACCACATTCTTCGAGGATGCAAAAGTAATTGCCGATGCCTCACGTGGTCTTGGTGAAGCGATGGTTGGAATCAATGTTGCTGATCTTCCTGCACCACACCGCTTAGCTGAACGCGGCTGGTAGTTAATTAGAAAATGAAGATTGGCGTTCTTGCTCTTCAAGGTGATTTTCGCGAGCACCTAGTTGCAGCAAAGAGCGCTGGCCATGCTGCGCTAACGGTCCGTCGCCCAGAAGAGCTTGCTGAAGTAGATGCGCTCATTCTTCCTGGGGGAGAATCAACAACGATTGCACATCTTGCAAGTACCTTTAACTTGATGCAACCGATAAGAGATCGAATCAAATCAGGTATGCCGGTCTATGGATCATGCGCTGGAATGATTCTTTTAGCTGATCGAATTATCGATGGATCGGATGGGCAAGAAACTTTCGGTGGCATTGATATGACCGTGCGAAGAAATGCCTTTGGTCGCCAAGTTGATTCCTTTGAAAGCGATCTTGATTTTCAAGGCGTCAATCTGCACGCAGTCTTCATTCGTGCGCCTTGGGTAGAAGAAGTCGGCGCAACGGTTGAGGTCCTAGCAACAGTGAAAACTGCGAAGGGATCGCACGCGGTAGCTGTTCGACAAGGAAGGCTCTTGGCAACCTCATTCCATCCCGAGTTAACTGGAGATTTACGCGTACATCGCTACTTCTTTGATCAAGTCTGTACAGGCGCGATAAAGTAAGCGAAGTGAATTACGCGGTTTAGATACCGCTCAACGAGAGTGAAAGTTTGAGGTCACGCCATGTCAGGCCATTCCAAATGGGCAACGACAAAGCATAAGAAAGCGGTAATCGATAGCCGCCGTGCAAAGAACTTTGCAAAACTCATTAAGGCTATTGAAGTTGCATCACGTAATGGTGGGCCAGATGTTGATGGCAATCCAACTCTCTTTGATGCGATCGCAAAGGCAAAGAAAAACTCGATGCCCGCCGATAACATCGAAAGAGCGGTAAAGCGTGGCGCTGGACTCGAATCCGGCGGATCTGACTGGCAGACAATTATGTACGAAGGTTACGGACCAAATGGCGTTGCGATCATGATTGAATGTTTATCAGATAACCGAAATCGCGCAGCTTCAGAAGTTCGCGTAGCCGTAACTCGCAACGGTGGTTCGATGGCAGATCCTGGATCAGTTTCCTATCTCTTTAATCGCAAAGGTGTAATCATCATTGCTAAGGCGGAGTCGGTAACAGAAGAGAAAATTCTCGAATCTGTGCTTGAAGCCGGAGCCGAAGAAGTAAACGATTTAGGTGAATCTTTTGAGGTTGTCTGTGAGGCTAGCGATCTGGTTGCAGTTCGCACAGCGTTGCAGAACTCAGGCCTTGATTACGAATCCGCCGATTCATCATTCTTGCCATCGATGTCCATTCCCTTGGATGCAGAAGGCGCCACCAAGGTCTTCGAACTAATTGATGCCATTGAAGAGTTGGATGATGTGCAGAATGTTTACAGCAACTTCGATGTCTCCGACGAGGTTATGGCGAGCCTTTCCTAGCTCTTTGCGGACTCGGACATAGGCTTTGAAGTTATGAGCCAAGCAACGCTGAGAGTTTTGGGTATCGACCCGGGCCTTACGCGCTGCGGCATAGGCGTTATTGAAGGCCTACCCGGATCACAACTTAAGTTGATTAGCGTGGGAGTGATCAAGACTCCCAGCGATAACCCGCTAGAACAGCGTCTCTTGCAGCTCGAAGAAGAGATCACTAATTGGGTAAGCAAATATCAACCAGATCGGATCGCAGTTGAAAGAGTTTTTTCGCAGCACAATGTTCGTACCGTGATGGGCACCGGACAAGCTGCGGGTATTGCACTACTAGTAGCTGCAAGAGCAGGTATTCCAGTTGTCATGCACACACCGAGTGAAGTCAAGGCTGCCGTAACTGGTTCAGGTCGAGCTAATAAGGTACAAGTCGCCGAGATGGTTAAAAGGTTGCTTTCCTTGACCGAGATTCCTAAACCAGTTGATAGCACCGATGCCTTGGCACTTGCGATCTGCCATATTTGGCGCGGTGGTGGAAACAGCAAAATTGAAGCCGCACTTGCTGCTGAAAAATCACGGCTAGCCAAGTTGGTGCGCAAATGATTTCACTTGTTAACGGCGTTGTCCGCTCTATTTCGCTAGATAAGGTAATAGTTGAAGTCGGTGGAGTCGGCTTATCCCTTGCGGTTACTCAAAAGACTTCTGCCCAACTTAATATTGGCGTGCAAGCGCAGCTGTTTACAACGTTGGTTGTCCGCGAAGATGCGCTAACGCTTTATGGATTTCTTGAGGACGGAGATCGCGCGCTTTTCGAATTAGTTCAGACAGTTAGTGGAATTGGTCCAAAGGTTGCGCTCTCCATTGTTTCGGCGCTATCACCATCGCAGTTAGCCGTTGCTGTAGCCCAAGAAGATATCTCTGCTATTGAAAAGGTTCCTGGAATTGGCCGCAAGGGTGCACAGCGTTTAATCCTTGAGTTAAAGGGCAAGTTAACTGATTTTGGAACCTCCTCGAAGAGTGATCGCCATCAACCAGTTTGGCGTGAACAATTAACTAGCGCACTTGTCTCGCTCGGATTTAGCGCTAAAGATTCAGATGCGGCAATTTCACAAGTAGTAGCGCGGCTTTCTGAAGATGGCGTCGATGCGCAAACTCTTGAACTCTCCGATCTCTTAAAGCGCGCACTTTCGCAGGGTGGACGTTAAAGTGGCTAACGATATGAGCGATGATCGTTTAGTAGCGCCAGAATTTAGTCAGGATGACTCAGCTGCCGAACACGCGCTACGTCCAAAGACTCTCGATGATTTCATTGGGCAGCATCGCGTTCGAGATCAGATTGATGTCTTGTTATCAGCAGCACGTTCACGCGGCTCGGCCGCCGATCACATCCTGCTTAGCGGTCCACCCGGACTCGGAAAGACAACTCTTGCTTTGATTTTAGCTAGCGAAATGCAAACACCGATTCGTATAACTAGCGGTCCTGCGATCACTCACGCTGGAGATTTAGCGGCGATTTTATCTTCACTAGTTGAAGGAGAGATTCTCTTCTTGGATGAGATTCACCGTTTGCCAAGACCTGCTGAAGAACTTCTCTACCTTGCAATGGAGGATTTCCGCGTTGATGTTGTCGTAGGTAAAGGACCGGGAGCAACTGCGATTCCATTACAACTGCCGCGCTTTACATTAGTTGGGGCAACTACACGCGCAGGATTACTTCCTAGTCCGCTAAGGGATCGCTTCGGCTTTACTGCACATCTTGATTTCTATGAGTCCACTGAACTCGCTGAAGTAATTCGTCGCAGCGCTGCTTTACTGCAACTGACAATTGAAGAAGAGGCGGTACTTGAAGTTGCTGGCAGGTCTCGCGGCACACCACGTATCGCCAATCGTTTATTGCGTCGCGTCCGCGACTATGCCCAAGTTCGCACAAGTGGTGGAGCCAGCGCTAAAGCTGCAAATGCCCTCACTCACTCAGATGCGATGGCCGCGCTTGAAATGTATGAAGTAGATGAGAAAGGTTTGGATCGACTAGATCGTTCAGTGCTGACCGCACTTATCGAGCGATTTAATGGGGGACCGGTTGGTCTTTCAACGCTGGCGATTGCAGTGGGTGAAGAGACGGAAACGGTCGAAGCCGTGGCTGAGCCATTCTTGGTAAGAAATGGTTTTATGGCCCGCACTCCGCGGGGTCGTATCGCCACCGAACTCGGGTGGCGCCATTTAGGGCGAACCCCTCCTGCTGGGATCGCAACCCTTTTCGACACGCCCGCGCCCAACGCATAGACTCTGCTCTTATGTCCACACCAAATAAAACTGTGAAGAGCCCTGCCCGCTCTGGCCGCGCCCTTTTGATTCTGGCGCTCATTATCTTCGGTCTACTTGCAACCACCTTTATCCAAGGTGTTTCTTCGGTCAAGCTAGGTCTCGATCTTCGAGGCGGAACCAGCGTGACGCTGCAACCCCGAGCGTCAAATGACTCCAACAAGGTAACTTCTGAGGCGATAGATCAAGCAGTCTCAATTATTCGCCAGCGCGTTGACTCAATTGGTGTAGCAGAAAGTGAAGTAACTGCTCAAGGAAGCGGAACCAATCGACAGATCGTTATCTCTGTTCCAGGAGATAGCGGACGTCGCGTTGTGGATCTTGTTGGCCAAACTGCAGAGCTTCGTTTTCGTCAGGTACTAGCAGAAGGTTCTGGCATATCAAATCCTGCTGACACTTCAACTGCTGCAACACCTGCAGCCGGCGTTAACGCTGATCTCAATGCGAAGTACGCCGCACTTGATTGCACCGATCCTGCTAGTCGTGAAGGTACTGGCGCTGATAGTCCGGCCGACACAATTGTTTCTTGTTCTCGCGATGGCGGTGCAAAGTACATTCTCGCTCCAGCTGAAGTTCTCGGAACTCAAGTCTCTTCCGCCGAGGCTGGATATGACCCATCACAAGGCCTTGCTTGGTTTGTTTCTCTAACCTTCAATGGCGATGGCACAAAGGCATTTGGCGCACTAACTAACCGCGTAACTTCGCTGCAATCACCGCTCAATCAAGTTGCGATTGTTCTCGATGGTTTAGTTGTTTCTGCACCAAGAATTAATGAAGCGATTCCATCAGGAAATGCTCAGATCACTGGGTCTTTCTCACAAGTTGAAGCGCAAGATCTTGCAAATGTTCTTAAATACGGAGCTTTGCCGTTGGCATTCGACCGCGGTGAGGTGCAGCAAGTATCACCAACCCTGGGCGCTGACCAGTTAAGCGCTGGCCTTTTGGCTGGCGCGTTGGGACTTGGTTTAGTTCTTATCTATTCACTTCTTTACTATCGCGGACTCGGTCTCGTAGTAGTTGGTTCACTTGCGCTAGCAGCTGCAATTGTTTACCTGCTCTTCCTAGTACTCGGTGAAACGATTGGATTTACTCTCACCTTGGCAGGTATCGCTGGTGCCATTGTGGCGATCGGTGTTACCGCAGACTCATTTATCGTCTTCTTCGAACGCATCCGCGATGAAGCGCGTGAAGGCCGTTCAATCCGCTCGGCGGTTGAAAGTGGTTGGGCTAAGGCGCGTCACACGATTTTGGTTGCAGATGCTGTTTCTCTGATTGCTGCTGCTTTGCTCTACTTCTTCGCAGTTGGTGGCGTACGTGGCTTTGCTTTCACTCTAGGTCTCACAACACTTGTCGATTTAATTATCGTCTTCTTCTTCACCAAGCCAATGGTGAGCATCTTGGCCGGAGTTAAATTCTTCTCTTCCGGTCATCCGCTTTCGGGGCTATCGCCTAAGAGCATCGGTATGAAGAATTATAGAACTGCATCGATCACAACTGATTCAACCAAAACTGTTTCTACCCAGTCTGTTTCAACATTGGAGGCATAAGCCATGGTAAAACTCTCAGGTCTTGGCGGTCGTCTTTACTCTGGCGAAACTTCATTTAACATCGTTGGTAATCGCCGTCGTTGGTACTCAATCTCAGCAATTTTCATCTTGCTATCAATAGGTGCCCTCTTGATTCAAGGTCTTCACCTTGGAATCGAATTTAAGGGTGGTTCTTCTTACACAGTAAATAAGGCGGGCACGACAGTTGAACAAGCGCGCGCTGCTGTTGCAGATGTTGATATTCCTGGAGAAATCATTGTTCAGAAGATCGGTGATGACAAAGTAAAGGTTCAGACTGGTGCGCTTTCTGCGGCACAGTCAGCGGCAGTTGAAAAAGCTTTGACTATCGCCTTTAACGTACCGCTTGAATCAATCGACACTCAGTTGATCGGACCTTCATGGGGTAAGGAAATTACTAAGAAGGCGCTCTACGGACTTATCGCATTCTTAATCGTAATTATGATCTTCTTGACGATGATCTTTGAACCCAAGATGGCAGTTTCTGCGATCGTGGCCGTTGTGCATGACGTCTTTATTACAGTTGGAATCTATGCACTCGTCGGGTTCGATGTTACCCCCGCAACTGTGATCGGATTCTTAACGATCCTTGGTTATTCGCTGTATGACACCGTTGTTGTATTCGATAAGGTTCGCGAGAACACCAAATCTGTTGCTGCAGTGGGCAAAGTTACATATTCACAAGCGGCAAACTTGGCAGTTAATCAGACAATCGTGCGTTCTGCTAACACTTCTTTGATTGCACTTCTTCCAGTTGGTGCGATCCTCTTTGTAGGTGCTGGCTTACTTGGCGCCGGAACTCTCAAGGATCTATCCCTTGCTTTGTTTATCGGGCTTGCAGTTGGTACTTACTCTTCAATCTTTATCGCTCCACCATTCCTGGCATCACTTCGCGAGAAGGAACCAGCGATGCAAGCACTTGCAAAGCGAGTTGCCTCGCGCGGGGGAGCAGAGCCAGTCTCAGCATCAGTGAGTGCAAATAGTGAGAGAGCAGCGATACGCCCAAGTGTTGGTCGCGGACCTCGCAATCAACCAAAGCGCAAGGGTCGCAAGTAAGGCGCAGCCTTTGAACGCTCTAGTTGCACCACTATTAGCAACACTTAAAGAGAGCCACCCAACAAGTCGGCTCTCTGAAGTTGAGCGCGCTTTTGAAATCGCAAAGCAGGCCCATGTAGGGCAAATGCGTAAATCCGGTGAAGAGTACATAACTCATCCCGTCGCGGTTTCGCAGATTCTGGCTGAACTTGGTTTAAATGACACAACAATAATCGCCTCCCTTCTGCACGACACCGTTGAAGATACGCCTTATTCGCTCACTCAATTACGTTCTGATTTCGGCGACGAGATTGCTAACTTAGTTGATGGAGTCACCAAGTTAGATAAATTAACTTACGGTCCGACCGCTGAGGCTGAGACGGTTCGCAAGATGGTCGTTGCCATGTCGCGCGACATTCGAGTTCTGGTGATAAAACTTGCAGATCGATTACATAATGCGCGCACTTGGAAGTTTGTTAGCACTGAGAGCGCTGAGCGAAAAGCACGTGAAACTTTAGATATTTATGCCCCTCTAGCGCACCGCTTAGGTATGAATGCAATTAAATGGGAGCTGGAAGACCTCTCCTTCGAGGTTCTGGAACCTAAGAAGTTTGAAGAGATTTCCCGGTTAGTTGCCGAGCGTTCGCCTTCCCGCGATGCGCTGTCACAAGAGGTAATTGATGCGGTGCAAAGTGATCTAGATCGAGATGCGATCACTGCGACAGTTACAGGGCGCAAAAAACATTATTTCAGCGTCTATCAGAAGATGGTGGTGCGAGGACGCGATTTCAACGATATCTATGACTTAGTCGGTATTCGCGTCTTGGTAAATGACGTCAAGGATTGCTACGCAGTTCTTGGTTCGATTCACGCTCGCTGGTCGCCTGTGCCAGGACGATTTAAAGATTACATCGCAATGCCAAAATTCAATCTATACCAGTCATTGCATACAACGGTGATTGGGCCAAACGGCAAGGCGATAGAAATCCAGATTAGAACTTTTGAGATGCATTCCCGTGCTGAGTTCGGTATCGCAGCGCATTGGAAGTACAAGCAAGGCAATGAGTCAAAGAACTCCTCACCAGAGATGCTTTGGCTACGCCAGTTGCACGAGTGGCAGAAAGAGACTGAGGATCCTTCAGAATTCCTCGAAGCGCTCCGTTTTGATTTAGGCAGTCCCGAAGTCTTCGTATTTACTCCAAAGGGGAGCGTGATTGCTCTTCCTGGTGGATCTACACCTGTCGACTTCGCATACTCAGTGCATACAGATGTCGGTAGCAAATGCGCTGGCGCAAAAGTAAATGGTCGCTTAGTTCCACTTGATACCCGCTTAGTTAATGGTGATGTGATCGAGATAGTTACCAATAAGAGCGAAAACGCAGGGCCATCACGCGATTGGCTTAACTTTGTTAAATCTCCTCGAGCCAGATCGAAGATCAAAGCGCACTTCAGCAAAGAGCGTCGCGAGGAAGCGATTGATGCTGGGCGCGAATCTATTGCGCGTCAAATGCGTAAAGCAGGACTACCACTTCAGAAAATCTTTGCAGGACATTCTTTACTGGAGCTGGCACACGAACTGCGCTATCCCGATATCTCTGCGCTCTATAGCGCTGTAGGAGATGGGCATGTTTCTGCAGCTTCCATTATTGAAAAATTAGTTGTTTCGCTAGGCGTGGAAGATTCGCACCCTGAACCAACTATCGATGTTATTCCAACCGGATCCCACTCAATTAGACGTTCAAGTAGCGCAATCGAAGTTGAAGGCGTGGGCGATGTGCTAGTGAAGCTAGCCCGCTGCTGTACGCCAGTTCCTGGAGATGGAATTATCGGATTTATCACCAAAGGAAGTGGCATCTCAGTCCATCGCGATGATTGCATCAACGCTGCTGACTTGCAGTTAAATCAAGGCGAACGAATTGCAAAGGTGCGCTGGCTCGATGGAGCCGGAAGCGTATTCCTAGTAAATATCCAAGTAGAGGCGCTAGATCGATCACGTTTGTTGGCAGATGTAACGAGAGCGCTATCTGAACAGCATGTAAATATTTTAAGCGCTGCAGTGAATACCTCAAAGGATCGAACCGCGATCAGCAAGTTCACCTTTGAAATGGCAGATGCGACGCATCTCGACTCAGTCTTAGCTGCAGTACGCGCCGTTGAAGGCGTCTACGACGTCTATCGCAACTAACTCGATAGTTTTAAGAAAGTAAAGTTTAGTTAAATTCAGCGAGAGACTTTTCAGCCTCGGCCAACCAGACCTTACGAGCAGCAGCTGAATCAAGGGCTTCTTGTGCCTTCTTCGCATTTCCGGCAGAGGTTGATTTCGCCGCAATCTTCTCGTAGTTAGCGATTGAATCAGACAGCTGCTTAACCACATCGGCAGCACGAGCCTTTGCAGCTGGATCTGTCTTACGCCAGATCTCAGCCTCAGCACTTTTTATCGCTTCTTCGACTTTAGCTACTCGCGCATCCATTGCTGCTCGCTTGTCACGATGAGTAATGCCGATCTTCTCCCAAGAGCGAGAAAGTTCGCGGAACGAGTTCTTCGCGGCTTTTACATCAGTAAATGGCACTAGCGCCTCAATCTGAACTATCAACTCTTCGCGCTTGGCTAGGTTTGCAACCATTGAAACTTCGCGCTTTTCAAGATCAGCGTTCTTTGCGGTGAAGAAATGATCTTGTGACGCTTTGAACTTAGCCCAAAGCTTGGCATCTTCACTTGGCTTACCGCGACCGGCAGCCTTCCACTGATCCATCAGAGTTTTGAAAGCGCGCGCGGTGGCAACCCAATCCGTTGATGTAGCAAGTTTAGAAGCCTGCTCAACAAGTGCTTTCTTAGCCGCAGATACCTTTGCCGTTGTCTCTTCTAGAGTTGCAAAATGAGTTCTACGACGCTTATCAAACTTATTGCGTGATGCAGAAAAACGCTTCCAAAGTTCTCCATCTACTTTCTTATCTAGCCGAGGAGCTGACTTCCACTCTTCGAGCAGTGTTTTTAAGCGATCTCCGGTTACCTTCCAATTTTCAGAGAGCGCTAGCGATTCAGCTTCAGAAACTATCTTCTCTTTCTCAACCATTACTTGTTCGCGACGCGCAGCTTTTACCGCAGCTTCTGCAACCTTCTTGGCTTCATATGCTTCGCGGTGACCTTCGATTAGTGGCTCAATCTGATCAACTGAGGCAGCGAGTGCTGCGAGATCGCCAACACCATTTAACTCGCGGACTTGCTGACGTAACTTCTTGACTGCTTCATACGCATCATCTGGAACCATGGCGCCGCTTGTGATGCGGGCTGCGGTCAGCGCGACCTCGGATGCTAGAGCTTCAAATTTTCTTACAAAATATTGCAACGCTTCTTCAGCAGTTTTTCCGGGATATGAACCAACGGCCTTTTCGCCTTCTGGAGTACGAACATAAACCGTGCCATCTTCTGCGACTCGACCGAACTTTGATGGATCTCCAATTAGCGCAGATGCTGCACTTGCATTGGCTGGTGTGATGTTGATTGATCCTGGATTGATTTGCTCGGTCATAGTGTTCCCTTTCAGCGCGTCGGCGATTTCGCCTTCGTTGTTTGAGTGTGCAGATGAGGTCTTGCGGAGATAAAAGGTACCCTGTCTTACTTATTGGGGAAAGTTTGCGCCTATTTGCGCGCGAAAATTAGGGGGTGAGGCGATGTTAGTTACCTCTTTTGTAGCCCCTATGTTTGCCACAAACTGTTGGGTGATCGCTGCAGGACCTGGCCAAGAGTGCATCATCGTCGATCCAGGTATGCCAGATATTTCAGATGAGATTGAGGCTCTCATTTCTGAACATGGTTTGAAACCAGTTGCAGCTTTAATCACCCACGGCCATCTTGATCACACATTCTCAGTAAAGCCACTTGCCGATGGATATGGAATTTCCTCTTATATTCACACCGAAGATCGAGATTTACTTCTAAAACCACAAGGTGCACATGGCGCTGAATTTATTCAAACGCTTGATGCCATGAAGTTTGAAGAACCAAATGAAGTTAAAAACTTACGACATGGCGATGAGATCGATCTATTAGATATGAAGATCACCGCGATTCATGCTCCGGGCCATACGCGGGGGAGCACTATGTTTACAATCAATGACGAGTTGTTGATTACTGGAGATGTTCTATTTGCAGGGTCGATCGGACGCACTGATTTGCCTTCAGGATCGCATGAAGCGATGCAAAAGACCCTAAAAACAAGAGTACTTCCCTTGAATGATGGCTTGCGAGTGTTGCCAGGACACGGTCCAGAGACAACAATTAAATTCGAGCGAAAAAATAATCCATATCTGAAAGAATTACAGGCATGAAGTACGAAAAGATTCAAGCGCCAAAAGGGGTAAGCGAATACGCACCCCCACTTTCGGCTGCCTTTGAATGGGTCCGTGAATCTCTGATCGCTCCCGCCAAGTTAGCTGGATATCAACTAATGGAGCTCCCGGTATTTGAAGACACTTCACTATTTTCTCGTGGAGTAGGCGAGTCAACTGATGTTGTATCGAAGGAGATGTACACCTTCGAAGATCGCGGTGGGCGTTCTATAACTTTGCGCCCCGAAGGCACTGCTGGTGTTATGCGTGCAGTAATCGAAAAGGGTTTAGATCGCGGGCAACTTCCCGTAAAGGTCTGGTACTCCGGAGCATTCTTCCGCGCCGAACGCCCACAAGCAGGGCGCTATCGCCAGTTCTATCAAGTTGGAATTGAAGCGATTGGTCTAGATGATCCAGCGATAGATGCTGAAGTGATTGCCATCGCAGATCAAGGATTTAAATCTTTAGGTTTAAAGAATTACCGCTTAGATATCACTTCACTTGGAGATGCCCAATCTCGCGCTGCTCATCGCGTTGATTTACTGCAATTTATATCGAAGTTGGATCTGGATGAAGCAACCGCGACTCGCGCTGCGATAAATCCACTTCGTTTATTTGACGATAAACGACCAGAGATGAAAGAGGCGATGGCAAAGGCACCTCTCTTGCTTGACTATCTCTCGGCTGACTCTGCGGAGAACTTTAAGCAGGTAAAGAGTTATCTAGATTCACTTGGTATTTCATATGTAGTAAATCCCCGAATGGTCCGCGGATTGGATTATTACACCGGCACTACTTTTGAGTTCATTCATGAAGGACTTGGGGCGCAATCAGGAATTGGTGGCGGTGGACGTTACGACGGCCTGATGGAGATTCTTGGCGGTCAAGCACTTTCTGGAATCGGTTTTGGTCTGGGCGTGGATCGAGCACTTCTTGCAGCACAAGCAGAAGGCGTTTTAGTTGAAAATCAATTCTCATCAGATCTATTCATCATTCCTTTGGGCGATAATCAAAAGAGCGCATCCTTATCTATTGCAGCGAAATTGCGTGAAGCGGGGATTCGCACGGAGATCGCCTTTGGTGATCGCGCCCTAAAGGGTGCGATGAAGGCTGCCGATAAAAGTGGATCTCGCTATGTAATCGTTCTTGGTGATAGCGAAGTAGCCTCAGGGAGCGTTGAACTCAAACGCATGAGCGATGGCAGCACGAGATCGGTTAAGATTGACCAATTACAGAGCGTTCTTCTCGGGGATCTCTGACCAACGTTTTACAAATATTAAAGGCGGCTTTTTAAATGTTACGTACTCACGATGCTGGCGCTCTGCGCGCAAGCGATGCTGGTCAGACGGTAAGCCTGGCAGGTTGGGTTGCGCGCCGCCGCGATCACGGTGGCGTTGCCTTTATCGACTTACGTGATGCCACAGGTTCAGTTCAGGTAGTCATTCGCGACGAAGCTCTAGCTGGATCTCTTCGCGCCGAATGGTGTCTGCAGATAAAGGGCGAAGTTGTTCTGCGCCCTGATGGCAATGCCAATACTTCAAACCCAACCGGAGCAATTGAAGTCATGGGCGATGACATAGTCGTTCTTAGTGAGAGCGCCGCGCTTCCCTTTCCAGTTGATAGCGGAAATGATTCTGAAATTTCTGAAGAAGTTCGCCTTAAGTACCGCTACTTAGATCTGCGTCGCGAAAAGCCGGCCGCAAATATGCGCCTACGCTCAAAGGTAACTTCAACAATTCGTCGTGTTATGGAAGATCTCGATTTTCTAGAGATTGAAACTCCTTACTTGACTCGTAGCACTCCAGAAGGTGCACGCGACTTCTTAGTTCCGGTTCGTCTGCAACCCGGAAGTTGGTATGCACTCCCTCAATCTCCACAGTTGTTTAAGCAACTCTTGATGGTTGCCGGCATGGAACGTTATTACCAAATTGCGCGCTGTTTCCGCGATGAAGATTTCCGTGCTGATCGCCAGCCAGAATTTACGCAATTAGATATAGAGATGTCTTTTATTGATCAAGCAGATATCTTGGCAGTTGCTGAAAAGCTCTTGGTTAAGATCTGGAAAGAAGCGGTTGGTTACGATATTCCAACTCCGATTCGCCATATGACTTATGCCGATGCAATGCAGAACTATGGTTCAGATAAACCAGACCTTCGTTTTGGCCTGCAGTTAGTCGAGCAGACTGAATTCTTTAAAGATACCGAGTTCCGTGTCTTCCAAGCGCCATACGTTGGTAGCGTCGTGATGCCAGGTGGCGCATCATCACCACGTCGCGAACTCGATGCTTGGCAGGATTGGGCAAAGGCGCGCGGTGCAAAAGGCCTTGCATACATCCTTGTAAATGAAGATGGAACTCTAGGTGGCCCCGTCTCAAAGAATATTTCTGAGAAAGAGACTGCCGGAATTGTTGCAGCTGCTGGCGCGAAGTCAGGCGATGCAATCTTCTTCGCCGCTGGTGAGCGTTCAGCATCCCTTTCACTTCTCGGCGCAGTTCGTCTAGAAATCGGCAAGCGCTGTAATTTAATCTCTGAAGGCGCATGGGAATTCCTATGGGTAGTGGATGCTCCAATGTTCGAACCAACGGATAATGGTGGATGGACTGCAGTGCACCACCCATTCACTGGTCCAAAGCCAGAGTTTGCAAAAACATTCGCATCTGATCCTGCCAACGCTTTGGCATATGCATATGACATAGTTCTTAACGGAACCGAACTCGGTGGCGGATCGATTCGTATCCATGATCGCCAGATTCAAAAAGATGTCTTCTCTGTCATTGGGTTAAGCGATGAAGAAGCGATGAGCAAATTTGGTTTCTTACTTGAAGCATTTAATTACGGTCCACCACCACATGGCGGAATCGCACTTGGCTTAGATCGCGTTTGCGCACTACTAACCGGAAGCGACTCAATCCGTGAAGTTATCGCCTTTCCAAAGACGGCAAGCGGGGGAGATCCGCTTACTGGGGCGCCAACGCCAATTACTCCAGCACAGCGTAAAGAGAGTGGAATTGATGGAGTTACAAAGGTAGATAGCCAGAAGTAAGGGCTATCTCAGGTAGGCTAACGATATTAAGCCGATTATTAGTGCAAATTAAGTGAGGATGGAAATGGTTACCGGTCCAGGCGGAGTAGCAACGATTATTGCGGCATGCTCACTACTTGTTATCGCCATAGCAATTTCTTACGCAGTAATCCGCATCGGCCGCCTCGTAGATGAGGCAAGAGCCTCACTTAAAGTTCTTACAGATGAGACTGCACCGTTAATTCACGAGTCAACTCGCACTGTAGAACTAGTAAATAGCCCCCTTGAAAGCTTTGCGCGCATAACTAAGAACGTAGAAGATGTAACTACAAAAGTTGCTGATGCAACGACAGGATTCATGGATAAGAGTGGTCCTGCGGTTAAAGTCGCTGGCGCGCTAATTAGCGCGGCCGGAATGAGTAAATCTCGCTCTAAAAAGAAGAAGAAGGCTGAGTGATCTCCAAACGTGGAATCCGCCGAGATACGTTCACGCTGGCTGCGCTTTTTTGAAAGCGGTAACCGCGAAGGTTTAACTCACACCGTTGTTCCATCAGCATCTTTAATTGCCGATGATCCAAATCTCTTACTTGTAAATGCAGGAATGGTTCCATTTAAGCCCTATTTTCTCGGCGAGGTAACTCCTCCCTTTAAGCGTGCAACCTCGGTCCAAAAATGTGTACGTACTCTAGATATCGATGAAGTTGGAAAGACAACTCGCCATGCATCTTTTTTCCAGATGTGTGGAAACTTCTCATTTGGTGATTATTTCAAAGAGGGTGCGATCGCCCTTGCTTGGGATCTTTTAACCCGGCCGATTTCAGATGGTGGTTATGGTTTTCCTGAAGATAAATTGTGGGTAACCGTTTATCTAACCGATGATGAAGCTGCCGATATCTGGCATAAAAAGATCGGCATACCTAAAGAGCGAATTCAACGCCGCGATATGGCAGATAACTTCTGGTCGATGGGAGTTCCAGGGCCTTGCGGACCATGTTCAGAGATTTACTTCGACCGCGGTCCTGCCTACGGAAAAGATGGCGGCCCAATCGCGGATGAAAATCGTTACTTAGAAATTTGGAACCTTGTTTTCATGCAGAATGAACGCGGAGCCGGTGGCGGTAAAGATAGTTATCCAATTTTGGGCGAGCTTCCTGCAAAGAGCATTGATACGGGCCTTGGGCTAGAACGCACAGCTGCGCTATTGCAAGGCGTAGAAAATATCTACGAAATTGACACGACCATGCAGATTTTGAATAAAGCGATGGAGCTAACGGGTGTCAAATACGGCTCATCTGAGAAATCTGATGTTGCACTTCGTGTTATTGCTGACCATGCTCGAACATCTGCGATGTTGATTGGCGATGGAGTAACTCCTGGCAATGAAGGTCGTGGCTATGTCCTGCGTCGCATGATGCGTCGCACAATTAGAAATATGCGCTTGTTGGGTACCAATGATCCGATCATGTCTGAGCTCACCGTTGCAGCCATCGGCGCAATGGGGCCGCAGTATCCAGAGCTAGTTACAGATAAGAAACGAATCTTGTCGGTTTCAGTCTCAGAGGAAGAGTCATTCCTGCAGACGCTAAAGAGCGGAACCCAGATCTTTGATATGGCTTCAACTGAACTAAAGAAGTTTAAGAAATCGGTACTGCCTGGCGAAGAAGTCTTTAAATTGCACGACACTTATGGATTCCCTTTTGATCTCACTCTTGAAATGGCGCGCGAAGAAGGCTTAGAAGTTGATGAGGCTGGTTTCACACGCCTAATGAAAGAACAACGTGATCGCGCTAAGGCCGACGCTAAGGCGAAGAAGAGCGGCCACACTGATCTGAGTGAGTACAAGAAGATCGCCGACAGTAAGGGCGCATCAGAATTCCTCGGTTATACAAAGACCGAGACTGAATCTCAAGTCAGTGGAATTTTGGTTGACGGCATATCCGTAACATCTGCGCAATCGGGAAGCGATGTCGAGATAGTTCTAGATCGCACCCCCTTCTACGCTGAAGGCGGTGGACAGTTAGCCGATGGTGGACGTATTGTCTTAAGTAATGGCGCAGTTATTGAAATTGAAGATGTGCAAGCACCTGTTACCGGATTATCTGTTCATCGCGGTCGAGTTATATCGGGTGAAGTTGGAGTAGGGGATAAGGGTCTAGCGACAATCGATCAAGAGCGTCGAGATGGAATCTCTCGCGCACACACTGCAACTCATATGGTCCATAAAG
This sequence comes from Candidatus Planktophila lacus, assembly GCF_002288325.1. NCBI lineage: Bacteria > Bacillati > Actinomycetota > Actinomycetes > Candidatus Nanopelagicales > Candidatus Nanopelagicaceae > Candidatus Planktophila > Candidatus Planktophila lacus. The sequence goes on along the minus strand of NZ_CP016780.1, from coordinate 729,454 downwards.
CATTCCGTGAAATATTAGGGGAGACTGCAACTCAAGCAGGATCGGAGAACTCACCAGGACGTTTTCGTTTCGACTTCCCTTCAACAGGTGCGGTCTCTGAAGGCGTACTAAATGATGTTGAAGCGCGCGTAAATACGCTTCTATTGGATAACCTTGAAGTAAGCGCGGAAGTAATGTCGCAAGATGAAGCGAAGAAGTTAGGCGCGATGGCGCTCTTCGGTGAAAAATATGGAGATCGCGTTCGAGTAGTTTCCGTTGGAGATTGGGCCCGCGAACTCTGCGGAGGAACACATGTTCAGCGCTCTGGGCAATTAGGTGTTGTAAAGCTGTTAAGTGAATCCTCAATCGGTGCTGGTGTACGTCGCGTCGAAGCCCTAGTTGGCGTGGATGCTTATCGCTTTCTAGCGCGCGAACATATCTTGCTCAATTCGTTAACATCGCTGATCAAAGGCTCGCGTGCAGAGGAACTTCCGGAACGAATTTCAGAACTTCTGGCTAAGTTTAAAGAGATCGAGAAAGAGCTAGCGCAGGTTAGATCCGCTGCGGCAATGGCTGATATTTCAAAGTTCGCTGCGGGTGCAAAGAAGATTGGTGGCGCAACGTTGATTGCTAATCGGATTCCAGATGGCATAGCGGTTGATGATCTTCGCAAGATTGCACTTGAACTTCGCAATCGTGAATCCGATAGCGTCGTAGCCTTAGTAAGTGTCGTTGATGGAAAACCCGTTCTAGTCGTTGCTGCAAGCGATGCCGCTCGGGCACGTGGAGTAAAAGCAGGTGCACTGGTCAAGATCGGTTCAACCGTTCTGGGCGGTGGCGGCGGCGGCAAAGATGATTTCGCACAAGGTGGCGGAACTGATGTTTCTGCGATTGATAAAGCGCTGCAAGCGATTGAACTCGCAATAAGCGGGAAGTAATGGCAAGGCTAGGCCGGAGGATCGCATTTGATTATGGCGATGTCCGTATCGGTGTAGCAATCTGTGATCCTGATGGTTTATTGGCGACGCCGTTAGAAGTTCTACAGAGTAAAGACCCCAATTTGTTAGTCAAAATCAACGAACTTGTTCAAGAATATGAGCCAGTTAAGTTTTATGTGGGAGAGCCGAAGCAACTTAGCGGCGCTGATTCACTTTCAGCGGAGAAAGCTTTGAAGTTTGCCGAAAGCCTGAGCGCCAAGTTCGACATTGAGATATCAATGGTTGATGAGCGTTTATCTACCGTTTCTGCAAGTCGACAGTTACGAGATGCCGGAATCGATGCCAAAAACGCAAAGACCCTGATTGATTGTGCTGCCGCAGTTGCGATTCTTGAACAAGGGTTGGCACTTGAAAAAAGATAGAAAAGCGCTTATTCGCGTTGCTCTAGCTCTCGCATTTGTATGCGTCTTTACTGGGGGAGTTCACGAACTTCGCAAGACGTCAGCGGCTACTGATTTCGCTTGCTCCGACGGAACAGCCGTAACAAAAGTGATAACGGAGGCAGATATTGCGATAGAGATCGGCGCAGGTGCGACTGGATCTGATATTGCGGCTCAACTTTTTGAGAAAGGCGTCGTTAAATCATCAAGGGCTTTCTTCGGTGTGGCAGTTGGAGATGCTCGTGCCGCCAAAATTGCACCAGGTTTACACATGATCTCGCCCGAACTTTGCGCAAAGGATGCCCTCGAGCAACTTCTAGAAAGCAAGCGAATCGCGGGGCTAATCAATATCGTTGAAGGTGAATGGAACTCTGAAGTCTTTGAAGATATGGTTAAAGCTGGATACTCACGTTCTGAGATAAAAGAAGCCCTCGCTCAATTGAAGTTGCCGGCGGGGTTCAAATCACTTGAAGGACTTCTCTTTCCTGCGCAGTACTCATTTGCCAAGGGAACGACTGCATCCGTTGCAATTGCAACTATGGTCGAGCGGGCTCAGACTGAAATGAAGAGCGCTGGGATTTCAGAAGCTCCAGGAAAATTCAACGCGCAAGAACTTTTAACAATCGCTTCGATTATTCAGGCTGAAGGCGGTCTGGCCGATTTCACAAAAGTATCGCGAGTTATTCGAAATCGCTTAGAGAAGGGAATGCCTCTGCAGATGGATTCAACAATTCATTATGTGCAGAAGTTGCGGGGCAATATCTTCTTGAGCACTAAATCGACTTTGTTGAATTCGCCATATAACACCTATAGAAAATATGGCCTTCCTCCTGGTCCGATAGGAAACCCGGGTAAGCAAGCCTTGTTGGCTGCCGTAAATCCTGAACCGGGGGACTGGATTTACTTCATCACCGTTGCACCAAATGACACTAGATTTACCTCATCATTTGAAGAGTTTGGCTTATGGAAAGTTGAGTATAAGAAAAATTTACGAGCTGGGCAATTTGAGAGTAAGGAGTGATTAGGACATGTCAGATAAGAGTTTAAAAGCTGCCGTACTTGGCTTTCCAATTGCGCACTCTCTCTCGCCCGTATTGCATACCAAAGCCTTCGATTTGCTTGGTATCGCAGGAAGCTATGAAGCCATTGAAGTAGCAAGTGGCGGCTTGGCTGATTTTCTAAAAAGCCAAGGCGCAAACTATGACTACCTCTCGCTGACTATGCCTTTAAAGGAAGAAGTATTGGTTATCGCCGAAAGTTCGGAAATTGAAGTTGACGCACTTGCGCTGCAGATTCAATCGGTAAATACGCTGATTCGAAATGGTTCGGGTTGGAGTGCGACCAGTACAGACGGCTCAGGATTTGTTAAAGCACTTGCCAATGCTGGATACGATCATTTCAATTCGGTTTTGATATTAGGAGCCGGTGGAACCGCTCGAGCAGTTGCGGGAGCCCTCGATGAGATCGCAGACAGCGTCGCAATTATGGGAAGAAGCGTTAGGCGAAATGTTGGAATAGCGGCTTGCTTTAGAAAATTAGCGCCGGAGTTTATTGCTTGGGATGATCAAATTGATCTTCGCAATTTCGATCTAGTAGTAAACACAACTCCTTCAGGTGCGGCGGATTTAGTTGCCGATAATATTCCTTCTAAGGTCGAAGGCCTGCTCTTCGATGTTCTCTATAAACCTTGGCCGACTCTGATTGCACGACGTTGGTCTGATGGTGGGGGAAAGGTGATCAGCGGTCTAGAGCTACTTCTCTATCAGGGTATCGACCAGATCAACGCTGTTTATCCATTTGGACAAAAGATTATCGATAGCGAGCTTAGACTGGCGCTAACCAACGCATCGAAGTAATTCACAGATTCTGCGAAAGATGTAAATTCGGGTTATATAGCCATTAGCGTCGCGCTGTGTTTGCACTCCTTCTCATCTCATCGCTCTATATCTCGATCGTCGATATCACTACCCATAAGGTTAGAAATCGAACTCTGATCTTCACCGCTTCGATTTTTGCTGCAACCACATTGGTAACTAAGGGGCAGATTCATCTCGCTAGTTCACTAGCCATTTTCTCAATTGGTTTTATTGCGATGTTCTTTGGTTTGGGCGCTGGCGATGTGAAGTTAGCGGCCCTGCTCGCTCTATTCTTTCTGCCTTTGGAAATATCGAGATGGAGTGATTTCATCGAGGGCTTTATCTTGGGAGGGGTGTTACTTCTGATTGGACATCTCATTTCAAGGAGATCGTTAGCCGATCCAATAGCGTTGGCGCCAGCAATCTGCGCCGCTTTTATATGGTGCGCGAGATGACGCGCTTATCTGACACAATATGCGAGTGCGTTGGTTAACAGCAGGTGAATCTCATGGCCCGGCCCTCTCGGCGATTATTGAGGGCATTCCGGCAAGTGTTGAGATTTCATCTAAAGATATTGATTTTCATTTAGCTAGACGTCGTTTAGGTTTTGGTCGCGGTGCTAGACAGAATTTCGAGGCCGATAAAATTTCGATCCTTGGTGGAATCCGTCTTGGCTTAACACAAGGTGGTCCAATTTCAATTCAGGTTGGAAACTCAGAATGGCCAAAATGGGAAAAGGTTATGTCGGCTGATCCGATTCCTGATGAGGAAATCAAAGACTTGGCTCGAAACGCACCGCTGACTAGACCACGTCCAGGACATGCAGATTTAGTTGGAATGCAGAAGTACGACTTAGATGACGCGCGACCAATTCTCGAACGTGCCAGCGCGCGCGAAACTGCAGCTCGGGTTGCACTTGGTGCAGTTGCTCGAGCATTTCTGGAACAGAGCGTCGGAGTCACAATATTGAGCCACGTTGTCTCTATCGGTTCGGTAAGAATTCCTGACGGTACAAAACTTCCAGAGAAAACAGATATGGCGAGAATTGATCAAGATCAAGTCAGATGTGCAGATCCTGCAACTAGCGTCAAAATGATCGCGGAGATTGAAGCTGCACACTCGGATGGAGACACACTTGGTGGCGTTTGTGAAGTTCTTGCTTACAACTTGCCGCCCGGTCTTGGTTCACATGTTCATTGGGATCGCCGCTTAGATGCACGCTTGGCTGGAGCCATGATGGGAATTCAAGCAATCAAAGGTGTGGAAATCGGTGATGGTTTCCAAACGGCTACTCGTCGAGGTTCAGTTGCCCATGATGAAATTGAGCGCGGTTCAGATGGATTAATAAAGCGACGCACCGATCGCGCCGGTGGTACCGAAGGCGGTATGTCTAATGGTGAGATCCTTCGCGTTAGCGTTGCAATGAAACCGATTTCAACTGTGCCAAAGGCGTTGGACACCATCGATGTTAAGACTGGTGAGGCTGCAAAAGCTATTAATCAACGATCAGATGTTTGTGCTGTTCCTGCTGCGGGAGTCGTTGCAGAAGCGATGGCAGCGCTTGTTCTGGCAGAGGCGGTCCTCGAAAAATTTGGCGGCGATAATGTAAGTGAAACCCGTCGCAACTTCGAAAACTATATGAGCAACCTACGTTTTAAGTAGGCGATATGAGCGATTCTAGAAAGCAGAACTACATCCTCATCGGCCCGCCGGGTTCAGGAAAGAGCACAATTGGTAGAGCGCTATCAAAGGCCCTTAGTTTCAAGTTATCTGACACTGATGCTTTGATTGAATCTGAAGTGGGTACTTCCATTTCGCAGATCTTTATTGATAAAGGCGAGCCTTGGTTCCGTGAAGTTGAAGCACGAATTGTGGCGCGCGAGATAGCTCAACTCTCTGGAGTGCTTTCTCTGGGCGGTGGTGCACCTTTATCTGAGATTGCGCAGAAGGCGATCAAAGAATCTGGTGCTAACGTTGTTTATCTAGATATCTCGTTATCAGCAGCTGCCCCTCGCGTGGGATTTAATCGTGATCGTCCGTTACTGCTCAGCAATCCGCGAGCGGCATGGCAAGAGTTAATGGAGAAACGCCGTCCAACTTATCTTTCTTTAGCTACCCAAGTAGTCCTAGTAGATAACCTAACTCCTAGAGAAATCGTCGACGAGATCATCACGGGCAAGAAGAGCGTTAAAACGGCAACGGATGGAGTTAAGTAATGAGCGAGATAATGGTGAGATCTGAACGCGATTACAGCGTTCTAATTTCCCAATCTTGGAGAAGCTCGTTGTCCGAGAGCGTGCAAGGTCGATCTCGTGTTGCACTTATAGTTTCAGAATCGTTAACTTCGAGAGTTCAGGGCTTAGATCTGGGCAGCGTAGAGATTTTTACCTTTGCAATACCTGATGGCGAAGCTGGTAAATCATCCATCACCTTGCTCAAGATTTGGGATTGGCTCGGTGCGGCCGGATTTACACGAAGTGATTTAATTGTTGGAATTGGCGGGGGAGCAGTTACCGACTTTGCAGGTTTTGCCGCGGCCAGTTGGCTGCGTGGCCTTGATTGGATCGCAATTCCGACGACAGTTGCTGGAGCAGTTGATGCTGCAATCGGTGGCAAAACTGCGATCAATAGCGATTACGGAAAGAATTTAATTGGAGCATTTCACAGTCCGATCAAGGTGATTATTGATCTTGATTGGTTTATCACTCTCTCCGATCGTGATTTCGCAGCGGGCTTAGCAGAGGTAGTTAAATGTGGTTTTATCGCTGACGGGAAAATCTTGGATCTCTTGCGAGGAAAGAAAACCTCCGAGATCCGAAAAGATCTATCGCTCGTAAAGGAGTTAGTAGAACGCTCAGTAAAGGTTAAGGGCGAGGTTGTATCGCAGGACTTTAAAGAGAGCTTTGCACGTGAGGCGTTGAATTATGGCCACACCTTAGGCCACGCAGTTGAACTTGATTGCGGATTTACCTTGCGCCACGGCGAGTGTGTTTCAATTGGGTTGGCCTTCATGGCTAATCTCCAATTGGATTTAGGGTTAATCGGTAAAGAGTTAGCATCAGACCATTTGCAGATATTGCAAGATTTAGATTTACCGATTAAATACAAGCGCGAAAGTTGGCCTAAGTTGCTGGCTCATATGGCAGTTGATAAAAAGTCCCGCGGAAATAGCCTGCGATTCGTTACTATTAGCGAGATCGGTAAGACAGACAGGCTAGAAAACCCTGATCCTAAAACGCTTTACGCCGCATACGAAAAGGTGAGTTCATGAACGTATTGGTAATCAACGGCCCAAATCTTGCGCGTTTAGATATCAGAGATTCTGCAATCTATGGCGATATGACTTACCCTCAGTTGATCGCCCACATAGAAAACGCTGCACAGTCGCAAGGTTTTAAAGCGGAAGTACGCCAAAGTGATGATGAAGCCACAATTATTGGCTGGTTACACGAGGCGGCAGATAAGGAGTTGCCGGTCATAATCAATCCAGCGGCCTATACACATTATTCATATGCAATACGCGACGCGGTTGAATTGGTGAAATCTCCAGTGATTGAAGTTCACCTCTCAAATCCATTGGCTCGCGAGGAATTCCGTCATACTTCAGTAATTTCAGGAGTAGCCAACGGAACCATCGGGGGATTTGGTCCGAACTCATATGTACTTGCACTGATCGCGCTGAAGGCGTTGCTAGCCTAAAAGTTCAGGTAAACTTAACTATTCGCCTTCGAGGATCGAAGGCCAACCGCACTAGATCAAAGGCTCTTTGGTTCGCTGATGGTTGAAATTTATACGTCAACGGACGTGAACTGGAGTTTCTTGTGGCAACAACAAATGATCTCAAAAATGGTATGACTTTAGATATTGAAGGCCAGCTATGGACGGTCGTTGAGTTTCAGCATGTGAAGCCAGGCAAAGGTCCAGCTTTTGTTCGTACAAAGTTAAAGCAAGTTCTGACCGGCAAGGTTGTCGATAAGACCTTTAATGCTGGCGTCAAAGTCGAAGTTGCTATTCTTGAAAAGCGCGAGATGAACTTCCTTTACAAAGAGGGCGAAGATTTCGTCTTTATGGATAACAAGACTTTCGATCAGATGAATATCTCAGCTGCAATCGTCGGAGATGCTGCTAATTACATGCTCGAGAATACTGAAGCGATAGTTGCTATCAATGAGAACAACCCGCTCTACATCGAACTCCCAGCATCGGTTGTACTTACCGTTACCTACACTGAGCCAGGTCTACAGGGCGATCGCTCTTCGGGTGGAACAAAGCCTGCAACGGTTGAAACTGGAATCGAGATTCAGGTCCCACTTTTCATTAAGCAGGATGAGAAGGTATTGGTAGATACTCGCGATGGGTCATACCAAGGTCGCGCTAACTAGTGTCAGCCCGCAGTAAAGCGCGTAAACAGAGTCTGGATATTCTCTTTGAGGCAGATATCCGCGGAACTCTGCCGCTTGATATTTTGGCATCTCGAGATGTTACCGAGGAAGGCCCAGATGCCCGTCCGATTCGTGAATACACCCGCGAGATAATTACTGGCGTTGCTGAGCACCGCCGAAAGATAGATGAGTTAATTGCTACCTACGCGCAAGGTTGGGATATGGATCGCTTGCCAGCGGTAGATCGAAACATTATGCGCCTTGCTCTCTTTGAAATTCTCTGGTTACCGAATTTAGATGATGCGATTGCAATAGATGAAGCGCTTTCGCTAGCTAAGGAACTTTCTACCGATGAATCTGCCGGATATATCCATGGAGTTTTGGGTCGTATCGCCTCTCTTAAAGATGGCCTCGCCCTTTAGTTTCTAGGCGCTTTAATAATTAGATGGAAGCGCTCTAAGAGTTCTTGAACTGCTGCGCGAGGCGCCGAAAGTACGAGCGTGAGCGTGTCTAAATCGCCGGAACGTAGCGTTAATATTTCTCCATTCCAATCGCGACGCCTGGCGCAGATAGCGCTAACGAAAGCGTTAATCTTGCTGATCTCATTTTCCTTCACCGCTAAAGAGATCTCACGCAATTTTCTAAGGTCAAAGATCAACTGGCGATCGCTTCCTCGCTCGGGATTTTTCGATTCTTCAATTAATTCAGAAAGAGGGATAGCGAATAGGTTCGCAATCTCAATCGTGCGCGCCAAAGAAATGGCCCGTGATCCTCGCTCGTAAGAACCCATCACAACAGCTTTGATCCTCCCATTTGAAAGTCTTTCGATATCTTGTAGCGTCAGAGATCGCGCTTTCCGCTGCGCGCGGATGCGTGCGCTGATGGTCGTGGTCGTAGGCTGAGTGAATGCTGTGGCGGAGGTTATCTGGCTCATGCGCGCAAAGGTAGATCACCCATGAGTTTGGCCTTCGTGGCTGTCCACAGGGTTATTGAATTTCGGTGTAACATCAGCCAACATCCTTTAACGACCCGTCCTGCGAGGCGGGGAAGGAGATTTACGATGAGCCTTGCCCTGCCTGCGCCAGATATAACGCGCGCGCTAACCCGCATCTCCCATGAAATCCTAGAACGCAACTCAGGTTCTGAATCAATCACACTTCTTGGAATTCCAACGCGCGGTGCACATTTAGCTAAGAGGATCGCCGACATTATTGAAGCGATCGAGAGCGTTCCAGTTCAAGTCGGAACTTTAGATATCACCTTGCATCGAGACGATCTTCGGATGAGACCGCCGCGCGCCTTAATGCCAACCTTGATTCCGCCGCTAGGCGTCGAAGGACGAAACGTTGTTCTCATCGATGATGTTCTCTTCTCTGGCAGAACGATTCGAGCTGCACTCGATGCTCTCGGTGAAATCGGACGCCCAAAGAGCGTGCAGTTGGCAGTTTTAGTAGATCGTGGCCATCGCGAACTTCCGATCCGTGCAGATTTCGTGGGCAAGAACCTGCCAACATCTATAGATCAGAGCGTTGTAGTTCATCTAACCGAACTCGATGGCGCTGATGAGGTCTTGATTGAAGGTGGCGCGAAGTGAAGCACCTACTTTCTATAAATGATTTGAGTAAGTCTGAGTCGATTGCAATTTTGGATACGGCCCAAGAGTTGGCTCGAGTGAGTGATGGACCGATGAAGAAACTTCCTACTCTTCGCGGAAGAACAATCGTAAATCTTTTCGCCGAAGATTCCACTAGAACTCGAATCTCATTTGAAGCTGCAGCAAAGAGGCTATCTGCCGATGTAATCAACTTCTCGGCCAAGGGTTCGAGTATCAGTAAGGGTGAATCGTTAAAGGACACGGCGCAGACGCTGCAGGCGATGGGCGCAGATGCTGTCATCATCCGTCATGGCGCATCGGGTGCTGCGCAACGTTTAGCAGATTCAAAATGGATGTCTGGTGCGGTGATAAATGCAGGAGATGGAACCCACGAGCATCCAAGCCAGGCTCTGCTAGATGCTTTCACCATCCGCAAACATTTAGCGAAATCAGGTGAGGATCTCACCGGCATAAAAGTGGTGATCGTTGGAGATGTTCTGCATTCACGAGTTGCACGTTCTAATGTTTTACTACTTGCCAAACTTGGTGCGGATGTAACGTTGGTAGCGCCACCTACTTTGCTACCAGTAGGTGTTGAAAGTTGGCCATGCAAGATTTCCTATGACTTTGATGCAGCGCTGGTTGGCGCGGATGCGGTTATGATGCTTCGCATTCAACTCGAACGTATGTCTGAAATGTTCTTTCCTAATGCCCGCGAGTATTCAAGATACTTTGGTCTAAATGGTGATCGCGTTAAGAGTCTTAAACCAACAACTCTGGTTATGCACCCAGGTCCGATGAATCGTGGCTTAGAAATCACCGCAGATGCTGCAGATGGTGCTCGGTCTGTGATTGTTGAGCAGGTATCCAACGGTGTCAGCGTGAGAATGGCGATTTTATATATGCTGTTAGCTGGTGCTCCTGAAGGTGAAATTATCGGAATTAACAGAGAGGTAGGTGCTTTGTAGTGAGCGCATCGAATTCAAACTATCTCCTTTCAGGGTTAACTCTTCCAGATGGAACAACTAGTGACATTCAGATTGCAGATGGAGTTATCACCGCAGTTGGAAAATCTCTTCCTAAGCAATCTGCTGACCAAGTTATTGACTTCAAGGGTTCGGTAGTGCTTCCTGGTTTAGTTGACCTTCATACACATTTGCGAGAACCAGGTAAGGAAGATGCTGAAACAGTTTTATCTGGTTCGATGGCAGCGGCAAAAGGTGGTTTCGTTGCGATATCTGCGATGGCCAATACCTCACCAGTTGCTGATACTGCAGGAGTCGTGGAACAGGTTTATGCACTTGGCCAGAGCGCTGGCTTTGTCGATGTTTTTCCAATTGGCGCTGTCACGCAAGGCTTAAATGGACAAACGCTCTCTGAGATCGGCGCCATGGCGGACTCAAATGCGCGAGTTCGAGTATTTAGCGATGACGGTAATTGTGTTCATGATCCATTAGTTATGCGCCGGGCTCTGGAGTATGTAAAGAAATTTAATGGCGTGATCGCCCAACATGCGCAAGAGCCAGCGCTAACAATCGGTTCGCAGATGAATGAAGGAGTTAACTCTTCTCGCTTAGGTTTGAAGGGGTGGCCAGCAGTTGCCGAAGAAGCGATTATTGCCAGAGATGTCTTACTTGCAGATCATGTCCAATCAAGGCTACATATCTGCCACCTAACAACTGCTGGTGGCGTCGACATTATTCGATGGGCAAAAGCCCGCGGAATCAATGTGACCGCAGAAGTTACGCCTCATCACTTACTTCTGACCGATGACTATGCAAATAGTTATGATCCGATTTTTAAAGTTAACCCACCGCTACGTACCCAACGAGATGTAGAAGCGCTTCGTGAAGGTTTAGCAGATGGCACTATCGATATCGTCGCAACTGATCACGCACCACATCCAGCAGAAGCGAAAGAGTGCGAGTGGCAAGAAGCTGCATTTGGAATGCTGGGCTTGGAGAGCGCGCTCTCGATCGTTAACCAAACAATGGTTCAAACCGGCCTCTTAAATTGGGAGGGCGTGGCAGATCGTATGAGCCGCGCTCCTTCTCGCATCGCAGGTTATGAAAACCATGGTGGCAAGATAGAGGTTGGCGCACTCGCACATCTGACTGTGATTAACCCGACCCAGACTTACCGCGTGGATCGCGACCTAGTTGCCTCTCGAAGTCGCAATACTCCCTTCCATGGAATGGAACTCTCTGGAGTAATTCAGGGAACTTTCTTCCGAGGTATTCCGACCTATTTGGCTGGACAACTAACATCGATACATAGCAACGGTTCAAATTCAGAAGCGCAGGGAGGTAGCTCTAGATGAGTAAGGCCTACCTGGTTTTAGATGATGGACGGATCTTTGAAGGTAAATCTTGGGCCGCACCAGGAAGAACTTTCGGTGAAGCAGTTTTTCAAACTGGAATGACCGGTTACCAAGAGACTCTTACCGATCCTAGTTACCACCGACAGGTTGTGGTGATGACATCACCTCATATTGGAAATACTGGCGTTAACTCAACCGATAATGAATCAAAGAAGATTTGGGTAGCTGGTTTCGTTGTAAGGAATCCATCTACTTTAACTAGCAACTGGCGCAGTGAGAAAGTTCTGGAAGCAGAGTTAATCGATCAGAATATTGTAGGAATTCAGGGGATTGATACACGCGCTTTAACCCGCCATTTACGGGATCGCGGTGCGATGCGAGTTGGAATTTTCTCCGGTGAAGAGTTGAGTAAAGAAGAGATGGTTGTCGAAGTTCGTAAGACTTCTCAGATGAGCGGTGCTTACTTGAGCGAGGATGTCTCCACCAAAGAGACCTACATCGTCCCCGCAATTGGTGAAAAGAAATTTACCGTTGCAGCACTTGATCTCGGAATTAAGGGAGCAACCCCGCGCGCCCTTGCCCAACGTGGGGTAGAAGTCCATGTCATGCCTTACAACTCAACCCTTGAGCAGATCATGGCTATCTCACCGGACGGTGTTTTCTTATCCAATGGTCCAGGTGATCCCTCAACAATGAACGATGCAGTTGATCTAGTTAGAGATATTTTGCTGGAGCAGATACCGATCTTTGGAATTTGTTTTGGCCATCAAATTCTCGGCCGCGCACTTGGTTTTGAAACGTATAAATTGCAATTTGGTCACCGCGGTATCAATCAACCGGTAATTGATAAGCGAACCGGAAAGGTCGAAATCACTGCGCATAACCATGGATTCGCAATTAAAGCTCCGACAGAGGGAACCTTCAATACCGTATTTGGCGCCGGCGAAGTAACACACCTCGGCCTTAATGATGGAGTCGTTGAGGGTTTGCAACTACTAGAACGCGGTGCATTTAGCGTTCAGTATCACCCTGAAGCAGCAGCTGGCCCGCATGATGCTGCTTACTTATTTGATCGCTTCATTGAGTTAATGCTGCGCTATCCACGAGCAAAGGTGGCGATCTAATGCCGCGCGATACCTCAATCAAGAGCGTACTAGTAATTGGTTCCGGACCAATTGTTATTGGACAGGCCTGCGAATTTGATTATTCAGGAACTCAAGCTTGTCGCGTGCTGCGCGCCGAAGGTATCCGCGTTGTCCTAGTTAACTCGAATCCGGCAACGATCATGACCGATCCTGAGTTTGCCGATGCGACGTATATCGAACCAATCACCCCAGAATTTATCGAACGCATTATTGCTAAAGAACGCCCTGACGCTGTTCTTGCAACGCTCGGCGGACAAACAGCTCTTAATGCAGCAATCGGTCTTCATAAGGCCGGGACGCTGCAACGTTACGGTGCACAGTTAATCGGCGCCGATGTCGATGCGATTGAACGCGGTGAAAATCGTGAAATCTTCCGCACTATCGTTGAGAAAATTGGGGGAGAGTCGGCTAAGTCGATCATCTGTCACACGATGGAAGAGGTAATTGCAGGCGCTGCAATTCTCAATTATCCGGTTGTTGTACGTCCTTCTTTTACGATGGGTGGACTCGGATCTGGAATCGCATTCGAAGAGGAAAGTTTGCGGCAGATTGCAGGCGCTGGTCTTCGCCATAGCCCAACCACTGAAGTTCTCCTTGAAGAATCAATCCTTGGCTGGAAAGAGTACGAACTCGAAGTAATGCGCGATAAGTCAGATAACGTGGTTATCGTCTGTAGCATCGAGAATATCGACCCGATGGGCGTTCACACTGGTGATTCGATAACTGTGGCTCCAGCACTAACTCTGACAGATGTCGAGTTTCAAAAACTGCGTAATCTTTCGATAGATATTATTCGCGAAGTTGGCGTCGCAACTGGTGGTTGCAATATCCAATTCGCGGTTAATCCAGATAACGGTCGCATTATTGTGATTGAGATGAACCCACGCGTTTCAAGGTCAAGCGCTCTTGCATCTAAGGCAACAGGTTTTCCTATCGCCAAGATCGCAACTAAATTGGCGATTGGTTACACCCTCGATGAAATTAAAAATGACATAACCCAAGTTACGCCGGCTTCTTTTGAGCCAACCCTTGATTACATAGTCGTTAAAGCTCCTCGTTTTGCTTTTGAAAAATTTGCGGATGCCGACCCGCGACTAACTACGACGATGAAGAGCGTTGGCGAAGCGATGGCCATTGGTCGCTCTTTCCCAGAAGCTTTAATGAAAGCCTTACGATCCCTAGAACGTAAAGAAGCGATCTTCACATTCCCGAGTGATATTTCTAAGATCGATCTTCCACATCTGCTAAGGGCGATGGTTATTCCAACCGAATACCGTCTTCAGCAAGTGCAGCTCGCGCTTTGGGCGGGCGCTAAAATGGAGGATGTATTTGCTGCGACCAAGATTGATTGCTGGTTCTTACATCAACTACAACTGATTAATGAACGAGCACGTGAGATCGCACAGCCTGGCGAAATTAGCGAAGAGTTCTTACGTAGCGCTAAAGAGATGGGCTTCTCCGATCTCCAAATCGCGGCGCTGCGTGGCGTGACAGATGAAGATATTCGCAAGGCTCGTTACCACTTAGGCGTCAGACCGGTTTACAAGACTGTTGACACTTGTGCTGCTGAGTTTGAAGCTTTTACCCCGTATCACTATTCAAGTTATGAAGAAGAGACCGAAGTTCGACCACGCACCAAACCAGCGGTAATCATCTTAGGTAGCGGGCCCAACCGAATTGGCCAAGGAATTGAATTCGATTATTCATGCGTACACGCATCATTTACATTACGTGAAGCGGGCTTTGAAACTGTAATGATCAACTGCAATCCAGAGACAGTTTCGACTGATTACGACACATCAGATCGCCTGTACTTTGAACCTCTAACTTTGGAAGATGTTTTAGAGGTTGTTCATGCTGAAACGCTGGCCGGTCCTGTCCTTGGCGTGATTACTCAATTAGGCGGGCAGACTCCTCTTGGGCTAGCGGCAGGTTTAAAAGCGGCAGGCGTAACTATTCTTGGAACATCACCAGAGGCGATCAACTTGGCAGAAGAACGCGGCGCATTTGGTCAAGTTCTTGCAGAACAATCACTGCTTGCTCCAGAATTTGGAATGGCTGCTTCTCAACAAGAGGCTCAATCCATCGCTACACGTATCGGTTATCCAGTTCTTGTGCGCCCTTCATTTGTTCTAGGTGGCCGCGGTATGGAGATTGTTTACGACGATGCAGCGCTGGCGGGCTTCATCTCAAGGGCTACCGATATAACTCCAGATCACCCTGTCTTGGTAGACCGGTTCCTAGATAGCGCTATTGAATTAGATGTTGACGCCCTCTTTGACGGTGAAGAACTCTTCCTAGGTGGCATCATGGAACACATTGAGGAAGCGGGTATTCACTCGGGAGATAGCGCTTGTGTTTTACCTGCGATGACCATTACCCCTTCGCAGCAGAAGGCAATTCGCGAAGCAACGATAAAGATCGCACAAGGTGTTGGCGTACTCGGCTTAATTAATATTCAATTCGCTATGGCTGATGAGATTCTCTATGTACTCGAAGCCAATCCGCGCGCATCGCGCACAGTTCCTTTTGTCAGTAAAGCAACCGGCGTTGCGTTAGCGAAGGCGGCGGCGCGTATTTCGATGGGCACAAAGATTTCAGAGCTGCGAAGCGAAGGTCTGCTTCCAGCAAGTGGAGATGGAGTTGCCAAGGGAATATCTGTTAAAGAAGCGGTACTTCCATGGAACCGATTCCGTCGTACTGATGGTCGGGGAGTTGATGCAGTTCTCGGGCCAGAGATGCGCTCTACCGGCGAAGTTATGGGAATAGCTGAGACATTTGGCGAGAGTTATGCCAAGAGTCAAATCTCAGCATTTGGCCCTCTACCAAAAACAGGTTCGGTATTCGTTTCACTCGCGGATAAAGATAAGGAAGCAGGTCTTGCTCCGGCGCGCGCTCTTCTGCAACTGGGTTTCAAGCTGATTGCAACTGGCGGCACCGCCGATTTCTTTGCGGTTAATAACATTCTCGCCCAGAAGGTTCGTAAGAATTCTGAAGGAACAGGTCCACTTGGTGAAAAAACTATTGTTGAACTACTCAATAGCGGTGAGATTGATCTTGTTATCAATACGCCAGTTGGTCGCGGAACGAGAGCCGACGGTTGGGCGATACGCACGGCAGCAGTTCAAAGATCTATTCCATGCATCACAACAACGGCAGGATTTAGCGCCGCTGTCGAGGGAATTAAGGCGTTGCAACGCGGTGAATTATCGGTATTGCCGATCCAAGAGTGGTTAAAGAAATAATGACGTCTATAAATCGTGGTGCGACACACGCATTCGCAACAGTGCTATCAAATAAACGCGTCGGTCAATACCATCAGATACTCCTCGGTGTTGGCGACCTAGTAAAAGTTTGTAAACCGGGAAACTTTGTAGCGATCAAGGTTGGCGGAGACAGTTCACGAATGATTCTTCGTCGCGCATTCGCAATTTCACGCGTTGCAGAAAGCACTTCATTTGGTGGAACGATGGAGTTAATTGCAGCTCCTCACGGTAGCGGTTCTCAATGGTTATGTTCCCAACCAGAAGGTTCTGAAATAGATATTGTCGCGCCACTTGGAACCGCCTTCGGCATTCCTACATCTCCTGTCAACGCGCTCCTAGTTGGCGGTGGTTATGGGTCAGCGCCGCTCTTCGGGCTTGCAGAAGTTTTGAAATCTCGTGGCTGCAAGGTGGATATGTTGCTAGGTGCATCTACCGGAGGAAAGATTTACGCACCGATGGAGGGCAAGCGTTCGGTTAACTCGCTAAAGATTTATACCGAAGATGGAACCATGGGTCAGACGGGAAGAGTTACCGAGCCAATCGTTGATTTGATAAAGGCTGGCAGCGTTGACGTCATTTATTCATGTGGCCCTATGGGAATGCTATCTGCCATATCTAAACTCACCGAAGGAACCGATGTTGTTCATCAGTGCGCGGTTGAAGAAGCGATGGCTTGTGGCATTGGTATTTGCATGACCTGTGTCTTGCCGGTAAAGGGCAGCGATGGACAAGTTTCCATGTTGCGTTCTTGTATTGATGGTCCGGTAATGGATGGCGCTGACGTGCAATGGCACTTGGTTGGACAGACTCCGCAGGTGCAGGAATGACCTTAATTAATGGAGAAAACTTCGACTTTTCGACAACTCTTGGAAATGCTTATTTCGCGTCGCCTATTTTTACCGCGAGTGGTTGTGCCAGTTCAGGTAAAGAATTGGCCCAGTTCTTTCCACTAAACCAGATCGGTGCGGTCGTAACGAAGTCGGTCATGAATAAACCGCGTCACGGGCGACCAACGCCGCGTATGGCCGAGACTCCTTCAGGAATGCTTAACTCAATCGGTTTACAAGGTCCAGGAATTGATGCTTTTCTTGCCAATGACGTTCCATGGCTCGTTGAAGAAAAGGCGCGAGTGATTGTTTCGATCGCGGGAGAAACAATTGAAGAGTATGCAACCTTGGCGCGCAAGGTTCGCTCAGTTGCAGGGATCAGCGCTTTGGAAGTAAATATCTCTTGTCCAAATGTTGAAAATCGCGGTTTAGTCTTTGCCTGCGATCCGGAAGCTTCACGCCGCGTTATCGACGGTGTGCGCAGAATTATTGGGGGAGACCTTCCGATCATCGCAAAGCTATCTCCAGATGTAACTGACCTTCCATCGATTGCAGCAGGAGTTATTGAATCCGGAGCGGATGCACTTGCTTTGATCAACACCGTTCTTGGAATGGTTATCAACGTTGACTCCATGCGTCCGCACCTCGGTGGAAAAACAGGCGGTCTATCTGGTCCAGCGATTCGTCCAGTGGCGGTCCGCGCTATTTATCAGGTACATCAAGCGCTGCCGAACGTTCCAATTCTAGGAATGGGTGGCGTAACAACCGGGCGCGATGCCTTTGAACTAATCCTTGCTGGTGCATCTGGAGTTTCCGTAGGAACAGCAAGTTTTGGAAATCCACATGCGCTTATTGATATTCAAAACCAGTTGCAACAGATTTTGATAGATAAGGGTTTTAAATCTTTGAAATCTGCCATCGGGTACGCACACAGAACGGATGTGCCATGAAAGCCCCGATAATTCTGGCGGTTGATACCTCTGATTTCGATACTGCTCTAGCGTGGATCGATAACACTAAGGAATCGGTATCGGTCTATAAGTTGGGGCTCGAGTTCTATCTAAACTTCGGTAGTTCTGGGGTTGCGCGAATTATCGAAGAGACTGGCGCCGAGATCTTTCTCGATCTCAAATTGCACGATATTCCTCACACTGTTGCAGGGGCAGCGAAGGCGATCGCTCACTTATCGCCTAAGTTTTTAACGGTCCATGCAAGCGGTGGACGCGAGATGGTTAAAGCTGCAGCGGCTGCAGTTCCGCAGGTTAGCGTTACCGCAGTAACCATTTTGACTTCTCTATCTGAAGAAGATCTTTTCGAAGTAGGTTTTGCAAGTCCGGCCTTAGAAAGCGCGGTCGCCTTAGCAAAGATGGCAGTGTCAGCTGGAGCAAAGTCTTTGGTTTGTTCACCGCTTGAGACAGCAGCGATTCGCAGTGCAGTGGGCACAGAGCCAATAATTATTACGCCTGGGGTGCGTCCACTTACCGAAGTTGGCTCAGACGATCAGAAGCGAACAATGACTCCGGCAGATGCTATTGCGCAAGGTGCAAATTATGTTGTGATTGGTCGTCCAATAACTTCAGCCTGGAGCCAAGGTCCACAGGCGTTGCGCGGTAAAGCCGCGGCGATTGCTAGTGAAATTCTCAGTAACTAGACTTTCACATATGCCAACGCCTCCACAGTTAACTCCCGCACAGAGATCAGCGGCGCTGGCCAAATCGACTGCGGCTCGTCAGGTGAGAGCGGCGATCAAAGCGCGAGTAAAGGCAGGCGAACTTTCTCTCTCTGCAATTCTGACCCTTGCAGTAAATGATGAAGCGATCGCCAAGATGCGTGTAGCCGAACTTCTCGAATCTTTCGCAGGTGTTGGCAAGGTTCGCGCTCTAGCAATACTAGAGAAGTTGAATATTTCCCCAACTAGAAGAATTCAAGGATTGGGAGTTTCACAGCGCGAGAACTTATTGAAAGAATTTCCTGATCGTGTAGCAGCTGCACAACGCGGCAAACTTCTGGTTCTCTCTGGGCCTGGGGGAGTCGGAAAGAGCACTGTCGCAAAGGTTTTACGAGAGTCCGGAGAATTCTGGGTTAGCATCTCCGCAACTACAAGAACTGCTCGCCACAACGAAGTAGATGGCGTGGACTACTTCTTCTACACCGATGAAGAATTTGATAACGCAGTTAAAAGTGCGCTCTTCTTAGAATGGGCAAACTTTGCGGGCGCTCGTTACGGAACTCCTCGCAAGCCGGTTGAAGATGCACTCCGCGATGGAAAGAGCGTTCTTCTTGAAATTGAAATTGCTGGCGCCAAGCAAGTTAAAGAACGTGCCCCTGAAGCGGTACTTGTATTTCTCGAGCCGCCATCATGGGAAGAGTTAGTTTCACGGTTAGAAGGACGCGGTACTGATTCACCAGAGCGACGGGCGGCGCGTTTAGAGTTGGCGCAAGAAGAGCTAGCCCAGGCTGGTTTTTTCGATATTTCCTTGGTAAATGAGCGAGTAGAAGAGGTCGTCGCTCACCTGATATCATTGGTGACTCAACGCTAGGGCTTCTGTTATTTAACAGTTTTCCGAACAAATTACTTTTAGAAGCAGTTAGCAATTATTACTGGAGGCTCAAAATGGACGGCATCACTAATCCACCAATCGACGAACTTCTCGAGAAGAGCGGTTCTAAGTACAGCCTCGTTCTATATGCGGCAAAGCGTGCACGTCAGATCAACGCTTACTATTCACAACTCGGAGAAGGCTTACTTGAATATGTTGGTCCGCTAGTTGAGACCCACGTTCACGAGAAGCCTCTCTCAATCGCGCTACGCGAAATCAACGAAGGTCTCTTGACCATCGAAAACCTCGAGCCAACTGCTTAATTAACCTTTAATTAGGTTTAAGTCATGGCGCGCGCTCGAGAAGTAATTCTCGGAGTTGGCGGAGGCATCGCTGCCTATAAATCTTGCGATCTCCTTCGTCGTCTGCAGGATCGCGGCTATCTCGTAACTGTTGTTCCAACTCCATCAAGCCTTAACTTCGTTGGTGCAGCTACCTGGGAAGCGCTCTCTGGCAGACCGGTCACTACGCAGGTTTGGGAACGCGTTGATGAAGTTCGCCATATCTCACTTGCCAAAGATGCGGATTGCGCAATCATCGCTCCAGCTACCGCTGACCTCATCGCGCGCATCGCAGCTGGTCGAGCGGACGATCTATTAACAAATCTAATACTCGCAATCGATGTACCAATTCTGGTCGTGCCCGCCATGCATCCGCAGATGTGGCTAGATCCCGCCACTGTCGCAAATGTAGCAACCCTTAGATCGCGCGGATTTAAAGTTATGGAGCCTGAGGTAGGTCGACTTACTGGCGATGACATCGGTCCGGGTAGATTTCCGGAAACAGCAGCAATCATTGAAAAATTTGAAGAAGCAATCGGCGCAAAGAAGGATTACTTAGGTCGCAAAGTTCTGGTTACCGCTGGTGGAACTCGTGAGTCGATCGATCCGGTTCGCTATATCGGAAACCGTTCCAGTGGCCGACAAGGCGCGGCAGTTGCTAACGCTGCGCTTAATCGTGGCGCTGAAGTTACTTTGATTATGGCTAATTCACAGTTAACTGAAGAAGAGTCTCGAACTCTGCAGGGTGTGCGAGTTATACCTGTTGAAACCGCTATTGAAATGCACCAATTTTTGGAAGAAGAATTTCCAAAGACAGATGTATTGGTCATGAGCGCCGCGGTTGCAGATGCTAGACCTTCGCAGTATTCCGAAGGCAAGATAAAGAAGGGCGATCTGCAACAGATCGAGTTATCAGAGAATCCAGATCTACTGAAATCAATCGCTCGCCTAAGGGATAAACAGATAGTTGTTGCCTTTGCCGCAGAGACATCGCTGAATATTGAGATCGCTAAAGCAAAGTTAGTGGCTAAAGGCGCTAATATTCTCTATCTCAACGATGTTTCAGAAGGCGCCATATTCGGCGCTACTGAGACTCAAGGAATTGTTTTAACGAGCAATGGCGCTCAAATTGAAGTACCAACTTCAAGCAAGGACTCGCTGGCCGAACTTCTCCTCGACCAAGCCCTTATTCAGTTAGGTTAAGCCCATGTCAAAGCGTCTATTTACCTCCGAATCTGTCACGGAAGGCCATCCAGATAAGATCGCCGATCAAATCTCGGATGCAATCTTAGATTCACTTCTCTCTCAAGATCCTTCAAGTCGCGTTGCGGTAGAAACTCTTATCACTACAGGTCAAGTACATGTTGCTGGTGAAGTAACAACTAACGGATATGCAGATGTCATGGGCATCGTTCGCGACACTGTAATTGGCATTGGATACGACTCTTCAGTTAAGGGTTTTGATGGCAACAGTTGTGGTGTCTCTATTTCCATTGGTCAGCAATCGCAAGATATCGCCCAGGGCGTAGATGACGCTTACGAAAATCGCGTCGCATCTTCTGCCGATCCTTTAGATCTGCAAGGCGCTGGAGATCAGGGTTTGATGTTCGGTTATGCCTGTGATGACACTAAAGAGTTGATGCCGCTTCCAATTTGGTTGGCTCACGAACTTGCACAACAACTTTCCAAGGTTCGCAAATCAGGTGCTCTGGGATATCTACGCCCTGATGGGAAGACCCAAGTAACCATTGAATACGATGGCGATAAAGCGGTTGCCCTAGACACAGTTGTTATCTCAAGTCAGCATGCTGAAGAGGTAGATGTTGCAAAGAAGTTAACCCCTGAAATTATTGAACACGTTATTGAACCTGTGCTTTCTAAGATTGATCTGCCACGTAAAGAAATGCGCACTTTGATCAACCCAACGGGACGTTTCGTAATCGGCGGTCCAATGGGAGATGCAGGACTAACTGGGCGCAAGATCATCGTTGATACTTATGGTGGAATGGCTCGCCATGGCGGAGGGGCGTTCTCCGGCAAAGATCCTTCGAAGGTTGACCGTTCCGCTGCATATGCAATGCGTTGGGTAGCAAAGAACGTCGTTGCCGCAGGACTGGCACGTCGCTGCGAAGTACAGGTTGCCTACGCAATTGGTAAAGCACAACCAGTTGGCGTCTTTGTTGAAACTTTTGGAACTGAGACTGTTCCTGTTCAGAAGATTCAAGATGCTGTAACAACGGTCTTTGATCTACGTCCTGCTGCGATTATTCGCGATCTAAATCTGCTTCGTCCAATCTATTCACAAACTGCTGCGTACGGCCACTTTGGTCGCGAACTCCCTAACTTCACATGGGAATCAACTTCGCGAGTCGATGCGCTACGCGCTGCTGTTAACTAAAGAGAAGTAACGCCGTGGCTACGGCGCGTCCACTTCGCTTAAAGCGAGAAGAAGCAAAGCGAGTCGATAGCGCACAAGCACTGCGCGATGCCTACGTACGAGTTTGGGTTGATACTTCAGTAAGCCATTTAGATGGCACTTACGACTACTTGGTTCCCGAACGGCTGTCACAATCGGTAAAGCCTGGAATTCGCGTCGGTGTTCCATTTGCTGGTCGCGATGTTGAAGCGCTAGTGCTGGAGCGATCTGATAAGAGCGATATCACCAATCTAAAGTTCATCTCATCTGTAATTTCAGAGGAGGTAGTTGCAAACCCAACTTTGATAACTCTGATTTCAGCAATCTCTAAGCGTTGGATCTGCAATCCATTCGATGTAATTAGAAGCGCCATACCGGCGCGGGTGGCTAGCGTTGATAAAACCTTTGCCACTGAAACCAGAAGTTCGACGGCGAAAGATTCGGCGAACAAAGGAAAAGGGGAAGTTACCTATCTACATCTAGCGCCGCATGAAGATCCCTTAAAGCGCTTAAGTGAATTCGCTCAGAAAGCTAAAGAGAAAGGTTCCGTTCTGATTATCGTTCCAGAAGATCGTGAGTTGGAACTTCTCAAACTAGAAATCCCAGGCGCTCTTATTCTCTCATCGTCGCTCTCTCGTACTCAGCGCTATTCAAATTACCTCACTTCGATTAACAAATCGGGCCAGATTATTATCGGTACCCGTAGTGCGATCTTTTTGACTCCGCCTGATTTAACTACGCTGATTGTTTATCGTGAAAATTCACAGAGCCATTATGAACCACGTCATCCAGGCTGGAATGTGCGAGATATAGCGCTACTGCGTCAAGGTGAGGAGAAGTTAAACCTTTACTTTGTTGGCTATTCACCATCGCTGGAGATGGCGCGATCTATCGAATCCGGCGCAATTAATTTCTTAAGCAAGCAGGCCCGTCTACAAATTTCTACATTCCCGCAGAGCGGTTCAGAGCTACTTCCAGAGCGAATCTTTTCTCCCATCCGAAGTGCTTTAAAGACGGGGTCAGTACTTTTCTTAGTTCCGAAGAAGGGTTATGCCAGCGCTTTAATGTGCAAGAAGTGTCGCAATTTAGCGATCTGTTCTTGTGGTGGAAAACTCTCGCGCTCGAACCAGAGCGCTCCGCCTGCTTGCGTACATTGTTCAACGACTTTCTCGACATGGAAATGCAAATGGTGTAACGAGGACAAGTTGGTTTTGCTTGGCAGGGGAGCGATCCGTCATGGTGAAGAAATCGGAAGAGCTTTTCCAGGTTTCCCCGTAATAAATTCGGATGCCGATACCCCAGTAAAAAATGTTACGGGCAAGAGTTCACTAGTGATCGCAACGCAAGGAATGGCGCCAAGATGTGAAGGTGGATATTCGGCAGCGGTGCTACTTGAAGGAGGTTCTTTCTTTTCGTACTCTGACCTGCGAGGTCAGGAACGATCTCGCGAAGCTTTCTTTGAGGCGGCGGGACAGGTAAAAATTGGAGCGCCGGTCCTGGTTGCGATCGATAGTAGCCACCCAATAAATGCTGCTCTGGCTAGTTGGAATCCAGCGCATATGTATAAACGTGAACTTGCCGATCTTGAATCTTTAGATCTTCCACCATTTAGGCGATCTTTGACTGTCGATTTAGCTACCTCTGAGGCGAGCACGGTCGCAGAAGGATTTAAGAAGGCTCTTCTTGACTCGCGCATACCTGCGTCAACAAAAGTTTTAGGGCCATCGATGCGAGGCGGAGATAAGGCGAGAATTATTTTGACGGCGTCGGAATTTGACTTCGCCGATCTAACACATTTTGTAGGTGAGTTTGTAAAACATCGCACTATCGCCAAGAAAGAGGCGATACAAGTGCGAATCGACCCATATTCACTCTCTTAACAAAGCTTGCTAGGCGCTAATAAGTTCTTTCACTACTGCGCTGAGATAGACTTCGCACATGTCCATTCAACCGATCCGCCTCTTTGGCGATCCAGTGCTGACCACTCCGGCAGCTGCGGTTATCGACTTTGATAAAGAACTACGAACTCTGGTTGAAGATTTAACGGACACCATGCTGGAAGCACCGGGTGCAGGTCTAGCAGCGCCACAAATAGGTGTACCGCTTCGCGTATTTGTATGGGATGTAGATGAAGCGATTGGCCATCTGATCAATCCAACTTTAGATTTAAGCGCAGAACTGCAAGATGGCGAAGAAGGTTGTCTCTCTTTCCCGGCGTTGAGTTATGAGACACCGCGTGCCTATCGCGCAGTTGCTAAGGGATTTAATATGTACGGCGAACCAATTACTGTTGAAGGAACAGAGTTATTGGCTCGCGCACTTCAGCACGAAACCGATCATTTAGATGGAATCGTCTTTATCGATCGCCTTTCTGCTCAAGATCGTAAATTGGCGATGAAAGAGATCCGCGAATCAGAATGGTTCGGCACCGCTTTAGACGTCGGGAATAACCCAGTCATTAAAACTTCACCGCACAACATGTTTGGGAAGAGCATTTAGTGCAGATCGCAGTTGCCGCAACACCAGAAGTCGCTCTACCCACCCTTGAAGCTCTCTTAAAGAGCGAACACGATCTTGTCTCAGTGATCACACAGCCTGACAGGCCAGCAGGTCGTGGGCTTTCGCTAAAGGAATCACCAGTTGCGATATGGGCAAAAGATCGTGGAATCAGCGTTCGAAAACCAGTCGACCAGGAAGACCTCAAGCTAGCAGTGTCAGATATAGATCTGGTGATCACTATTGGTTTCGGCGTGATCATAAAAGAAGAGATTCTGAATTTACCTAAGCATGGATTTATTAATCTCCATTTCTCTCTTCTGCCAAAGTGGCGAGGAGCAGCACCAGTGCAACGCGCTATTGAAGCCGGTGATCAAATCACTGGGGTCACTGTATTCAAACTCGATAAGGGAATGGATACCGGTCCGATCTATCGCCAAAAAGAGATAGCAATGCCGCACCAAGCAACTACTGAATCTCTTTTGCAAGATCTTGCGGTAGTCGGAGCGCCAGTCGTATTAGATGCGATCAGCGCTATTGAAGCCACCGAGCTTCCTGTTATCCAATCTGTAGATGGTGCATCACGCGCCGACAAGTTATCGAAGGATGAAGCCCGTATCAATTGGCAAGATGCATCATTCAATATCGAGCGAAAAATTCGTGCTTTCTATCCGGCACCTGGAGCATGGACAACTTTTCGAGATGAAGCGATCAAAATTGAATCCGCTAGGGCAGGCGAAATGAAGGCAGGCCTGCCAGGTGAAATCTCCATGGAAGGTAGAGAGTTGTTTGTAACTACTGCTGAAGGTTCGCTAAAGATCCTCTCAGTGAAACCGGCAGGTAAGGCGAGCATGGATGCTATTTCTTGGATTAACGGCGCCCGCATCGAGCAACACGAGCGATTTATATGAGCGATAAGGCGACGCCGGCTCGCCGTAATACCTTTAATTCGCCTAAACCGGACCCTATTCGCTTATTGGTCTTTGATATCTTGCAAGAAGTTAACCAGCGCGGAGGATATTCAAATTTATTGCTACCAAGTGCGCTAACTGATTCTAAATTTGAGCAGCGAGATAAAGGCTTTGCGACAGAGCTTCTCTACGGAACTCTGCGCATGCAAGGTCGCCATGATTACATCGCCGCGCAGATTTCAGATAGACCTTGGAACGAAGTAGACAACGGCATCGTAGATGTAATCCGTCTTGGCGCACATCAACTCTTTGAGATGCGAGTCGCCACTCACGCAGCAGTTTCTGAGACAGTAGAACTCGCGCGTAAAGTTTTGGGGGAGTCGAAGGCTTCCTTCGTTAATGCGATGCTGCGCAAGATGAGCGCGCAAACGTTAGATCAGTGGATGGAGCCGGTAAATCAGATCAAGGATGATGTCGAACGTTTAGCGATTATCCATTCGCACCCAGAATGGATAGTTTCGGCCTACTTTGACCTATTAAAGGATTTCTCTGAAGTTGAATCTGCGTTAATTGCCAACAATATTCCGGCATCGCCAACTTTAGTTTGGTGGCCGGGGCGTTCATCGCAAGAAGAGTTGGTTGATCTCGGCGGAGTTCCTACTGAGTATTCGCAATACGGAATCAAATTCGATGGAATTCCGAATACTTTGGAGCCAGTGAGACGCCGTAGAGCTGGCGTGCAGGATGAAGGCTCGCAACTTGTTGCGCAAATCTTTTCCAACGCTGCGGCCTCATCACAACGCTGGTTGGATTTATGTGCCGGCCCTGGTGGAAAAGCCGCACTACTTTCGGCAATCGCACAAGAGCACGAAAAGGAATTTACAGCTAACGAAGTAAGTCAGCCGAGAGCAGAGTTAGTTAGACAAGTAGTTGGAAGCGCGAGAGTTTGGGTAGGCGATGGGCGCGAAGTCGCTTCACACGGTGAATTCTTCGATGCCATTCTTGCCGACGTTCCTTGCACTGGGCTTGGCGCACTACGCCGTCGCCCCGAAGTTCGTTGGCGAAGAACCGTTACTGATCTACGTGCACTAACAGCGCTACAACGTGAGTTATCCGATAGCGCAGTATCAGTGTTGGCAGATGGTGGACTCTTTGCCTACGCAACCTGCTCTCCGCACTTCGCCGAAACCACTGTCGCGGTTGCTGATATTTTGAAAGCCCATCCTGAGTTGGAACAGATTGATTTGTCGCCGTTTCTTCCAGATGGACTAAACGGCGCGATGCGCGGTAAGTCGCTTTCCTTATGGACCCACAGACATCAGAGCGACTCCATGTTTATGGCGGCATTTCGTAAGAAAGGCAAATAAGGTATTTCTATGAGCGATCAACATATTCGAATAACGCCAAGTATTCTCAGCGCTGATCGCGAAAATATCGTGAACGAGATTGCCAAGATTGCTGAAGTTTCGGATCTAATCCATCTCGACATTATGGATAATCGTTTTGTACCAAATCAAACTTGGAACTTGGTAGAGGCGCAAGCGATTATCTCTGCGTCACCTACCCTCATTGATGCTCACTTAATGGTTGAGGACGTTGACACCTTAGCGATTGAGTATGCAATTGCTGGTTCGGGAAGCGTCACAATCCATGCTGAAGCAGCGCTGGATATCAATAAGACTTTGCGAGGTATCAGATCACATGGTGCAAGGGCTGGCCTTGCAGTGAAACCCGGAACTCCAATTGAAAACTATTTAGAATTCTCTGATCTAGTAGATATGTTTTTGATCATGACGGTAGAGCCTGGATTTGGTGGCCAGAAGTTCATGTCAGAGATGATGGAGAAGGTGCGCCTAACCCGTAAATCGATAGGAGATCGACCAATCTGGCTGCAAGTCGATGGTGGTATCTCGATCGATACCATCGCTATCGCACGTGAGGCGGGCGCAGATACCTTTGTCGCCGGATCTGCGGTCTTTAACTCTCCTGAACCTTCGGTCATGGTTGAAATGCTCCGTCATCGCGCAAGCGCCGTCTAGTAAACTCTGACAATGAAATCTTTTGATCAATTATTTGATGAACTCACTGCGAAATTGGCGAGCCGCGAACCAGGTTCAGGAACAGTTGCTGCGATCGATGCGGGAGTTCACTCAATCGGAAAGAAGATTCTCGAAGAGGCGGGCGAAGTCTGGCTTGCTGCAGAGCACGAGAGCGATGAAGCTCTGGCCGAGGAGATCAGCCAACTTATCTACCATTTACAAGTTTTGATGTTAGCGCGCGGTTTGCAACCAGCAGATATCTACAAGTTCCTCTAGAGATTGGTAGTAAATGTTAAAGATTGCAATTCCAAATAAGGGCTCACTCGCTGATTCGTCTATCGAGATTCTCAAAGAGGCGGGCTATCGCCAGAGAAGCGATTCCCGTGATCTAGTTCTGGTTGATACCGAGAATAACGTCGAGTTTTATTACCTACGTCCGCGAGATATCGCCTTATATGTTGGATCTGGCGAACTTGAAGCCGGCGTTACCGGACGTGATTTACTCATCGATTCCGGGGCGGCTGCGACCGAAGTTCTGGCGTTGGGTTTTGGTGGATCAACATTTAGATTCGCAGGTCCTGCAGCGCAGAAACTATCCATCTCAGATCTCAACGGCAAGAGAATTGCTACTGCATACCCGGGGCTAGTCCAAAACTACCTTGCTCAGAAATCGATCAAGGCCGAGGTAGTGCGCTTAGATGGCGCAGTTGAAAGCAGCGTGCGTCTAGGCGTTGCCGATGTAATCGCTGATGTTGTTAGTACGGGCAACACACTTCGCCAAGCGGGTCTTGCAATATTCGGCGATGCGATCTTGGTTAGTGAAGCAGTATTAATCACTCGCGGCGGTGCAGCTGTGCCAGCCGGACTAGAAGTTCTACAGCGCCGTTTACAGGGCGTGGTAACAGCTCGCGAGTACGTTCTACTTGACTATGACATTCCGAAGGTAAGCGTTGATAAAGCGTGTGCTATTACACCAGGGCTTGAATCTCCAACAATCTCACCTTTGCAGAAAGAGGATTGGGTAGCGGTACGAGCGATGGTGCTTCGCAAAGATACAAATCGTCTGATGGATGAACTCTGGTCCCTGGGCGCACGTGGAATCTTGGTAACAGATATTCACGCCTGCCGACTTTAAATTAAGCCTCTTCAACCTCTTCGCGAGAGATTCCCATTAGATAGAGAACAGAGTCTAGATATGGGGCTGACACGGAACTGTCGGCAGCGGCCTTAACGGCAGGTTTAGCATTAAATGCAATTCCCATACCTGCAATAGCGATCATATCTAGATCATTTGCTCCGTCTCCGATTGCAATTGTTTGATCTAAATCAACGCTATGTTCTGCAGCGAAATCACGCAGAGCGGTAGCTTTGCCTGCGCGATCAATAACTGGCCCAACAAGTTCTCCGGTTAACTTCCCGTCTGCAATCTCAAGATTATTTGCACGCATATGGTCAATCCCCAACTCCGTAGCCAAAGGAGCAATTACGGGTTCAAAACCACCTGAGACTAGCGCGATATGGTGACCGAGTTTCTTCAGAGTTCTAACCAGTGTGCGCGCACCTGGAGTCAGAGTTATTTCAGATTGAACATCCTCTAGAACGCTGGCAGGAAGACCTTTCAATAAGGCAACACGCGCACGAAGGCTCGCCTCAAAGTCGAGTTCACCTCTCATAGCCGACTCGGTGATTTTTGCGATCTCGCTCTGCACGCCCGCCTTAGCACCAAGAAGCTCAATTACTTCTTGTTGAATAAGCGTTGAATCAACATCCATTACTACCAACTTGGTAGCAAAACGCATGAGACCACCGGGGGAGACTGCGATATCAACTCCGAGTTCGCTACCAGTTGTTGCAAGCGCGCTTCGCAGCGTTGCTAAATCGGCGCCAGATACCGTCAACTCAATAGCGGTAACGGGATAACTCGCGGTGCGGTTGATTCGTTCAATATTTCCGCCGTCTTCAGAAATCACTGCGGCGATGGCATTTATCGCAGCAGGCTTTAGTGATTGAGAAAGTACAACTACATGAAGAAGAGATTTCTTAGGCGCAATTGTCTTCTGGTCGCTACTTTCAAATGCGGTTGCGATATCTACGCCCAACTTAGTGGCGCACTCTTCAAGGTCTTCCTCAATAGATTTTGCATGCGCGGGTGAAAGCGAGATTAAAACCGTCAAAATCAATCGACCACGAATGACGACTTGCTGAATATCGAGAATTGTTACGGCGAATGGAGAGAGCGCTTCGAAGAGCGCTTCGGTTATTCCAGGGCTATCAACGCCGGAGACCAAGATAAGGCCGGTGAACTGTTGCTCAGAAACACCGTTTTTTGACTCCATAATGGAGAAGATTATCGTGAATCACATCAGCGCATGGCGCAATTGCAAGTGATTCATCACCTTTACCGCTATCTTTTTCATCTATGAACGCCGCACCGAGCCAAGTTGTCCTTGCTATGCAAGGTGTCAGCGTTACCCGCGGCGCTAAACGTATTCTCGGACCGATAGATTTCCGAATCCAAAGCGGTGAACGCTGGGTCATTCTCGGACCAAATGGCGCAGGTAAATCGACACTTCTCAATATTCTGGCTACGCGAATATTTCCAACGTCAGGAACGGTTTCAATTCTCGATAAACAAATGGGGAAGGTAGATCTCTCAGAACTCCGAACCCGAATCGGAATCTGTGCTTCACTTCTTGCTGAAGATATTCCAGATGATGAATTCGTTCGCGATGTTGTTCTAACTGCCGCCTATGCAGTGATTGGCAGATGGAATGAAGTTTATGATCTCTGGGATGAGTCACGAGCGGTGGCGCTGTTAACGACCTTTGGAGTTCGCGAGTTTGCTGATCGTCGCTACTACACCTTAAGTGATGGCGAGAAGAAGCGAGTTCAGATCGCTCGTGCACTTATGGCCGATCCCGAGCTTCTCCTTCTAGACGAACCTACTGCCGGTCTTGATCTCGGGGGTCGCGAGGATCTGTTACGCCGCTTCTCAGAGTTCTCATTAGATCCGTTAGCGCCATCTAGCATCATAGTTACTCATCACATTGAAGAGATTCCAGCCGGAACAACGCATGCGCTGATTATCAAAGATGGCGTGATTGCTATATCTGGTCCGATCGCGGAAGTAATCACCTCGGAACATATGAGCGCAGTCTTCGGTATCGCAATTGATGTAACAACAGATGGTTCACGCTTTTTCGCTAGAAGTAGATGACTAGTTTTAAGGATCAGTTACATGCCGGCTGGCGCGAACTGCTTAAGGGCGCACTGGATCTCCTAGATGAGATTGAAAGTAAACTTCAGGCAGACGCCTATCTGCCGGCACATAAAGATGTTATGAAGTCCTTAAGTTTTGATCCGGCACAGGCAAGAGTTTTAATTCTTGGTCAAGATCCTTACCCAAGCGCGGTTGATGCGATGGGCCTTGCTTTCTCAACGGCGCGAAATGACGGAAAGTTGCCCGCTTCACTAAAGAATATTTATCGGGAGTTGGTTGATGACTTAGGTGTGTCTCATCCAACTTCTGGAGATCTATCTCCTTGGTGCAAACGGGGAGTTATTCTTTTAAATCGAAGCCTCACATGTGCGGAAGGCGAAAGCAATTCACATAAAGATCTAGGTTGGAGAGTTTTTACGGATCAGGTTGTATCAGTTCTCGCCCAGCAAGGTGTCGTTGCAATTCTGTGGGGCGCTAACGCGCAAGAGGTCAAAGATCTTTTTCCTAAATCAGATTGCATTATTAGCGTTCATCCCAGTCCGCTATCGGCCTACCGCGGTTTCTTCGGTTCAAAACCATTTAGTAGGGCTAATCAAGTATTGGTTGGCAAGGGGCGCCAACCCATCGACTGGTCCATTTAAAGTAGAAAGCCCCCGGTTAACAACAACCGGGGGCTTTCTACTTACTAATTACTTGCTTATCCAACCCAGGTATTGATTGGTGAAGATAAGAAGTAGATCATAAAGAGGCCAGAGACCAAGAGAAGTAGTGGATGTACTTCCTTGCGACGGCCTTGGATGTAGCGGATTACTACGTGAGTAACGAAGCCAGCGCCGATACCAACTGAGATGTTGTAGGTAAATGGCATCAAGATGATTGTGAGAAACGCTGGAATTGCGATTCCGTAATCTTCCCAGTCAATAGCTTTGATCTGAGTCATCATCAAGAAGCCAACGATGATGAGTGCAGGAGTTGCAGCCTCGTAAGGAATAATCGCAACTAGTGGAGCCAGGAATGTTGTAAGCAGGAAGCAGGCCCCTGTTACAACAGATGCAAGACCAGTTCGCGCACCTTCTCCAACGCCAGATGCAGATTCAATGTAGCTGGTATTGGAAGAGATACTTCCAGCGCCACCTGCAACTGCAGCTAGTGAGTCGACAAGAAGAATACGATCGTTATTTGGAACGTTTCCATCTTTATCGATCAGCCCAGACTCATGTCCGATCGCTGTAACTGTTCCGACAGTGTCGAAGAAGTCTGAGAGCAACAAGGTGAAGATCAAGAGAATGACTGTGACCAAAGGAAGGCGGTCGAATGAGCCAAGAAGATTGAAATCTCCAAAGAGGCTGAAATCTGGTGTTGCGGCTATCTTTTCAGGTACTGCAGGAACGTTTAAGTTCCATCCCTTTGGATTTACTTCACCGGTGGCACCATTAAATAGCGGTCCAATTTTTAGAGTTGTCTCGACGATAACCGCTGCGATTGTTGCCACGATTATTCCGATAAGGATCGCACCCTTTACCTTCTTGACCATTAGAGCGATAGTTAGGAAGAGTCCAAGTGCGAAGATGATTACTGGCCAGCCAACGAGAGTTCCACCATCACCTAGAGTTACTGGAACCGGACCTGCGCCTGTGCGTCGAACGAATCCAGCATCAACAAGGCCTATGAGCGCAATGAATAAACCAATACCTACTGAGATTGCGATCTTCAATTGCGCAGGAACTGCTCTAAAGACCGCGGTTCTAAAGCCGGTAAGAACCAAGATGGTGATGATAATTCCTTCGATGACAACAAGGCCCATAGCATCTGCCCATGTCATTTTCGATGCGATACCAACTGCAACGAAGGTATTAAGGCCAAGACCTGTTGCGAGTGCAAGTGGATAGTTTCCAACTACGCCCATCAGGATTGTTAATACACCGGCCATTAGCGCAGTCATCGCGGCAACTAGAGCGAGATTAGGAGCATCTCCACCGCCGATATATTTTCCATCAGCATCTTTTGCAAGACCGATGATTAGTGGATTGAGAGCGACTATGTATGCCATTGTGAAGAAGGTGACGATGCCGCCACGTACTTCCCGAGCTACAGTTGAGCCACGTTCCGATATTTTGAAATAGCTATCGAGCATGACGAACCTTTCTAATTTTGTTAACGGGGGTGTTTGCGACCCCGTGTGAAATGACGGCTCACAGACCGAGGGATAAGAGGATTTAAACCTAAGTGTGCGGTTACTTTGAGGTTAGACGCGCGACTATGCCGAAAGAAATAGCGACAGATTGGCCGATTAAGAGGGCAAATAGGGCGGTGCCCAGCCCTAGTTTGCCGCCAAGGAGAGCACCCACAATGAGTACGGTTACTTCAATTCCCATGCGAACTCTTCCAACGCGAACGCCGGTACGTTGATGAATACCTGTCATCGCGCCATCGCGCGGTCCGGGTCCAAGCCCGCAAGTTATATAGAGAGCAGAACCTAGACCAACTAGGGCAATACCGATTAGAGCGGAGGCAAGCCCACCGACTAACGTTTCCTGCAATGGAAATACTGAAACGCCGAATTCGATAGCAGCAGAAATAATCACGATATTAGCTAGCGTTCCAAAACCTGGTCGTTCGCGAAGTGGAATCCAGATAAGTAGAACAAAGCATCCAGTAACGAAGGTAGCCCAGCCAAGTGAAAGACCAGATTTCAAGCTAAGGCCTTGTGCAAATACGGTCCAAGGTGCGTTGCCGAGATTTGATTGAACTACTAGCGCATCACCTAAACCAAAAATTGCAAGCCCAAAGAAAAGAATAGCAACGCGAGAAAATGAGAGATCCCAACGAGAATTCGCACGCCAAGGTGTGATTGGCACTGTCTTGTGGGGTTTTAGGAATGCCGAAAACTTACTCATAAAACTCATTTCGAGAGTTTAACGCAAGTAAACGTGTTTATAGGCCGTATCCTTATCGAATGTTCGTCGGCCTCGGTACCTTAATTAATATCACCACAATTATCGGGGGAGCAGCAATCGGTGTTCTTGTAGGCACTCGCATGCTTGCTCGCACAAGGCTGTTGATTACAGAAGTACTTGGGCTCATCACAATTCTTGGCGCGGTTAGTGCGTTAGCTCCAATGTGGAGTGATCGCTACATTAACTCGATTCCAAAGGGTTGGACGCTCTTGGCAATTTTAGGATCGTTATTAATCGGCGGCGGAATAGGTTCAGCGCTCTCTCTCGAGTCTCGACTCGAAGGATTGGGCGAAACGCTGCGGGTTAAATTCGGTGCCCACAAAGAGAGCACCTTTATTGAAGGATTCGTTTCAGCAGCGCTGCTATTTGCGATAGGACCGCTTGCGATACTCGGTTCCATTAGCGATGGAATGTCTACCGGTATTGATCAACTTCTTCTCAAATCGAGTCTCGACTTTTTCGCCGCTATTGCTTTCGCGGCAAGCCTTGGTTGGGGAGTAGCGGTCTCGGCGATTCCGGTCGGTATCTACCAGGGAGTTTGGACAGTTATTGGGCTAGGACTGGGAAGCATCCTTGAGGGATATCAGGTTGATGCGATGACAGTCACAGGCGGAGTGATGTTGGTATGCATCGGTCTGCGACTACTCAAGATTAAAGATATCGCCGTTGGTAATTTGTTACCAGCGCTTTTTATCGCACCTATCTTTGTTCTTGTGCTCAATAACTTCCTTTAGAAGTTTAGCTAGAAGGAAGTTGCGTCAATTACGAAGCGATACTTAACATCGCTGGCAACGGTGCGTTCGTAAGCTTCGTTGATGTAATCAGCCTGAATAACTTCAACGTCGCTGACAATGTTATGTTTTCCACAGAAATCAAGCATCTCTTGCATCTCAGGGATACCACCGATCATTGATCCAGAGAGCGAACGACGTGCAGGTAGTAATGAACCGGCTTCAACCGAGTACGGCTTTCCAGGAAGTCCAATAACCACGAGGGTTCCGTCGACACCGAGCATTGAGAGATAGATATTGATATCTAGTTCAGCGCTGACTGTATTCAAGATTAGGTCAAAGTGTTTGCTGTACTTAGTGTGGAAACCTTCAGACTTTGTTGAAACAAAGTGATGTGCGCCCATCGCCTTTGCATCTGCTTCCTTCGAAGGAGAATGCGAAAAGACAGTTACTTCAGCTCCCATCGCAGCTGCAAACTTGACTCCCATATGGCCGAGACCGCCCAGACCCATCACCGCAACTTTCTTGCCAGGGCCGGCTTTCCAATGCTTAATTGGCGAATACAAAGTAATTCCAGCACAGAGCAGGGGAGCCACACCATCTAGAGAAAGATTTGCAGGAATAGTGACGGCGTAATCTTCATTAATGACCATTACATTTGCATAGCCTCCCATTGCAGGAGTCTTTCCATCACGTTCTAATTGGTTATAAGTACCAGTCATTCCTTCGATGCAGTATTGCTGCGTTCCGTTTTTGCAAGGCTCGCATACGCGACATGAGTCAACGAATACGCCAACGCCGATTAGATCTCCAACTTTAAATTTTGATACTGCAGAGCCAATACTTGTCACGACACCCGCGATCTCATGGCCGGGAACCATAGGAAATATGGCAGGACCCCATTCTTCGCGAGCTTGATGAATATCTGAATGACAGATGCCTGAGTACTTAATATCTAAGGCGACATCGTGTGCGCCAAGATCGCGACGCTCAAACTCCCAAGGAGCAAGCGGGGCCTTAGCGGTCATTGCAGCGTATCCACGTACTTTCATTTTTCTCTCCCTGATTGATTGACTAGTTAGCGCTCTTTATTCGTTCTCTGTAAATGGTAAAGGTAATGGAGAAGTATGTCCTGCTCGAGATGCACGCGCAGTAACGCGACGCATGTGGTGGCGTCGACACAAGACTTCGTAGGCGACTTCCGCACCTGGTGCAACATCTCCGACAACGACTTGTTCACCTTCGGTAACCATTACTCCGCCGAGAGTTCTGGCATTGTGAGTTGCTCTTGAACCACACCAGCAAAGAGCCTCAACTTGAAGCGTATTTACTCGATCAGCAAGTTCTACCAATCGTGCGGAACCTGGGAAAAGTTTGGTGCGAAAATCTGCCAAGATTCCGAAGGCGAAGACATCAATCCCCAAACCATCAACTATCTTGGCGAGTTGTTCAATTTGTTCTGCCTGATAGAACTGGGCCTCATCGCAGATTATGTAATCAATGCGATCTCCAACAGACAGGCGTTCCACAACTAACTTGTGGAGATCTAATCCTGGATCAACTTCGATTGCTGCGCTCTGTAATCCAAGACGAGATGAGATAACTCCAGAACCGGCGCGATCTTTACTTGTGAAAATTAAACCCGAACGTCCGCGGCTCTTATGATTGTGGGCGGTCTGCAGTGCAAGCGTGGATTTACCACTATCCATCGTTCCGCAGTAATAAATAAGTTCAGCCACGGGGTGCATCTTTGCATCTAATTAAGGAAATTGGCGATAGTAACTTCATATAACGCCATTGCTCCTTAAGAAATCGCGTAAATTGTTGGAAAGTGCGGCGCTCATATCAACGCTGATGTGCGAGGCGTCACGATATGCGACTATCCCATTGACAATAGCCGGGCAGGAATCTGTACATAGCCACGGAGTTGGGTCTAGCGCGATAAATCCACCTGCGACGCGAGGATCTGATTTCTCATTAGCGTCGCATTCGTCGGCCTTTGCCGTTGCTAAGCAACTAGGGATATCGCGCTGCGGCTTTGGCGTATCGGAGATGTAAATTAAATTTGGAGAGCTATTTAAAACCTTGGCATAGAGAGAACGCTGTCCTTCCAACCACCAAGCATCACGCGATGAGTAACGCGTTGGGTAGGCGAAGTGCTGGAATCCACTCATGATCACCGCTTCAGGCTTTAACTGCTTGATTCGCTGTATCGAGTTATCTCGCCAAGCGTTACAGTCGGAGTTTTTAAAGGCACCTGAATTAACACGATCGACTTCAACGGCAGGACAGGCGGATTTGGTAAGACTGATTAGCGCAAATCCCTCATCGATTGCGATTTTTTCCAGGGCCGGAAACCATTGCGCTGCATGTGAATCCCCGTAGAGAACTATCTTCCGCTTCGAATTAACGTCTCCGTAGAGACATTCTGGAGAGTTTTTGTTGCCATAATTTGCATGACATCCATCGTCATAGATCTTAGGCTTCTGCATCACTGCCGCTATTGATACAGAGCGACCATTCGGTAGAGAGATGTCATCTTTTGTGGTGAGCAATATTGCACTTGCCACCATAACGCCGGAGAGAGTTGCCGCTAATGCGAACTTCGTAGTCTGGCGATTTGATAACTTCCTTCGGGAGAACGGTTTTTCAATAAATCTATGAGTTAAATCAGCGGCCAGAGCGGTTAGGGCAATTAAGAGAAATCTTTCAAGCAAAGTTAAGGGGCGACCGAAGCGGGTACTTGGAATTACTAGTAGAGGCCAGTGCCAGAGATAGAAAGGATAGGAGATTTCACCTAACCATTGAACAAAGCGCAGGCGTGAAAAATCATTGAGTATTGGCGGCCACGAATGTATGAATGCAATCAGTAGCGCAGTAGCCAAAACCGGATACAGAGCTGCAGTACCTGGGAACGGCGTGTTGTCACTGAATCGAATTACGCCGTACGGAAGTGTTAGTGCAGATAACCAAACAATCAGCGTTCGAGAAACAGATTTCTTTTCAAGAAGCTCTTTCGGTATGAAGAGTAGTAGAGCACCAACGCCGAGTTCCCAAGCGCGAGTTGGAAGACTGTAGAAAGCCCAGATCGGTGCTGCGTTAGTTAGGAAGAGCGAGAATAGAAAAGAGAGGATGGTGATACCGAGAACGCCGCGAAAGACTAAGCGTTGGCGACCAATCTTCCAGAGTGTGAAAATTATCAGTGGCCAGAGAAGATAGAACTGCTCCTCTACGGCGAGCGACCAGTAGTGAATTACTGGCGATGGCGTCGCGTTTAGATTCTGATAATCGTTCTGCCACCAAGCAAAAAGGTAATTGGAAATATAGATGGAAGCGGCGAAGATATCCTGACCCAGAGATGATCGAATAGTTGGTGGAAGAAAAAGCCAGGCCCCGAATGCGGTAAGTATCAGAACGCTTATTGAGGCAGGCAGTAACCGCTTGGCTCGCCGCAAAAAGAAGTTTCGGTAGTTAAAGGCGCCACTCAGCGTTATCTCTTTAACGATGATGCCAGTTATTAGATATCCAGAGATCACATAGAAGATATCTACGCCAATGAACCCACCGGGTGCTAACTTGGCATGGAAGAGAACAACCAACGTCGCAGCGACGGCACGCAGCGCTTGGATCTGGTGGATGCGAACTTTAGAACTCAAGAAGTTACCAACGATTTAATCTCGATCTTGGGAAAACGCTTGGCGATTAACTCCCGGCCACCGAGTCCAGAAATTTCAAAGAGAACCTGAACGGATTTGACGACCGCCCCAGTGCGTTCAGCGAGTTCGAGCGCGGCAGCGATCGTTCCGCCTGTTGCGAGGACGTCGTCAATAATCACTACCGTTTTTCCATTGGCAAATGCATCGATATGAACTTCTATCTCATCTTCGCCATATTCCAGACCGTATTTCGCGCCGATAGTTTCGAAAGGGAGTTTTCCACTTTTTCTAAAGGGCACGAAACCAGCGTTCTTCTCTAAGGCAATCGCTGCAGCAAAGATAAATCCACGAGCTTCAATGCCAGCAATTACATCTACGTCGTCGATCTGAGACGCGAAGGCTTTGATTACAGTTGAGTAAGCAGTTGGATCGGCCAGTAGCGGTGTTATATCTTTAAAGAGGATGCCAGGTTTTGGGTAATCTGGAATATCTCTGATCAGGGAGAGGGCGTCTGCTAACTTCATAACGATCCAATTCCACCACATTAAACGTGTCCGGGAAGGGAGTTGAACCCTCAAGCCCTTGCGGGCACTAACACCTCAAGCTAGCGCGTCTGCCAATTCCGCCACCCGGACCAGTGCGCTGCAAACGATAGCAACGCTGAAGCAACCACGCAAAAGCAGGTCCTTTTTCGAGCGATTGTGGGGGAGAATGACGGCATGAGCGAGATAAGAAATTTTGAAGATGAAGCAATTCGTATCTGCCAAGATTTAATCCGAATTCCCAGTGTGAACTTTGGCGAAGGGCGCGGAGACGAAGAAGCGGTTGCTAACTACATTGTGGCCTCACTCGCTGAAGTTGGAATTGAAGCAAGAATTTATGAATCTGCGCCAAAACGTTGCAATGTGATTGCTCGTATAAAAGGAAGTAATCCAGATAAACCAGGCTTAGTAGTTCATGGACACATCGATGTCGTTCCAGCAAACGCTGCTGAATGGTCAGTCGAACCTTTCGCCGGCGAGATTAAAGATGGATGTATCTGGGGTCGTGGCGCAGTTGATATGAAGAATGTGGATGCAATGATCTTGGCCATCGTGCGAGATTGGGCGCAGCGCGGTTATGTTCCAGAACGCGACATTGTTCTCGCCTTCTTCGCGGATGAAGAAGCAGGAATGACCTTTGGTTCTCGTTGGATGACGGCAAACCATCCAGAAGTATTCGCTGGTTGTTCAGAAGCGATTTCAGAAGTTGGTGGTTTCTCCGTAACCGTTGCCGATGGCAAGCGTCTCTACTTTATTGAAGCAGCACAAAAGGGTATTCATTGGATGAAGTTAACCGCCCAAGGTCGCGCCGGCCATGGCTCGATGATGAACGATGAAAATGCGTTAACGGCGCTAACTGAAGCAGTCGCCAAAATTGGTCGCTACGAGTGGCCACAGCGTTACACCAAGACGGTAAAAGATTTGTTTAAAGAAGTTGCTCGCGTGACTGGAAAAGCCTATGACGAGAAGGATCTACGGCCACTTTTGAAGGAGATTGGTTCAACTGCGCGAATGATTGGAGCAACGTTGCAGAACACTGCAAATCCAACGATGTTGGAAGCAGGCTATAAGGCAAATGTAATTCCAGGAACTGCAAGTGCGGTTATTGATGGTCGCTTCTTACCTGGTTATGAGGACGAGTTAAACGAAACTGTCCGAGCGATCGTCGGTCCAGATATCTTGATTGAAACTGTTTCACACGACATCGCCTTAGAAGTCGATTTTGATGCGCCGCTGGTTGATGCGATGAAGGCTGCAATTCTTGCCCACGACCCAGAGGGAATTCCAGTTCCTTATCTGATGAGCGGTGGAACAGATAATAAAGCGCTCTCTGAAATTGGAATTGTTGGTTACGGTTTTTCTCCACTGCGCCTGCCAGCAGATCTCGACTTTATGTCGCTATTTCATGGAGTAGATGAACGAGTTCCAATTGATGGTCTGCGCTTTGGAGTACGAGTACTTAACGACTTTTTAGAGAGTTGCTGAAACTTCGTTTAACGCGTTACGTACAACTTCAGGAAGTTCAATCTCTTCGCTAGCCAAGATGCCTTGCAACTGCGCGGCGGTACGTGCGCCGACAACTGAACTGGTTACGCCGGGAAAATCACGTACCCAAGCTAAGGCCACCTCTAGTGGTGAATAGCCGAGACCTTGAGCAGCAACAGAGACAGCCTCAACTATGCGACGTGAACGATCATTTAAGTAAGGTTCAATAAAGGGCGCGAAGTGCGGAGTAGCAGCGCGAGAATCGGCAGGAATTCCATTGCGATATTTACCGGTTAGAACACCGCGACCTAGCGGAGACCATGCGATAAATCCGGTTTCCAGATTGCGAGAGCATTGCAACGAATCTTCTTCCACTCTTCGATTTAGAAGTGAAAATTCATTCTGCATAACTGCAATAGGAGCCTTGCTGCTATTGGCTTCCTGTAACGAGATAGCTCGTGCGCTCTGCCAACCGTTGAAGTTTGAAATTCCTACATATCTGGCGCGACCAGAGGTATATGCCCAATCAAGAGCCGACAGCGCATCCTCTAATTGCGCTGCCGTATCCCAACTCTGGATCATCCAGATATCAACATAGTTTGTTCCCAAACGAGTAAGTGATTTATCCAGCGAACTCATCAATGAGGTACGAGAGTTATCTGTGACTAGTGCGCCATCAATATAGGAAGATCCCGCTTTGGTTGAGATGACAACATCTTCTCGTTTGAATAGCGTCCCGATCAGGCCGCCGATTACCCGTTCTGAATCTCCATCGCCGTAGTGACTGGCTGAGTCAAAATAGTTTCCGCCGGCTTCGATAAAAGCGCGTGCTTGATCGGCAGCTTCATGGGTATCGGTGTCGCGTCCCCAGGTCATTGTGCCTAGGGCAAGGCGAGAAAGGGAGAGCCCTGATCTTCCCGCACGACGAAGTTCCATGGCGGCCACCCTAGCAAGACGCAAATGAATTTTGCGGATAACCTTCTAACATGACACGGATAGTTTTGTTACGCCATGCACATTCATCGGCCAATGCCAAAGCGATTCTTGCCGGAAGAGCGCCAGGTGTAGATCTCTCAGACCGCGGTCGTAAAGAAGCGCAAGATATTGCAAAGCGATTGAAAGAGATTAATTTTTCGCTGATCAGAGTTAGTCCCATGGAACGTTGTGCTCAAACTATCGAACCTTTATTGGCGCAATTATCGAAGAACCGTGAAGCCGAGCCGATCGTTGAAGTCGAAAGCGATCTCGTTGAAGTGGACTACGGTAAATGGACAGGGCGAAAGCTCGCAATTCTTTCAAGGGACAAGGCCTGGAAGGTTGTGCAAAATACTCCGAGCGCGATGTATTTTCCGGGTGGTGAAGGGTTATTAGATGTTCAAGCTCGGGCCATGCGCGCGTTAAATAGCGCAGCAAATACGCCAGGTAAAGGTGCAAAGCTTCTCGTAAGTCATGGTGATGTCATCAAATCAATCGTGGCCAGCGTCTTGGGTACACATTTAGATCACTTCCAGAAAATTGTCATCGATCCTGCATCGTTAACGGTTCTTGATTTCAACGGCGTTGATTATCGCGTTCTAACTTTGAACAGCACCACCGCTCCAATCTCGGCCTTCCTAAAGAAAGAAGTTTCCAAGAAGAAGGGTGTTACTGCGCTGCTTGGTGGGGGATCTGGGCGTAAAGGCAAAGGATGAGCGGACAGATCTTTCTCTTCGATCCCGCCGATCGTTTTGTAGCAGGAACCGTCGGCGTTCCGGGGGAGCGCACCTTCTTTCTTCAAGCACGGAGCGGTTCTCGATTGATTTCGGTTTCGCTAGAGAAGGCCCAGGTTGCAGCGCTAGCCGAGCGAACTCAACAGATTTTACGAGAAGTGAGATCTTCGGAACCTTTAACTGTATTTGAACGCGTTGAACGAGATGATCAACCTTTAGAGACGCCAATAGATGAAGAGTTTCGCGTCGGAGTTATAGGCCTTGCCTATCTTTCAGATCGCAAGATGATTGAGATTGATCTCCAAGCGATCGCCGATAGCCAATCTCCTGAGGATGAAGAGTTGTTGATGGAGTTATCGGATAGCCAAGATATCTTGCGCGTCTTAATTCCATTGGGTTATGCGGAAAGTTTTGCAAAACGTGCGATCGCTGTTGTTGGCGCGGGTCGCGCACCTTGCCCATTCTGCGGTGGTCCTATTGATCCAAGTGGTCATCTCTGTCCGCGCGCTAATGGATACCGAAGATGAGCGGTTTGAGCGCACAGGAAATTGAAGAGTATCTGAGAGATCTGAGCCACGGAGATCTATCAGTTACTGGACGGCTAGTTGATGCATCTAATGCAACTTTGTACGCCTCATGTGAAGTTAAGGAAAGAACTTTAATTTGTATCTACAAACCAATTGCAGGCGAACGTCCGCTTTGGGATTTCCCCGATGGCACCTTAGCTAATCGTGAATACCTGACTTTTTTAGTAAGCCATTGGTTAGGTTTACATCTTGTGCCACCGACAGTTCTACGTGATGGTCCTTACGGAACTGGAATGGTTCAACTCTGGATAGATATTGATGAGAGCGTTGATCTGATGGAGTTCTTTAAAGAAGATAATGCCGAACTTCGCAAGATCGCGCTTCTAGATTTGATAACAAACAACACAGATCGAAAAATCGGACATTTGATTCCTACGCCAGAAGGCGCGGTCTATGGCTGCGATCATGGAGTTACCTTTCATGAGGAAGATAAGTTGCGAACAGTTCTTTGGCAGTGGGCGAAGCAGCCATTCTCAAGCGATGAACTGGAGATATTGCAGTTAGCAAAGATGTTGATTGCAACTGAGAAACGAGATGTTGTACTTGGACTCATTGAAGAGGAAGAGTTAAACGCGACTGTAGATCGAATCGAAAGAGCCCTTTCACAGAAGTGTTTTCCGGAACCCAACCCAGATTGGCCAGCGGTTCCGTGGCCACCGTTCTAGGATGAGCGCATGAAGGCCTGGTCAGATCTCTATATTCCGCCGCTTGATGCGCGCTTTTCCTTGGCAGATCTCTCACTTCATGACACGGCAACTAATTCGGTAAAACCTCTTGCTCGAAAGAGCATCTACCGAATCTATGTTTGTGGAATTACTCCTTACGATGCAACTCACCTGGGCCATGCCAATACTTATCTGGCTTTCGACCTAGTAAATAGATACTTACGGGCAACTGGAGCTCAAGTAAATTTCGTTGAGAACATTACCGATATCGATGATCCACTTCTGGAACGAGCAGCGCGCGATGGCATTGACTGGGAAGATCTTGCTCATTCACAGATCGAACTTTTTAAGTCAGATATGGTCGCTTTACATGTGATCCCACCTGCTCATTACATTGGGGCAGTTGAGGCGATTCCGCAAGTTATAGATGCGATTAAAGCGCT
This sequence comes from Candidatus Planktophila lacus, assembly GCF_002288325.1. NCBI lineage: Bacteria > Bacillati > Actinomycetota > Actinomycetes > Candidatus Nanopelagicales > Candidatus Nanopelagicaceae > Candidatus Planktophila > Candidatus Planktophila lacus. The sequence continues at coordinate 685,969 of NZ_CP016780.1, read as the reverse complement.
TCAAGAAAAAGGCACGGTCTATAACGTCGAACAAGATCTCTACTTTGAAGTTAGAAGTGATTCAGACTTTGGACGCCGTTCTAATTTATCTCAAATTGAAATGCTTGATATATTCGCACAACGTGGGGGAGATCCGTTAAAGCATGGCAAGAAAGATCCACTTGATGCTCTTCTATGGCTCGCACAACGTCCCAATGAACCAGGTTGGAACTCTGAGTTCGGTGCCGGTCGTCCCGGTTGGCATATTGAATGCTGCGCCATTGCGCTCAATTATTTAGATATCGCAGATGGCGATTCCACCTCGATAGATATCCAAGGTGGCGGAAGTGATTTAATTTTTCCGCATCACGAAATGTCCGCGGCACAATCAAAGATGATTAACGGACGTGAGTTTGCAACGCATTATGTTCACGCAGGAATGATCGGACTTGATGGCGACAAGATGAGTAAATCAAAGGGAAACCTCGTTCTGGTCTCTAATTTGCTCAAAGAAGGTCGCGATGCGATGGCGATTCGCTTGGCTTTGTTAAGCCATCACTACCGCAACGATCATATGTGGACCAATAGTGATCTAGTTGAAGCAGAACAACTCCTTAACGAGATGCGCATCGCACTCTCGCGCATGGAAGTTGCACCAACTGATTCAACTATCACCGAAATTATTGCGGCCCTTGCAGATGATCTAGATACGCCTAAAGCAATCAAAGCTTTGCGCGGATGGCTTGAAGCCACTTACGCGGGACAAGTTGGGGGAAGCCCAGGCGAACTATCACGCGCAATCGATACCTTGCTCGGTATCGCTTTCTAACTTCCTTCTTGTCTTCTTAAGAATTTCTCAAGTTCACGGGCAATCTCATCGCCGGATACATCGGAGAAGGCGGCACTATCTTTACTCTCTTCCAGCGCTTTAACGTAGTCTCCGATCTCACTATCTTCCTGCGTTAACTCATCAACTTCCTTCTCCCATTCTTGGGCGTGATCATTTAACTCACCCAATGGGAATTCGATCTCTAGAAAATCCTCTAAAGCGTTTATCAATGCGAGAGTTGCCTTCGGAGATGGTGAGCTACTCGCATAGTGAGGAACGGCAGCCCAGAGTGAAATCGCATCGATTCCACGTCGCAGACATGCATCTTGTATGACACCGAGAATTCCGGTTGGACCTTCATAACGACTGACTTCAATCCCTAATCGCTTTGCTATGTCGGGGTGCGCACCAGATCCCGTAACAGTTATAGGACGACTGTGTGGAGCATCAGCGAGCATTGAACCCAAGGTAATGATGGTTGATACTTCTAAGTCATCGGCGAGATCTAATAATTGATGCGTAAATGTGCGCCATTTCATCGATGGCTCAACGCCGCGAACGATTACGAAATCGTTGGCAAATTGAGGTGTGGAGAGACCAAAGACTTGGGTTCCTGGCCAGATGAGAGATCTGACATGCGAACCATCGATCTCAATCATTGGGCGATTTACTTGGAAATCGTAATAATCTTCAGAATCAACATCGGCGATTAGCTCTGGAATCAGATCTGTTGCCTTTGGATTATCTACATCTGCAATTTCACTCCAGATACCTAAGAGGTGAGATACAGCGCCAGTTGCGGCTTCTGCAGCATCGTTCCAACCAGAGAATGCGATAACCATGATTGGTGAGCGCAGCGCAGGTATCTTATGAATCTCCACATTGAGCACCTTACGGTAACCTCTGCCAAGTGACGAGCCCTAATCGCCAGAGACCCGCGGGATTACTCCGCCAAGCCCTGGCATCGCGCACGGTAATCGCCGATGGCGCGATGGGCACTATGTTGCAAGAGGCCGATCCAACGCTCGAGGATTTCCAAGGCCACGAAGGTTGCAACGAAATTCTTAACGTCTCCCGACCAGATATTGTGCGCGGAGTACACGATAAGTATTTGGCGGTCGGCGTTGATGCAATTGAGACCAATACCTTTGGCGCGAACTGGGCGAATTTAGCCGAGTACGGAATTGAAGATCGAATTTACGAACTTGCTTTCGCTGGAGCCAAGATCGCGCGCGAGGCGGCAGATGCTGCGAGCACAAAAGAGAAACCGCGCTTTGTTCTTGGCTCACTCGGTCCCGGAACGAAGCTACCTTCGCTCGGACATACTACTTATCAAAAATTGAAAGATGCGTACTACACAGCGGCAAAGGGTCTGCTTGATGCAAAGTCAGATGCGCTCTTAGTCGAAACAACGCAAGATTTATTACAGGCAAAAGCAGCAGTTAATGGTTGCCGCCAAGCGATCGAGGAAGTCGATTTCGACGTCGTTTTAATTGCCCAAGTAACAGTTGAAACAACTGGAACCATGTTGCTGGGCTCCGAAATCGGCGCGGCTTTAAATGCACTTGAACCTCTAGAGATTGACCTAATCGGGCTTAACTGCGCGACAGGTCCTGCCGAAATGTCTGAGCATCTACGTTACCTATCAAAGTTCGCTAACTGTGCGATCTCGGTAATGCCCAACGCTGGCCTGCCAATTCTTGGAGCAAAGGGCGCGGAGTATCCGCTTGGACCGAAAGAGTTAGCGGATGCGCTTGAAACATTTGTCGGGGATTACGGCATTGGTTTGATTGGTGGATGCTGCGGAACAACCCCTGAGCATCTGGCCGCAGTTGTGGAGAAGATGTCGAGCAAGCCATTTAAAAACCGTGGTGCAGCGCTCGATCCGGGTGCATCATCGCTCTATCAATATGTTCCATTCCGCCAAGACAATACTTATATGGCTATTGGAGAGAAGACCAACGCCAATGGTTCGCGAGCATTTCGTGATGCACTGGTAGCTGAAGATTGGGAGAAGTGCGTGGAAATCGCACGCGATCAGATCCGCGACGGTGCTCATATGCTCGATCTTTCAGTCGACTATGTCGGTCGTGATGGCGCAAAAGATATGTACGAGATTGCATCTCGCTTTGCAACTGCATCAACTCTGCCAATTGTGCTTGATTCGACCGAACCTAATGTTCTCAAAGCCGGACTTGAAGCACTTGGCGGTCGTTGCGTAATTAACTCCGTTAATTACGAAGATGGTGACGGTCCCACATCTCGCTTTGCGCGAATCATGCCTTTGGTCAGAGAACATGGTGCTGCAGTAGTTGCACTCACTATCGATGAAGAAGGTCAAGCTCGTACCGCCGAATGGAAGTTACGAGTTGCGCGTCGACTTATTGAAGATCTCACAAATAACTGGCAGATGAAGACCGGCGATATCTTGATCGACGCCCTTACTTTTCCTATCGCAACCGGCCAAGAAGAAACCCGTCGTGACGGAATTGAGACAATCGAGGCTATTCGCTCACTTAAAGCCGAATATCCAGATGTTCAAACAACTCTAGGCGTTTCCAACGTCTCATTCGGTTTAAACCCAGCGGCTCGTGTTGTTCTTAACTCTGTTTTCTTGCACGAATGCGTGGCAGCCGGACTTGATTCAGCAATCGTGCATCCTTCAAAGATCACACCTCTTGCGCGCATTGAAGAACGCCATAAGGAAGTTGCTCTCGATTTAGTTTATGACCGCCGCAAGTACGACGGTGAGACCTGTATCTATGATCCGCTAACCGAATTCTTACAACTCTTTGAAGGCGTTGAACTAGCCGCATCACGAAATGTACGAGCCTCGGAACTAGCCGCTTTGCCGCTTACTGAACGACTACAACGCCGCATCATTGATGGTGAAAAAGTCGGCCTCAGCGATGATCTTGATACTGCGATGGCCGAAGGCATCAAGCCACTGACAATTATTAATGACTATCTTCTTGAGGGCATGAAGGTCGTGGGTGAACTCTTCGGTAAAGGCGAGATGCAACTTCCTTTCGTACTTCAGAGCGCCGAAGTTATGAAGACGGCAGTTGCTTATCTTGAGCCGCATATGGAGAAGACCGATGACGAAGGTCGCGGCACAATGCTGCTGGCCACGGTTAAGGGCGATGTTCACGATATCGGTAAGAACTTGGTAGATATCATCTTGAGCAACAATGGGTACACCGTTGTGAATATTGGAATTAAGCAGACAATTAATCAGATTATTGATGCTGCACAAGAATCAAACGTTGATGCTATTGGTATGAGCGGGTTGCTTGTTAAATCAACGGTGATCATGAAAGAGAATCTTGAAGAGTTAACTAATCGCGGGCTTGCGGAAAAATGGCCAGTTGTACTTGGGGGAGCAGCGTTGACTCGTGCCTTCGTCGAACAAGACTTGGCTGGAATGTTTCCTGGAGAAGTTCGTTATGCACGTGATGCATTTGAAGGACTTCGTCTGATGGATTCGATTATGGCGGTAAAGCGCGGAGTTCCAGGAGCAGCGTTGCCTGCACTTAGAGAACGCAAGGTTCCACTGCGCCCCAAGAAAGATGAAGCTTTAGTAATCGATACCAAGAGAAGTGATGTTGCGATCGATATCGATATACCAGCGGCTCCATTCTTTGGTTCCCGAATCATTAAGGGCGTTCCGTTAGCGGATTATGTTGAAATGCTTGATGAACGTGCCTTGTTCGTTGGTCAATGGGGCTTAAAAGGTGCACGCGGCGAGTACGAAACGATGGTTGAAAATGAAGGGCGTCCTCGTCTTCGCGCGCTTCTAAATCAGGTTCAATCTAAGGGTTGGCTTAATGCTGCAGTTGTCTACGGTTACTTCCCTTGCGTCAGCGATGGCAATGATCTAGTTATCTTGCATCACGAAGGCCCAGATAAGGGTAAAGAGCGCACACGTTTCTCGTTCCCACGTCAGTCACGCGATCGCAGACTCTGCTTGAGCGATTTCTTCGCCGCTAAAGATTCAGGTAAAACCGATGTCGTCGCTTTCCATGTTGTGACGATGGGAAGTGAGATTAGTAAAGCGGCGAATGAGTTATTTGCCGCGAATAATTACCGCGAATATCTAGAGCTTCATGGTTTATCAGTTCAGTTAACAGAGGCGCTAGCCGAGCATTGGCATGCCCGAGTTCGTGAAGAGTTCCATGTTCGCGGCGACGATGCCCCTGATCTACAAGGGATTCTCGATCAGGGCTATCGCGGATCGAGATACTCATTTGGCTATCCAGCCTGTCCAAACATTGAACAACAAGTCGAGCTGTGTGAGCTGTTAGAGCCAGGACGTATTGGTGTCGAGCTATCTGAAGAATTCCAGTTGCATCCCGAACAAAGTACATCAGCAATTATCGTGCATCATCCTGAGGCGAAATACTTCAACGCAAATTGAGTTTCCAAGCAATCTTCTTTGATATGGACGGACTCTTTCTAGATTCCGAGCCACAGTGGCATGAAGCCGAAACGCAGATGATGCGTGAGAACGGTTACGACTGGAAGCCGGAAGATCAATTGCACTGTCTTGGCGGACCACTACGTCGCGTCGCTGAATACATGTCTAATTGTCTAGAGGGGCATAAATCACCAACCGAATTAGAAAGCATGATCATCGCAGAGATGACCGATCGTCTCTCGAGAAAAGTTCCGCTAATGCCGGGCGCGCTAGCAATATCAAAAGCCATTCATGAGTCGCGAACTAAGCAAGGGCTAGTTTCTGCAAGTCCGCGGCCTATCGTGGATGGCGTATTGCGTGGCCTGAACGAGAAGTATTTTGATATAACGGTAGGCGCTGGCGATATCGAGCGAACCAAACCTTTTCCTGATCCTTATCTACATGCGGCCAAACTTCTAGGTGTCGACATCGAACAATCACTTATCTTTGAAGATTCGCCAACTGGCATAACCGCAGCGGTCGCAAGCGGCGCTTTTGTAGTTGCCGTTCCTCACTATGTAGAAGTCGAAGAACAGCCTCGGCTCAAGGTGATTTCTTCTTTTGAAGATATAACGATTCTAGATCTAGAGAAATGGTCAGAAGTTAACCAACGTGAGCTGGGCAGATAGCCTTAAAGAAGCACCAATCACATAGCTTTGTTGGGCGCGGCCTGAATTCATTTCGTTCAATCGCGCGCAAGATATCTGCAGCAACATCAAAGAGTATCTGTTCGGTCTTAATTAGATCCTTTTCAGTGGGTGTGCTCTTTATCAATCGAGTATCGCCCATGTAGATCAGTTGCAAAAGCTTTGGAATCACGCCGTGGTTCTTCCAATACAGAAGCGCGTAAACTCGAAGTTGGAAGAAAGCCTTATCTTCCCAGCCAGGTTTCGGCGATTTTCCGGTTTTGTAGTCAACGATGCGAACCTCACCGGTTGGTGCAACATCTAAACGATCGACGTATCCATGTAGATAAAGTTCGGGGGATAGATCCATCTCGAGATGCAGCTCTCGATAAGTTGGCTCAAAGAGCGTTGGGTTTTCTAAGGTGAAGTAATTTCCAAGTAACTCTTCGGCTCGCTTAAACCAAGCTCCAGAATCTAGAACCAACTCTTTTATTGCAGGCTTTTCTTCAATCTGCGCCTGCCACTTCTCCGGCAACATTTGTGCAGCGTGTGAGATTGTTCGATCCGATGCCGGGATTTCAAAGAGATCTTCCAGAACAGTATGAATCAGCGTTCCACGTTCGGCGTCGATGCTCGGTGGTTCAGGCAATAGGTCGATCGTGCGATATTTGTAGAGCTGTGGACAATTATTAAAGTCGCTGATGCGGCTAGGCGAAAGTCTCAATTGGCTCATAATGAAGGAAGATACCCGTTCGTACGCTCTTTGCGCCTAAGATGCTCCCGTGTCTAGCCTTAATGAGAATAACGCCGATCTAGGCGCCAATCGTGGACGTTTTGTCGCTGGCGATCGAGTTCAGCTCACCGATCAAAAGGGAAAGATTTACAGCATCACGATCACTCCTGGTAAAGAGTGGCACACCCATAAAGGGTGGATCGTTCATGACGATTTGATTGGTCTTCCCGAAGGTTCAGTTGTTAGCACTAGTGCGGGGTTAAAGTTCACTGCATTTATTCCATTGCTAACAGATTACGTTCTATCTATGCCTCGTGGAGCGACAATTGTTTATCCAAAAGATGCTGCGCTAATTGTTGGCTTCGCAGATATTTTTCCGGGCGCTCGAGTACTTGAAGCCGGAGTGGGAAGCGGCGCTTTAACGCTCTCGCTCTTACGCGCGGTTGGTCCAACAGGCTCTGTGCACTCAGTGGAACGTCGCGATGAATTTGCAGCTAATGCAACAACTAACATTGAAAATTACTTTGGAGGACGTCCCGCAAACTGGTCTCTTGCGATCGGTTCAGTGCAGGAGCAAGAATTTGACCACGAGTTTGATCGCGTGATCCTAGACATGCTCGCCCCTTGGGAATGTGTTGAAATGGCCGCGAAAGTTTTGCGACCTGGGGGAGTCTTTATGGCCTACGTTGCAACAACAACTCAGCTATCTGCAACCGCTGAAGCGCTTAAGGATGATGGACATTTCACCGAGCCGGAAAGTTTCGAAAGCATGGTTCGTGGTTGGCACCATGAAGGTTTGGCAGTTCGTCCGCAACAGAGAATGATCGGCCACACTGGTTTCTTGATCTTCTCTCGCCGCATGGCGCCCGGTGTTGAAGTTCTTGCACGACGTCGTCGTCCCGCGAAGGGCTCTTACGGTGTCGCGGAAGACTGAGCGTTTAGTTAACTTAACTATCGCACTATTGGCCACGAAGAGATATATAACGAAATCTGAAATCTTTCGAACTGTAGATGGATATGAAGGAACCGCGGAAAGTAAAGAGCGGATGTTCGAGCGCGACAAAGATGATCTACGTAACCTCGGAATTGAGATCGAAGTAGGTTCTTTCGACCCACTCTTTGAAGATGAGGCGGGCTATCGAATCAAGCCGGATAGCTATCAATTTCAATTAGGTGAAGTTAGTAGCCAGGAGATCTCACTGCTTTCTCTCGCAGCTGAAGCATGGCGCGGGGCAGCGCTAGACGGCTCAGCGCTAACCGCCCTCAGAAAGTTACATGCGATTGGTATCGAATCAGATATTGAGTCGATTCCGGATCTTGCACCGCATGCGAATGTTCGCGATAAGAACTTGCAAGTTGCAATCAGTGCGATCACATCTAGACAGAAAATCTCTTTTAAATACTTAAGCGAAGAGTTAGCGGAACAGGATCGTAAGATCGCACCGTATGCAGTTACATCTCGCTACGGTCATTGGTATCTATACGGACTCGATCTCGAGAAGTTAGGTATTAGAAGTTTCCGTTTAGATCGCATTTCCGGAGATATCGCGTCTGAAGGCAAGCCCGGATCTTTCGAGGTAGATAAAGAGTTTGATCTATCTAGCCTGAGCAAGAGCGGCGATGAAGTTCGTACTGCAGTGATCTATCTAAGAGTTGGAAGAGCGATTGCGCTTCGTTCTCGCTCCAAAACTTCTTCCACACAAAGCGCTATCGCTGGTTGGGATCAAGTTGAAGTGAATTTTCGCGATCAAGAGAGATTTATTGAAGAAGTCCTTTGGTATGGAGATGATGCAATCGTCTTAGAACCAAAGAGCGTTCGAGAAGAAGTTGTGAAGAGGCTGGAACTTGGGGTGAAACGCTATGGTTAAACAAGCCACCTCACCTATAGCCAAGACCGCTCGGCTGCTCGATCTAGTTCCTTTTATCACTACCCATCAAGGGATCTCGATTAAGGATCTTGCCAAAGAGTTTGCAATTACTTCTGAAGAGTTGCTGGATGATCTCAATACGCTCTGGATGTGTGGTCTTCCGGGATATACGCCACTTGAGTTAATCGATCTCTCATTTGAATCTGGTTACGTTTCAATTCGTAACGCCGAGATTCTTCAAAAGGTACGTCTGTTGACTAAGGAAGAGCTTGTTGTAATTGCAATTGGTTTAGATTTTCTCAAAGAGTCGCTCTCAAAAGATCGTGAGGATCTTGTGCTTGCGATTACCTCACTTCAAATGAAGATCAAGTCGCTGATTGGCGATATCGCACAGGTAACTCCAACTGTCGATAGTGCACATCGCGCAGTTATTTTACGAGCGCTTAAGGAACGCAAAAATCTAGAGATTGAATATCACTCGCTGATTAGGGATCAGATTTCAACCAGAGTTGTTACCCCACTCGAATTGGGTGAAGATAAAGGAATAGAAGTGTTGCTGGCCTACTGCAGTACAGCGTCAGGATTTCGCACCTTCCGTTTAGATAATGTGAAACAGGCAAAACTTCTAGATGCCAGCGACTTTGTTTCTCAATCTCAGAACAGCAGCGAAGAAATTTTTCGCGCTAAATGCAGAATTAACTCTCGTTTACGAACCACCTTTGAGAGGTTTCGTTTAGAGACCGATATGGCGACTTCGTCGGCCTTGAGTCTAGGTAAGGGGATCACGGTTGAAGTGACCTCATTTAGCCAAGATTGGTTGGTGCGAAACTTTATGAGCACGTTGGCCAATACCGAGATCACAGATCCAGCAGAACTGGCCAAATCAGTAGGCGCAAAGGCGCAGGCTACCTTGGAGCTTTATAAGAACGATCGCTTCTCGTCCTAGGCGTACCTGCGCATACTGCCGCTAATAGGATATCTTGTACCTATGAATTTAGCGCAACCAAGTCATCTCCTTCTTGTCCTTCTAGTCTTTATCGTTCTCTTTGGTGCCAAGCGCCTGCCTGATTCAGCGCGCTCTCTAGGTCAATCACTTCGCATCTTCAAGAGCGAGATGAAGAACGATGGGGATGAAAAGAAGAACGACGACGATTCATCAACTAAGTAATTCAGTAAGTAATTAGGCCCGCGTCCAACGCTCATGATGGCTGGTGCAAAATCGGCTCGCATGCCCTTATTGGAACATTTACGCGAGTTTCGAAAGCGGATAGTTCGCTCGGTTTCAGCAATCTTGTTAGCCGCCTTAATTGGTTGGTTCTTCTACAACGAAATCATTGCAAAGTTAGCGCAGCCAGTCTGTGATCTGGAGCTAGCTCAGAGAACTGGCTCTGATACCTGCGGTTCGCTCTACATCAGTGGCGTACTTGGTCCGCTAAATCTTCAGATAAAAGTCGCCTTACTAACGGGTCTAATCATTGCGGCGCCATATTGGTTATATCAACTATGGGCATTTATTGCGCCAGCACTTCACCGTAAAGAAAAGCGAAACTCAGTCTTCTTCTTCATCGCTGCCACTCCATTCTTCGCGGCCGGAACTTTCCTCGGTTACGCAATTCTCCCGCTGGCGATCAAGGTGCTCTTTGGATTCACCCCAGATGCACTAAATAACCTTGTTAAATTTGATGATTACCTAGATTTTGTCATGCGAACGATTCTGGTCTTTGGCTTAGCTTTTGAGCTTCCTGTTTTTCTAGTTACCTTTAACTTGATTGGCTTCTTGAGCGGCGTAGCGATTTTAAGGCCGTGGAGAATTTGGGTCTTCTGCATTGTGCTCTTTGTTGCAGGGTTCTCACCAAGTGCTGATCCGCTGTCGATGATTCTTCTGGCAATTCCACTCATTATTCTGTACTTGCTTTCAGGTGTATTCGCGCTGTGGAATGACAAGCGACGAGCAAAAAAAGAAATTCCTCAGGTTTAAATCGTGTGGGCGATCGTCATCAACCCTGTTTCTGGGGGAGGAAAGGGCGCCGCACTCGGTAGAGAAGTTGCTGGTTACTTCGCAAAACATGGTCTTGAATACACGATCATCACGGCAACGTCAGCGCTTAAGTTAAAGGAGAATTTAGCGAATTTTCTTGATCTTCCAGAAGGTCAAAACTGCCATGGTGTAATTGCAGTTGGTGGTGACGGTCTAGCGCATCTCGTAATCCAATTGGTTGCCCCAAGAAAGATTCCGTTTTCAGTGATTCCGGCAGGTACAGGAAATGATTTAGTTCGAGCCATGGGTTGGAACCTAGACTCGATAACTCAGCAGTTAGATTTTGTTACAACCAATCAACCGACTCCTATTGATTTAGGAATGGTTGATTCGGAATGGTTTGGAGCAATACTTTCAACCGGTTTTGATTCGGTGGTAAACGAGCGAGCCAACACAATGAGATGGCCGAAAGGGCCAATGAAGTACAACTTGGCTATTGCGATGGAGTTGACAAGATTTGCACCGATTTCATACACAATCGAATTAGATACCCAATCACTTCAAGTCGAGGCGATGCTGATCGCCGTTGCCAACGGTAAGTGCTACGGGGGAGGAATGCAGGTCTGTCCCGATGCATCAATGACCGATGGGTTATTTGATGTCATGATCTTGCATCCAGTGAGCAAGCCAGAATTTATCAAGGTCTTTCCCAAGGTATTTAAGGGTGCGCATATCGGGCATCCTCAAGTGCGCATTTATCGCAGCGCTCGTGTCTCTATCTCATCTACTGCGGTTGCATATGCCGATGGTGAGCGAATTGGAGGTTTGCCAGTTCGTGCTGAATGTATGGCAGGTGCTGGACTATCGTGGACCCCGTGAGTACGCCTGCTGAAAAATTCGCCGCTGCAAAGAGTCGAAGCAAGCATGCTGTAACCGAAGAATTTCTAGCCGAATCCAAGTTCCCATTTGATGACTTCCAGATCCAGGCTTGTCACGCGGTAGAAAGTGGACATGGAGTTTTAGTTGCTGCTCCAACTGGTGCCGGCAAGACGGTAGTCGGAGAATTCGCCGCGTTTTTAGCGCTACGAAATGGCAAGAAGTGTTTCTACACAACACCGATCAAAGCGTTATCGAATCAGAAGTTTCAGGAGTTCGTAGATCGATTCGGTGAAGATCGTGTTGGCTTGCTAACCGGTGATACCAATATCAATTCTGAAGCAGATATCTTGGTTATGACCACAGAAGTTCTGCGCAACATGCTCTATGCCGGCTCTTCAACGCTCACCAATTTAGGTTCGGTTGTTATGGATGAGGTTCATTACCTGGCGGATAAGTTCCGTGGTGCGGTTTGGGAAGAAGTCTTGATTCACTTGATGGAGTCAGTACAGGTCATCTCGCTATCTGCAACGGTTTCTAACGCTGAAGAGTTCGGAGAATGGCTCGGTGAAGTACGTGGTGAAACCCATGTGATCTTGAGCGAGCATCGACCGATCCCGTTGTATCAACATATTTTGATCAACTCATCTCTAATCGACTTGTTCTCAAGCCCTGGCAAAGTGAACCCAGAAATCCTTGCCGCTGAGCGCGAAGCTATGCGTAAGGTAAAGATTCCGCGCCACCGCCGTGAGCAATGGGGGGCATCCGAATCACGTTTATCCCGGCCAGAGATTATTGAGAAACTTCAACGCGAAAACTTGTTACCCGCGATCACATTTATCTTCTCTCGGATGGGATGTGATGCGGCGGTAAAACAGTGTTTAGCCGCTGGGATTAAGCTAACTAATACTGAAGAACGCGCCGAAATTCTCAAAACTGCCGAACGTTACACCGCTAATTTGCCGGAAGAAGATCTTGAAGTCCTTGGGTATCGTGAATGGATTACCGCTCTCGAACGTGGCATCGCCGCTCATCACGCCGGTTTACTTCCATCCTTTAAAAACGCGATCGAAGATCTCTTTCAACGCGGCTTAGTTAAAGCAGTATTTGCCACCGAAACCCTTGCGCTAGGTATCAATATGCCGGCGCGAACCGTAGTACTCGAAAAGTTGAGTAAGTGGAATGGTGAAGCGCACGTTCCGATTACACCAGGGGAGTACACGCAATTAACTGGTCGTGCCGGCAGACGCGGCATCGATATTGAAGGAAATGCCGTTGTGCAGTGGTCTCCAACTGTGGATTCGGCGATGGCGGCCAGTTTGGCATCAACTAGAACATATCCACTGCGTTCTTCATTTACTCCGACCTACAACATGGCGATAAATCTAATCGCACGTTTTGGTCGAGAGCGAGCCCACGGAAGTTTGGAATCTTCGTTTGCACAGTTCCAAGCAGACCGCGCTGTAGTTGGTTTGGTCAAGCAAATTAAGAAGAATGAGAGTGCGCGACTTGAGTTAATGGCTAGTGCCGAGTGCCACTTAGGTGACTTTGCAAGCTATGCCAGATTACGAAGTGATATAAAAGAGTTAGAGAAGCTGTTATCTAAACGCGATGGCCGAAAGACTTTTGACAATCGCCAGCGCCAACATATGGAGAATGAGATAGATGGTCTGCGCCGCAGTACGCGTTCACATCCCTGCCATTCATGTAACGATCGTGAAACACATGCTCGCTTTGCTGAGCGTGCAGAGCGCCTGCACCGCGAATCCGAAGGCTTGCGTGGAAGAGTTGAAAACCGTACCCATGTCATCGCTAAGACCTTTGATCGCATCTGTGATGTATTGACCCATCTTGGATATATCGAGGGGGAGAAGCCACTTCCTCAAGGCAAGATTCTCGCCAAGATTTACGCCGAATCAGATCTTCTGTTAACCGAAACTATTCGTAATGGAATTCTCGATGAGTTATCTGCTCCGGAACTTTTATCTGTTGTCTCGTGCATGATCTTTCAATCAAGATCGCGCGATGAGTATGCGCCAAAGATGCCTCACCAAAACGTCTCTAACGCACTAGTTGAGATCACCAAACTATGGGCCAAACTTGAAGATATCGAGAACGAGTTTGATGTTAACACCCAGAAAGAACCCGACTTCGGTTTTGCCTATATTTCTTATCGTTGGGCGCAGGGTAACTCTCTTACAAACGTTCTCAAGGGCTCGGATATGTCGGTCGGAGATTTCGTTCGCTCGGCCAAGCAGTTGATGGATTTATTAATGCAGATCGCTGGTGCCAGCGAGAAGTTACGTCCAGTTTGTCGTGAAGCGATCAAGCGTTTAGATCGCGGCGTAGTTTCATATATGGTGGATGACCTATGACTTTGATGCTCCTTGATAGCGCTTCACTTTGGTATCGCGCTTACTACGGAATGCCCGATACCTTGTTGGCACCCGATGGCACCCCAGTAAATGCGATACGCGGTTACCTTGACATGACAGCACGCCTAATTGGCATGTACTCACCAAATCGCATCGTCGCCTGCATCGAAGGAGATTGGCGCCCGTCATGGCGAGTAGATATTTTCCCTGAATACAAAGCTAACCGCCTTGAGGAAGATGGCGAAGGCGAAGAAGAACCAGATTTATTGACACCACAGATTCCGATCTTGCTAGATCTTCTTGATGAATTTGGAATTCCGATGGTCGGTGTAGATGACTATGAGGCCGATGATGTTATGGCTACCTTTGCGGTTAAAGAACCTGGCCCAACTCGAATTGTTACTGGAGATCGAGATCTCTTTCAGTTAGTCGATGACAAACGTGATGTAAAGGTTGTTTATCTAGCAAAGGGTTTATCTCAGCACGACCTAGTCGATAAAGCGTGGATTGCACGTAAATATGCCATTCCCGGTGATCGTTACGCCTTATTTGCAATGTTTAGAGGCGATCCTTCAGACGGACTGCCTGGCGTTAAGGGGATTGGTGAGAAAGGCGCAGCGCTGATTGCAAATAACTTTGCAGACGTCGATGAAGCCCAGCAAGGAGCTCGCGATGCGCACCCATCGCTAAAGCCAGCCCTTGCTAAGAAGATAATTGAAGGCGCAGATTATTTAAAGATCGCACCTACTTTGGTCAACTGCGCAAGAGATGTCGCCCTTCCGAAAATTGATATCTCGATGCCGCAGAAACCAGCTGATCTTTCAAAGATTTATGAGATCAAGGAACGCTACGGACTTGGCGCAAGCGTTGATCGGTTGATCACTGCACTCAAATGGTGATCTTCTTATTTTCTGCGCTTCTTGTAAGTGCAGCATTTGAACCGATAGGTATTTGGTATCTCGCGCTCGTTGGTTACGCGCTTTTCTTTAGAGGGCTTTCGAAAAGTAGAAGACCAGTCCGAGCCTCATTTATCTTCGGTGCGATTCTTAACGGCATAGTTCTGCATTGGAGTAGTAAGTATGTTGGAGCGCTGCCTTGGCTCTTATTAACTTCGCTACAAGCCGCTTTCTATCTTCCAGTTGGATGGATCTACCGCAAAACAAGTTCGCTTCGTTGGGTTCTCCTTACCTTTTTGATCTGTGAAGAGTTGCGGGCGCGCTTTCCATTTGGTGGATTTGCCTGGACCAGAATAGCCTTTAGCCAAGTTGAATCACCGCTCCTTCCATTAGTTTCGATTGGGGGAGTACTGCTACTTAGCTTCGCGACTTTGCTTTCTGCGTTGGCGCTGAACCGCCTTAAAGTTCGCACACTCGTTCTAGTCGCAGTTGGTTTCCTAATCGTTGCCTTCTTACCGAATAATCCAACTACGACGGAGAAGATTTCTCTAATAGCGATTCAGGGAAATACTCCTTCAGTTGGTCTTGAGTTCAACTCGCGTGCTAAGGCGGTCTTCTACCTGCATCGCGACACCACGCGCCAACTTGTGAAGCAGAAGTACGATGCAGTTATTTGGCCAGAAAATGCCATTGATATTGATCCGCGAAACTATCCCGAAGTTCTCGCAGACATTAAAACGGTGGTTAAAGAGATAGATATGCCGCTGATTGCAGGCGTGGTTCTTACAGAGCAAGGAGCGCCGGCGAATGCTTCTGTCATGTATGACGCAATGGGAGAAGTCGAATCGACATACATTAAGCGCTACTTAACGCCTTTCGGTGAGTACATGCCTCTGCGCCGAATCGCTGAAATTGTGTCTCCATATGCAAAGTCGGTAAACGATTTCAAGCCTGGTCAGGGCTTTGTATCGCATGAAATTGGTGGATATCAAGTAGCACCGATCATTTGCTATGAAATTATCAACGATGGTTTGGTTCGCGAGAGCGCGAATCAGTCTGGTGCAATTATTGTTCAAACAAATAGCGCGACCTTTGCAAATACCGCCGAAAGCGCCCAGCAACTAGCGATCACAAGAATTCGCGCAGTTGAGCATTCTCGCGATATTCTCAGCGTTTCTACCGTTGGCATCTCTGCCTTTATCGATAATAATGGTGCCGTGGTATCTCAGACACCAGAAAACATCTCAACTTCGATCTCTGGAGATCTAAAGATTTCAAACCATCAAACGTTGGCTGATCGTCTAGGGGGAGTGGCTCCCCTTCTTGTTGTCTTTGCATCGCTTATCTTCGCTATCGGAATTCGCAAGAGGGTTTATCGATGACAATTAAGATTGCTCTTCTGATTCCGACTTACAACGAGGCTGTTTCTATCGTTGAGCTACTTGATAAGTTAACCGAATTTCGTGCAAATAAAAGAAGTAATTTTGATGTCATTGTCATCGATGATAATTCACCAGATGGAACTGCCAACATTGTCGATAATTTACATCTACCTTGGGTGTCGATACTTCGCAGGCCCGGTAAAGGCGGATTGGGTGCTGCTTATCGGGCGGGATTTGTACAAGTTCTCGCTGATTCGAGTTACACCCATGTAGTAACTATGGATGCCGATGGATCACACCGAGTTGTCGATTTAGAGAAGATGATTGCAGCGATCGAACCTGGAAAATTGATTGTTCTGGGAACTAGATGGATACCTGGCGGATCGGTAGTTAATTGGCCTAAGCGACGCCAGTATCTATCGCGAGCGGGCACTGCATATGCCAAATTGGCCCTTGGAATCCCGTTAAATGACTTAACTGGTGGTTTCCGGGTTTACAGCGTTGATCTACTCAAAGCTTTAAAACTTAGCGATATGCAGGCAACTGGTTATTGCTATCAAATTGAGATGGGACTTGCTGCCCATCTTGCTGGTGCAAACGAAATCGAAGTTCCAATCACCTTTGTAGAGCGAATAAATGGCGTTTCCAAGATGTCGCAGGCGATAGTTATCGAGGCGTTGCTACAGACGACCCGTTGGGGTATTTCACGCATACTCAGACCTAACGCCGATAAGTTACATTATGTTAAGTAATACTAAATCAACCCTGCCCCGCAAGGCCTAGGCGTTAATTAGGCGTAAGACTCGATCGGTGCACATGAGCAGACCAGATTTCGATCTCCATAAGCGCCATCGATACGGCCAACGCTCGGCCAATACTTACCGGCAGTTCCGATCAGTTCACCGCTTATAAGACCGCTAGCAGGCGCTGGAAAGGCTCCCATTTCGCGTGAATAACGACGATCCCATTGGCTATTAACGACGGCGCCTGATGTATGAGGTGCGTGGCGTAGCGCTGAATCTTCAACCGCAATAGCCCCAACAGTTATCTCAGAGATCTCGCGGTGGATCTCAACCATGGCGTTGATAAAGCGATCCATCTCCCGAACATCCTCGGATTCAGTTGGCTCAATCATTAAAGTGCCTGGAACTGGGAAGCTCATCGTTGGTGCGTGGAAACCAAAATCCATCAAACGCTTTGCGATGTCATCAACCGTTACACCGCTGACTTTGGTGATCTCACGGAGATCCAAGATGCACTCGTGGGCGATTAACCCGCCTTCACCTGTATACAAAATTGGATAGTACGGCGCTAACTTCTTCGCCATGTAATTAGCAGACAAGATCGCCACTTGAGTTGCATGCGTTAGCCCTGCTCCCCCCATCATTCGTATGTAACTCCAAGAAATCGGCAAGATACTTGCTGAACCAAATGGCGCAGCCGAAATCGGACCAGGTCCTGTTGCAGGTCCTGCTGTTTCATCCAGCGGATGGTTTGGCAAGAATGGCGCTAAGTGCGCACGTGCGATTACTGGACCTACTCCCGGTCCCCCACCGCCATGCGGAATACAGAATGTTTTATGGAGATTTAAGTGCGAAACATCTGCGCCAAACTTTCCAGGTTGCGCAAGACCAACTAACGCATTCAAATTTGCACCATCAACGTAGACCTGACCGCCTGCTGCATGTACCAACTCGCAGATTTCACCGATCGCAGATTCAAATACGCCATGTGTTGATGGATAGGTAACCATTAGCGCTGCGAGATTGGCGCCGTGTTCGGCGATCTTCTCTTTGATATCTGCAACTGAAACGTTTCCAAGCTCATCACAAGAGACAACGACAACCTGCATCCCGGCCATCACCGCACTTGCGGCATTTGTGCCGTGCGCGCTCGATGGAATCAAGCAAATAGTGCGGTGGTTATCACCGCGTGAATCATGGTAATTGCGGATTGCGAGCAACCCAGCAAATTCTCCTTGGCTTCCCGCATTTGGTTGCAGGGAAACTGCGTCGTAGCCAGTGATGGCAACTAACCAGTCAGAGAGCTCTTTAATCATTCGGCGAGATCCTGCGCTCTGGTTGGCGGGTGAGAATGGGTGCAGCGCCGAGAATTCAGGCCAAGTTACAGCTTCCATTTCAGTAGCCGCATTTAACTTCATCGTGCAAGAACCAAGCGGAATCATCGTGCGATCTAGCGCTAGGTCGCGATCTGAGAGCATGCGTAGGTAACGCATCATTGAAGTTTCGGAGTGATAGGTGTTAAAGACTGGATGTGCCAGATACGAACTCTCTCTTTGCGCGAAAGAAGGTAAACCACTCCCCTGCACTGATAGATCGATTGAGATACCAAAGATCTTTGCTAATTGGTTTAAGAGATCAACCGTGGTTGTTTCATCGAATGAGATACCGATTTGGGTCTGCGAAATCTTACGCAGATTGATTTTTAACTCTTCGGCGCTCTTCATAAATTTATCGGTGTAATCAACGTTTATTGTTAAAGTATCAAAGTAGCTTTCATTAGCAATCTTGACGCCCTTTGAAGTAAGTGCAGTTGCGAATATATGTGTAAGACCGTGAACGCGGTTGGCGATCTTCTTGAGGCCAACTGGGCCGTGCCACATTGCGTAGAAGGCGCTCATATTCGCAAGCAGTACTTGAGCGGTACAAATATTGCTAGTGGCTTTATCGCGGCGGATATGTTGTTCGCGAGTCTGCAACGCTAAACGAAATGCGGGATTTCCATGAACATCGACGCTCTGGCCGATTAAGCGACCGGGCAGTGAACGTTCTAAACCTGTCCGCACTGACATGAAACCAGCATGTGGTCCGCCGAATCCCATAGGGACACCGAAGCGTTGTGCGCTACCGATCGCGACATCTGCGCCCCACTCCCCTGGCGCCTTTAAAAGTGTAAGAGCCAAGAGATCCGTTGCTGCGATTAAGTAAGCATCTTTGCTATGAATTGTTTCCGCTAAATCAGAATAATCGTAAATCTCGCCAAAAGTGTTTGGGTACTGAACAAGAACACCGAAGTATTCGATGCCAGAAATATCAGCAGCGGACTTGATATCTACTTCAACAACTTTGATACCCAGTGGCTTAGCGCGAGTAATGACAACGGCTTTGCTCTGTGGGTGAAGTGATGAATCGACTACAAATACCGCATCGTCCGAGCCCTTGAAATTGCGGCGGGCCAGCGTCATAGCCTCGGCTGCGGCAGTACCTTCGTCGAGCATTGATGCGTTAGCAATAGTTAAACCGGTGAGATCGCAGACCACGGTTTGAAAAGCAAAGAGCGCTTCTAAGCGGCCTTGAGAGATTTCAGGTTGGTACGGTGTGTAAGCCGTATACCAGGCGGGATTCTCTAAAACGTTTCTCTTAATCACCGCTGGTGTAACTGTTCCGTAATAACCGGTGCCGATAAGTGAAGTAAAGACATGGTTCTCGGAAGCCATTTCGCGGAGTAATTCGATCGCTTCGACTTCAGTAACCGCACTAGGCAGATGCTTCTCCAGCGGTTCTTTCATCGCAATTGCAGAAGGCACGACAGCAGAAATGAATGTATCGAGTGATTTAAAACCAAGTTGCTCAAGCATCGCAACTTCATTTGCGTGCGTTGGACCTATGTGGCGATCAACAAATGCGCCATGTTCTAAAGTCAAAGCAACTCCCCCGATTAAGTTTCCAACTATCTAGATGGGAACATATTGGGGAAGAATATGTCTTTTAGGCGCCTTTCGCCTTTCGACGTAATGAGAGCTCGTCGTTACTTTCACCACCTGCTGTAACGATCTCGCCATTGAACTCGCCTTGCAGCGTTGCCAATGAACCCTCAACCTCATGCCAAACCTTACCCACTGCGATACCAAAAACGCCTTGACCGCCTTGCAGCAAGTCGATGATTTCATCTGGACTAGCGCATTCATAGATTGAAGCGCCATCGCTCATCAAGGTAATACTTTCTAACTCAGTAACTCCGCGACTGCGCAAATGATTTACGGCGGTGCGAATATTTTGTAAAGAAACTCCTGCATCCAATAAACGCTTAACGATCTTTAAAACGAGAATGTCGCGGAAACCATATAGTCGCGCTGTTCCAGAACCACTTGCAGTGCGAACACTTGGTTCAAGCAAACCGGTACGTGCCCAATAATCTAATTGGCGATACGAAATTCCAGCGGCTGAACATGCTGTTGCACCGCGGTATCCGATTTCATTCTGGCCATCGTGCGTAACTGGGGAGGTCACGTCGTTCTCGATTCTGCTCGGGGAAGCTTGGATGGGTTTCTCTTCTGGGCTAAGGCTACGAGCGAAGAGAGCTGTAAACAACGACCGACACGAGGCAAACCTCAAGTAGAGGGTGAGACTTCTGGCCCCTACCCTGCAAAGTCCTCCGGGTTGATCTGGTCGAGGAATTCACGGAAACGCTCTAAATCTAGGTCGGTCGCCGCGCCTTCCTTGGCTCCAGTTATATCTTCCACGCCCTCGACTTCCAAGAGGCGTTCTGGGATATCGATGCCAACCAGATCAAGAAGATCTGAATCGGCCAAGATATTGCTCTTGGTGCGAAGTGCGATCGCAATGGCATCAGATGGTCTAGCCGAAACCTTTAGCAAGGCAGATTGGCTATCGCGGATCTGAATCTCGGCGTAGAAGATCCCATCCTTTAATTCGGTGATGTGTACCGCGGTCATTGTTAGATCTGCGACCTCCAGGAGGTTGGAGATCAGATCGTGGGTCAGCGGTCGTTGCGCCGCCATTCCTTGCTGAGCAAAAGCGATCGCAGTTGCTTCAACAGCTCCTACCCAGATCGGCAAGAAACGTGAGCCTTCGATCTCTTTCAATAAAACTATCGGCTGGTTTGAGGGCATCTCAATGCGAACGCCGACGACTTCCATATTTACCAACATCAGATCGCCTTACCTGCCCCGTTAACTTCTGGCCGGGTCAATTACTGGCGAGGGCGATTAAGACCGGCGCGAACTAGCCCGGCATGTAAACGAATTGAAAGTGAGGCGATCTGCTTCTGAACTTCTTCAGCGCGCGCCTTTGAGTCGGCAGACTTCTGACGGTTAATCGGAGTGATCACTTGTTCGATCAGACCGATTTCGCGATCTGCGGCAGATTTAAAGGAACGAAGATGGCGCGCTTCGATTCCGAAACCAGCCATCTCGGCGACTGCTTTAGCAACAGCTAGAGCATCAGCATCGTAATGACGACCGCGCAGCGCGATGAAACCGTAGGACTCGAGTTCAACTAATTGGTCATCAACTAGGCCACTCGCCTTAAGCAGCTCTTCGCGAGATAGACGTAGATCGGATGTTGCACCAAATGATTCAGGTGATGCGGCGTTATCTACGGTTGTAAGAGTTGGACGAGGGGACGCGACTCCTCCAGCAGGAGCAGGATCTAAACCACGATCGAGGGCTTCTAAATTCTCTTTAATAACGCGCAGCGGAAGGTATTGATCACGCTGTAAAAGCAGCACGTAGCGAAGGCGATCAAGGTCAGCGGCGGTGAATTTGCGGTATCCCGAAGGTGTTCTCTGGGGTTCGATCAAGCCTTCTGATTCAAGGAAACGGATCTTAGAGATCGTTATATCCGGAAAATCTCCACGGAGCTTTGTTAAAACTTCCCCGATACTCAAATACGCGCGTGCTGGAACGCTCACGTTGTTCTCCCCTACTGCTAGTTAAGCGGTTGATAAATTCTCTTTAAAGCTTTTTTTACTTTCTTATTACTTGACTATTACTTGCTCTTGCTTGATGCCACGAAGAGCATATGAAACTTACCGATCTGAATCTCATCACCTGTAGTTAAGGGTGAGTTAAGAACCGACTGATTGTTTAGATATGTTCCGTTGAGGCTTCCTTGATCTTTAATGCTAAATGTCTTCTCTTCTTTAACGATAACTGCATGCTTTCTTGAAACAGTTACATCATCTAAAAAGATAGGTGATTCAACTGAACGCCCTATCGCGACCTCACTGCTATCAATCAGAAATCTCGCGCCCTTTGAAGGACCGCGATGGATTACGACCATCGCTCGGTCTGCTGGGCCTTCGATGACTGCGGTGATTGCTAAGCGATCAGTCTCGCTGGCAGATGAGAGAAGGGCGTTAAGTGCGCTCTCCGGGGAACCATCTACTACCGAACGAAGCCCGAGGTGGAGGGTGCTGGTGAGTTCGCCATTTGTATCTGGTTTAGCCATGCCACTCTCCCTTCGCCTAGCTTTCCTCGAGGTTCAACTTCAACCTGAGGCTGAACTTAGGGTGAGAAAAGGAAAAAATCAAGCGGAAAAAAGCTTGGGGATTGCCTGATTTCTACGCGGTAATTTGACGGTAATCGTCGGCAGAGAGTAAGCCGACTGGAGGCGCCGCGACTTCAATTTCTGCGAGCCAACCTGCGCCATAAGGATCTGAGTTGATTGTTTCTGGTGCGCTGTTGAGCGCTTCGTTGATCGCGACGATCTTTCCTGAAACTGGAGCGAAGATTTCAGAGACGCTCTTAGTTGATTCAACTTCACCGCAAACTTTATCTGCAACCACAGTTTCGCCAACCTTCGGCAACTGCACGTAGACGATGTCACCAAGTGCACCTTGAGCGTAATCAGTAATTCCCATACGGAATGTATTTCCCGATGCTAAAACCCACTCGTGCTCTTTTGTGTATTGCAAGTTATCTGGAATAGATGACACTAGAACTCCTCTTAATTAATGTTAATTAATGAGCGAAAACTATCGCGATTTGCGCAGGGATGTAACCGCAGCGCCGAGGTAAGTAACCCCGGTGAAAAGGTAGAGCGCAATCCCCCAGATCGCAAAGCTCCAACCGAAGATATAGGCGAGAGTTCCATACCAATTCGAATTTAGCGCGAGTAACAGAAATGGAAATGCATATAGAAGATTGAAGGTCGCCGCTTTTCCGAGATAGGTAACCTTAAGCGGAGGTAGAGACTTTACTGTCAGCGCCAGCGTTGCGATTGCGAGGACCAAGTCACGTACAACTAGAACAACGATCACCCACAACGGAATTGCCTCGCGCAGGTAGAGAACAATGAGAGTTGCAACGATATATAGACGATCAATAGCCGGGTCTGCTAATTCGCCAAAGCGTGATTCCTGGCCCCAAGCACGAGCGATTTTGCCGTCGAAATAATCGGTTGCTCCCCCGACCGCCAAAGTCAGAATCGCCCAGCCATCTGCTTCCAGGGCCAGTGCCAAGTAGATAAAGAGCGGAATCCCGAGGGCGCGCAGAAAGGTGAGCGCATTAGGAACGGTGACTAGCGACATCTTCTTCATTATCGTCATTAATCGCGCTCTTTTACTCGAATCGCGACCATAACTGGCGTGCCTGGGAAGCCGAACTCTTCGCGCAAACGACGTTCAATAAAGCGACGATAAGAAGGCTCGATCCAACCGCTGGAGAAGATAACGAACTTAGGGGGTGCGATACCGGCCTGTGTTGCGTAGTAAATCTTTGGTTGCTTGCCGCCACGAACTGGAGGTGGGGTCGCACCGATGAGGGCGCCCAAGAACGAGTTGAGTTTGGCGGTTGGAACGCGGCGTTCCCAGCTATCGATCGCGGTGCGAAGAGCTGGAGCTAAACGATCACGGTGCCAACCAGTCTTGGCGGCAACATTTACTCGCTGGGCCCATTCGACCTGATCAAGGTGGCGGTCGATCTCTTTATCTAATTGATCGCGGCGATCTTCATCGACGAGATCCCATTTATTCATCACGATCACCATCGCTTTGCCGGCCTCTTCGACCATGGTGATGACGCGTAGATCCTGCTCAGAAATTGGTAGCGAAGCATCTAGAACAACTACCGCACATTCACAACGTTCCAGTGCGCTCTGAGTGCGAAGGGTTGCGTAATAGTCAGTTCCGCTGGCTTGATTCGCGCGTTTACGCAAGCCCGCAGTGTCGATAAACCGCCAGATCGATCCCCCGAATTCAATCAATTCATCTACTGGGTCGCGAGTTGTTCCGGCGACATCATCAACGATTGAACGATTCTCGCCCGCAAGCGCATTTAGCAAACTTGATTTACCAACATTTGGTCGACCGATGAGTGCAATTTTGCGATAACCATCTTGAGTTTGTGCGCCACCAACTTCTGGCATCTCGCGCACGATGTAATCAAGTAAATCTCCGCTGCCACGACCATGAAGTGCAGATACAAATCGAGGTTCACCAAGACCAAGGTTCCAGAGCGCGTGTGCATCCGCCTCATCTACATCGCTATCAACTTTATTTGCGATAAGAACCATCGGTTTCTTAACTTTGCGAAGCTCCTGAACCAAAATGTCATCTTCATCTAGTGCGCCCACATGGGCATCAACTACGAAGGCGAGAACATCCGCCTCTTGCATTGCAAGTTCTGCAGATGCGCTAACTTGCACAGAAATTCCATCCGGCTTTGATTCCCAACCACCGGTATCCATAATTATGAAACGACGTCCGCCCCATTCGCATTCATACTGAACACGATCACGTGTCACACCAGGAGTATCTTCAACAATCGCTTCGCGACGTCCAATGAAACGGTTAATCAAAGTTGATTTACCAACGTTAGGTCGACCTAAAATTGCAACGATTGGAAGACCGAGCAGGGAACGCTCTTTCAATAACTCCCAGACGCGTTCTACCGTCTCTTCTAAATCCAGTTCTGTAGAGTCAATTAAAACTGCATCAGATGCTTTAGCTAAAGGAGATACTGCGCGATTCGAATCGATTTCATCGCGTTGGTTTAGAGATTCTGAAACGCTCGCCACTGGCGCTGCTATTTCGCTAGAACGTCTTGCGGCGCGAGCCGCGATATCTGCTTGTAGATAAATCTTCAACGGTGCATCTGGTGCAACAACCGTACCTATATCACGGCCTTCAACAACGATTCCGCGCTCCGCGCTATTTATCAATCTGCGTTGTAAAGTTAGAAGTGCGGCGCGAATTTCTGGAATTGCGCTAATTGCGCTAACGCTTTCAGTGACTTTTTCACTTCTAATCTCTGTAGATACATCAACATCTCCAACAAAAACTTTGGGATCTTTAGGATCTGCGATGAAGTGAATTGTGTTGTCGGCAAGAGCGGAGAGGATTTCATCAGAAGAGCTAATTTTTTCTCTGAGTGCCAACCATGCGACTGCACGGTACAAAGCGCCAGTATCTAAATAATTCCAACCTGCTCGTTGTGCAACAAGTTTTGATGTGCTGGACTTTCCCGCACCGCTTGGTCCATCGATGGCTACAACGATCATTTCTACTTACATCCCATCATTGCCCTGCGCGGTGTACTGCTTTGAAAATTCTTAGTGATAGTTACCAACAACTAGTCTATCTTGGAGCGTGAACGTTCCAACCCGACTCTTCGAGATGTTTCTGTAAGATGGCAGCATCGCTAGCCGATAGAGCAAGAGTTATTAAGCCCGTGAACTGACCAGGTGAGTGTTCGATTGTTAAATCTTCAATGTTGACTGAAGCTTTTGCACATTCATCAAATAACGCAGCGAGTTGTCCTGGCTTATCTTCAATAACCACCGGCAACTGCGTGTACTCGCGAGCCTTTCCACCATGCTTGCCAGGGATCTTCGATCGCCCCTCATTGCCCGCGGCGATAAATGAACCAACCTTCGCAGGATCATCTAGCGAATTAATAAGTGAACCAAGATCGTTTTGTAGATTTATTAATAGCGGCAAAATCTCTTGGGCGTTGCTGGAGATAATTTCTTGCCATAGCTCTGGATCCGAAGCGGCGATACGCGTTGTGTCGCGAAGGCCGGCGCCTGCAAGATCCAAGTCCTCTGACTTTGCCCCCTTGAGTTGCGCGGCCAAAAGTGAGGAGACGACCTGCGGCAGATGGGAAACCAATGCCACTGCCGAATCATGGTGGGCGGCAGACATCGATACCGGCTTTGCTCCTAGTGAGTTGATCAACCAGAGGCCGGCCTCGAGAACATCTGTCTCAACTTGGATTCCATCAGCAAAAGTTGGGCAGTAAATCCAGCTACGACCTTCGAATAAATCTGCTCGGGCGCTGGCGGCTCCCCCGACTTCCCGGCCAGCCATGGGGTGTGTGGCGAGAAAGCGCTTTGCCGCGCCGTTAATTCTTGATACTTCAACCTGAGGTTTAGTTTTCACACTAGCAATATCTATAAATTTAGATCCTGGGTTGAGTGCAAATTCTCCTTCAAAGGTCTCTGCGAGTGCGCTGGCAGGGATTGCGAAGAGGATTACCTCTGGCGCTCCTGATATCTCTGAGGCGATCAGATCTTGGGCTAATTTCTGGGCCTTTTGATCAAGGTCGAGCATCTCTACTTGGACTCCGCGGGAAGCAAGAGCCAAGCCGATCGATGTTCCGATAAGGCCAGAACCGATTATCCGGATTGAGCCAAACCCTTTGCCTTCATTTATCGCCATCATCTGCGCGCCTACTGAGCTATATCTCGGCGTAAAACCTTTGCTCCGCCTAGGTAGATATGGTTGATTTCTGACTTTTTTAGGTCACTTTCAACGTGAGCCATAATGCGAATAGTGCGTTCGAGCGAGCCGGGAACTCCGATTTCTACAGAACAGATGAGCGGAACATCAGTAAATCCAAGCTCACGAGCAGAGCTCGCTGGAAATGCTGCATTTAGATCCGGGCTGACGGTAAAGATCACCGAGATGAAGTCAACGGCGGTAATTGCGTTGGCCCGAAGCATCTCAGCCAACAGCTCTTTGGTGGCAGCGTCTATCGCCTCGGCGGTATTGGCCTGCGCCTGAACCGCCCCGCGTATCGCTCTAACCGTAGACATTGGCCAATAGTACCCGCAGAAAGTTGAACTGGTCATTATATATATCGCGTTTTATCGATATATCTAGTAAACGCTTTTACGATATCGATAAGCACCTAGTTAAGGCCTTCCTGAGAACCGCTCCACAACCGAAATTTCATGAATATCGATAAATAGTTAAAAACGACACAATTTATGCTCAATTTCGGCTATAAATATCGATAAATAGGTAAAAAATCGACTTCCGTAATTCATATCGATAAATAGGTTTATGGGCTTATATACCCTGTATAGATAAAACGTTATAAGTCTAAAGCCTTTTGTAGGTTTGCTAATTCACCTGCATTTAGATCTCGCCATCTTCCTTCAGGGGTATCTCCCAATGAGATGGGGCCGAAGTTCGTACGGATCAATCTAAGTACGGTGACATCGACTGCCTCCATTAGCCGGCGGATGATGTGGTATCTGCCTTCGTGGATTGTGACCTCTAGCCACTGGGGACTCAACTGTTTAAATGAGAGAACTCGGCCAATTCCATCCTCAAGCTCGATCCCCTTCAAAAGGGTCTTCTCAGCCCCAACCGGGAGCTTTCCATCAAATTCAATAATGTAGGTCTTTTCCAGCCCAAAAG
Source organism: Candidatus Planktophila lacus (assembly GCF_002288325.1). Lineage (NCBI taxonomy): Bacteria > Bacillati > Actinomycetota > Actinomycetes > Candidatus Nanopelagicales > Candidatus Nanopelagicaceae > Candidatus Planktophila > Candidatus Planktophila lacus. The sequence continues at coordinate 658,562 of NZ_CP016780.1, read as the reverse complement.
ACGGGTGGGTGGCTCTAAAGGTTAAATCCCCGTCATTGGTCAGCAGGATTAGCCCTTCAGAATCCTTATCAAGGCGTCCCACGTGGAAAAGGCGCTCTTTTCTAAGGTCAATAAAGTCTGCTAATGAGGGGCGACCTTCCGGGTCAAACATCGTTGACAGAACGCCTTTAGGTTTATGAAGTACAAGATAAGACTTAGTTATTGAGCGTGTAATTGTCTCACCATCTACCATGACTTTCACCATTTGTGGGTCAAACCTGGCGCCCAGCTCACGACAGACGAATCCATCCACGCTTACTCGACCATCCATGATTAACTCATCGGCTCCGCGACGGCTCGTAATTCCAGCGTCGGCGATAATTTTATTTAGGCGCATTTCGGCCATTTGGCTATCCATTCTCGACAGTCATTAGGGGCGCTCCCCCACACTGATGGTCCTCGATTGCTAATCCATCAAGGGGAAGTTGAGACGTGAGTCTACGCCAAAGCAGGCGTAAGGGTCAAAGTAGGGGCCAGACTGAGCGTAAAAGCGGCTTAGTCGGTGAGTGATTCCAAGATCTCATCAAGGCGATCGAGATCCGGCAGGTATGGAGCCAGCGCTGGCAGATCGCCAAGTGAGTTAAGTCCGAGTCTCTCTAAGAAGTAGCTGGTGGTCTTATACAAGATCGCCCCGGTCTCAGGCTCTAGCCCTGCCTCCTCGACCAGCCCTCGGGTAACTAAGGTCTTCATCACTGCTTCAACGTTTACGCCGCGGATCGCCGATACGCGGGCACGCGAGACCGGCTGGCGGTAGGCGATGACAGCAAGGGTTTCGAGCGCTGCCTGAGTAAGGCGGTTCTGCTGGCCATCTAGAACAAATTTCTCCACCACAGCCGAGCATTCTGGGTGGCTGTAAAAACGCCATCCTCCGTTGATCGCCTTCAGGGAGAAGCCACGGCCCTCGTATGAACCGGTTAGGTGTTCAAGCGCCTCGACTACCTCGTCGACGGTACGTTCTAGAACTGAGGCCAGGGTTAGCTCGGTAACCGGCTCATCTACGACCATCAGGATCGCCTCGATGGAACGCTCGAGTTCGGGATTAGACATTTTCTCCACCTTCTGTCTCATTTACTACGCTTAAATCTGGGGTTTCGTCCTCTGGTTCATCGCTGGCTCCGTCATCAAGCAGGGTGACTGGGATATCGAACTCATCTGAAGCAGCGACCTCGCCCTCATCTGAGCCGGTCCAGCTGATCTGGAGCTCACCGAGGGCAATTACCTGCTCAAAACGGAGCGCACCCTGGCGATAAAGATCGAGCAGGGCTAGGAACCGGGCAACGACGACCAGGGTTGAGTCCGCATCAGAGCAGAGGTTTCGGAAACTTAGTGTGCGGGACTTGCGAAGGGCCTCAACTACCCGCTTTGACTCCTCAGTCACGCTCACCAGGCTGGTGTGGAGGTGTTCTACAGCAACGACAGGTGGGGTTTTAGGGGTAAGTACGCGCTCAGCAATGGCGGCAAAGCGCGGTGCGCCTACCCCGATCAGGACCTCAGGCAGAAGCGCGGAAAGGGCGGGATCCAGGGCTACAACGCGGGCAAATGACTTATCGGCGGCTTCAATGCGCGCGGCAAAGGTCGCTGCGATCTCCTTAAAGGCGCGATATTGGAGCAAACGGGCAAAGAGGATGTCGCGGGCTTCGAGCAAGGCTAGGTCTTCTTCATCTTCGATTTCACCGCTAGGCAAGAGGCGGGCTGCCTTTAGATCGAGCAAGGTCGCAGCGATAACCAAGAACTCGGTGGCTTGGTCTAAGCGCCAGCCTTCACCAGAGGCCTCAAGAGCTCGGATAAAGGAGATGAATTCATCGGTAACGATGCTCAGCGAGACCTCGGTGATATCCATCTTGTGGCGCGAGATGAGCTGGAGCAGGAGATCAAAGGGGCCATCAAAGTTATCTAGGTGGACGTTAAAGGGAGAACTCTCGATCGATACGTCAGAGCCCCCGCTCATATCCGCTGCGCTTAAATCTGCAGGGCTTATCTCGATATCCACCTGCGAACCTTACTTCTTTACTTGCTCAAATCTGCGCATGGAGCGTAGAGTCGCGCCAACAGAAAGAGGTTTCTCGCTTGAACGCTAAATCGACATTTGATGATGATGTGGCAACTACCGCCACTCTTCTCGGGCGCGAACCGAAAAACTTCCGCGTTCCGCCAGCCCCAGTTGAGGGCCAGCCAGCGAAGATCATCTCGATCTTTAATCAAAAGGGCGGCGTAGGTAAGACAACTACAACTATCAATCTCGGTGCAGCCATTGCAGAACTTGGTCGTCGCGTACTGCTCGTTGACTTCGACCCACAAGGCGGATTATCGCTAGGCCTTGGAGTAAATGCGCACGCGCTACCACTTGAGAACACTGTCTATTACGCCTTGATGACACCGGATGCGAATATCGATGAGATCGTCCTTAAATCATCTGTTGCAAATCTAGATTTCCTTCCTGCTAACCGCGACCTCGGTACCGCTGAAACAACTCTTGGCGCTGAAATTGGCGGACAACAGTATTTAAAGCGCGCACTTGGTCGCCTAAAGGATCGTTACGACGTTGTCTTGATCGACTGCCAACCAACAATGGGACAGCTAACGATCAACGCACTTGTTGCATCCGATGAAGTTATCGTTCCTCTGCAATGTGAATATTTTGCACTTCACGGATTTATTGAACTCAAGGGAAACATCGAGAAAGTTAAGAGCTTCCTAAACCCTGATCTAAATCTCATTGGAATCCTTGCGACGATGTACGAGAAGAAGACACTTCACAACCGCGAGGTATTGACTGCGATCTTGGAAAAGTATCCAGATGATGTCTTTGAAACAATTATCGCTAAAACTATTCGTTTCTCAGAAACAACTGTCGCCGGTGAACCAATTACTAGTTATGCATCATCATCAGGGGGCGCTGCTTCTTATCGCAGATTAGCCCGTGAACTAATTGCCCGAGGAGGCGCACGATGACACGTAGAGCAAGCTTGCCTGGAGCAGATGAACTCTTCCGCGCGAATACGCCCGCACTTAGCGCAGTTCGCCAAGTTGTTGAAGAAGCCCAAGAAGTCAGCAAGCCAATTGGTGTTGCAGCAACAGCTCCGAAGACAAAGAAGGGAGTTCGCTCAACGCCACGTCGTCGCGTTACAACAGTTGATCGCTCTCCTTCGGGTCGCGAAAAACACGATGAGAAGATCACCGTTTACTTATCTCCAGATGAGTTGTTTGATCTCGATCAAGCACGACTTACTCTGCGTGGAGATCTAGGACTTGCCGTAGATCGCGGTCGAATTGTTCGTGAATCAATCGCAGTAATCGTTGCTGATCTTGAAGCTAAAGGCGATCAATCGATTCTTGCTCGTAGACTCCGCGGAATTTAATTAGCCCGCGGGTGCGCGGTTGCATAGGCTTCGCGCACTTTATCTATCGTAATCAGGGTATAGATCTGAGTTGTGGTCACTGAAGCATGCCCCAACAACTCTTGAACCACGCGAATATCAGCACCACCGTCTAGCAAATGCGTGGCATAGGAATGTCTAAAGACGTGCGGAGAAACTTTGCCGGATAAGCCAGTTGAATCTGCGGCATCCGAAATCATCTGCCATGCGCTCTGTCGCGAGAGGCGGCTCCCCCGTTGATTTAAGAATAGTGCGGTCTCAACCCTTGCTGATTTACTTTTAGTCAGCAGGTTCGGTCTAATTCGAACTAAATACTCATCGAGAGCGCTCTTTGCGAAACTTCCAAGGGGCACAATCCGCTCTTTTGATCCCTTACCTCTCAACTTCAGAGTCGTTATGGGATTGCCTTCGATATCACTCTGCGCAAAATCGTTGATGTCGATTCCGACAATCTCACTCACGCGCGCCCCCGTGCCATAGAGAAGTTCGATGATCGCATGATCACGGAGCGAAATAGGATCACCTTCACGCTTTGTGGAATCAATAAGTGAAGTAATCTCTTTAATCGTCAGCGCCTTCGGTAGACGGCGTGGTACTTTCGAACTCGCTACAGCGCTAACTGGATTATTTGTTGAAAACTCTTGCGCTAGATATTTGTAGAAACTCTTTAACGCCGAGATGTTGCGGTTGATACTAGTAACTGCCATTCCTAAACCTTTAAGCCAAACCTCGAAACTGATAATTTCATCTTCACTCAAACGCTCAAAATCTAACTTTTCAAAAACTAGATACTCAGAAAATTTGGCAAGGTCTCGTTTATAGGCAGATATAGAGTTGCTTGATAAACCGCGTTCAATAGTTAAATGATCAACAAAAGATTGGAGCGCGTTTTCAAACTTCATAACCGTGCGCCAGCGCAACTGCGTTATAGCGAATCTTTCCGGCATGAACGTTTAGCCCACGATCGAGAGCCGGGTCTTCCTCAATTGCTCGCTCCCATCCCTTATTTGCAATGGCTAGGGCGTAAGGCAGCGTCGCATTTGTCAGTGCATAGGTTGAAGCAACCGGAACCGCACCTGGCATATTTGCCACGCAATAGAAGACCGAACCATGAACATTAAATGTTGGTTCGGCATGGGTAGTTGGTTTGGAATCTTCGAAACAACCGCCTTGATCGATAGCAATATCTACCAATACCGACCCTGGCTTCATCTGCGCGACCTGGGCATTAGTGACAAGCTTCGGAGCTTTAGCGCCATGTACCAGTACTGCACCTACAACTAGATCAGCGTTCTTGATCTCACGATCAATCGCATGCAGAGTTGAAGCAAGCGTCTTAATTCGTCCGTTATAGAGCGAATCGATATAGGCGAGCCGCGGCAGCGAACGATCGAGAACTGTTACATCTGCTCCCATTCCCATCGCAATAACTGCAGCATTTAACCCTGCTACTCCCCCACCAATTACAACAACTTTTCCGGGGGCGACTCCGGGAACACCGCCTAATAGAACGCCACGACCACCATTAGGTTTCTGTAAGGCGTACGCGCCAACTTGCACAGATAGACGACCAGCTACTTCGCTCATCGGAGCGAGCAATGGCAAAGTTCCATTAACTTCCACAGTTTCATAGGCGATAGCCGTAGTGCCGCTCTTCAATAACGCATCGGTGCAAGGTTTGCTTGCCGCTAAATGCAAGTAGGTAAAGAGGATCTGACCTGAGCGAAGCCTTGGATATTCAACCTCTATCGGCTCTTTTACCTTCAGAATTAAATCTGCTTCTCGCCATACTTTCTCAACATCTGCTTCGATACGCGCTCCTGCTGCAACAAAATCTGCATCACTAATTGAAGATCCAACTCCTGCGCCTTTTTCAACAACTACTTCATGGCCGCTACGAGTAAATTCAAAGACACCCTCGGGCGTTAGCGCGACCCTAGATTCGTGAACTTTAATCTCTTTAGGAACGCCAACTAACATTTTTAGCCTCTCGATTTAATCGCTGCCGCAATTAGACCAATAAATAGCGGATGAGGACGCGTAGGTCTAGAACGCAACTCAGGGTGGGCTTGAGTTCCCACGTAGTAAGGATGTACCTCAGAAGGAAGTTCTACAAACTCCACGAGGTCGCGTTCCTTATACATTCCTGAGAAAGTAAGGCCAGCACTTGAAATCTGATCTCGGTATTGATTATTCACTTCATAACGATGGCGATGGCGTTCGGAGATCTCTTCTGTGCCATAAGTCTTAGCCACGATCGAACCTGGCTTTAACGTTGCGGTGTAGAGACCAAGGCGCATCGTGCCACCCATATCTGCTTGACCAGAAACTATCTCTTTCTGGTCATCCATAGTTGCTATGACATGTGTGCCAGATTCTGGAGAAAATTCTGCAGAGTTAGCATCTTTAATTCCAGCTAAATTGCGCGCTGCTTCGATGACCATGCACTGCAAACCTAAGCAGAGTCCGAGAGTTGGAATCTTGTTTTCGCGAGCAAATTTAAGCGCGCCTAACTTGCCTTCGATTCCACGTACACCGAAACCTCCAGGAACGCAGATCGCATCTACTTCGCCAAGGGCCTTCTTCGCACCTTCTGGTGTTTCACAGTCATCGCTAGGTATCCAAATTATTGAAACCTTTGCATTATTCGCAAAACCACCAGCGCGCAGCGCTTCGGAAACAGAGAGATAAGCATCAGGTAGATCGATGTATTTTCCAACGAGAGCAACTTTTACTTGATGCTTTGGATGATGAACTTTTTCAAGTAAGTCATCCCATTCGCCCCATTGAACTTCATGTCCACCTAGAGATAAACGACGTACAACGTAAGCATCCAGCCCTTCAGAGAAGAGCACCTTTGGAATGTCATAGATAGATGGTGCATCTACCGCCGCGACGACCGCTTCTACATCAACGTCACACATAAGTGAAATCTTCTTCTTTATGCCGATTGGAATTTCACGATCAGAGCGAAGTACCACTGCATCGGGTGCGATACCGATACTGCGTAGTGCAGCAACTGAGTGTTGAGTTGGTTTCGTCTTTAACTCACCTGATGGACCGATATAAGGCACAAGTGAGATATGTAAGTAGAAGACGTTATCGCGTCCAACTTCTTGACGCATTTGACGTGCTGCTTCTAAGAATGGCTGGGATTCGATATCTCCTACTGTTCCGCCGATTTCAGTGATAACAACATCTACATCAGGAGATGACATGGCGTGCATACGTTCTTTAATCTCATTGGTGATATGGGGAATTACTTGAACCGTCTCACCTAGGTATTCACCACGTCGCTCGCGCGCAATAACGCGGGAGTAAATCTGACCTGTTGTTACATTCGCTGAGCCCTGCAAGTTGCGATCTAGAAAACGTTCGTAGTGGCCAATATCGAGATCTGTTTCAGCGCCATCATCGGTAACGAAAACTTCACCGTGCTGAAATGGGTTCATGGTGCCGGGGTCGACGTTTAGGTATGGATCAAGCTTCTCCATGGTTACGCGAATACCACGGGCAACTAATAGCCTGCCAAGACTTGAGGCGGTGAGCCCTTTACCGAGACTTGAAGCTACTCCACCGGTTACGAAAATATGTTTAGTCACATGCGCTTGGCCCATGGAAGACAAACTTATCACTACTTTCGGGCTTGGCCCCGCATCGCCAGTAGCTCGGCGGCGTGTTCGCGCGCACTTGTCGACTCTTCAAGACCTGCGAGCATTCTTGCTATCTCTTCAACGCGGGATGCGGCATCTAAAGCCTGAACATCTGAGGCGGTTACAGTTCCATCGCTACTCTTCTTAACAACGAAGTGGCTATCGGCCCAAGCTGCAACCTGTGGCAGATGTGTGACAACGATAACTTGTGTGTGTTGTGCAAGAGCAGCGAGTCTGCGACCGACTTCGATCGCCGCTTTACCGCCAACGCCTGCATCGACTTCATCGAAGATATAAGTACCAACCGGATGTGTTGCAGCAAGGACAACTTCTAGGGCCAACATAATGCGTGACATTTCGCCGCCGCTTGCGCCCTTGCCCAGTGCAATTAGCGGACCATCTTTATGGCCTTGGATCTGCATTGAAACTTCATCACAACCAAGTAGCGTGAAATCAGATTCCCTGAGTGCGCCTTTGTAATCTGGTGAGTTAACAGAAACTGAATATTGAGTGTGCGGCATCGAAAGTTGATGAATTTCTTCGGAGACTGCTTGCGAAAGTTTGCTTGCCCCCGCAGCGCGAACTTGGGTCAACTTCTCTGCCGCCGACAAGAGTTTCTTCTTGATATCGCCAAGTTCCTTATCTAACTCCGCGATACGTTCATCGCCACCCGTTAGATCCTCGATCTCAATCTTTGCGTTCTTTGCCTTAGCCGCTAGTTGAACTAAATCTTCGTCGGGATCGGCTGAAGAGCCCCACTTCTTTAGGAAGGCTGCAAGTTCAGCTTTACGAGCCTGCAATGTGTCGAGTTGCCCGGGGTCTGCTTCAAGTGATGCGAGATAAGAAGATAGGTCACGTGCTGCATCATCAATTAGGAAGAAGCCTTCTGCGATACGAGATGCAATCTCATCCAACTTTCCATCTTTACCTTTCGCGACATCTAGGAAACGACGTGCTGCACCCAGTGAAGTTAGCGAACCTTCTTCTTCATTTGCTATGGCTTGGCTTGCGCCATCTGTTGCAACTCTCAGATCCTCAACGCTAGAAAGACGAGAAATTTGATCGTTCGTTGAGGCTACTTCACCACGTACCGCTTTGAGCTTTACCCAGGCTGATGAGAATTCCTGCAACTCTGCTATCTGAGAATCGCGCTTACTAACGCTCTCGCGCATCGCTTTAATGCGCGCCTTTAGATCGTTATATTCGTTGAAAGTTAACTGATAGCGCTGAAGTGCCTTGGAAAGATCGCTACCAATAAATCGATCAAGTAGTTCACGCTGTCTTGCTGGCTTAACAATTTGATGATTCGCCGCTTGTCCATGAATCTCAACTAAATGATCGGCAAGTGAGGAAAGCGTTGCTGCTGGAACGTTTGCACCACCAGCAACTGCCTTGCTTTTTCCATCGGCATTTACAGTACGAGTTAAAATCAGGGTTCCATCTTCAACATCGGCGCCGGACTCGATTGCGATTTCGGCGATTGTCTTATTAACGGAGAACCGCGCTGAGGCCAATAACCGTTCACTACCGTGACGTACTAACGAGCTATCGCTCTTTCCGCCAAGAACTAATTGAAGAGCGGTGAGAATCATTGTCTTTCCAGCGCCAGTTTCGCCAGTTAAAACATTTAAACCGGGGCTTAATTCAAGTGAAGATTGATCGATAACGCCGATCGAGCGAATTGAGATTTCCTCTAGATGAGAACGATCACTCACCGCGCCAACCTTCAATGGGAAGTTTAAATTTAGCCACCAATCGATCAGTAAAGAGCGTTGGTTTGATATGTGAAAGCTTGATCACCGATGAATCACGAGTAATCAAGATGCGATCCGACAATTGGAGAGGAAATTTACGTAGCGAATCCGATGATAGAAGCGCATCGCTGGATTCGATATCTACGATAATTTCAGATTTTGGTGAAACAACCATTGGACGAGAAAAGAGGGCGTGCGCTGAAATTGGTAGAAGTACGAGCGCATCGATTTCGGGCCAAAGAACTGGACCGCCTGCGCTAAATGCATATGCAGTTGAACCAGTTGGCGTTGAGCAGATGAGTCCATCGCAGCCCCAGCGAGAGAGCGGGCGTCCATCGATCTGCACAAAGAGTTCAACCATCGTTGTTCCGTTGCGTTCGACGGTAACTTCGTTAAGCGCCCAACCTGTATCTACAACTTTTCCGGCTCGCTCTACCGAATACTTTAAAACCATGCGGTTTTCAGTTACATAATCTTTGGCGATAACGCTTGCTGCAATCTCAGAGAGCGCAGGTTTTTCAACTTCTGCCATAAATCCAACATGGCCAAGGTTGATGCCAAGAATTGGAATATCTTGGCGGCGCGCGATTTCAGAACCACGAAGGATCGTGCCATCTCCCCCGAGAACTAGAACAACTTCAGCCTTTGGAAGATCTTCAGCTGGATGTTGAGAAATTCCAAGGATCGAAATTTCTGATGGAGTTGAAAGTGTGAAGCCATCTTTAAGAAGGATTTGTGAGATCTCTTTTGTTGCAGCCACTGCTTCTGCGCGGGATGCGTTAACAACAAATATGGCATGACGTGACATTAGGCCGGTCCCATCGCTATCGCTTGATCGACAGAGGCTTCATCTATTGCTGGTGCTCCGCGACGAAGCCATAAGAAGTATTCAACGTTTCCGGCAGGGCCAGGAAGTGGTGATGCCGCGATTCCCATAGTGCCGAGTCCAACGTCATAAGCAGATTCGGCGACATCGAGAACAGCTGATTTACGAAGCGCTGGATCGCGTACAACTCCGCCTGCACCCAACTTCTCGCGGCCAACTTCAAATTGTGGCTTAACCATCAAGACGAAATCAGCGCTGGGCTTTGAGACTGCAGCGAGTGCAGGAAGAACTAAAGAGAGTGAGATAAAGGAGAGATCTGCAACGACCAAATCGATTTCTTCACCCACCATATCCCCCGTTAAATGGCGGATATTTGTGCGATCCAGGATCTTCACGCGAGGATCTTGGCGAAGTTCCCAAGCAAGTTGCCCATAACCAACATCGACTGCAACGACCAACTTTGCACCTTGGCGTAGAAGTACATCGGTGAAACCACCAGTGGACGCACCCGCATCGAGACAATTTTTTCCTTCAACAACAACGTCCTTAAAAACTTCTAAAGCACCCGCTAATTTATGTCCGCCACGAGAAACAAAATCATCACGGTCACCTTGAATTGTTATCGAAGTTTCGGCATCTACCTGTGTTGCCGGCTTTGTTGCTGGGATTCCTCCAACTAATACCGAACGAGATTCGATTAGATCGGCTGCATGCTCGCGTGAGCGAGCTAGTTCGCGACGAACTAGTTCAGCATCTAAGCGAGTCTTCATCTCATTTACTTTCTTTAAGTACTTCGATTAAGCCTTTAGAGGCCGTCGATTGAGTTAAGCGCTTCTTGCAACTTGCCATGGAGCGCAGCAAAACGAGCAGCGTGTTCTGTTAGATCGGCAGTATCGATCTCGCTGAGTTCGATCTTCACTTCTTCTACTAGTGAAGGAGCGGAATCTTCTGAAGTGTTGAATTCATTCGACATTACTTTTTAACCGCCTTCTTCTTTGGAGCGCTCTTCTTCGCAGCAGATTTTTTAGCTACTGGTTTCTTGGGTGCGGTCTTCTTTGTTGAGGCCTTCTTTGTTGAGGCTCCGCTCTTCATCGCAGAAACCTGTGCCGCTAAACGATCGAACTCATCACGTTTTACAAATCCCATCTTGGCAACGCTCGCTTCAACTTCTTCATGGATCTTTGATTTAAGGGCATCAGCGCTCTCGCGCGCCCAACCATTTAGAGCAGCAGCAACTTCTGCAGGAGATTTCTCTCCTTCCGTTACCTTTGAGATGTAAGTACGAAGCGTTGAGAAGAGATCGTTCGAGGATTTAGCCATGTCTCTAGCCTATCCAATAAGCCAGAAGTAGGCCTTTTACGCCTTAAAGACGAGAGATCTCTGTCGCTTCGACCTGCCAACGAGATGCCAACCCACCCGGGGACTGCCAGAAGCGGCGATGGATGCTGCCAGAAATCTCTACCCACTGATCCGCCTTAAGCGTTAACGCTGTTTTACGTGACTTAGCGCTCCAGGCTGCGATATCTAAAGTGTCAACGCCTTCGCGTTCTGTGCGAGTAACAATCAAACGGAACTCAACAACCTTGTCACCGCTGGGCAATTCCTTCGTTGTCGCCTCGGCCGAGACTCTCCCCCGCAATAGCAAATCATTTAGCGAGTGATCGATAACTTCTTCAACAACTTTCTTAACCATCTCTTACTCCTAGTCTAAAAAGTACGCGATTGCGTAAGGAGGAGATAGTGAACTAAGGCTGTGACAAAAAAGGAGTTGTTTGAGGTTCGGTGTGGATAAGTGAATTACTGGGCGCGCATCAAGGCGTCAGTGAATTCATCATGATCAATATCTGCACACTTCTTAAACCATTCGCGAGCCTCTGCCTTACGACCGGCAACCTCAAGGGCATCGGCATATGCATAGCGAAGGCGAACTGCCCACTCTTCGTTCTCGGTCTTCAACTCTTTACATGTCAGTGTGATAACAGCAGCATCTAACTCGCCGAGATCGCGACGCGCACCTGATGCAACAATGCGCATTTCAATTTCTTCTGGTTTCGCAAGACGCTTTACCTCGTCAGAACCAGCCAAATTCAGGGCTTTTAGCGGCCTTCCTAGACCTCTTTCGCAATCTGCCATTACCGGCCACATAGATACATCACCAGAAATTCGATGCGCAGCGCGAAGCTCCTTTAGCGCAATCTCGTAATAACCAGCGCGATATGCAGCATAACCAGCGCTCTCGCGAACAACAGCTAGGCGACCAGCATGATGTGCAGCCGCAATTCCATGTTTATGTGCAAGTTCTGGATCCGAATCCATGTGAATATTTATCGAAACTAAATGCCGTGCAACGACTTTTGCATTCTCTGCAGACAAACTTAACAACTCTGCGCGAACGCTCTTCTCTAACTCTTCACCAGTAATTTCTTCTGGAATATCTGGTTCGAAAATTCTTGGACGCAGTCTCGATTGATCACGTTCTAAAGGTTTGGGACGAAACCCGCGTGGATCACTGGCTTCACGCCCTTGCGATACCTGACGGGTTGCACCACCACGATCGGATGAACCACCACGAGCCGGAAGATCTTCACGGCGACGTTCGCGATTTGGACCAGATGATCTTGAGGATGAAGAAGATGATGGGCGACCTGAGCTTGGACGATCTGAACTTGGTCGGCTCGATGGGCGTCCACTTGAAGAAGGACGATCAGAGGAAGAGGGACGGCTGGATGGACGGCCAGAATTGGCGCGTGGTTTTCTCTCATCCATTTCGTTCTCCTCTATTTAGATTTTAGATAATTCTAGCGATGAAACCGTTAGGGAAATAAACCAGTCGACAAATAAACCAAACGCAAATAAAAAAGGGGCACTCGTGAAAGTGCCCCTTTTTATAAAAGAAGTCCGGCGACGTTCTACTCTCCCACAAGGTCACCCTTGCAGTACCATCGACGCTGAGAGGCTTAACTTCCGGGTTCGGAATGGGACCGGGTGTTTCCCTCTCGCTATGGTCGCCGAAACGCTATTGAGATTTCGACAAAACCTTTGAATTAGATCGAATTCTGAAGCCATCGTTTATAGATGTCAGAACTCTCTCTATTTCGTGGTTCTCGACCGTATCTCGAGAACCACACAGTGGACGCGTAGCAACTTTGTAGTTAAATCCTCGGCCTATTAGTAGTGGTCAGCTCCAAGCCTTACGGCTCTTCCACTTCCACCCTATCAACCCAGTAGTCTAGCTGGGGGCCTTACTTGGTAAACCAATGAGAAACCTAATCTTGAAGCGAGCTTCCCGCTTAGATGCTTTCAGCGGTTATCCCTTCCGAACGTAGCTAATCGGCGGTGCTCCTGGCGGAACAACCGACACACCAGAGGTTCGTCCAACCCGGTCCTCTCGTACTAGGGTTAGCCCTTCTCAAGTTTCTTACGCGCACAGAAGATAGGGACCGAACTGTCTCACGACGTTCTGAACCCAGCTCGCGTGCCTCTTTAATGGGCGAACAGCCCAACCCTTGGGACCTACTCCAGCCCCAGGATGAGACGAGCCGACATCGAGGTGCCAAACCTTGCCGTCGATATGGACTCTTGGGCAAGATCAGCCTGTTATCCCCGGGGTACCTTTTATCCGTTGAGCGACGGCGCTTCCACAAGCCACCGCCGGATCACTAGTTCCTGCTTTCGCACCTGCTCGACATGTCTGTCTCACAGTTAAGCTCCCTTGTGCACTTACACTCGACACCTGATTGCCAACCAGGTTGAGGGAACCTTTGAGCGCCTCCGTTACTTTTTAGGAGGCGACCGCCCCAGTCAAACTACCCACCAGACACTGTCCCTGATCCGGATTACGGACCGAGGTTAGAAGTTCAAAACGATCAGAGTGGTATTTCAACGATGACTCCACAAACACTGGCGTGCCCGCTTCAAAGTCTCCCACCTATGCTACACAAACCGTTCCGAACACCAATATCAAGATATAGTAAAGGTCCCGGGGTCTTTCCGTCTTTCTGCGCGTAACGAGCATCTTTACTCGTAATGCAATTTCGCCGAGTTTACGGATGAGACAGCGCTCAAGTCGTTACGCCATTCGTGCAGGTCGGAACTTACCCGACAAGGAATTTCGCTACCTTAGGATGGTTATAGTTACCACCGCCGTTTACTGGGGCTTAAGTTCTCAGCTTCGCCTTGCGGCTAACCAGTCCCCTTAACCTTCCAGCACCGGGCAGGCGTCAGTCCGTATACATCGTATTGCTACTTCGCACGGACCTGTGTTTTTGGTAAACAGTCGCTTGAGCCTGGTCTCTGCGGCCTTCCAACGCTTCGGAGGAAAACTCCTACACGTCAAAGGGCCCCCCTTCTCCCGAAGTTACGGGGGCATTTTGCCGAGTTCCTTATCCATAATTATCTCGATCGCCTTGGTATTCTCTACCTGACCACCTGTGTCGGTTTCGGGTACGGGCTACTTTAAATCTTGCTAGATGCTTTTCTTGGCAGCATAGGATCATTCACTTCGCCTTACGGCTCGGCATCAGCTCTCAGGCATGTGTTACGCGGATTTGCCTACGTAACGCCCTACGACCTTACCCCGGGACAACCATCGCCCGGGATGAACTACCTTCCTGCGTCACACCATTGCTTAGCTACTAGTACACCGGTTCGACGCAACCTCAGGTCTGACCGAAGCCAGCCTGATTATGGGTCTTAGCATTAGTACATTCGCTATGGGCGATTTAAAGCGGGTACTGGAATATCAACCAGTTGTCCATCGACTACGCCTGACGGCCTCGCCTTAGGTCCCGACTTACCCTGGGCGGATTAGCCTGGCCCAGGAACCCTTGGTCTTTCGGCGGAGGGGTTTCTCACCCCTCTCTCGCTACTCATGTCTACATTCTCACTTGTGTGACTTCCACGGCTAGATTCCTCTGCCGCTTCACCAGTCACACAACGCTCTCCTACCCATCCAAGCTCCTGGATCTTACGACCGGGATAATGCTTGAATGATAGAACTTCGGTGCTGTGCTTGAGCCCCGTTACATTGTCGGCGCGAAATCACTTGACCAGTGAGCTATTACGCACTCTTTTAAGGGTGGCTGCTTCTAAGCCAACCTCCTGGTTGTCTATGCGACTTCACATCCTTTTCCACTTAGCACAGGCTTTGGGACCTTAGTTGCTATTCTGGGTTGTTTCCCTCTCGACCATGAAGCTTATCCCCCACAGTCTCACTGCTGCGCTCTCACTTACCGGCATTCGGAGTTTGGCTGATGTTGGTAATCTTGTAGGACCCCTCGACCATCCAGTAGCTCTACCTCCGGTAAGAAACACGCAACGCTGCACCTAAATGCATTTCGGAGAGAACCAGCTATCACGAAGTTTGATTGGCCTTTCACCCCTACACACAGCTCATCCCCTAATTTTTCAACATTAGTGGGTTCGGTCCTCCACGCGGTCTTACCCGCGCTTCAACCTGGCCATGCGTAGATCACCTCGCTTCGGGTCTAGATCGTGCTACTTAATCGCCCTATTCAGACTCGCTTTCGCTACGGCTTCCCCTCGACGGGTTAACCTTGCAACACGACACTAACTCGTAGACTCATTCTTCAAAAGGCACGCTGTCACAACTTACGTCGCTCCAACGGCTTGTACGCACACGGTTTCAGATTCTATTTCACTCCCCTTACGGGGTTCTTTTCACCTTTCCCTCACGGTACTAGTCCGCTATCGGTCATCAGAGAGTATTTAGGCTTAGCGGGTGGTCCCGCCAGATTCATACCGAATTCCTCGAGTTCGGTATTACTTGGGATGACAATAAAGAGTTAATTAAGTTTCGACTACGGGGTTCTCACCCTCTATGACTGGCTTTCCCACGCCATTCATCTACTTAACTAGTTTCTGACTCTTTGGTTGAACGGCAGTCCAACCTAACTGGTCCCACGACCCCGATACTGCAACGCCTGCCGGCTTGGCACAGTATCGGTTTAGCCTCTTCCGTTTTCGCTCGCCACTACTAACGGAATCACGGTTGTTTTCTCTTCCTGTGGGTACTGAGATGTTTCACTTCCCCACGTTCCCTTTATCTGCCCTATATATTCAGGCAGAAATAACCAGACATTACTCTGGCTGGGTTTCCCCATTCGGAAATCCTCGGATCAAAGCTCGTTTGACAGCTCCCCGAGGCTTATCGCAGCCTACTACGTCCTTCATCGGCTTCTGATGCCAAGGCATCCACCATGTGCGCTTAATAATTTTTCCACAAAGATGCTCGCGTCCACTGTGTAGTTCTCAAAATACGGGCGGTACTCAATAAGAGTTGAGACTTGAAAATCCAAACTTTTACATTTGGTTCCAGTATCTCTTCTTATTAAGTCCAGAGGTTTGGCGCTAGCCGTCCCCTCAGGACCCAACAACGTGCCTAGTTGAAATTCGATATTCAGGGATTTTCCACTCCATTTTTGTTTTACAACAAATCCGGTTGTACTGGTATGAATTCTTAGATAAACCTAAGTCAATGCTCCACATATGAGCCTGATTTCTCAATATTTTTGAGTTCAGATGCTCCTTAGAAAGGAGGTGATCCAGCCGCACCTTCCGGTACGGCTACCTTGTTACGACTTCATCCCAATCACCGATCCCACCTTTGGCAGCTCCCTCCTTGCGGTTGGGCCACTGACTTTGGGTGTTACCGACTTTCGTGATGTGACGGGCGGTGTGTACAAGCCCCGGGAACGTATTCACCGTAGCGTTGCTGATCTACGATTACTAGCAACTCCGACTTCATGGGGTCGAGTTGCAGACCCCAATCCGAACTGAGACTGGCTTTATCGGATTCGCTCCACCTTGCGGTATCGCAGCCGTTTGTACCAGCCATTGTAGCATGCGTGCAGCCCAAGACATAAGGGGCATGATGATTTGACGTCATCCCCACCTTCCTCCGAGTTAACCCCGGCAGTCTCCTGTGAGTCCCCAACTAAATGCTGGCAACACAGAACGAGGGTTGCGCTCGTTGCGGGACTTAACCCAACATCTCACGACACGAGCTGACGACAACCATGCACCACCTGTATACAGACCTTGCGGCTATGACATCTCTGCCATATTCCTGTATATGTCAAGCCTTGGTAAGGTTCTTCGCGTTGCGTCGAATTAAGCCGCATGCTCCGCTGCTTGTGCGGGGCCCCGTCAATTCCTTTGAGTTTTAATCTTGCGATCGTACTCCCCAGGCGGGGCGCTTAATGCGTTAGCTGCGTCGCACAAACCGTGGAAGGTTCGCACAACTAGCGCCCACCGTTTACGGCGTGGACTACCAGGGTATCTAATCCTGTTCGCTCCCCACGCTTTCGCTCCTCAGTGTCAGTATTGGCCCAGAGACCTGCCTTCGCCATCGGTGTTCCTCCTGATATCTGCGCATTCCACCGCTACACCAGGAATTCCAGTCTCCCCTACCAAACTCTAGCTTGCCCGTATCGGCTGCAAGTCAGGGGTTGAGCCCCTGAATTTCACAACCGACGTAACAAACCACCTACGAGCTCTTTACGCCCAATAATTCCGGACAACGCTTGCACCCTATGTATTACCGCGGCTGCTGGCACATAGTTAGCCGGTGCTTCTTCTGCAGGTACCTTCACTTGCGCTTATTCCCTGCTGAAAGCGGTTTACAACCCGAAGGCCTTCATCCCGCACGCGGCGTCGCTGGGTCAGACTTTCGTCCATTGCCCAATATTCCCCACTGCTGCCTCCCGTAGGAGTCTGGGCCGTGTCTCAGTCCCAGTGTGGCCGGTCGCCCTCTCAGGCCGGCTACCCGTCGTCGCCTTGGTGAGCCATTACCTCACCAACAAGCTGATAGGCCGCGAAGTCATCTTCAACCGAAAAACTTTCCAGCCCCGATCATGCGATCAAGGCTCATATCCGGTATTAGCCCCGGTTTCCCGGAGTTATCCCAGAGTTGAAGGCAGATTCTTCACGTGTTCCTCACCCGTTCGCCGCTAATCCTTCACCGAAGTGATCTCATCGCTCGACTTGCATGTGTTAAGCACGCCGCCAGCGTTCGTCCTGAGCCAGGATCAAACTCTCCATAGAAAGTTTTGTTCATGGCTTACGAGACAAACAAACTGTCGTTTATTTTGTCTTTACCAAAGGAAATCAACGAGTATTGCAAACACTGAATAAACAGTGTTTTACAGATACTTCATTGAAGTATTTATTTAGAGAATGGCCCAGTCAAAATTAAATGACTAGTAATACCATTCTCTGGCATTGACTTATGGCACGCTGTTGAGTTCTCAAGGTACGGATGCGCACTGCTTTTCGGCTTTTGGCCGATTTTCAGGGCAGACTGCCAAATCTAGTCCATCCACGCAGGCACGGTCAAACCGGCCTAAATGGCGCTAAATAAGGAAGATGCTGTACGGCCTAATCGTCCGTTCACACAGCAAGGAGCGTAACTATAGGCGTGCGCAGCGTGAGGGTCAAATCGGCCTAGCCCGATTACCAGTGGGATTGGTCATAGCCTCTAAATAGCAAAAATCTGCATATTTATGCGTAAAAACGTGTAAAAACGGTAGCCCGCGTGGCTTTTAGAGCAGCTCTACCGCTGCAAGATCGCGCTTTCCTTTACGTAAAACTGCATATTTACCGCATAAAAAGTCGCTTTTTGAGGGGGCAAAGTCTTCGCCAGAGATCTTGGCGTTATTCAAATATGCCCCGCCCTCTTTGACGATGCGGCGGGCCGCTGATTTTGAATCGACGACACCAGTTGCCACAAGGAGATCTACCCATGTTGGAATCGGTTCGCTGCTCTTAACTGTTGTGCGCGGAAGTTCTGCAAGTGCAGCCGTCAAAGTTGCCTCATCTAGCTCTGAAAGTTCACCTTGTCCGAAGAGCGCACGCGCTGCTGCTTCTACGCGATCGCAAATTTCGGCGCTATGAACAAGTGAAGTTAGTTCGCGAGCAAGTGCGCGATGCGCCTCACGTGCGCCAGGGTTTTCAGAGTGTGATTTTTCAAGCGCTTCTATCTCTTCGCGAGATTTGAAAGAGAAAACCTTTAAGAAGTTGATGACATCTTTATCGTCAGTGTTCAACCAGTATTGGAAGAACGCATAAGGAGAAGTCATCTCTGGATCTAGCCAGATTGCACCCCCTGCAGTTTTTCCAAACTTAGAACCATCAGCCTTAGCAAGCAGCGGGATTGTTAAAGCATGTGCGCTACCAGATTCAACGCGGCGAATTAGATCTAGACCTGCAGTGATATTTCCCCATTGATCAGAGCCACCTAATTGGAGCGTGCAGTTGTGGCGGCGGAAAAGTTCAAGGAAATCAAATGATTGAAGTACTTGATAGGAAAATTCAGTGTATGAAATACCACCTGCCTCAAGGCGTGATGAAACTGAATCCTTAGCAAGCATTTGGTTGACGCTGAAGTGCTTACCTACATCGCGCAGGAATTCGATAGCAGAAAGTGGTGATGTCCAATCAAGGTTATTGGCGACAATTGCGGCGTTATCTTTGGCGTTGAAATCTAAGTACTTTGAGACCTGTACTCGAATACGTTCTACCCAAGCTGCAACCACATCAGTTGTGTTGAGACTGCGTTCTTCGTTCTTTCCGCTGGGATCACCGATTAAACCGGTCGCTCCCCCGACAAGGGCGATTGGAATATGGCCCGCTAGTTGAAAGCGGCGCAGGGCCAGCAGAACAACGAGGTTTCCGACGTGCAAACTTGGTGCGGTGGGATCGAAACCGATGTAGAGAGTGGTCGGCTTTGATAGCGCTTGGATAAGGGCTGCTTCATCAGTTGATTGCGAGAAGAGACCGCGCCACTTTAGATCGTCGATTAGCGCCTTTGATTGAGTTGCCATTTTCGGGTTCACTCCCCCATCATCGCTGAGAATGAACTCATTTGGTCGGATAATTTCTTTTCTGCAGCCTTTATGTCGGAATTCGCTGATGCTAATTGCGCCGCCAAAGCAGTGCCGCCCGTTGCGCCGACAGTTGTGCGCGATGCGATCGCGCCTTCGACGGTAAGAACCTTGCGGATCTCAGGAGTTAGTTGCGGATGGACCCCCACAAAATCCTGATCGCTTAACTCGTGGAGTTCAACTTTCTTCGCCTCACAAAGTGCAACGCATTTGCCCGCTGCTTCATGGGCTGATGCGAATGGAACATTTGCGCGTACTAAGAAATCAGCAATCTCAGTTGCAAGCGAGAAACCTTGTGGTGCAGCAGCCAACATCTTTGCTCGATCAAATGTTGTTGTCGCAACCATGCCGGTAACTGCAGGAAGAACGAGGATCAAAGTATCGATCGAATCAAATAGTGGTTCTTTATCTTCTTGAAGATCGCGGTTGTAAGCAAATGGAAGTCCCTTAAGCATCGCCAGGACTCCGGTTAAGTTTCCAATTAAGCGACCGGATTTACCTCGTGCCAGTTCTGCCATATCGGGATTCTTCTTCTGCGGCATGATCGATGAACCAGTTGAGTAAGCATCGGCGACCTTCGCCCATCCAAATTCAGATGTTGCCCAGATGCACCACTCTTCTCCGATACGAGATAAATGAACTCCAACCATTGAAATAATAAAGAGCGCTTCTGCAACAAAATCGCGATCGGATACGCCATCGATGCTATTAGCAGAAGATGAAGCAAAACCTAGATCCTTCGCCGTTACTTCTGGCTTTAAGCCAAGCCCTGATCCAGCGAAAGCTCCCGAACCAAGTGGGCTTACCGATGTGCGCTTTAACCAATCTTGAATTCGATCGAGGTCGCGAGCAAAAGCGTGGATATGTTTTGCTAACTCATGACCAAAGAGAATTGGTTGCGCGTGCTGCATGTGAGTAAACCCAGGCGCAGGCGCATCGCCATACTCTGCGGCCTTTGCTGCAAGCGACTTTTGAAGTTCCAAGATCATCTGAGAAATTTCCATCATATGATCGATTGCGAAAAGTTTTAGATCTGTCGCTACTTGATCATTGCGTGATCTACCTGCGCGCAGCGCTCCCCCGACATCACCGATCTTCTCGGTTAAGCCACGTTCTAGCGCGCTATGAACATCTTCATCGTCTTCGATGGCAACGAATTTACCGATAGCAACTTCATCGATTAATTCACGAATAGCGCTTTCAATCTGGCTCGCAACATCCTCTTTCAGAAGCCCTGAAGATTTAAGCACTCGCAGATGCGCTAGCGATGAACGCAGATCGTAAGGCGCTAGCCGCCAATCGAAGTCAACGCTACGTGAAAGCGCAAAGACCGCATCAGCTGGTGCGTCAGAGAAGCGTCCACCCCAGAGAGCCATTATTTCTTCGCCTTTCGTTTTGCAGATCCGCGTTTTGCGCCTGCGCCGAAGCTGAGCAATTCTTTCGCAAGATCGGCTCCACCGGTGGCCTTCTTCGATACAACTAAAACCGTGTCGTCACCGGCGATAGTGCCGATGATGTTTTCAAGGCCTGAGTTATCCAGTGAACTTGCTAAAAATTGGGCTCCACCAGGTGGTGTGCGAACTACGGCAAGGTTGCCAGATGATTCGACCGAGAGAATCAGGTCCGAAGGAAGTGGCATAGATCGCGCGATCGAGCCATCAGCGGTTGTTCCAAGTTGATAGATCAATTCGCCAGACTCGCTACGCGAACGAACGGCGCCTAGCTCTTCTAGATCGCGACTTGCAGTTGCCTGCGTGACATCGAACCCGGCCTTCTTCAGTAACTTAACCAAATCAGATTGCGAATGAACAACACCTGCCTTGATTAATGCAATCGCCTTCGCGCGGCGCGCAGAAACCGAGCTTGAATTCAACACCTTAGCCATTAGTTACCTCTTTCATCGCCTTTGCGAAAGCCACAATAAATTTATCGATCTGAGCCTTGGTGACAATTAACGCCGGAGCAATTCGTATAGTTTCTAGATTTGGAGCATTTACCAAGAACCCGTTTTTTGCTAACTGAGCGGCTAACTCTTTTGCATACTCCCCATCTAGAGCGATTCCAATAAGTAAACCTCTACCGCGAACTTCGCGCACGCCACGTATCGCTGAGATCTTTATTTTCAAGCGTTTCTCAAAACTCTTGGCTTGCGCCATTAATCGGTTCTTCTCGATTACAGAGATAGCAGCTAGCCCGGCCGCTGCTGCAATTGGATTTCCACCGAAAGTTGTTCCATGTTCACCTGGAGCAAATTGTGGAGTCTTGCTGCCGAGAGTGATCATCGCACCGAGCGGAAGACCGCCACCAATACCTTTTGCGAGAGTGATTACATCAGGGCGAACGTTCTCGTGCTCATATCCAAACCAATTACCAGTTCGCCCCATGCCGGTCTGTACGCAATCGAAAACTAGAAGTACGCCGTGCTGATCACAAAGTGACCGCAACTGCTTTAAATATCCGTCTGGTGGAGTTACAACCCCTGCCTCACCGAGAATTGGCTCAACAATGACCATCGCCGTTTTCTTGGAGACCGCTTTGTACATCGCTGGAATATCACCGAATGGCACGTGCTTAATATCTTTGAGCAAAGGTCGAAACGGTGCGCGCTTGCTCTCTTGGCCAGTTAATGAAAGCGCACCCATGGTGCGACCGTGGAATGCCCCAGTTGTTGCAACAATTCGCGTCTTTCCAGTTTTCCGCGAAAGTTTGAGTGCAGCTTCATTAGCCTCTGCTCCTGAATTACAGAAGAAGACTCTTGCTGTGTTGTCTCCGGTCATCTCCTGCAACTTCTTGGCAAGCGCTAGGCCTGATGGATGGCTATAGAAATTGCTTACATGGCCAAGCTTTGCAACTTGTGTTGAAACCGCTTTAACTATTGCAGGATGGGCGTGACCGAGAATATTTGTGGCGATGCCACCGAGGAAATCCAGATACTTCTTCTTCTCTGAATCAGTTACTACTAGGCCTTTTCCTGAGACTAAATTGATTTCTGGAACGCCGTAATTCAACTGCATTACATCGTTCCAAGTAGTCACTGTGGATTTCTTAACTGGGCTCATTTAGTCACCAACGTTCCGCCAGAGTTACCTAACGCCATAGCGAAGGCCGATGGATCCGTTCCATCGATAATCCTTACTGCACTTGCTCCGCCATCTATCGCATCAAGGCATGCCTTAACTTTTGGTGCCATGCCTTCGGCAAATGTTGATTTAATTGCATCTAGTTCAGCATAAGAGATAGCTGAAATCAGAGACGAAGTATCAGGCCATGCGCGATAGATGCCGGCAACATCGGTCATGATGATCAAACTTTCAGCACTGAGCGCGCCTGCGATCGCAGCGGCTGCGAGATCGGCATTGACGTTAAGTCCCCCTTTGAAGTTTTCATCGGTGGCGATCGGTGAGATCACTGGAACTTGCCCGCCCTTTAGAGCGCTGTTGATCGCCTGTGGATTCACTGCAGTGATTACTCCAACCAAACCCAAATCAACTGGTGAGCCGTCAACTAATTTGCGAAGCGGTTCGGCGATCAAGCATTCACTGGTGCGGCCAGAGAGCGCGACTGCGTTAACTCCGGCTCGGCGAAGTGAATTGACAACTTCTGGACCAACTTCGTTTACCAAAACTCTTTCTACAACTTCGAAGATTTCAGGGGTGGTCACGCGGAAGCCGCCAATAAATTCCGAAGCTATCTCTTCTTCCTTGAGCGCCGCATCGATCTGTGGGCCACCACCGTGGACCACAACTAGCTTCACACCGCTCTCTTGCGCTGACGCTATTGCCTTTGCGAAACCACCATTCTCATCCTTCATGGCATGGCCACCGAATTTAACGACGATCATGTTGCGTAGGCCGAGTTCTCATGAACATAGTCATGTGAAAGATCATTGGTGAAAACAGTTGCGTTACTTGAACCAACCTTGAGATCCACTTCAATCGTAACTAAACGATTTTCGAATGAAACTTTGTTGCGATCCTCGAACGGTGCGCTAGATCTTGCGACTTGCACCCCGTTAAGAGTGACATCTATATCCAGCGGATTTAAGTGAGCTCGGGCAGTTCCGACAGCGGCCAGGACTCGACCCCAGTTTGGATCTCCACCGAAGATCGCACATTTCAACAAATTATTTCGGGCACAGGCTCGAGCAACTTCTACAGCATCACTTTCAGAAGCCGCGTTCTTGATCTCGATCGCCACGGTCTTGGTAGACCCTTCGGCATCTGCGATTAGTTGTTGAGACAAAGAACCACAGATCTCCATTAGCGCGCTCTCTAGTTCAGGCTCGCTTGGCGCAAATCCACTTGCGCCAGAACCCATCAGCAACACAGTGTCGTTAGTTGATGTGCAACCATCAGAATCGATTCGATTGTAGGTGCGATCGCAGACTCTCTGGAATATCTCTTGCGCGTTATCTGGCAAAAGAGCATCTGTCATCACAACCGAAAGCATGGTCGCCAGAGCGGGCGCCAGCATTCCGGCTCCCTTGGCGACTCCGGATATTTCGAAGTGGTCGTTCT
Source organism: Candidatus Planktophila lacus (assembly GCF_002288325.1). Taxonomy (NCBI): domain Bacteria; kingdom Bacillati; phylum Actinomycetota; class Actinomycetes; order Candidatus Nanopelagicales; family Candidatus Nanopelagicaceae; genus Candidatus Planktophila; species Candidatus Planktophila lacus. Next base: position 634,494 of record NZ_CP016780.1, on the reverse strand, counting down.
TAAAGTTGGCAATCTTGGAAACGCTATCGGTTGTCATAATTGCACTAGCTACATCTTGCAACGAATCGGTTGAGAGCGCTATGGAAATCTGATCTATGCCAGAAATAATCTTCTCCATCGCCAGTAGCTCGCCAATCAAGCCAGTCGAGCAGACAACTACTTCGCCAGATGAAATACCGAGTACTTCGCCAACGTGTTCTGCTGTTCTATGTGTGTCAGCAAAGCCTTGTGGCCCTGTGCACGCGTTAGCACCACCTGAGTTAAGAATTGCCGCGCGAACTATCTTCTCTTTGGTGACTTGCTTGCTCCAAATAACTGGAGCTGCCACAACTTGATTTGATGTGTAAACCGCCGCCGCATCAAATTTTGGGCCGTTATTTAAAATCAACGTCAAATCCAAAGCACCCGAACTCTTAAGTCCTGCCGCGCAAGAAGCAGCGGTAAAGCCGCTAGGCAGTTTCATACCCCAAGACCCATGCCAGTAAGTCCAAGGTTTTCAGGAAGTCCGCAGATGATGTTGGCGTTCTGTATCGCTTGTCCAGCCGCACCCTTAACCAAGTTATCGATTGCCACGCTTACAACCAAACGATTGGTGTGCTCATCGACTGCAACTTGTATCGCAACATAGTTGCTTCCTAAAACTGAAGAAGTTTGTGGCATTTGCCCAAGCGGCAAAACCTTCACGAATTCTTCGCCGTTATAAGCATCGTTATAAATCTTATGGGCTGCCTCATTCGTGATTGCAGAGTTAAGTTTCATGGTGATCGTTGCGAGAATTCCACGTGGCATTGGCGCGAGAATCGGCGTAAACGAGATCTTTGCTGCAGTCCCCGTTGCACGTGTGAGCGCTTCTTCGATTTCCGGAGTGTGCTGGTGAACTCCCCCAAATTTATAGGAAGTGAGGCTTCCCATAACTTCGCTAGCAATTAAATTAATCTTTGCGCTACGCCCTGCACCTGTTGTTCCGGATGCTGCAACAACTACGACATCGCTCAGATCTGCAATCTTTGCTGCAGGTGCGGTACCTAAAGCAATCGCTGTGGCGTAACAACCAGGATTAGCGACCTTAGAAGATTTTGCGATATTTGCACGCGCTCCTGGAAGCTCTGGAGCGCCATAGGTCCATGTACCAGCGTGAGTTCCACCGTAATACTTTTCCCACTTAGCACCGTCTTCTAAACGATAGTCAGCTCCAAGATCAACAATCTTCGCCTTTGGACTAAGTGATGCGATAACTGCTGCGCTTTCGCCATGTGGGAGCGCTAGGAAAATAAGCTCGCAGCGTTCAAAATCGCTCGCCTTGAAGGATGAAAAACTTTGACCGGCGTAAGAAGTTAACTGCGGATGGACCGAAGTGATTTCTTCGCCAGCGTTGCTATGAGCCGTAACGCAGGAAACCTCAAACTCAGGGTGCCCAGCCAGCAAGCGCAGGAGTTCTCCCCCGGCGTAGCCGCTAGCTCCAATAACTCCGATTTTCATAGAATGAGAATAGCATAAATATGCAATTTAGCGCATATTTATGCAAGATCAAAACCCGGATTATGCTGTACGAAGAACGGCGCCAGTGGCCTTTTCGGCGGCAACTACCGCCGCTTCGCGCATTTCTGAAACCTCAGCCCCTGTAAGAGTGCGATCAGGTGCGCGGAAAGTTAGCGTGAAGGCCAGCGAGATTTTGCCGTCACCAATCTTGTCGTAGCGATCAAAGAGTGCAATGGACTCGAGTAAATCCCCTGCACCGCTGCGCAGAGCGCTTTCTACTTCGAGTGCTGTGACAGATTGATCGACGATTAGTGCGACATCTTGAACGGCCGCGGGCATAGTGCCAACTCTGGTTGGTCGAACGATTTGAGAATCTGGCAAAGCACTTAGTCCAACTGCAAAGGCAACGCTTCGTTCTGGCAAACCGTACTTGGCAATAATACGTGGGTGAATCTCACCGGCATGTGCAACTGCCTTGCCATCAACGATTAATTCGGCGCAGCGGCCAGGATGCCACGGCGCAAAATCGGAACGTTTAATCGTCCATTCAAGGTTGCAAAGTTGCAAGATATCTTGGGCATAAGCGATTGCATCCTGCCAGTTATATGCACGGGCTTTGCCTTGCCAGTCTTCGTTTTCAACTTTTCCTACAAGCAGTCCAGCAACGTGAAAAGCTTGTGGAGGAACGCTGGCATAAATCGCCTCAATTGTTTTGGCATCAGGACGGCTTCCGATAACCGGAGAAACAGCTGGAACCAGCCTCTGCGCGCTGCGGAAGATCGAACCCATTTCAAAGATCGCAAAATCTTTTGCACCTCGGCTGATGTTTCGCGCCGCTACTTCGACAAGGCCTGGTACTAAGTGAACACGCATGAGCGGGAACTCTTCAGACATTGGATTTGCGATGCGATACGTGGAAGCGCGTTCTCCAACGAATCCCATCTGATCGATGGTCTCTTGATTGGTAAATGGGAATGTTTGAACTTCTGCCAAACCGCGTGCAGCGAGCATTGCAGAGATAGCTCGGCGCCGTTTCTGCGTTGGCGTAAGGCTGGCGTGATTTGGACGTGGTGGAAGGATTGATGGAATCTTGTCGTAACCAATCATGCGGGCTACTTCTTCAGCCAAATCTGAAGGTGTTAACAAGTCTGCGCGCCAAGATGGAGGATCAACGGCGAATGACTTTTCATCTACATCGCAGCCAATTACTCGCAGAACGCGCGCGATTTCAGCAGGTGCAATTTCAAGCCCCAGAATCTTTGAAATATAGGTCGGATCGAGTTTCACAACAGGCGCATACTTTGGTTCGCCAGCAACAACCGTTGCGACATGTTTGGCAGAACTATGCGCAGTTAAGAGCTGAACAAAGCGCGCTGACGCGAACTCAGCAAGCGATGGATCCACGCTGCGCTCAAGTCGACGCGATGCTTCAGAGGAAAGTTTATGGCGACGAGAGTTCTTAGCAATTAACACCGGATCGAAGCGAACTGCTTCAAGTGCAATTTCAGTTGTGTTCTCGGATATCTCAGAAGACTGTCCGCCCATCGTGCCTGCAAGTGCCAACGGTTGCTTATCGTCACAGACCATCAAATCTTCAGGATCGAGGTGACGAACTTGACCATCAAGAGTTGTAAATGGTTGTGCCTTACCAGCGCGCTTGATGGTTAGGCCACCAGAGATCTTCGCCTTATCAAATGCATGTAGCGGCTGACCGAGTTCAAGCATTACATAGTTAGTTACATCCACAACTAGCGAGATTGAACGCATTCCCATCTTCTCGATGCGACGTCGCATCCAAATCGGAGTGGTTGCAGATGGATCGAAATTTGAAAGCGTGCGGAGGTAGAAGACCGATGCTGTTGCAGGATCTTCAATCTTTGCAGCAACGCCTTTGCCAGTCTCTTCAAACTTCAAAGCACGAAGTGGCTCAACTGGATCCTTAAAGTTAAGTCCAAGTGAGCCAGCTACCTCGCGAGCTATACCGCGAATACTTAGCGCGTAACCACGATCCGGATTAACGGCAACATCAAAAATTGTGTCGTTAATTTCGAGAACTGCGATTGCATCTGCGCCGATCTCAACTCCGCCTTCGGCAAAGACCATGATTCCTGAGTGATCATCACCTAAACCGAGCTCGCGTGAAGAACAGATCATGCCATTAGAAGTTTTTCCGTAAGTCTCGCGCGCTCCGATTTTGAAATCTCCCGGCAAGACTGCGCCAGGGAGAGCGGCAACGACTATGTCGCCAACCGCGAAGTTAGTGGCGCCGCAGATTACATAGCGAGTTTCCTTCTCTCCGCAATCGATTCCAACATAACGAATTGGCTTCTTAAACTCGGTTATCTCTTCAATAGTTAAAACTTTGGCAAAGGTCAGTGGACCCGTTAAATCAGCGCCCGCTTCAATGATCTCTTCGACTTCAAAGCCAACGCGGATCAGGCCATTAGAGATTTCTTCGGCAGAAATCTTTGCCGGAATATCTACAAATTCACGGATCCAAGATAGAGGTGCGCGCATATTAGAGTCCTACTCCGAACTGACGCGTAAAGCGAAGATCGCCTTCGACTATGTCGTGCATATCGGTGACGTTGTGACGAACCATAAGTGTGCGTTCAAGCCCCATGCCGAATGCAAAACCGCTGTATACATCTGTATCGATGCCACAAGTCGCGAGAACTTTTGGATTTACCATGCCGCAACCGCCCCATTCGATCCAGCGACCGTTGAAGAAGATATCTACTTCTGCACTTGGCTCAGTAAATGGGAAGAAGGATGGACGTAAGCGAGTTGTAACATCGGGTCCAAACATCGCTTGGGCAAAATTATCGAGCGTTCCCTTTAGGTGAGCCATGGTGATGCCCTTATCAACTACCAAACCTTCGACTTGGTGGAATACCGGACTGTGTGTGGCATCTAGTTCGTCGGCGCGGAAAGTGCGACCAGGGCAGATCATGTAGATCGGAGGTTGATGTTCAAGCATGGAACGAATCTGCACTGGTGAGGTCTGGGTGCGAAGGACCATTCCAGAGTCAACTGGTTCAATGTAGAAAGTATCTTGCATGGTGCGCGCAGGATGATCTGCTGGAATATTTAAAGCATCAAAGTTTAACCATCCAGATTCAAGTTCGGGCCCTTCTTCAACGGAATAACCCTGTTCGATAAAGAAATCGCTGATCTCGTTTTTAATGATCGTAATTGGGTGAAGTCCTCCGCGATGTGCGCGATTTACCGGAAGAGTTATATCTACAACCTCTTCGAGAAGAACTTTCGAATCACGCTCTGCCTCTAACTTTTCGGTTGCTTTTTCAAGTGAAGCCGCGATCGCTGCCTTTGCCTCACCGATTAATTTGCCCGCACTAGCTTTTTCTTCTGGGGCGAGTGAACCTAAACCGCGACTAGCGAGTGAGATCGGAGCCTTATCGCCAAGATGGGCAAGGCGTGCGCTCTTTAAAGAATCGAGGTCGCCCGCAGCGGCGAAAGCCTTGGCGGCATCGCTAACCCATTTTTCGATTTCTGCGGGGCTCATAGCGAAATCTTATCCTGTGACCTTTCCAAGATGCGGGATATTTGAACTTCGATGCGATTAAAGAGCGGCGAGATGGAACATAACAATTGAGGCTGCCGCGGAAAGATTTAGGCTCTCGGCGTTGCCTTTCATTGGAATATTTACTGCAATAACATCGCCGCTAATCAAGGTATCAATGCCGCGCGCTTCATTTCCGAATATCGCTACACAATCTCCAACTTTTTCAAGTTCTAAAAGCGAAGTCTTTCCCTGCGCGGATAGCGCCAACTTGGTAATGGTTGGGAATTTCTCGGAGAGTGTTGAAAGAGTGATTCCCGAATAAAGCGGAATATGCCAGAGCGATCCCGCAGTTGCGCGAACTACCTTTGGCGAATACATATCGACGCTTCCGGGGGATGTGATCACCGCATCAATACCCATAGCGTCGGCACTGCGCAGAATTGTTCCAGCATTTCCTGGATCTTGAATTTCATGTAGATAAATAAATCTTGAACTACCGCTCAACTTTAGATCAGAAAATTCATTACGCCCGATTTCACAGACGCTAAGGATTCCTTGCGGTGTAATCGTTGAGGACATTGCAGCCATTACCGGCTCGCTAACCAAAATTGTTTCGACGCTTGATGTATCCAAACCGGCGGTATCGATGCGCGATTGGCCACTCTCAGTTAAAAAGAGAGTTTTAATCTTTGGACCAGACGCTGCTGCTAACGCTTCGCGGGCGCATTGCAGGCCTTCGGCGATAAATTCTCCATGCTCTCCGCGCTCTTTATTGCCGCGGGATGAAATAAGAGCCTTCACCCGCGCGATATGCGGCGAGTGAAGGCTCTCAATCATTTAAACAGTTAGGCGCTGACTAGGTTCTTGCGAGCTAGATCAACAAGTGTCTTAAATGTTGCTGGATCGTTTGTTGCGATGTCGGATAGAACGCGACGATCAACTTCAACGCCAGCAGCCTTTAGGCCTTGGATGAAACGGTTGTAAGTCATTCCGTTTTCGCGGGCTGCAGCGTTAATGCGCTGAATCCATAGCTGACGGAAATCACCCTTCTTATCTTTACGGTCGTTAAACGCGTAAACCATTGAGTGAGTGACTTGCTCTTTCGCCTTTGTGAAAAGACGGGAACGCTGACCGCGGTATCCGCTAGCGCGTTCAAGGGTTGTGCGACGCTTCTTAGCAGCGTGAACTCCACGTTTTACTCTCATTTAATTCACACTCCTTACTTAAGGCCAAGCATGCGCTTGGCTGTCATTGCGACGGTTGGCTTTGCTGCTTGTTCGGTACTCAAACGACGAGTTACGCGAGATGACTTACGCTCCAAAAGGTGGCGCTTGCCTGCACGCTCGTGCATGATCTTTCCTGAACCGGTTACGCGAAAAGTCTTCTTCGCGCCACTGTGGGTCTTCATCTTTGGCATTTATCTTCTCCTGTACTTCGTCGTCTTATAAAACTTGAAAAACTTTTGAAACTAGAAAAACTCTTTACTTCTCTTCTGCCGCCTCGAGCGCTGCCTTTTCCTTGGCTGCGCGCGCTGCCTTCTGCTCTGCAACCGCTTCAGTCTTCTTCTTTGTCGGCCCCAGCACCATCGTCATATTTCGACCCTCTTGCTTAGGGGCGAACTCAACAAAAGCAACTTCTGCAACATCTTCTGCAAGACGTTGTAGCAATTTGAAACCAAGCTCGGGGCGAGTTTGTTCGCGTCCGCGGAACTTCATCGTGATCTTTACCTTGTCGCCACCCTTTAAGAATTTCACGATTGCGTTACGTTTAGTTTCGTAATCGTGATTTTCAATCTTTGGTGTCAATCGCACTTCCTTCACCACAATGTGGGTCTGGTTCTGACGAGCTTCACGGGCCTTCTGGGCAATTTCGTACTTGTACTTGCCGAAGTCCATGATTTTGCATACAGGTGGATTTGCCTCTGGCGCGATCTCTACGAGATCTAAACCAATTTCATCTGCCATCTGTAGCGCTACTTCAATATCTACAACTCCAACTTGATCACCGGTGTGGCCGATGAGACGAATTTGAGGTGTGCGGATACGGTCATTGATGCGCGGTTCAGTTGTGATTTGTGCTCCTTAGTTGGTTACTACTTTTGAACGCTGTTCTCTTTTGAACTTCGTTCTGTCGATTTTGACTTTAGTAGCCGGGGTTTACCGCAGAAATCGCGCACCGCTAAGGAAAGAAAAACGCGCCTGGAAGGCGGCTTACTTTCGACAAACCAGCCAGCTCCTCTAGTTACATTTAGTACTAGTTCTAGGGCCGAGAAGGTGGGAGCGGTGAGCTCCTCTTGCAGTAGCCAAAGCCACTGGTCTGAGCCGTACTTTACCTTTAAGCGCCCATCGCGTGCAAACCGCCGTCTACATGCACGATTTCGCCCGTTGTCTTCGGGAACCAGTCAGATAACAGGGCCACAACAGCCTGGGCGGCAGGCACTGGATCGGTTACATCCCATTCCAGTGGGGAGCGTTCATTCCAGACCTTTTCAAATTCATCAAAGCCCGGAATTGATTTTGCCGCCATGGTGCGAATTGGACCTGCTGCAACCAAGTTAACACGAATATTTTCTGCGCCTAAGTCGCGGGCCAGGTAACGAGATGTCGATTCAAGCGCTGCCTTTGCAACGCCCATCCAGTCGTACTTTGGCCAAGCAACAGTGGCATCGAAATCAAGGCCTACAACAGATCCCCCACCGTTAAACAGTGGGCGCGCAGCCATCGTTAAAGATTTAAGCGAATATGCAGAAACATGAACTGCGGTTGCTACATCTTCCCAAGCAGTGTTTAGGAAATTTCCACCGAGCGCTGCTTCGGGGGCAAAACCAATTGAGTGAACAACGCCATCAAGGTGTGGGAGATGTTCTTTAACTCGACCGGAAAGAGCATCGAGATGTTCTTGATTTGTAACATCGAGTTCGATGACTGGAGCTGGTTGTGGCAAGCGACCTGAAATACGAGTAGTCAAACTCATTACGCGACCGTAAGAAGAGAGCAGTACGTTGGCGCCTTGTTCCTGCGCAATCTTGGCAATATGGAAAGCGATCGAGCCATCTGTTAATACGCCAGTTACAAGAATATTTTTACCTTGAAGAATTCCCATTTAATGTCCCATTCCTAATCCGCCATCTACTGGAATCAAAGCACCCGTGATGTAACCACTTGCAGGTGATGCCACAAAGCTAACTACTTTTGCGATCTCATCTGCAGAGCAGAAACGACCGAGCGGCACAGAAGCAGCGATTTCGGATCTGCGTTTTTCATCGAGGGCTGCCGTCATATCAGTTTCGACAAATCCTGGAGCGATCACATTTGCGGTAATACCGCGGGAACCAAGTTCGCGAGCAAAAGAACGAGCCATTCCGAGTAGACCCGATTTACTTGCCGAGTAGTTAACCTGGCCAGCAGCTCCGACTCCCCCGACAACAGATCCAATAAATATAAGTCGTCCGCGTTTTAACTTAAGCAGACCCTTGGTCGCTCGTCTTGCAACGCGAAAGGCGCCAGTTAAATTGGCGTTGATAACGCTCTCAAAATCTTCATCTGACATTCGCATGACTAGACCATCTTTGGTGATGCCGGCATTAGCCACGATGATTTCAGGCAAACCCCATTGCGATTCAATTTCAGCGAAGGCGGCATCAACGCTTTCAGAGGAAGTCACATCCATCTGCACTGCGCTAAATCCAGTAGGTGCGCTACCGCTGCGATAGGTAACAACTACATGATGGCCATCTGCTTTAAGTGATTGCGCGATCGCTAATCCAATACCGCGATTTCCGCCGGTGACCAGAGCGATTGCTTTTGATTCCTCGGACATATGACAAAACTTACCCTGCTACTTACGCGTAACTTGCCGTTTTCGGCGGGCGCGCCACGGTTAGGCGCCTTACTCTTAGGTCATGGCGATCAGACGCAAGTCAGCAAGTAAGGCTCCTGCGGTTTATGACATCACCGCCGCTCCTGCATCACTGACTCGTGATCAAGCAGGGCGTCAACGTCGCTACTTCTATTCAATGATGATCCGTACCTTTTGCTTCATTCTGACGGTGATTCTGCCTAGTCCTTATCGCTGGTTTGCACTCCTAGGCGCAGTAACGCTTCCATATTTTGCAGTAGTCATCGCAAATGCTGGTCGTGAGTCTTTTGCGCCGGGCTCTGGCTTGGTTTCAGATAAAGCGAAATCCCTAGAGTAAATAATCTTTCTAGAATTATCGATTGGCTAGACTCAATACATGTCTAGTGAGCGCTCTTCAGAGAAGGAATCTAATACTTTTCTAAAGCATCTTCTCGCGCTATTACTAATCTTGGGATGTCTTTGGGCTAGTCAGTGGCAGTTTCAGCGCGGTATAGATCGCCAAGATCGTAACCAAGGTATTGAGGCGCAGTTAACTCTTAATCCAGTCGAATTGAATGATATAAAAGATAATTTTGTGAAGTACGAATGGCGCACAGTTACAGTAGAAGGTTCCTTCGATTCAACCAATCAAATTCTGCTTAAGAATCGATACTTTGAAGGCGTCTATGGCTATGAGGTACTAACTAGATTTACCGCAAGCGATGGCCGATCTTTCTGGGTTGATCGTGGATGGGTAAAAGCTGGCAAGGATGCAGCTACCGCACCAGTTGTCTCTACTGCCCCGACCGGTGCAGTTTCTCTAACTGCGCGGTTTCGTTTGGATAGATCACTTCCACAAGGCGCTTTCTTCGCACTTCCTGCAAGTGGCGCGGGAATGATCTCAAAGTTAAATGCTCAATCAGATTCGACATCCGAAGGTTTCTACTTAGATTTACTGAGCGGTTCCCAACCATCACTGACTCCAGCTGTGCCTGCGCAAGTGCCTGAGTTAAGCGATGGGCCACATATTGCTTACTCGCTGCAATGGATCTTCTTCGCCGGGCTAATTATCTACGGCAGAATCTTAATTAGGCGTGGTCAAATCTTGACGAGCAAAGAGCTCGGAATAGAGCCCACCAGTTAGCACTAGCTCCTCATGTTTTCCGCGTTCGACGATGGATCCATTTTCAAGAACGATTATCTGATCTGCGCCCATGACGGTGCTCAAGCGATGCGCAATCACAATACTGGTGCGTCCATATAACGCTTGCGCTAGCGCCTTTTGAACTAACTCTTCATTTTCAGAATCAAGGTGAGCGGTTGCTTCATCGAGAATTACGATGCTTGGAGATTTCAACAGTAACCGCGCAATTGCCAAACGTTGCTTTTCGCCGCCAGATAAACGGTGGCCGCGTTCTCCAACCATTGTCTCCAAACCGTTTGGAAGTGTTGAGACTAGATCCCAAATCTGCGCTGCTTCACAAGCGACCTTCATCTCATCGAGTGTGGCATCGCTCTTTGCATATCTTAGATTTTCGGTAATTGTTGCGTGGAAAAGATGTGAATCTTGCATAACAACACCAATAGATCCGCGAAGTGAATTAAGGGTGAAGTTACGGATATCTTCACCATCAATCGAAATACAGCCACCTGTAACATCGTAAAGTCTCGGAAGTAGCGCGCTGATAGTTGTCTTTCCTGCACCCGACGGACCAACGAGCGCTGTTACCGTTCCAGGTTTTACTTCAAATGAGATTCCTTTGAGAATCTCTTCAGAGTCCTTTACCTCAGGTAGAAAAGCGGCTTCAAGGGAGGCAAGAGAGATCTCTTGCGCTTTCGGATAGGTAAAGCGCACTTCATTAAAAGTAATTGCAGGCGTCTTACTTTCCAACTTCTTCGGTGCTGATATCTCTTTGACCATAGGTTCTAGATCAAGGACTTCAAAGACTCGCTCAAAAGAGACAAGTGCGCCCATAACATCCACGCGCACTGTGGCCAGAGCAACCAGTGGACCGTAAAGACGGGCAAGCAAAGTGGTTATTGCAATCAAACTTCCAACAGTTATCGAACCATCAATCGCTAGATGTCCGCCGATGCCATAAGCAATTGCAGTGGCAAGAGCAGCGATACTTATCAACGCAATGAAGAAGAAGGTGTTGAGCATCGCCATTGAGATACCGATATCGGCGACTTTACGTGCTTTGGTCTTAAACTCTTTTGATTCCTGATTTAGATCACCATAAAGCTTTACCAAGAGCGCCCCAGATACGTTGAAACGTTCGGTCATCGTCGATGACATTTGGGCATTTACTTCAAATGAATCTCGGGTGTAACCCTGCAGGCGTGAACCGATCCACTTTGTTGGAGCTAAGAAAATTGGCAGCAGGAGAAGCGAGGCTACGGTGATCTGCCAACTAAGCGCCAACATAGTTCCAACTACCAAGACCAGGGTCAGAACATTGCTGATGATTCCGGAGAATGTGGATGTAAATGCGCGTTGGGCTCCAATAACATCGGAGTTAATTCGGGAAATTAACGCACCAGTCTGAGTGCGCGTAAAGAATGCGATCGACTGCTCTTGAACATGGCGAAAGACTTGAGAGCGAAGATCATAGATAAGACCTTCGCCAATCTTTGCTGAAATCCAACGTACAACGATATTTACCAGAGCGCTAGCGATAGCAAGGAGCGCAACCGCTACCGCCATAGTTGTGACGACTGAGCGATCTTTAGGAATTACTCCGTTATCGATAAGTTCGCGAAGCAGAAGCGGGGTGGCCACGGTTAGAACTGCGTCGGCAATTAAACAGATTAGAAAGAGCGCAAAGACCGATTTATATGGGATCGCATAGGCAAATATTCGCTTTAACGTGCCGGGCTTTAACTTGGCGTTTTTTACAGATTGATCAGAACTTAACGTGCGAAGCGCCATCCAGCCAGCATGCATTGACATAAAGAGCTTCCGATCAAATAAATTGCTAGATCGCTAACGCTAATTTAGGTTAGACGGTAAAACCAAGCGCACGTAGTTGTTCGCGCCCATCATCTGAAATCTTATCTGGACCCCAAGGTGGCATCCATACCCAGTTGATCTTTACATCCGAAGTATGAGGTGCGAGTGCTTGACGAGTTTGATCTTCGATTACATCCTGCAATGGACAAGCCGCAGATGTCAGAGTCATATTTAGTACGGCGATATTGTTATCGTCGACCATTACATCGTAGATAAGGCCAAGATCAACAACATTGATTCCGAGCTCGGGATCGACGACATCCTTCATCGCCTCTGTTACATCATCAACTGTTGCAGCCATTATTTTCTCCGTTTTGTAGATTGCTCTGGTTAGATCTTACTAGCCCTTGGATTGGGCTTGAACGCTGGCATCTTTAAATGCCATCCAGCCCAACAGGGCACATTTGATTCGTGCGGGATATTTAGAAACGCCAGCAAAGGCGACTGCATCTTCCAGGAGATCTTCATCTCCAGTCACCGCACCTTTACTCTGCATTAGGGCGACAAACTCATCAAATATTCGGTAAGCATCTGAAATGCTCTTACCGATTAACAGGTCTGTGAGAACCGAGACGCTGGCTTGAGAGATCGAACAACCAACGCCATCCCAAGTGATTGCGGATACTTCGCCGTTCTTGATCGTTACATTTAAATCAATTTCATCGCCACAAGAAGGGTTTACGTGGTGAACCTGTGCGTCGTAAGTCGCTGATAGCTTCTTGTTCTGCGGGTTCTTATAGTGATCAAGGATCACTTCCTGATAAAGGTTATCGAGTTGCATTAGCCGAAGTATTTCTGCGCAGCAAGGATCGATTCACAAAGTTGATCGATATCTTCGGTGGTGTTGTAGAGATAGAAACTTGCACGGGTTGTAGCGGCAACGCCCATCTTGCGAGTTAGTGGCCAGGCGCAGTGATGTCCCGTGCGAACTGCGATTCCCGCATCATCTAAAAATTGTCCTAAGTCATGCGGATGAATTTCACCGAGTGTGAAGGAAACCGCTCCCCCACGCATATCCGTATTTAGAGGGCCGAGAATACGAAGTGAATCAATACCGGACATTGCATCTAGCGCATATTTAGTGAGTTCGATTTCATGTTTATGGATCGCACCCATTCCGATCTTTGTTAAGTACTTGAGTGCGACCCCAAAGCCAACAATCTGCGCCATATTTGGAACGCCTGGTTCAAATTTACGAGGTGCTGGTGCCCAAGTTGCTTCAGTCATAGTCACTGACTCGATCATCGATCCGCCAAATAGGAATGGCGGAAGTTCTTCGAGTAAATTCGCTCTTCCCCAGAGAACTCCAACTCCAGTTGGTCCAACTGCTTTATGGCCAGAGAAGGCTAAGAAATCGATATCTAGATCTGCCACGTTAACTGGCATATGCGGCACTGATTGACAAGCATCAAGGATGCAAACGGCGCCTACATCGTGGGTGCGCTTTACCAGATCATCCAATGGAACAATAGTTCCGAGAACATTTGATTGGTGAGTTAGCGCAACGATCTTGGTCTTCGTCGTAATAATAGAATCGATATTTGAGAGATCTAAGCGCCCCTCAGGAGTTACCTCAAACCATTTAAGAATCGCACCTGTGCGCGCTGCTAGTTGTTGCCAAGGAATCAAATTGGCGTGATGTTCCATCTCGGAAACCACTATCTCATCGCCAGCCTTTAGGTGAAACTTATTCCCGGTTGGCGCAGAACCGATCGCATAGGCCAATAGATTAAGCGCCTCTGTAGAACTTTTAGTGAAGACAATCTCATCTTCTTTGCCGCCCAAGAAATCAGCGACAACTTTACGCGCAGATTCAATTCCGTCAGTCGCTTCCTCTGCCAATTGATGAGCGCCACGATGAGCTGCAGCGTTATGTAAACGATAGAAATCGCTTTCCGCATCGATAACGATGTTCGGCTTCTGGCTTGTCGCACCGCTATCTAGATAGACCAGGCGCTTTCCATCGCGGATCTTGCGATCAAAGATCGGAAAATCCGCACGGATTACGACTGCATCAAATGACATGTATATAAGTAATTGCGAAACTACGCAGTTACGTACTCCGCATATCCATTGGCTTCGAGCTTATCTGCAAGTTCTGGCCCACCTTGTTCAACGATCTTGCCGTTGGCGAAGACGTGTACGAAATCTGGCTTGATGTAGCGCAGGATTCGGGTGTAGTGAGTGATCAGAACAACCCCAAGATTGTTATTTGTCTTTGCACGATTTACACCTTCAGAGACTATGCGAAGGGCATCAACATCTAGGCCTGAATCAGTCTCATCGAGAATCGCCATCTTTGGCTTGAGTAGTTCAAGCTGCATGATTTCGTGGCGCTTCTTCTCACCACCAGAGAAACCTTCGTTGACATTGCGTTGTGCAAATGATGGATCCATGCTCAAAGCTTCCATCGCGCTTTTAACTTCGCCTACCCAAGTACGTAACTTAGGCGCTTCACCGCGAAGAGCAGTTGCTGCGGTGCGTAGGAAGTTAGAAACAGATACGCCCGGAACCTCAACTGGATATTGCATAGCAAGGAACAGACCAGCCTTGGCGCGCTCATCAACAGTCATCTCAAGAACATCTACGCCATCTAGCGTGACAGTTCCGCTAGTAATTGTGTACTTGGGATGTCCGGCAATTGAGTAGGCAAGAGTTGATTTTCCAGAGCCATTAGGGCCCATGATTGCGTGGGTTTCGCCGGATTTGATAGTCAGGTCTACGCCTTTGAGAATTTCTACAGCACCGTTCTCGGTATCTACAGAGACTTTAAGTCCACGAATTTCTAGAGTGCTCATCAATTATCCTCGCTACGCATCTACCGTGACGGAGTCTCCGTCAACGCTTACTGAATAAGTCTTTAGTGCTGCAACTGCTGGCGGAGTTAACGCTTCGCCTGTACGAAGATCAAACTCTGCGCCGTGAAGCCAGCATTCGATCTTGAAATCTGTAATGTCACCTTCTGATAGAGAAGCATCTGAGTGCGAGCAAGTGTCATCTACGGCGAAGACTTCATCGCCAACACGAGCAACGCAGATAGCGCGACCATCTTTTTCGATCTTGACCGGCTTACCCGAAGTTAACTCGCTAAGTTTTAGATCGCTCATCTACGAACCAGCCTTTGCAAGTTCGCCATCGATACGATCCATAAGACGATCTTGAATCTCTTCCACGCCAATCTCAGAGACGATTTCATTGAAGAAACCGCGAACCACTAAGCGACGAGCATCTGCTGCATTAATGCCACGTGACATCAAGTAGAAGAGTTGTTCGTCGTCGAAGCGACCAGTTGTACTGGCATGTCCTGCGCCTACGATCTCCCCAGTTTCAATCTCCAAGTTAGGAACTGAATCTGCGCGCGCTCCATCGGAGAGCAAGAGATTGCGGTTTAGCTCGTAAGTATCTGTGCCTTCGGCTGCAGCTCGGATAAAGACATCACCAATCCAGACGGTATGGGCTCCATCTCCTGCAAGTGCGCCCTTGTAGTTAACGCGTGATTTGGCATTTGGGACTTTGTGATCGACAAACATACGGTGTTCGAAGAACTGTCCGGAAGTTGCAAAGTAAACGCCTAATAGCTCACAGGATGCGCCAGGTGCAATGAAATCAACTGTTGGAAGTAAGCGAACAAGTGATCCACCTACGGTTACAACGATTGACTTAAAAGTTGCATCGCGATCGACGATTGCATGGTGGCGGCCGGCGTGAATTGTCTTTCCATCCCACTCTTGCAAAGTCACCAACGTTAAGTTCGCGCCCGGTGCGACTGAGATTTCCATATCTTCTGCAAGGTGCGTATCACCAGAGTTCTCGATGATCACAGTTGCTTTGGCATGGTTTTCGATTCGGATCTGAACTCGAGAGAGTTCAGCGGAATCTGTAGCGCCAGAGCTGCGATTTAAGAAGATCGGCGCTGCAACTTCTGTGTTTGCCTTGATGGTTAGAACGGCGACATCTGCTGCGTTTTCGCGGATACGGCCAACAATTGCGTCATCGCTTTCAGTTAACGGAGCGGCTAACTCGCGTGAGATTCTTTCGAAGCTGACGCCTTCTGCGGCCACGCCCTTAAGCGAAAGCGATCGGCGATCTGCAATTACTGCAGTGCCATCATGAAGACCACCTAAACGCTTTAACGGAGTAAAGCGCCAGGCCTCTTCTCGCCCAGTAGGCGTTAAGTAGTTAGTGGTGAGCGTTGTCATTAACCGACAGCACCTTCCATCTGAAGTTCAATTAGTCGGTTTAACTCAAGTGCATACTCCATTGGAAGTTCGCGTGCAATTGGTTCGATAAAGCCACGAACGATCATCGCCATAGCCTCATCTTCAGTAAGTCCACGTGACATTAGGTAGAAGAGTTGATCATCACTGATCTTAGAAACTGTTGCTTCGTGTCCCATTGAAACATCGTCTTCGCGGATATCGACATATGGGTATGTGTCAGAACGTGAAATTGTGTCAACCAAGAGCGCATCGCACTTTACGGTGCTCTTTGAGTGATGTGCGCCTTCTTGAACCTGTACGAGACCACGGTAGGAAGTACGACCGCCGCCACGTGCAACAGATTTAGAGATTACGGATGAAGATGTGTAAGGAGCTGCGTGCACCATCTTTGCACCAGAATCTTGATGTTGTCCGGCGCCCGCAAATGCAAGGGAGAGTGTTTCACCCTTGGCATGAGGACCCATCAACATAACTGCTGGGTACTTCATGGTTACCTTAGAGCCGATATTTCCATCGACCCATTCCATCGTTGCACCTTCAGCGCAGGTAGCCCGCTTGGTTACGAGGTTGTAAACGTTGTTAGACCAGTTTTGAATCGTGGTGTAACGAACGCGTGCACCCTTCTTTACGATGATTTCTACGACTGCTGAGTGAAGTGAATCTGATTTGTAGATTGGCGCTGTGCAGCCTTCTACATAGTGGATATATGAATCTTCATCGGCAATGATCAAGGTGCGCTCGAACTGACCCATGTTTTCGGTGTTGATTCGGAAATATGCCTGCAATGGAATTTCGACGTGTACGCCCTTTGGTACGTAGATGAATGAACCACCAGACCATACAGAAGTGTTCAGTGCTGCAAACTTATTGTCGCCAACTGGAATTACTGAACCGAAATACTCTTTGAAGAGTTCTGGGTGCTGCTTTAGCCCGCTATCGGTATCAAGGAAGATCACGCCTTGTGCTTCTAGATCTTCACGGATTGAGTGATAAACAACTTCTGATTCGTACTGCGCTGCAACGCCAGAGACCAAGCGTTGCTTTTCTGCTTCTGGGATACCTAAACGATCGTAAGTGTTTTTGATTTCTTCAGGAAGATCATCCCAAGTTGCAGCCTGCTTCTCGGTTGAGCGAACGAAGTATTTGATGGTGTCGAAGAAGATTCCAGAAAGGTCTGATCCCCATGATGGCATCGGCTTCTTCTCAAACAGTGACAAGCCCTTAAGGCGTAGATCTAGCATCCATTGTGGTTCGTCTTTCTTGGAAGAGATATCGCGAACGACATCTTCGTTAATGCCACGTTTTGAGTTTGCGCCAGCATCGTTGCCATCTGACCAACCGTATTCGTAGTTTCCAAGACCTTCGAGCTCTGGATGTGCTGTTGTCATTTTTGCGCCTTTCCGGCTTTTGCTTGAGTGTTTATCTTTGGAACTTGCTTTGGAACTTGCTTTATAACTTGCTTACCAAGTTGAGGTATATATGTAGTGCAAACACCATCGCCGTGGGCGATCGTGGCTAAACGTTGTACGTGAGTTCCGAGCAGATTTGAAAGCGCCTCTGTCTCGGCTTCACATAGCTGGGGAAACTCTGCGGCGACGTGTGCAATCGGGCAATGGTGCTGACAAAGTTCTTCACCTGTCCCACGTGGACCGACGCTTGCGGCATAACCTTGTTCGGTTAGGAACTCAGCAAGTGATGCGACTTTGTCATCGCTCTTTGAAATAGAAGAACTGGCTTTGCGAACCATGTCATCGGCGCGTGATTGCGCAAATGCGCTAACGAGATGTTCTCCAGATTGTGCAGACATAAATTTAAGAGCGGCTACCGCTAGATCGTCGTAAGAATGTTCGAACTTCTCGCGCCCGTTATCGGTCATCACGAAAACTTTGGATGGTCGACCACGCCCGCGCGATGGTGCAACTCGTGGATCGCGCGCTTCGAGAATTCCATCTGCGACAAGCAGGTCTAAGTGGCGGCGAATTCCAGCTGGCGTAAGACCTAAGCGCTCGCCCAAGGCAACAGCGGTAGATGGTCCATTTTCAAGGATTGAGCGGGCGACGGCATCGCGGGTACGCGGATCATCTCCCACGATGGCGCTCGGACGTTCCTTGATTTTCACAACACTATTGTGTCTTAATTCATGCCATCTCGCCACTTCTACGGCGTGACTTTGACCGCCTCTTTCCTCGCGCGGTCTTAGGCTAAGGCTATGAAGCTGCGCAGATTCCTCTACGGCGCGCTACTAACTTTGCAAGCTGGATTGGTCTTGACCGGTGGCGCAGTGCGAATTACGGGATCAGGCCTGGGCTGCCCAACTTGGCCAGAATGCACACCTGGTTCATATACGCCGGTTCCTCATCAAGCAGAAGGTCAGTTACATGCTTGGATCGAGTTTGGAAATCGTTTATTAACCTTTGCGCTCGTTGCAGTTTCATTAGCAATTCTGATTCATGTTCTCAATAAACGTCGTCGCGATCTGCGCTCGCTAGCTATCGGACAACTTCTTGGAATTCTCGGTCAAGGCGTACTTGGGGGAATAACTGTTCTCACTGATTTGCATCCGCTACCAGTGGCTGGCCATCTTTTGCTATCGATAATTTTGATCGCTGGCGCGGCATCGCTTTACTCGAGACGAGAGTATTCAGCCCGCCCGCGCACAGATCTAGATAAGTTAACAAAGCGAATCTCACTCTTACATATCGGATTAACTTTCGTGGTCATTATTCTCGGCACCATCGTGACTGGCTCTGGCCCACATGCTGGAGATGAGAAAGCGCAACGTTTTGGATTCGATATTCGCGTCGTTGCGTGGCTGCATGCCGATGCGGTCATTGCGCTGCTTGGTTTAACCGCGGCTTTCTTCATTCTGGTTCGAAGCGATAAAGAGCTAGTTCGGAGAATTGGTGTTTTCACAGCGATCGCCCTCGCCCAGGGCGCGATTGGTTATATCCAATACTTCACTGGGATACCTGAAATACTTGTAGCTGCTCATCTTCTTGGAGCAACCCTAGTTTGGATCGCAGCGTGGCGAATCCGCATTACCGTTACAAAGACTTTGGTAATTCAATAGGTCAATCAGTAGATGAAAAATACAAATAAAGGATGGCTATGAAGAACTGGACTGAATTAGATGATCGCGCTGTGGTCATTGCCCGTGCACTCGCTATGGATTCAGTTCAAAAGGCTGGTCATGGACATCCCGGTACCGCGATGTCACTTGCACCAGTTGCCTACAACCTATTTCAAAACCATTTGACCCATGATCCTGCTGACCCAAATTGGTTGGGGCGCGATCGCTTTGTTCTTTCTTGCGGCCATTCTTCACTCACTCTTTACATTCAACTTTACTTCAGCGGCTACGGCGTTGAGTTAAATGATCTGAAATCATTTAGAACTTGGAACTCACTTACACCGGGCCACCCTGAATACGGTCACACCGCTGGCGTTGAAATGACGACCGGACCGTTAGGTGCAGGTGTAGCAACTGCGGTCGGAATGGCGATGGCTGCCCGTTATGAGCGCGGTTTACTAGATCCAGATGCTCCTGCCGGAAAGTCGATCTTCGATCACAATATTTGGGTTATCTGTTCCGATGGTGATTTACAAGAAGGTGTAAGCGGTGAAGCATCATCCCTTGCCGGTACACAACAACTTGGCAACTTGAAGATGATCTACGACGACAACCGCATCTCGATTGAAGGCGATACCCATGTTGCCTTTACCGAAGATGTCTCTGCTCGTTATCGCGCTTATGGTTGGAGCGTAATTGAAGTCGCGACTAAATCTGATGGAGATGTTGATTTTTTAGCTTTGGATGCGGCAATGATCGCCGCTGAGAAAGAAACTCTAAAGCCAACTTTGATTCGCATGAACTCTGTCATTGCTTGGCCCGCACCTAAGGCTAGAAACACCGCCGAGTCACATGGTTCAGCGTTAGGGGCAGAAGAAATCGCCGCGACAAAAGTGCTTCTCGGGTTAAATCCGGAAGAAAGTTTTGCTGCACCAGCAGATGTGATCGCACATGTTCGCAAAATTAAAGAACGTGGCGCAGCGTTACGCGCTGATTGGGATAAGAATTTTGCAACTTGGAAATCGGCTCACCCCGATCGTGCTGCACTGCTTGAGCGCCTGGTATCTAAAGGACTTCCTGCGGGTTGGGATAAAGATCTTCCGATCTTCGCACCAGGAAAAGATGTAGCAACTCGTAAAGCATCCGGTGATGTGATCGCCGCTATCGCAAAGGTACTTCCAGAATTTTGGGGCGGTTCAGCAGATCTAGCGGGAAGTAATAACACCGTGATCAGCAGCGCTGGTTCATTTCTCCCCGCATCCAGTGCGATGGCGAATGCAAATCCATACGGTCGCATGATCCACTTTGGTATTCGCGAACATGCGATGGGTTCAATTCTTAACGGCGTTGCATTACATGGTTTATCGCGTTGTTTCGGTGGAACCTTTGCCGTCTTTAGCGATTACATGCGACCAGCAGTTCGCTTGGCAGCGATCATGGATATTGCATCTATCTTTATCTGGAGCCACGACTCAATTGGTCTTGGCGAAGATGGTCCAACGCATCAACCGGTTGAACATTTGGCTTCGCTCCGCGCGATTCCGAACTTTGATGTAGTTCGCCCAGGCGATGCCAACGAAGTTCGCGAAGCGTGGAAGGTGATTTTGCAACGCCGTAAGCCTGCAGGCTTATTGCTCTCTCGCCAGAACTTACCGGTTGTTGATCGCTCGACACATGGTGATGTCGCACTTGTTGCAAAGGGCGCCTACATTTTGAAGGAAGCTTCCGCTTCTGCAGACATAGTTCTTATCGCAACTGGTTCTGAAGTCGGTGTCGCACTTGCCACGCAAGATCTTCTTGAGGGTCAAGGAGTTTCTACTCGCGTAGTAAGCGCTCCTTGCCTGGAATGGTTTAAAGAGACCGATTCTGCATATCAAGGCCAAGTGATTCCTAAAACCGCCAAGTTGCGCGTAAGTATCGAAGCCGGAATCGCTCAAGGTTGGCGCGATTACATCGGTGATTCAGGCATCTCTATATCGCTAGAACACTTTGGGGCTTCGGCATCTGCTGGGAAGCTCTTTACCGAATTTGGATTCGGTCCAGATGTAATTGCCGCAAAAATCCAGAGCGCTCTGAAATAAAGAACGATGATCAAATTAAGCGGACCATCTCTCAGCAAAGTTGATCGCAACGATGCGAAGTATCAAACACTGGTTAAGGCTCATCCTCGTATCGCTGCTAAAGATGCAAATACCTGGGGCCAGGCGGCAAGTGCCGAAGCTGCGATCCGTTTAAATTGGGTTGATCTAGATCAGAGTTCACGTGATTTACTGCCGGCGCTAGATGCTCTCGCCGCTAAATTCCGCGATAAAACAGATCTAGTTCTCTGCGGAATGGGTGGCTCTTCGCTTGCCCCAGAAGTCATCGCACAGACTTATAAGAAGAGCGTCTTTATCCTGGATTCGACTGATCCAGATTATCTCCACCGCGCGCTACAAGGCGATGCGAGCAAGTTGCTGGTGCTGGTTGCTTCAAAATCAGGATCTACTATCGAAACATCTTCGCAGCGCGCATTCTTCGAAAAGTATTTAAGTGATGCGGGGTTGAATCCCACTGAACATATGGTCTTTGTAACTGATCCTGGATCACCGCTAGATCAAGATGTCCGTAAAGCCGGATTCACAGTTATCAACGCTGACCCTCACGTTGGTGGTCGCTTTAGCGCGCTCACCGCCTTTGGTTTAACACCTGCGACGTTGATGGGCGTTGATGCATCTGTTCTACTTGATCAAGCAAGTGATTGTCGTGAGCTCATGAAAACCAATCCCGAAGTAGTTCTAGATGTCGCTTATTTGCTACTAACTCAAGCCGAGCAATTCTTAGGTTTCACAGATAGCGGTTCAAAGTTTCCTGGACTTTCTGACTGGATCGAACAGTTAATCGCGGAATCAACAGGCAAGGAAGAGCAAGGGCGCCTGCCGATTGCAACAGAAGGTTTCAAGGAAGCTGCCATGGGCGGTGCATTCTCTGTCGCCTTTGCACCTGGTGCAGATCTAACAGTCGAAGCAGAACTTGGTGAGCATTTCTTATTCTGGGAATGGGTAACTGCTCTACTGGGTGCAGCGCTCGAAATCGATCCCTTCAATCAACCCAATGTTACCGAGGCAAAGGAAGCAACTTCTGCGGTACTTGCGGAATGGAATAACTCACTTCCAGTGATTACCACCGCCAACAGCGAAGATGGCGTTGAGATCTTCGGCGATGGAAACACCTTAGTTGCAGCGTTAAAGAATCTAATTGCGAATACCGACGCTGACGGTTACATAGCGATCACCGCTTATTTAGATCGCGCAGGAGATAGCAAGTTGACTGAACTTCGTGCGGTTCTCTCCGAGAAATCTGGACGTCCAGTTAGCTTTGGTTGGGGTCCGCGTTTCTTGCACTCCACCGGACAATTCCATAAGGGCGGACAACAGAATGGTTCGTTCTTACAGATAACTGGCGAGACAGTAAATAACTATCCGGTTCCAGGACGCGCCTTTGATTTCCGTACTTTGCTCATGGCGCAAGCCCTCGGTGATAACCGCGCTCTTGCGACAAGAAAATACCCGCTGCTTCGTCTGCATTGCACAGAACGTAGCGCGGGTATCGACCAGATCTTGAGAGCCGCTAAAGCTCTCTAAAAACTTTTACTACTTTTATTTAATCGTCATCTCCACGAAGTTTACGGAGCGCTTCTTCAAGAATCTTTGCGCCTTCAACATCTGTGCGACGCTCTTTTACGTAAGCTAAATGCGTCTTGTAAGGAATATTTACAACTGCCTTTGGCGGATTGTTGCGATCGCGTCCGGCAGGAAGACCGCATTTAGGGCAGTCCCATTCGGCAGGAATTACTACAGTCTCTTCTACTGCGAAGGATGGGCGAACTTCATGGCCATTGCCACACCAGTATGAAACTGTGGCACGCTCGATCTGATCTCCGCGTTCAGCCTCGCCCATTGGGCCGGCGCCGACACGGCTTCCGCGAATTGCACTTGCCATGGATTAACCCTTCAAAACAAGACTGAGTGCGACAACGCCGCCGAACCAGATTCCGCCAACAACGATTGTGATGCGATCGAGGTTACGTTCTACAACAGATGAACCGCCATAGTTTGATGACATTCCGCCGCCGAATAGATCGGAGAGGCCTGAACCTTTTCCTTTGTGAAGGAGAACGAGCAGGATCATCAAGATGCTTGTAATAACAAGCAAGATAGATAGAGCTAGAGCCACGGTGTAAAACTCCTCAAGTTGTGGATGGAGATAGAGCGTAAGGATACTAGATCGAAGTGCGAGATTAGGCGCCTTCCACCGAGTAGAACTTGGCGATCTTGGCCAATTCCTCAGGATCCAGGCTCGCTCCCCCGATTAGGGCGCCATCGACATCGACCTGCTTCATGATTTCGACAACGTTAGATGATTTAACAGATCCGCCGTAGAGGATGCGCATATTTGCGGCGATCTCGGGTGAGCCGATACTTTGAATCTCTTCTCGGATCGCAGCGCATACTTCTTGCGCATCTTCAGGGGTTGCAGTCTTTCCGGTGCCGATCGCCCAAACTGGTTCGTAGGCGATAACAATCTTCTTAAGTTCTGGCTTAGTAAATCCTTCAAGACCGGCACGGACTTGGCGAATTACGTGAGATACATGTGCGCCAGATTCGCGGATGGAAAGTTCTTCACCTACGCAGAAGATTGGAGTTAGCTCGTTTGCGAGTGCTGCTTTGATCTTGCGGTTGATAAGCGCGTCATCTTCGTGATGGATTGCGCGGCGCTCTGAGTGGCCGATGACGGCAAAGGTGCAGCCGAGCTTTGCCAGCATTGATCCAGAAATATCTCCGGTAAATGCTCCACTGCTTTCTGGTGATATATCTTGCGCACCGTATAGCAAGCGAAGTCGGTCACCATCAACCATTGTTTGAATCGAACGAATATCGGTAAATGGGGGGATGATCGCGATATCAACTGCGTCATAATCTTTATCAGAGAGTGAGTAGACAAGCTTCTGTGCAACCGCGATCGCCTCAAGGTGATTGAGGTTCATCTTCCAGTTACCTGCCATAAGTGGCTTACGCATTCTTTACTCCTTCTAACTTAGATTGTGATGAAAAATTACAGACCAATTACTTATAGACCTAGAGCAGTTAGACCTGGAAGTTCTTTGCCTTCTAGGTATTCAAGCGATGCGCCACCGCCGGTAGAAATATATCCGAAGGCTGAATCTGCGAAACCAAGAGCGCGTACCGCAGCGGCAGAGTCTCCACCACCGACTACAGAGATGCCAGAAACCTCAGTAAGCGCCTGTGCCACAACCTTGGTACCGCTAGCAAATGCTGGAAATTCGAATACGCCCATCGGCCCGTTCCAGAAAAGAGTTTTACAAGAACGAATCGCTGTAGCAAAGGCTGCCGCTGAATCTGGACCAATATCGAGACCCATCTGATCTGCGGGAATTGCATCGGCGCTAACCAAAGTTGCAGGTGCATCAAATGCAAAGGCTGGTGCTACCAAGATATCTGTTGGAAGTACCAACTTCACACCAGAATCAGCAGCTTGCTTGATCAAACCCTTAACAGTTTCAATGAGGTCTGTTTCAACGAGAGATGTTCCGATCTCTTTTCCTTGTGCAGCCAAGAATGTAAAGACCATTCCGCCACCGATCGCCATGACATCTACCTTGCCGAGCAAGTTAGAGATAACACCAATCTTGTCTGAAACCTTTGCTCCCCCAAGTACAACGCCATATGGACGTTCTGGGTTTTGGGTTAACTTCTTGAGAACTTCAACTTCTGCGGCCACAAGCGTGCCAGCAACGTGTGGCAACAACTTAGGAAGATCGAAAACAGATGCATGTTTGCGGTGAACCGCGCCGAAACCATCGCCAACGTATGCATCAGCAAGTGCTGCTAACTCTTTGGCAAGAACTTGGCGCTCAGCCTCATCCTTAGAAGTTTCAGCAGCGGAGAAGCGAATATTTTCCAGCAACAAGATCTCGCCTGCCTTGAGCGCTGCTGCCTTAGAAGTTACATCGCTTCCAGTGACAGCTCCAGCAAATTGCACTGGTGCGCCAAGTAATTCAGATAAACGCTTTGCAACAGGTGCTAGTGAAAGTTCTGGTTTGGCCTCACCTTTCGGGCGACCGAGGTGCGCTGCGATAACGATGCTGGCACCGTTTGCGATGAGAGTTTTGATAGTCGGCAGCGAGGCGCGGATGCGTCCATCATCTGTGATCTCGCCGTTTTTCAACGGAACATTGAGATCGCAGCGAAGGAATACTCGCTTGCCGGCTACATCAAAGTTTTGAAGCGACATTAATTACAGGTAATGGTCAGATAGATTTGCCGACGAGGCCGACAAGATCAACTAGGCGGTTTGAGTAACCCCATTCGTTGTCATACCAACCGACGACCTTAACTTGGTTTCCGATTACCTTGGTTAGGCCAGAATCGAAGATACAAGATGAAGGATCGGTGACGATATCTGAAGAGACGATCGGATCTTCGGTGTAGGTAAGGAAACCCTTAAGTGCCCCAGTTGAAGCAGCCTTCATTGCAGCGTTGATCTCTGCCGCAGTTGCTTCCTTAGCAAGTTCAACTGTTAGATCTGTTGCTGAACCTGTTGGGACTGGAACGCGCATTGCGTAACCATCAAGCTTGCCCTTTAGCTCTGGCATGACCAAAGAGATCGCCTTTGCTGCACCCGTTGAGGTTGGGATCATATTTGTCGCTGCTGCACGTGAGCGGCGAAGATCTTTATGTGGGAAATCAAGGATTACCTGATCGTTTGTGTAGGCGTGAATTGTTGTCATCAAGCCTTTAACGATGCCCCAGTTATCCTGCAAAACCTTGGCCATTGGAGCAAGGCAGTTGGTTGTACATGAAGCATTTGAAATAACGTTGTGGTTTGCTGGGTCGTACTTGTCGTGGTTTACGCCCATAACGATTGTGATGTCTTCATCTGTTGCTGGTGCAGAGATGATTACCTTCTTGGCACCTGCGGTGATGTGCTTCTTAGCATCGGCTGCCTTTGTGAAGTGGCCGGTAGATTCGATGACGATATCTGCCTTAACTGAAGCCCATGGAAGATTTGCTGGATCGCGATCTGCGAAAACTTTGATTGTCTTGCCGCCAACGGTGATTGTGTCTTCGGTGTGGCTTACTTCAAGTCCTAGGCGACCCAAGATTGAGTCGTACTTTAGGAGGTGGGCCAAAGTAGCGTTATCGGTTAGGTCGTTGATACCTACGATATTGATATTTGGGTTGGTTAGTGCTGCGCGGAAGAAGTTACGACCGATACGTCCAAATCCATTAATTCCAACATTAATCACGTGAAAACCTCGCTCTAGAAAGTGTCAGGACCCGCTGGGTACTCATTAAAAGTTACGCCAATTGGGTGTACGGCAATAAAACTGCCACATCATTGGGGTCGTGGCTAACCTTACCAGCCGCGTGGAGTTACTTCTGCGTAGGACTAGTTGAGCAAGTCAGGCGATAAGCCCGCTTCAGTATCTGGAATACCGAGTTCAGAGGCGCGTTTATCGGCCATTGCGAGGAGTCGTCGGATACGTCCTGCGATCGCATCCTTGGTCATTGGTGGAGAGGCCAGCGATCCGAGTTCTTCAAGACTTGCCTGTCCGTGGCTGATGCGAAGTTCGCCGGCCTCTTTTAGATGATCAGGGATTTGTGGGCCGAGAATTTCCATAGCTCGTTGCACGCGAGCTGCTGCTGCAACTGCAGCGCGTGCTGAGCGACGCAGATTGGCATCATCAAAGTTTGCTAAACGATTTGCGGTTGCCCGAACTTCGCGGCGCATGCGACGTTCTTCCCAGGCAAGAACACTTTCATGTGCGCCAAGGCGAGTAAGAAGAACTCCAATGGCATCGCCATCGCGAATAACAACGCGATCGACGCCGCGAACTTCGCGCGCCTTTGCGGTAATTCCTAAACGACGAGCTGCTCCAACGAGCGCCAACGCTGCTTCTGGACCTGGACAAGTAATTTCAAGTGAAGATGAACGACCGGGTTCAGTGAGGGAACCGTGTGCAATAAAAGCACCTCGCCAAGCAGCCTCGGCATCGCAGATATTGGCAGCGACAACTTGTGGTGGCAGACCACGAACTGGGCGACCGTTGCTATCGATCAAACCTGTTTGGCGAGCTAGTGCATCACCGGCTTCAATAACGCGCACCACATAACGAGAACCTTTGCGCAATCCACTGGATGAGAGAACTGCGAGATCGCTATCGTGGCCGTAGATATCGGCGATATCTTTCTTGAGGCGACGTGCGCTCTGTGAAGTATCGAGTTCTACTTCGATTACAACTTTGCCAGCTGCAATATGAAGGCCACCAGCAAAACGCAGAAGTGAAGATACTTCGGCTTTGCGGCAGCAAGGTTTGGTTACTGAAAGACGGCTTAGCTCGTCTTTAACTGCTGCGGTCATTGCCATGGGCATATCCAAGCAGGGATTAGCCCGCTATGTGTGCGAAAAGTGAAGTTAATTTCTTTGGATCATGATGGACCAAGGAGCGTTGGTCACGCAGGTCGGCTATCAATAACTCTCCACCTGTACTTGAAAGATGGCGCTGTAGCTGATCCGATCCAGCGACAACGCTTTGATCTGCCACGATTAAATCAAAGCGCAGATCGGGAGCATAGGTGTGCAATATCTCTATATGTTCTGTAGCGGTATATCCGGCGTACTCCCCCGAATTTATGACTGGTCCATTTTCAGTTGCTGAATCCAAGTTAAGAATCAGAATCTTCTTCGCTTTCGCTGCAACTAACGCATCGCGTTGTTGGGGAACCATCAGATGTGGCAGAACGCTGGAGAACCAAGATCCTGGGCCCATAACAATCCAATCTGCTGCATCAATTGCAGCAAGAGATTCTGGACGGGCGGTTGGATTTTTAGGGAGCAGGCGCAGACTTTCTAGGCGGCCTTTAGCAGTAGCAACTTCTACTTGCCCTTTAACAATAAAGCGACCTGTTGAATTAGTGAAAGTTGCTTCAATATCAAGTGGTTCTACAGACATCGGTAATACACGACCGATAACTTTCAATAGCGATCCAACTCGATCTAGCCCTGCAACTGGATCTTCACCCTTATTCCAAAGCGCTGCAAGCAGTAAATTTCCAACGGCGTGGCCATCAAGTACGCCATCACTTTCAAATCTATATTGCATGATCTCAGCCCAACTCCGGCCCCATTCATCATCTGCGCAGAGCGCCGCTAGTGCCATTCTTAAATCACCAGGAGGATAAATCGAAAACTCTTCGCGCAAGCGACCACTTGAGCCACCGTTATCAGCCACCGTGACAATCGCAGTTAAATCACTTGTTATTTGGCGAAGTGCGGAAAGAGTTGCCGCCAGACCATGGCCTCCCCCAAGTGCAACTACTCGCGGTTTACTGCCACTCATTCACGACCTACATCACGATGTGTCGCGTGTGCTGAAATTTCTATCTCTGATTTCTCTGAAGAGAGTTGTTTGGCTATTTCCTCAGAGATCGCCACGCTGCGATGTTTTCCACCGGTACAACCAATTGCGATGGTCACGTACTTCTTACCTTCGCGAAGGTAACCCGGCATCATCTGGCGAATAACTCCAACATAACTCTTTACAAATTCCGATACGCCCTCGCTGGTCAAAACTTTATTTGAAACTTCTTTAGTAAGACCTGTGAGCGGGCGCAGCTCCGGGATCCAATGTGGATTTGGAATAAAGCGGCAATCTAAAACTAAATCTGAGTCGACCGGAATTCCATATTTGTATCCGAAGGAGAGCACATTGATGCGGATCGCATCCAACATTCCTGCTGAAAAGATTTCGCCGATCCGTTTTTCTAACTGGTGCACATTTAAATTAGAAGTATCGATCACGACATCGGCACCAGAACGAAGTTCCTCTAACTTGGTGCGTTCGCGTTCGATTCCATCAACAATCCGGTCTTTTGCTTGCAAAGGGTGGGGTCTACGTGTTGATTCAAAGCGCTGCACCAGAGATTGATCTGTAGCGTCTAGAAAGAGTAAACGATAAGAGATACCCGAGTCTTTTAACTTTTGGAGTGAGTTGCTAAGCGCGTCAAAGAACTTACCTCCACGCACATCTACAACAACTGCTAGGGATGCGATATCTGAACTCTTTGTTTGTACAGCTAATTCAGGCAGCAAGGCAGGTGGCAAGTTATCAACTACATACCAACCGAGATCTTCTAAGGCGTGGGCAACGGTTGAACGACCTGCACCTGACATTCCCGTTACAACAAGGAGTTCCTTCGTTGACATGGCTTTATTCTCCCTTGCGGCGCTCTCTTTGGCTACTTCGTAGCGGTTGTGATCTCGCCGGTTTGAGTATTAACAATCTCCGCAACCGAGCCGTGCGCTGATTTCTGGAGATACTCAAAGATGATTTCAGCGATCTTTTCTCCGATACCAGGTGTCATCGCGATTTGTGCCAGAGTTGCTTTACGCAGTGCGGCAACTGATCCAAATTGTTCAAGCAAGGCAGCGCGACGAGCCTGGCCCATCTGTGGAATCTCATCCAAAATGGATTCCAACATCACCTTTGATCTCCGCGAACGGTGGAAGGTAATAGCAAAGCGGTGAGCTTCATCGCGGATGCGTTGTAGCAAATACATTCCCTCACTAGTGCGCGGCAAAATCAACGGATCGCTTTCACCGGGACGCCAGACTTCTTCTAAGCGCTTCGCCAACCCACATAGTGCAACATCGGTAACACCTAGTTCATCGAGCGCGCGTTGCGCAGCGGCAACTTGCGGCGCTCCACCATCTACAACTATTAACTGTGGTGGATATGAAAACTTACTTAGCTTGCCTCCAATAGCGGCGACATCGCTTTCATCTACAGCACGGTCATTTAGTAAACGCTTCATGCGGCGAGTAATGACCTGGTGCATGGCCCGAGTGTCATCGGTTGCTTCCTTAGTATCGATTATGAAGCGGCGGTATTCGCTCTTCTTAGCCATACCGTCTTCAAAGACGACCATAGATGCCACGACTGATGTGCCAGAGATATTTGAGATGTCATAACACTCGATACGAAGCGGTGTGCGCTTTAGCTCTAACTGCTCCTCGATCTCCAGCAGCGCCTTGCCGCTAACGGCGGCATCGGTTGCACGCTTACTTAAGAATTGAATTAAGGCGTAGTGAGCATTGCGTGCCACAGTCTGCAGTAGCTCGACCTTTTCGCCACGTTGTGGAACTTTTATTGAAACTTTTGCTCCGCGAAGATTTGTAAGCCAGGCTTCTAACGCTTCTTGGTCAATCGGCTCGCGATTTAGATAGATCTCGCTTGGAATATCAGTTGGTGCGCTCTGGCTGTAAATAGAGAAGAACAGTGAGGCGACTTGCTCATCACCCTCAAGTGCTCGTTCTTGATCGACAATCCACGAACGCGAGCCTTTGATTGATCCACGTCTCACCATAAAGATTGAACCGGCTGCATGTAAGCCTTCTTCATGTATTGAAATGAAATCTCCATCTAGATCATCTGAGAGATTGCCTTGGGTGGAACGTTGTGCTTTTTCGAAGGATTCGATCTGATCACGGATACGCGCTGCGCGTTCAAACTCTTCGCGTTCAGATGCAAGATCCATCTCACTGCGCAACTTAGGCAAGATATCTTCCATGCCTTTCTCCATAAAGGCATCGAGCTTTACTGCGATCTCGCGATGTTCTTCAGGCGTTACCCAGCCGACGCAAGGTGCGGCGCATTTACCGATATCCCCCAGTAAGCACTGCCGTTTGCTCCGCTTGGCCCGCGCGAAGTTTCCTTCAGAGCAAGATCGAACTGGAAAGACTTTGCGAAGTACTTCATAGGTATTTCGGAGCGCCCACGCATTTGTGTAAGGGCCGAAGTATTTAAGTCCGGGGCGTTTCTCCTTGCGGGTAATAAAGATTCGAGGAAATTCATCTTGCATGGAAATTGCAAGGTATGGATAAGACTTATCGTCTTTGAACTGCACGTTATAAGTTGGTTGATATTGCTTGATCCAAGAAAATTCCAGAGCAAGTGCTTCGAGTTCGGTAGCAACGATCGTCCAATCAACACGGACCGCTTCGTTAACCATCCGGTGAGTCTTGCGCGCCAAATTTGAACCAAAGTAAGTTGTTAAGCGATTCTTTAAATTCTTTGCCTTACCAACGTAGATAACTTTATCTTTGCCGTTATAGAAGCGATAAACCCCAGGATCTTCTGGGATCTCCTTTGGGCGGTAACTAGCTGGATCAGCCATTTACTTAACGGCAGCCTTTTTCTTAGCCGGTGCGCGGTTGGTAGCGAGCATTTCGGCCAGGAAGTTACCTGTGTAACTCGCTTTAACTTTCGCAACATCTTCAGGTGTTCCTTCAGCAACAACCATGCCGCCTCGGAAACCACCTTCTGGCCCCATATCGATTACCCAGTCAGAGCATTTAATTACATCTAGGTTGTGTTCAATCACAACGACTGTATTTCCGGAATCAACCAAACGACTAAGCACCCCAAGTAACTTACTGACATCTTCGAAGTGCAGACCAGTTGTTGGTTCATCTAGAACATAGATTGTGCGTCCAGTTGAACGGCGTTGCAGTTCGGTAGCCAACTTCACGCGTTGCGCTTCGCCACCTGAAAGAGTTGGCGCCGACTGGCCCAAGCGAACATAACCTAGACCGACATCGCAAAGTGTCTTTAGGTATCTGGCGATCGCTGGAACGGATTCAAAGAATGTGTGCGCGATTTCGATCGGCATATCTAGAACTTCGGCAATTGTTTTGCCTTTGTAATGAACTTCCAAAGTTTCACGGTTATATCGTGCGCCATGACAGACCTCGCATGGAACGTAAACATCTGGCAAGAAGTTCATTTCGATGGTTATAGTGCCATCGCCCGAACAGTTCTCGCAGCGCCCACCTTTTACGTTAAATGAGAAGCGACCCTGTTGGTAACCACGCACCTTGGCTTCAGTTGTCTCAGAAAATAGCGCACGCACCTTGTCGAATACGCCTGTGTAGGTGGCGGGATTGGAACGAGGAGTGCGACCGATTGGTGACTGGTCAACGTGTACAACTTTATCGAGCTGATCTATACCAGTAACGGTACGGTGGCGACCTGGCACCAACTGAGCACCATTTAACTTGTTGGCCAAAGTTGTGTAGAGAATGTCGTTAACTAGAGTTGATTTACCTGAACCACTTACACCTGTAACCGAGACAAAGAGACCAAGCGGGATATCTACTTCAACATCTTTGAGGTTATTCTCCTTGGCACCCTTAATAACCAATTTACGCTTTGGATCTATTGGTCTACGTTTGCTTGGAATCGCAATCGACTTGCGCCCCGATAAGTAAGCACCTGTGATTGATTCTTTAGATGCAATTAGATCTTCATACGATCCTGACACCACAACCTTGCCACCATGTTCGCCCGCGCCAGGACCTATGTCGACGATCCAGTCAGCGGTGCGAATAGTCTCTTCATCATGCTCTACAACGATCAAGGTATTTCCGAGATCGCGCAGACGTGTGAGAGTCTCGATGAGGCGACGGTTATCGCGTTGGTGCAATCCGATACTGGGTTCATCTAATACATAAAGCACGCCAACTAGGCCAGAGCCGATCTGAGTTGCTAGACGAATACGTTGCGCTTCGCCTCCAGAAAGTGTTGCAGCAGGTCGTGCCAGAGATAGGTAATCAAGTCCAACATCGAGCAAGAACCCCAAACGAGCATGCACTTCCTTCATCACTCGCTCTGCGATCTGTGCCTCGCGAGCGTTGAGCGAAATACTCTTTAAGAAGGCTGCGCAATCAGCGATGGAGAGTTCACAGATCTCGGCAATGCTCTTATCCCCCACCGTCACAGCAAGGACTTCCGGCTTTAAGCGTGCGCCTTTACAAACATTACAAGGCGTCTCACGCATATATGACTCGTACTTTGATCGGGAATAATCGCTATCAGTCTCGTCATGTTTACGATTTACGAAAGGTATTACTCCTTCAAATCCTGAGGAGTAATTACGGACGCGGCCGTAGCGATTCTTATACTTAACATGGACTTCATACTCAAAACCGTTGAGGATCGCTTCTTTGGCTTTAACAGATAACTTCTTCCAAGGGTTATCTAGCGAGAATTTAACCTCTTCAGAAAGCGCCTCAAGTAAACGTAAGAAGTACTCGTTGATATGTCCGCTAGACCAAGGTGCGATAGCGCCATCATTAATTGAGAGATTGTCATCTGGGATAATTAAATCTTCATCTACTTCAAGCTTTGTGCCGATACCTGAACATTCCGGGCAAGCGCCAAATGGTGAGTTAAATGAGAAAGAACGCGGTTCAAGTTCTTCGAATGAGAGGTTGCAGTCGTGGCAAGCCATATGTTCGCTATAGGTTCGTTCTTTCTCAGCGCCTTTGGCATCTACAAAATCCAGGAGCACTATTCCGGAAGCTAGACGTAGTGCTGTTTCGATTGAATCGGTAAGCCGTGATTTTGATTCTGCCTTCGCGGTCAAGCGATCTACGACAACTTCAATGGTGTGCTTCTCTTGTTTCTTTAACTTTGGTGGTTCAGAGAGCGAGATAGTCTCGCCATCGACGCGTGCACGTGAATAACCTTGAGTGACAAGTTCGGCAAAGAGATCAACAAATTCACCTTTACGTTCGCGGATGACTGGCGCTAAAACCTGGAATTTAGTTGTAGCTGGCATGGTGAGAATTTGATCAACAATCTGCTGAGGACTTTGGCGCGAGACCGCTTTGCCGCACTTAGGACAGTGTGGTCGTCCGGCACGCGCAAAGAGCAGTCGCAGATAGTCGTAAACCTCAGTGATTGTTCCAACTGTCGAACGTGGATTTCGGTTGGTGGATTTCTGATCGATCGAAACGGCAGGAGATAAACCTTCAATGAAGTCGACATCAGGTTTATCCATCTGACCCAAGAACTGACGCGCGTACGCCGAAAGGGATTCAACGTAACGACGCTGACCTTCAGCGAAAATCGTGTCGAAGGCCAGGCTTGATTTTCCAGAACCGGATAGACCGGTGAAGACGATTAAGGATTCGCGCGGTAGTTCGATAGAGACATTTTTTAAATTGTGCTCGCGGGCACCGCGCACAATTAACTTATCGATGCTCACTTAAATTCCCGCCTCATCCATTCCGCGGAGCTCCTTCTTGAGCTCTCTAATTTCATCGCGCAGGCGAGCTGCGAGTTCGAACTGTAGGTCACCAGCTGCGCTACGCATCTGTTCGGTGAGCGAGCCTATCAAGGCAAGTAGTTCCTGGCGCGGTAGCGAAATAACGGTGCGGGCGTTGAAGCCGATATCGAGAACCGATGTGGCTCCCTTTCCTTTACCTGATGATTTACGAGCTGCCATAAGTTCATCGGTGTCATCGCTCTCACGGGCGATTGTGTCGGTGATGTCAGCGATCTTTTTGCGAAGCGG
Organism: Candidatus Planktophila lacus; assembly: GCF_002288325.1. Classification (NCBI taxonomy): domain Bacteria; kingdom Bacillati; phylum Actinomycetota; class Actinomycetes; order Candidatus Nanopelagicales; family Candidatus Nanopelagicaceae; genus Candidatus Planktophila; species Candidatus Planktophila lacus. The sequence continues at coordinate 599,927 of NZ_CP016780.1, read as the reverse complement.
CTGCGGATCAACACCGCGCTCCAGGTTATAGGCCACTTGCTTGGCGCGACGACGATTGGTTTCATCAATTGCCTGTGCCATCGACTTTGTAATGTTATCGGCATACATATGCACTTCACCCGAAACGTTACGTGCTGCACGTCCGATTGTCTGAATAAGAGATGTTGCTGAACGCAAGAAGCCTTCTTTATCGGCATCCAAGATTGCAACCAGTGATACTTCGGGTAGATCAAGACCTTCACGGAGCAAGTTGATACCGATCAAAACATCGTATTCACCAGAGCGAAGTTCACGCAGCAGTTCTACACGTCGCAAAGTATCTACTTCAGAGTGTAGATAACGCACGCGGACGCCACGCTCTTGCAGATAATCCGTCAAATCTTCAGACATTTTCTTGGTCAGAGTTGTGACAAGAACTCGCTCATTCTTTGCCGCGCGGATATTGATCTCATTTAGAAGATCATCGATCTGACCTTTAATTGGTTTGATAATGATCGCTGGATCTACCAAACCGGTTGGGCGGATTACCTGTTCAACTACATCTCCCCCAACTTTCTCCATCTCGTACTTTCCGGGAGTTGCAGATAGATAAACAGTTTGGCCAACGCGTTCTAGAAATTCGGGCCAACGCAGTGGACGGTTATCGAGTGCGCTCGGAAGTCGGAAGCCGTGTTCTACCAAAGTGCGTTTACGAGATGCATCGCCTTCGTACATTGCGCCAATCTGCGGCACTGTTACGTGGCTTTCATCGATAACAACTAAGAAATCTTCTGGGAAGTAGTCAAGCAGACAGTTAGGCGCGGTTCCCGGTTCACGACCATCGAGATGACGTGAGTAGTTTTCGATTCCGGAACAGAATCCAAGTTGTTGCATCATCTCGAGATCAAATGTCGTACGCATGCGCAGGCGTTGCGCCTCTAGAAGTTTTCCCTGCTTTTCAAAGAGATTTAGTTGGATTTGAAGTTCATCTTCGATCTCACCCATCGCACGCTTCATCGTTTCTGGGCCTGCGGCATAGTGCGTGGCAGGGAAGATATAGATCTCGGTCTCATCGCGAATGATCTCGCCGGTAAGTGGATGCAGTGTCATGATCTTTTCAATCTCATCACCGAACATCTCAATGCGGATGGCTAGTTCTTCATACATCGGAATGATTTCAATAGTGTCGCCGCGGACGCGGAAGGTGCCGCGTTCAAAGGCCATATCGTTACGTGAGTACTGCACATCTACGAATCTGCGTAGAAGTTGGTTGCGCTCGATCTCATCGCCAACCTTTAGGCGAATCATGCGGTCGATGTATTCCTGAGGCGTTCCAAGGCCATAGATACAAGAGACAGTTGCGACAACAATTACATCACGACGAGTTAGGAGCGAGTTCGTCGCCGAATGTCGCAGGCGCTCGACTTCATCGTTAACGCTGGAGTCTTTTTCGATAAAGGTATCGGTCTGCGGAACATAAGCTTCAGGTTGGTAATAGTCGTAGTAAGAAACAAAGTACTCAACTGCGTTATTGGGTAGTAGCTCTTTAAATTCATTTGCCAACTGAGCGGCGAGGGTCTTGTTAGGAGCGAGAACCAAAGTTGGGCGCTGTAAACGCTCAATCAACCAAGCTGTAGTTGCAGATTTGCCGGTACCTGTTGCTCCTAGTAGAACTACATCTTTTTCACCCGCGTTTATTCGCGTAACGATCTCTTCGATCGCCTGAGGTTGATCTCCTGCAGGTACGTAGTCGCTGATTACCTGGAAAGGGTGAACCTTTCTTTGAAGATCAGAGATCGGGCGCATTTTCCTAGCCTACTTTGAAAGGCGCTGGAGTTCCTCCCAGAGGTTTTCCACCTTGCGCAGCAGTTGATCTTCATCGCCGCTATTTTCGATCACGTGGGTAGAGACCGCTTCACGCTCAGATGGTGAAGCCTGAACAGCTAAGCGAGATTCAATCTCTGAGATGAACATGCCGCGCTTTAATAGTCTGGATTTACGAATCTCAAGATCTGCTTCAACTGTAATGATCTGATCGAAGTTACTGGCGGCACCGGTTTCAACTAGTAGCGGGATCTCATAAATCAGAATTTCATCTGCAGCGAGATCGCTGACAACTTCAAAGAACAGTTCGCGAACGCGCGGATGGATAATCGCTTCAAGATCTGCCTTAGCGCTCTTATCCTTAAAAATTATTTCACCTAACGCTTTGCGATCTATATCGCCGTTGCGCAGAATGCCTTCGCCAAATCGGGTGATGACTTCATCAAATCCCTCAGAGCCACGTTCAATTGCTATCCGTGATAGTTGATCTGCATCTACAACACGAGCGCCGAGTTCTGAGAAGTATTGGGCAACAAGAGATTTGCCTGCGCCTATTCCACCGGTAAGTGCAACGACCAACATGGTTCAGACTCTACCTTTCACATTCAGATTTCGATATGAAAAAAGGCCCACCCGAAGGTGAGCCTTTTTTCATTATCTACTTATTATTCAGCAGCTGCTTCTTCAGCAACAGGAGCTGCGGCATCTGCTGCCTTTGCTTCTGCCTTCTGCTTCTTGTGAGCAAGGAAGCGAGTTTGTGCTTCCTGGTATTGACGTTCCCACTCTTCGCGTTGAGCGTCATGGCCTGGCTTCCACTCCTGAGTATCAGGATCGAAACCTTCTGGGTAGATGAAGTTACCTGCTGCGTCGTAGCGAGCAGCCATTCCGTATTGGGTTGGATCAAAAGCTTCGATCTCAACTTCATGACCTTCATTAGCCTGCTTAAGAGATAGTGAGATACGACGACGCTCAAGATCGATATCGATGATCTTTACAAATAGTTCGTCATCTACAGCAACAACCTGCTCTGGGATCTCAACGTGGCGTTCTGCCAACTCTGAGATGTGAACAAGTCCTTCAATGCCCTCGTGAACACGAATGAATGCACCGAATGGGACAAGCTTTGTCACGACGCCCGGAACAACCTGATTGATTGTGTGGGTGCGAGCAAATGCTTGCCATGGATCTTCTTGTGTTGCCTTAAGAGAAAGTGAAACACGCTCACGCTCGAAATCAACTTCGAGAACTTCTACGGTTACTTCATCGCCAACTTCAACAACTTCACCTGGGTGATCGATGTGCTTCCATGAAAGCTCTGAAACGTGAACTAGACCGTCTACGCCACCAAGGTCAACGAATGCACCGAAGTTAACGATTGATGAGATTACGCCAGTACGTACTTGACCCTTTTGTAGCTGGTTCAAGAATGTAGTGCGTGACTCTGATTGGGTCTGCTCTAGGAATGCGCGACGTGAAAGAACAACGTTGTTACGGTTCTTATCGAGTTCGATGATGCGAGCTTCAACTTCCTTACCGATGTAAGGAGTTAGATCGCGTACACGACGCATTTCAACGAGTGATGCTGGCAAGAAGCCGCGTAGACCGATATCAACGATCAAGCCGCCCTTAACAACTTCAATAACTGTTCCGACGACAACTTCGTCGCGTTCTTTCTTGCCTTCGATTTCGCCCCAGGCGCGCTCATACTGTGCGCGCTTCTTAGAGAGAATCGTGCGTCCTTCTTTATCTTCCTTTTGGAGAACGAGCGCTTCAATGCGATCGCCGACCTTAACAATGTCATTTGGATCTGCATCGTGGCGGATTGAGAGTTCGCGTGAAGGAATTACGCCTTCTGTCTTATAACCAATATCAAGAAGAACTTCTTCGCGATCTACTTGGACTACTGTTCCGACGACCAAATCGCCGTCATTGAAATTTCTGATTGTGCCTTCGATTGCTGCAAGGAAATCTGCTGCTGATCCGATGTCGTTAACTGCTACGACTGGTGATGATGTGCTCAAGTTGCTCCGTAGGGATAGAAAGTAATAGGACTCCAGAACCTTTCTGGTGAACGGGCGTAAGCGTACGGTTTTAGCGGTTAATAGGGCAAATCCGCCTAATAGTCAGGCGTAAACTAGCAACCAATGAAACGCTACAGAGAACTCTTTGCCATTCCCAATGTATGGGTCTTAGTTCTCTCAGCATTCCCGGCCCGTGTCGCCTACGGCATGGTTGCACTCGCCATTTTCTTTAAGACTGAAGATGCAACCGGCTCGATTGCTGCTGCGGGATTTGCTATTGGAATTAACTCTGTCGCGGGCGCCGCAACTGCTGGATTACGTGGCATGTTGATGGATAAATATGGACAGAAATGGCCACTGCGTATTTTTGTTCCAGGTTACGCCGGAATGATGTTGATTTTAAATACTATGGAAAATCGAAATGGTATTTTGTTGGCCGCCTTCATTATGGGAATTACCGCGCCTCCAATTAATCTCTCAGTACGTCCGTTGTGGCGCGATGTCGTTCCAAAAGATTTCTTGCGCACCGCTTATGCCGTAGATACATCGGTAATGAGTTCTGCAGGTGTTCTAGGTCCGGTTATTGCCACTTCATTGGCTCTCTCATCACGTCCAGGAAGCCCGCTTGTGGTGGCTTCCATCTTTATGTTGATAGGAGGCGGCGGTTTAGCGATTACCAAAGTTTCTCGTAATTGGATCCCAGAGAAGAAAGAAGAGAATCACATCTCCCTCTGGCGCCACAAGGCAATTCAATTGCTGATGATCGAGGGGTGTTTTATTGGTTTCGGTTGGGGCGCTTTCGATGTAGCCGTTCCAGCTTTCGCAACTTTAGAAGAAGTGCCCCACAGAACTGCTTGGATTTTAGCGGCGATGGGAATCGCAAATATCTTTGGTGGACTTCTTGGCGGTCTTGTCTCAAAGAAAGTATCTGCACTTAAGGCGATGCGAATTACCTACTTGATTTGGATCTTCATCTCCATACCGATCGTCTTTACTTATCCAGGCTGGTCGATGGTTATTGCCGCTTCATTCCTAGGTTTGGTAGGCGGAACGATCCAAGTCTTTTACTGGGAAGTTATGGAGGCGGTGCGCCCTAAGGGTTCGGCAGTTGGAATGATGGGTTGGATCTGGACTGTTGAAGGAACTCTGATGTCAATTGGTGCTGCGGCTGGTGGTTGGATCGCAGAGACTTATTCACCGCGATTTGCTCTCTCCATAACCTGCTTCACTATCGTTACCGGATTTATCATTCTTAATTTAGGAAAGAAACGTTTATCTGCGGCAGATCGCATACCAACAGATGAAGAAGATCTCGCAGCTATGTCTGATAATTCACCAACTACTACTTAGCCCCTTAGTGTGCAGCTTCGTTCCAGCTCTTACCGATACCGACGCTTACATCAAGCGGTGCGCGAAGTGGGAAGGCAGAACCCATCTCACGACGGACCAAATCAGTTAGAACTTCTTCTTCGCCCGCTACAACTTCAAGGATCAACTCATCATGAACCTGCAGTAATAGACGTGATTTAAGGTTTTCGCTAATCAACGCGCGCTCTACATTGAGCATTGCCTGTTTGATGATGTCGGCGGCCGAACCCTGAATCGGAGCATTTAGCGCCATACGTTCTGCAATCTCACGACGTTGGCGGTTATCGTGCATTAGATCTGGCAGGTAGCGTCTGCGCCCCATAACGGTTTCGGTGTATCCAACTTTGCGTGCTTGTACTACAACGCTACTTAAGTAATCGCGGATTCCACCAAAACGCTGGAAGTATCGATCCATTAAATCCTGTGCAGCAGGTGGTGAGAGATCTAACTGCGCGGCAAGACCATAAGAGCTCAAGCCATAGGCAAGTCCGTAAGACATCGCTTTGATCTGACGGCGCATCTCTGAATCAACTTCATTTGCTTTCACACCGAAGACAAGACCAGCAACGGTGGCATGTAGATCTTCACCGGTTTCAAATGCTGCAAGTAATCCAGCATCATTTGAGAGATGAGCCATGATCCGCATTTCGATCTGGCTGTAATCTGCAGTTAAGAGTCCGCTAAATCCTTTATCTGCGATAAATGCGTTACGGATACTGCGACCTTCTTCGGTTCGAACCGGGATGTTCTGCAGGTTTGGTCCTACAGATGAAAGACGACCCGTTGCTGCAACGGTCTGCGCAAAATGGGTGCGGATTCGTCCATCGCTGCCTATTTCTGCAATAAGGCCTTCGACCGTTGTGCCTAACTTCTTGGTTTCCCGAATTCTAAGAAGTGATTCAAGGAGTGGATGTTTAGTCTTTTCAAATAACCAGTTAAGCGCCTCGGCATCGGTTGTAAATCCAGTCTTGATCTTCTTCGTCTTTGGCAGGTTTAGCTCATCGAAGAGAACAACTTGTAGCTGTTTTGGAGATGCCACATTGAATTCATGGCCGGCGGCTAGGTGCGCCGCCTTTGTCTCGCGTGTGACTTCTCCCTCAAAGAATGTCGCTAACTTTTCAAGTTCTTTGCGATCAACGGCGATGCCGCGGTTCTCCATAACTGCGAGCAGGTGAGCGATAGGAAGTTCTAGATCTGTAAAGAGCGCAAGTACGCCGCGATCTTTCATCTCGGTTAGAAGTGAGCCACGTAATTTAAAGAGGGCGGCTGCACCCGTAAGCAGTGATTGCTCTGGAGAAGATGTATCAATTTGAGCGCCATCTCCCCAGCGCTCTAATAGATCGGATAACTCTTGTGCACGCACACCTGGGTTTACCAAGTAGGCAGCGAGTGCAGTATCAAAGACAACGCCATCCAGAAGATTCTCGCGCGCTAAGGATTTAGCGTCATGGGCAATTTTAGAAACTTTTGGGTTCTGTGCCCACTCCCCCATCTGTTCGGAATGAATCAAATAGACATCGCTCGGATTAAAGGCAACTGCGTAACGATGCAATTTCTCATCTAGTAGCTCAAAAGATAGAGCGATATCTCCCGAGTGCTGAGCAATCTTTTCACTTAACTCTTCCGGTGACAGGGTTCCACCTTCGATCATTGGGGCAAAGAGTGTGAACTCAACGTTGTTGCTCTGACCCTTTACCTCTTTGACTACTGAGTCGGGATTAAGAATTGGCTTTAATCGATCTTTGAGGGTTCGAAACTCAAGTTGTTCAAATAACTTCGTGAGATCACTTTCGACAACACCAGCCCAAGCAAGTGCATCAACTTGGTATTCGATCGGTGCATCATGTACGAGTTGAGTCAACTCGCGGTTGCGGATTACATCGTCGATATTGTCACGCAGTGATTGGCCGACTTTTCCGCCGACTTTGTCCACGTTGGAAATCAAATCTTTAAGCGATCCATATTCAACGATCCACTTTGCGGCAGTCTTTTCGCCAACACCTGGAATCGATGGCAAGTTATCGCTCGGGTCGCCGCGCAGCGCCGCAAAATCAGGATATTGGTCAGGGCTCATGCCGTATTTTTCTTGCACCGCATCCGGAGTCATGCGCGCCATTTCGGAGACTCCGCGCTTCGGATAGAGAACAGTCGTCTTCTCGGTAACTAGCTGAAAGCTGTCCCGATCGCCGGTACAGATAAGTACTTCAGCACCCTCACGTTCTGCCTGCTTAGTAATAGTGGCGATGATGTCATCAGCTTCGTAACCTTCGAGTGCAAACTGGGTTATTCCGAATCCTGTAACCAAATCGTTTAGATAAGACATCTGCGAGCGGAATTCATCAGGGGTCTTTGCGCGATTGGCTTTGTAATCAGGAAAGATATCGGTGCGGAAAGTCTTGCGAGATACATCGAAGGCAACTGCCACATGAGTTGGCTTCTCGTCTTTAAGTAGTGAGATCAACATCGTCGCAAAGCCATAAATAGCATTTGTATGTTGGCCCTGTGCGGTTGTGAAATTTTCGGCAGGTAGTGCGAAGAAGGCGCGATATGCCATTGAATGGCCATCGATAAGTAATAAACGCTTCTGGGCCATGGCGTCATCCTAGAGAAGTACCCGTTAACAAGTTACTATTTCGAACTATGACGCAGCCAGAAAATACCCCGAACTATCTAGAACTAATTCGCGAACGCGGAAGTGGCGCCCTCGACAAGAAGATGGGGATTGAGATCCTTGAGGCATCCCCTGAGCGCTTAGTTGGACGTATGCCTGTTGAGGGAAATACTCAACCAATTGGTTTGCTACATGGTGGTGCAAATGTCGTTTTGGCTGAATCGCTAGGTTCTATAGGGACCCAATTAAATGCTGGACCTAACCGCAGAATTGTTGGCGTTGATATCAACGCCACTCATCACAAATCGGCTATGTCAGGATATGTGACTGGCGTTGCCACAGCGGTATCAATAGGAAAAACCTTGTGTGTATACGAAGTTGTGATTACCAACGAGCAGGGTCAACGTACTTGTTCTGCACGTATTACCTGCATGATCCTTGCTGAAAGATAATTAGTGAGCGCCAGTACCGAGGTAGGCTTCGCGTACAGCAGGATCGTTAAGAAGATCTGAAGCCTTAGCTTCCTTAACAACGTTTCCGGTCTCAAGAATGTAGGCGCGGTGTGCGCGTTGCAACGCTTGCTGTGCATTCTGTTCCACGAGAAGAATTGTTACACCGGTCTTATTGATCTCGGTGATGATGCGGAAGATATTTGCAATCATCTGAGGTGCTAGACCCATTGAAGGCTCATCGAGGAGAAGTACTTTTGGACGAGCCATTAGTGCACGGCCAATTGCGAGCATCTGTTGTTCTCCACCAGATAAAGTTCCGCCGGCTTGTGAGACGCGTTCTTTCAAACGTGGAAAGAGCGTGTAGACCTTATCTAGATCTTCGGCCATCTCGTTTTTACGGTTATGGCGATGGAACTTACCCATTTCTAGGTTTTCCAAAACTGTCATACCTGGGAAAATTCCGCGGCCTTCTGGTGCTTGCGATAGACCGAGATCCACACGCTTGTGCGCAGGAACGTTAGAGATATCTTGACCATCAAAAATGATCTGACCAGTTGTGACAGGACGAAGACCTGAAATTGTCTTAAGCATTGTTGTCTTGCCGGCTCCGTTAGCGCCGATGAGAGTAACAATTTCGCCTTCATTAACAACGATTGATACGCCCTTGATCGCTTCAATCTTGCCGTAGTGAACGTGTAGATCTTTAATTTCAAGACGCATCTGCAGGTACTCCTAGGTAAGCCTCAATAACGCGAGGGTCGTTTTGTACTTCAGCTGGTGAACCATCAGCGATCTTGGTTCCAAAATCAAGAACAGCAACGCGATCTGAAATTCCCATGATCAGCGACATATCGTGCTCGATCAAAAGAACTGTGTAGCCAGCATCGCGAACTTTCTTTATAGTTGCCGCAAGTTCAACCTTTTCTTGTGGGTTAAAACCTGCAGCAGGCTCATCAAGAAGCAATAACTTGGGTGAAGTTCCCATAGCACGAGCGATTTCAAGACGACGCTGAACACCGTAAGGCAAGTTACGGGCTAAGCGATCTGAGTATTCATCGATTCCGATGAACTCAAGAATTTCGTGCGCCTTAGCTCGGTTCTCGCGTTCTTCGCGACGAGCACGAGGTGTTCCAAAGAGAGCCGAAATTAGGCCGCTCTTCTTATGAACATCGGTTGCAGTAATGACATTTTCAAGCGTTGTCATATCTCCGAATAAGCGAATGTTCTGGAAAGTGCGAGCGATACCAAGACCGGTGATCTGATAGCGCTTCTTGCCACCGATCTTTTGGCCATCAAAATTAATTGAACCAGAAGTTGCTTGGTAGACGCCGGTGATCACGTTAAAGACAGTTGTCTTTCCCGCACCGTTAGGGCCGATCAGGGCGAGAATTTCACCTTCGCGAACCTCAAGATTTACTTCATTAAGCGCTGTAACTCCACCGAACTTCATGGTGAGGTTTTCCAGATTTAAAAGAACTTTAGCCATCTTTAATTCGCCCCTTTCTTAACAATCGCTTTTTCGCGTTTCTTTCGCGGTAGTAGGCCATCTGGGCGGAAGTTCATAACAACAACAAGAACTAAGCCGAAGACTAAGAGGCGAGCATCTGAGATAAAGCGGATGCGATCTGGGAGGTAACCAAGAATTGTTGCACCGATAATTACGCCCCAGATATTTCCGATTCCACCAAATACCACGCAGGCAAGGATAAGAATTGAAACGTTTAGGGTAAACATTTCAGGTGCGATAAAGAGGTTCTTTGAAGCGTAGAGAACGCCGGCGGCGCCACCAATTGCAGCGCCGAGAGTAAATGACCAGATCTTGTACTTAAGAGTTGGTACACCCATCAACTCTGCAGCATCTTCATCTTGGCGGATCGCTTCCCAAGCGCGGCCTGGACGACGAACTGATAGGCGGCGGATCATCCAGATCGTAAGCAGAATCATAATTAGAACAACCCAGAAGAAGACTTTCTGATCATCTAATTTGAATTTAAGCGGTCCGATATCAGGTGGCATCGGAACGTTTGCAATTCCGTTTGGACCTTTGCTCCATGAAGAGTTGAGAAGAACAAGGCGAACGATCTCACCAAAGCCCAAGGTAACGATGGCGAGGTAATCACCACGTAAGCGAAGTGTTGGTAGACCAAGGATGACGCCTGCGAGCATCGCAAAGGCGATACCGAAAGGCATGATCTCCCAAGTATTTAAACCGGTTGTTGTACCCATAATCGCCATCGTGTAAGCACCGATTGCGAAGAAGGCAACGTAACCAAGATCGAGCATTCCGGACTTACCAACAACAATATTTAAGCCCAGCGCCATAAGAACGAAGACTGCAACTGGATAGACAAGTACCGCGTCATAAGCTGCGATTGGTGTTGCTAGAAATGATGCTCCAGCAAATGGCAGTAGCCCAACTAAGAAAATTGTTGTAACTGCGATTAGTACTCGGGCTGGTCGGCCTGAGCGCTCCCAGATTCCTGCGCCCCAATCGCGGAGGTTCCAATAGTTTCTAATTTTCATGAGTTATGCCCTCGTTGTCTGAACGGCTTCACCGAATAAACCATTCGGCTTAAAGAGAAGGACTAGAACTAGAACGATAAAGACGGTAACCGCTTTCCACTGTGTTCCAAGAACTGCAGAGGCATAAACTTCAAGAAGTCCAAGCGCGAGCCCACCGTAGAAAGCGCCACGGATATTTCCGATTCCACCGATTACTGCGGCGGTAAAGGCGGCGAGGCCCATAGTGAAACCAATGTTGAACTTGGTGTATTCAAATACTGTTATGTAGAAGAAGCTGGCCGCACCTGTTGCAAGTCCACCGACCAAGAAGGTGGCGGTGATAACGCGGTTTAGATTTACACCCATTAGCTTTGCAGCGTCTTCATTCATTGATACTGCGCGAATCGCTTTACCCATACGAGAGAGCTTTACGAAGCGTTCAAGAATGATATAGATAATCGCTGCAGCGATGATTGTGATAACGGTATCGAGGCGAATGTTGGCGCCCCAAACTTCAGTGAGAATTGTCTTCTCTAGTACTCGTGGAGATCCAACCGGACGAGAGTCGGTAAGTAGGCGCATGATCTCTGATAAGACGATGGAAATTCCGATCGCTGAAATCAGAGTCGCTAAACGGTTGGTGCCTCTCATGCGCAAGCGACGGTAGGCCACGTACTCAACAAATACTGCAGTGAGTCCTGCTACGAGCATCGACATGAGCAAACTCGACAATAGGACAAGGGCGAGTTTGAACCCTGTTGCAGGTTCGGAGACCTGTGTGTACTTAAAGATATCGCGCGAGGTGATGACTGTGCCGAAAGTTCCCCACATAAAAATTTCTGAGTTAGCGAAGTTGATCATGCGTAAGACACCGTAAACCATGGTGTATCCGAGCGAGATCAAAACGTAGATAAAACCTAACGCCAGCCCTGCAATCGTTAGGGCCCAGAACTGATCAATCAGTACCGCAAACATGAATCTCCTTCAGTAACTTCAATTCGGTCATTCTATGCTCTCAAATTATGCAATTGGTGGGTGCCTCGCCTCTCTCTTTCGAGAGATTAAAAGCACCCACCAACCTTTAATGCATCAGGTCTATCTAATTACTTGATAATACCTGTGTTAACTAGAACGCCATCCTTTGATGTGAATCCAGCAAAGAGACCGTATGAAACGTCACCGTTCTTATCGAACTTGATGGTGTTTCCTGAAACGCTCTTACCGTTGTAGGCCTTAACGAACTTGAGCATTGCTGCACGAGTTGTCTTTCCAGCCTTGATTCCTTCAAGAAGGATATTTGCAGCATCGAATGATTCAACTGAGTAAACACCAGATGAAACGCCCATTTGCTTCTTGAAATCAGCCTCAAGCTTTGTGCTGATTCCTGCAAGTCCGCCTACACCTGTAACGCGTGAACCTTCAGCAGATGCTCCCGCAAGCTTTGGGAACTCCTGGTTGAAGACTCCATCGCCACCAGCGAAGATCGCTGTTGAACCTGAGTCACGAAGCTGCTTTACGAAAATAGCAGCTTGGCTGTAGTAGCCGGTGTAGATAACAACATTTGCTGCAGATGTCTTGATCTTTGCAATTGTTGGGCTGAAATCTGTAGTTGTGTTTGGAACTGAGTCAGTTCCTACAACAGATGCTCCAGCAACCTTCTTCAGACCACCAGTTACATAGCCTGCCAATGGCACGCCGTATGCAGACTGGTCATCGAACACGAATACCTTTGCATTTGCTACACCCTTTGTTGCGTACTTAGCCAACGCTGGACCCTGCAAGTCATCCTTACCAACTACGCGGTGGAAAACTGGTCCACCGAAGTCAGGTGATGCTGGATCTGTAATTGATACGCGTGTTGCTGAAGGAGAGATCATTACTAGTGATCCAGCCTTGTAGTAAGGAAGTGAAGCAATTGTTGCACCTGAGTAAGCAGGTCCTACAACGCCAAGAACGCTCTTGTTATTGCCAACGCCTGGAGCAACTGTTGATGCAACAGCTGGATCTCCTTGGTCATCAACTGAAAGAACCTTGATCTTGATGTTCTTGTTCTTTGCCATGAATAGCTTTGCGGCATACTTAACGGCGTTCTGCTCATCGATACCAGTTGATGCTTCTCCACCTGAAAGTGGACCCTGGTATGCGATTGTGTAAGTCTTTGTTGCTGCTGATGCTGATGTTGATGCAAATACGCCTAGTGAAAGCGCAGCTGCGGCAACGATAGCGACAGAAGCTTTGATCTTCTTGTTCATGTATTGCCTTCCTGTTTTTTCTTGCATGTGTCCCGGGACAGGGAGGCTGAAAGTGTAAAGGGGGTGAGGAAGATCTATCAACCCAGGGTTAAGCCTGCCAATGTAAAGGTTTGGTTACTTTTGAGCCTTTCCTGAGAGTTCAGTGGCCAGGTACAGCATCTGGGGAGATAACGGCTGCGGCGACCTCTTTCATGGTCAGCCGGCGATCCATCGCAGCGCGCTGGATCCAAGAAAAGGCCTCAGGTTCAGAGAGGTTCAAGGCCTGCATCAATATTCCCTTTGCGCGATCAATCAATTTACGAGTTTCAAGTCGCTCGTGAAGATCTGCAACTTCATCGGCAAGTGATCGCATCTGCATATGTCTACTAATTGCAATTTCGATTGCAGGCACAAGGTCACCTATCGAAAATGGTTTTACAACGTAGGCCATAACGCCGGCGTCTCGTGCACGTTCTACGAGTTCGCGTTGTGAAAATGCGGTCAACATAAGAACTGGTGCAATATCAATTATCTTTTCTGCTGCTGATATTCCATCCAGCACCGGCATCTTCACATCAAGAATTACTAAATCTGGTTTATGTAACTGTGCGAGTTCAATCGCCTGGGCACCATCTGCAGCTTCTGCTACAACTTCATAACCTGCTTCGCGCAACATTTCGACTAAGTCCATACGGATCAGCGCTTCATCCTCGGCTACAAGAATTCTTACTGGAGACTTTTCCGCGCTACTAGTCGTTGTCATGTGCCTCGAGTCGGATTCGAACCGACACTATGCAGTGTTTGAGACTGCCCTCTCTACCGTTGGAGTACCGAGGCTCTTTGCAATTCCCTTACAGGAAAGTTACAAGCCAAATCTTAACGGTATGCAGGAGCAGCGCCACTCACGGCATCGCCCACGCGGTGAACGCGCATAGCGTTCGTTGATCCTGGAATTCCAGGAGGTGAACCAGCGACGATCACGACTAGTTCACCTTCAACGCAGCGCTTAGATTTGATCAAGAGGGTATCGGCCTGCATAACCATTTCATCGGTGTGCTTAACCATCGGCGTTAACTCTGGTTCTACTCCCCAGTCCAGCGCCATTCGGTTATATGTGCCAACTTCAGGGGTAAATGCCAAGATCGGAATTGGAGAACGAAGTCGCGCAGTGCGGCGCGCAGAATCTCCGGATTGCGTGAAGGTAACCAAATATTTAGCGCCAACAATTGCGCCGACTTCAGTTGCAGCCTTGGTGATCGCACCGCCCTTTGTCTTAGGCGCTGATTTCATCGGGCGGATCATATCCATGCCGCCTTCTTCAGTATGGCTGATGATGCGAGCCATAGTTTGAACAGCTTCGATAGCGAATTCGCCAACCGATGTTTCGCCAGAGAGCATCAAGGCATCTGCGCCATCTAGAACTGCATTTGCACAGTCTGTTGCTTCCGCGCGAGTTGGACGAGAGTTTGTAATCATCGAATCAAGCATCTGGGTTGCAACGATTACCGGTTTAGCAGCTTCGCGCGCTAGTTCGATGCAATGCTTTTGCACAAGAGGAACTTCTTCAATCGGGAGTTCAACACCGAGGTCACCGCGAGCCACCATGATGCCGTCAAAGGCGTTAACAATCTCCTGCAAGTTTGCAACTGCCTGAGGCTTTTCAATCTTTGCAATTACGGGAACGCGGATACCAACTTCATCCATAATTTTATGAACATCAACAATATCTTCAGCGCTGCGCACAAATGAAAGCGCAATGAAGTCAGCGCCGGCATTTAGCCCCCAGCGAAGGTCCTCTTTATCTTTTTCAGAGAGCGCTGGAACTGAAACGGCGACGCCTGGCAAGTTAATTCCTTTGTTGTTGCTAACGGCGCCCGGCTCGATAACTTTGGTTACAACATCGTTGCCTTTTACCTCAGTAACTTCAACGGTAACTTTTCCATCGTCGATGAGAATGCGATCTCCTGGCTTGCAATCTCCAGGTAGGCCTTTGTAAGTAGTACCGACGCGCTCTTTAGTGCCTTCTACTTCATCAGTAGTAATTGTGAAGATATCTCCGCGAGATAGATCATGTGGGCCGGCCTTAAAGCGAGCTAAGCGAATCTTTGGTCCTTGTAGATCTACGAGAATCGCAACAGGTTTTCCTGCCTCTTTCGCAGCTGCGCGGACTTCATTAAGTCGGCTCTGGTGTTCTTCATAGCCGCCATGAGAGAGATTGAGGCGAGCCATATTCATACCGGCTGCAATCAACTCACGAACTTTTTCGGGTGATTCAACGGCTGGACCCATTGTGCAGACAATCTTCGCGCGACGCATGTGGCTACCTTATCTAATCGTTTAACTACTGGACAGTTTGGAGGAAGAGATTTAAGCCACCGCGGCTTTAGACCGCTGAGACTTTAAACCACCTCGCCTTAAACCATTAGGGAGCGATCAGTCGGTTCGATCGGTGAAGGCAGTTGGCTCTCGCCTTCTAAATAAGTATCGACTCCCGCTGCTGCGCTTCGCCCTTCAGCGATTGCCCAAACAATTAGAGATTGACCACGACCGGCATCTCCAGCAACGAAAATTCCTTCTTCGCTGGTCTGGAAGTTGGCATCGCGTTTAATGTTTCCGCGCTCATCTAATTCAACGTTGAGTTGAGTTAGTAGCGCTGACTTTTCTGGACCAGTAAAGCCCATTGCAAGAAATACAAAATCAGCAGGTATTTCTTTCTCTGTTCCTGGAACTGGCTCAAACTTTCCATTTTCAAACTTTGTCTCAACGAGTTTGATCGCCTTTACGTTGCCGTTTCCATCACCGATAAATTCTTCAGTACTAACTGCAAAGAGTCGGTTATCCAACTCTTCATGAGCAGAAGAAACTCGGTAGATCATTGGGTAAGTTGGCCAAGGTTGTGATGATGGGCGTTCTTCAGTTGGGCGAGGCATGATCTCAAGTTGAGTAACGCTTGCTGCGCCTTGGCGGATTGAAGTTCCCAAGCAATCTGCGCCCGTATCTCCCCCACCAAGAATTACTACATGCTTACCTGCAACGTTGATATCAGGGTTTACAACTTCACCAAGTGCTTGCTTATTGCCCCAAGGCAAGAACTCCATCGCCTGATAGATGCCCTTATTTTCACGACCTTTAATCGGAAGATCGCGCCATTGGGTTGCACCAACGGCAAGAACTATTGCATCGTACTTCTTGCGCAGGTCACTTCCAGTTAGCTCAACTCCCACGTTTACTCCAGGACGGAAGCGAGTTCCTTCCTTCTCCATCTGAGTTAAACGGCGATCCAGAATGTTCTTCTCCATCTTAAATTCAGGAATTCCGTAGCGAAGAAGTCCACCGATCTTGTCGGCGCGTTCATAAACGGCAACGGTATGTCCGGCACGAGTTAGCTGTTGTGCAGCAGCTAGTCCAGCAGGGCCGGAACCAATTACTGCAACAGTCTTACCAGTCAATCTTTCTGGAGCGAGCGGCTTTACATTTCCGGCACCGAAGGCTTCTTCAATTGTGCGCAGTTCTACCTGCTTGATTGTTACTGCATCAGCGTTAATTCCAACGACGCACGCAGTCTCGCAAGGTGCTGGGCAGAGGCGACCTGTGAATTCTGGGAAGTTATTTGTTGCGTGAAGGCGATCGATAGCTTCTTCTTTATCGCCGCGCCAGATCAAGTCATTCCACTCGGGAATCAAATTTCCCAGTGGGCAACCTTGATGACAGAAAGGAATGCCGCAATCCATGCAACGACCTGCCTGCTTCTGCAAGTGCTCCATGCTCTGTGGTTCGTAAACCTCATGCCAATCTTTGATACGTACATCAACTGGACGGCGCTTTGGAGTCTCGCGCGGCGTAGTTAGAAATCCCTTTGGATCAGCCATTTGCTGCAACCTCCATTACATATTGATCAACCGGTAAGCCATCTTTTGTAGCGCGTTCAATGGCCGCTAAGACGCGCGCGTAGTCGCGTGGCATTACCAACGAGATGCGATTTAGCGCAGCGTTCCAATCTGCAAGAAGCGCGGAAGCAACTTCTGATCCAGTCTCGGTAAAGAAGTCAGAGACCAGAGCCTTTAGCGACTCCTTCTGATCTTCTGGAACCGCCAAGATGTCGACGAGTTCGCCGTTAACTTGTGCAGGATTTAGATCCAAAACAAATGCGCGGCCGCCAGACATACCTGCTGCAAAATTACGTCCGGTGCGACCCAGTACAACAACGGTGCCACCAGTCATGTATTCGCAACCGTGATCTCCGATTCCTTCGACGACTGCAGTTGCGCCTGAGTTACGAACACAGAATCTTTCACCGACCAAGCCACGAATATAGATCTGGCCTGATGTGGATCCATAACCGATTACGTTTCCGGCGATTACGTTTTCATGAGATGCAAAGGTCGCTCTTTCATCTGGACGAACTATTACGCGACCGCCAGAAATACCTTTACCTACGTAGTCATTGCTATCGCCATACATACGAATAACAACTCCTCGAGGCAAGAACGCTCCAAGTGACTGTCCAGCAGAGCCATGCAGAGTTACATCGATCGTGCCAATTGGTAATCCGTCAGCGCCGTAACGTCTTGTGACTTCTGCACCCAACATCGTGCCAACTGTTCGGTTCACATTTCGAACTGGCAGGTCGATACGAACGCTTTCACCCTTATCGAGTGCCGGGGCGGAGAGTTCAATCAACTTATTGTCGAGCGCTGCAGCTAATCCATGATCTTGCACTGTTGTGCGGTGCAGAGGTGAATCCACATCTGGGCGTACTAGTAGTGGTGCTAGATCCAGGCCGCTGGCTTTCCAGTGATTTACCGCATCGCGAGTGTCGAGATATTCAACGTGACCGATCGCCTCTTGCATTGTGCGGAAACCAAGGCTGGCCAAAATTTCACGTACTTCTTCCGCGATGTACTCGAAGAAAGTTTCGACAAACTCTGGCTTGCCGGTAAATTTCTTACGTAGCTCTGGATTTTGTGTTGCCACACCAACTGGACAGGTATCCAAGTGACAGACGCGCATCATTACGCAACCAGAAACGACTAGCGGCGCGGTAGCAAAACCGTATTCTTCGGCGCCCAGTAACGCTGCGATAACAACATCGCGACCCGTCTTTAGCTGACCATCTGCTTGTACAACGATGCGATCGCGCAGACCATTTAACAGAAGCGTCTGCTGCGTTTCGGCAAGACCTAACTCCCAAGGAGCACCAGCATGTTTAAGTGAAGTAAGTGGTG
Source organism: Candidatus Planktophila lacus (assembly GCF_002288325.1). Taxonomy (NCBI): domain Bacteria; kingdom Bacillati; phylum Actinomycetota; class Actinomycetes; order Candidatus Nanopelagicales; family Candidatus Nanopelagicaceae; genus Candidatus Planktophila; species Candidatus Planktophila lacus. The sequence continues at coordinate 581,714 of NZ_CP016780.1, read as the reverse complement.
ATGCACCAGTTCCGCCATCATGACCGGAGATCAGAACAACATCAGCATGCGCCTTGCTAACTCCTGCAGCAACGGTGCCGACACCGACTTCAGCAACCAGTTTGACGTGAATACGTGCATTCTTATTGGCATTCTTCAAATCGTGGATCAGTTGTGCCAGATCTTCGATTGAGTAAATATCGTGATGTGGTGGTGGTGAAATCAAGCCAACACCTGGAGTTGAGTAACGCACCTTTGCAATCCATGGATAAACCTTGTTGCCGGGCAACTGTCCGCCTTCACCGGGCTTTGCACCTTGCGCAATTTTGATTTGAATATCATCGGCGTTAACAAGGTAGTTGCTTGTTACTCCGAAACGTCCGCTAGCAACCTGCTTAATCGCACTGCGCTTGGAATCGCCATTTTCCATTGGGGTAAAGCGCGATGGATCTTCTCCGCCTTCGCCAGTATTTGATTTGGCGCCGAGTCGGTTCATGGCAATTGCTAAAGTTTCATGAACTTCTTGTGAGACCGAGCCCCATGACATCGCACCTGTTGAGAAGCGCTTGACGATCTCAGAAATTGGTTCAACTTCATCGATAGAAATTGCCGGACGAACACCCTCATTAAATGCAAAGAGTCCGCGTAGAGTCATTAGCTCTTTACTCTGGCCATCGACCTTGCTGGTGTAACGCTTGAAGATGTCGTAGCGCTTTGAACGAGTTGAGTGCTGCAACGCAAAGACAGTCTCTGGATTAAATAGATGTGGTTCGCCATCGCGACGCCATTGGTATTCGCCACCGATTGGCAGGCGCTTTGAACCTGGGATCGCTCCCCCAGGTGGATATGCAATGTGGTGGCGCGCCAAAGTTTCTTCAGCGATTGTGTCGAGGCTGATTCCACCAAGACGTGAAGTGGTACCAACAAAGTATTCATCGACAACTTCTTGAGAAAGTCCGATCGCTTCGAATACCTGCGCTCCGGTGTAAGAGGCGATCGTCGAAATACCCATCTTCGACATAACCTTGAGAACGCCTTTTCCTAAACTCTTAATAATGTTGCGAACAGCCTTTTCGGGAGTAATGCCAGTGATTACGCCTTGCAGGACTAAATCTTCAGCAGATTCCATCGCAAGATACGGGTTAACTGCGGCTGCGCCGTAACCAATAAGAAGAGCCACATGGTGAACTTCGCGAACATCGCCTGCTTCAACAACTAAACCAACCTTGGTGCGAGTCTTTTCGCGAATTAAATGGTGGTGAACTGCCGCAGTTAAGAGAAGAGAAGGAATTGGCGCATCTTCGGCATCGCCATCGCGATCGGATAGAACAATAATGCGCGCTCCTGCAGAAATTGCATCAGATACTTCGCGCTTAATCTCTTCTAGACGAGTGTGCAAAGTATTTCCATCGCCGGATACTGGAAAGAGTCCGCGAACAACGTAGGCAGATAAACCTGGATGGTCGCCATCAGCATTTACGTGGATGATCTTGGCAAGTTCATCATTATCGATAACTGGGAAGGCGAGCGAGATCTGACGGCAAGATGAAGGACCTGGATCAAGCAAATTATGTTCTGGACCAATTGATCCGCCCAGACTTGTGACAAGTTCTTCACGGATTGCATCAAGTGGAGGATTTGTTACTTGTGCAAAGAGCTGTGAGAAGTAATCAAAGAGCAGACGTGGTTTTTCAGAGAGCGCTGCGATTGGAGTATCGGTACCCATTGAGCCGAGCGCTTCCATGCCGTTCTTAGCCATTGGAGTAACCAAGATGCGCAATTCTTCTTCGGTATAACCGAAGGCGCGTTGGCGACGGACAACAGATGAATGCGGATAAATAATGTGTTCGCGAGAAGGAAGATCAGATAGCTTCATCATTCCGGCGTGTAACCATTCACCATATGGCGCAGCATCAGCCAACGAATCTTTTATCTCATCATCTTCAATAATTCGCCCGGCTTCAATATCAACTAGGAACATCTTGCCTGGCTGCAAGCGACCCTTACGAACAATCTTTTCAGCAGGGAAATCGAGAACACCGACTTCAGATGCAAGAACAACTAGCCCATCATCGGTAACCCAGAAACGTGATGGACGTAGCCCGTTACGATCTAGAACTGCACCAACTTGATGCCCATCTGTGAAAGTTACACATGCTGGACCATCCCATGGCTCCATAAGAGATGCATGGAAGGCGTAAAAGTCGCGACGTTTCTGCGACATCGTTGTGTGATTTTCCCACGCTTCCGGAATCATCATCAAAACTGAATGTGGCAAAGATCGTCCACCTAGGTAGAGAAGTTCTAGAACTTCATCAAAGGAAGCAGAGTCACTGCCGGACATTTCCACGATAGGAAAGAGGCGGCTGAGGTCTCCAGGAATTAACTCGCTAGCAAGAAGTGATTCGCGGGCGCGCATCCAGTTGCGATTTCCCTTAACGGTATTGATCTCACCGTTGTGAGCAATAAATCGGTATGGATGGGCAAGTGGCCACGAAGGAAATGTATTTGTAGAAAAGCGTGAGTGAACAAGTGCAAGCGGAGATACCACGCGCACATCGCTTAGATCCGGGAAGAACTCTTCGAGCTGTCCTGTTGTAAGCATTCCTTTGTAAACAATTGTCTGTGAAGAAAGTGATGGGAAGTAAAGATCGAGTGAATGTTCAGCGCGTTTTCTAAGGCAGAAGGCGAGACGATCTAACGCAATTCCTGATTCGTCTTTATTGCCGGCAAGAAAGACCTGTTCAAACTTTGGCATAACTGAAACTGCAGTCTTGCCAAGTGATTTCGCATTGATTGGAAGATCGCGCCAACCGAGAACAGTTAGGCCTTCCTCCGCTGCGATCTTCGCAATTTCTGATCGAACTTCGGCACCTTGTGCAACAAATGCAATACCTGTTGCGTAGTGGCCTTCAGCGGGAAGTTTAAAGTCGGTAACTGCGCGATAGAAAGCATCTGGAACGCGAATCAAAATTCCTGCGCCATCACCGCTATCTGGTTCAGCACCTGATGCGCCGCGGTGTTCTAAATTACGTAGAGCGGTAAGCGCCTTTTCAACAATCTCATGTGTAGCAACTTTATTTAGAGTAGCAACCATTGCAACGCCGCATGCATCATGCTCGTTTGCGGGATCGTAGAGACCCTGTTGTGTTGGGTAATTAGATGGAAGAGCCATCAGTTACACGCTCCTGTTGCTCACACTTAATTGTTGAAAGAGTGGGACAACTTTGGCCCGAAAGAGCCACCGCGAGCGGTGGTAGATGCAAAAGGGTAGCAACTGTTGGCGGTATTCGGCACTCCCGAATTAGCCTGCGCGAGAGTGAGTTTAGATACCGCTCAAATGGAGCGCCTGGCCGATTCCAGCGGTAATTGCCATGCCGATACACCCGCCCACGATCACGCGAAGAGTCGGAGCGAGGATCTTTGAGCCTGCCGTCTTTGCGCTCAGGATTCCGGTCAGAGTTAAACCAATAATGGTGAAAGCGACAATTGTTGCTGCCGCTTTTCCTGGAGTTGGAGCAAAGGCGCCAACGAATGGGATTAATCCTCCAGCGGTGAATGCTGCAGCAGATGCCATCGCTGCTTGGACAGGTCGGGCTTTAGTGTGAGGAAACTGTCCGAGCTCATCGCGCAGATGTGCTTCTAAAGGATCGCGATCGTGCATCGCCTTTGCAACTTGCATTGCGAGTTCTGGCGTTAGCCCACGTTCGATATAGATATGTTGCAGTTCGATAAGTTCTGACTCAGGATCAATTGCTAGATGTTGCATCTCCAAGACACGATCAGATTCTTCAACATCATTTTGTGAACGAACTGAAACGTATTCACCAACAGCCATCGACATCGCTCCCGCAGCAATTCCTGCGGCGCCTGCAGTAATCAAGAACGCTTGTGCGTCTACTCCGCCAGCTTTCGCTGCGGATACACCAATCATTAGCGATGCGGTAGAAACTAAACCATCATTTGCACCAAGAACTGCAGCGCGTAACCAACCTGCGCGATGAGTGCGGTGATGTAGATTTCTACGGTAAACATCTTCAAGTGCCATATTTACAGCCTATCGGATCAATGCGGAAAAACTGCGAAGGTTTAGGCCTTATCGCGGGCGCGTAGTCGGAGGAAAACTAGCGCAGAAACCATCACTAGCCCCATGCTCACCCATTGATTTATCCGAAGCCCGGCAAAGTTATGTGCTGGATCAATACGGATAGATTCGATAAAGAAGCGGCCCAGCGAATAGCTAAATACATATGCCGCGAAGGTGCAACCAGCAGACCAGTGTTTCGATGCGCCCATCAATATGAAGGCGATCAAAGTGCACCAGATCGCTTCGTAGAGAAATGTTGGGTGAAATGTTTCAACGAGGCCATATCCACTTGGTCGATATTTATATGGAATTGATAATCCCCACCAAGTATCTAGCGGGCGACCAAAGAGTTCGGCGTTAAACCAATTTCCAAATCGACCAATCGCTTGAGCAAGGAGAATTCCTGGAGCAATTGCATCAAGAAAGACTCCAAAACTCGGCAAACTCATTGTGCGCGCTAGTCTTCTATAAGAGTAGAACGCTCCCAGCGCACCGAGTGATATCGCGCCCCAAATTCCAAGCCCACCCTGCCAAATCTTTAATATCGCAAGGAGTTCGCCATCTGCACCGAAGAAATCTTCTGGTGTTGTTATTACGTGATAGAGCCTTCCACCAATAATTCCGGAGGGCACTGCGATCACTGCGACTTCAGAGACAACGCCTCTTAACGATTCATCACGAGAAGCAAGGCGCTTATTGCCTAGCCAAATTGCAATAGCAATTCCAGCAATTATGCAGAGCGCATAGAAATGAACGGTGAAAGGCCCGATTGATACTTCCGAAATAGAGGGAGTAGGTATCGAGCGATTCATGCGGAATCTAGTTAGGCTTTTTCAACCGCAAGCATAAAGTCAGCAAGGCTTCCATATGCAGTGTTGCGATCTATTTCCTTACCGTTGATCAAAACCGTTGGAGTTGAGTTGATATTTCGCTTCGATCCTTCTTCCGCAACGTTCTTAACCCAACCCATGTAATCCTGGCCTGTTACGCACTTGTCGTAATCGCTGCTAGAAATTCCTAGACCGATTCCAAGAGTTGCAAAATACTGAGATGTCCAAGCACCTGTATTTTCGGCAGGCTGGTTAGCGTAGAGAGTTTTATGGAATTCTAGGAATTTTCCTTGATCTGCAGAACATGCTGCTGCATTTGCTGCAATCTGTGATTCACCGCCTAGGAAGGAGAGCATGTGGAATGCCACCTTGGCCTTCTTTGTAGCAATTAACTCTTCGATGTAAGGACCGCTAATCGCTTCAAAGCGTGCGCAAGCCGGACACTGGAAGTCTTCGTAAATTTCGATAAATGGAACATCTGTTAATTCGCTGTTAAAGACCAACCCATAACCATCATTTACTGAGGCGGTAGCAGGAATTGCAGCAGTGGAATCGCCTTGCTTAGAGAGAACTGTTGGCACCAGCATGATTAAAGCTACTCCAACCACAACTGCAACTACGAGGTTACGTGTGAAGTTATCTTTTCCGCCGTTTGATTTTTTCGCTTGTGCCATCTTTATTCCGTATCTCCTGCGTTAGATTGTTTAGGTGTTTTATCAATAGAAAACTTGGTTATCGGATATCGCACTAAGAATAGGGCAAGGGCTACTAGCCCAGCATCTCTGAGAATCTCCTGAAGGTAGCGTGTCTGACCAGGATCTACTGTGCCTCCGCCACCGAAGCAGCCGCAATCAATGTTTAAGCCGCGTGCCCACGCTTGAGCAATAGCGATGATAAAAATAAACATTGTAAAGCCACCGAGCGCTGCGACCGCTCTAGTTGCTGCTCCAAGAATAAGTAGTAGGCCAACGACAACTTCAAAGAAAGGCAGGGTCTGGCCAAGAAAATTAGCTATCGGAATCGGAAGTAATTCATATGACCGAACTGCCATTTGAGATACCTCTAGTTTGTCGACCTTAAGATAACCGGCAACAAAAAGAACGCCACCAAGGGTCAGACGCGAAAGAAGTCCTATCCAGGGCTGTAGCTTTTCGAATTTACTCATCGTCCCTCACGTACGCCTTTCGCTAACTCTGTTGCTAACTCTTTAACTGCAGCCAATCCGGCTTCCTCATTTGGAGCATCTTGCAAAGCCTTAATAAAGGCGGAACCGACGATAACTCCATCCGCGTAAGCAGCAACGCCTTTAGCTTGCTCGCGAGTTGATACACCCAAGCCAACGGCGACTGGTAGTCCAGTTGTTGTGCGAATGCGCGCGACTAAATCTGCAGCACCTGATGAAACTGAATTACGTGCTCCAGTTACACCCATCAAACTTGCAGCATAAACAAATCCACCACAAGCTGCAGTTACCTTAGGCATTCGAGCATCTGATGTGCTTGGCGCAATTACATAGATCGGATTAATCGAATTTTGCTTAGTAGCGCCTAACCAGGCGACGGACTCTTCAATTGTTAAATCTGGAGTAACTACGCCAGATCCACCATTTGCTGCAATCGCTTCGGCAAATTCTTCAACGCCATAGCGCTCAATCGGGTTCCAGTAAGTCATAACTACTGCTGCTACTCCACCATCGGTTGCAACCTTGAGAGCAGACATAACTTCAGCAGCACCTGTTCCATTTTCTAAAGAGGTAACTGCCGCCGCCTGAATAGTTGGACCATCCATTACCGGATCGCTATATGGAAAACCAATCTCGATCGCGTCAACTCCGGCATCGATAAAGGTTTGAATAACTTTTGCACAACCAGCTTGAGAAGGAAAACCTGCAGGGATATAGGCAATTAGCGCAGCGCGATTTTCAGCGCGAACCTTTACAAATAGTTGATCGAGTGCAGTCATTAATCCAGTGGAATTCCAAAATATTGCGCTGCAGTCTGCACATCTTTATCGCCGCGACCAGAAAGGTTGATAACGATAATCGCATCTTTACCTAGTTCATTTCCAACCTGGAGCGCACCTGCTAGAGCATGTGCAGTTTCGATCGCCGGAATAATTCCTTCTGTCTTCGAAAGAAGTGCGAAGGCATGCATCGCTTGTTCATCTGTGATGGCGCGATACTCAGTGCGCCCAATGTCATGCAAGTACGCATGCTCAGGACCTACACCAGGATAATCAAGACCAGCAGAAATTGAATGTGACTCAACAGTTTGACCATTAGCATCTTGCAAAACATAAGATCGAGTTCCGTGCAGAACTCCTGGAGTTCCACCAGTAATTGTTGCTGCATGGCGTCCGGTTTCCACGCCATCTCCACCTGCTTCTAGCCCAATCAAACGTACTGATGGATCGGAGATAAAGCGGTGGAAAATTCCGATGGCATTCGAACCGCCTCCGACGCAGGCAAGTACCGCATCAGGTAGACGACCGGTGAGCGCTAAAACTTGTTCGCGTGTTTCTTCGCCAATGATCTTATGAAAATCTCTAACCATAGTTGGAAAGGGGTGCGGACCTGCAACGGTGCCCAGCATGTAGTGAGTGGTTTCAACGTTAGTTACCCAATCGCGCATCGCTTCATTGATGGCATCTTTTAAGGTACGTGATCCAGTTGTAACAGGAATAACTTCTGCGCCAAGTAACTTCATACGGGCAACATTTAGCGCTTGGCGTTTTGTATCTTCTTCACCCATGTAGACGACGCACTCCAACCCAAAAAGGGCTGCAGCGGTTGCAGATGCAACGCCATGCTGACCTGCACCGGTTTCGGCGATGATACGTTTCTTACCCATGCGCTTTGTAAGTAGCGCTTGTCCTAGAACGTTATTGATCTTATGGCTGCCAGTGTGGTTTAAATCTTCACGCTTCAAAATTATGCGCGCGCCACCTGCATGTTCGGCAAAACGTTTTGCTTCAGTGAGGATGCTAGGACGACCTGTGTACGTGCGATGAAGTTCTGCGAGCTCTGCGACAAATGAGGGATCTTCTTGAGCAGTGCGATGCGCCGTTTCTAGCTCTTCGAGAGCGCCAATCAGCGCTTCAGGTACAAAGCGACCGCCATAAGGACCGAAGTGTCCCAATATGGATCCAAGATCTTCTTGCGGCGTAGTCGACATGGGATTAAGCCTACCCTCGACCCAATAAGGTCCGCATCGCCAAATCCGGATCCCCCGATGTAACCAGGGCTTCACCTACCAAGATCGCCTTTGCGCCTGAGTTCTGCGCAAATTCAACATCGCTGCGAGTTGAAATTCCAGATTCTGCAACGCGGATTAACTCGGCAGGAATTCTCGGAATCAAATCAGAGAATGCTGTGGGATCTACTTCCAAGGTCTTTAGATTTCGGGAATTCACTCCGACTATTCGAGGAGAGATTTCTAGCGCTCTCTCTAACTCATCTGCTGTGTGAACTTCAATGAGAGATGCCATCTTTAATTCAGTTGCGATATCAAAAAAGTCTTTAAGTTGGCTCTTGGATAGCGCGGCAACTATAAGTAAAACCAAATCTGCGCCATGAGCGCGCGCTTCGAAGAATTGATACTCATCAACCATGAAATCTTTTCTTAAAACTGGAAGATCAACGCGAGTACGTACTGCATCTAAATCAGCAAGCGATCCTTTAAAGCGGCGCTCTTCTGTTAAAACGCTAATCACACTTGCACCTGCGCTTTGATAGCGCTCAGCCAACGCGGCGGGATCAGCGATTGCAGATAGCGCCCCTTTACTAGGCGAAGATCGTTTTACCTCCGCAATAACTTTCATCTCATCCCCTGTTAAGGCAAGGTGAGCATCGCGAACCGGAGCAGCCTGTGTCATCTCTTCATGAATTTGGTTGAGCGATTTCCGACGTTTGGCTAAATCTTCACGGACGCCTTCAATAATTGAATCTAGAACAGTCATGGCTTCTCAGTCTCGCCTTTAACTTCGCTGGGATCTATTCCGTGATCGAGCGCGCTCCAGGAATTCATGGGTGGCGTACTCCGCGATTGGCGCTCGTAACGCTTGGAAATTCTAAAACGTTTAGAAATATAGATCGTGAGCGCTGCAACAATTAAAATTGAGATGGCTATTTGAACAAACTCAGACACTTGATGACCTCATCTTATTTGCAGCGCTAATGGCGCCTAAAACAGCGGCTGCTTTATTTGCACATTCCAGATCTTCTGATTCAGGATCAGAATCTGCTACTACGCCGGCTCCTGCTTGAACGTATGCCATCTTGTTATAAATCAGCGCGGTACGTATTGCGATACAAGTATCGATATTGCCGGTGAAATCAATATAACCAATTGCGCCACCATAGAGCCCGCGTCGAGTTGGTTCGAGTTCTTCAATGATCTCCATAGCTCTTGGCTTTGGCGCACCAGATAAAGTTCCAGCAGGAAAGACGGCAAAGAGCGCGTCAACTGGCGTAGAGGTTTCTGCAAGTTCACCGATAACTGTTGAAACGATATGCATAACATGTGAATAGCGTTCGATATGCATGAAGTCGATAACTTCAACGGTTCCTGGCTTTGAGATGCGCCCTAAATCATTTCTACCTAGATCAACCAGCATCAAGTGTTCGGCACGCTCTTTGGGATCTGCCAATAACTCTTCGCCTAAACGATGATCTTCCTCAGCAGAAGATGAACGTTTTCTAGTTCCAGCGATTGGATGAACCATTACTTCTTTGCCGGTCACCTTAACCAAAGCTTCTGGGCTTGATCCAACTACTTCAATCCCATCTGTAAAGCGGAAGAGATACATATAAGGGCTCGGGTTATGAAGACGTAGCGCACGGTAAACATCTAAAGCATCAGCGCTACATTCCATAGCAAAGCGCTGCGATAGGACTATTTGAAAAGCCTCACCCGCAACAATCTCCTCCTTGGCTTGTAGCACCTTACTTTTGAATTCATCGCTAGAGATGTTTTGCGTAAATTGCGGAGTCTGACGGTCTGGAATTTGATCGATGTAACCAGGTAGCGAACTTTGTAGATCAGATTGCATACGATCTAAACGAAGTTGGGCATCGTGAAATGCTTCATCGATTCGCTCATTGCTGCCATCCCAGTTGATGGCATTTGCGATCAAGGTAATTGTTCCTTCAGCGTGATCCATCACGGCAAGATCGCTAGTTAACATAAAGGCGATTTCTGGAAGCGGAATATCTTTTACGCTTTGGTTCGGCAATTTCTCTAAGCGGCGAACTGCGTCATAACCCATATAGCCAACTAGCCCACCAGTAAGAGGTGGGAGTCCGGCAATCTTTGGAGATTTGAGATGCGCAGCCGATAGGCGAAGCGCTTCGAGAGGATCTATTCCGACTGGTGCGCCAGCAGGCGTTGTGCCAACCCAAACTGAACTGCCATCTTTCTCACTTAAAGTTGCTTGCGAATGAGCGCCGATAAATGAATACCGTGACCAGGCTCCCCCGTGTTCGGCAGATTCCAAGAGAAAAGTTGATGCTTCGTTCTTTGCAATCTTGCGATAAACACCTAGCGGCGTCTCACCGTCCGCAAGGAGTTTGCGATAGACGGGAATAACGTTGTAGCTCTTGGCGTATTCGCGAAATTCAGATAGTTGCATCATCGCTCCGCGCTAATCTCGAGCGGATTATGAAAACAAGTCTTATCCCCCGTGTGGCAAGCCGCGCCAACTTGGTTAACTTTCAGAAGCAAGGCATCGCCATCACAATCAAGTGAAATTGAAACTACCTCTTGAGTGTGGCCAGATGTTGCACCTTTTACCCAGAGTTCGCTGCGGCTGCGGCTCCAGTAAGTTGCCTTACCTGTCGCCAGAGTTAGTGCAAGAGATTCGCGGTTCATATAAGCCAGCATTAAGACTTCACCGGTTTGCGCATCTTGGGCGATCGCTGGAATTAAATCGATACCCTCTTTTAGGCGCGCTGCTATATCTGGTGGGATCGCAGCGCTCATGTGCTTATTCTGCCTTACGCAGTTGCGTTGTTGCGAATGGAATAACCCTGCGCGCTTAGATAGCGCTTTACATCACCTATGCGGTGAATTCCAAAGTGAAAGACGCTCGCTGCAAGTAGCGCATCTGCACCGGCATCAAGGGCAGCGGCAAAATCTTCTAGCGCGCCTGCGCCACCGCTGGCGATTAGTGGAACTTTAGAGATGGCGCGAACGGCGGTAATCATTCCGATGTCATAGCCCGCGCGAGTTCCATCGGCATCCATTGAGTTGAGCAGGATCTCTCCTGCTCCAAGTGCGCAAGCTTTTTCAACCCATGCAAGAGCATCAAGCCCGGCGCTCTTTCGACCACCATGCGTTGTAACTTCAAATCCTGATTCAGTTCTCGCGCGGCGCGCATCAATAGAGATGGTTAAAACTTGAGAGCCGAAGCGATCGGCGATTTCTGCGATTAATTCAGGGCGCGCAATGGCAGATGTATTGATTGAAACTTTATCTGCACCGGCGCGCAGTAAACGGTCCACATCATCAACTGAGCGAATGCCGCCGCCAACTGTTAACGGGATAAAGACTTGTTCAGCGGTCTTGCGCACTACATCTAAAGTTGTTTCGCGGTTACTGCTGCTGGCAGAGATATCTAGAAAAGTTAACTCGTCGGCGCCTTCTAGATTGTAAAGAGATGCCATCTCAACCGGATCGCCTGCATCAACCAAATCGGTGAAGTTAACTCCCTTTACGACTCGGCCATCAGTCACATCAAGGCAAGGAATGATCCGAATAGATAACGCCATTTACTTCGCGCCCTTAGTGATCGCCAAAGCTTCTTCAAGAGTGAAGGCACCTGCATAAAGAGCCTTACCAACTATTGCACCTTCAACTCCAATTGCATGAAGTGATGAAAGTGCCGTGATGTCGGCAAGGGATGAGATTCCACCGCTGGCAACAACCGGCTTCCTGGTTGCAGCACATACCTCTTTAAGTAGTTCTAGGTTAGGTCCTTGGAGCGTTCCATCTTTTGTAACATCGGTGACAACGTAACGAGAGCAGCCATCGCGCTCCAGACGTTCGATCGTTTCGAAGAGATCGCCACCTTCTTTAGTCCAACCGCGCGCTGCTAATACATGTCCGCGAACATCTAAACCGACAGCGATGCGATCTCCGTGTTCGGCAATCACGCGCGCTGTCCATTCGGGGTTTTCCAGAGCTGCAGTGCCAAGGTTTACGCGAGTACATCCTGTGGCTAAGGCACGCTTTAAAGATTCATCGTCACGAATGCCACCAGAGAGTTCAACTTTTATATCCAGGCGACCCACGACCTCGGCTAATAAAGATGTATTTTCGCCGCGACCAAATGCTGCATCTAGATCAACTAGGTGAAGCCATTCAGCTCCCGCTGCTTGAAACTCGAGGGCAACCTCAAGCGGTGCTCCATAGATACTCTCTTGTGCGAGCTCGCCTTGAACTAGGCGTACTGCTTTGCCATCCTTTACATCTACGGCGGGCAGAAGTTCCAGATAATTTCTTTGGTGATTGTTTGTCGTCATAACATCCCCACCCAATTCTTAATCAGCGCAAGACCGGCATCGCCAGATTTCTCAGGATGAAATTGCGTCGCTGCAATAGCACCGTCTTCTACCGCCGCCAAAAACTTTTCATTGTGCGTGCTCCACGCCTGTGCAATACCAACGCTCTTCTTTGCCGCATAAGAGTGAACAAAGTAGAAAGATTGATCTTCTATTCCTTTAAACAAGTTCGAGTTTGATGAGACTTCTACGGTATTCCAACCCATGTGCGGCAATATCGGCGCATCTAACTTGGTGATGCTCTCTTGCCAGATGCCGACGCCTTGGTGCAGTGGCCCGTTGGTATGTTCATCGCCATCTCTGAAGAGAATTTGCATTCCAACACAGATTCCTAAAGTTGGACGTTGCTTAGCAAGGCGTTCGCGAACAATCGCATCTCCCCCAACTGCAACTAAACCGCGCATACATGCGGCGAAGGCGCCAACTCCTGGGACTACTAGACCTTGTGCATTTAGCGCAATGTCGCGATCGGAGGTAACTACAACTTCTTTACCGCTGCGTTCGAAAGCGCGTTGTGCCGACCTTAAATTCCCGGAACCGTAATCAAGGATTGCGATCACTATTAAAGAGAACCTTTTGTTGAAGGAACTCCTGCGATTCCACCATCAAGGGAAACGGCATCGCGAAGTGCGCGAGCAACCGCTTTAAATTGTGCTTCGAATACGTGGTGGGCATTGCGTCCTTCTAAAACGCGAATATGCAGTGCGATGTGAGCTTCGGCAACGATTGATTCCCATATGTGCTTACCAAGAGTCGTATCGAAAGTTCCGATTAACTCAACGATTTCTGGTTGGCGGTGAACTAGATATGGACGACCAGAAAGATCAACTGCTGCCTGAACCAGAACTTCATCAAGTGGAACCATCGCATCACCAAAGCGACGGATACCAATTTTATCGCCAAGTGCCTCGCGCAGCGCTTGTCCAAATGCCAGTGAAGTATCTTCAACTGTGTGATGTGAATCGACATCAATATCACCAGTTGTCTTTACAGTTAGATTGAAACCAGAATGCTTTCCAAGTTGAGAAAGCATGTGATCAAAGAATGGGACGCCAGTATCTACTGAGATCTCACCGACGCCATCGAGGTTTAACTCAACAATTACGTGGGACTCTTTAGTTTTACGTTCTACTCGGGCTGTTCTCATCTGATTATCTCCATTAGCTTCGTATTCAATTACTTCTGCAAAATCTCTTTTAAGGCGCCAATAAATTTCTGATTCTCGGCCTCATTGCCAATGGTCATACGCAAGTGCCCTAATAATCCCACATCTCTAATCAGAACACCGCGATCGAGAAGTTGGCGCCAGATCTGCGCTGGCTCTGAGTTAAATCCTGAGAAGATGATGAAGTTTGCGCTGCTTGGAGCAACGGTTAGGCCCATGGATTCCAGCTCAGCAATAACTTTCCCACGTGAATCAATCAGTCTCGCAACAGTTCCTAAAAGTTCGCCTTGATACTCAAGTGCAACTTCAGCAGCTGCCTGAGTAATTGCGCTTAAGTGGTAAGGCAATCTCACCAGAAACATCGCATCCACGACATCGGGGTTGGCCACTAAATAACCCACGCGCGCTCCGGCGAAAGCGAATGCTTTACTCATAGTCCGGATCACCACCACATTTGGATACTTTTCAATTAGCGTGACGGCAGATATTTCCTTAGAAAATTCTGCATAAGCCTCATCAACGACTAGCAAACCGTTAACTTGTGCTGTCGCCTTTGCTAGCTCCTCAATCTCGCCGATTTTTAAAAGGGTGCCAGTTGGATTATTTGGAGTTGTCACGAAAGTTAGGGCTGGTTTCTTTCCCGAAATCTCCGTTATCGCCTTGGCGGTATCTAACGTGAAATCTGCGCGACGTCCTCCATCTTGCCAAGTAACGCCAACTACCTTGGCGATTAGCGGGTGCATTGAATATGAAGGTGTAAATCCAAGTGCGCCTCGATCACCTAATGCCATGAAAAGAGATTGGATAATCTCGTTACTGCCATTGGCTGCCCAGATTGAATCTGCTGTGAAATTTGTTCCAGATAGAGTGTTTATAAATTTACCGAGAGCCGTGCGCAGAACTGTGGCATCACGATCTGGATAGCGATTTAAAGTTGTAGCAACCCTATGCACGCGGTCGGCGATCGCTTGTGCGAGTTCAGGAGATGGTGCATAAGGATTCTCGTTGGTATTTAACGTTGCCTCAGCTGGAACCTGTGGCGCTCCATACGGGGAAAGGGAAGTTAAATCATCGCGAAGTGGCAGCCAAAGTGGCCATTTCTTCTCGCTCATAAATCTTCCAAACGCGCGGTCATCGCTTCACCGTGTGCCGGCAAATCTTCTGAATTTGCAAGGGTGATAACAGTCTGTGAAATATCTATAAATGCTTCCTCTGAATATTCGATGTAGTGCAACCCGCGTAAGAAGGTTTGTACAGATAGCCCACTGCTGTGGCAGGCGCATCCACCTGTTGGAAGTACGTGATTTGAACCTGCTGAATAATCGCCAAGTGACACTGGTGAGAAGCGTCCGATGAAGACTGCGCCAGCGTTGCGAATTTTCAACGCATCTTGCGCAGCGTTCTGGGTTTGGATCTCTAAGTGTTCTGCTGCATAGGCATTTACGACATCAAGCCCTTGCGCAATTGAATCGACCATAACGATTGCAGATTGAATACCGGAAAGTGCCTCACGGATTCTGGCTGAGTGCTTCGTCTTGGCGACTCTGACTTCCAACTCTTTAACAACATCGCCTGCTAATTTTTCAGATGTCGTCACTAGAACAGCGGCGGCAATTAGATCGTGCTCGGCCTGGCTAATTAGATCTGCGGCAACTTCACCTGCGCGCGCACTTTCATCGGCCAAGATAGCAATCTCAGTTGGGCCGGCTTCTGAGTCGATTCCAATTACTCCACGCAGCGCGCGCTTGGCGGCAGCGACATAGATATTGCCTGGACCAGTGACCAAATCACATTTCTCGCAGAGGCCATCCATGCCATAGGCAAAGAGCGCGATTGCTTGTGCTCCACCGACTGCGTAAACCTCATTGATACCAAGGAGTGCGCAAGCAGCAAGAATCGTTGGATGCGGAAGTCCGCCAAACTCTTTCTGTGGTGGTGATGCAACAGCGATGCTGGAAACTTTTGCAATCTGCGCTGGGATGACATTCATTAAGACGCTACTTGGGTAAACGGCGCGACCACCTGGAACATATAACCCGACGCGATCAACTGGGATCCAACGTTCAGTTACGACTCCCCCATCGACAACTTTCGTAGTAGTTACGCCGCGGGTTTGATCGTTGTGAACTTTACGGATTCTCTCCGCTGATAGTTCTAGTGCCGCACGAATCTTTGGATCTAAATCAGCAAGTGCTTTATCTAAAGCAGATTGTGGAACGCGGATTGAAGGTGGCCGAACGCCATCAAATTCTTCGGCCAGTTGGAGCAAGTCTGCCTCAGTACCTGATTTAACTTTCTGCAGAATTGGTTCAATCGCAACTAGCGCTGCAGCGATATCTAACTTCGCTCGCGGAATAGCTTTCTGGTAGCCCGCTTTGGTGAGAGCTTTACCCCGTAGATCAAGCGAGCGAATCATGGGGCAAGTCTAACGGCTGCCACCTCTTCGAGGCGTTGCCAATAAAATTAGGCGATAAAGCGCAAAATCACATTCGAACTAAGCAGTCTGGCCCCAAGATAGATTTCAAATCTGCGCTCAAACTTGGCGATGCTGTTACGAGTGCATCAATCTTCATAGTTGTTAGTACGCCTTGGTCATCGATCTGCATATGTACTTCTCGTTTGCCGGGATGCGAACGCAGAATTTCCTTCATGCGATCGACTACTGGTGGCGTGCACTGCGCAATTGGCAAAGAGATTAATAGCGGCCCAACTGGTCCAGTCGAAACATCGAGGGACTTCATTTCAAGCGCAGTAAAACGCAAAACTTCATCGCGACGCTCGAATCGACCTCGAACTGTTACAACGCGATCTTCAATCAAGGTAAGTGCATATTGATTGTAAGTATTCGAGAAGAAGAGAACTTCGATAGCGCCTTCGAGATCTTCCAGGCTAACAATCGCCCACGATGAACCTGTGCGAGAGACTTTGCGTTGAACGCCGGTAATCAAGCCACCTAAAGTGACCATGCCATCTGGCGTGCTCTCATCACTTTGTAGCGCGCTAATAGACATATCGGTATTGGAACGCAAGATATGTTCAACGCCAAGAAGAGGATGATCTGAAACATAGAGGCCCAACATTTCGCGTTCAAAGACCAGCAGCGTTGCCTTATCCCATTCAAATGTAGGTATCTCAATTTCCAGACCTGAAACTTGCGTCATCGAGTCACCTCCGAAGAGATCAAACTGTCCAATCGCTTCTGCGCGCTTGGTTTCGATGACTGAGTCAATTGCCTCTAGGTGAACTGACATCAACGCTTTACGTGGATGGTTTAGCGAATCGAATGCTCCACCTTTGATTAAAGATTCAATTGTTTTCTTATTGCAAACTTGCGCATCTACTTTGGCGAGGAAATCACCGAATGAGGTAAATGCTCCCTTTGTTGTACGCGCAGATTTAATTGAAGCGACCACGCCTTCACCAACGTTACGGATTGCAGCAAGCCCAAAGCGAATATCTTTGCCACGCGGTGTGTATTCAGCATTTGATTCATTGACATCGGGGGGAAGAACCTTGATGCCCATACGACGGCACTCGGATAAGTAGAGCGCTGACTTATCTTTATCATCACGCACACTGGTAAGCAGGGCCGCCATATATTCGGTTGGATAATTCGCCTTTAAATAACCGGTCCAGAACGAGACAACTCCATAACCTGCGCTATGTGCTCGGTTAAATGCATAGTCAGAAAAGGGAATAAGAACATCCCATAAACGTTTGATGGCGGCGGTTGAGAATCCATTTTCTTTCATACCAGCTTCAAAAGGTATGTACTCCTTATCCAGAATTTCCTTATTCTTCTTACCCATCGCCTTACGCAAAAGATCTGCGCGCCCAAGTGAGAACCCCGCAACTTTCTGGGCGATCGCCATTACTTGTTCTTGATAAACAATAAGACCGTAGGTATCTCCCAAAATTTCTTGGAGAACTTCAGAGAGCTCTGGATGAATTGGTTCTACTGGTTTGCGACCATTCTTACGATCGGCATAGTTATTGTGTGCATTTTCGCCCATAGGACCAGGGCGGTAGAGCGCGATAACCGCAGATATGTCGGCAAATGAATCTGGCGCCATGCTGCGAAGGAGTGCGCGCATTGGTCCACCATCGAGTTGAAATACACCAAGTGTGTCACCGCGCGATAAGAGTTCGAAAGTTTTTTGATCTGACAGTGGTAGATCTTCAAGGACTATATCTATTCCTTGATTCTCTTTAATATTTAAAAGCGCGTCATCTAGTACGGATAAGTTACGAAGACCCAAGAAATCCATCTTTAACAAGCCCGTTGATTCGCAGGCGCCCATATCGAACTGGGTAATGATTGCTCCATCGGCTTCGCGGCGATGAATTGGGATTACATCAAGAAGTGGTTCACGCGAAAGGATGACGCCAGCGGCATGCACGCCCCATTGGCGCTTGAGTCCTTCGAGTCCGCGCGCTAAATCAACGACCTTCTTTGAATCAGGATCGGTGTTGTAGAGCTCGCGAAATTCGCCGGCTTCGCCATGGCGTGAGTCTTGTGAATCAAATACTCCAGCAAGTGAAATATCTTTTCCCATCACTGAAGGTGGGAGCGCTTTCGTTAACTTCTCACCAATTACATATGGATAGCCTAAAACGCGTGTGGCATCTTTAATTGATTGCTTAGATTTAATTGTTCCGTAGGTGATGATCTGGGCTACGCGATCTTCGCCGTATTTCTCAGTTGCATAACGGATCATCTCGCTGCGCCGACGTTCATCAAAGTCCAGATCGATATCAGGCATAGAGATACGTTCTGGATTTAAGAATCGCTCAAAAAGTAAGCCGTGTTCGATTGGATCAAGGCCGGTAATTCCGAGTGAGTACGCAACTAATGAACCCGCAGCAGAGCCGCGACCAGGACCAACACGGATTCCAACTTTCTTGGCATGTGCCACTAGATCTGCAACAACTAAGAAGTAACCCGGAAATCCCATATTGGCCATGACATCTAATTCGTAATTTAAACGAACGCGATGAGCATCTGTTGCCTTATCTCCAAAACGTGTAACCAACCCGCGCTCTGCCTCTTTACGTAACCAAGAATCTTCTGTTTCACCTGGCGGCACCGCAAAGGCGGGCATGAGATTTTCGCCTTCGCGGAGTTTTACGTTGCAGCGTTCGGCGATGAGCAGAGTGTTATCGCATGCTTCAGGCAGATCTTTAAAGAGTTCACGCATTTGCGCAGGTGACTTTAGGTAGAACTCATCGTTATCAAACTTAAAGCGCTTTGGATCTGCCAGAGTTGAACCAGATTGCACGCAGAGCAGGGCTTCATGCGCAGGCGCATCTTCATGGCGGGTGTAGTGCAGGTCGTTTGTCGCAAGCAGCGGCAGTTTAAGTTCGCGGCCAAGTTTGATGAGATCTTCCTTAACGCGCCTTTCAACATCAATGCCGTGATCCATTAGTTCAAGGAAGAAGTTATGTGCGCCAAAAATATCTCGGTAATCACTTGCCGCGCGCATCGCTTCTTTATAATTTCCCATACGCAGGCGAGTCTGGATTTCTCCACCCGGGCAACCAGTAGTTGCGATCAAACCATCAGCATATTTAGAGAGTAGTTCACGATCCATACGCGGCTTGTAGTAATAACCTTCAAGGGATGCAAGAGATGAGAGCTTAAATAAATTAGCGAGTCCATGATTGTTCTCGGCCAAGATGGTCATATGCGTATATGCACCGCCGCCTGAAACATCGTCCTCTCCACCATCGGCCCATTGCACCTTCTTCTTATCAAAGCGCGATTCTGGAGCAACGTAGGCTTCGATACCAATGATCGGTTTAACGCCCGCCTTGACCGCTTGTTTATAGAAATCAAAGGCGCCGAAAACATTTCCGTGATCAGTCATTGCGATCGCCGGCATCTCTTGGCGGGCTACTTCTTCTACTAGATCGCCGATACGTGCGGCACCATCGAGCATTGAATATTCAGTATGCACATGAAGGTGCACAAAAGAATCTTTACTCGCTTTTGGCTGGGTTGGGTTTTCGGTTGTCACAGTTGCACAAGATTAGTCGTTACGGCAGAACAGCTTCGGATAGCAACGCCAAGCAAGCCTGAAGGTCAGGTGCATAGGGAGCGTTGAGAACCAGTTCTTCGGATGAGACGGGATGTTTAAAGCGAAGTTCAAGGGCGTGTAACCAAGGACGTGACATGGCTAACGATTTTCCGAGGACTGGATCTGCTCCATAAGTTGTATCGCCAACTAGCGGATGATTTAGCGCCGAGAAGTGAACTCGGATTTGATGCGTGCGTCCGGTCTCTAACTCAACTTTAACGAGTGAGACGGAGCGATAAAACTCGATAACTTCGTAGTGGGTGATGCTCTCTTTGCCCTCGGCAATAACTGCAAAGCGATGATCTTCTTTTGGGTGGCGATCGATAGGCGCATCGATGGTTCCAGAAACAGGATCCATATGACCTTGCACGAGCGCGTGATAAGTCTTTTCAACTTCGTGGTTGCGGAATGCTTCCTTCAATCGTGTGTAGGCAATATCAGTTTTTGCAACGATCATTAAACCGCTCGTGCCAACATCTAAGCGATGAACGATTCCAGCGCGTTCGG
This sequence comes from Candidatus Planktophila lacus, assembly GCF_002288325.1. NCBI lineage: Bacteria > Bacillati > Actinomycetota > Actinomycetes > Candidatus Nanopelagicales > Candidatus Nanopelagicaceae > Candidatus Planktophila > Candidatus Planktophila lacus. The sequence continues at coordinate 561,511 of NZ_CP016780.1, read as the reverse complement.
AAGGACCCGATGTAGAAATTGTGTAACCGGCTGCCAAAAGCGCGCCGACAACGGTTGGCCCCATCCATCCTGGGCTTGGGTGCGCGGCGCAACCAACCGGTTTATCAACTACGACAATATGTTCATCATCGTAAACAACGCGCAACCCATCAAGTGGAGTCAGCGGAATTGGATCTTGATTTAGCGGTTCTGGCATCAAGACATCGATAACTTGTCCGCTCGTTACGCGCTCTGACTTAGCCATCGCTCGCCCTGAAGTTGTGATGTCGCCATCTTCGAGAAGTTTTACGATTGCGGTGCGCGAAAGGCCAAGGACTCGCGTGAGGGCGCTGTCGATTCGCTCGCCCGCAACTCCTTCAGGAACGCTTAATGTGCGCGCTTCGCGTGACATTTACGCCTCCTCGGAACTATCTTTTTTCTCGACATTTGCTGGCTCTATCGGAGAAATATTTTTAATTGACAGGACCACTGCGATCACTGTTGCAACCACAATAGCGCTATCTGCGATGTTAAATACCGGCCAATTTGGTAACTCAATCCAGTCGATCACATGGCCGGTGAAGAAGCCCGGCGCACGGAAGATTCGATCAGTTAAGTTACCTACGATTCCGCCAAGGGCTAGACCAATCACAATCGCCCATCCCTTTGAGGTGATCTTTGGTGCGTAGTAAGCAATTGCGGCTACGACGCAACAAGCAAATATTGAGAGAATAAAAGTTGCACCCGTCGCAAAGCTAAATGCCGCTCCAGAGTTTTTTACCAGCGTTAACTGCAGGAATGATCCAATCAATTTAATGGGATCTCGGGAATCTAAATTAGCGATCGCCCAAGTCTTGGTAGCGAAATCGATTAGCCAGATTATCCAGGCGATTAGATAGAGGCGTTTAACCAAGCCAAACTTTGCTTTGCCGGAATTGGGTTGTGAAGCTGGGCGCACCTTAGCGCCGCTCTTCCTTCTGCTTACAGATCATGCAGAGGGTAGCGCGTGGAAATACTTGCAGGCGTGCTTTGCCGATTGGGCTGCCGCACTCTTCGCAACTTCCATAAGTTTTATTGTCGATTCGATCAAGGGCGCGCTCTGTTTGTAAGACCATATCGCGCGCGTTGATTACCAGAGACATCTCGTGTTCACGTTCAAAAGTTTTGGTACCTGAATCGGCCTGATCATCTCCAGCGCCTTCACCAGAATCAGAAATCAACTCATCCATCTCTGCTTCTACAAGAACAAGTTCACGACGCAAGCGTTCAAGATCAGCAGAGATTTCAGTGCGAACTGCCTTTAACTCTGCAGCCGACCATGGCGCTTCACCATCGCTGGCAGTTACTGGAGTTGGCGCTGCTTTGATTGGTTTAAGCGGCGCAACTTTCTTTCCACTCTTGACTGGGCGTGGAGGTGGGGGCATTACTAGACGGCGCTCTTCAATTACTGGAGCAGCAACTGGCGCAACAACTGTTGCAACGCTAACTGTTTGAGATTTTTCATCAACGGTAAGAGTTGTCTTTCCAGCCTTAGATGGGAAAGGTCGAACTGGCGCTTTCTTCAAGGCAGATTTCTTGGCTGGCGCTTTTTTAGCAACTTTCTTAGCAACTTTCTTAGCAACTTTCTTAGCAACTTTCTTTGCTGGCGCTTTCTTAGCAACTTTCTTGGCAGGAGTTTTCTTGGCCGCGGCTTTCTTAGCAGGCGCCTTCTTTGCCTTGGCTACCTTCTTAACCGGCTTCTTCACGGTCTTCTTTTTTGCTGGCACGCCGCGCACCTTATGCCCTTTTCCACGCGCCACCAACTTTGCCACTCATCGACCGCGCAAATTCTTGAACAGTTCTGCGCAAGGCGGGCGTTAGACTCGCCTCCTTATGAATTCTCCAAAGATGCGCCCAATTCCCGCAGCGATCGACCTCCCAGGTATGGAGCGTTCGATCCTAGATTTCTGGCGCACCAATTCGATTTTCGAGGCGAGCACGCAAGCTAGAGAAGGCGCGCAACCTTGGACCTTCTATGAAGGCCCACCAACAGCCAATGGAATGCCCGGAACTCACCACATCGAAGCGCGCGTCTTTAAAGATGTCTTTCCGCGTTATCAAACGATGAAGGGCAAATATGTAACTCGCAAAGCAGGTTGGGATTGCCACGGCTTGCCAGTTGAGATCGCTGTCGAAAAAGAGTTAGGTTTTACTGGAAAAGGCGATATTGAAAAATACGGAATTGCCGCCTTTAACGATAAGTGCCGCGAATCAGTAACTCGCCATGTTGATGCATTTACAACGATGACCAACCGGATGGGTTTTTGGGTTGATTTTGATCAGGCTTATTGGACGATGGCTCCTGAATATGTCGAAAGCGTTTGGTGGAGCTTAAAAGAGATATGGAAGAAAGGTCTTCTAGTTCAAGATCACCGCGTTGCACCATATTGCCCGCGTTGTGGAACCGGCCTCTCCGATCATGAGTTAGCGCAGGGATACGAAACAGTTACCGATCCATCTGTATATGTTCGCTTTCCAGTTACATCTGGTGAATTAGCAGATCTTGGTGCGGCTCTGCTTGTCTGGACAACAACGCCTTGGACCTTGGTTTCAAATACCGCTGTTGCGGTTCACCCAGATGTTGATTATGCCGTCGCTGAAGTTGTGGTTGAAGAAAACCGCGAAGTCCTAGTTGTTGCAGAGGCTCTTCTCAGCGCACTCTCCGGTGAAGTTAAAGTTTTAAAGGTTATCAAGGGTAGAGATCTCGAGCGCGTTACTTACAAGCGCCCACTAGATTTGATCGAGATTCCAGATTCGCATTTCATAGTTCTGGCAACATATGTAACAACTGAAGATGGAACTGGCTTAGTTCACCAATCCCCTGCCTTTGGCGCTGACGATTTAGCGGTTTGCCGTGGTTATGGTCTTCCTGTTGTAAATCCAATCGCACCCGATGGAAAGTTCTTAGCCGATGTTCCACTAGTTGGCGGGGTCTTCTTTAAGGAAGCCGATAAGACTTTGGTTAAGGAACTTAAATCATGCGGTGTTTTATATAAGCACCAGCCATTTGAGCACCCATATCCACACTGCTGGCGCTGTCACACCGCACTTATTTATTACGCGCAACCATCTTGGTATATCCGCACGACCTCAATTAAAGATGAGTTGATCCGCGAGAATAACAAGACCAATTGGCATCCCGAGACAATTAAGACTGGCCGTTACGGTGATTGGCTCAATAACAACATTGACTGGGCGCTTTCGCGAAATCGTTTCTGGGGAACGCCGCTACCGATCTGGCGTTGCGAAGATAAACATGAAGTCTGCGTTGATTCACTTGCTGAACTCGGCGCACTAGCTGGACAAGAACTTTCCAACCTTGATCCACATCGCCCATTTGTTGACGACATTACCTTTCCATGTGCGCAATGTTCCAAGGTTATGAATCGCGTACCTGAAGTTATCGACTGTTGGTATGACTCAGGCGCAATGCCATTTGCTCAGTGGGGCTATCCACATAAGCCTGGTTCAGTTGAAAAATTTAAAGCTGCTTATCCTGCCGACTTTATCTGCGAAGCGATCGATCAAACGCGCGGCTGGTTCTACACGCTGATGACAATTGGAACCTTGGTCTTTGATCAAAGTTCATATAAGAGCGTGCTCTGCCTCGGCCACATCCTTGATAAAGATGGTCGCAAGATGAGTAAGCACTTGGGCAATGTCCTTGAGCCGATTTCGCTAATGGATCAACACGGCGCAGATGCAGTGCGTTGGTACATGTTGGCCGCCGGATCTCCTTGGTCTGCGCGCCGCGTTGGCCACGATGCAATTAGCGATGTTGTACGCAAGACCTTACTTACCTACTGGAACACAATCTCATTCCATACTCTCTATGCCGAAGCATCGGGATTTGAGCTAAGCCAATCACCAGCGCTCAAGGATCGCTCGATGATGGATAAGTGGATCATCAGCGAGCTAAACGCACTTGTTCAAGAAGTTGATAAGTCATATTCAGAATTTGATTCACAGAACGCAGGTAAGGCGCTAGCCAGATTTATCGATGACCTTTCTAATTGGTATGTGCGACGCTCGCGTCGTCGTTTCTGGGATGGCGACACCGCTGCCTTGGCAACACTTCATGAATGTCTAGTCTCGCTGACTCAACTACTTTCACCGATGGTTCCATTTATTACCGAGCATGTTTGGCAAGAGTTGGTAAAGGTTGCAGATCCATCCGTTGCCGCCTCTGTGCACCTAACAGATTTCCCTATCGCCGATCCTTCCCGAATTAACCTAGAACTAAATGCGCAAGTTGCGATGACTCGACGCGTTGTTGAATTGGGCCGTTCTGCTCGCGCTGAATCGGCGATCAAGATTCGCCAGCCACTGCAACGCGCTCTGATTTCTGCAAATGGCTGGTCAACTCTGCCAACAGATATGAAGGAACAGATCGCAGATGAGTTAAATGTGATCGATCTAGCCGATATCGCCGATGCCGATGGAGATTTAGTTGAAATCTCTGTAAAGGCTAACTTCAAATCACTCGGCGCTAAGTTTGGCAAAGAGGTTCAAGATATTGCTAAGGCGATTGCTGCTACCGATCCAACAGAACTTGTTAAGGGTCTTCGTAAATCTGGCAGCGCCAAAGTGGGCACATGGGATATTGATTTAGCTGATCTCGTTGTGACTGAAGTGCCGAAATCTGGCTGGATGGTTGCTAGCCACGATGGCGAATCGGTAGCCCTTGATCTAGCGCTAACACCTGAATTAATTGAGGCCGGAAACGTTCGTGAAGTAATCCGCTTTATCCAAGAACGTCGCAAGAGCGATGGCTTTGAGATCTCGGACCGGATCAAAGTTCGCTGGAACGCAGAACAATCAGTTCTATCTGCAATTACAAGTGCAAAGGCGCATATCAGCGATGAAGTACTTGCTCTCGAGTTCGAGCGCGATGAAACGATTGCAACTAGCGATAACGAACTTGGGATCGAAGTAGTACTTAAAAAAGCTTAGAAAGTTAGATCTAAAGTACGACGATGATGATGCTCTTGGCCAGGCTAATGCCGATCAAGAGAACGATAAATGAAAGATCAATTGCTACTCCACCTAAACGCAGCGGTGGCACGAAGCGACCAACAAATTTCATTGGCGGATCGGTTATTGAATAAATCAATTCGAAGAAGGCGATCAAGAAAGATTTAGGGCGCCAATTTGGTGCAAAAATTCTGGCGTAGTCAACAATTAAGCGAATGAAAAGTGCATACTTGAAGAGATCAAGTAGCGTGAGCAGGAGTGAAGTAATCATTAACTGAGAGGGAAGGTTCTTAAATCAACTCTGGTTAAAGAAACTTGCCTGTGCTGCAGCGGTCTTATCTTCGCTGCTTACATTTACATTTGCAGGTGAGAGAAGGAAGACTTTATGGCTAACGCGTTCGATACGTCCGTGTAGACCAAATACAAGTCCGCTTGCGAAGTCGACTAGACGTTTACGTTCGCTCTCTTCCATGTCATCGAGATTGATGATGACTGGATTACCTTCGCGGTAGTGCTCGCCCATTTTGCGGGCTTCAGAGTATGAACGTGGTTGCAAAGTGATGATGTGGTAATTCGACTCTTGAGCTGGAGCAGCTGCCACAGTTGAACCAACGACGGTTACGCCAGCGCGATCACGAGATGGGCGTGCGATCTCGCGTGCTGGACGTTCAGTGTTGCGAACTGGAGTTGCTTCTTGTTGTTGAGCTTCTTCATCGGTATCTACCAAACCGAGGTAGCCCATCATTTTATTGAGTGCAGACATAGGTAAAGGTTAGGGGTGATAGGTCCGCGAACCGAGGATTTGGCTACCTATCCGAATATGTGTCGCGCCATGGGCGATGGCAATTTCAAAGTCAGAACTCATGCCAGCAGATAGTGATTTTGCGCTTGGGAATCGGCTGATAAAACGTTGGTGAATTTGCGCGACCTCGGCGAAGGCGAGTTGATGTTCATACTCAACTGGGGGAACGCACATCAACCCTTTGAGTTCTAGCGCCGAACTTGTAGCAACTACATCGGCAAGGCCTGCCAGTTCTTGCTCAACTACTCCCCCTCTATCGGGTGCGCCATCTAGAGAGAGTTGGATAAAGACGCTAATTTTCTTATCTAGCTCTTCGCAGATGCGGTTTAACTTTTCGATATGACTGATTTGATCTAAGGAATGAATCACATTGGCCCAAGAAGCGATCTCACGTAATTTTCGACTCTGCACTTGTCCTTGATAATGCCAAATCCCAGGTACCTCTAAGGATTTCACTGCGCCTTCTTCGGTTCGATTCTCACCAAAATTTCCTTCGCCAAGATCGCGAAGAATTTGAACATCAGATACCGGATAGGTTTTTGTAACAGCGATCAAAGTTATCTCGGCAAGATCGCGACCAGCCAAATGGGCGGCGCTAGCAATTCGTGACTTCACATCTTGTAGTGAGTTGCTTATAAATTCACGGCGTTCAGTCATAGCCAGACCAACCCTGCTTGGCGCCCAGTGGCTCCATCTCGCCTATAAGAGTAGAGATCTCCGTGTTCTAAGGTGCAACGACTTTGGTTATCAATATCTTTTATCCCCAATTTTTGAAGATCTGAGATGAGGGCAGAGATTAGATCCAGAGAAGGAGTTCCGGATGGGGTTTGGCTAGCGCTCTCTGGATGGCTTGCAGCCACTTCGCTAAAGATTTCTTTTGAGACTTCATAGCATTTGCCACAAATAGCGGGGCCGATAATCGCTGTAACCTGGGCATCGGAAATCTCGCGCATTACATCTATCGCTTTTTCGGCCACTCGATTTAGTAAACCTTTACGACCAACATGAACTGCCGCAACGGCTTCCTTAGATTTAAGTAAGAGTGGAATGCAATCGGCAACCATGACCGCAAGAGTTACTCCCGGAATTCCCGTAACTAGCGCATCCGCAGTTGGAATTTCGTCAGTTACTTCTTCGATGATCGCAACGCGATTGCCATGGACTTGGTTCATATATTGAGTGGGTCCAAATCTTGCGGCAATCAAAGCGCGATTGCTGGTAACTACCTCCGGAGTATCCCCAACATGGTCTCCCAAGTTAAGGGATGCAAATTCACCAGAACTGTTGCCACCTAAGCGATCGGTAAAGAAGGTTCCCATAGTTAGCTCACTCGCCTTTGGAGTGGAGCTAATTACTTCATAAAGTCGGGAACGTCGATCTCATCTTCAGCAACGAGATCTTCAAAGGTAACGCGCTTACGAGGTGCGCTGCCATCGAGATCAAGGGCGACAGAAATTGGATCGTTACTTGGAATTGGATTAGCGATTCCTGAAAGGCTCGCCTTATCAATTACCGGAACTGAAACCTTCTTTGGCTCTCCGCCATCAAAGCCAGCAGCAATAACAGTAATGCGAACTTCATCGCCTAGAGCGTCATCAATAGTTGTACCGAAGATTATGCGGGCATTGGGATGCGCAGCTGCTTGAACTAGTTCGCAAGCCTCGTTGATCTCAAAAAGCCCAAGGTCTGATCCACCAGCTACCGAGAGAAGAACTCCCATTGCACCGTCAATTGATGCTTCTAGTAGTGGACTTGAGATCGCCAGTTCTGCGGCACGTGTTGCGCGATTTTCACCGCGCGCAGATCCGATTCCCATAAGAGCAGAACCAGCATCGGTCATAACTGTTTTAACATCTGCAAAGTCAAGGTTGATAAGACCTGGTTGTGTAATGATTTCGGTAATTCCTTGAACGCCGGAGAGAAGAACTTGATCAGCGCTCTTAAATGCATCGACTGCAGTTATGTTGCGATCTGAAATTGCAAGTAAGCGATCATTTGGAATAACTATCAAGGTATCTACTTCTGCACGGAGTAGTTCGATTCCTTCATCTGCTTGCGCAGAGCGAATCTTTCCTTCAAATGAGAACGGACGAGTTACAACACCGATTGTTAGCGCACCAAGATCGCGTGCGATCTTTGCAACGATTGGCGCTCCACCTGTACCGGTACCGCCACCTTCACCTGCTGTAACGAAGACCATATCTGCGCCACGTAAAATTTCTTCAATATCTTCTGTGTGATCGATCGCTGCTTGACGACCTTTTTCAGGAGCAGCGCCTGCGCCAAGACCTTTAGTTGATGCGCGACCAATATCTAGTTTCACATCAGCATCGCTCATCAATAGATGTTGTGCATCGGTATTAATTGCAATGAACTCAACGCCTTTTAATCCAACATCAATCATGCGATTAATTGCATTGACTCCACCGCCACCAATTCCAACTACTTTGATGACAGCTAAATAATTCTGTGGTGCAGCCACAATATCCCCCTTTAGAACTGTAAACCTCTACTTGAGAATTACATTTCTACTCTCTGTAATAAGGGCAACGTAAGGCGTTAAGCAGGCGAAAGCAAAGACCGACTCAAAGATTTTTCAACGAATTTTTCAACGAATTTAGAGAAAAGACATCGAGTAAATATTTAAAAAAATTTTAATCTTCACATCACTTCACGATAGGAGCATGTGGAGCACTTACATCAATCATCCGTAAATTCTTATTCTCTTCTCGCTTTAACAGCGCCTCGATTACCTCAACCTTCAGATCTGTATCTTCGCCATCTCCCCAAATAATTCGTAGATCCTGTCCTTCAAATCTGCCGTAAATTAAGAAGTTATCGCTGCGGGCAGCGCTCATGCGATCGATATTTTTGCTGAAGCTTTCAGGTAGCGATGTAAAGACTTTAATCGCCGCCAGCCCCCCATCAACTGATTTGGCGCTTACCTTCGGAAGTCCTTCTTCAATATCTGCCGGAGTGGCAAAGGTATTTCCTGAAGAGTCAAGTACTACTTGAGGTTTACCTGGTTGGCTATATAGAGCGATTGGAGTTCGTGTTGTAATCGAAATCGAAACTCTTCCATTAATCCAATTTCTTGAGACCTGCGAACTTTCAATCCAATCAAATGAACGTAAACGATTCGAGAGTGACCTGGGGTCAACTCTGGCTAACTTTTCGCCTTCTGCGATATTTAAAGAGCGCGAGATTGCAAGTTGACTCTCTTTAGTCGGCGCCCCAATTATTTCAACACTTCTGACTGAAAGTAGTGGAGACCAACCTAGAAGGTAAGAGCCTGCGCCAAAGATGAGAATGACGACGATTGCGATGCGCGCGGTTTTGGGGCTTATCTTCATTTTTTTCAGATCTTTAGACCGGTGAGTTAAATCGGCGCGCTAGCCCATCGCAGATAATTGGCGCCAGTGAGTTCACGTCTCCTGCACCAAGGGTCAGGATTACATCTCCTGGTTTTGCATTTTCGATAACCCAGTCAGATGCCTCGATAAAGTTTGGAATAAATTGGCCGCGTTCCATTGCGGATGCGATCTGCGCAGCGCTTACACCGGTAATAGGTTTCTCGGATGCAGCATAGATTTCAAGGAGAATTACTTCATCGGCTATATCTAACGCCGTTGAGAACTCCTTCATAAATGCTTGCGTTCGCGAATAACGGTGCGGTTGAAATATCGCAAGAACTCTTCCATCACCGGCATAGCGCTTTGCCGCTTCTAACGTCACGGTAATTTCAGTGGGGTGGTGTCCGTAATCATCGATTACGCGAATTCCATGAACCGTTCCCTTTAACTCAAAGCGACGCCCGGCGCCATGGAAACTTGCTAATCCGGCAAGTAGTTCGGCAGCTGGTGCGCCAAGGGCTAGGCCCATCGCTAAAGCTGCGCCTGCATTTAAAACATTGTGTAAACCAGGAACTTGCAACGAGAGAGTCCCGACTAAGCGGCCGTTCCAAAGCGCTCTCGCCGTTGATCCCATCGCCAATAGATTGATTGAATCGATATATAGGTCGCTACCTGCGGTAGTTCCATAGGAAACAACTTTTAGATCAGGGCGCAATTTGGGGTCTCTGCCCAAAGCGGCAGAACCCGCATCATCGGCGCAATAAACCAGAACTCCATCTTGACTAATGGTTGCAGCAAAAGAGTTAAATGCGTTGGTTACATCCTCAGGCTTTGCGAAAAAGTCAACGTGATCGTGCTCAATATTTGTAACGATCGCTGCATTGGGATGGTATTCAATAAATGATCCATCAGATTCATCGGCTTCGGCGACAAAGAGATCGCCCGTTCCTTTATGAGCATTAGATCCTGATGAAGTCAACGTGCCACCGATCGCAAATGAAGGATCCAATCCACATGATTGCAGCGCAACAGTCAACATCGATGAAGTAGTCGTCTTGCCATGAGTTCCGGCGACAGCGATGCTGCGATCTTGCGACATTAAAGTTGCTAGCGCCTGCGCACGCGTCAGTACAGGAATCTGTAACTCTTGGGCGCGAATCAACTCAACATTACTTGTACCGATAGCTGTTGAAAAAATAATGTAGTCAGCGCCATCTACCTGGCTCGCTTTATGCTCTGGCGAAACCTGCGCTCCAAGTGCCTGCAGCGCGCTTAATACCGTTGAATCTTTGGCGTCAGAGCCTGTAACTGTAATCCCGTGCGAGAGAGCAATGCGCGCTAAACCGCTCATGCCTGCCCCACCAATACCGATGAAGTGCAGGCGCTTGCCCGACCATTTCGAAATATCGTTTGCCATTACTTCGCCTTCACTTTCAAGGCTTCTTCCATAAGAGCCACGATTTTTTCGCTGGCGTGCAAATCAGAAGCGTTGCCTGACGGGCTAGCCATCTCGCAATTCTTAAGTAAGCGATCTAGGTGCTTTTCAATCCATTGCGAAGTGAATTCGCTTTGATCGATGATTTCTCCACGAGATTGTTCGGTCACCAAACGGGCATTTACTTTCTGTTCGCCATTTCCAATCGGCAGTGGAATAAAGAGCGCATATTTTCCGAGCGCATTTACTTCTGAGCAAGTTACGGCGCCGCTACGCGCGATAATCAAATCTGCAGCTAGATAAGTGCTGGCCATATCTTCGAGATATGAGACAGGTTTGTAATTAGGTGCAGCTTTGGGAAGTTGATTTGATTTGCCAACTGCGTGGAGCAGTTGTGCACCATTCTTTTCAAAGATAGGGAGAGAATCGGCGATTACCTTATTGAGCGCTACCGAGCCTTGGGAGCCAAAGAAGATTGCAATGACTGGTGCCTTTTCACTCATTCCTAGAGCAGCCTTTGCTTTACTCCGCGCTGCTGCCCAATCGCTGCCGCTAACTTGAAGAGCTTTCGACACATCAGAACGCAGTGGCAGCCCAGTAATTAGCGCCCTGCTCAACTTTCCTGATTTAACTGGTTGAGCGACCGCTAGATGGTTTGTGAAAAGTGCGCCTAAGCGATTTGCTAAACCTGGCTTCGCGTTTGCTTCATGTATGACTATCGGAATCTTTAAGGAGCGAGCGGCTAAATACGCCGGTGCAGAAACATATCCCCCGAAACCGATTAAAAGATCGGCGCCTTTAAGCACTGCGCGGGCTTCAAGAAAGGCCTGAGTTAATGTCGTAGGTGCGACAAAGAGTGAGAGTGAGATTTTGCGGGGAATAACTACCTTCGAGATATGTGAGAGGTTAAATCCTGCTGCAGGGACTAGTTGATTTTCGAGCCCTGATTTAGTTCCGAGGAATTCAATCTGATCGCCTGAGTGATTTGCGCGCCAGGTGCGGGCGACGGCAAGGGCTGGTTCGACATGGCCAGCAGTTCCACCGCCTGCAAGAACGATCTTCATGATGTGCGTAATCTACGCCGTTCTATCGCTTTCTGGAGTTCATTGGAAACTTCAGGATCGCGCAGCGCGCTGCCAAATATGTAACCGAGTCCGATATAGAGAGAAGTTAGCGCTGAGCCTCCATAGGAAACAAAGGGAAGAGTTACACCGACAACAGGTAGCACACTAGTTGCTGAACCAATGTTAAGAACTGTCTGTACTGCGATCCAACAGCCGATTCCAGAGCCAACATAACGAGACATTGGATCTTTGCAACGAAGCGCGATTTTAAAGATTGAAAAGATCAGCGCTGCAAGTAAGGCTAGAACCGCAAGAGTGCCGAGTAGCCCGAGTTCTTCACCGATTACTGCAAAGATAAAGTCGGTATGTGCTTCGGCAAGGTTGCCCCACTTTTGGCGACTACCCCCTAGACCAACTCCAAAAATTCCACCAGATGCTAGCCCGAGCAAACTATGTGCTGGTTGCCAACCTGCGTTTTTATACTGCTCTGCTGCGAATGGATCAAGTACAACAAGAAATCTTGCGGCACGATAGCCAGCGGTTGCAATAAGCGCTGCCAGAACAACTGCTCCGGCTGCAACCAATGTACCTAGCAAGCGAAGTTCAACGCCTGAAACAAAAAGTAATCCGCCGAGTATTGCTGCAACAACGCATGCCGTACCAAGATCGCGACCCAACAAGATTAAGAAGATAACAACCATAAATCCCGGAGTAATAAGAGCAAAGACATTAATCCGAGTCTTTCCGTTCTTCTCTTGATTTGCCAATAAGTAGCTCGCCCAGAGAATCAAGAGGAATTTTGAGATTTCACTTGGCTGCACATCGACAAATGGAAGAGCGATCCAGTTGGTATTTCCGTTAACAGTCTTTCCAACTCCAGGGATCTGCAGGATGGCGAGAATTGCAACTGAAATTAGTAAGCCAAATCTTGCCAACCAACGCCACTGGGTTAGCGATCTTTGGGATAGGTAGATTGCTAACGGGATAGATAGCGCGAAGAAGAAGCCTTGACGCAGAACGATTGCAACTGCGTTACCTCTTGTATCCAGTGAGTGGATCGAAGATGCAGAAAAGACCATCACTAAACCGATAACCGAGAGTGCGAGTGAGCTGACTGCCAAGATATAGAAATTGTTAACTGGTTTTGCGAAGAACTTGGCCGGGGCGCTCATTGGACTACTTTCTTTACCGCTGCTGCAAACCTATCTCCACGATCGGAGTAGGAGATGAATTGATCCATTGATGCGCAAGCTGGGGCGAGTAAGACCCGATCCCCGGTCTTAGCGCGTTCAGCGGCAGCTTTAACGACCGCCTCCATCAGTGAATTATCTTTACCGCCTCGCTGATATGTGCTGGGCGCATCGACGTAAACGATTTCAATTTCTGGTGCTTGCGAACGCAATTCATCGGCGATTAGCTCGCGGTCGGTACCGATAAGAATTGCAACTTTAATTCTTGATTTGCACTTAGCGATTAGCTCTTGCATCTCGGCGCCCTTAGCCAAACCACCTGCGATCCAGATAGACGATAGCGCTGAGTTTAAAGATGCAACTGTGGCATGGGGATTTGTAGCCTTTGAATCATTTACCCAAGAAATCCCATTTGTATTTGCGACTTCTTCGATGCGGTGTCTTCCCAATGAGAAATTTTGTAGAGCGCTGCGAACTGCTTCTGGAGATACGCCAAGGGCTCGAACCAGCCCTGCGGCGGCCAAGGCATTTGCCACGTTGTGTGGAACGGTAGGTTTTACATCAACTATCTCTGCAAGCATCGCCGCTTCCTGGGGATCGCTAACAAATGCACGATCTACCAATAACTCTTCAACTACGCCGATTTCACCAGGTGCAGGTGTGTCGAGTGAGAAAAAGACTTTGCGTCCTTGCCAGTGCGCTGCTTGATTTACGACTTCCAAATCTGAAGAGTTAAAGACTCCCGTCGATGCGCGATCTAGAATCGAGCCCTTAACGCGCGCGTACTCGGTGAAAGTGCCATGCCAATCAAGATGATCCTCTGCAATATTTAAAATCGCTGCCGCCACAAAACTTGCTTCTCTTAACCAGTGCAATTGAAACGATGAGAGTTCGAGAACTAGTACTTCGTACTTTTCAGTGCTCTCTACGCTTTCAATTACCGTCGTACCAACATTTCCGCAAGCAATGGCTGCAACCCCACCTGCGCGCAGCATTGCCGCCGCCATTTCAACAGTTGTTGTCTTTCCATTGGTTCCAGTTAAAGCGATCCACTTTTGACCAGGAACAAGTTCTGCGCGAAAAGACCAAGCCAGATCAATCTCATTTACCAAACGTATGCCAGCGGCTTGCGCCTTAACGATGAGCGGATGGCTCTCTTTCCAGCCTGGTGAGATAACAACAAAAGAAAAGCCGTCAACTTTTACCTGATCTGATTTAGAAACTTTAAATCCTTCTACAGTTTCAACCTGGTCATCGGCGAAGAGAATTGATGCGCCTTTAGCGCTGAGTGATCTGGCGACTGCTATTCCAGTTACTCCAGCGCCAAGGATCAAAAAACTCTCGCCCGATAAGTTAATAGCCATTTCTTATCGGCCTTATGCCGTAACCCATTGCGCGTAGAAGAGCCCTAAGCCAGCTGCGACGCAAAGGCCAGCGATGATCCAGAAGCGAAGCACAATTGTTACCTCACCCCAGCCCATTAATTCGAAGTGATGTTGCAGTGGCGCCATCTTGAAGATTCGCTTTCCACCTGAGATTTTAAAGTAGGCAACTTGCAGAATCACTGAAGCGCTAATGATTACAAATAAGCCACCTAGTGGAATTAGTAGTAACTCAATACGCAGCGTTGTTGCGATTCCCGCAAGGGCGCCGCCCAGTGCTAGCGAACCGGTATCGCCCATGAAGATCTTTGCTGGCGAGGCGTTCCACCAAAGAAATCCGGCACATGCCCCGGCTAGCGCTGCAGATAGAACAGCAATATCTAACGGGTCTCGAACTAGATAGCAGTTAGCGCCAGGTGATACCGCGCAACTTTGACCAAATTCCCAAACGCCAATCAAAATGAATGCGATAAATGTCATCACAGCAGCACCGGTTGCTAAGCCATCTAAACCGTCGGTGAGGTTTACACCATTGCTGGTAGCGGTCACCATTATGACGACCCAGATGATCACCAAGGTAGTTCCTAAAGTAATTGAGGTATCGCGAACGGTTGATAAATTCTGTGAGATTGGCGTTAGCCCATCACGATCTGGAAAGTTGATACCTAAGTAAGCAAAAGTTGCAGCAACTACTATCTGCCCGAATATTTTCTGCTTGGCATTTAAGCCAAGTGATTTCTGGCGAGAAACTTTTAGCCAATCATCTAAGAATCCAACAAATCCCAGACCTGCCATTAAACCAAGAACTAAGAGCGCTGAGGTGCTAACTGTGTTTCGCGAAATTGCGTGGGCGATGAAATAACCAACTGCAGTTGCGAAAATGATAATGATGCCGCCCATGGTTGGCGTTCCGCGCTTGGTGTGATGCGAAGAAGGTCCATCATCTCGAATAATCTGTCCATAACCGCGGCGGGCAAGTATGCGAATTAAACCCGGCGTTCCAAAGAGAGATAAGAACAAGGCGATCGCACCAGCGATCAGAATTTCTCTCATTTAATTCTCTCCCCCAACTTCACGGCTATTCCACTTTTCAGTGATTGACTCTGCAACTTCCTCAAACTTCTCTGCGCGCGATGCTTTAACCAGAACAACATCTCCCTGGCTCATCTGACTAACTAACTCATCTGCCAACTCTTTAGAGTCAAGGAGGTGAACTGTCATTGCGCTGGAACCAGTAATCTGCGCGGCATACTCTGGAGAACCCACGCAGACGAGATGGTCAATTCCTAACTCTGAAGCAAGGGTGCCAAGTCGTGAATGGTGATGAAGTGATGACGCGCCGAGTTCATGCATCTTTCCCAAGAAAGCCCAGGATTGACCGCCCCGTTCTTGAGCAAAGAGCACCAAAGTGCGTAGCGCTGCCTCGGTCGACTCAGGGCTTGCGTTATAAGAATCATTAATCAGCACTAGTCCATTTAGCTCTGCGATCTCCATCCGCCACTTGCTGTGAAGCTCGGCGGTGGAAAGCGCACCGGCAATGAGATCAATCGAGATATTTAAGTTGGTTGCGATCGCTGCCGCAGCAAGTGCGTTCGATACTTGATGAATTCCGACAATTCTTAAGCCAACTGATGCACGACCTGCCGGAGTTACTAGATCAAAATGCGGACGGCCCTCGCGAATTTCAATATCTGTGGCTCGAACATCTGCACTTGTTGTCTCACCAAATGTCACCGTTGCGCCGCTGTGCAAGGAAGCCATTGCTGGCGTGTATTGATCGTATTGACCGAGAACCGCTATCGCAGAGCCGCTTAGTGATGAAATCATCTCTGACTTAGCTTTGGCGACTAACTCTTCGGATCCAAATTCACCAACGTGTGCAGTTCCGACTCTGAGAACAACTCCAATATCTGGAGTGGCCATCTGGCATAACTTTGCGATATCGCCAACATGACGAGCTCCCATTTCTAGGATGCAGAATCTGGTTTTCTCGTCGCATTGCAACAAAGTGATCGGTGCACCTAGTTCATTATTGAAGTTTCCAGCCGGGGCCACGGTAGGTGCGACGGTTTCCAAGATGTGGCGGAGCAGATCTTTACTTGTTGTCTTTCCTTGAGAACCAGTTAGCGCAATTACCTTTAATTCAGGTAGCGCCTGGCGAACATAAGATGCAAGTGAGTTAAGCGCTGCAAGAACATCTTTGACGACTATGCAGCGTTCGGGAACTTCTTTCGTTACAAAGGCGAGAACACTGCCGTGTGCAAAGGCATCTGAAATGTAATTGTGGCCATCAGTTCTTTCACCTACGAGAGCGAGAAAGATTGATCCTTGAGTAGCTTGATTGGAGTTAAAGACCGGTGCTGCAGTGACGGTGATATCACCGCCGATTAAATCTCCGCCGACGATCTTGGCGATCTCTGATGCCTTTAATTCAATCATTTCAAACCTGCAATCGCCTGTGCCAAAACTTTTCGATCATCAAAATCTAATTTCATTCCAGCAATCTCTTGCCCGAGTTCGTGGCCCTTACCCAAGATGGCAATTGTGTCTCCTTGTGATGCCAAAGATACGGCGTACTCAATCGCGCTCTTGCGATCTTCAATTACTCTCGCTGGCTCAGAAACTTTTAACTTACCAACCATCTCTTTGAGAATCTGGCTTGGATCTTCAGATCGCGGGTTATCACTGGTAAACACTGCAATATCGCAACCCTTGAGAAGTGCCTGCCCCATCAAGGGACGCTTTGAGGAATCGCGATCCCCACCGCAACCGAGCACGGCGATAACTTTTCCAGATGTAAATTCGCGAATTGATTCGAGCACGTTAGCGACCGCATCAGGAGTGTGCGCATAGTCAACAAAGGCCGAATAACTCTGACCAACGCTTACCTCTTCTAGCCGACCTGCTGCACCTGATAGCGCCGGAACAGCGGCTGCAATATCGATTGGATCCACACCAGATTCAACTGCGATAGCGATAGCCATTAAAAGGTTATCCAAGTTATAGCCACCGCGAAGTTTTGTTGAGGATTCAATAAGCATTCCGCCAGAGCCACGGATTTTAAAGTGAACATGCTTTCCAGATGTATCAATATCTGTAAAGTGCCAAGTAGCTTGTGGATTTAGTCGAGATAGAGAGATAACCGGAAGTTCAGTTGTTGACGCCAACTGCGCGCCATACTTGCTATCTATATTGATAACGGCTTGATCTGCAAATTCGTAGGTAAACAACTTGGCTTTGGCTGCAAAGTAACTCTCGATATCTCCATGAAAATCTAAGTGATCCTGAGTCAAGTTTGTGAAACCGACAAAGGCAAAATGTGCGCCTTGCATGCGATGTAAGACCATGGCATGGCTAGATACTTCCATGACTAGATGTCGCATATGTCGCTCGCGCATTACCGCCGAGAGCGCTTGCAAATCCGTGGCTTCAGGTGTTGTCCGCGAACTTTCGATGGCATCTTTTCCGATACGGGTTTCGATAGTTCCGATTAGCCCACAATCGCGACCAGCTGCTTCGAATATTTGATAAATCAAAGTAGAAACAGTCGTCTTGCCATTTGTACCGGTAATTCCGATACTCGATAGATCGCGCATTGGCTCGTTGTAGAGCAGAGCAGCGATATTGCCCGCAACGCGGCGCGGATCTTCCACAACTAGAACAGGGGTTCCCTTAACGTAAGCGGCTCCTGCGCTATCGGTCAAAATCGCTACCGCGCCTTTACTTACTGCGCTCATCGCAAACTCTGCACCATGGCGATTGGCACCCGGAATCGCAATAAAGAGATCTCCGGGTTCTACTTGATAATCGTTATGAGTGAGGCCGGAAATTTCTATCTTAGAAAGTTCCGCTTCGCTTAATTCACAAGTTGCAGTGACAGCACCAGCGACTTTCGATAACTTTAAAGTGCTCTGGCTAAATGGGCGCATTATCTGCTCTTTAAACTCGCCTGTGCGGTCGCCGCAGTTTCGCGACGCTCTTTCTGGCGAAGCTCTGCTTGGGTTAGCGCTACTGGAAGAACTTTTGTTCCAGTTGGTGCAACATGCTCTGCTTGCAATACAAATGTCATAACCTTTTTAAATACTGGACCACCGAGTGAGCCTCCGTAGTACGAGCCCTTTGGATCTTGAATAGTCACGCTAACAACATACTTTGGAGCATCAGCAGGGGCAAAGCCAATAAATGATGCGGTGTATCCGCTGTAGCAACCACAATCAACGTTGTAACGTTCGGCAGTTCCAGTTTTACCTGCCACTCGATATCCGGGAATCGCCGCACTTGGCGCGGTTCCGTGTCCTGAAACAACTGATTCCATCATCAAGCGAACCTGTTGTGCTGTCTTTGCGCTAACTACTCTCTCACTGGTGCGATCTGCAGCAACGGTAAATTTCCCAGTTGTGTCGCTAGTGCCTGCAATAACAGTTGGAGAAACGCGAACACCATCATTTGCGATAGTTGCAAAGATGCTAGTTGCCTGCATTGCTGTAACCGAGTATCCCTGACCAAAAGCAACAGTTGGCGCTGTAGTTCCAGACCAATCGCTGACAGGGCGGAATAACCCTTTAGATTCACCAGGTAGACCAGATCCCGTTGATACGCCGATTCCAAATTTAGTTAAATAGTTGTGCAACTTTTCGTTTGAAAGCATTTCGCCAATTTTTATAGTTCCAGTATTTGAGGAAACTGCCAAGATTCCAGAGGTTGTTAGATGCTGAACTGGATGGCGCTCATGGTCGTGGAAGGTATCTCCCCCGCGCTTGATTGAGTACGGAACAGATAGAACCGTCTCTGGAGTTATCTTCCCTTCTTCAAGCGCAGCAGCCAGAGTCATAATCTTTCCAGTTGAACCAGGCTCATAAACATCTTGTACCGATGGATTTCGCATCAGTGATTGAGAAACCGTCTTAGTGTTATTTGGATCAAATGTTGGAGCAGTCGCATGCGCCAAAATATGGCCAGTCTTTGGATCCATGACAATTACTGTTCCGCTAGTTGCACGAGATTTGGAAACCGCTTCTTGAATAGCTTGCGCTGCAACCCACTGCACATCACGGTCGATAGTTAAACGAACCGTTGTGCCCTTCTTTGCCGCAACTATTTCATTCTGTGAACCAGGAATTTCGGCACCTAAGCCACGCGCATATGAATAACGTCCATCGGTTCCGGAAATCAGTGAGTTCATACTTGATTCAAGTCCAGTAGCACCGATTCCATCTTGGCGAACAAAACCGACAAGAGAGGAGACAAGAGAGCCAGATGGATACTCGCGGATGTAGTTGCGCTCGGCGAAGAAACCTAGAATTCGCTTATCGAAATTCTCTTTCGATAGCGCTGCATTATGAGCATCGATGGAATCGCTTAAGGTGCGCCAAATCGCAGGCTTCGCATTTCGAGCAACCATCGAATAACGCTTTGTTCCAGATATCGCGCTCTGTACTTGCGCAACTGTCATTCCAAGGATTGGCGCAGCAAAATTCGCACTGGCAGGTGCATCGGTAATCAAAGTTTGGTCAACGACGATATTTATCGCTGAGACGCTGCGTGCAAAGGCAACGCCATTTATATCGGTTATCTCACCGCGCGCAGCTGGGATGGCACGCGTTGACTCCATCTCATTGGCAGCTTTAGCGCGATAGTCGCTGGCTTGGATCGCCTGGATTTGAATCAAGCGCGCCGCAAATAGTAGGAAGAAGATCAAGATAAAGACGATGAGTATGCGGATGCGAGATGCGGCCAGATTTAAATTACCCACGGGCTACATCTCCATTAGTAGTTTCATTAGTTAATTTAGAATTCGCGGCGTCTGCAACAGGTGCCAGGTTTAGAAATACGGGAGATTCAGATGGGCGCATTCCGAGCTCGGCTGCTTTCTTAGCTAGCGCTTCTGGCGATGATGCGAGATCAATCTGGCGGTTAATCGCCTCACGTTGATCTGCAACGATCTTGGCTTCAGCCTTTAACTCTGAGAGCGTGAAGGCATCTTGTGCCAGCAAAATATTTACAACGAGCAAGAGCAGCAAACCGATACCGGCAACTGCTGATAAGAAGGTTGCAAAGAAGCGATGAGTAGCTTGAGCGCCATCAGAAACATTTGGTACTAACTTTAAGAAGACTTCCGCTGACTTCTCAGAGAGCTTCTGGCGTGGAGCGCGTGGGGTGCGAGTTGCAATCGTCTGGGTAAGTGCCATTTAAGCAGCCAACCTTTCGATCGCACGTAAACGAACCGATGCCGAACGCGGATTGTTAGCTAACTCTTGATCAGAAGGTGTTTCACCTGATTTGGAAACAAGTGCAAACTTCGCAGCAAATTCAGGGAGATCAACTGGAAGATCGCGTGGCGTCTTTGAAGTCGAACGCTCAACAAATATCTCTTTAACGATGCGGTCTTCTAAAGATTGGAAGGAGAGAACGACTACGCGTCCCCCAACCATTAAGAGATCAAGGGCAACGGGTATCGCGCGCGTGATTGCACCGAGCTCGTCATTGGCTTCAATTCGCAGGGCCTGGAAGGTGCGTTTCGCTGGATTACCACCGGTACGACGGGTTGCAGCAGGAATGCTCTCTTTAACTAATGTGGCAAGTTCTTGGGTTGAGTTAAGAGGTGCTTTCGCACGGGCCTTAACAATATTTTCAACGATACGTGTTGCAAACTTTTCTTCACCGTAAGTGCGCAGAATCTTTACCAGTGCACCTGGAGCATAGGTATTTACGATCTCTGATGCAGTAATGCCACGAGTACGATCCATGCGCATATCAAGTGGTGCATCTTGTGAATATGAAAATCCGCGATCTACCTCATCTAATTGAATGGATGAAACGCCAAGATCAAAGAGGATTCCATTAACGCTTTTATACCCATGGCTAGCAACAACTTCACCGATGCGATCGAAGATTGCGTGGTTTGGTTTGAAGCGATCTCCGAAGCGAGCAAGGCGTGCAGATGCGCGCTCTAGAGCAATTGGATCGCGATCGATGCCGATAACGGTAAGGGTTGGAAACTTTTCAAGGAGGGCTTCGGTGTGACCGCCCAAACCAAGTGTGCAATCAACGATAACTGGTGATTGGCTTAGCAGAGTTGTTGGAGAGAGTAGTTCAATGCAACGATCAAGCATTACTGAAATATGTTGCGTACTTGCATCGTTCATACACTCCCCCTTTTCTTAACTAGTTATCTCGCAATTACTTCTTTAACTTCATCTCTCATCTCTGGTCACCGCCGGCCGACGGATCTAACGAAAGCGACACCGGGGAAGGGGTGTCGCTGCCGGCTTTAGGTCGGCGGTGGCCACAGATGAGAGCGCTATTTAGTTTTTTACTTGCTATTTAGTTGTTTTATTAAGTTGTTTTAATTTTTCTCAGAAGAGACCCGGAAAAATCTCCTCTGAAACCTCGGCAAAGCCCTTTTCACGATCTGATAAATAAGAGTTCCAAGCTGCGTTATCCCAAATTTCAACGCGCGTATTTGCGCCGATAACAACGCACTCTTTTTCAAGTCCTGCATATGTACGAAGTCCTGCAGGAATAGTTACGCGACCTTGGCGATCAGGAATTTCATCGTGTGCGCCGGCAAACATCACGCGCATGTAATCGCGCGCATTCTTTGATGTAACTGGTGCCTGGCGCAGTGTTTCGGTGATCGTTGCAAATTCAGCAGATGGAAAAACGTAGAGACAGCGTTCTTGTCCTTTTGTGATTACTAAACCTGCAGAGAGTTCTTCGCGGAATTTTGCGGGAAGGATTAAGCGGCCCTTTTCATCAAGGCGTGGCTCGTGGGTACCGAGAAACATCTTCGCGAACCCCCTTCCCCGAGGACTCTTGTAAGCGGCAATTCCCGCTTAATCCCCCACTTTACTCCACTTTCCTCCTTTTTCAACCACCCTCCGCCACCTATCCCCCACCGCCTCCCCACGCCTCCCCACCCGATTTTGGACAGCAAAAAAGCCCCCGCGTGAGCGAGGGCTTGGTAGGTCTGATTTAGCGGCGGTTAGCCGTTATTGCGCTGATCCCAACGATCTTCAAAGCCTTGGGTGAAGCCCTTTCCAAAGCCTTTACCGCGTGGGCGCTTGGCAAAGGAACTCTGGCGAGCGCCGTTAGCTGCAGCCGAGATCGCATTAGCCAAGACGATTACGCCTACGAGGGCGAAGATAAAGCCGACGACGCCGACGGCGGTGACTTGTGCGATTAGACCGGCAAAGAGAGTGGCGATTCCTACGATGAGAGCGACCACACCAATTGCAGCGCCTGGGCCGCGACGGCGAGTACCTGAGAGCGTAGAGACGAGTGCTGGGTCATCAGCTGATAGAGCCTGCTCCATCTCGGCTAGCAAGCGTAATTCGCGATCGGAAAGTGCCATATGCCCACAATAGAACAAGTTCAAAGGTCTTGCTAGTCGGTCTCATCATCATCGGATTCAGCCTTAATTAGGCGCCCCGGCCGCACACTGCCCCTCCCAAAGCGCGCCTTTGCACGATCAATGGCCCCTTCAGCATCGCGCCAACCCTTCTCGCGCGCACCTAAGACCAATTGTTCTGGTGAATCTTCCTGCAAATTCTCAAGTGAAACTCCAACTAAACGAAGTCGGGCCCGATCGATCTTTAACGCCAAGTAAAGGGCTTTAACAACTTCGTAAACCTCGTGAGTGCTATCGATTGCAAGTGGCAGAGTCTTTGAGCGATTGATCGTTGAGAAATCTGCAAAGCGCACCTTGATGGAAATTGTCTTTGCAAATAAACCTTTTTCGCGAAGTCGCGCAGTTGCCTTCTCGGTCATTCGGAGAAACTCTTGCAAGATCTCAATTGGATTATCTAGGTCTGTCGAAAAAGTTTCGGCCGCCGAAATGGATTTATCTGGTTCTTCAGGCGTGACATCTCGATAGTCGCGGCCCCACGCAAGTTCATAAAGTGAAGCACCTGCTGCATCACCAAGTGCGCGAATCAAAGTGCTGCGAGGCGTGTTTGCGATATCTGCAACTGTATGAAGTCCAAGTCTTTCCAGCTGTTCAGCAGTCTTTGGCCCGACTCCCCAGATTGCGCCAACTGGCAGTGGATGTAGAAAAGTTAAGATGCGATCAGTTGTAATTTCGAGCATGCCATTTGGTTTGCAATGTTGTGAGGCTAACTTTGCAATAAATTTTGAAGGCGCAATACCGACTGAACAGGTGATGCCTTCTTCTCGCTCGACTCTGGCGCGAATCTCTGTTGCGATTTCGCGACCTGTGCCCAGTAATTTGCGCGCACCTGTGACATCTAAGAAAGCTTCATCGAGTGAGATAGGTTCAACTAGCGGGGTAAATGATTCGAAGATCTTCATTACGCGTTCAGAAATTTCAGAGTATCGATGGTGATCTGGTGCGATAAAGATTGCATTAGGCGCCATACGTTGCGCCCGGCCCACTGGCATTGCCGCGCGAATTCCGAATTTACGTGCTGCATAGTTTGCAGATAGGACAACGCCACGTGCACCCGCACCAACAACAACTGCCTTGCCGCGAAGTTCTGGGTGATCGAGTTCGGCTACAGATGCGTAGAAGGCATCCATATCCACATGCAAGATCGTGGCCTCTTGTGGCTTTTCTTGGCTCATATCGCTCTCTCGATTAATTTGCGCGACCACTTTTCATAAGCCTGGCGTAGGTCCCAAGCGCCACTAGCGTTGATCGAGATACCACGTTCACCGGTGCGTCTAGTTTTGCCACGGACTAACAATAAGGATGTTGAGTAGAGAGTGGAAGCAAAACCCTCTTGCGCATCAGAGAAGAATGTTGAATCGGTGCAACCATAACCATCATCGAGAGTTAAGAAGATAACGCGCCGCCCAGAGCGCACTGGTGGGGTCTGCATCGCCACCTTTACTCCTGCAACCAAGATATCGCTCTGTGATCGAAGTGTTAGTAGATCCGATGATTTAACTGCGCCGATCGCATTTAGAAATGGCGCATAGAACTCGAGCATATGGTGGGTGATATCCATCCCTAAGCGCTCGACTTCGTTACGCACTTTTTCGGAAGCGCCCATCGCAGGTAATCCACTGGTGGCAAGTGCAGGTGGGGCAAAGCCAAAGACCATCTGCGAACCAGAGATATTTGAGGCAGGTGAACGAGTTAGATCAGATAAATGCAGAAGTAGATCGCGATGATTTAGGGCGCCATCGCTAAGCGAGTGCACTCGATCGAAAGCGCCAGTCATGATTAAGGTTTCGATAATTGGATGTGAGGCACCTGATCTGCGATAGAAATCTGCTAAATCGATATAGGGGCGCCCTGCGATTATCGAAGTGATCTCCCCCGCGCTAATGCCACCAACTGTAGAAAGTGCGATGCGTACGCTGTAAGCGCCATCGTTACTTTTCTCAACCGTATAACTCTCATTGGAAAAATTGATATCAAGCGGTGCCAGCCCAACGCCTAACTGACGCGCTTCATCAACCATCAAACGCTTTGGGTACATGCCCGGATCGTGAGTGAGAACACCGGCGATAAATGCTGCTGGGTAGTGGGTCTTTAAATATGCAGATTGATAAGTGGGAAGTGCGAAAGCTGCAGCGTGTGCTTTACAGAAACCAAAGGATGCAAAGGCGCGCAAGACATCCCAGATCTCGGTAATAGTTGTTAACTCGTAACCGCGCGCGGTTGCGGCAGGAAAGAACCAATCGCAGACTTCTTGTTGGCCTTCTTTACTACCTAAAGCGCGCCGTTTTTCATCCGCGGCAGCCATAGATATGCCGGTCATAGTGGCGATAATTGAGATCACTTGTTCGTGAAATACAACCACTCCTTCAGTTTCAGCCAAGATCTCATATAGATCAGGGTGGATTATCTGCGCCGAAGTAAAGCCATGGCGCGCACTTAAGAAGGGGCGGATCATGTCGCTCTTTACTGGGCCAGGGCGAAAGAGTGAGATATCGATAACGAGATCGTTAAAAGTTTTCGGAGTTAACTTTCCTACTAGTTCGCGCTGCCCTGGGCTTTCAACTTGGAAGATACCTAAGGTGCGCGTTGATTGGATTAACTCGTAAGTTTCTGTGTCATCTAGCGGCACGACATCAATATCAATTTCGGCTTCATCAACTCGTTTTATTTCTGCAACAGCATGGGCAATAGTTGATTGCATCCGAACACCCAGGATGTCGAGTTTTAGCAAACCGATTTCTTCAACGTCATCTTTATCAAATTCGACCATCGGGTAACCACCCGCGTTAAATTGAACTGGCGCGCGATCGAGCAGACCCGCATCAGATAGAACAACGGCGCATGGGTGCATCGCTAAATGGCGCGGCAAGCCATCAAGGCGCTGGGCAAGTGAGATCGCCATCGCGGTAAGGGGCGCCGATAAATTAAGTGAGCGAAGCTCGGGAAGTGATTTAAGAGTTGCCTCGATATTTCGAGCGCGGATATGCGGCATAGATTTTGCAATGAGATCGATCTCCATCGGTGAGATACCAAGTGCGGCGCCGGTATCGCGGATCGCATTTCGGGCGCGGTAGGTGTCGACCATCGCAACGGTTGCACAGCGCGATAGCGCACCTGGTGCGCGCCAATCAGTGTCGCCATAGCGTTTAAAGACCATGTCGTAAATTTCTAAACGTCGTGCGGATTCAACATCGATATCTATATCGGGAAGAGCGCGACGCAGCGGTGAGCAGAAGCGTTCCATCAAAAGGCCATGGCGCATCGGGTCTACGCCAGAGATGCCAAGTAAGTGACAGATCAGAGAACCCGCGCCGCTGCCGCGAGCGGCAACGCGGATATTATTTTGGCGAGCCATATCAGTGATGTCGGCAACGGTTAAGAAATATGACTCGTAACCAAGAGTTGCAACTGTTGCTAGTTCATCATCTAAACGAGTGCGCGCTTTAGCAATAAGCGTTGAATCGTTGTAGCGCCAATTGATTCCGGATTCGCAACGGCTGCGCAGCAAAGTGCGCATTTGATTTGCTGAATCTGCCCCGACTACATGGGGTTCAGGTAGATGGATCGCCCCTAAACCAAGATCGCGTTGTGGCGATAACAACGCGCGTTCGGCCCATTGTCGCGTTGTATTTAAAAGCGCGCGCGGTGTTCGTTCTCCTGCAGCGCGCGCAATTTCGGCGGCGAGTGAAACCATTTGTTCGTTAGATTTTAAATAACCTTCGGCGTTACGTCTTTCGAGGTGGCGTTGATGCAGCGGAACTAATTGGCGCGCACAATCGAGGATGTCAGCAACTGGTCCATCTGCGGCATCGCGCATCCGCACTGCATTGGTGATAACTGCATCGATATCGTGATCGCGGGCAAAGATTAAAGAGCGCGCGGCATGTGTTGTTGAAAACGGGCCTTTGCCAGCAACAAGATGTGAAACACAGTCAATTGCTTGATCGCCAAAGAAGGGGCGAGTCTTATTAAATAACTCGTAGGCGATATCGCTGCGGTGCAAGACTAGCGCTTGGCTTAAAGGTGATTCAGGGCCGTGCAGCAAATGTAACTGTGTTGAGTATTCGCTAAAACTTTGCAGTAGTTCGAGAGTAATAACCGGCTTGCGATCAACGGCGTTCATGGATAACCCAGTCATAAAACGAACAAGTGCCCGCCATCCCCCATCGCCATGTGCCAGAACTGTTACGCGTGGCAGATCTTTTGCGCTTGGATTTTTACTATTAGGGTCGTTTAATAAATCGATAGCTAGGTTTACTCCGATAATCGGTGCGATTCCGTACTGCAGGCAGGCGCGGGCAAAACGAATAGAGCCAGATAAACCATCGCGATCGGTGAGAGCGAGCGCCGGTGATTCAAATTCGGCAGCGCGTTGCACTAGATCTTGCGGCTGCGTTGTCCCGTATTTAAGCGAGAAGGCACTTGATGTACGTAGATGGATAAAACTCATGCTGAACTCATACTTGTTTAACGATCCACGAACCTGTTATCTCGTCGCGTTCTAATTGAAAGGTGTTAAGTGCACCGATAGGAGCGGCTTCAACTGTCCATAAAGCGCGAGCGCCATCATCGGGGCGATAGATGCCATCGCTAACCCGGTTCCACCAACCACCTGCTTCACACCAACGCGATAGAACTGCATGGATGCGAAAACGTTTGCCGCGAAAGGTGAATTCGATGGGGGTAGCTGCTCCATCGGAAACTACTTCGTGGGCTGGTGATATCTCTGGGACTGACATTTTGGGACGCCTAAACCTCTCCTGTGGACAATTCGAACATGTGTTCGAAAACTAGCCCAAGGCCCTGACATTGGCAAGAAAGGTGTGTCGCCACGCTTAAAATAGTTGAAAGTTCAACTATCTCCCCTACAATTACCAGAGTCAGAACCGCTATTAATCAGTTTCTAAATAAGGAGAACCATGGACGCAGTACTCGTAATTGGTCGAATTCTTTTCGCCTTCATCTTTATCACCTCAGGAATCGCTCACTTTGCCAAGCTTGAAATGATGACTGGCTATGCCAAGTACAAGAAGTTGCCTGCTGCAAAGCTCGGCGTAATCGCAAGTGGCCTTTTCTTCCTTCTCGGTGGAATCTACATCGCTCTCGGCTTCTGGGTAGACCTTGGCGCTCTAATGCTTGCAATCACTTTGGTGCTTGCCGCAGTCATCTTCCACAACTACTGGAAAGAGACTGATGCAACTGCAAAGCAGAACGAAATGATCGCTTTCAACAAGGATCTCGCTTTAGCTGGCGCATCACTAATCATCTTCGCACTTATCTACAGCGGTGCAATTTCAGCAGATGCTTTCGGTCCACACATCGGAAACATCTCTTTCTTCAACAAGTAAATTCAATAAGTTACAAAGCTTTATCCAAAACGGCTCCCAGAGATGGGGGCCGTTTTGCTTTTGGGTGAGATTATTAAGAAATGGATATCTTGCTGGCGCTGATTTCTGGTGGAGCTATAGGCGCAGTTTTAGGCGTTGTAGGCGCCGGTGGAGCAATGCTCTCGGTTCCGATTCTTTTATATGTATTTGGGTTTACCGCAATTCCTGCAACCACAGGTGCGCTAGCAATAGTTCTTGCTGCCGCTGTAGCAGGCTCTATTCCAAAAATTCGCGCCAAGCAGATTCTCTACCGTGAAGCAGTAGTCATTTGGGCACTTGGGTTAGTTACCAACCTCGCGGCTTCGATCTTGGCTCACAAGTTAAGCGATCAAGTAATCACAACTGGATTTAGCATTACATTGTTTATTGCAGCGCTTTCAATGCTTAAAAAATCTGAAGAACAAGAAGAACGCAGGATGTCGATTGGCTTCCTGGTGTTGCTCTCTTTGGGCATTGGCGCGATAACCGGACTTTTCGGAATCGGTGGTGGCTTCATAGTCATTCCCGTGTTGATGCATGCCTTTGGAACGCCGGCACGGGTTGCAACTGGAACTTCACTAGCTGTTATTGCTCTTAACTCGATAACTGCATTTATTGGCCATCAATCACACTGGGATGAAGTTGATTGGAAGATTCCACTCGTGATGGCAGCTAGTGCGATGGTTATCGCCTTATGGTCTTCTCATCACCAAACTCATAGCAATGTATTAGCAAAGAAGTTCTTTGCCGGCGTACTCGTTGTATTGGCAATC
The DNA here is from genome assembly GCF_002288325.1 of Candidatus Planktophila lacus. Taxonomy (NCBI): domain Bacteria; kingdom Bacillati; phylum Actinomycetota; class Actinomycetes; order Candidatus Nanopelagicales; family Candidatus Nanopelagicaceae; genus Candidatus Planktophila; species Candidatus Planktophila lacus. Next base: position 532,747 of record NZ_CP016780.1, on the reverse strand, counting down.
TTTACTTTATTGCAAACTTGGATTTAAGCCTTACCTGTCTTAATCGACTTCGATAAGAAGCCCGCCAGAATCAACATCAAAACCGGATAAGCCATACCAATTGAAAGATTTGTATATTCGGCGATCAAACCTGTAACCGTTGGACCGAAGAAGAAGCCTGCGATACCAATTACACCAACGCGCGATATTGCAACAGCTGGCGCAATCCCTGGAGTCTTACTTGCCGCCAAGATAAATGCAGGAAACATTGGACCAATGCCAAGGCCTGCTGCGATGAAGCCGATATTCACAATTATCAGCGCAGGAATTGGATAAGAATCCGACATTGGAATCGCAATTAGCATCGCAATCCCCCAAATACTTCCGCCGAAATATCCACCAAGTTTTACTAAACGCGCTGGACCGAAATAATCGAGTGCGCGATCGCCTAAGAAGCGGCTGACAATCATGGCGAGAGCAAAGGATGCGAATGCTGATGCATAAACACCTTTGCCATAGCCCATTTCATCGCGCAATAAAATTGCGCCCCAGTCACTTGCCGCGCCTTCACCGACCAAGCTGGCGAGAAGTCCGACGCCCAAGAACCAGAGCGGCATAACAGATTTACCGAAAAGCGGAATCTTTGCTTGATGTTCTTCATCGCCCTTATGCCCATCAATCGATGAAGGAAGCAAATAGTAAGCAGCGATGAGATAGGCGATCAGAGAGACGATCGCAATGGCAACCAAATTTGTGCGCGGTGAAACATGGCGAGTAATTGCGCCACCAAGAACAGTTGTCACAAACGCGCCCATGCTCCACATTGCGTGAAATGAGGACATGTATCGTCGTTCCAAAATATTTTCAACAACTGTTGCCTGAAAGTTGTAACACATATCAATCAAGGCATACCCAAACCCCATGGTGTACAAACTTAAAAAAAGCGCCACTGCATTAGTTGCTAGGCCCATACCCGCTAACCCAGCAGGCATGATGAATACTCCAACGAAAATCACTTTCTGCGATCCGAAGGTATGCATCAACCTTCCGGCAAGCTGCGCACCAGTAATCGAACCAAAGGTGCTTCCCAAAAGAACAAAGCCAAAAGCTCCATTTGAAAGCCCGATTAGATCTTTAATCTCGGGAATGCGCGGAACCCAACCCATAGAAACTATTCCGAGCAAGAGGAAGCAGACCCGCAGAGAATTTCTCGCTAATTTCGCACGGTGGTTTTGATCAAGTGCTCCGATAGACATTTGCCAAGGGTATCCTGCAACTATGGAAGGCATCCTCGAAAAGGCAGCGGTAAAACGCTTTATTCAAGCAGCCACCGACCTTGGCGTTAAAGGACAAGTAACTGTTCTTGCTGAGACCGCCCGAACTGCAGTCGATGCCGCCAATGGTTTAGGAATTGAAGTTGGGCAAATCGCCTCTTCTCTTATCTTCAAACTTCCTTCAGGCAATCCCCTATTGATCATCACCAGTGGTCGCCACCGCGTTGATACTGATTTAGTTGCGAAGAATTTAGGTATCACCGAACTTGGCCGCGCCGATGCCAATTATGTAAAAGAAGTTTCTGGTTATTCAGTAGGTGGAGTTGCACCACTTGGTTGGATTAGCCAACCTGAGAAGATCCTGATTGATCAAGCGCTAAATGACTACGAGGTCGTTTGGGCAGCATCTGGACATCCGCATGCTGTCTACCCAACTAGTTATGCCGAGTTAATTACTTGCACAGGCGCCACCCCAATGATTGTTGGAGATTAGTTAAGTAACTCCGCAAGCAATTTTTCTACACGAACTTTGATCTCATCGCGAATCACGCGAACTGGCTCAATTCCCTGTCCCGCAGGATCTTCAAGTACCCAATCCTCATAGCGCTTTCCAGGATAGAACGGACATACATCGCCGCACCCCATGGTGATAACCGCATCTGATTCTTGTACAGCCTCTGGGGTTAAAACCTTTGGTGTGTTATTTGCGATATCAATTCCGACTTCGGCCATCGCTGCAACGGCAACTGGGTTAATCGAATCTTTAGGGGCAGAACCGGCAGAGAGCACTTCTACGCGTCCCTGCCCGAGTTCACGCATGAAGCCCGCAGCCATTTGTGATCTACCTGCGTTGTGTACGCATACGAATAAAACTGTTGGTTTGCTCATCTACTTCTCGTTTCCTGTTTTATTTGGGGAATTTATAAATGTACTGAGTACCAGACCAAGCGCAGCTCCGATAATTTGTGCGGCAATAAAAGGAAGTACAGATCCTGGGGCGATACCAGCGAAGGTATCTGACAGTGTTCTGGCTACCGTTACTGCAGGGTTTGCAAAACTAGTTGATGAAGTGAAGAAATAAGCTGCTGATATGTAAGCGCCTACAAGTACTGGAATCTTCGCTTCGCTCTTTTGCACGATCGCAGTAAAGATAATGAAGACTAGGCCAGCCGTTGCCAGAATCTCGCTCACGAAGAGTTCAGCGCCGGTTCGATCCTTCTGCGAAATTTCGATAATTGGTAAGTTGAAGATGAAGTTAGCAAGTGCAACGCCAATTACCGCACCGACCAACTGAGCCGCCAGGTAGGCGGTGGCAAGAGATGCCGTGATGTTCTTCTTGAACAACTGGATTGCAGTCACAACTGGGTTGAAATGGGCGCCACTAATTGGGCCAAGCAAGGTTATTAAGATGTAGAGAATCAATCCGGTTGCCGCTGAGTTAATTGTTAGCTGCACACCAACATCTTTTGAAAGATTGGTCGCCATTACGCCGGAGCCGATAACGACTAACAAAAGAGTCGCAGTACCAACTGCCTCGGCGATGGTTTTTCTCAAATTCACATGTCTATCATCGGCCATAGATGAACAGGTAATAACCAGCGCCACGGAGTAATATCTGAATTTAAGATGAACCTTTCTATGCAACTCCTCCCATCTGAGGCCGAATCAGCGCCTCATATTGTGCTTGTTCATGGGATGGGCTCGGCAGCAACAGCCTGGAAGCCTTTGATCCCATTGCTGCAACCTCGCTATAACGTGATCACCGTCGATCTTCCTGGTCACGGTAAGACGCCGATGGATAAAACTCTGTCCATGGATCCGCATGCATTGGCAAATTTAGTTGTCAAGGAAGTCGGGCGAGAATTTCAAGTTAACGAGTTTGATCTTGTTGGAAATTCTTGGGGTGGCTGGATTGCACTTGAAATGGCCGCCGCACATCCGCAAACGGTTAAGAGCGTTGTTGCCCTCGCCCCTGCTGGATTCTGGTTAGCAACATTTGTGCAGAGATATCCTGGCACTTCAACGCTTCGTTATTTGGCGAAGAATTCTGCGCCGCTTGCGCCAACATTTTTGAAGTACGAGTGGTCACGGAAATTAGGTTTTGAATCCGTTAGTCCGCGTTGGCGCGAATTTTCTACAGAGCTTTGTTTAGATGCGACTCTGGCGATGGCTAATTCCCCGGGTTATTTTCCGGCTTGGGATGGAATGCTAAACAAGCGTTTTGATTCGAAGGTAGATTCCTCGATTCCAGTGACGATTATCTTTGGAGATTCAGATAAAACTCTGCCGGCGACAACCTGCCAAGAACGATTGATGGCTCCAGCGCACGCGCAATGGAAAACATTTGCCGAATGTGGCCATGCTCCGATGTGGGACCACCCGCAGGAGGTTGCCGCAGAGATATTTGCTGTAGCAGGTATTAATAGATGAACAATGAACTTGTCACAGTTATTTACTTCTGGAAGGTAAAGCAGAGCAAATTAGGTTTCGCACTTCTGCGGATGGCGCTAGATCGTGGCGGCCTTCGCAGAATGAAGGGCGTGCGTTTTGCCAAGATGCTTGGTGCGGGAAAAGGTGAATCATTTACACCCCGCGATGCCGATATAACTCGCTGGGGCGCGCTAGTTGTTATTGAAGAATCTCAATTGGTGGCGCTAGATAATTCAAAGTTAGTCAAGCGCTGGCGCGCAAATAGCAGTGATGAGGTTCGATATCTCGTTGATCCAATTTCATCTCATGGTTTATGGGCCAAGGTAAATCCCTTTGACTACGTAAAGAGCGCTGGTGATGGTGAAGTTGTTGCGATTACACGCGCTCGAATCAAATGGGCCCAAAATGTGCGTTTCTGGAAAGCCGTTCCACCAGTAACTTCGAGTCTGCATTCATCTCCTGGTTTATTGCAGACCATCGGAATTGGTGAAGCTCCGATAGGTCTGCAAGGAACTTTTTCACATTGGCGCTCTGGCGCAGATTTAAGAAACTTTGCTTACAAGGGCGCCGCCCACCAAGAAGCGATTGCAGCCACTGAACGCCATGCTTGGTATGCCGAAGAACTCTTTGCACGCTTTTCTGTGCGCGATATCCGCGGTTCGCTTAATAAATAGAGGTATTTCTGGGAGCGATTACTAGGGCAGACTTAGCCCATGTCGATCCGTCATTACAACCCCCGCAGGCGTCACCGCCGCGGTATCTCAGATCGCTCCCGCCTCTTTCTCTATCTGGTGCTCGGCATCGCCCTACTTTTACAAGTTTCCTATCCACTTCTTGATGGAGAAGCACTTCGCGTTGTAACTATTGCAACTGTTTATTGGGGCGCCGGCGCCATGGCGCTACATGCGCTGTTGTCATACGGTGCACGATATGCATTTACATATTTAGCTATCGCGCTAACTTTCGGTTTCTTTATTGAATTAGTTGGCGTCTCTACTGGTTGGCCATTTGGCGTCTATTCATATGATCCATCACTTGGTCCGCAATTAATTAGCGTTCCACTTGTTGTGCCATTTGCTTGGGCGATGATTGCGCATCCAGTCTTATGTGTTGCGCGCCGAGTGACTAAGAACTGGGTGTTTCTCTACGGTGGCTTCGGAATGATGGCCTATGACTTATTCCTTGATCCGCAGATGGTTAGCGGTGGTCGCTGGACTTGGGAGGTAACTGGCTCACATGTTCCTTTCACTCCTGAAATTCCACTCTCTAATGCATTTGGATGGTTGTTATCTGGCATGGCTTTGATTGCAGTTTTGCACTTAGTTCTACCGCGCGATCGCCGCAAGCAGAGCGCGAGTTACACGGCAGTTGATTTCTTCTTAATCTGGACATGGTTTGGTGGAATCGTTTCAAATCTATTCTTCTTTGATCGCCCAGGTATCGCATTCTTATTCGGAACGGTTTATGGCGCCTTCCTTGCGCCGTATCTCTTCTCACGCTGGCTCGGGCGCCCTTAACAGTTTAACTTGTATCGAATAAATCGTGCTAACTAACTTAATTTTCTTTGCATCCGTTGCCCTGCTTTGGCTAGCCGTCGCAAACTTCTTTACGATCCGCCGCCCCGCACCCGCTGCAGAACGCAGTGAATCTGTAACTATTTTGATTCCGGTGCGGAATGAAGCGGAAAACATCGCAGATCTAGTACTTAGCCTGCAGGCACAACAGTTCTTGAATAAGTCAGAGATCATCTTCATCAACGACTCATCCACCGATGACACAGCAGACAAGTTGCAGGAAGCCAAAGATGGTGGCGCTCAAATTAAAGTTATCAACGCCCCTGAACTTCTAGATGGCTGGCTAGGTAAACCATGGGCGTTGCAGCAGGGATATTTGCAGGCTAAGGGTGAAATCGTTGTAACTCTTGATGCAGATGTTCGTTTAACGTCAACCGCTATTGCACAAGCCATTGCAATGCTGGGCGATCGCTCATTTATCTCGCCGTATCCACGTCAGATCGCTAAGACTTTTTCAGAACGATTGATTCAGCCTTTACTGCAATGGTCATGGATGAGCACAGTGCCTTTGCGCGTTGCCGAGAAATCTACGCGCACTTCTTTAGCAGTTGCCAACGGTCAATTCTTTCTGGTGCGCAAAAGCGCCTTAGATCAAATCGATGGATTTACTGCGATCGCTGCAGAAGTTCTCGACGACATGGAACTTGCTCGCGCGCTGATTAAATCAGGCGCATTTGGTGGAGTCGCAGATGGTTCATCGCTGGCGCAGACCCGCATGTATAAAAACTTCTCTGAAATCAAAGCTGGGTATGGAAAATCTCTCTGGAAAGCATTCGGCAGTCAGAGCGGTAGCGCAGCTGCGATCGCATTTCTGTTTATCACTGGCATTGCTCCAGTAATTGCTTGGTTTGGTGGCCATCCCCTGGGCTTCTTCGCCTATCAATTTGTAGTTATAACTCGCGCACTTAGCGCAGCGCGTTCGCGCGGCCGGATACTGGATTCGATTCTGCATCCGCTCTCTTGTGCAATCTTGATCTATTTAATTGTCTACAGTTGGCGCGCCCGTGGCGCAGTAACGTGGAAAGGTCGCACCCTGTGAGCAAAGCAAGTGCAACAAAACCTGCCGTTGCTGTAATCGGTGCCGGCATGGGCGGAATGACAACTGCAGCGCGTTTAGCAAAGGCTGGCCACCAAGTAACTGTCTATGAAGCATCTGATCGCCACGGTGGCAAGTGCCGCACTGAATGGATCGGAAATTATGCATTTGATACCGGCCCTTCACTTTTAACTCTTCCTGCGGTCTATCGCGATTTCTTTCAGCGCACCGGCGATGTCATGGGTCGAGTTCTGGAGTTAGTTCCTGTTAATCCATCATTTGATTACCGTTTTGCCGATGGTAAGTCGGTTAAGTTTGCCAACTTATCTCGCAAAGAGACTCTGGCTGCAATCACTGAATCGCTCGGCGCAGAAGCTGGCCAAGAGTGGGATCGGGTAATGCGCACCGCTGAGGCGATGTGGGATGTCTCGCGTGAACCGTTTATCGAATCTGAACTACGTTCTATTGCATCTCTTTTAAAGCGTCCAACGCTGCTTCGTGATTTAAGAATTATTGCGCCCTGGAAAACTCTGCGCGGGCTAAAGATTAAAGATATTCACCTAAGAAATATCTTGGATCGCTATGCAACATATAGCGGATCTGATCCACGCGTTGCACCTGCGGTGCTGGCATCGATTGCCTTCGTTGAAGAAGCCTTCGGGGCTTGGCACATCAAAGGCGGGGTTGGAAAGCTAGCCGATGCCGTTTATCAGCGTTGCCTAGATCGCGGAGTTAAATTTGAATTCAACTCTCCCATTACTGCGATTAACCACAATGGTAAATCTGTAACTGGCCTTTCACTTGGCAATGGGCGATCAATTGACTACGAAGTAATCGTGGCTAACGCTGATGCATCGTTGGTATATGGCAAATTGATTTCAGGCAAAGTCTCTAAGTTAAAGCGCACCCGTAAGAACTTGGCCAAAGCTGAGCCTTCACTTGCTGGATTCTCACTTCTACTTGGGCTTCGTCCGACTGATCAGCCAACAGGTTTATCGCATCACAATGTCTTGTTTCCGAAAGATTATGATGAAGAGTTTGAAGATATCTTCAGCCGTAAAGTGCCAGTTGAAGATCCAACGATTTATATCTGCGCGCCAAATGACGATGCGATGGTTAAATACCCCGGGCACGAAGCTTGGTTTGTGCTGGTTAATGCACCGCGCCATGGCGATAGCGATGGCTTTAACTGGAACGATAAAGATGCCAACCACCGCTATGCGATGAAGATTATTGATGCCATTGAAGCGCGCGGAATATCAGTTAGAGACCGCTTAGAAGTTTTGGAAATTCGCACACCTGCAGATCTCGAGCGCACAGTGATGGCGCCAGGTGGATCGATCTATGGCACTTCCAGCAACGGAGCGCGTTCGGCATTTTTGCGCGCCAAGAATCGTTCTCCACTAAAGGGTTTGTACTGCGTTGGTGGATCGGCTCATCCAGGTGGAGGCTTACCGTTAGTTGGGCTAAGCGCTGAAATTGTTGCGCAAGCAGTTGTAGGCCCAACGACCCACTAGGTAGAAGCTAAATAGTTGAAGTGCGGCGAGAACTGCCATAACTAAAGTTACTAAATTAAGGCCGAGCGCATAGGCAACTAGAGCGATAAAGATAAAACTGGCGCGTACTGGTCGTTCTGCTGGCGTTACAACACCAACTTCGCTGATACCTAAACCGCCTAATCGTGCGCGCGCATATTCTTGCGTTGATGCAGTTACATAAGTTAGAAGAACAATCCATACTGGCGCACCTATGCGGTAAGCGACGTAGAACCAGAGCGCTTCGCTGATGCGATCGGCAACTGAATCCAGAACCGCACCGAAATGACTCTCGCGGTTCTGATAAATGGCAACGCTGCCATCGATTCCATCGGCATAGAGCGAAAGTACAAGCAGCGGAATCGCCCAGAGCGAAAGTGGATTAACCGCCATCGCAACCGCAAAAACGATTCCTAGCAGCGTGAGTAAGTTCGGAGTTAAGCGCAGTGCTGAAACGAATTTAGCGGATGCGAATGAGATCTTGAGCCAAGCCTTAACAATTCCCTTTATCTCAGCGCTACCGTGGAGCGCACTCCACCTAGCAAAAAAATCGGTCTGGTTCATCCGCGTTTCTTATCTTTAATCTGTTCAAATATTTCGCGTGTTGCCGAAGAAGTATTCATTGTGTAGAAGTGAAGACCTGGCACGCCTGCATCCAGTAAATCTTCACAGAGACCGGTAGCAATTTCTACACCTAACTTACGGACATCATCGGGTGAATCTTTCAGCGCTTCAAAACGCGCAGCGATAGCCGGTGGAATCGGTGTGCCGCTTAACTCGGCCATACGATTTAACTGAGCAACATTTGTGACCGGCAATATGCCTGCGATGATCGGCAGTTTTGAGCCACGTGCTGATAAGCGATCGACGAGCGCTCTCCATTTATCTACTTCGAAGAAGAACTGTGTTGTTGCAAAAGATGCACCGGCTTTTTCTTTACGCAGTAGCACTTCAATATCTTCATCGAAATTTAGCCCTGATGCGGGATGTCCATCGGGAAATGCGGCAACGCCAATTGTGAATCCACCAACTTCAGCAGCGAGGGTTACCAATTCGTCGGCGTGATTTAAACCGCCAGGTGTTGGCGTCCAAGGCGCACGCGGTCCCCCAGTTGGATCTCCACGTAGCGCGAGAATGTTATGGATTCCAGCTTGCTTATAGCGCGCCAAAATTTCGATTAGCTCATCTCGCGTTGAACCAACGCAAGTTAAGTGCGCAACCGTTGGAATATGAGTGCGCTGCGTTATCTCGGAAGTTATCCGAATTGTGCGATCGCGGGTTGTGCCACCTGCGCCATAAGTAACTGAGATGAAATCAGGTGCAATCGGTTCGAGCGCGCCCATAGCGCTCCAGAGGCGTTCTTCTCCTTCTGGGTCTTTCGGAGGAAAGAACTCGAAGGAGTAAGTAACGCCTTCGCCGATCTCCTTCATGCGCATCTCCACGCGGTCAGGGTACCGTTGCGCCGTGGTTAACGATGCACGTGGCACGCTTTTAGCGGTACGCGAGACGGTTCAAAGCGAACTAACTTCTTATCTGACCTTGCAGCGCGAATATTTAAGTGGCATCGGCTCTGAGTTAATCCCAGTATGCGATGCCCTCGAATCTTTCTTGCTTGAAGGTGGAAAGCGCCTGCGCCCGCTATTTGCATATGCCGGCTTTGCGGCAACTGGCAAGGTTGCAACCGCTGCAGATATTCGCGCATTCACCAGCCTCGAACTATTGCAAGCCTGTGCGCTTATCCATGATGACTTAATGGATCGTTCAGATACTCGCCGCGGAAAACCTGCGATACATCGCCACTTTGAGAACTTGCATCAACAAGAAGCGATGAGCGGTTTGGCAGATCAATTTGGTGAAGCAGCAGCAGTACTTCTTGGTGACTTAGCTTTAGTTTGGTCAGATCATTTACTTCATACCTCTGGCGTTGAAAACAGCGCGCTCTTATCGGCGCTAAAGGTGCATGATGAGATGCGCATCGAACTTATGGCCGGTCAGTATTTAGATGTTCGTGAAGCAGGTGAACGCTCCCCTAGCGTTGATCGCTCACTTCGTATCGCCCGATACAAATCAGGCAAATACACAATTGAACGACCATTGCATCTGGGCGCATCGCTTGCGATAACCGATGAGGCGAAACGAAAAGATTTAACCAATATTCTGAGCGCATACGGTCTGCCACTTGGTGAGGCATTCCAATTGCGCGATGACATGCTCGGAATCTTTGGCGATCCATCTGTTACCGGGAAACCAGCCGGCGATGACATTCGCGAGGGCAAACGCACCGTTTTGATGGCGATGACGCTAGAGCGCGCAGACCAAGCAAGCGCCGCCAAGATCACTGCCGCCTTAGGCCGCGAAGATCTAACCGCCGATCAAATCGAAGAAATTCGTGCCCTTATTACCGCAACCGGCGCAGTTAAAGTTGTCGAAGATCTCATCGAGGGGCTACTTTCCAACGCGCTAACTGCGGCAAACTCTGATGAAATTGTCCCTTCAGCCCGCGAGTTACTCGTTGAACTCGCAACTAGCGCAACTCGTAGGAGCCATTAGATGCCAGCAAAGGTAAAGGGACCAACCGATCACGTAGTCGTTGTTGGTGCAGGACTTGCTGGGTTAAGCGCTGCACTTCGCTTAGCGGGCGCAGGCCGCAAAGTAACAGTCGTTGAACGCGAATCTGTTCCGGGTGGTCGCAACGGTTTACTAGAAAAAGATGGTTACTCATTTGATACCGGTCCATCTGTTTTAACTATGCCTTCGCTAATTCAAGATGCCTTTAGCTGCGTCGGTGAAGATATGAAGGATTGGCTAGAGCTTTCACCGCTTAAGCCGCTTTATCGCGCGTTTTATCACGATGGTTCGCAGATCGATGTCCATGCCAATACCGCTGAGATGGAAGAAGAGATCCGTCGCACAGTTAGCGCCGAAGAAGCCCTTGGCTATCGCCGTTACGTAGATTTTGTAACCAAGTTGTACAAGTACGAGATGAACGATTTCATCGATCGCAATATCGATTCTCCATTTAATTTGTTGACCCCCAACTTGGCGCGCTTGATCGCACTCGGTGGATTTAGAAAACTTTCTCCAAAAGTAAATCAATTTCTTAAAGATCCTCGCCTGCAAAAGGTTTACTCATTCCAGGCGATGTATGCAGGCGTTAGCCCACAACAGGCGCTAGCAATCTATGCAGTTATTGCTTATATGGATTCAGTAAATGGCGTCTTCTTCCCTAAGGGTGGAATGCATGCTGTACCTCGCGCACTTGCTGCTGCTGCAGAGAAGCACGGTGTAACTTTCAAATACAGCACCACGGTCACTCGCCTAGAAGTAGAGAACGGGCGCGCCAAAGCGGTTATCACCGATAAGGGCGAACGCATCGAATGCGATGTGGTTGTCATGAACCCAGATCTACCCGTTGTTTGGCGCGATCTACTTGGCAAAACTCCGCTAAATATTAAGCGCCTTAAGTACTCACCATCTTGTGCAACTTTGCTAGTTGGTTCTTCTAAGAAGTATGACCACGTGGCTCACCACAATATTCACTTCGGAAAATCTTGGGATGGCGTCTTTGATGAGCTAATCAAGAAGAAGACCTTGATGTCAGATCCTTCGGTACTCGTGACTATTCCGACTAAGGATGATGCCGCGTTGGCACCTGCTGGAAAAGAGAGTTATTACATTCTCTATCCGACTCCAAACTTGGATGCCGATATTGATTGGAAGACTCAAGCGCGTCCATATCGTGATCACATGATCAAGACTCTTGAAGATCGCGGTTACACCGGCTTTGGCGATTCAATTGAAACCGAAGTAATGACCACGCCACTTGATTGGCAAGCACAAGGCATGGAACGTGGCGCACCATTTGCCAGCGCACATACCTTCTTCCAAACCGGACCTTTCCGACCACGCAATATCGCAGCTGGTTTTGAAAATGTTGTCTTTGCTGGCTCTGGCACACAACCAGGCGTTGGCGTTCCGATGGTTTTGATTTCTGGTCGCTTAGCGGCAGAGCGAATCGTAGGTCCGGTTAAGTAAGTGAGTGAGTTAAGCGCTGCAGGGATTACCGACCCGCAACTACGGGAGTCTTATTCCGAGTGCAAACGTCTCAACTCTCTGCACGGCAAGACTTATTACCTAGCAACTCTTTTGTTACCAGCGAGCAAGCGACCATTTGTTCACGCGCTTTATGGTTTTGCACGTTATGCCGATGAGATCGTCGATGATTTAGCCTCAACGTTAACTCCTCAAGAGAAAGCAGAAGTACTCCGCGCATGGAGTTCTGATGTATTGCGCGGTTTAAAAACCGGTGAGAGTTCGGATCTGGTTGGCCGGGCGTTAATCGATACGGTGCAACGCTTTGATATCCCCCACCAACATTTCGTAGATTTCTTGCATTCCATGGAGATGGATCTAACCGTTACCGAATATCAAACTTTTGAAGATCTATATGAATATGTCTATGGATCAGCGGCGGTAATCGGTTTGCAGATGGTTCCAATTTTGGGCGGGGATACTGTTAACTCGTTAGAGGCTGCAAAGAATCTGGGCGTTGCCTTCCAGCTCGCTAACTTTATTCGCGATGTGGGTGAGGATTTAGATCGCGGCCGCGTTTACTTGCCGCTACAAGAACTTGCCGAACACGGCGTAACTCGTCAAATGTTGGAAGCGCGTAAGTTAACTCCGGAGATAATTAGCGCTCTTAAGTTTCAGATCGCTCGCGTTCGCCAACTACAGAAGGCTGCCGAACCAGGTATTGCGCTACTAGATAAGACCAGCCAGCCATGTATCCGCGCAGCCAGTGAGTTGTACTGTGGAATCGTTGATGAAGTAGAAAAAATTGGTTACGACATCTTTAATAAGCGCGCCAAGACTTCGACAGCTCGCAGAGCGCGAGTGGCTTTCGCGGCTTATATAAGCGCCGTTGCAGCGCGTTTGCGCTAAAGTAAATCTCGCGGGAGCCGCTGAAACGGCTGAGAGGATCTGAAATTCAGATCGACCGCTTGACCCGTCCGGTAATGCGGATGCGGAAAGGGTAAAACTATGTCATCTACATTTTTAACTATTTGGGGATACGAACTGTCTTATCTCGAACTAATCGCGGTAATGGCCTCTTTCATCGGAGTTGCACTTGGCATAACCGGTAAACGAATTACTTGGCCCTGGTGGGCGCTAAGTTCAGTTCTCTACGGAATTCTCTTCTTCCAATGGGAGCTCTACGCCAGCGCCGCCCTTCAAATCGTATTTATCATCGCTGCAATTGCAGGTTGGTTTGGATGGGAACCAAGTGGCGCAAAGCCTGGAAGATTGAAGAGCAGCCATCGCGCATATGTTGTAATTGCAATAATTTTGGCAACCCTGGCTCTAGCACCGCTACTTAAATACTGGGGTGCGGCATCAACCTTTGCTGATGCGATTCTATTCTTCGGTTCACTTTCAGCACAGATTTTGATGGTTTATGAAAAGTTTGAAAGTTGGATTATCTGGTTGGTCGTAGATGCTGGATATGTAGCACTTTATGCATCACAGGATTTACTCTTTACTTCAGTGCTTTATATTACTTTCACAGTGCTAGCGGCTATGGGATGGAGCAAATGGTATGGAGCTCATCGCAGCGCTAGCCGATCTCTGTAAGGAGAAGTCGCGGCCCGTCATTGCAATTGATGGGCCAGCTGGGGCGGGGAAAACAACCTTGGCTCATGAAATTTTCTTAGCCCTAAGTAACAAGATGTCTTTACAAGTTATTCATATGGATGACTTGTACGACGGCTGGGATAACGCTCTATCGAAAGACCTTTCCACGATTCTGCAATACCTAGTTAGCCAACATGAAGCAAAATCTCCCGCCAAAATTCAAAGGTATAACTGGGAGAGTTCTTCCTTCGGTGAAAGTGAAGAACTGCCGGTTAGCGATCTCCTAATTCTCGAGGGAGTTGGTTGCGGAGATAAAGAGTTGCAAGATCGATTTGCAGCTCTAATTTGGATGGAGATTGACCCCACAGATGGCTTAAAACGTGTAATAGATCGCGATGGCGCGCAGATGCATGAGCGGATGCAAAAGTGGCTTGGAACACAAGCCGAATATTTCTTACAACACTCAACGCGTGAAAAGGCAGATTTCATTCTCACTACCTAAAATTGCAGATATGTCCGATCTAACTGGCGAGCTAATTGATGGGCGCTATCAGCTCCTTCGCCAGATGGCGGCAGGTGGAATGGCAACAATTTATGAGGCAGTTGATACCCGCTTAGATCGCAAAGTGGCGGTAAAGATAATGCACCCCCATCTTGCTCAGGATGAACAATTTGTAGAACGCTTTATTCGCGAAGCCAAAGCATCAGCTGCGTTATCTCATCCCAACATTGTTTCGGTACAAGATCAAGGGTGGAATCAGAACGGTACGCCTGCAGTCTTTCTAGTAATGGAGATGGTCGAGGGCCACACCCTTCGCGAATATTTAAATGAGCAAGGTTCACTCTCGGTAGCTAACGGAATTCAATTTCTGTTACCTGTCTTGAGCGCACTTGCTGCAGCGCATAAAGTTGGCATTGTCCATCGCGATATAAAGCCTGAAAATATTTTGATCTCTAAAGAAGGACGTATCAAGATCGCTGACTTTGGTTTAGCGAAGGGGCCGCTGCTTGGCACAACGATGACCGCCGAATCCAGCGTCATACTCGGCAGCGTTTCATACCTATCCCCCGAGCAAGTTCAACGCGGAATTGCAGATGCACGTAGCGATGTTTACTCCGCTGGAATTACCGCATTTGAGATCTTTACTGGCGAAAAACCATTCGCAGGTGATGAGCCAATACAGATCGCATATATGCACGTTAACGAACGCGTGCCGCTAATGAGTACAAAGAAAACCGGTATTCCTGCCGAACTCGATCAACTGATTCAGCGCGCTACAAATTCAGATCCTGATGGCCGCCCCAAAGATGCCGGCGAATTCCATGCCGCGCTCAGCGCTATCGCACAATCGCTTGACCCAAATCAAAAACAGATGAGTTTGGAGCTAGATATCCCTATTGCTCCGATGCGCCCGGCATCGAAGAAACCAAGTCGCCGTGAACGTGCGCGCGCCGAAAAGGAAAAGACTGTGTCGCTAAAGAAAAATCGTGAAGACTCAAATGAATTACCTGAAAAGGGAGAGCCGACAAAGCGCGAAACAACGGCGCAGATTAAAAAGCGTAAGAAGATAAGTAAGCGAGTTCGTCGTAATCGCTTTATCGCAGCCGGTCTGGCAATTTCACTAGGAATCTTCGGTTGGTATGCGCTCGTCGGTCCAGGTTCACGTGTTGTTGTGCCATCAATTGTCGGTGCGACAGAGAACCAAGCGTTAAGCGCGCTATCTCCTCTCGGATTAACGCTGGTGATCTCTGAAAAACGCTTTGATGAAGAAGTCGGCGATGGCCAGATTATCGAATCTGATCCTGCAGGTGGAGGCAAAGTTGATGCTGGCGGACAAGTAAAGGCGATCATCTCCAAAGGCCCAGAGCGTTATGTAATTCCGATGCTAGTTGGGCTTACGCCAGAGGCAGCGGTCAATCTTCTAGCTAAATCTCCAATAAAAGTTGGCGAGTTAAAGGAAGTCTTTAACGATAGAACGCCTAAGGGATTTGTTATCTCATCAAGCCCTGCGCAAGGTGAGAAAGTAAAGCGCGATGCAACGGTAGATATCTTGGTAAGTAAGGGCGTAGAAACTCTAGATGTCGTTTCCTATGTTGGAAAGTCCGCCGACCAAGCGCTAAATGAATTAACTGAAGCTGGATTTGATGTCGAAACAATTGATCAATTTAGCGAAAGCGTTTTAGCAGGTGCCGTTATTAGCCAGGTTCCATCAGGCGGAGCACCGCTACCTAAGGGCGAGAAAATCGCCTTGACGATTTCTAAGGGATCACAATTTGTATTTATCCCTAATGTCTTCTCACTTACTGAAGCAAAGGCGCGCGCAGCGCTTACAGATCTCGAACTTAAAGTTGTTGTAAAGAAGATCGGTGCCAAGAAGGTCAAGTCGGTCACAAATATCGCTCCGAAGGTCGGCACGAAGGTTAAACGTGGCAGCACGGTTACGATCACAGTAGGGTAGGCAAATGCCAAAAACCTCACCGCGTATCGGTGCACATACTCCGACTACCGGTGGAATGGCTAAGCGCTCTATCGCATATGCCGAAACTATCGGCGCCGAAGCGATCCAGGTATTTACCTCTAATCCACGCGGCTGGGCAATGCCAGAGACCAACCATGAAGCAGATGCACTCTTTCGTGAAAAGGCAGCAGCGTTAGATCTTGAGGTTTATGTACACGCACCATTTCTAATCAACCTCGGTTCCCCAACTGAAGGCACTTATAAAAATTCACTTGCATCTACCGAGTTCTCGCTTAAGCGCGGTAAAGAGATTGGTGCACATGGCGTTGTAGTTCATACCGGCTCAGCCGTTAATGAAGATTTTGTTGATAAAGCATGGAAGCAAATCCATAAAGGGATGATGCCGATCCTTAACGCGCTAACTGCTGATGCTCCAATGTTGCTACTAGAACCAACTGCCGGCCAAGGACAATCACTTGTTAAGCGGTTAGAGGATCTGGAATATTACTTAAAGGCTCTCGAGTACCATCCAAAAGTTGGCATCTGTCTTGATACCTGCCATGTCTTTGCCGCAGGCCATGACATCGCTAAAAAAGGTGGCATGAAAGAGACTTTGGATTTACTTGTTGAAGTCGCTGGCGCAGAACGTATCCAATTAATCCACGCCAATGATTCGATGGATGTCTGCGGTGCGCTTAAAGATCGCCACCAAAACATTGGCGATGGTTTTATCGGTGTAGATCCCTTTAAAGAGTTACTAAAGCACCCGGCGGTTAAGAACGCTCCCCTAATTTTGGAGACGCCTGGCATGGAACCAGAGCACGGTAAAGAGGTTGAACTTCTAAAAGGTTTACGTGGATGAGCGCGCGCCATCAACTCCAGTTAAAGCTCGCGCCTTGGGCGCTACTAGCGGTCTCAGCATCTTGGGGCGCAGCCTTCGTTCTGATGAAACCAGCGATCGAGCGCCAAGCAGTAAATAGTTTTCTAGCAACACGCTTTGTGGTGGCAGTTCTTGCGATGGTAATTCTGCGCCCAAGTGTCTTGCAGAAGTTAAATCGCGAATTGATTTTGAAAGGCTCACTAGCCGGTCTCTTCTTAGGCTCTGGTTATATATTCCAAACTCTTGGACTTGCTCGCACCGGGGCTGCGATTACAGGTTTTGTTACTGGACTCTACGTTGTTCTAACACCGCTAATTGCAGCGGTGTTTTTAAAGGAGAGAATTAGATCTTTTACTTGGTTCTGTGTTGTGCTGGCGACAATTGGCCTTGCGTTGCTTTCACTACAAGGCTGGTCAGTCGGGGTTGGTGAGGCGCTCGTCTTCATTAGCGCTATCGCTTTTGCCGCGCATATCGTTACTTTGAGTAAATGGAGTTTAGGTTTAGATGCCTATGCACTTACCGTTGTTCAACTCACGATTTGCGCGATCCTAACTGGCGTAATTTCTCTTGGACAAGGTTATGAAACCCCGCCAGATGCCGGAGTTTGGGGCGTAGTAATTTTCACCGCGGTTGTTTGCACCGCAGTTGCCTTCATCGTACAAACTTGGTCGCAAGCCCATATGAGTTCTACCAAGGTGGCAGTTATCTTGACGATGGAAGTTGTCTTTGCTGCGCTCTTCGCTGTTGTATTTGGTGGAGAATCTCTCTCACTTCAAGTATCAATTGGCGGAATCTTGGTTGTGATCGCGATGTATTTGATCGTTATGAAAGAGGCGTGAGAGGCTTAGGCCATGGCCAACCCAATTGATCTTCGCTCAGATACCGTAACTCGCCCATCACAGGCGATGCGCCAAGCGATGGCAAGTGCTGAAGTTGGCGATGATGTTTATAGCGATGATCCAACTGTTAACTCGCTCGAAGAACGAGTTGCGGCGCTCTTTGGGAAAGAAGCAGGTGTGTTTACACCAACTGGATCGCTAGCCAACCAACTGGCTATTCGCATGCTTGTTGCCCCTGGCGAAGAGTTAATCGCAGAAACTAATTCTCATATCGTTCGCGCCGAACTGGGTGCTGCTGCAGTATTTAGCGGAATAACAACGCGCACTTGGCCCGCCAAGAACGGTCTCTTAGTTGCCGAAGATGCGCTAGAAATCGCCCGCCCAAATTCGGGTCCTTACTTAGTTTCAACAACCGCGATTGCAGTGGAAAATACCCATAACTTTGGCGGCGGAACTGTCCAACCACTTGATCAAATCAAAGCGCTTCGTAAAGGCGCAGATGAAATTGGCGTTGCCCTGCACTTAGATGGCGCACGTATCTGGAACGCCCACGTTGCAAGTGGCGTTGCTTTCAACGAATATGGAAAATACTTCGACACGATCAGCGTCTGCCTATCTAAAGGTTTAGGTGCGCCAATTGGTTCAGTAATGCTCAGCACCAAAGAGCGTGTGACCAAGGCGCGTATCTGGCGCAAGCGTTACGGGGCCGGGATGCGCCAGGTTGGCTTGCTCGCAGGTGCTGCGCATTACGCACTCGATAACAATATTGCTCGCTTATCAGAAGATCATCGCCGCGCTAAAGAGTTGGCAGTTGCCATCGCTGCCATAGATAAATCCTTTGTTGATCCGGCTTTAGTTGAGACAAATATCGTTGGACTTGATTTAGCAAACGCTCCATATACAGCGGCAGAACTCGCAACGCGTTGCCGTGAAGCAGGACTTTGGATTAGCGCGCTAGGTCCAAATTATGCGCGCTTGGTTACTCATTTAGATTTTGACGACGAGCAATGCGCTGCTGCAATTGAAATATTAAAGCGCGTTCTCGTGGCGTAATAGCCACTCTTTCTTACTTAGCCCATACGCGTAATTTCCGAGGGCTCCCCCAGTTTTTACTATTCGATGACATGGCACAACGAGTGCAATTGCATTCTTGGCACATGCAGAGCCCGCTGCACGCACCGCAGCTGGCGATCCAGCGTTATCTGCTAAATCAGCGTAAGAAAGAACTTTGCCACCCTTAACTTTGCGCATCGCTTTCCACGCTGCCTGTGAAAATGGCGCACCAGGTTGGCGGACTGATATTCCATTGATCGCATCTATGTCGCCGGCAAAGTAATCGCCTAATAAGTCTGTGATGACAGGAATTTTTGAAACTTCCTTGAAGCCCTTTTCGTAATCTTCCTGCGAAAGGCCATCTTTAAGGGCCTTCACATTAGAAAGGTTTAGCCCAAGAAGAATTTGATCGTCAGCAATTAGATTTAGAACCCCGATAGGAGATTTGTATTGCGAAATCTGAAGTGCCACGTCCGCTAAATTAGCGATCGCGCAACATTTCAGCAACTAAAAAGGCAAGTTCCAGGGACTGCGAGTGGTTAAGGCGTGGATCGCAGGCGCTTTCGTAGCGGGTAGCTAAATCAGTTTCAGAGATCTGCTCACCGCCACCGAGGCACTCAGTGACATCATCACCAGTTAGCTCGATATGGATTCCGCCTGGATGTGTGCCAAGGCTCTTATGAACTTCAAAGAATCCCTTAACTTCATCCATAACATCATCAAAGCGACGGGTCTTGTAACCAGTTGCTGCCTCAAAGGTATTACCGTGCATTGGATCGCAGACCCAAAGTACTTGTGCGCCAGATTTCGTAACGCCATCAACTAACGCAGGGAGTGCTTCGCGGATCTTTCCTGCGCCCATGCGAGTAATGAATGTGAGTCGACCTGGCTCGCGATTTGGATCAAGGCGATCGATCAAGGCAAGTGCATCATCAACCGTTGACTTAGGTCCGAGCTTTACACCGATTGGGTTGCGTACCTTGGCTGCAAAATCAATATGTGCGCCATCTAGTTGACGCGTGCGTTCGCCGATCCATAAGAAGTGTGCTGAAACATCGTAAGGAAGTTGAGTGCGTGAATCGATGCGCGTCAACGCCTTCTCGTACTCCATGATCAACGCTTCGTGGCTGGAGTAGAAATCAACAGATTTAAATGAATCAGGGTCGACGCCTGCTGATTTCATAAAGTCAAGTGCGCGACCGATCTCGCGCGCCATTTGTTCGTAGCGATCGCCAACAGATGAATCGCGGATAAAGCCCTTGTTCCATTCGTGAACTTGGCGCAGATCTGCAAATCCGCCTTGGGTAAAGGCGCGAACTAAGTTAAGAGTTGCGGCAGATGTGTTGTAAACGCGAACCATGCGATCTGGATCTGGCGTACGAGATGCTTCATTAAACTCGAGATCGTTGACAGCATCTCCGCGGTAGGCAGGAAGGGTTACATCTCCGCGGGTTTCAAAATCATTTGAACGCGGCTTTGCAAACTGCCCCGCCATACGACCAACTTTTACAACTGGCAGGCTTGAGTAGTACTGCAAAACAGCGGCCATCTGCAAAATAGTCTTGATGCGATTGCGAATTGAATCTGCAGTTGCGGCTGCAAATGTCTCAGCGCAATCTCCGCCTTGTAACCAGAATGCGCGCCCTGCAGCTGCTTCAGCAATCTTCGCCTTTAGGTCATCGCACTCACCGGCAAAAACCAGCGGTGGAAAAGATTTCAGTTGGGCAACTGCGGATTTCACTGGAGCGCCATCAACACCACCTGGCCACTGCGGTTGTTGCGCCGCAACGAGTCCAGGGGTGAAGAGGGTATCTAGTGAATTCATCATGGTTAAAGAGTAGTTTGCTCAGATTGTTTCTCGGGTGAGAATTATCCGAAGAAGATCTCTGACTCCTTGTAACGCTCGATTGGAACAGTTTTGAGCTTCTCAGTCGCTGTTGCAAGCGGAACGCGGACGATATCTGTTCCGTGAAGTGCAACCATCTTGCCCCAGTCGCCTTCAGATGCAGCGGTGATCGCCTGCAAACCAAAACGTGTAGCAAGAACGCGGTCAAAGG
The DNA here is from genome assembly GCF_002288325.1 of Candidatus Planktophila lacus. Lineage (NCBI taxonomy): Bacteria > Bacillati > Actinomycetota > Actinomycetes > Candidatus Nanopelagicales > Candidatus Nanopelagicaceae > Candidatus Planktophila > Candidatus Planktophila lacus. The sequence goes on along the minus strand of NZ_CP016780.1, from coordinate 512,000 downwards.
CAGTTGGCGTTCCACCACGTTGGATGTGGCCGAGTACAGATGTACGTGCCTCTTTGCCGGTCTTGGTTTCGATCTGCTTAGCAAGCCATTCGCCAATTCCAGAAAGCTTTACGTGACCGAAAGCATCGAGCTCTGAATCCTTAGTGATCATGTCGCCATCTTGAGGAATCGCACCTTCAGCGATAACGATGATTGGTGCATAGCTGCTCTTAAAGCGTGACTCGACCCATTCACAGACCTTATCTACAGAGAATTTAACTTCTGGGATCAAGATACAAGCGGCTCCACCTGCGATACCTGAGTGAAGTGCGATCCAACCAGCATGGCGGCCCATAACTTCAACGATAAGTGCGCGGTGATGTGATTCAGCAGTCGTGTGAAGGCGATCGATCGCTTCAACTGCAATGTTTACAGATGTGTCGAAACCAAATGTGTAATCGGTGTTGTTAAGGTCGTTATCGATCGTCTTTGGAACGCCGATTACCTTTACGCCAAGTGCATCTAACTTTGTGGCAACGCCGAGAGTATCTTCGCCACCAATTGCGATAAGTGCATCGATGCCTTGATCAGCGAGGTTCTGCTTGATGCGTTCTACGCCATTTTCAATTTTAAATGGGTTGGTACGAGATGAACCGAGAATAGTTCCGCCGCGAGGCAAGATGCCGCGGGTTGTCTCAAGGTTGAGCTCCATTGTGTAGTTCTCGAGTGGGCCTTTCCAGCCATCACGGAAGCCAACAAACTCGTGGCCGTATTCCTTTACACCTTTACGAACTACTGCGCGGATAACCGCATTAAGACCAGGGCAATCTCCGCCACCTGTAAGGACGCCAATACGCATGAAAACTCCAGTTCAAAAAATTATAAATCTAAGCCAAAATGAATTTTAGACTTGAGAATAAGTGGTCAACGTTGACAGGCACAGTCTAACCTCTACCCATGGCTAACCAAAAACTCATCGCGGGCGTGGATTCATCTACTCAATCTTGCAAGGTCGTCATCCGCGATGGCGTTACCGGCGAGTTAGTCCGAGAAGGCCGCGCTACTCACCCTGATGGCACTGAAGTAAATCCTGAACACTGGGTCAGCGCCTTAGATACCGCTATTGCTGCAGCTGGTGGCCTAGATGGCGTGGAAGCAATCTCAATCGGTGGACAGCAACATGGAATGGTTGCACTAGATGCGCAAGGCAAAGTAATTCGTGATGCACTTCTTTGGAATGACACTCGCTCTGCAGATGCCGCAACTGCGCTGAATAAAGAACTCGGCGGCAATGCAGAAACCGCCAAACAAATTGGTTCGGTATTGGTTGCATCATTTACCGCCACAAAATTACGTTGGCTGGCAGATTCTGAGAAAGATAACGCGGCAAAGGTTGCAGGCGTTGCTCTCCCCCACGACTGGTTATCTTGGCAAATACAGCACGCTAAAGGTGAGGCTCTAGATTTCGGAAAACTTTTCTCAGATCGCAGCGAAGCATCGGGCACTGGTTACTTCGATCCAACAACTTCGCAATATCGCCGCGATATTTTGGCAAAGGTGCTACGCACTGATCGCGAAATACATCTACCTAAGATAATTTCACCAGCGCAATTTGGCGGAACAACTCCATCTGGAATTCCAATTGCACCAGGCGCAGGCGATAACGCAGCCGCTGCACTTGGTATTCAGGCCCAAGCCGGAGATGTTGTCGTATCACTCGGAACGAGTGGCACCGCCTTTGCAGTCTCTGAGACACCAACCCATGATGCATCTGGCCAAGTTGCCGGCTTTGCTGATGCAACTGGTCGTTTCTTGCCACTTGTCTGCACCTTAAATGCAGCACGCATCTTGGATGCAGCAACTCGCATCCTTGGAAAAACACATGATGAAGTTGGAGCACTTGCCTTGACCGCCAAGCCAGGTGCCAATGGACTTTCACTGCTTCCTTACTTCGAAGGTGAGCGAACTCCTAACCGACCACATGCAACAGGTGTATTCGGCGGAATGAATCTAAATAACTCAAATGCGGCAGATATCGCCCGCGCGATGGTTGAAGGAATGCTCTGCGGTTTAGTTGATGCCGTTGATGCGCTGGAGAAGTTAGGCGTAAATGTAAAACGGATTATCTTGATTGGCGGCGCTGCGAAAAACCCTGCGGTTTCGCAAATTGCGGCGGCGTTATTCGGTCGAGAAGTCCTTGTTCCGCCAGCGGGAGAATATGTAGCAAATGGCGCAGCCCGCCAAGCAGCTTGGGCCTTACTTGGTGGAGATAGCGCACCTATTTGGGATCTTGGAAAGATTGAAAAAGTATCTGCGACTGCAACACCAGATGTAGTTGAGCGATATCGCACGTTGCGCGATTGCACTGAGAATTGGAGTTAATAAAGTCATGACATTAGCCCCAGAGATTGTTAAGCAATTAGCGGAGCAAAAAGCTGCAGGGCTACCGCAGGTTTGGGAAGCACCTGTTGCAGTTATTCGCGAAATGACGCAAGGCCGCGTTGCATTTGCAGGCGTTCCAGAACCAATTCTCTCCGTGACAAATCGCTTTATTCCTGGCCCAACTGCAGATCTGCCAATACGGATCTATCGCCCAAACCAAGATCAGAACGCCCCTGCCATGGTCTTCTTCCATGGCGGCGGTTGGGTATTAAATTTTCTAGATATCTATGATGCAGCGCTGCACCGCTTAGCAAATCAAAGTGGTTCGGTAATTATCAGCGTTAATTACCAGAAAGCGCCAGAGCATCCATTTCCGGCGCCCTTTGATGATTGTTATGCAGGACTTCTCTGGGTTAAAGCGCACGCCCAGGAGATTGGTATTGATCCGAATCGCGTTGGCGTTGGCGGAGATAGCGCTGGCGGAAATCTCGCTGCCGCTGTTGCCTTAAAGGCGCGTGATGAAAACGTGGCGCTAACTTATCAATTACTTGTTTATCCTTGCCTGGATCGCGATTTCACAACAAAGTCCTATATCGAGGCGGCAACGGATTACGGCTTAACAACGCAAGCGATGCAATGGTTCTGGGATCAGTATCTACAAGGAAACCAACACGATAACAATCCATACGCGGCACCGATACGCGCAAAGTCTCTTGCAGGAGTTGCCCCATCAATAGTGATCACCGCGCAATACGATCCATTGGTAAGTGACTCTGAGAATTACTGTGCCAAGTTAGAAAACGACGGCGCAGAATTTATCTACAAGGAATTTCCGGGAATGATCCACGGCTTCTTTGCAAACGTTGCAGCAACGCCTTCTTCACATCTGGCACTTGATTTTGCAGCTCAAGAAATTGCAGAGCGAACCAAAAAATAACTAAGGGGTAACTCGTACGCCCTTACCGACAATTACGATTCCGGCATCCGATACGGTAAATCGAGCACGATCACGCTCTAAATCAACGCCGATCTGCGCACCTGGTTCAACAACTACATTCTTATCCAAGATTGCACTGCGGATAACCGCCTTGTCACCGATCTTTACCGATGGCATAAGCACGGATCCATCTACAAATGCGCCGGCTCCGACATGTACATCATGAGAGATAACAGTGCGGTTTACATGGCCGCCAGCGATGATGGAACCTGCACCAACGATTGAATCCTGAGCGATACCACCTTCGCTAAATTTTGCAGGTGGAAGTGATGGTGGATTGGTGAGCAGAGGCCATTCGCGGTTGTAGAGATTAAAAATTGGATGGATCGAGACTAGATCCATATGAGCATCGTAATAAGCATCGATTGAACCCACATCACGCCAGTAACCTTTATCGCGTTCAGTTTCACCCGGCACTACGTTATTTGCAAAGTCATAAACCTTTGCACTGCCATTGGCGGTGAGCATCGGAATTATGTTTCCGCCCAGATCATGGCGACTTTCTAGATCTTCAGAATCCAGAATTAACGCTTCTTCCATAACATCGCGGCGGAAGATGTAATTTCCCATTGAAACTAAACATAGATCAGGGTGACCTGGCATGGCAGGTGGGTCCGATGGCTTTTCGTGGAATGCTTTAATTGAGATTCCATCGTCAGCTAATTCAATTACACCAAAGTCGTGCGCTTCAGCGCGCGGCATACGGATAGCGGCGATAGTTACACCCGCACCAGATTCGATATGCGCCTCAAACATCTGGTCTGGATCCATGCGATAGACGTGGTCCGCACCAAAGACAAGAACATGGTTTGGATTTTCATCGTGAATTAAATTGAAGTTCTGCAAGATTGCATCTGCGCTGCCGGTGTACCAACGAGGTCCAAGGCGTTGTTGTGCAGGAACTGGCGTTATGTAATTGCCAGTCAAAGTGCTCATGCGCCAAGTAGTTGTTATGTGGCGGTCGAGAGAGTGAGATTTGTATTGAGTCAGAACAGCGATCTTGCGCATCTCGGCATTTACTAAATTGGATAGTACAAAATCCACTAATCGGTAGGAGCCACCGAATGGCACTGCAGGTTTAGCGCGATCTGCGGTCAGCGGCATTAAACGCTTGCCTTCGCCACCTGCCAGGACAATTCCTAGTGGTCGCTCTCTCCGCTTCATGGATTAAATCTACTCGCGTTACTTCCAACGCGACAGTAGAAATTGCGACAAGTTGGTTTAGGCTCTGATGTATGAACAGCGATCTCAAAGTCGGCATAGTCACCAAAGAATGGCCACCTCAGGTCTATGGCGGAGCCGGTGTCCATGTCTTCCAATTGACGCAGGCTCTTAGATCCATAAGCGGTGTTGAGGTTGATGTCCATTGCTTTGGTGGAGAACGCAGCGATGGCGCTTTTGGATATGACGTTCCCAGCGGTTTCACAACTGCAAATCCTGCGCTTCAAGCGATCGCAACAGACCTGGCAATCGCAACAAATCTTGAGAACGTGCAGCTCGTACATTCACACACTTGGTATGCAAATATGGCAGGACATACCGCATCACTGCTTTACGGAATCCCCCACATTGTTAGCGCGCATTCACTTGAACCCCTGCGCCCATGGAAAGCCGAACAACTCGGTGGTGGTTACCAGATTTCTTCTTGGGCGGAAAAGACAGCTTACGAAAGCGCGGCAGCAATTATCTCAGTCAGCGATGGAATGCGCGCTGATGTATTAAGCGCCTATCCAAGCGTTGATCCAAGTAAAGTTCACACCATTCGCAATGGCGTAGACGTTGCAAAGTTTGCGCCAAATCCTGATCCATCTATTTTGGCAAAGTATGGAATCACTGGTCCTTACGCCACATTTGTTGGCCGCATAACAAGACAAAAAGGTTTGGCCCATTTATTGCGCGCCTGGAAATCAGTACCTGCCGAATATGGTTTGGTGCTCTGTGCCGGAAGCCCTGATGAACCAGGTATTGGCGCAGAAGTTGCTGATCTAATTGCTGAACTACAGAAAACTCGCAACAACATCTGGTGGATCAAAGATATGTTGCCGCACGATGAGTTAACGGCTGTATTAACTCAAGCCGAACTCTTCTTATGTCCCTCAATTTATGAACCACTCGGAATCGTTAACTTAGAGGCGATGGGATGCCAAACCGCGGTTCTGGCATCGCGGGTTGGTGGCATTCCAGAAGTTGTCGATCATCAAAAAACTGGTGAATTAGTTGATTACACCGAAGATCACGCCAAATTTGAGCGTGATTTATCGCAAGCGATTACTCGTTTATTGGCAGATCCAGAACTACTTAAGCGTTATGGAAACGCAGGTCGCGAACGCGCCACAACACACTTTGGCTGGGATGCCGTTGCACAGGCTACTATTGCGCTCTATCGCAGCGTGCTGCGTTAATTAAAAACACTTTCTAGCACTGGAGCACCCCGACTCATGTCGCGCCGTAATTTGATCCTCTTTATCTTGGCTGGCTTTCTTTGGGGTATCCCGTATTTATTTATTAAGGTCGCAGTTGATCCGCAAGACGGATTCACTCCCGCCATCGTCGTCTTCGGTCGTGTATTTATCGGAGCGCTAGTTCTGATTCCAATTGCGATCTACGACAAAACTTTCTTTTCCGCGATTAAGCATTGGCGCTTCATAGCCGTCTATGCCCTCTTTGAAATGGTTGGTCCGTGGATTCTGATCGGAACAGCAGAGCAGAAGATCTCATCTGGGCTAGCTGGTTTGCTCGTTTCCTCAGTACCTATCTTTTCGACGCTAATTGCATCTCGCTACGGTGATAAATCTGTCTGGCAACCAAAGCGCTTGTTCGGAATCGCTATCGGTTTTCTCGGCGTCTTCTTACTTGTCGGTATTGAGAGCATCACCGGTTCATCTGATCCGCTATCAATCTTGATGGTCATCGCCGCATCTATCGGTTACGCCTTTGCCGTTATCTACATTACGCGCAAGATGCCTGATGGATCGGGCATTGCGATCAACGGTATCGCCATGGTGATTACTGCAGTCTTTTATGCACCAGCGCTCTTCTTCTGGCCAGATCACGCAATAAGCAATGAGGCGATTTATTCGCTGATCGCACTCGGAGTCTTATCTACCGGAATCGCATTTGCTGTCTTCTTCACAGTGATGGCTGAGATCGGGCCTACCCGCGCATCGCTGGTTACTTATATGAATACCGCTTTTGCAGTGGTTCTTGGCGTAATTATTTTAAATGAACCGCTAACCGTTGGAATTATTGTTGGACTACCTCTGGTTTTGATCGGCTCATATTTAGCAAGCCGCAGAACAAGCGCTTAGTTTTCGCCAAATCCCAAACGCTGCAGCAACTTAGGATCGCGCTGCCATTCTTTAGATACCTTTACATGTAGCCCTAAGAAGATTCGCGCGTTAAGTTCGCGTTCGATATCTGCACGTGCACGCATTCCAATATCTTTCAATCTCTCGCCTTTATGGCCCAAGATGATTCCGGTCTGTGAATCGCGTTCCACGTGGATAGTTGCGTGAATATCAAAGAATGGTCGTGAGCCTTTTTCATCGCGCTCTGACATCTCATCGATTGTCACCATAATCGAGTGTGGAAGTTCTTCACGGGCATCGCGCATGGCAGCTTCGCGAATTAACTCGCAGATCAACTGCTGCTGATCTTGATCGCTCTTCATTCCTTCGGGATAGAAGGCTGGGCCAACCGGCAGGCTTTTACCAATTAACTCAGCTAATAAATCGATCTGTGAATGTATCGCTGCAGAGATCGGAACGATCTCATCCCATGTAAATCCCTTAGCGAGATCGTTGATTCCGGCTAGACGCAGGGCCAATTTCTCCTTAGAGATTAAATCTGTCTTAGTAACTAGTGCGAATTTCTTAGCGCGCGGGTGTTTAGCAATCTCTTGGGCAAGAAATACATCTCCTCCCCCAGAAGTTTCATCTGCTGGCAGGCACATCAAAACGATATCTACTGAATCCATGCTCTCGCCGACAACTGCATTTAGGCGATGGCCGAGCAGAGTCTTTGGCTTATGGATACCTGGGGTATCAACCAGCACTGCTTGAAAAGTTGGTTGGTTTACGATGCCACGGATCGCATGGCGCGTGGTGTTGGGATGCGGTGAAGTTATCGCGATCTTGCTACCGACAAGTGCGTTGATGAGAGTTGATTTTCCGGTGTTAGGGCGGCCGACAATTGCGACAAAGCCCGAACGGAATTCACTCATGCGCTTATTCTCTCATTAAGCGCGTGCATTGCCTAAACCAAATTTTTAAAGGGTAGAAATCAACTCGATCGCATCTCCAACAGATGTAACCAACTCAGCGGCGCGTTCGCCGATTAAGCGATGACAGCCTTCAGATGTTGGAGCACTTATCGGCCCAGGTATAGCCATTACCGGACGCATTAGCTCTGCGGCATCGCGTGCGGTTCGAAGTGAGCCAGAACGAAAGGCGGCTTCAACTACCAAGGTTGCTTGTGAAAGCGCGGCAATTATTCGATTGCGCGTTAGAAAACGTGACGGAATTGCATGGGCGCCAGGAATAACTTCTGAGACCAGTGCACCGTTCTCGCAGATTTCAGCAAATAGCCGAGCATTTCCTGCCGGGTATGCAACATCTATTCCAGCAGCAAGCACCGCAACTGTTGATCCTTCGGCAATAAGCGCACCTTTATGTGCTGCTGAATCAATCCCATATGCACCACCGCTGATAATCGTCCATTCGCGATCTACAAAGCCAGCAGCGAAATCTCCAGCATTACGGATTCCATAAGGCGTGGGATTGCGCGTTCCGACAATTGCGAGACCTCGTTCTTGCAATACATCAATATCACCTTTCACAATTAAACCGATTGGTGGCGCAGCGAGTTCATTTAATTGCTCGGGCCATTGCGCCATTTCTGGCGTTAAGAAGATCGCACCTGCGCTTTCAATGCTTTTGGCAATTTCGTCTACCTTAAGAGCGCGCAATCGGTCTATCGTCTTTCCGAATTTAACTCCGTCATAACCTCCTTCTATTAACTTCTTATAGACATGATCAGAACCATAAGTTGCGATCTCTTGGCTCCAGAAAACATGTCCACCTTCAATGGCGGCAAAGAGTGCCAGCCGGGCCTGGGTATCTCTCATAACTCTGATCCCTCTCGTAGTTGGTGAGCGCGTTGCACATCAGCAAGGTTCGGAATTGTGTGGCCGGCAAGATCTGCCAGAGTCCACGAAAGGCGGATGATCTTGTGTAATCCGCGCGCAGTGAGCAACTCTTTCTCTAATTGGTCGTGGAGAAAATTCATGGCAGCGCGTTCAGGTTTATATGTCGTGCGCAGTGCCCGAGATGGGATCTGCGAATTCAACTTCCAACTCTCGTTCGCAAATCGCTCTTCTGCAGTAGCTCTTGCGGCAACTACCCGATCGCGAATTACTGCGCTACTTTCACCGAGTTCGGTCTGCGCCATTTCAGTTCGGCTAACTGGTTCAACTTGCACGCGCATATCAATTCGGTCCATCAAAGGTCCAGATAGCTTTCCGAGATAGCGCCGCACCGCAAGTGAGGAACAGATACATGCCCGACCTTTACCGGAGAACTTTCCGCATGGACAAGGATTGGCAGCCAGCACCAAGAGAAATTGTGCGGGAAAGGTAATGCTGCCAACGCTACGTGCAATCGTGATCGTGCCGGATTCCAACGGCTGGCGGAGTGAATCTAAAACTCCAACTGCGCATTCGGGGGCTTCATCGATAAAGAGAACTCCGTGGTGTGCCAGCGAACAAGCACCTGGCTTTATCGCATGCGATCCACCGCCAACCATGGCAACGCGTGATGCGCTGTGATGAGGCGAAACTATTGGCGCAACTAAAGACATTGGCGAACGAGTTCCAAGAGAACCCGCAATTGAATGAACTGCTGTTACTTCAAGTGCTTGATCAATACCAAGTGCGGGCAAGATAGTTGGCAGCCGCGCTGCGATCATTGTCTTACCCGCACCTGGTGGACCGATCAAGAGCAAATGGTGTCCCCCACTTGCTGCTACCTCTGCTGCAAATCGAGCACGTGTTTGACCTGCAACATCGGAGAAATCAGGTTGAACTTCTTCTACTGAAAGTTCTAGATCAAGTTGCGGCGCAGATGTAATTTCTCCGGTTCGCAAGAAACGTAGAACTTGTGCCAGGTTTGGGAAAGTTAAGATCTCCATCTGTGTCATGAGCGATGCTTCCCCATAATTTTCTGGCGAAACAAGAGCCCTTTTGATCCCTGATTTATATGCCGCAATTAGCGCTGGCAGTACTCCGCGCACCGAACGGATACGACCATCAAGTGCCAGCTCGCCCAAGATAACAACGTCTTCGAGTGGTTCTTGCGGCAGCGCACCATGAGCGATCAAAATCGCTAGCGCAATAGATAGATCAAAACCCGAACCGCTCTTTGGTAACCAAGCAGGCGATAGCGAGACAGTTACTTTCTTGTTGGGCCAGACTTCATTTGAATTAATTAGCGCTGCACGTACTCGATCGCGAGATTCGTTAAGCGCCGCATCCGGTAATCCAAGTAGCGAATACATCGGCAGGCCATCAGCGATATCTACTTCAACAGTGACAATCGCACCGTCGAGGCCATGCAGAGCAACACAAGTCGTTTGACCAAGGCTCATAGGATCGCCCCTCGATATTCCAAGGTATGTGTTCCATCGACTGCAATAAGAACAGCCACAACATCGATCGCGTATTCGCAACCTAAGCATCCATGGGTAGCCAGCCAAGCAAGTGCTAAACGTTGCATGCGATGGGCTTTATCGCGATTGATTGCCTCAAAGGGGTGGCCAAAGGCAAGTGATGAACGAGTCTTTACTTCGATAAAGTGAAAAACGCCATCGCTACTTAGCGAAACCAGATCTATCTCGCCTTCGCGCACTCGCCAATTGCGGTCCAGAATCTCGTCTCCACGTGCAATCAAGTAATCAGCGGTTACTTGTTCGCCAAATGCACCAGTCTTTTGATTGTTCTTCTTCTCGCCTACTTTGCCCATGGCGCGCAGGTTAGAGAAAGGTCCAGACAGTTAATCCAAAGCTGAAAGCGCTTGTGGGTAATAATTAAAGGAGCACTGCAATATTTGCGAAAGAGCGGCGGTGTTCTATACACGGGCCGTGTTCTTGCAACGCTTCGGTGTGGACTTTGGTGATATAGCCCTTATGTTTGGCAAAGCCATAATTTGGGAATTCAGTATCTAATTCGCGCATTATGCGGTCACGAGTAACTTTAGCGATAATTGAAGCAGCGCTAATGCATGTAACGACTTGGTCGCCTTTCCAAACTGCCACATTGGGAATCGCTAAACCTTCAATGGCATAACCATCTGTAAGCACGTAGTTAGGTGTGACCGATAAGCCCTGCACCGCACGGCGCATGCCATCGAGGTTTGCCGCGTGCACACCGCGAGAATCAACTTCGGCCGCTGGCACAGTTATCACGCTAATAGAAAGCGCTGTAGATGTTACGAGATCAAATAACTTTTCTCGCTCTGATTCAGATACATCTTTTGAATCACGAACTTTTGCTAACTCTGGTGCAAAGGGATCGGCGAGCACTACTGATGCAATTACTAGGGGTCCGGCGCATGCACCGCGTCCTGCTTCATCTACTCCGGCAAGTGGCGTGATACCTGCTTCAATTAGCAGCGATTCAATTACCTTCACCATTTAAAGCAACTAGCTACTTAAGCGAAGAGTAAGAGCCAACTAATCCAAAATTCTTAATTGGCCAGATAATTCCGATAACGCGCCCGGTTACCTTAGAAGTTGGCACCATTCCTTGATTTATATCGTCTTGATGGAAACGTGAATCAGCGCTGGCGCCACGGTGATCTCCCATTACCCAGATCTTGCCTTCAGGTACGGTGACATTAAATTTAGTATCGCTAGGTGTATTTCCCGCGAAGATATATGGCTCATCAATTTCAACGCCGTTGATCATTAATTTCTTATTCTTGGCACAGCATTCGACTTTATCGCCGGCAACGCCAATTACTCGCTTAACCAGATATTGCTTTGCTGGATTTGGTAGAACGCCAACGGCAACAAAGCCTTCTTTAATCTTGGCTATGTATTTATTTCCATCTGCGCTGTATGGCTCAGGTAGCCAGTTATCTGGATCGCGAAAGACAACTACATCTCCGCGATTGATTGACTTGCTAATGAAAGGGACTTTATTTACCGCAACGCGATCATTGATCTGAAGGGTGTTCTCCATCGACCCAGAAGGGATATAGAAGAACTGAACTAGAAATGATTTGATGACGAGCGAAACTGCGAGCGCGACAACAACCAGAATAGGTAACTCGCGTAATAGCGAGCCCTTGCGTGGCATTAGAGAAGAGTTACTTAGTTAGCAGGCTTGTCTTCAGCTGCTGGTGCATCTTCCGCAACCACAACTTCTTCAACTGCTGCTTCAGCAACTGGAGCTTCAACCACTGCTTCCGCCACTGGAGCCTCAACAACTACTTCTTCAACCACGGCAGCAGGCGCCTCAACGATTACTTCCTTCTCAGGAGTTGAAAGGATTCCATCGCCGTAACCTTCGATGCCATCGCGCTTTTCGCGAATCTTGGCAGCCTTACCGCGAAGATCGCGGAGGTAGTAAAGCTTGGCGCGACGTACATCGCCCTTCTTTACGAGTTCGATCTTTTCAATAACTGGTGTGTGTACTGGGAAGGTACGTTCTACTCCAACGCCGTAAGAGACCTTACGAATTGTGAAAGTTTCGCGAACGCCATCACCTTGGCGACGGATAACGATTCCTTGGAAGACCTGGATACGGCTCTTGCTACCTTCGATAACGCGGACGTGGATCTTTAACTCGTCTCCAGCGCGAAATTGTGGGACGTCATGGCGAAGTGACTTCGCATCAACGGCATCAAGAATATTCATCGTAAGGTCCTCATCTATTTTTAAGCGTTTACAAGCGCAACTAAAAGTGTCGCGCAGACTGCGTATCTTGCCATAGAAGGGGCGCCGAGCGTAAATCGGCTACTTCCCCCCGCTCAGCCAGGGGCTCACCCTGCCCGACTTTCTCACCCGCTGCGGGTATTCTCGCCCACATGAGTGAGCTACGCCTAACCGGCAAGACCCCAGATGGGGTGCATCTAGCGCTCACCGACAACGATGGAAATGAACACACTTTGCGAATCAGCGACACTTTGCGCGCCACGGTAAACCAACCACGTTTGACTTCAGTCCCAGTTGGCGACGAGAACGAAGTGATGAGCGTTAAAGAGATTCAACGTCGTCTGCGCGCAGGCGAAACTATGGAAGTAATTGCACGCGATGGAAATATTTCAGTAGATAAAGTCGAACGTTTTTCTGGTCCAATTCTGCAAGAGCGTTTATTTATTATCGATCAAGTACATGGTCTGACTCCACGTCGCGATGGTAAAGAGACCGCTAAAGATGCGCCAACATTTCTCGACATCGTTATTTCAAAACTTGCACCACGCGGCGTAGATATCGATGCGATCGATTGGAACACCTGGCGTTTAGAAGATGGCAGTTGGACAATCGAACTCCACTATCCAAACCGCGATGGCGTTGGATCTGCACAGTTCTCATTTGATACCCATCGCCGTTCAATTACTCCGCTCGATGACAACGCGGCGTGGATGACCGGTGAAGCAGCACCTGTACGCCGTATCGAACCTGGTTTGGTTTATGCTGAGCCATCACATCCTTCACGTATTGAAGAACGCACAGAACCACGCGAACCAATTCGTATCGATAGCGCACCAGTGCGCAGCATCTCTTCCATCCTTGATGATCTTCCAGATAACGATCCGACAGATGAAGAATTTGAAGCAGAAGTAAGCCGTGAAACACCACGATTGGTTTCAATTCGCGAGACCCCTGCACCTGGCGATAGCCAAGATGGAATTACTGCACGCGCCAAAGTTCCTTCATGGGATGAAATTATGTTTGGCCGTAAAACTACCGAGGAACCAACCCCCGAAAACTAACTCGTTACATGAGTTAGCAGCGGTACAAAGCTTTCAATATCTGTTGCTCCGCCATGGTGGCCAACCATTGCGCCTTCTTGTTTTTCGCGTTCGGCTTCGATCAAGATCATTTCGCCATGTGCGATTGCGATTACATCACCCATGCGATCTGATGCATCAAGTGAGACATCGCTACCAAAGAGCCCTGCTGCGATCGCTTGATCGCGTAAATAAATAGTGGCCTTCTCCCCCAAATATTCTTCCCAGCGCGATGCCACTTCTTTATGTGCGCTAAGCGGAGCGCCATCTGCCAAATAAAGGTGGCGCGCACGAGGCTCGCCGGCAATCGTTGCGATATCAGTGGCTAAGTCATTGTCTTGGCCAATAACTATCTTTTCTCCGACATTGATCATGCCGTGATCGGCAGTTAACCAAAGCCTGGTTTTACGTGGAAGTTTTTTCAGTAAGTTCGCAACTAGCTGATCGATTGCAACAAGAGCAGCCAACCATTTCTCTGAACCTACTCCATCGCTATGGCCAGCAACATCTAGTTCATTTACATAGAGATAAACAAATGATGGCGTCTTCTTTAACGCCTCAACAGTTTCGGTAACTAAATCTTCGTGGATATTGGCGCCGCGGTAATTTGCACCGCGAAAGACTGCGCGCGTGAAACCAGTATCTTCATAACGCTTTGCCGCAACATGGGTAACGTTGATATCTGCAGCCGTTGCGCGCTCGAATAAAGTCGGGACAGGTTGCCAAATTGTTGGATCAACGCGTTCATCCCATTTAAGTGAGTTAAGAATGCGACCACCACTGCGTGGAACTTGCACGGTGTAACCCAACATTCCGTGGGTTCCGGGATTAACACCTGTAGTTAGCGTTGCCAGGCTTGTCGCCGTCGTTGAAGGAAACGAAGTGCGCACAGCGCCGTGGCGAATCAGCGCGGAAAGTGTTGGGATATAGCTAGAAAACTTTTCAACTGCATCTGCGCCTAAGCCATCTACAAGAAAGAGAAGTTCGCGGCCGTTGGGGCTAGCACCACAATTTATTTGATCACTGGCATCGGCTAAACCTAGGCTGGCAAAGAGCGAAGGAGTGATTTGCGAGAGATGCACGGAGGTATCTTCTCACGGGTAAGGTTGGGCTTATGAGCCACCGTATGCCTTTTACTCCATCGCCCGAAGTTGCTGCAGCGCTGGCTGAAGGAAAACCAATAGTTGCACTCGAATCAACGATCATCAGTCATGGTCTGCCGCGCCCACAAAATTTAGAGGTAGCGCGTGAAGTCGAAGATATCGTCCGTGATCATGGCGCAGTTCCAGCAACTATTGCGGTAATCGATGGAGTTGTTCATATTGGCTTAACCGATGACCAATTAAAGGCAATTGCTAATCGCGATGACATCGCTAAGGCATCTAGTCGCGACTTGGCCATTATCTCGGCGAGCAAGAAGAGCGCAGCGACAACAGTTGCTGCAACAGCACATTTAGCCGCACTTGCTGGAATCCGAGTCTTTGCAACTGGTGGTTTGGGCGGAGTTCACCGCGATGCCAATGAAACTTTTGATGAGTCTGCCGACCTTACGGCGCTTTCACAATTAGATATCACTGTTGTATGTGCTGGTGTTAAATCGATTCTCGATGTGGCAGCAACGTTAGAGCGTTTAGAAACACTAGCCATTGGCGTAGTTGGATATAAGACAACGGCCTTTCCAGGTTTCTACCTAACTGATTCTGGTTTTACAATCGAACATCGCGTGGAAAGCGCTACCGAGATCGCACAAATCATTCACTCACGTGAGGCGCTAAAGACCAATAAGAGCGCGTTGGTTGTCGCAAATCCGGTAAAGCACGAGATGGATCGCAAGCGCCATGATGCGATTTTGAAGAGCGGACTAGCCGGTGCACGTAAAGCGGGGATTGTCGGCAAGGCGGTAACTCCTTTCCTTCTCGAGCATTTCCACACCGCCAGCGAAGGCGAATCGCTTTCAGTAAATATCGAAATTATTAAATCGAACTCAGCACTTGCCGCTGATATCGCCGTTGCTAAGCAGCAGCACTAACTCTTAGGTATTTAAATGACAATTAACGTTCTGTGTATCGGCGATGTAATGCTCGATGTCATCGCCCGCATAAACGTTTCTCCCCAAAAAATTAATTTCGGTAGCGATACCGCAAGCCGCATCAGCACCAGCAGTGGTGGAGCCGCAGGAAATGTCGCCGCTTGGCTAACTCGTACCGATGCACGGAGCACAATCGTTAGCCACGTTGGAGATGATCCAGCAGGTGCTGCGATCGTTGCAGAATTCGATGCCTTAGGCGTAAACCATGGAGATCTAATAATTCCAGGTGAAACGTCCGGCGTTGTTGTAGTTCTTGTTGACTCATCAGGTGAGCGCACTATGTTTCCGGATAAAGGTGCAAATTCACGACTAACCGTGACAGACCTACCTGATCTGGGTTCATTTCAAGCTGTTTACATCTCTGGTTACGCGCTTCTCAATCCCTTAGCCCGTGATGGTGTTTTAGCGATGATTGAGAAGATCAAGGCAGATGGGCTACCGATTTATTTTGATCCCGCATCTGTTGGTGCGATGAAAGATGTTGCAGATAAAGAGTTACATAACTGGTTTTCAATGATGGATGTTTTATTCCTAAATGAAGAAGAATCGATTTACTTAACTGGCTCAGTTGATATTGAACGCGCTCTTGATTACCTGCTTGATTTCTCGCAGGTTGTCGTAATTAAACGCGGCTCTGCTGGCGCTATCGCCAAAGCACGCGGTTTTGATTCCATTAGCCTTCCTGCAGTTGCAGCTACCGTTGTTGATACAACAGGGGCTGGAGATAGTTTTGCCGCCGGATTTATCGCCTCATATTCGATGAACCACGATTTAACCGCTGCTTTACAGGCAGGTGGAGAGTTAGCGGCAGGTTGTGTTGCAATCGTCGGCGGCAGACCGCGTGTAGGTACCGCGATTTAGCTAGTTATCTTGGCAGAATGCGCGCATGGCAACAGCAAAGAAAGCCGCAGCATCGACCAAGGCGAAGAAGGTCGTTGGTCCAAAGCCCGGTGAATATCCCGGCAAGATTGTAGATATCGATGTTTCATCTGAAATGTCAGAATCATTTCTTGAATATGCATACTCAGTTATTTACTCACGAGCACTTCCTGATGCGCGCGATGGTTTAAAGCCAGTTCACCGCCGCATCTTGCACCAGATGGCCGATATGGGTCTTCGTCCAGAGCGCGGCCATGTGAAGAGCGCACGTGTTGTCGGTGAAGTAATGGGTAAGTTGCACCCACACGGTGACTCAGCGATTTACGATGCACTTGTTCGTATGGCGCAATCTTTTTCAATGCAGGTTCCACTAATCGACGGCCACGGAAACTTTGGTTCACTCGACTCTGGCCCTGCAGCGATGCGTTACACCGAAGCTCGTCTAGCCAACGCTGCAATGGCGATGGTTGCTGAAGCCGATGAAGACACCGTTGATTTTGGTCCAAACTACGACGGCCAATTGCTTGAGCCACTTGTTCTTCCTGCCGCGTATCCAAACCTTTTGGTAAATGGCGGTTCAGGTATCGCAGTTGGTATGGCGACAAATATGGCGCCACATAACCTAGGTGAAGTTATCGCTGCAACTAAGTTCTTAATTGATAACCCTAAGGCGACGCTTAATCAGTTGATGAAGCACATCCCTGGGCCAGACTTTCCAACTGGCGGAGAACTCGTTGGCGCCGAAGGCGTACGCGAGGCATATGCCACCGGTAAGGGTTCATTTAAGGTTCGCGCATCTGTTGAAATCAGCAAAGTTACCTCTCGCAAGATGGGTATCACCATTAAGGAACTTCCATTTAACATCGGCCCTGAAAAAGTTGTTGAACGTATTGCAGATCTTGCTAAGGCGAAGAAGATTCAAGGTATTTCAGACATCATCGATCTAACTGATGGCCAGACCGGAACCAACGTAGTTATCGAGCTAAAGAACGGCTTTGAACCAGAGGCAGTTCTAGAACAGCTCTATAAGTTAACTCCGATGGAAGATGCCTTCGCCATTAACGCTGTTGCCTTGGTTAAGGGTCGCCCACAAACTCTTGGACTTAAGGAATTGCTACAAGTCTTTATCGATCACCGCATCGAAGTTGTACGTCGTCGCTCTGAATATCGCAAAGCCAAGGCCGAAGGTCGCCTATCAATGGTCGATGGTCTGCTTAAGGCGATCATTGATATCGATAAGGTAATCAAGATTATTCGCGGTAGCGATGATGCAGCCGCTGCCAAAGAGAAGTTGATCAAGGACTTTAAGTTAAATGATGAACAAGCAACTTATATCCTCGACATGCCGCTTCGTCGTTTGACCAAGATGAGCAAACTCGAACTTGAGACTGAACAGAAAGAACTCAAAACAACTATCGCCGCGCTTAGCGCTCTTCTAAAATCTGAAGAAAATATCAAGGCGCAGGTTGCAACCGAGCTAACTGCAGTCGGAAAATCATTCGCTACCCCGCGTCGCACACGAATTGGCGCTGCTTAATTTCGTTTAACTTCTCCCCTGTGGGAGACTTCGTCAAATGATCTCTACAAGTGCTCTTGAACTACGCGCAGGTGCGCGACTTCTGGTCTCAGGAGTAAATGTTCGCATCAACCACGGAGATCGCATCGGATTCGTTGGTCGCAATGGCGCAGGAAAATCTACGCTCGCCAAGGTACTTGCTGGTGAAACACTCCCCGCAGGTGGCGCAGTACAACGCACCGGCAAAATCGGTTATCTGCCTCAAGATCCCCGCACTGGCGAAGATCAAGGCACTGTTATTGAAAGAATTTTATCGGCGCGCGGATTAGATCAGATCGCAGCGCGTATGACCCAAGTTGAAGAAGAGATGGCAACAACTGAAGGTGAAGCACTCGAAAAGGCGATGGAGCGTTACTCACGCGTCGATGCCGAGTTCCAAGCAGCCGGTGGTTATGCCGCAACATCTGAAGCAGAAGCGATCGCAACTTCACTTGGCGTATCTGAAGCAGTCTTTGGCAATCAACTAGACACACTATCTGGTGGTCAGCGCCGTCGTATCGAACTTGCACGTATCTTGTTCTCGGGCGCAGAAACTCTGCTTCTGGATGAGCCAACGAACCACTTAGATGCTGACTCAATCATCTGGCTTCGCAACTACCTCAGCACTTATTCAGGCGGACTTGTCATCATCTCTCACGATGTTAACTTGATCGAACAAGTTGTAAATAAGGTCTTCTATATCGATGGCAACCGTAACGTGATCGATGTTTATAACTTGGGCTGGAAGCAATACCTCTTGCAGCGCGAGCAAGATGAACATCGCCGCAAGAAAGAGCGTGCCAACGCCGAAAAGAAAGCTGAAATCTTGCAGAAGCAGGGCGAGAAGATGCGCGCTAAGGCTTCTAAGGCAACTGCCGCTCAAGGCATGTTACGTCGCGCTGAGAAACTTCGTTCCTCACTCGATGACGTTCGCGTTAAGGATAAGGTCGCCAAACTTCGCTTCCCAACACCAGCACCTTGCGGAAAGACTCCCCTATCCGGTGAAGAGCTCTCTAAGAACTACGGATCACTTGAAATCTTTACCGACGTTTCCTGTGTTATCGATAAGGGCTCACGCGTTGTTATCTTGGGACTTAACGGTGCTGGAAAAACTACTCTTCTAAAGATCCTTGCCAATCAACTCGAATCCGATACTGGAAAAGTTGAACATGGCCATGGCTTAAAACTTGGTTACTACGCCCAGGAACATGAAATGCTCGACTTTGATCGCACAATTCTGGAAAACATGATGTCTTCCAAGGATGACTTGCGCGAACCAGAAGCCCGTAACGTTCTTGGTTCATTCTTATTCGTTGGCGATGATGTTCATAAGCCAGTGAAGGTCTTATCTGGTGGCGAAAGAACTCGTTTAGCACTCGCAACTCTTGTTGTATCTGCCGCAAACGTTCTTTTGCTAGATGAGCCAACAAACAACTTAGATCCCGCTTCACGTGAAGAGATCTTGGGCGCTCTTGGTGAATATCAAGGCGCAGTAATCATGGTCTCTCACGACGAAGGCGCTGTTCAGGCCCTTAAGCCAGAGCGCGTGATCTTGCTGCCTGATGGCGATGAAGATATTTGGAAAGACGAGTACTTCGATCTAGTTTCTATTGATTAAAACCTGATTAAAGCTAAATAAGTTAAGCGTCGATCCGATCGCGATCGATTTCAGCCGTTGAGATAAATTCTTTACGTGGGGCTACATCGTTACCCATGAGAAGTTCGAACATCGCCTCTGCCGCTGCTGCATCAGAAATTGTTATGCGGCGTAGGGTGCGAGCATCTGGGTCCATAGTGGTCTCACGGAGCTGATCAGCATCCATTTCACCAAGGCCTTTATAGCGCTGAATAGGTTCTTTCCACTTCTTGCCGGACTTCTTCAAATCTGCGGTGACCTTCTTCATCTCATCATCTGAGTATGTGTAGATGTACTCACCCTTTTTGCCGCCGCTACCCATTAGCTCGATGCGGTGAAGTGGTGGAATCGCTGCAAAGACGCGACCGTCATCGATCATCGGCTTCATGTAGCGATAGAGAAGAGTTAAGAGCAAGCAGCGAATATGCGCACCATCAACGTCCGCATCGGACATCAAGATGATGCGGCCGTAGCGCGCATCGGCTAGTTCAAATGATTTACCGGAACCGGCGCCGATTACCTGAATGATTGATGCGCATTCGGAGTTATCTAGCATTTGTGAAAGCGATGCCTTTTGTACGTTAAGGATCTTGCCGCGAATTGGCAGGATTGCTTGGAATTCAGAGTTACGCGCTGCCTTGGTGGTACCAAGTGCTGAGTCACCTTCTACGATCAGAAGTTCGGTACGAGTTACATCTTCAGAGCGGCAATCAGAGAGCTTGGTTGGAAGCGCAGATGATTCGAGGGCGTTCTTACGACGTTGCAGGTCCTTGTGAGTACGTGCAGAAATACGAGTACGTGATGCAGCAGCAACTTTCTCGAGAATCAAACGGCCGTTGGCCTTATCGATACGACGAGTTGTGTTGAAGAACTCTTTCATCTTGTCGGCAACTACTGCAGAGACGATTCGTGTTGCAGCCGCTGTGCCGAGAACTTCCTTGGTCTGTCCTTCGAACTGTGGTTCAGACATACGCACTGTGATGACAGCGGTAAGGCCTTCCATGATGTCATCTTTAATTACATCGGCTTCGTTCTTCTTCAGAGTGCCAGTGCTGCGAAGGGATTCGTTAAATGCTTTGGTGATCGCTCGCTCGAAACCTTGAACGTGGGTTCCACCCTTTGGCGTCGAAATAATGTTTACGAAGGAGTGAACGGTGGCATCAAAGCCATCGCCCCACTTCATCGCAATATCTACTTCCATATCGCGTTCTACTTCAGTTGAAACCATGTGGCCTTTATCGTCAAGGACTGGAACAGTCTCTTGATAATGGCCGGTGCCGTAGATGCGGATTACTTCGCCTACTGGTTGATCTGGTTGTAAGAATTCGCAGAACTCGGAGATACCGCCCTTGTGGTAGAAAGTTTGAGTTGTTACGGCTTTGGTGCGATTGTCATTGACGATCAGCGTTAAGCCTGGAACTAAGAATGAGGTCTGACGTGCGCGAGCGTAAATTTCTTCGATATCAAGGGATGCTTCCTTTAAGAAGATCTGACGATCTGCCCACCACTTAATACGGGTACCTGTAACTTTTGCAGAAACTTTTCCAATTGTGCGAAGTCCAGATTGTGGTGTGAACTCTGCCTTTGGACCTTCGCCATCGAAGATGCCGGCAACGCCGCGCTTAAATGACATCCAGTAAATTTTGCCATTGCGATCTACTTCTGCATCAAGACGTTCGGCAAGTGCGTTTACAACTGATGCACCAACGCCGTGCAGACCACCTGATGCAGCATAAGAACCGCCACCGAACTTTCCGCCTGCGTGCAACTTTGTAAGTACAACTTCAACTCCAGTTAATCCAGTCTTTGGTTCTTTATCAACTGGAATACCGCGACCATCATCATGGACTTCGATAGATCCATCAGCTTCTAAATTAATTTCAATCTTCTTGCAATGACCTGCAAGTGATTCATCTACTGAGTTATCGATAATTTCCCAGAGACAGTGCATGAGCCCGCGTGAATCGGTTGAACCGATATACATACCCGGACGTTTACGAACCGCATCAAGGCCTTCAAGGACTGCCAGGTCTTTGGCGGTATAAGAATCTTCGGCGTCGCCTAGAGCAGTGAGATCGAGTTGATCTCCAGCATCTTTAGAATTCTTGGCGGCCACGGAGGCAAAGGTTATCGGCGTAGTTGCAAGGATCTTGCGTTAACGCGCCGTAATAGTCTCAAATATTGGTAATTTCCTTCTTTCGGGCGAAAAATCGGAAAAGTCTGTGAATTGCAACGCAAAAGTAACAATATTCCTCCATTTATTTCCTGCGGGGAATAAAGAGACATGGTTTGATGTTCCATAAGAAGTACCACTTCCCACCTAAATGAACGGAGAGCGCGATGACCGAGCAAGTAATCCTCGAATCCACACCTCTTAATGCACTTGATCGTTGCGATCGTTGCGGCGCTCAGGCATATGTGCGAGCAACCCTCGCAACAGGTGGCGAACTAATGTTCTGTGCACACCACGGCAAGGAATACGCTGAAAAGCTAAAGGCTGTGGCAGTTGCAATCCAAGACGAGTCAGAGCGCTTGGTTGAATCTAAGAATTAATTAATCTTTATTAAGAAGACCCTTGTGCGATCCGTCGCAGAAGGGTTTTTCTTTTGATTGGCCACATCCGCAGAACTTTGGATTTTCTAAAGTCTCTAGAACGTTGCCATCAGCATCGACCATTTCAACTTCACCGGTTATGCGGATAGAACCACTTTTGGGGTTTATGAAAACCTTTGGCTTATCCACGTTAGAACTCGATTTCTTTTTAATCTAGTTTTAATCTAGATAATCGCGAAGTGATTGCGAACGTGATGGGTGGCGCAACTTCGACATCGTCTTTGATTCGATCTGGCGGATACGTTCGCGAGTAACCCCGTGAACCTTGCCGATCTCATCAAGGGTCTTTGGCTGACCATCTGTAAGTCCGTAACGAGCCTTGATTACATCTGCTTCACGGTTGGTGAGGCCACCTAAGACCTGCATCAACTGTTCTTGCAAGATTGTGAAAGTTACAGATTCTTCAGGCTTAACCGCTTCAGAGTCTTCAATGAGATCTCCGAACTCAGAATCGCCTTCTTCACCAAGTGGTGTGTGAAGTGAGATTGGTTCGCGGCCGTACTTCTGAACTTCAACAACCTTTTCAGGTGTCATATCAAGTTCTTTAGCGAGCTCTTCTGGAGTCGGTTCGCGGCCGAGGTCTTGCAACATCTGGCGCTGAACGCGAGCCAACTTGTTGATGACTTCAACCATGTGAACTGGAATACGGATTGTGCGAGCCTGGTCTGCCATCGCGCGAGTAATCGCCTGACGGATCCACCAAGTTGCATAGGTAGAGAACTTGTAACCCTTTGTGTAGTCGAACTTTTCAACTGCGCGGATAAGGCCGAGGTTTCCTTCTTGAATTAGATCAAGGAACAACATGCCGCGACCGGTGTAACGCTTTGCAAGAGATACAACGAGACGAAGGTTTGCTTCAAGCAAGTGGTTCTTAGCGCGTTTGCCATCTTCAACGATCCATTCAAGTTCGCGCTTGAACTTCTTCTCCATCTTCTTATCTTCTTTAATCTTCTCTTCGGCAAAGAGGCCGGCTTCAATACGCGTTGCTAGCTCTACTTCGAGCTCAGCGTTAAGGAGTGCTACGCGGCCGATCTGCTTTAGGTAATCCTTTACTGGGTCAGCGGTTGCACCAGCAGTCATAACTGTCTGCGCAGGTGCATCATCTTCTTCAGAGGCCTTTAGGGTGAAGGCATTTTCTTCGTTTCCAGATGCTTCTTCAGCCAGGTTTACAACGCGTGGCTGATTAGATTTATCTTCTGCTTCTGTGTCGATGATTTCAGCGACTTCAGCGATAAGAGTTTCGACATCTTCAAGTTCAATTTCTTCAACGACGATTTCGTTACCTTCATCATCTAGAACCACCGCAGCCTTGCCGGCTTTACCTTCGCTCTTTGGAGCAACAGGTGCTGGAGGTGGCGCAATTAGTGCGAGTTGGGCTTTAGAGAGAATTCGCGCAGATGTTCCGAGTCCTGCTTTGCGTGCTTTCTCAGAGTCAGTTGCAATAACTTCATCAAGGTGGCGCGCTTCTTGGGCGAGCGCCAAAAATTCTTTCTTAACCGCTTTGCGATAGTTATCGATACCGCTGGCAGCAAGTGTTTCGACGATCTCTTTGTGGCGAGCGACGTCGTTCTTCAAATTTACAAGTTGTTGAACTTCTTTGGCAGATAAATCTTTCTTCAGCGCAACCTTTACTGGCTTAACTGGCTTAACGACGGCCTTCTTAACAGGCTTCGCTGCGACCTTCTTCGCTGACGCTTTCTTAACAGGTGCCTTCTTGGCGGCTACCTTTTTTGCAGGTGCTTTCTTAGCAACAGCTTTCTTGGCAGGAGCATTTTTCGCTGCCTTTGCTGACTTTGCCTTGTTTTTGAGCGCACTAAATACAGCCACAATTGTCCTTTGGTTTTTCGAACTATCTTCGAAACCTTTGTTTCGAACTGCTCGAAGCGATGGCTATATTATACTCAGCGCTTGGCCGATTGCGGCGCCAACTGACTCAGATTCGACCAAAAAGCCATCGTGTCCGAAGTCCGATGAGATAGTAATTAGCGGTTGCGCCTTAGGAACGAGCTCGGCAATCTCAACCTGAAGTCGAGGTGGGAATAGGCGATCGGTATCAATTGAGACCACAACGACCGGAATCTTGATCGATTCCAGCGCAGCCACGACTCCCCCGCGATCGCGGCCCACATCATGGGATGCCATCGCTGAAGTTAGCGAGATATAGGTATTGGCATCAAAGCGCTTGGCCAATTTAACCGCCTGATGATCAAGGTATGACTCAACGGCATAGCGCCCGGTGTCATCGCCCTGCATCTGGCCACCAAAGCGCACATCCATCTCAGATTCGGTGCGATAAGTCAGATGCGCGATGCGTCGGGCGATACCCAAGCCTTCGATTGGGCCCCTTGCTTGCTCGTAATAATCGCCGCCGTTGAAATTTGGATCGCTCTTGATTGCGCGGATCTGCACTGAGAATCCGCCGATCTGATCGCCGGTTGCAACTGCTGATGAACCGATCGTGCAAATAGCACCGACGCGGTCTGGATATTCAATCGCCCATTCCAGCGAGCGCATTCCGCCAAGGGATGGACCTACAGCCAAACGATATTTCTTTATGCCGATGGCATCGCTAAATAAAAGTTCGGCCGCGGCCATATCACGCACTGTCACAACTGGAAAACGTGAGCCGTAACGTTTGCCATCAGGAGCAATACTCGATGGACCTGTACTTCCCTGACATCCGCCAATCACATTAGGGCAGACGATGAAATATTTATCGGTATCAAAAGGAAGACCTGGGCCGACCATATTTGGCCACCAACTAGTTACATCAGACCAACCAGTCATCGCATGGTTAATTAAAATCGCATTATCTTTTGCAGCGCTTAACGTGCCCCAAGTTTGATAAGCAATCGTGATATCGGGCAGCGTCTCGCCGCTTTCAAGTAAGAGAAAGCCGATCTTTACAAATTTGCGATCGCCGGGATCATGGCTTTCCAGCCATGCACCTGTAACTGCTGTAGTAATCGAGTTCGACATTTAATTCCTTCACGCACTTGCTCACATCGTGTGATGCAAACCTGGTCGTCACCCGGAGCACCCCACCGCGGTGGAGGGTTGCCGTCTAATCAGCCGGGGCTATCGATTAGAACTCGTGACCTGTCCAAATTCTAACCCAAAAAACCACGTGGGTCTTTCGCGCATTCTCTATCTGACTTACTCTAGAACTATGTTGATCGGGGTTGACTGGGGCGGAACCAAGATTGAAATCGTTGCCCTAGAACCCGATGGCACCGAACTAATGCGCATCAGGCGCGATACTCCGCGCGGTGACTATCAGGCTTGCTTAAGGACGATTGCCGAATTAATCGTGGAGATCGAGGAGAAGACCGGTCAGCGCGGTTCAATCGGAATTGGAATTCCGGGATCTCTTGAACCAATTAGTCGTTTAGGTAAAGGCGGAAGTTCAACCTGGATAAACGGCCAGCCCGTTGAAGCAGATTTGAACAAAGTAATTGGACGACCACTTCGCGTTGTAAACGACGCCGATTGTTTTGCATCATCTGAAGCCCGTGATGGAGCCGGTGCAGGTTACGCAGTTGTCTTCGGAGTAATTATCGCTAGCGGTGCAGGAGCAGGTGTTGCGGTAAATATGCGCGCACATCACGGCCCTAATAACAGCGCTGGTGATTGGGGACATAACCCGCTGCCATTTGCTACCGCCGATGAACTTCCTGGAGAAGATTGTTACTGTGGCAAAAAGGGATGTATGGAAACTTGGATCTCGGGATATAGCTTCTCCAGAGATTATCAAAGGCGCGGTGGCGCAGATCTAAAGCCTTCAGAGATTATGGAACGTGCACGCGGTGGAGAGACAATTGCTATCGCAAATTATGAAAGTTGGATTGACCGCGTTGGACGCGGACTTTCAGTAGTTGTAAATACATTGGATCCAGATGTTTTTGTCATGGGTGGCGGAATGAGCAATATCGATGAGTTGTATCGCGATCTTCCAGGAAAAATTGGTCAGTACACATTTTCGCCAGTCTTTGCCACACCAATTGTTCGCTCAAAACATGGAGATTCAAGTGGTGTTCGCGGCGCTGCCTGGTTATGGCAATAAAGACGGGTATTAGACTCTCCAGATGAGCCTTTCGCAAGTAGATATTGATCAGCGCTTTGAATTCGGCAAAGAGCTAATTCTTCGCGCCGGTGATCTAGCCATGACATATTGGAAATCGCTGGAAACTCTAGAAGTTAAGAGCAAAGGGCTGCAGGATTTTGTTAGCGAAGCCGATTACAACACTGAAGTTTTGATCAAAAGTGCTATCAAGGAACGTTTCCCAGATGATGCATTCTTTGGTGAGGAAACCGGGCCAACTGGAATTGAAGGCGCAGAAGGTATCTGGGTAGTTGATCCAATTGATGGCACGCAGCCATTTTTGATGGGGATGACTAGTTGGTGTGTTTCGATCGCCTTTGTAAGTCAATCTCAAATTGAAATCGGCTTGGTTTATAGCCCTGCAGGTAATGAATTCTTCATCGCCCAAAAAGGCAAAGGCGCAACGTTAAACGGCAAGAGAATTCAAGTGCGCGATGCCCAGACTCTAAACGATGGCATCGTTAGCGTTGGTTACTCCAACCGCACTTCCCCAGCGCAGTTGATTCATATGATGAAAGGCCTGCTTGAAAACGGTGGCATGTACCACCGAAATGGTTCAGGAGCACTTGGTATTTGTTATGTGGCAAGTGGCGCACTCATTGGTTACATCGAATATCACATCAACTCTTGGGATTGCTTAGCTGCTCTTTTATTGGTCTCTGAAGCAGGCGGAAGAGTTAATGACTTTATCGCTGACAATGGACTGCACCTGGGCGGCAAGATAATTGCTGCATCCCCTAAAGTCTTTGCTCAATTAGATAGCTTCTTTCCAACAAAGTAATTGTTAAAGCCCGAATCCGGGCGGTAGATCTTCACCAAAAATTCCAGCGCAGACTTTGGGATGTAGTTCTCTGCGCATCGCCGCAAAGGATGCCGGCGGCCAACCTGCTGTAAAGACGCGTCGCAATAAGAGCGCCAGGGAATAACCATTGGCATCTTCGAGGGCGCGATCTAGCGCGCGGTGGGCAAGTGCGCCATCACCGCTTTCATATGCCAGCGCGGCACACAGAGATGCAATCGGTGCCACATATCCCTTTGGTGCGATCCGCATTAAGTGGCGCCACATCTGAAAGTAGGTATCAACGTTCTCTTCATCATGGCTGCCAAGTGCAAAATCGCGCACCTGGATATCGCTTAACCGACCGATAACCCGCGCGGTTAGTTCGAGATCTTGGCCAATGCGTCCACTGGCAAATTCACCTGCTAAATCAATTACCGCAGTTGCGCCATCGCGTTGTAACTTCGGCAAGTTATCCATAGCTTTGGGAATTAGAAAACTGTCCACTAATTCGCACCATTTAGCCTCGGTTGCTACCGGCAACGATGAAATTGAATCGGTGAGTGCTTGCAGATTGGCAAAGGGCATCGCACGACCTGCAACAACATGTTCAACGGCAATACGCGAACCATCGATCTCGGGAATTAAGTTTCCTTCAGCAGGGCAACAACCTTGATCCTGACATAGAACAGAGCGATAACGCCCGCCTTGGATAAGCAGAGATTCATCAGTAGCAATACTAATTCGGGTTAACGCCGCCCTTGTATCGGCAAGAACAACTTCCCCATCGCTGCGATCGCTTGGAACATAAGCAACTAACAGCGCCCCAGTTGCCAAATCTCGCTGTAGATGTGAAGCCAATAAGTCGTAAGCACCTTCGGGAATATCAACTGGATAATCAATCCGCATCGCCATTCCAACGGTGTTATCTTTAATTGAAACTACAACCAATGAATCTTCAGGGTGGTAACCAATTAGAAAGGGAATTGCGGCAAGTAGGTCATGTGGTGATGTAAGCGTAGTCATCTCTCTCAATTCATAAAGCGGGTTGGAGCTGCCACCACGGTGATGGTCAGCGCTGAAACTTTTTTGATCTGGCCAGTAATGGCGCGTTCTACGGCATTGTGAGAAAAACTGCCGCTCCAAGTTGTTGTTAAAAGCACCGGATAAATGCCGGGCTGTGAATAAATATGTGTGATCTTGCCTTCGGGAAATGGACCACCTGGATCGGTTGTCGCAAGAAATGAACCATCACCGAAGGACCACAAATATGAAGGGCGCAGAACCACATCGATGGTTTCGCCAATTAAATTAACTTGGGTGCGGAAGACCGATGGCAAGTCATTCCAGAAATAGACCGGAGTGTGAATTAGCGGTTTGAAATTTGGCTGATATGAAATGCCGCCGGTGGGAAGTGATTTACTTAAGCGATCACTGAGTGAAGTTGCTGCGACTACTTTCGGTGCCGCTTTTTTAACTGGTTTCTTTACAGGTTTCGCTGGTGCTTTCTTAACCGGTGCAGCAACTTTAGGCTTTACAACCGGCTTAGGTTTGGCTACAACTTTAGGCTTAGCAACAACCTTTGGCTTAACAACTTTGGGTTTGGTCACCTTGCCCGAACTTGGGCCACTTCCCTTTCTCGCTTCAATAACCAATTGCCCATCTTGGGTATAGACATCAACACAGGCTTTGACGCAATCTGCTGCGTGCGAAGTGAGAGTTTGTAGAGAAATTACCAACGCTGTAATCAGAATTAATGGGAGCTTCATCTGCGGGAAGATAGATCTTGCAACTGATAAAAAACGCCCCGCACCTACTCCATGTGGATAGTTAACGGCTCATATGGAAAGGTAGGAACATGGCTGCGCGCGATGGAGATGGTTGGGTCGAGTGCAGTTGCGGCTCTAAACATTGGGGCTTGCATGGCGCAGCAGGTTTACTTATCTATCGCGATGGCGCAATCTTGTTACAGCACCGCGCACCCTGGGTTCATAACGGAGACACTTGGGGAATCCCAGGCGGTGCGCGTGATTCACACGAGAGCGTTATTGATGGCGCAATTCGCGAAGCGGTAGAAGAGACCGGTATTGATCCACAGCAGTTAACCCCGCGCCAAACCCATAACGATAACCACGGTAACTGGTCTTATGACACCGTTATCGCTGAGGCAACGAGCGAACTTGTGGCGCACGAGTTAAATGATGAATCACATGAAGTGCGTTGGGTTTTATTTGATGATGTAACTCGCTTGCCGCTACACCCCAGCTTTGCAAAATCTTGGCGCGATTTAAGAGCCCAGTTGGATTATCTGATCACACCAAGATAGTTTTTCAACTTCACTATGTGCGACCAGAATGACGGTCTTTCCTGCGCTGCGCTGTTGCTTAAAGATTTCAATTAACTTCTCTTTACTTGCCAGATCCTGTGCCGCAAATGGTTCGTCAAAAAGGTAGATCGGGCAGTCGCGCAACAAGGTGCGGGCGATTTCAACACGCTGCACCTGTCCGACAGAAAGCGTAGTCACTAAGTTCCCCAACAATTCGGTAAGCCCCAAGTCGGCCGCTATCTTCTCAATTTGATTCATGGCCTCATCGCTCTGCCCCAAGGCTAGTACTTCGCGAACAGTCATCGGTAGCCAGAAGGTGCGCTCTTGCAGCGCCAAACTGCGCAGGTGCGATTGTTCGAGATCGCTTAACTCTTGCAAATTCTTTTCCGCGATAAAGATAGAACCGCTAATTGGCTTTAGGTCACCGGTGATAGCCAAGAGCAGCGAACTCTTGCCGCAACCATTAGGGCCGATAATTGCGCTAATTGAGCCTTTAGCAATAGTGGCGCTTAACCCCGTGAAGAGTTCGCGGTTATTGCGCTGCAGCGTTAGATCTTTGATCTCAATTATTTCCATGTCAGCGCCGCCTTTCGCACTAGCAGGATAAGAATTGGTGCACCCAATAAAGATGTAATCAGGCCGATAGGTAGTTCGTATGGGGGAAGAACGCTGCGTGCGATCGTGTCACCGACCAGCAAGATCAGCGCACCGATTAGCGAAGATGCGATCGTCAATATTCGGTTCTTTCCACCAAAGAGAATGCGCGCAATATGTGGGGCGGCCAGCGCCAAGAAGGAGATTGAGCCCACGGTACTCACGCTGACTGCAACCAATGAACCGATTATCAAGAATGCTTTCAAGCGAATCGCTTTCGCAGAAAGTCCTAAGTGACGTACTGAGATATCACCGAGTGAGAGTAGATCTAACTGTGGAGCGATTTTAAAGGCGAAGAAGAAGCAGACCAGAAATACTGGCGTAAGAATCAAAAGGCTCTCTGATGTCGCTAACGCTAATGAACCGAGCGACCAGAATGAGATCGAACGGATCTCTGGATTATTTGTGGCGGTAATTAGTAGCCCAACAACTGCGGAAAAGAGCGCCGAGGTACCGATTCCGATAATGATCAAGGCACCTACTGAGCGAGCCCAAGTAAAAGTGAGCGCCGTTGCAATCAGCGCTCCAATAGTTGCAAAGAGAACTGCCGACACTGAACCAACTTCAGCAAGGTTTAAGAGAACGCCAATTACAACGCCCAGGCTTGCACCTGCTGATGTTCCTAAGATTGCAGGGTCTGCCAACGGGTTATTTGCCGCAGATTGTGCGATCGCACCGGCTAAGCCAAGTGCTGCGCCAATTAAGAGCGCAACCAGAATGCGTGGAATTCGAATCTGCCAGAGAATTAAATGGTTGGTACTTGCGCTGTCAAAGCCGGGGTTAAATAGATAACGCCAGATGTTTTCTACCTGCGTTGCACCGAGCAATAGAGATGCCACCACCGCAATATTTAGCGCGATAACAATTAGCGAGAAACGTAACTTCATTTCATCAACTCATCTACAGAAGCTGCCATCTGAAGAATCAGATCTGGTGTGCGGGGGCCAAAGGAGAGTAAAAGAGAATCATCAACGGCAAGGATGCGCCCCTTCTTTCCAGCAGTTGTCTGGGCAACTCCAGGAAGTGCCTTTAAACCTGCAACTCCCCCAACCGATGCCAGACCTTTGCTCATAACTAAAATTACATCTGGGTTTAACTCAGCCAGAACTTCGGCGCTAACTGGCGTAAAGGGATCTTTCGAAAACTCTGCGCCGGCATCAACGGAATTTATCGCCGTGATTAGCGAATCTGCTCCTGAACCTTTCCCTCCAAGGAGATAGATCGAGTTTCCGCCGCGGAGATAGAGAAAGGCGATTCGTGCTTTTCGATCTGCTTTCTTAACTTCAGAAAGTGACTGGTTGATCTTCTCGCTCAAGGCAGCCCCCGATGGAATTGCTCCAACAGCCCCTGCAATATCGGCAATCTTTAGATTTATATCCGAGAGCGTCCAGGCCTGGCGCACCTGAACAATCTTGATTCCATTTTCGCGCAGGGTCTTAATTGCAGCGAGCGGTCCAGTTGCATCGTCGATCAGAACCAAGTCTGGGTTCAAATTCAAAATATTTTCCGCAACAACTTGATGGCCAGAGGTAACGATTGGAATATCTAAAAGTACTTCTTCAGTGCTGGCGATATCTCGTCCAATAAGGATTGGCTTTAAGCCTAAAGAAACCAAAATTTCTGCAGATCCGTTTGCAAGTGCGATTACGCGCGTTGCTGAAGAAGTACCGCCATCTTCGATACTTATCGCGGCAGCGCTTTTAATCTCTTGCACAGCAACTTCACCGGAACTACATGCGGTTAAAGAAAGCGCTGTGGCCAGAGCCACTGACAGATGCCGGTATCGACCATTCTTTAGCACCCTTAAATCATCTCAGCCTTTTACCTGACAGATATAGGTGGGTTGTCGGATAAGACGGTAACGAGATAAAAGTAAGGTTTTCTCATGCGCACAAAGGCTTTTCTCACAACAGCCGTATCTGCGCTGCTTCTGATCTCACTTAGTGTGGCACCGAGCAACGCTGCGCAGAAACCGCAATTGGTTAAGGGCCAGTTCGGCGAATCAATTAGCGCACAAGCGCGAGATATAACGGTTGATAAAAATGGTCAGGCGCAGATTGTCATCACTGGTAAAGGTTTTGATGAAACTGTCGGTATCTACCTTGCGTACTGCGTAATGCCAAAATCGGGTGCTGCTCCGACTCCGTGTGGCGGTGGCGTTAACAAATCCGGAATCGGCGATGCTTCTTACTGGATCTCATCAAATGCACCACCCTATGCAGCCAATCTGGCAGAACCTTTCCGCGCCGGTGGCAGATTTACCAAGAACGTTGGAGTCTCGGAAAAAATCGGCAAGATCGATTGCCGCAAAAGTAAATGCGCTTTAACAGTTAGATCAGATCATCTACGTGAAGGGGATAGATCGCGCGATCTTTTTATTCCAGTCACATTTAAGAAAAGGAAATAGAAATGAAGAAAATGATCACCTTAATCTCAGTATTAGCACTGGCTATACCTGTCTTCACGGCGCCGAGTGCCAGCGCGGAGACGTTTGTCTTCCAGAGCGGCCCGCTAACAAATCTTGATCCAGCAGGTGCCACCGTCAATGGCGGCTTTACAAAATTTACGACCAAGGGCGGAATGTATATGCAGCAATGCATCGCCCCAGTCGCTGGTGCTCGTCCTGCAACCTGCAGCGATGAATTACAGCTCTGGATCAGCACTAAAGGTGAAGTTGGTTCAGTAAGTGCAACAGGGCCAATCGCATTTAAAGTTGCCTCAACTATTACCGGGCGCGGCGTAGCTGTTGACTGCACCAAAACATCTTGCGGAATCTTCTTCCGCCTAGATCGTTCTGCAACTGCAGATACCAGCGAAGATTTATTCCTTCCAATTACCTTCCGCGAAGGTGCTGCCGCGCCTTTGCTACCGGCTGATGTAGTAACCGTTACTTTAAATACCAAGCCGCTAACCCGAAATGTTCCGATGGCACTTGCCTATCGCCAGAGCGCAAAGATTGTTGCAACTGCGCAATCTGGTCTGCCAGTGACGTTAACTTCATTGACTCCAGAATGTTCATACGTAAATGGAACGCTAACTGCACTCAAGGGCGCTGGACAGTGCGCACTTGCTCACCGAACTGCCGGCAACGATAAGTTCGCAGCAAGTTCTGCAAACTATCCATTTATCCTCGAACCTGGCACCCAGAAAGTAGAGCGCGCCACCAAGGAACTCAAAAAGGGTAAACCAAAGGCGATGCCTGCTGAAAGCAATTTCGGTGAGGTAATTACTTACAAGAGTTTGAGTAAGAACTGTCGCGTTGAGTTAAATCTAATCGAGTCTCAAAAGCGAGGGGTCTGCACCATCGTTGCTACAGCGCCAGCTAAAGAAGGAATGTGGCTAGCCCTTAAGCAAGATCTAAGAATTAGAGTTAGCTAAAGCTTTAATTCCGGCGATATAGAAATCGGTTGTAACTGCGATCTCATCTTGCGCCGTTGCGGCACCTGATTCGATGCGGCGGGTTGCTACATCTGTAATCGCTTGCAACTGCGCTAAGGCGCGTGCGGTATCTGTGATGCCAAGGGCAGCAAAAGTTTTGCTAAGTGGCGCGAGCATCTGACGGTGGGCGGCGCCTATTTCAGCGTTTCGCTCGCGCGGCAAAGTTGTGGCGTGAAGTGACTTGGCAAGCAGATGTCGTCCATCGCCTACGTAGTTAAGAGATGTTTCAATCCAGATTGTTAGCGCTGCGATTGGATCGCTTTCATCTTCGATTGCGCTGCGCAAGAGTTCGCCAAAGTTCTTTAGCTCTTCAATTAACAGATCAGCAACGAGATCTTGGCTGCTAGAAAAGTATTCATAGACCGAAGTTCGCGATAGCCCAGCGCGCGCTGCAACTGCGGCGATTGAAATGCTGGCAGAGCTTTCCTCAAGTGCGATCTGAGTAGCCGCTGAAATCAATTGAATACGGCGCCAATCGCGATGCGAGGCTAGATCTTGCGTGGAAATCTTGGGCATAAAAAAATTATTTCATGGTTTGCGAAAGCCTGCGCAGTGAATCAATGACCACAGCCCGATCGCTGGTGCGCCACAGCGGCGGCATTGAGTTAAGTAGGACACTTCCGTAGCGTTTGGTCACAATTCGCGAATCTAAAATGGCCACTACCCCGCGATCATCAACGCTGCGAATTAAGCGGCCAGTGCCTTGCGCCAGCAGTAGCGCTGCGCGCGGTAGTGATACTTGCATAAAGCCACTGCCACCTGCGGCATCTGCCAACGATGCACGAGCTGACATAACCGGTTCATCAGGACGCGGAAATGGAATTCGATCAATTGCAACCAAGATGCAAGATGAACCTGGAACATCAACGCCCTGCCAGAGCGACATCGTGCCGAGCAGAATTGATGTTTCATCTTTCGCAAAACGTTCAACGAGCGGACCAACTGCATCTCCACGTTTCTGAGTAATTATGGTGATCGGTAACTCTTTTAAAACGCTGCGCAGATGGGCATCGGCTGCTTCAACACCGCGCCATGAACTAAATAGCGCCAAGGTGCGTCCACCCGCTGCATCAATTAACTCGCCGAGTTCAGTTAAGACTTCAGGACTTGGTCCATCGCGACCTGGTTCAGGTAGATGCTTTGGCATATATAGAACGCCTTGATTGGCGAAATCAAATGGTGAGCCAACATCGAGCATCTGCACATTTGCCGGATCAATATCGCCATCTTCACTTTCAGTGTCTGCATCTGAACCAACGACGAAACCAATACTGCGCGCCATCGCATCAAAGCCATTGCCAACGGTGAGCGTTGCAGATGTCGCAATCACTGGAGTCTTGGTTAATAGGTTTGAACGGAGAACTTCAGAGACAGAAAGCGGTGCTAAATGCAGTGTTGAAAAGGTTGGTTCATACCAGAGCACGTGGGTATTGCCCATCTTTAACAATTTGCCACAAGTTGTATTGATCTCAGAGACCGCACCTTTTACACGGGCGCGCTCTGCAATCGCATCAGAATCGATAATGTCGTCATCGGCGTTGATGATCTGCACGATCGCAGCTGCCGCATCTTTAACTTTACGGATAGGTGCTTCAAGTGAAGATGGAATTTCTTCAAGCCGACCTTGCGCGGCAAAGTCACCGCGGATCTGATCTCCGTAATCTGCCATCGCATCGTGGAAATTATCGGCCGCTTTGGTGAGCGCATCAGCTAACTTGCCCGGCATATGTTTGCGCGCCATCGCGGCTGCGCGAATCACGCGCGCAGATGTGAGCTCTTCGGTCACTGCCTGCGTAGTGCGATCCATAAACTCGTGGGCTTCATCCAAGATCACCGCATCGCGTTCGGGCAAGATCGGATGTGAATCAACGATTTCGATCGCAAGCAAGGTGTGGTTGGTGACTACAACATCTGCGGTCTGTGCCTTCGCTTTAGCGAGTGCTGCAAAACATTGTGGCCCGTAATTACAGACATCGGCGCCAACGCATTCGCGTCCAGAAAGTGAATTTGCCGCCCAGACTCTGCGATCGACATCAGGTGCATCATCGCGATCACCTGAAACGCCTGGAGTCTTTGCCCAGGCATGTAAACGTTTGGCATCTTTTTCTAAGTAACTTACCTCCAGCAAAACTTCGCCATCGGGATCTGGTTCATCGGTATTCATCTTCTGTAAGCAAACGTAGTTGCCGACGCCTTTGTAAATTCCATAAGTAATCTCGCGGCCTAACTCTTTTTCAAGTGCTGGCACAACAGCAGGTAAATCACGTTCCACTAACTGCCGTTGCAGCGCAAGAGTTGCCGTTGCAATCAAAACTTTGCGGCCATGGACAAGTGCTGGAACTAAATAAGCCAGTGATTTTCCGGTACCAGTGCCGGCCTGCACCATTAAATGGTGGCGATCGGTGAGCGCATTTGCCACCGCTTCAGCCATTTCGATCTGGCCTTCACGTGGTGATCCCCCAATGGCGGCGACTGCGGCATCCAGGGCCGAACGCACTTTCGCCGATAGATCACTCATATTTGTAGTTCAATCCTCACTGGGCCACAGTAGCGAAAATCAGTGACACCACCCGTGACCAAGCCTTACTTGCTCATATAAGGTTGTGTAAGACCTGGAGGAATAATGAAAATCGCACGAATTGGTGAACGCGGATCAGAACGCCCAGCAGTTATCGATGGTGATAACGCAATCTATGTTGATTCACTTGTCAGCGACTGGGATCGCGAAAATTTAGAAGCCGGTGGTTATCTACGCGTTGCCAACGCTGATCTGAATTCACTTCCCCGCACACCGCTTGCCGGTCTTCGCTACGGCGCAGTTATCAATAAGCCAACCAAGATTATTTGCGTAGGTCTTAATTACCTAGCGCATATCAAAGAGGCGGGGTTCGATACTCCACCTGAGCCAGTTATCTTTATGAAGGCTCCAGATTCGATTACCGGTCCAAATGATGATGTTGTTATTCCACCAAATAGCGCGGCCACAGATTACGAAGTTGAACTCGCAATTGTTATTGGCAAGTCCGCGCTTTATCTAAACTCTCCTGAAGATTCTGCAGAGCACATCTTGGGTTACTCAATCTCGCAGGATGTTTCAGAGCGCCACTGGCAGATGGAGCGCGCCGGTCAATGGGTTAAGGGCAAGTCATTCCCCACATTTAATCCAGTCGGCCCAGTAATCGTTTCAGCAGATTCAATTAACGCTCATAACCTGCGCTTATGGTGTTCAGTAAACGATGAGATGAAACAAGATTCCAATACCGATGACTTGTTATACGGAATCAACCACATCGTTTGGTACATCAGCCAATTTATGGAGCTCTGCCCAGGTGACATCATCAATACCGGAACGCCATTCGGTGTAGGCATGGGCTTTAAGCCACCGATTTATCTAAAGGCTGGCGATGTTCTTAAGACGGGCATTGAAGGTATCGGTGAGATCACCAACCACGTTAAAGCCTATAACGCGGGAGCAAAGTAGTGAGTAAAGATTTCGCAGGCTTAACCGCCATTGTTACAGGCGCAGGCTCTGGTATCGGTTTAGAAGTTGCCCGTAAGTTAACTGAGCAAGGTGCGAAGGTATTCGGCTTTGATCTTCGCTCTGGTGATATGGGTCAGCTAGCAACATTTATTGAATGCGATATCGCCAACCCCGATAGCGTTAAGAAAGCATTTGTTGAATTCGCCAGCCAGAGCAAGACGCTAGATATTCTGATCAACAACGCTGGCATCGGCGCTATCGGCACCGTCGAGCAAGCCACCGAAGAAGAATGGCTACGAGTTTTCAATGTAAATGTTTTTGGCACAGGGCGCATGAGCGCTGCAGCGATGCCATACCTAAAGGCCAGTTCACATGCCGCAATCGTTAACACTTGTTCGCTAGTTGCAACAGCTGGCGTTCCAAATCGCGCGGTTTACGGTGCCAGCAAGGGTGCGATCTACGCACTTACTCTTGCTATGGCAACCGATGGAATTGCTCACGGTGTTCGCGTTAACTGCGTTAACCCTGGAACATCAGATACCCCTTGGATTAAAAACTTACTTTCTAAGGCAGATAACCCTGATCAGGAATATGCCGCCTTGCAAGCGCGCCAACCAATCGGGCGTCTTGTTTCACCTGTAGAAGTTGCTAGCGCGATTGTCTTTCTGGCAAATCCTGCACAAGCATCTACAACGGGCACCGCACTTGGCGTAGATGGCGGAATGCAAGGACTTCGCCTTCCTCGTTAATTTTTCTTGTTTATAGTTGCAAAGAAATAAGTTGCAGCAATTAGTGCAAGCAAGATGACTCCGTAGGCTGCGGCAAATCCAAAGTTCTCGCTGACAAATCCCATGATCCATGGTGATGTGCCATTTGAAATGCCCATACCAATCACAAAGGCGGCGATACCGCGATCTGAACCCTGCGCGGTCGAAGATGCGTTTGCGATAGCAATAGATGCACATGGCCCAATACCTGCAGCGGCAATAATCAAACCTGCCAAGGTAAGCGTTGGTGATGATGCAAAGATAACGAGCAATACACCTGATCCGATCGCCACAAATGAGAATCGCCAGATGCGATACAGGTTATGTTCATTCTTAGTTGAAAGATAGATGCGAGTTAGCGCCACGAAATAAGGTGCGATGGTTGCAAATAGAACCGCAGATTTAACCTCTGATCCACGCTCAGTTAAAAGATCTAGCGCCCAAGCCGATAGTGAAACTTCCATTGTTATCGTCATAAAAGCAAAGAGAAGAATTGCGATCATCGTGTTATTCCAGATGATCTTGCTATCGGCATGGTCTGGCTCTGGACGAGCTTCTAATTCAGGAACGATCTTTAAGGCAACTAGCCCAATAAGCACAGCAGTTGTTGCAACTGTTGCGCGCCAAGGAATATCTGCCTGCGTCGTAATGCCAATTACCGTTGGAGAAACGGATGCCGCAAACAAACCGACTCCGGTTGATCGGAACATATTCTTCAGCGCCGTCTTTGAATGCGCGCCCAAGATTGCCGTCGTTGTGTTGCCTGCGATAACCGAACCAGTTGCAGTAAGGATCACTGCAGGTACTGAGAAATAAATATTTGGGCTAAGGCAATAGACAAGTGAACCAAGAATTAATAGCGCCCAACCAAAGCGAATAGTTTGGTGGGCAGGCCGGCGATGGCCATGACCGAGCAATATAAATGAGATAAATACCAAGGCTGCCGCCCAGCCGATGTTGTGCCAACTGGCTACTACGCGGGTTAACTCAAAGTCGCGCTTAATTAGTTGAATTGAAAATCCGATTGAGCCCATTAAGAAGGAGCTCATTGCATTTAGGGTCACCAAGCGATGCACCAACTTGCGGGGCAGGGCTTGTGGCAATTACTTCTCCTAAACTTGCGAAGTACATATCTTATCTTTGCCAAGCCCTTGCATTTGAAGAAATCTAGCGAATTGAACTGTTTAATAAAAAAGCCCCGCTGAAATTAATCAGCGGGGCTTTTTAACGGGGTTGGTTTAAAGAATTAGCTGCAACCAGATGTATTTCCGCAGCCTTCGCATACGAAACATGCACCTGACATACGCATCTTTACGCCACATGTCATACAGAGCGGTGCATCTGATTTGATTCCCATTGATTCAAGGAGATCAGATGATGAACCGATTGCTCGATCAAGTGGTGCTGGTTCGATCTTTACCTCAACTGCTTTTGGTGCTGGAGCAGCCACAGGAGCCGCCGCAGCTACAGCCGCTTTTGGGGTATCAGCACTCGCAGGTGCTGCATCTTGTGTGTACTCGCCTGTTTCAAGTGCGCGTGCACGCTCTGAGGCTGTAAACAGACCCATCGCTGAACGCTGATCGAATGGTAAGTAATCAAGTGCCAGGCGACGGAAGATGTAATCCATCATGGATTGCGCCATGCGGATATCTGAATCATCTGTCATACCTGCTGGCTCGAAGCGCAAGTTTGTGAACTTCTCAACGAATGTTTCTAGTGGAACGCCGTACTGGAGTCCGATTGAAACTGCGATTGAGAATGCATCCATTACACCGGCAAGAGTTGAACCCTGCTTGCCAAGCTTTAGGAATACTTCACCAAGTGCACCATCAGCGTATGCACCTGAGGTCATGTAACCCTCGGCGCCGCCAACAGAGAATGATGTTGTAGTTGATGGGCGTGACTTTGGAAGACGCTTGCGAACTGGAGTAGCAAGTGCTTCTGCTTCAACAGGTGCATCTTTCTTCTTAGCCTTGCCATCTGAAAGTGGCTGACCGACCTTGCAGTTATCGCGGTAGACAGCAAGTGCCTTGATGCCCATACGCCATGCTTCAAGGTGAACTTCTTCAACTTCTTCAACAGTTGCATCCTCTGGGAGGTTAACTGTCTTTGAAATCGCACCTGAAAGGAACGGCTGGCAAGCAGCCATCATGCGTACGTGGCCCATTGGAGCAATTGAACGCGCACCTAGTGCACAGTCAAATACTTCGTAGTGCTCTGTCTTTAGCCCTGGAGCATCGATTACGTGGCCATTGGCTGCAATGAATTCAACAATCGCTTCGATTGTCTCTTCGTTGTAACCGAGCTTACGTAGCGCAGCTGGAACTGTCTGGTTAACGATCTGCATTGAGCCGCCACCGACGAGCTTCTTGAACTTAACCAATGAGAAGTCAGGTTCGATACCAGTTGTATCGCAATCCATCATCAAGCCGATTGTTCCGGTTGGTGCAAGCACAGAGATCTGTGCGTTACGCCAGCCGTTCTTGTCGCCAGTTGATAGACATGCATCCCATGCCTTATTTGCTTCAGTCCAGACATCGATATCTAGAGTTGAAAGCTGCTTAGCTGCAGATGATGCTGCTGCATGCTTGCGCATTACGCGGGCATGAGGCTTAGCATTTTGTGCAAAGCCTGCATATGGACCAACAATGCCAGCAAGTTCTGCTGAGCGCTTATATGTTGTTCCGGTTAGAAGTGAAGTGATTGCACCAGCAAGAGCGCGTCCACCCTCTGAATCGTAGGCAAGACCTGAAGCCATAAGAAGTGCGCCAAGGTTTGCGTATCCGATTCCGAGCTGACGGAAGGCGCGAGTTGTGTCGCCGATCGCTTCAGTTGGGAAATCTGCGAAACAGATTGAGATATCCATTGCAGTGATGATCAAGTCAGATGCGCGTCCAAATGTCTTGGCATCAAATGATCCATCATCCTTTAGGAACTTCATCAAGTTAAGTGAAGCCAAGTTACATGATGAGTTATCTAGTGACATGTACTCAGAGCAAGGGTTTGACGCGTTGATGCGACCTGACTCTGGAGTTGTGTGCCAATCATTGATGGTGTCATCAAATTGAACTCCAGGATCAGCACATGCCCATGCAGCTTGTGCAATCTTTGTGAAGAGTTCGCGCGCATCAACTGTGTCGATAACTTCGCCAGTTGAGCGAGCTGTTAAACCAAACTGCTCTCCGTTTTCAACCGCTTGCATGAACTTATCTGAAAGGCGGACTGAGTTATTCGCGTTCTGATATTGCACAGAGATTATGTCTTTGCCTCCCAAATCCATATCAAAGCCAGCATCGCGTAGTGCACGAATCTTGTCTTCTTCATTGACCTTGGTTTCGATGAATTCTTCGATATCTGGGTGATCAACATCTAGAACAACCATCTTGGCTGCGCGACGGGTTGCGCCACCAGATTTGATTGTTCCTGCAGATGCATCTGCACCACGCATAAATGAAACTGGGCCAGAGGCTGTTCCACCGGACTTTAGAAGTTCCTTTGATGAACGGATACGTGACAAGTTAAGTCCTGCACCTGATCCACCTTTGAAGATCATTCCTTCTTCGCGGTACCAGTTAAGGATGCTATCCATCGTGTCATCAACCGACAAAATGAAGCATGCGCTTACTTGCTGAGGTGCTGCTGTTCCGACGTTAAACCAAACTGGTGAGTTAAAGGAGAAGATCTGGTGCAAGAGCATATGTGTTAGCTCGTGCTCGAAGATCTCTGCATCTTTATCTGTTGCAAAGTAACCGAATTCTTTTCCGGCCTTTGTATATGTAAGAACTACGCGATCGATGACCTGCTTTAGAGACCACTCGCGATTTTCTGCTCCCACTGCCCCGCGGAAGTATTTGGTAGTAACGATTGTTGATGCGTTTACTGACCAAAAATCTGGAAATTCAACACCGAGTTGTTCGAATACTGTCTCGCCTGTCTTCCAGTTAGCCTGGACAACATCGCGACGCTCCCACTTAACTTCATCGTATGGATGAATTCCCTCATTTGTATAAATACGTTCGATCGTTAAGCCCTTACCCTTTACGGTGTTATGAGCTTTGATCTTGATTGGTCGGTTGATGACCGTATCTGACATTTTTATTTTCCCGTCTTCTCTTTTAACGATTGCTCGTTGTTGTTTGATTCGTTTTTAACGATGGGGCGTCGCTTTGTTCTTTTGTTGCATTTACTGAGGAATTTGCACTTGCTGAGTTTGCGCTGTGGGAAATAGCGCTCGAAGGCACCGCTCGCAGTAACGCGATCTCGCCTTCGAAATCTTCAAGGGAGGCAAAGTTACGGTATACCGAGGCATATCGCAGGTAAGCCACCTCATCGAGTTCGCGAAGTGGCGCAAGGATTGCCAAGCCCACTTCTTGAGCTTCGATTTCTGCTTTGCCAGTGCGGCGAAGGGTTTCCTCAACGCGCTGGGCCAACAGGACTAGATCATCTTCGCCGACTGGGCGACCTTGGCAGGCTTTACGTACGCCAACCAAAACTTTTTCGCGAGCAAATGGCTCGGTTGCACCAGATCGTTTAATAATGTTGAGAAGAGCGACTTCCTGAGTTGAGAAGCGCTCGCCACATTGTGGGCATTCACGGCGACGGCGGATCTGAGTGCCATCTTCGACCGGACGAGAGTCAACAACTCGAGAATCATCGTGGCTGCAGAACGGGCAAATCATCTCGGCGTGTCTCCCTTCGAAATACTAGATATTCCCAAATTTAGATGTATTGGCGAACCGCTGAAACTACCCTAAAAACACTACTTATGGAAGTTTTCTTCGTTTCGACCCCTACATATAGTGGGAACTATAAAGCAAATCTTGAGAGTTTTCCTGATGAGTACGCATTAACCATTGCTAGGGCGTGTCGGGGCTATCTCTTAAAACTAATTCAAAACTAATCGAGCGGGATGCGTACCTTCTGGCCTGCCTGGAGCTCAGCCGTTGCCAGCGAGTTAACGGAAGCGATCTCATCTACGAGCGCGCGAACATCTCCGCCATCTGCCATACGGGTAGCCAGCGACCAGAGGGTATCCCCAGGGGCTGCGGTGATCTCAATAAAAGATGTTGGGGCGCCAACGGTGTCGGTTGTGCCGGCCCCGGCCTGGAAGCCAAAGACGCTGGCTAGGACCACAGCGAGTGAGAGAACCACGAACGTACGGGCTAGGCGACCACGGCGATTTAAACGAAAGCCGGACGGATTGGTTGAATAGCCTTGAAACCCTTGATTTATAAGGGTTTGCGCGCTTGTTGCGTTTAAAGAAACTGTGCTCATGGTTTTCTCCTGCTGGTACTACCTTGGGGAAGGTATTCGAACAGTTGTTCGAACAAGGCCAATTAAACCCCATGCCACCGACATCGGCAAGTTATTTTCGAACATATGTTTGATTTTTTTTCCTAGGCGTGGGACGATTAGCCCATGGCTAAGAAACCCGCATCCAGCAAAGTAACCGAGCTCCCAGACTTCACCTCCGACGAGGAGAAGCTAACCGCCCGCCAGCTCAAGATCCTCCAGGTCATCAAGGCGAGCATGGACGACGAGGGTTACCCACCGTCAATGCGTGTGATCGCTAAGGCCGCCGGCCTTTCATCCCCTGCCTCCGTCAAATACCAGCTCGAGATCTTGCAGGAAAAGGGTTTTATCACCGCCCACCCAACTCGCGGCGGAGTACTTGAAGTATTAATGCCTGGCGAGAAATCCGAACTCGAAGTCGAAGCCACCAAGCAGGTTCCACTCGTTGGTCGTATCGCAGCCGGTGGCCCAATCACCGCAGAACAGAACGTTGAATCAACTTTTGCACTCCCTGAAACTTTGGTCGGCAAGGGCAACCTCTACATGTTGCAAGTTGTCGGTGAATCAATGATCGATGCCGCAATCTGCGATGGTGATTACGTTGTTATTCGCGAACAGAAGGATTGCAACAATGGCGAGATCGTTGCCGCGATGATCGATGGCGAAGCAACTGTTAAGACTTTCCAGCGCAAGAACGGCCACATCTGGTTACTTCCTGCCAACCCCGCATTCGAGCCAATCAATGGCGATAATTGCGAGATCTTGGGCAAAGTCACCGCTGTTATGCGCAGCGTTCGCTAGTTAATTACTTTAATTTAAATTAGTTAAATACAACTAGCGTTGAAAGCCCTAGGGCGATCAACAGCCCTGCAACCACTATTGAGTTGCGCTTACCGATTCGCTGTGGCGCACCACCAATGCCACTTGCGCGATCCTGATCCATATCTTTAATTACATTTATAAAGTGTGCAGCAGATCCCAGCAACGCTCCCCCAAGCCACATCCATACTGGTGGAGTTACATCTTTTGATATCGCAATACATGAAGGTAGCGCCGCAAAAGCCAGCGCGTATGGAAACCATGAGAAGACATTGAATTTAAAGTAGAAGTTGTAGGCAACTCCCATTGATATTCCAAACATATAAACCAAGCCGCCTTTAAACCCAAGCGGGCCAAGCAAATTTGCCACAAATGAGAACGGCACCATGAAAGTTAACCAGCGCTTTAAATAGCTTTGCGAGATAAGTTCAGATACAAGTGGTTTGTTCTGCCGGTTATGCATCAAATCATCTTTATAGTCATATAGATCATTGCTCCAGCCGACAACCAATTGACCGGTAAATACACCAAAAGCGATTACATAGGCGGGTCCTTCCCACCAGTAATGCGCGGCAAAGAACCAAGAAATGCTCG
This sequence comes from Candidatus Planktophila lacus, assembly GCF_002288325.1. Lineage (NCBI taxonomy): Bacteria > Bacillati > Actinomycetota > Actinomycetes > Candidatus Nanopelagicales > Candidatus Nanopelagicaceae > Candidatus Planktophila > Candidatus Planktophila lacus. The sequence continues at coordinate 467,609 of NZ_CP016780.1, read as the reverse complement.
TGACAATTAGCGTCGGCCCAAAGTGTGAGGCTTTAAGCAGGCCGCGCAATTTCTTCAAAGGTTTATTCCTTGACCAACATCGCCATGAAGTCCTTAACTTCAGTGGCCTCCAGCGCTTTGCGATCTAAGCAAAGGTCCAAGATCTTCTTCTGTTGATTGGCGTCGAAGATGCGGTTTAAGTTGATCTTGAATTTCTCAACTAGCAACGGAATTCCCTCAGCGCGACGACGAGCATGGCCTACTGGATATTCGACGACTTCTTCACCAAGCACTGTTCCATCGTTAAATTCGATGGTCATTGCATTAGCGATCGAACGCTTTGCGGGGTCAAAGTAATCTGCAGTAAAGCTTTCATCTTCGCGCAGGTGCATCTTCGCGCGCAGCGCATCAACTCGTGGATCATCCGCGATTACATCTTCGTAGTCACGGGCAGTTAAACGACCAAAGATCAACGGCACCGCAACCATGTACTGGATACAGTGATCGCGATCTGCAGGGTTATTAAGCGGCCCCTTCTTATCGATGATTCGGATACATGCTTCGTGGGTGCGGATGCTGATCTTGGCGATGTCATCGCTGGTCTTTCCTGCAGCAACCATCTGCTTATGCAGCGTAAAGGCGGCTTCTACCGCTGTTTGTGAGTGGAACTCTGCAGGGTAGGAAATCTTAAACAGCACGTTCTCCATTACATATGAACCGTATGGACGTTGGAATTTAAAGTGATTGCCGCGGAATAAGGTGTCGTAGAAACCCCAGCTCTTGGCAGTTAGTGCAGATGGATAACCCATCTCACCTAACTTGGCCATAAGTGCAAGGCGCACTGCGCGCGAAGTTGCATCGCCGGCCGCCCATGATTTACGTGATCCCGCATTTGGGTAGTGGCGATATGTGCGAAGTGAATGGCCATCGATCCATGCAAGTGAAACCGCGTTAAGCGCTTGCTCGCGAGTTAAACCAAGCATCTGCGAAACAACTGCAGTAGATGCGATCTTTACCAAGATCACGTGATCTAGACCGACTTTGTTAAATGAATTTTCTAGCGCGATACAGCCCTGAATTTCGTGGGCTTTGATCATTGCAGTCATGACATCGCGCATCGTGAGCCTTTGGCCGGTTCCATATTGCGGATGCTGCGAAATCCAGTCAGCGACAGACAAGATCGAGCTTAAGTTATCTGATGGGTGTCCCCATTCGGCGGCAAGCCAGGTGTCATTGAAATCTAACCAACGGATAAGCGCGCCGATATTAAATGCGCCCTGCACTGGATCTAAGCGATAAGCGGTGCCCGGAACGCGCACACCATCTTTAACCTGAAGTTCTGGAACAAGTGGTCCCAGCAACTTGGTGCAAGCTTCGTATTCGAGTGATTCCAGGCCGCAACCCAAGGTATCCATTAAACATGACCATGCGGTTTCATAAGCTAGATCAGAGGTAATCTCGTAATCAAAGACGTAATCGACGATATCTACGATCTCTTTATCAAACTCCTGATTTACACGGGTGATATTTGCCGACATTACTTATCCTTTTCGCTCTGGAATTGATCTAGCGCTTTTTCGAATTCATAATAATTAATTCGCTCGTACAACTCTTCGCGGGTCTGCATCGAATCGATGACACCGGCTTGGGTTCCATCACGGCGAATCGCCTCATAAACGTTCTCGGCCGCCTTGTTCATCGCGCGGAAAGCTGACAACGGATACAAGATCATTCCAACCCCATTGGCACCGAGTTCATCGCGCGTAAAGAGCGGGGTTAAACCAAATTCGGTGATGTTAGCCAAGATCGGCTTGCCGACAGCTGCAGCAAACTTCTTATAACTTTCCAAGTCACGGATCGCCTCAGGGAAAACAAAGTCAGCGCCGGCTTCAATGTACGCAAGTGATCTTTCGATCGCAGCATCGATTCCTTCAATCGCAATCGAATCTGTGCGCGCCATGATTCCAAAATCTGCATCCGTGCGCGCATCAACGGCTGCCTTAATGCGATCAACCATTTCGCCCTTGCTAACAATCTCTTTATTCGGGCGATGGCCACAACGCTTTGCCTGCACCTGATCTTCAATGTGCATTGCAGCTGCGCCTGCTTTGATTAAATCTTTTACAGTGCGACCGATATTAAAAGCCGATGGCCCAAAACCTGTATCGGCATCAACCAACAGGGGCAGATCACAAACTCCAGTTATTCGACGAACATCAGTTAAGACATCTTCTAAAGTTGTTATTCCAAGATCTGGAACACCCAGTGAACCTGCGGCGACCCCACCACCAGATAAGTAAATGGCGCGGTATCCAGCCCGCTTTGCCAGCAACGCATGATTTGCATTTATTGCACCAACAATCTGCAGTGGCTTCTCTTCCTGCAGCGCCTTCTTAAATTTACTTCCGGCCGATTCTGGCTTCATCTGCGCATTCTAATCAGCGGCCAATTAATTAACTAATCCGAGCGGCTGATTGAGATATATCCACAGCCAAGGAGAAATCTGAATCTTGGCGGCTTGTTACCAATACCTTTCGCACGCCTTAATCCTTAACTCCACGCAGATGCGCGCCGCCAGCGACCCATTTGTTCACTCAGCAAAGGCTGAGAATGGAGAAAGGAGTGCAAATGAAATGAGAGCTACCGATTGGGTGACGCTTGTCGTTGCCTTAGCCGACCTCGTATTTAGATACGTGGAAATGCGAAGCGCCCGTCGAAATAACGACGGGCCGGATCTCAGCAATCTTTAATTCGCATCTGGCGGCCGTGTCGGTTCTGGCGAACCGGCGCGGTCCACTAAATATATATCAAAATTCTTTCTCTGCAAGTGCAATCAAATAATTTAATCAAATAATTAAAACTACTTTCTGTAATTTTCTTAACCTTGAACGACGATGCGAACAACGCTTTCTGGCGTTACCGGGCCAGCACCAATCTCACTTTCTACATTCGTTCCGATGCCATTGATCTTGGCGGCAGATAAAACCGCTAATTGCGTTGCGATTTCAGTCATCCAGTAAAAAGCGGAAGGCCCGGCCTTATCTAAAATAGATTGCGCCTGCGCAATTCGTGCATCGGAAAATTTCTCGGCGCCATCGCGGTCATCGCCGACAACTGAAAGCAGATAACCCTTGATCTCAGCGGCCATCGCATCGGAGTAATAAGTGCTCTCAACCAGTTCGCGGAGTTCGGCATCGATCCCCCGCGGCTTGCGCACCTTCTTCTTGCGATTGATAAAGAGATAGATAACCGCCGTAAGAGCCAATAGTTCGAACATCTTCGCCTCCTTTTCGCCGACTGCTATTGCAGGCGGGCATAGGACTACCTAGATTTAGACTCTAATCCAGCGCGCCGACAACCGCACTAGGCGCATAAAAAGCGGCAAAAGAAACGGTGAAGTAGCCATGAAAACTCGTTCAGCGCTTCGCATCGCAATCGCCTTACTTTTGACTGTCACCACGTTAACCCCAGCAAGCGCCGCCGATCCTTTTCCGATGCCGCCTGAACCAAAGTGGTGGAAGCAGACCGGCCTAACCGATATCCGTTATGGCCAATGGATTCCATGTCGCGATGAATGGCAGATCACCAACGATTGCATTGCAGGAATCAACATTTATAAATCAGATGGAACAGATGCTGGCGCCCTCACCTATCAGGTTCCGAAGGATTTCAAACCGAGTGAGTCTGTGCAATATTGGTTGATTACAAATACCCCTCAAGGCGAACCTGTTGAGAACTCTGCTTATGTAAAAGATCAAATGGTTCCTATTTCGCATTGGAAATTGCCCACAGGAATAACAAATAGCGATGGCACGGATTTGATCCATTCATATGTCCACCTTATGAGCGCTAGTTTGCAGATCAACACGACTGGATACAATCAAGATTTAAGTTCGCTTCCTGAAGGCTACTATTTTGAATTTAAATTAAAGAGCAGCGGATTCGCCAAGAAAATCAAATGGGTGCTCTCTAATGTGCGCGATCCAGAGGTAAGCGTTGCTGGCGACATAATCACCGTAAAGGGACTTCCTGAAAATAGTCCGTCTGCACAACTGGGCGATCAAGTCTGCGATCAGAATTTATTGAGAGCAAAAACTACGAAAAGAAATATCGCAGTAAATATGATTTATTACGATGCAGGTAATAAGACAGGTGAGACTCGCCCCGATGATGTAATCCTCGGAACAAATGGTTGGTGGTGTCTAAGTGATTTCCGCTTTGATCGCGTAAACCAGCAGATCGTCGTAAAAGTTGGCAACGCTCACTTCGATGAATACGGTAACGAGATCCAGGGCTGGATGGAGCTGAAGATTAAAGGCAACCGCGCCCGCGACTGGTGGGGCATCGATCCTGCAATTGCTGCAGGTTATGCCAAAGTGGAAATCTCTTACCAAGATGGAACTACAAAAATAGCAACCGTTAGCGCTAAATATGATTCGAAGAACGATTGGATCAACCTGCGCGCCTACGGCTTTACTTACTCATCTCCACAATTGGCTATTAGCTTTAAGGGGCCAGAGCAAGCAGTAAAGCAGCCTGTGCAAGCAACCAAGACAGTTGCGCCAAAGAAATCAACGATCACTTGCGTGAAAGGCAAGACCTCAAAGAAGGTAACCGGCGCACCACCTAAGTGCCCAACAGGCTTTAAAAAGAAGTAGCTAAAAGGCGCGTAAAAACGCTGATCCAATTACTCTTTACGCATGTCGCAGCTGATCTATATTCCTTTTGATCACCTGCACCGCAAATTTGGCGCACTAAAGAGCGCTGACCCTAAGCAAGATGTAATTGTGATGGTCGAAAGCGCGCGTATGACAACGGGGCGCAATTGGCACCCACAACGCCTGCACTTTCTTATCTCCTCCGCTCGCCACTTTGCACAATCACTGCGCGATGAAGGTTTCACCGTTGAATACGAGAAAGCCCCAACAACTACTGATGGATTAACCAAGGTTAAGAAGAAATATAAGACCCACAAGTTAATCTGCGCTGAACCGTCATCTCATCGCCAGATGGAACAGCTCAAAGAGTTTGGCGCAGAATTTGTCGAAAACGACTTTTTCCTAACCACCCGCAAGCACTTCTTTATCTGGGCGGATTCGCAGAAGAGCTACCTGATGGAGACTTTCTATCGCGCCCAACGTGCACGTTTAAATATCTTGATTGAGAACGGCAAACCAACTGGAGGCGCTTGGAACTTCGATAAAGAGAACCGCCTGCCTCCCCCAAAGAACTACACCTGGCCCAAGTATTTAGAACATAAACCTGATGCGATTGATCTTGAGGTTGGTAAAGAACTGGGCTTCACTCCCACCACCACTTGGGCGACAACCCGCAAAGGCGCACTTGCTCAGCTAAAGAACTTTATCGAAAATCACTTCGCAACATTTGGACCATACGAAGATGCGATGGCTCTGGATAACTGGGCGCTGCATCATTCACTACTTAGCCCTTACCTAAACAACGGACTTCTTCACGCCAGCGAGGTTATCGATGCCGCAGTAAAGAAGTTCAACACCGGCGAAGTGCCGATCGAATCTGCCGAAGGTTTTATTCGCCAAGTAATTGGCTGGCGCGAATATGTAAATGGTATGTATTGGTATTTAGGCCCTGAATACCGCGAAAACAATCAACTGAACGCAACAAAGAAACTCCTGCCTCTCTTTAGCGATCCCGCTAAAACCCAGATGAACTGCGTAAAAACAATCGTCACAGATATTCAAGATCGCGCTTGGGTGCACCACATCCCGCGCTTAATGGTCTTAAGTAATTTAGCCCTAATCACCGGCACCAACCCACAAGAGTTTCTTGATTGGATGCGCGAAGTCTTTATCGATGCCACCGAGTGGGTAATGGTTCCAAACGTTATCGGTATGGGCGTTCACGCAGATGGCGGTGCGATGATGACCAAGCCATATGCAGCAGGCGGTGCTTATATCTCGCGCATGTCTAATTACTGCAAAGGCTGTGCCTACAACCCCAAATTGCGCACCGGCGATACCGCTTGTCCATTTACTACTTTGTATTGGGATTTCCTAGATCGTCACTCTGAAACCTTTAAGAAGAACCACCGCATGAGCCAGCAGATCTTCGGTCTTAATCGCTTATCTGATCTACCTGAGTTAAAGGTGCGCGCCAAAGAAGTTCTAAAAGGTTTAGATGCAGGAACTATTTAAATTAACTTTAACTAAATAGATTTATTGCGTTTGGAAGAGATAACCCCGGTATTAAAACCCGCCAGGTTAAGTCCGCCAGCAAAGCGCGCGTGCTCGATCTTGATGCACTTATCTTGAACAACATTTAAACCTGCTGCCACGCCTCGTTCGGCAGATACATCATCGCTAATTCCGAGCTGCATCCAGAAAGTCTTAGCTTTAATTGCGATCGCCTCATCTAGCACGCCTGGGATATCTGATGCCTTTCTGAAAACATCGACAATGTCCACTGGCTCTGGAATATCAGCAAGTGACTTATAAACCTTCTGGCCTAAGATCTCATCGAGCTTTGGGTTTACAAAGAACAACTTAAAGTGCGCAGCCGACAACAAATAAGTTGCAACAAAGTAACTAGCGCGCGATGGGTTATCTGATGCTCCAACGATCGCAACGGTCTTGGCATCCTGCATGTACTTCAAACGCTCCATCGCGTTTGGTTCAGTAAATGCCATTAGCGAGCCTTACCTGTTGCAGTTGTTAAAGCCTGATCTAGATCCCACAAGATATCTTCAATATCTTCCAAGCCTACGCTTATGCGAACCAAGTCTTGTGGAACTCCGGCCTCAATCAACTGATCATCAGTTAACTGGCGGTGCGTGGTGCTTGCTGGGTGAATCACTAGCGTGCGCACATCTCCGATATTGGCTAAGTGGCTCGCTAACTGCACCGAGTTAATAAATTTCTCACCTGTTTGGCGTCCAGATAAATCACCTGATGCCTTAACGCCAAATGAAAATACTGAACCAGGACCTTCTGGCATGTACTTCTTAGCGCGCGCATAATGTGGATGGCTAGCAAGTCCTGAGTACTTGACCCAGGCAATACGTGAATCACTTTCTAACCATTCCGAGACGGCTTTGGCATTGATGACGTGATCGCGCATACGTTGTGGCAGCGTTTCAACGCCTTGCACCAATAAGAAAGCTGACATCGCACTTAGCGATGCTCCGATATCGCGCAGTTGTTCAACGCGAACCTTGGTTAAGAATCCAAACTCACCGAAGTTCTCCCACCAAGAGACTCCACCGTATGAAGGAACTGGCTCGGTCATCATAGGGAACTTGCCGTTACCCCAATTAAATTTGCCGGATTCAACGATTACACCGCCCAGTGTTGTGCCGTGTCCACCTAAGAACTTGGTTGCTGAGTGAAGAACAATGTCAGCACCAAATTCGATTGGGCGCACTAAATATGGTGTGGCAACAGTTGAATCGATAACTAAAGGCAGGCCAGCATCGTGTGCCACCTTTGCCAGTGCTTCAATATCGCCAACTTGTGATGCTGGGTTGGACACCATCTCGGCATAAAGAAACTTGGTTTTATCAGTGATCGCCGCGGCAAAATCTTCAGCCTTATCCGACTTTACGAAAGTTGTATCCACACCGAAGCGGCGCAAGGTGACATCTAACTGAGTCAACGTGCCGCCATATAAAGCAGATGATGCAACTACGTGATCGCCTGTACCGACAAGAGCTGCGAAAGTTAAGAACTGCGCTGCTTGTCCGCTAGATGTTGCAACGGCCCCGATGCCGCCTTCAAGTGCTGCAATCTTTTCTTCAAAGGCTGAAACTGTTGGGTTACCAATTCGGCTATAGATATTGCCGTACTTCTGTAGCGCAAATAAATTTCCGGCATCTTCGGTATTTTCAAAGACAAATGCTGATGATTGGTAAATCGGAAGTGCGCGCGCACCAGTTTGTGGATCTGGCTGCGTGCCAGCGTGCAGAGCCTTAGTTTTAAAGCCCCACTTGTGTTCGCTCATAAACCAATTAAACACCAATTCCGTATCGCGGCTATAATCGCCGAATGAGCACGAGCAAATTCCACGTTACCCAAGATGAACCTCATCGCTGGCGCAACGTTGAAGAGCTCGTCTACAAAGATGAAGATGGCGATGCCACATTTAAAGATGTAACCCGCCGCGTCTTATTTGGTGAAGAACATCAAGAAGGTATGGAAGTTCGCTACTTCGAAGTAGATGCCGGCGGCCACACCACTCTCGAAAAGCACGAGCACACCCACCTAGTGATTCCGATTAAAGGTAAGGGCTCTTGTTTAGTTGGCGATGAAGTTCTACCTCTAGCAATTCATGACTTGGTCTACGTTCCATCATGGGCGTGGCACCAATTCCGCGCCGCTGAAAACGAAGTGCTTGGCTTCCTATGTATGGTCAAAGTAGATCGTGATCGCCCAACTCTGCCAACGCCTGAAGAACTTGCCGAAATGAAGAGCAATTCTGAAGTTGCCGCTTTTATTCGCTCGTAACTTACTTTTCTAGTTTGCCAAGCGCATAACCACTTAAGCGCGCTTCAGGCTTTCCTTGTCCACGGTGCATAGCAAGAAACTCTGAAGTTCCATCTGTGCCACATAAAGATGTAATCGCACCTGATCCGCCTGGATGAGAACCAATCCATTTCGTTAAATCGTAGACATATCCATTAATGACAGTCCAACAACTAGAAGATGTGCCGTTAGCTTTGACGCGCTCCATTGTGTAACCCGTTGAAGCTGGAGCTGCAGATTTACTTGGCTCTGCAGATTTTGATGCCATTGGAGTTGCACTCATCGCCGGTGCTGCAGGTGCCGCACTCGCAGCAGCAGTTGCCGATGCAGTTGGTGCGCTCTTAACCACCACACCTTTATTCCAAACCAACTTACTTCCCTTTTTCACACAAGTAAATTTGCGACCAGATACTGTCGAAGACTGTCCCGCCTTCTTGCATGCCGCACCTTCTTTAGCAGCGGCAGAGGCAGATGGGGCAACAACTAGAGCCAGAGCAACGGTTGCGCCAGTGGCGATCGCATAAATTTTCATAGCGAAAGGGTAAACCAGCGTGCTGGGCTATGCGCGCTAGAACCAAAATTCACATGGATTTTTCAGGTCGCACTTCTCCTTCCGTGCGCCTAACCTTTAGGGTATCCAAACGGATAACAGAGTTTCTTGGAGAGGAAACGCTCATGGACGAAAAGTCACTTATCAAGCAGTGGAACCACCTACGTCTTCAAATCATTCAGGCACAAGTTGCCCCAGCTCTAGTTCTTATTGCAATTGTCGCTCTTGCTGCAATCGGTTCCTTTGAAACCGCATCAGATGGCGCGAAGTACTTAGCCCTTGGCGTTGCAGCCGTTACCGGAATCCTTGCGACTATCAGCCAATACGCAGCAGTGCGTGAAGGCGAAGCGTTGATCGTTGATCTTCGCAAAGTAGAGAAGCCATCTGCAATGACTGAAAAGATCGCAGATTCACGCGGCCTTGTTTCACTTTCAGCAATTGCGATCATCGCATTTGATATCGCAATCTTCGCTCTCGTTGTCTGGGCAGTACTAGGCGCCTAATGAAGATCGGTCTTGTCTTAATTGCCATCAATGCGATAGCGGTCATTGCTCTGGCAACGCGTTTTGATCGGCCGCGCAAAGACCCGAAGCGCCTTACCGGCCGCGGCGGAGATTTCGAGTAGTTCTACTTTCGGCGATGCGCGCTCTTCGATAAGAAGATCGCAAATACCAAAGCAACAACTATCAGGGCATTTAATCCCATCTCGTAAATCGCGCGCTCAAATGCCACATCGCTCTTGCCTGTCTGCAAAGTAAGCGATGCGCCCACCGTCAAGATATGTCGCACAGCAGCGATTACACCAATAATCAAAAACTTATCGAGCTGGTAAACGCCATCGGTAAAGCGCGAGATAACAGTGCGCAAAATTTCTAGAATGATGACGATAAACAAGATGTCATTTACGCCTTGGATCATTCCATTTGGAAAGAAGGGCGCAGTCTCAATTAAGCGCTTGATGCTAAAGAAAAATGCGCCAATGCCGATACCCAGCAAGGCGAGTGCAAGAACTGCGTGAAAGATATCTTCCATCATGTCCACGTACTTCAGTGGAAGGATAGATTTCTCTCCATAGACTTTATCTTCAGATTCAATCTCTTTTTTTGCCATAGAAAACGGTACACCCGCGTTCTTTACCTCGCCCGTCGAACCGCTCGCCACGCCCCAGTTGCCCATAGCCCCCACGCCACAAGCAGCGGCTGAAAGAACAAACGCACAAACCGCGCCCGGTCGGTATCCAATCCAAATGCATCTATCCCGTTTACATACTGCGAGATATTTCCCGGAAAGATCGCCACAAAGAAAGCCGCAACAACCCAACCCACCTGCACTTGGTACTTAACTAAAAAGACCAACGCCAGACCCAAGACAATTTCCACCACTCCAGATGCCAGCACCACAAAGTCAGCGCTAAATGGAACCCAGTTCGGAACCTGTGCCTGAAATTCCAAACGGCTAGAAGTTAAATGGGTAAACCCCGCATACCCCAGAGCAATTCCTAGAGTAACCCGTGCAAAACCTTTGACGAATCTCATTGCCCGCGCAGAACTTCGCCAGGCACTTCTCTCGCACCAACCCCGAGCGTTATCGCAGATTTAGTACGCGCAGTGATCATGAAGCTATAGATCCCAGGTTCAGCGACTTCGCTAATGCGCGATAAATACAAATACATAGTGCGACTATAAGTTTCCAAGAACTCAGTTCGCTCGGTGAATTTCATTGTTGTCTTCTTACCCGACGGCGAAGTTATAACCAGTAGCGGTAATTTAGAATTCTTCAGTTTATTCTCTGGCTTCTTATCAATGATTAAGTATTGAACATCCAACTGATCGCCTTCTTTTAAGGCGGCGCGAAATGCCTTCTTCTGTCCAGCCTTAGTAAATGATGCGCGTACCGCAAACGAGACTGTGCCATCTACCAACAGAGGCCCAGCACTTGGCGTGGTGTCGCTATTTAACAAATCCACCGGTTGATGCGCAGATGCTGGCGCCATGCCAAGCAAATTCAAAGCCAGCAGGGCGGCAATTAACTTTTTCACGCGGCTCCTCAAATTTCCTTTAAAGCGCAGCCAACTTCGCAACAACTTCTTTGGCCGAAGGATTGGTCATCGCACTTCCATCTGCGAACACCAATGTCGGCACCGTGCGATTGCCACCATTTACCTTCTCAACGATCTCAGCCGTGCCCGGTACTTCCTCAATGTTGATCTCTTCAAATGTAACTCCGAGTTCACCTAATTGAGATTTCAAACGCTTACAGTAACCACACCAGCTAGTTGAATACATAACAAATGACATGCCCTAAGAGTACTGGCGCACACTGATAAATGTTTGTTAAAATAAACTCCCTTCGTCAAGAGGCGCTCTATCCGCAGCTACAACGAAAAACCCCGTCAGCAATGGCGGGGTTTTCGCTTTTCCGCATAACTTAATGGGAAAACAAAGAAGCCCCAGGTGACTAATTCCCAGGGCTTCTAAGGAGTGGTCTCGCTGGCGGGATTCGAACCCGCGTCTACGCCTTAGTCATTGGCGTGCTCTATCCGCTGAGCTACAGCGAGACACATGCGGAACTTAAATGTTTTCCTGTTACGAGTAATTTTTTGGTCACTCATCTGTGTATAACTTTTCAATCAAACTTGAAATTTCTTTGGTAACCTTTGCTCACTTAGTCATTGGCGTGCGCTCTATCCAGAGCACAGCAAAAAAGTCCCGCAGAATCATCTGTGGGACTTTTTGTTTGCCTGCTAAACTTATGTTCTCTGAGTCAAAGAGATGCATTATTGAGCAACAGCAGAAAACCCCGTCAGCAATGGCGGGGTTTTCGCTTTCTCTCCCCATGTCACACCCCACCCATAGATTCCCCACATGGACTTCGCACTCGAACGCGCCCGCACCCTTACACCCGACTCCGATAGCGAGGAATACCTCCTTGAAATCGCTTGGCTCTATAACCGCGTAGTCCTCACTGGTTCACAGATCCCCGTTATCGACCTCGCCTACGAACTCGTCCTCCCCGAAGAATTCATCGGAGAATGCGTGAGCACTGCAATGGATATCGGCTTTCTCACTGCACCAAAGCGCGGAACTTTCGGTGGCAAGATCACGCCGAAAGCGCTGCGGAAGTTAAAGCAGGTTGGGAAGCATCGGGTTTAATTAGGTTTATTCAGTTAATTGATTACCAAAATCAGAATTAAAGTCTTGGAGATGTCTCTTCGATGATTCTCTTTAGTTCCAGAATCTTGCTCCTGCTCACAAGTTCATTTATCGACGGGATAGTTTTGTCGATACCCGGGCCCCAACCTAAGTGATAGCGCTTACTGAATCTGCGCTGTAATCCGGGTCCATCTTCCAGCGCAGAAGTCAAAAAGGTTATCAGCCGGTCATGCCTAGTTCTAACGCGTTTAGACAAAGATGGCTCTGAAATCATTTCATTGAATTGGAACTCGCGATCAATATCTATTGAAGGGTTAGTGAGTTGCCTCCATGCATCGCCTACTTGCCCCTCCCCCGTTAAAACTTCCAATTCTCTATATCGAGAATGCGAAAGTGTTTGCAATACGAAATGAACTTTATGGGTAGCCTTATCGCCAAATACATCGGTAAATCTTGAAAGGCTTTTTGGAATCCAAACCAAATTTGGAAGAAATGAAAATAGAAGTGGGTCACTAGTCGTCTTCGGCCAAATATGACAGCAGACTAATCCGGAAGAGATGCGGGAATTTCCGTAGGGGTTGTTCTTCCCTAAAATCGGTAGGTTCATAAATGTACTTTTCAACAGAGAATTATCGTCAGCGAAATAGCCTGATTCATCTGGCATTCCCCAAAGATCTCTTTTTTCTCCTGGCGCTCTCTCATCAATTCTGTGTCGCTGCCTTCTAACCGCGTATCGAGCTAACCAAGGCGCATGTCGGAAAGAATCTTCCAATGGCCAAATCGCAAACTTGATTACCAAATCAATAATCTCAGATTCTGAATATCTCTCAAATGAATCTGATGGAGTTAATCCGAGACTCTTGCGAAGTGCAAGATCAGCGTCCACAGTTCCCCCGCTATTCGATTGATAAGCTAAAAACGGGATTCGTTAATTGCCAATTTCTTTCTGACAGCTTCTGAGAGGTCTATATTTAAAACGTCTGCCAGTCTTAACAAGTACATAGCCACATCAGCGATTTCCATTTCGATATCGATCAGTTTTTCAGCAGATAACTCTGAGCGTTCCGACTCTCTTGCGGTAAGCCACTGGAACTCTGCGACCAGCTCACCCGCTTCACCTGCTACTGCCATAGACAGATTTTTGGGAGTATGAAAAACCTCCCATTTTCGTGCATCAGCAAAAGCCCGAATTTCAGCCATTAGTTGATTAATTTCGTTCATAGCTAACCTATCTTGCTAGTCGATCTCGGAAATAACTAGCTACTTGCTCGTCAGTACAGTAAATATAGCAACCCTTCATACCTCGCGTCATGAGAGTTCTGTATGTATTTCGGATTATCTGGTCTGCCTTGATGGTGGCTAATTCGGGATTCTCCTTGAACTCTTTTTTATATCCATGCAGTGAAACATCGGTGCTTGCCCGACCTGAGGGTTCTGTCGCTAAGCAACCATCTATTAATTTAAAGTCTGGGCCGATGATTACACCTACATATTCAAGTTCTAAACCTTGTGATGTGTGAATGCAGCCAATATCGTCAATAGAATTGGGGTCGATTATCCACGCACTTCCACGAGACTCCAAGTTCCACTTCGCTCGAAAATTAAACTTGGGAAATTCAATATCAAATTTCAATTTATCTTTTTTACTTATCCAGTCCCAGCAGTAACCCGCCAACATTCTCGATTTGTTGTTCAGTTTATTTCGCTTTCGAATTTCAGCGTACAGTTTCGATGGATCGTCAAAAACCTGAAAATCATAATTGGCATCGTTGAAGGAGTTACCTGAGTCCTCCGCAATCCCTAAGCTTTCATCAAGCCAGGTTAAATACCCATCGGAACCGTTACATCGAAACTGAGACTTTAACTCAAGATGATGAATCTCGGCCCCCATGGCCCTGGCGAATTTTTCGATCTCGAATGACTCCCCTATGTCCTTCCAGGTTACTTTCTGCGCTTCATCCAGGAAGAAAACAGAAGTTTTCGCGGCCTGAATAACCTCGCGAATCTGATTATCGCCTCCCTTCGAATATTGGGTTCTTAGTTTTAGTCGATGCGCTTCATCGACAATCAGTACATCGAAGTCATTTGCTTCTATTCCCGTAAAATTTCCAGATCCGCTAAAAAGCTCTTTAATCTCTCCACCTTTGAAAGCCGACTTAAGCTTCACTTCAAAAACTGCTCTAGGTGCGGCATTCGGCGTTACATAGCGAGCAATCAATCGCTGACCCATAAGTCTCGAAAGTGAATTTATCGCAATAACTGACTTACCTGTCCCTGGTCCACCTTTAACTATCACGACTTGCTTTGGCCCCTTCAAGCCCTGGAGTGAAGTCTTGACAATCGTTTCCAAGACCGTTTTTTGCTCATCAATGAGAACGAATGCTTCTTTGCCTTGAAGCATATTTGTTACTGCATCAGCTAGCTGAAGTGAAGGTTTTGTTGGTGAGGCATCGACTCTCTTAAGTAGTTCTACTCCATCACCACTCTTAATTCGATCAGAAATTAGTGCGACTATTTCTTTCTTTTGTCCTTTAATAAAAACAGGGGTATTTCGAAGCGCTTCTTCGTAACGAGAATCATTGACAACATCTAACTCAGGACAATTATGTAAATATGCGCACGAAGTAATTCTAACGGGCGTCTCGTAGACATATTCGTTGTACATTTCTAACAAGCTTGCGTAACTTCGTGCCTGATAAGAAGGATGAACGACATCTCGATTCTTCTGGCCTACGAAGGTGTTTACATGTTCCGGCAGCTCGGAATAATCAATACTTGTCCACTGCTTAAGTTCAATTATTACAATTGATTCGGACCCGTCCGCTTGCCTTCCAGAAACTATGAAATCGATTCGGTTTTTGAGTTTATTTATTTGATACTCAATAGCAATTCCTGCATCATCCGGTATATCTGGACTCGCAATAATGTGAGACATTCCGTTACCGAGTGAGTTTCGCCAGGATGAATATTCATTTTGCCCGACACCTAGGCCCAAATTCTGCTTTACGGCATCCCTGACAAGGTCTTCAATGATGTGGGCGTCCTCCAGAAATTTCTTCTTCGTAGCGAGATATGCCAGCACGAGTTAAGGCTATAGCCGAAAACTACTCTCCGTAAGCATCTGGCAGATGTCGGTTACCCTGAGTAACCTTCCAGCATGATCAGTTCCCAGATTCGAGAAGTTCTTGAGCTTCAAAGGCAATACACCTCAAAGAACACTCCGGCTATGCAAAGACGTGGAATCCTGATCCGCAAAGAGATTGCCTCTTCGCTGAGCGAAAACTTAGATCGCTTCAAATCCAAGTACGAAATAGCTATCGAAGATCTCTGGGTGCAAGGTAAAGATGGCGACGGAAATAAAGCAGAGATTCCTTGGGTGCGTCTAGCATCTAAAGAACTCAGTCCAAGTGCCACAAAAGGCTGGTACGTCGTTTTCTTGTTCTCAGCCACCGGATCTAACTGTTACCTAAGTCTTGGGCATGCCAGCACGACTTACGATGGTGATTCCATGGAGCGGAGATATCAAAAAGCTCTCGCACCTGAGGTTGCTGCCGCGCTAATGACGTGGGGCCGCGAAAAGTTAAATCTTGATCAGGTTAAGAATCCGAGACTTAAGTTCTCACGAAATCTAGAGGCAAAAGGAAATCTTGCTGAAGCTTATGATCGGACCAGTTTATGTGGATTTGAATATCGCAAAGAAAGCGTTCCCTCTGACGAACAGATTTTCACGGATATCGAGTTCTTGTTGGAGATGCTATCTAAGATTTATTTTTTGCAGGAAACGGATGCCACGATCCCCGGATCCGAAAGTCCTGAGCATAAAGAAGCTGTCGCAGCAATCGCACAAGCCGCTGGAAGAGATCTAACCGGACCTCGACGCCAAGGGCGCTCGCGTTTACCGCAAGCGCATAAGAAAGTCATTGAAGAGCACGCAGTTGAAGTAGCCATGAAGCATTTGGGAAAGAAGGGTTTCACGGACATTAAAGATGTCGGAAAAAATCGTTCCTATGACATCGCCGCAAAGTTGAATGACATCGATTTTTACATCGAGGTTAAGGGAACGATGTCGTTAGGTGAGAAAGTTGTACTCACCCGAAATGAAGTTCTTCTTCACCGCCAAGAGCATCCAAATAATGCGCTTATCGTCGTGAGCCAAATAGATCTAGATCGAAGCGAGCCACCATCGGCAAAAGGTGGAAAGGTTATTTTCATCTCACCTTGGAAGATTGAAGATTCAGACTTAGATGCCCTTGGATATGACTACAAGGTAATGAAAAATAGCTAGTTCCAAGGGAGAAATCTAGAATAATCAAAGAGAAATAAAACTTTACTTAACCTTCAGCGACTCCGCGGCATCTGCAAAACCTTCAGCCTCAAGCTTGGCGATGATGTCGGCTTTAACAGCCTTGACTACATTGTGAGTGCCGTTGCAGTTCTTCTCTGGATCGGTTGTATATCCGCATGTGCAAGCGCCCATTTTTACTCCTTGTTTGATTGGTCTTATTTAAATCTTACTGGGTAAGTGATTTTATTTCAGAGTAAGATCGAGATATGAATACACTCTTTGATCCATTTACTCTGCGCGGGGTTACATTTCAGAATCGCGTTTGGGTCTCTCCTATGTGCCAATACAGCGCAACCGATGGTTTTGTGGGTGCGTGGCATAGCGCGCACTTGGGAGCGTTTGCAACGGGTGCGCCGGGGTTGATCATGGTTGAGGCAACTGGTGTTGTTCCAGAAGGGCGAATCTCAATTGGTTGTCCAACGATTGAAGATGACGCGCATGCCCAGGCATTTGCACCGATGGTTGATTTTGCGCATTCGCAGGGTGTGAAGATGGGCATTCAGTTGGCACATGCTGGGCGCAAGGCATCGACGATGCGTCCGTGGGATACAACGCGGATGGCTGAGATTGGTGAAGGTGGATGGCAAGCGGTTTCATCAACGGATAAAGCATTTGAGGGATATCCGGCGCCGCGTGCTTTAACGGTTGCTGAGATTGCGCAGTTGGTAAATGAGTTCGCTGATGCGGCACGACGTGCTGTGGCAGTTGGCTTTGATGTAATTGAAATACATGCAGCGCATGGTTATTTGTTGCACCAGTTTTATTCACCGGTTTCAAATGATCGCACCGACGAATACGGTGGCAGCTTTGAGAATCGGATCCGTTTCTTGATGGAGGTAACCGCTGCGGTGCGCGCTGCGATTGGAGATCAGGTGGCGCTCTTTGTTCGTATCTCGGCAACTGATTGGGTTGATGAAGGTTGGAACTTAATTGATTCGATTGAATTGGCGGCGAAGTTAAAGGTGGCTGGCGTTGATCTGATCGATGTTTCATCAGGGGGCGCAGTTCATAACGCACCGATTAAGGCAACGCCAGGTTTTCAAGTTCCCTTTGCGGCTGCGATCCGTAAAGAGGCGGGAATTCCAACTGCGGCAGTTGGATTGATTACCGAGCCAGAGCAAGCGCAATACATTATTGAGACTGAAGAAGCAGATGCGGTTTTCTTGGCGCGTGCGATGTTGCGCAATCCACGTTGGGCGATGAACGCGGCAGAGGCGTTGGGTGTGAAGATTGACTGGTCGTTGCCGCTTGATCGCGGCCGAACTATTTAATTACTTTCCGTTCTTACATTTCTCTGAACAGTATTTAACGTTCTCCCAATCGCGCGCCCATTTCTTGCGCCATTCAAAGGGCAGACCGCAGGTTGCGCAGATCTTTGGCGGGAAGCCGTTCTTGGTCTTTGCGATCACATTAGAAGAATAGTTGTTACGCAGAGTAATTAAGAGAACTTCGTGGAGAAATCGGCTGTATCTTTTAACCACGTCGCAGGAGTGTGAGTTACAGGAAAAGCCCGTGGAGAAATCCGCGGGCTTTTACTTTGCAAAGCTTTAGTGAATTAGTTGCTAAAGCTCAGGTGTAATGACTGTGATGCCACCGAAAGGTTGGGAATCTAATTCAGCGAGTGCTTTGGCGCCTTCAACTAAGCCAACTTCACGTGTAATTAGTGATGCCGGGTTTAACTTGCCGCTGGCAACGAGCGCCAACATTTCTGGGTAATCCTTTGCGGCCATTCCGTGTGAACCAAGAAGATCTAACTCCCAAGCGATAACGCGGGCCATTGGGATATCAGTTAAACCGTTTGCTGTGAGTAAGAGTCCGAGTTGTAAGTGGCGACCACGACGAGCAAGTGAAAGTACGGATGCGCTGGCGGTTTGTTGGCTGCCTAGTGCATCGACTGCGACATCTGCTCCCCCGAGGTTTTGCATGAAGGCAACGGGATCGACTTTGCTGGAGTTAATTGTTTCGGCGCCAAGTGATTGTGCGATTTCAAGTGCGGCATCGTTGATGTCGACGGCGTAAACGTGTGCGCCTTGGGCTTTGGCGATCATGATTGCGCTTAGGCCAACGCCGCCGCATCCGTAGATAATAACTTTCTCATCTGCTTTAACGTGTGCACGTTTAATGAGGCCGCGATAGGAAGTTGCAAAGCGGCATCCGAGTGCTGCAGCGGTTGCAAAGGAAACGTTTTCGGGAATCGTTACTAAGTTGAAGTCAGCGTTATTTATTGCGACGTATTCGGCGAATGATCCGAAATCGGTAAAGCCGGGTTGTGTTTGGGTTGGACAGACTTGGGCATCACCGCGTGTGCAGTATTGGCATTTGCCGCAGCCGCAGACAAAGGGAACGGTTACGCGATCGCCGACTCTAAATTTGGTAACTGCGCTGCCGGTTTCGGAGATAACACCCGCGAGTTCGTGGCCCGGGACATGTGGCAAGACGATGTCAGAGTCGTGGCCCATCCAAGCGTGCCAATCGCTACGACATAAACCAGTTGCTTCAACTTTTATAACGACGCCATCGTTTGTTGCAGTTGGGACCGAGATATCTTTGATTTCAAGTGGTCCCTTGAATTGGGTGAAGTAAATAGCGTTCATGTACCTACTTTAATGGTCAAAACCTCTCCGGCGACTATTGCTGCCAATATTTTTGAAGAGACCGAGATATCTGAAACTTCGGATTTGTAGCTTTTAAAGATTTTCCAGCTCTTGGCCGCATCGGTTGAGCGAAAGATCTGATTCTTTGATGCGATGTAAATATCCTTGCCGATGCTCTCCACAGCGGCAACTTTAGATTTGAAGGTTAGCGGCGTTGAATTAGTGAAAGAGTTACTGGTTTTAAACAGCTTGCCGTTATCAATTGCTAAGGCACCACCGTGCGAGCCATATAAAACAGCAATGTCTGTGAATTTCATTTCACCAAGTCGCTTCCAATTTTTTCCCAGGTCCTTGGAATACATCAGAGAACCATCAGTGGCGTTACCGCCATATATCTGGGAGCCAGAAACTTCCAGGAAGTGGAAGTCAACTTTTCCCAGTAGTGACACTGACTTCCAAGTCTTACCTCCATCGCCAGAACTTAGTAGCCCCAGAGGGTTAGGTAACTTTGAAACTGCACTTGGGTGCCCGCTCGCGAATAGCGTTGTGCCTCTAGCATCCAAACCCATAATGTCGAAGGGATCTTTGCCGATTGGTTGCATCTTGTTTTGATCAACGAACTCAAATAAACCTTCGTGAGTTCCCATCAAGATTGTGTTATTAAATGCTTTGATCCCGTGGATATGTGAGACCGAATCAAAGGTGGCGGCACTCAATGGTGAGATTTGTGTAAGCGCTAACGCAAATACCGTTGCCATAACTTTTACTGGTCGCATTTACACTCTTCCCGCGTAAGGCATCATGCCTTCGACGCTGTAAATATTGGAATAACGAAGGCCGGTTTTAGTCGAACGCGCTTCCCACATCATGCCGTTGCCGGCATAAATGCTCATGTGATGAATGGTGCTCTGGGTTCCCTTGTATGAGTAAAAAATTAGATCTCCAGGTTGCATCTCTGCGATTGGAATCTGTTTTGTGTAGGTGTAATAAAGGCTTGAGTTTAGGCGATCCCAAATCGGCCAACCGAGACCAACAGATTTAAAGGCGGCATAAACCAGACCAGAACAATCGAAAGCGTTTGGTCCTTCACTACCCCATATATATGGCTTGCCAGCTAAAACTTGTTTCTTTGCAAATTCAACTACCTTTAAACGTTGTTCTTCCGTGGTTCTGATCCGGGAGACGCCAGTTGGGCCTCCACCTTTCCAGATTTTTGATTGGGTCTTTGTTTTGGTCGCTTCATTGGCACGGGTTTCTTCTAGGATTGCCAACTGGCGCTTCTGCTCCAGGGTAATACGAACTTTTTTCGCAGAGGCTAGATCTCGCTGTAATTTGTCCTGGACCGCTTGTAATTTATCTACTTCCTTCTGTTGCTCGGTACGAGCATCATCTGCTTCTTTCTTTGCCGCGGCAACACGGACGGTCACTGCAGCTTGATTTGCTTTGGCAACTTCTGCCTTTATCTTCGCCGCCTCTGCTATATCTTCAGCGACCTTAAATCGTCTTAGCGCAGTTTTATTTCCCTCACCTAAATTATCTAAAGTTGATAATCGATCTATTACATCCTGTGGTCCGTTAGAACTCAGAATTGATTCGAGGTCTGTTAAGCCACCGCCTGAAATATAGGCATTCATCGCCAACTTACCGATCTCGCGATGCGTACCGGCAACGGCGGCAACTGCTACTTCATAAGATGCCTGTGCCTGCTGTGATTGATTTACGGCGACAGCGAGATCGGCCCTGGCGCGCTTGTATTTTGCATCGGCGGCGTTAGCTAATTGAACGAGCGCCTTTAAGTTTCCACGCGCCTTGGCTAACTTCTTAAAGGCTTCATCGGCAATTTTCTTCTTAGCTAGTTCTGCTTTCTTTGCAGCTTCAATCTGCGCCAAGGTCGGCTTATGGTTAGTTGCCGAAATTGGAGCGGTGACAGTGCTTGAGAATGTGAATGCCGCAATTAAGGTAAGGAGTGCAAACCGCTTTGATAATTTCATAGCCGCCTTGCTCCAACAAATGGCTTTGATCCAAAGCGTTTAGTTAACTTCACAACTTCAACGCGCTTACCGGGACGCGGTGCCTGGACCATCTTTCCGCCGCCCATATAGAGCGAAACATGGCTAATTGGCTTACCAAAGAAGAGCAAATCACCTGGTTTGAGAGCGTTATATGAAATTGGTTTTCCATATTTGACTTGAATGCGCGATGAATGAGGCAGCGAAACTCCCGCTGTTTGATATGCTCGCATCGTTAAACCACTGCAATCCCAACGGGTTGGACCTGCCGCGGCCCAGACATAGATATCGCCAATCTGTTTTAGCGCATACTTGAGGGCGATTGAACCGCGCGAATTGTCACCGGCGTAACTTGCTGCGTATTTCTTGGAGTCGTTGAGGATTTTATCTTCGCGTTCAGCCTCTTCGCGTGCCAGGCGTTCTCTATCCTCTTTCTTTAACGACTTTAAGATTTTCTCTGCTTTTGCTAGTGCAGTCTTTGCGGATGCAACCTCTCTATTTAAACGCAACTTTTCCCTCTTCAAGAGTTCCGTTTTATCTGAGACTACATATCGCGACGCTTCTACCTTCTGTTTATTACGAGTAAATTCTTGTAACTCTTGGGAATAACCACGAGTGATGATCTCCAAAACAGAGGCATCTGACAGATACTGAGTTGGATCTGCTGAAAACATCAAATCAACAGTTTTACCAAAGCCATGGCCTTGAAAATTTGCAATTGCAATTCGTGCAAGAATTTCACTCGATGCGTTTAACTTCTTCTTGAGAACTGCCTCTTTGGCAACCAGCGCAGAGTTCTCTTTCTCAAGCTGCTTAATTCTAATATTTGCCTCATTGGCTGCTTCAAATTTTTCGGCAGCTAGTGTCCTAAGACGGTTCACATCGCGCTGGGCAGAAGCAACCGATGGCGCCGCTACCGCAGAAGGTGAAGCGATGAGAGAAGTTAGAAATAAGGCAAAGACGAGAATTATGCGCACCATGGGGAAATCGCCTTAAGCGGACGTGGCCAATAGCTTCTTCATCGATGAAATCTCAGCTTTTTGCACTCGGATTATTTCTTTTGCCAATTTTTTCGCTTCTGCGTTCTTAGTTGAATTTAAAAGTTCCACCATTTCCAGGGCTCCCTGGTGATGTTCGATCATTGCGCTCAAGAATGCTTTATCGAATTTAGATCCCTTTAAAGCGCTCAACTCCTTCATTTGTTTATCTGAGATCATGCCGTTCATATCCATGTGATGGCCCATAGTCGCTGGTGATTTAGTGGCGCGTAGCCAATACTTCATCTGGGCTATTTCTTTACCTTGAGCAGATGAGATAGCCGTTGCGAGAACTTTAATCTCTTTATTTGAACTATTTTTCAGAGCATATTTCGACATCTCTATAGCTTGTTGGTGATGGGGAATCATCATTTGAGCGAACATGATGTCATTGCTATTTAGATTGCTGAGCGTCTTACCGTGGGAGCTTGCGACTGCTGGGCTTGCGGGTGAAAATGAGACTAAAAACAAGAGTGCAACAATAATTTTCTTAAACATGAATATTCCTTTTCTCATTAGTTAAATAGATGACTAATTAACGAGATAGGTTTAGATTCGGATAACTCCTAATTGAGTAAGTGAAAGCGCGTATTTGATATTGGGTGGCCTTTGTAAAACGCTGCCTAAAAGGAATATCTGGCTCTTTACACGAAGAAGGACACCGCTGCTTTTCTTGAGAAGATATTTGCGACTTACCAGGAGAACTACGAAGAAGGCAGCTGTGCATACATTTGCAACGAGTGAATTGCCGCCAATTGCGTTGCCTCCGGATTGTTCGAGAACTTGATGATGACCGGCTGCGCTGGCATGAGTTGCCTGCTCTGAGTGACATGCATGCACGACAACAAACCCAGCAGAGAAGATCACCAGAAATAGCGCCATTGCCCCGCTGTACTTGGCCGCTAGCGATTTGAAGGCGAACATGAAGTAAACGGTACCAACCGAACCTTGAATATTCTCGTTAAAACAGGATTCTCAATCGATTCTCAGGCTGAGTTCGTAGCTCCAGACGTCGAAGTCATCTAGGTCTACCTTTTTGTAACCGCGGGCTTCGAGTGCAGAAACGGCGTGCGCGCGGTGTTCGATTGAGTGGTGCACTGCTTGGGTGATGATGGTGGAGCGTAACCAATGTGTGGTTTCGCCATCGCGAGTTATTGCAATTGTTTTATCTTCGAGATCAACAAGTTTCAAAAGGCGAGCATCATTTACTGCAAGAATTTTTGTGAGCTCGCGGAGTTCGGCCATGTTCTTTGGCTGCTCTAGTACGACGGGGGCTGTCTCTTCGAGGCGCGATGCGTAACTGCCGGATGATGATGCGATGTGGCGCAGGATTTCGCGGATCGGAAATTCTGGGTCTGTGGCATAGGCATCGAGTGCTTCATCGGGTAGCTCGGCGATTAACTTGTAGATCTCTTGGTTGGCCCAAGCCATATGTTCGAGTGCGCGCTGAAGTGAAATTGTCATGTGTGGACTCTACTTCTTCTTATAGCCAGATGGGCACTTCGGTGAAACGGCAGTGACCTTCTTTGAAGTCTTTCCTTTAACGCAGGTAATCGTTGATTTCTTAGGCGCTGCGATTGGTTTAGCTACAGGAGTCGGAGATGCCGATGGCGAAGGTGTTGGAGCGGGCTTTGCTTTCGCTCTTTCTATTGCTTCTTGTGCAAGTGCTGCAGCGACAAAATCCTCTGCCTGCTTCAAAATATCAAGATGGTCTTGAATCGGTGATGCATAACCAATTCCGCCTTTTCCATCGTAATAACCGGCTGCACCACATGCATAACCGTTCATACCATTTGGTGTGACAGATAGGTAGATTTCTTCGCCCTTGTAAGTTGTTGTAACAGATCCACCTGAATCGCCACCACAAGGGCTGATTTTCCCGCCACCCCAAGTAAGCAGGCTTCCCTTTACTTGCGGACGTTCATAACCGACGAGAGTTAGAAAGTCATCATATGGGCGCACTTGAACTTTTAACTTACGAGGTTCTTGAGATTGTGGAGGTTGGAATTTATCGGTACATGGAAGTTTTTCACCCTCATTGCAGCGATCTCTATATTCTCCATAGCCAGTTATTTCAACCACTGCTTTCTGCGCTTCCAATTCTTTTTGAATCTCTAAAGTGCCTAGCTTTGCCGGCTTGAAGTCACCGATATCTTCGCCAAGTACATAGATTGCAAAATCGCCCATAGCTCCACCTTCAAAACGCATGGTGGTAGAGAGATATCTTTTAATCACCGGCACTTTCTTCAGATCTTTACTAGTTTTCGAGTTTGGTAATCCCACAAAGGCAGGCATCGCAGAATGGTCAATTCGTTCGCCATTCTCTTTAACTGTTACCTCGCTGTGTCCAGCTGTGAAAATGATTCTTGATGAATACGCGTAACCGGACCAGGATGGGAAATCCTGATTTACATTTCTGAAGATCGGAACGATTCGCGGATTTGAATAGTCGATAACGCCGTTATATGAAGCGTTTGCGGGCTGGACAAAGGTTGATGCGCAAAGGGCTAAGGCCAAGGCGGCTGCGCGAAATTTCATAGCCAAAAGTATTGGGTCTTTGGATACTAAGTAAATAGTTACTCTGCGTAAGAAAATACTAATGGCCACGCTTTACTACGGCGTGGCCATTAGGTGTGCGTACCGCTGAGGGGAATCGAACCCCTACACTCCCATTAGTAAGATAGGTGCTCTATCCATTGAGCTACAGCGGTACGCAGGACGGAACCTAAGTCAGTAGAAGTTTGCTGACTTAGGTTTTTTACTTTGTTGTGGATAAATATGAACCACGTTTGTCAGTGGGGCTCGCTAGCTTTGAGGGTATGAAGCGATTACAGATCGGGATCTCCTTAGCGGGGTTCTCGTTCTTTGCAATTTTGTTGCTGCGATATGTGCGCGTTCCATTTATGGATCCGTCTGGAAGCGCCAGCAATATCGCGGCTTTCGTTGTGATGGGTTTGGTATTTCTCTTTTTCATTAAGCGATTTAATTTGCCAACGCTTGAATACTTTGGATTGCCTCGTATTTCACCTGGTTCAATCTTTGCCATGGCTCTCTCTGCTGCGATTTTGATTTCAGTTATCTCTAATGAAGATAACGTGATGAAACCGTGGAAAGTTGCGGTGCCCGGGATTATCTTCTTGCTCTCTATAGGTTTCGGTGAAGAAATCGTTGCTCGTGGCTTTATATATGGCGTGTTAAAGAGGCGAAGCCATAAGGCGGCGATATTTGTTTCATCGCTCTTCTTCGGGTTGATGCATTTAAATCTCTACACGGGCAGCGATTGGGATCCATGGTTGGCCTATTGGCATGTGATGAGCGCCTTCTGTTTTGGTTTCTTGATGTGCGCGATCATGATTGCAACGCGCAGTATTTGGGTGGCGGTCTTGGTGCATGCGCTCATGGATTGGAGCGTTGTCTTTGATAAGACTCCCCCAAAGTTGGCTGATAACCCGCCGACTTCGTATCCATTCTGGGAAGGGCTGACATCGCCATTTTCAGATTTCTTAATGGCTCTCTTTCCCGCTCTCTTGATTCTCTACTTTTCAAAGCCACGCAAGATCTGGGTTCCGCGGTGGTTGAAAGGCTTTGCTATCCGTCTAGCAATTAAATGGAAGTTAGTTGACGAAAGTTCGGACAAACCGGCGCTAGTTGGGCAGAATTAGGCCATGGGATTTATCGCTAATTGGAAAGCTAAGCGCGCATATAAAAGCGCGATGGAAGTTTACGATGCCGAGTTAACTGATTGGCAGAGCGATATTGAAATCTTTCAGAAGGCGCGCGATGCATTTCTATTGGCGGCTAAAGGTGAAGATGTTGTTGTTAATCAGACGATTCAAAAGGCTGGCGAAATAGTTCTCTGGACTGCGCAAGGTCAATTCCACGAAGCAGGTCGAGGCGCCGGAAGTTTTCAAGGCTCTAGCCAAGGGCTAAGCATTCCGGTGGTTGCCGGTATTCGTTATCGCGTTGGTGCAACGCGCGGTACATATGTTTCCGGTGATCCAATTCAGAAATATGCTGAAGTCGGCGATGTGCTTTTAACAACCCAGCGCGTTTTGTTTAACGGAATGTTTAATACCAAAGAGTGGGCTTTTTCAAAGTGGAACGGTGCTGCCGCATCCGCCGATGAGACTGATTACATCTTTCATGTCAGCAATCGTCAGAAGACTTCGGGGGTTTTATTCGGCGCCCGTGATGGCCGAGAATTTAACCGTTTCTTATCCTGCGCCCTGATCGCCGCCGAGTACGGCATCGATCGGGTCATCAAAGAGATAGATAAGAATATGAAGGAGCTTGAGGAAGATAAGCCGGCGATCCCGCCGCTTACGATGCAGGCGCCGAAGGAACTGGAATAGCCCTGCATAAATCGCGGGGGTAATTGACGGCAGATATATAGGCCTAAGTAGGCTGTATCGGTCAGTTGCGAATGGGGTTTTACGTGAAGTCAGTCCGTAAATATGGAGCAGCTCTAGTTGCTGCGCTTTTGTTGGGTTCGTTGGTTCAGGCCAATACGGCTAACGCCGGAATGAAGTTCGCTCCAGATATTCCTCTACTCGGACTGCTAATCGAAGATGGGTTGGAGTTTGGTCGCTCACCAAATGTTGTCTTCGGTAAAGGCAACTTGGATTCGCAGGAAACTTGGCTTCGTTGCGATGATCTCGAGGACAAGATTTGCACTGATGCGGCTGGAATTATCGGATATGTAAATCTCACTGTTTGTACCGATGCATCAAGCGTTGCATGTATCGCTGATGTTTGGGCGGTTGACTCGGCCGGAAAAAAGATTCCTGGAAAATTAGTTAAATCTGTTCCACTGGATTACGGGAAATTTACATTTAAAGAAAATGTTGCGATCAATTTGCCGGATGGAACAGGGCAAGGTGCGCTGTGGCAAATACCTGGCGTCATCAATAGCGCAGGTAAAGATACATACTTTGTATCATCTCAATTTATGCTTGCTCAACCAGAGAAGAAAGCTGGTGAGCCAATTAGTGCACGAAAGATTTTCCTTAGCGAGCTAAAGACTGGAATATCGCCTGTCGAAGAAATTCCTGGGCAATATAGATTGATTCAGCCGCGTGATAACGGCACCGCTCGTGCTTCTTGGGTTAACTGGGGCGATACTGGAAATTGGTATTTGCCAGACGGTTCGCGTTGTGTCGGAACTGATGTAAATGTCTGTGAAGCCGTTCGTGAATTTCCAGCGGGCTATCGCTTTGGTGTTTCGCTGCGCATGGGAACAAAGTTATCTGGTTGGTACCACGGACGTTTGGCACTGCCTGATGTAACGATTAAGAATTGGAAAACTGGACAGG
Organism: Candidatus Planktophila lacus; assembly: GCF_002288325.1. Lineage (NCBI taxonomy): Bacteria > Bacillati > Actinomycetota > Actinomycetes > Candidatus Nanopelagicales > Candidatus Nanopelagicaceae > Candidatus Planktophila > Candidatus Planktophila lacus. The sequence goes on along the minus strand of NZ_CP016780.1, from coordinate 440,136 downwards.
AAATTTCAGTCGAAGCCGAACCAGTACGTGTTCCAACGTTGAACTTCTCTGTTCCTAATGCAGAGATTCCACAGAAAGTTCGAGACATTGTTTTTACTGATAGATACTTCGGAAAGAGCGGGGATGGAATAAGAGAAGCACGCATCAACGACGGTTCCTCTTCAGCTGTAATGGTTGATTTAGCTGCGGCCTTTGCCCCCGCATATAAAGATAAGGCAACATCGACAAACACAACTTGGGCCTTTAAAGCAATGAATTACGGCCAGAATTCCAGTGATGTTCAGAAATGTTCAGATAACACAGGAAACGTTGCAGGTCTTGTAACAACCAATGCCCTTACTTATCTACCTGGTCCTCCGACATTTGATAAAGAATCGCAATCGCTCACCTATAAAGTTGCTTCACCGCATTATGAAGCAAATGGCTCTCTCGCCTCCGGAAGTTACGACTTGTCGATGCGTAGCGATATTGCGCGCTGTCTCTATGGTTTCTCAAGCGCTCCGATCAAGGCAGAGATTTCAATTACCTCCGATGAAGGTGAGAAGAAAGTTGCCACCACTATCGTTAACGAGAAGAACGGATGGCTCTATCTCTCTGCTAAGGGATTTACATTCTCTGCGCCAACTATCAACGTAAAGCTTTCTCAGGAGAAGGTTGTGGCGCCGGTCGCCTCTAAGAAGATCACAATCTCTTGCGTAAAGGGAAAGACCACTAAGAAGGTAACGGCAGTTAGTCCTAAGTGCCCGGCGGGATATAAAAAGAAGTAACCCCTAGACTTGCGCCAATTCTTTCTAGGGAGCGCAAGTGGCAACTTTCTTTAGCGGCGGCACTATCTGGTGTGGCATCGGATGTGTTGCCGACTCTGTGCGCATCGATGGCGAGAAGATCGTTGAGATAAATGGCGCTGCTCAACCCGGAGATAACGTTGTTGATCTAAAAGGTGAGTTTATGGCACCGGCATTTATGGATGGCCATGCACATCCGTTATTTGGTGGACGCGAAGCGCAAGGGCCGCTAGTAAATGGTCTACAGACTGTTGCTGAAATCGTTGCCGAAGTTAAAAGATTTGCAGAGGCTAATCCGAATACCCCGTGGATTGTGGGCGGTGCTTATGAAGCTGCTTCAGTTAGCGGTGGAGATTTCTTAGCAAGTTGGTTAGATGAAGTTGTTAGTGATCGCCCCGTTGTTTTGCAGGCTGTTGATCACCATACGATTTGGGTAAATAGCAAAGCGATTGAGATTGCCGGAATAACCGCTGCAACTGTTGATCCTGATGGTGGCACCATTGCGCGTAACCCCGATGGATCAGCGCGCGGCACACTGCGCGAGCCATCTGCGATGGATTTGATTATGAAACACGCGCCAGAGCGCACACTAGAAGATGATGTAGCAGCAATAGCTTGGTCTTCGCAGCGTTACTTAGAAAGTGGTGTCACCGCATCAGTTGATGCGTGGGTTACACCGGGTATGGCAGAGGCTTATATAGCGGCCGATAAATCAGGTGCGTTACAGATCAATATGGATTTATACATGTTGGCGCAGCCAGATTCATGGCGAGATAACGTCGAATACTTTGGGCAGATTCGCGAACAAGTAAATGCACTTGGACCTAAGTCGAAGTTGGCATGTAAGACGATAAAGATTATTGGCGATGGTGCTTTATCTGCCGGAACCGCGGCGCTGCTTGAGCCATATCTAGATAATCCAACATCGAAGGGTTTATTGATCTGGAGCGATGACGAAATCTTGGATGCCGCTGTGTTATTTGATTCGCAGGGTTATCAACTACATATCCATGCCATTGGAGATGCGGCAGCTCGACAGGCGCTCGATACGATTGAAAAGATGGTGGCGGTAAATCCCAAGTGGGATCGCCGTCCCGTCATTACACATGCGCAGTTAATTGATGAAGCAGATCTGCCACGTTTTGCATCCCTTGGGGTGATTGCAAACTTCCAACCGTTGTGGACTTACTTAGATCCGATGAATAAAGAACTTATTGCACCGCGTATTGGTGATGAACGAAACAATCGTCAATATCAATTGAAGTCGATGGTTAAAAGCGGTGCGCGAATGAGTTACGGCAGCGATTGGCCAGTTACCTCTTACATTCCTTTATTGGCGCTAGCGGTTCCAACGCATCGCCAATCACCAGATAAATGGCCGGCTGAAGGTTGGAGTGCGCACGAGGCGATAACGGTTGAAGAGAGTTTGTCTTTCTACACCGCAGGCGTTGCCTACCAAGGCTTTAATGAAAAGCGCTTTGGCGAGATCGCCGTCGGAATGCAGGCAGATTTGATGATTCTGGAGCAGAACCCGCTGGCGATTGCACCGCATGATGTGGCCAGTATCAAGATTCGGACCGTTTATAAATCTGGGGTTGCCGTCATAGGATGAGGCTATGACTACAACTGTTGGACACTGGATTGATAATAAAGAGGTACCAAGCACATCAGGACGCACCGCTCCTGTCTATGACCCTGCTTTAGGTGTTGAGACAAAGCGCGTTGCGCTGGCAAATGCGGCAGAGATCAACGCTGCTATCGCATCTGCGAAGAAAGCATTTCCTGGTTGGTCGAAGACTTCACTAGCAGCGCGTCAACAGATCGTCTTTAAATTCCGCGAACTTCTAAATGCTAAAAAGGGCGAGCTCGCCGAGATCATCACGAGCGAGCACGGAAAAGTTTTATCTGATGCTCTCGGTGAAATTACCCGTGGCCAAGAAGTAGTCGAGTTTGCAGTTGGAATGCCACAACTTATTAAGGGTTACTACTCCGAAAACGTTTCAACCGGTGTGGATGTTTACTCAACTCGTCAGGCACTTGGCGTTGTTGGAATTATCTCTCCATTTAACTTCCCAGCGATGGTTCCGATGTGGTTCTACCCAATCGCAATCGCTGCCGGAAACACAGTTGTATTGAAGCCATCTGAGAAAGATCCAACTGCATCAATCTGGATCGCCAAGCTTTGGAAAGAGGCGGGTCTGCCTGATGGCGTATTTAACGTTTTGAATGGCGATAAAGAATCTGTAGATGGTTTGTTGCACTCCCCTGATGTTGAATCAATTTCATTCGTTGGTTCAACTCCAATTGCGCGTTATATCTACGAAGAATGTGCCAAGGCTGGAAAGCGCGTGCAATCACTTGGTGGCGCCAAGAACCATATGTTGGTCTTGCCAGATGCTGACCTCGAACTAGTTGCAGATTCAGCGATCAACGCAGGCTTCGGTTCAGCTGGAGAACGTTGCATGGCGATCTCAGTTGTCGTTGCAGTTGAGCCAGTTGCAGATGCCTTGATCGAGAAGATCGTTTCTCGTATGGACAAGTTGCGCACCGGTGATGGTCGCCGCGGATGCGATATGGGTCCACTTGTTACTAAAGAACACCGTGACAAGGTTGCTGGCTACATTGATATTGCAATTAAAGATGGTGCAAAGGTTGTTGTTGATGGTCGCGGCGTAAAGGCCGATGGCGAGGCTGCTGGTTTCTGGCTTGGGCCAACCCTGATCGACCAGGTACCAACTACTTCAAGTGTTTATAAGGATGAAATCTTCGGACCAGTCCTTTCTGTTGTTCGCGTAAAGACATACGACGAAGGCGTTGCGCTAATTAATAGCGGTGCATTCGGCAACGGAACTGCGATCTTTACAAATGATGGTGGCGCAGCGCGTCGCTTCCAGAACGAGATTCAAGTTGGCATGGTCGGAATTAACGTTCCAATCCCTGTACCAGTTGCTTACTACTCATTCGGTGGTTGGAAGCAATCGTTATTTGGTGACACCAAAGCGCACGGTGAAGAAGGCGTGCACTTCTTTACTCGCGGCAAAGCGATCACTAGCCGCTGGTTAGATCCAAGCCATGGTGGAATCAACCTCGGCTTTCCCCAGAATTAATTAGTAAACACGTCAAGGGAGCTACAAATGGCAACTCGCAAGATGAGCGTCGGTCAAGCAATCGTCGAATTCTTGGCACATCAATACACAGTTGATGGCACACATCGCGAGCGAACTATTCAGGGCGTCTTTGGAATCTTTGGACACGGCAACGTGGCAGGTATCGGACAAGCGCTAAAGCAGTTATCAACGACTGATCCAGATTTAATGCCGTACCACCAAGCGCGTAATGAACAAGCAATGGTTCACGAATCATCGGCATATGCACGTATGACTCGTCGTCGTTCTACCTTTGCTTGTGCATCATCAGTTGGGCCAGGAGCAACAAATATGCTCACAGGTGCCGCAGTTGCAACAACAAATCGTTTACCAGTGTTGCTCTTTCCTGCAGATACCTTTGCAAACCGGGTCTCTGATCCAGTTCTGCAGCAGTTAGAACAACCATATGACTTAACGATGTCGGTCAATGATGCATTTAAACCGCTATCTAAATTCTTCGATCGCATCAATCGCCCAGAACAAATCTTTAGTTCGCTGCTTGGCGCAATGCGTGTGTTGACCGATCCTGCTGAAACAGGTGCAGTAACTATCTGTCTTCCTGAAGATGTGCAGGCCGAAACGATTGAAGTTCCCGAAGAATTCTTAGCAGATCGCGAATGGCATATCCGCCGTCCACGCCCAGATGCTGGTGTCAGTGCAGTTGCTGCAAAGGCGATCCGCAGCGCAAAGCGTCCATTTATCGTTGCCGGTGGCGGAGTTATCTACTCTGATGCACATGCAGCGCTAACCAAGTTTGTTGAATCAACTGGCATTCCAGTTGGTGTATCACAAGCCGGAATGGGTTCGCTTAACTGGGATCACCCACAGATGTGCGGCTCTGTTGGTGCAACAGGTACAACTACTTCAAACCGTTTAGCAAAGGATGCTGATCTAGTAATTGGTATCGGCACTCGATATAGCGATTTCACAACCGCATCTCGCACCGTCTTCCAAAACCCAGATGTTAAATTTATCAATATCAACGTAACCGCCTTCGATGCCTTTAAGCATGGCAGCGCAATTCCGGTTGTTGCCGATGCGCGCGAGGCGTTAACTGAACTTTTACAAGAGCTAAATGGATATGCGGTAGATGCGGCATATGCCAAGAAGATTGCTGAAGAGAAGACAACCTGGAATGCCATTGTTGATGCATCTTTCGTTGATCAAAAGTTAGCAAAGCCAAGCCAGAGCGAGATCATTGGTGCGGTGCAGGCAGCAACAGATCCCCGCGATGTTCTGGTTGGCGCAGCAGGTTCACTTCCTGGTGATCTCCATAAGTTATGGCGGGTACGTGATCCACTTGGTTATCACATGGAATATGCCTTCTCATGTATGGGATATGAAATCGCAGCAGGTTTAGGTGTTGCTCGCGCTGATTCATCACGTACACCAGTTGTGATGATGGGCGATGGCTCTTACTTAATGATGCATACCGAACTCGTTACCGCGGTTGCAGAAGGCCTGAAATTTATTGTTGTTCTAGTGCAGAACCATGGCTTTGCATCTATCGGCCATCTCTCTGAAGATATTGGTTCGCAGCGCTTTGGTACCAAGTACCGCTTCCGCGATAAGAAAGCCAACAACCATGAGACCGGCGACGTCTTGCCAGTTGATCTTGCAACCAATGCCGAGAGCCTCGGAATGAATGTAATTCGCATCGCTGAAACTCCTAACGCCATTGCAGATCTATCTGCAGCGATGAAGCTGGCTAAAGCGCACCCAACTGCAACGCTGATCCATATCAATAGCGATCCACTGCTTTATGCACCGGGTGGAGAAGCGTGGTGGGAAGTTCCTATTCCTGCGGTATCTACTTTGGAAAGTACGCAGAAGGCATACGCGCATTATTCAGAGGCGCGCAAGGCGCAGAAGAGATACTTCGGTAAGGGCGCGAGCGAACGCGACTAGGTTTTCTTTTATTTGGATTTTTGGTCTGGTTAAACGTAACTGACTTCGCGAAAAGTGCGTTTGATCGAAAGCGTTAACTTGTCGTTCTTCGGGTCGGCAACTCTAAAGAAGCACAAAATCTTCTTGCCGTACTTCTTCTCTTCGGCACCTGGATCTGGAAAGAAATATCCGTAAGTTAAAGTCGGTGGCAACTCTTTCTGTCCAGTAAGCGTTGCAATCGCGGCATTGTCGCAAGCGATTCCTGCCTCTTTCTTTGCCGCATCAGAATTTAAATCTTTCGCCTTTATCTTGCCGATGTAAAAGACTTCGTAATGATGTGGTGCCGTGCAACCGGTTGGATAAAGAGTTTTGTAATTTGTATCGGTCCAGCGGCTTGATTTAGTTGGCGCTTTATTGGCGCTATAGCAACCAGTCTTTAGCTCTAGGTAGAAAGAGCCTTTAGATAAAGCCTCAGCGGTGGGCGAACCCGAGAATAAGAGCGCTAGCACTGCGAATGCTGCCAATCTCTTTGATCTCATGCGTAAATCATAGGACCTAAACCTCAAGTTGAAGGTTTAAGTTAATCAAAACGTAATAAAGATTAACGTGCAGAAAACGGCGAGTGAATAGCACATTTCTTGGGCTCGGTTACTCTTACCTCACAAACGTTTTGTAGGTCGATTGCCCTAATCGACCGCGTCTATATAAGGAGCTCCACTTGATTAAGAGAATTTCAGCCATTACAGCTGCACTCGCTCTTGCAACAGTTGGCTTCATTGTTCCAGCAAATGCTGCAACAACAGAAGCAGATTGCGGTAAGGCTGGCGAATTTTGCGTTGGTCTCGTAACTGACCTTGGAAAGATTGACGACAAGTCATTCAACCAAGCAGCATGGGAAGGCGCTGTAGCAGGCGCTAAGAAAGCCGGCGGTTTCGCTAAGTACATCGAAACTACAGATTCAAAAGATTATGCAAAGAACATCAAACTTTTCGCTGACAAGGGTTACAACGCAATCGTAACTGTCGGCTTCTTGATGGGTGATGCTTCAGCAGCTGCTGCAAAGCTTTATCCAAAGATCAAGTTCATCGGTGTTGATCAGTTCAACGCATCAACAGAAACTAACTACACAGGTTTGATCTTCGACGAAGATAAGGCTGGCTTCTTGGCCGGTTACCTCGCTGGATACCTAACAAAGACCAATAAGGTCGGCGCAGTATTCGGTATGAAGGAAGTACTTCCTGTTCGCAAGTTCGGTGAAGGATACGAAGGCGGAATTGCATACGCAGCAAAGCAGCGCAGCAAGAAGATCAAGTCAACTGTTGTTTACCACGCAGCTGGCGATAACGCTTTCTCAGATCCAGCATGGGGCGCAACAACTGCTAACCAGCTACTTACACAGGGATACGACGTTATCTTCGGTGCAGGTGGATCAACTGGTAACGGTGCTATCGGCAAGGTAGCCCAAAAGGCTGGCGCGCTCTGCATCGGTGTTGACATCGATCAGTACTACACAGTTCCTGAAGCAAAGTCATGTCTCGTAACTTCTGCAGAGAAGAAGCTAGTACTTGGAGTTGCAACACTTGTTGGTCAGGCTAAGGCCGGAACAATCAAGGGCGGAAACTACACAGGTCAAGTTGGTCTCGCACCACACCACGACTTGGATTCAAAAGTTCCTGCAGCAGTCAAGGTACGTTTGAAGAAGACAACAACTGGCGTTCTTGCTGGTTCAATCCCAACTGGCTTCAAGGGTTAATTAATAATCTGAGAGTTAGTTGAAAGAGCGGGTGTGCATTTGCACACCCGCTCTTTCATTTCTCCAGCCATCTTTAGAAGTTTCCTTCCTCTTTCTTTATTACAAAAAACCAATAAGATAGCCAATTATGAGCGAGACGAAATCCATAAAAACCGATCTGGAAAAGACAGATAAAAAGTTTGATGTTGGCTCTTGGTTAATTCCAATAATTGCAGTTTTTATTGCGCTCTTTATTGGCGGAATATTAATAAAGTTGCAAGGACTCGATCCAGTTGTTGCTTACAAGTCACTCTTTAAAACCGCCTTTGGCTCCATTGAAGGAATTGGAGCAACTCTCGGCAAATCAACTCCTCTTGTCTTAAGCGGACTCGCAGTTGCAGTTGGTTTACGCGCTGGCTTATTTAATATCGGCGCTCAAGGACAACTTCTCTCTGGTTCACTTGCTGCGGCTTGGGCCGGCGTTACCTTTGATGGTCTTCCTGGCTACATTCACATTCCAGTTGCGTTGATAATCGGCGCATTCTTCGGATCAATTGTTGCTGCAATTTCAGGGCTGTTAAAGGCCTACCGCGGTGTCCATGAAGTTATCACAACGATCATGCTTAACAGTATTGTGATGGCAATTGCCGATTATTTGGCATCAGGAAAATTGCGCGAACCAGGTCAATTCTTAACGCGAACTTCAGAGATCGCCGAAAGTGCAAGGCTTCCGATCATTGGAAACTTGCCTTCAGGATTCTTTATCGCAGTAATCCTTGGCGTCTTTATCTGGTGGGTTCTAGGTCGCACAACCAGCGGTTTCCGAATCGAAACCGTTGGTCGCAACCGCCATGCCGCTTGGTATTCAGGTATCTCGGTAAAGCGCACAGTTGTATCAGCGATGGTCGTATCTGGTGCAATAGCTGGATTAGGTGGAGCGATCGAAACTTTGGGTATCACCTACCGCTACGCACCAGCATTTAACTTAGGTTTGGGATTTGATGGAATCACAATTGCACTGCTGGGCCGCGTTCATCCGATTGGAATTATTCCGGGCGCAATCTTGATTGGTGGCATGCGGGCAGGTGCTGCCAATATGCAATTTGATGCCGGTGTTGCCCCAGAAATTGTTGATCTCTTGATGGCGCTGATTCTGCTCTTTGTCACAGCGCCTTTAATTACCCGTTTCTTTAAAAACAGCTCAAATAAATCTATGACTAGCGGATGGGGTAACTAATTATGAAACACCTCACCAAGCGCAATATTTATATCTTGCTCGCAGTTGCAGCAACAGCTTTCTTCTACTCTCGTGACGCAGATATAACAACTTCCGTTTACGCAACAGGTACTGCTTTCGCACTCCCCCTTGCACTCGCAGCGATGGTCGGAATCATGTGCGAACGTACCGGTATCGTAAATATTGGTATTGAGGGAACGATGCTTATCTCAGCATTCGTCGCCTTCTTTGTTTCTTATCTAACCCAGAACATCGTGATCGGACTCATCGCCGCTCTCATGGTTGGTGCGCTGATGGGCTTTATCTTGGCGTTGATGGCAGTTTCTTGGCGCATGGATCAGATTATCGCCGGAACTATTATCAATATTTTGGCGACTGGACTGACTTCATTTCTCTACGTTCAGGGAAAGACAATTCCTTCGGTCTTCCAATCATTTGAAATTCCACTTCTCTCCAAGATTCCATTCTTTGGACAAGTTCTCTTTATCCACGGCGCACTTACCTTCATAGGTCTTGCGGTAATTCTGATTCTCTATGTCGGGATTTATCACACGCCTTGGGGCTTGCGCTCTCGTGCAGTTGGCGAACACCCATCTAGCGCTGACACTGCAGGTGTTTCAGTAGCTCGCCTGCGCTATATAAATGTCACGATCGCAGGTGCGATCGGTGCACTTGCTGGCGCATACCTGGCACTCGAACTAGTTGGTTCATTTGAACGCGGCTTTATCGCAGGTAAGGGCTTTACCGCACTCGCTTTGATGATCTTCGGTCGCTGGAATCCACTCGGTGCACTTGCGGCAGCGCTCTTCTTCGGGCTGACTCAGGCTTACGCCAGCCAGTTGATGATCGATCAGGTTGTAAATATTCCTTCACAATTTACCGCGGCACTTCCATATGTTTTAACGATCGTTGTCTTAACAATTTCTGCCGGCAAGGTGCGACCACCTGCCGCAGAAGGTCAACCATATGAGAAGGGACAGTAACCATGAGCGCTCTTCTTGAAGTAACTGGCGTAACCAAGCGCTATCCCGGAGTTGTTGCAAATGACAATGTTTCGCTAACTGTTAACGCTGGCGAAGTTGTTGCACTGCTTGGCGAAAATGGTGCTGGTAAATCAACGTTGCTAAAAGCAGTATTCGGTTTGATTAAGCCAGATTCTGGCGAGATCAAGATCGGTGGCACTCCAATCGTCTTCGGCGATACCGCAGGAGTTATCTCACGTGGCGTCGGTATGGTTCACCAGCACTTCCAGTTGGTACCGGTTATGACCGTTGCTGAAAACTTGATCTTGGGAGATGAACCAAAGCGCGGATTATTTATCAATCAGAAGGCAGCACGCGCAGAAATCATCGCGCTATCAAAGCGTTATGGCCTTGAAGTAGATCCTGATGCCGTAATCGAAGATCTGCCAGTTGGTATGCAGCAGCGCGTGGAAATTCTTAAGGCGCTGCGTAAAGATGTAAAGCTTTTGATTCTCGACGAGCCAACTGCTGTTCTAACTCCACAAGAGATTGATGAACTATTAGGTGTTATTCGTAACCTCGCTAAATCAGCTGTTGGCGTGGTCTTGATTACCCACAAACTCCACGAAGTTATGGCTGTAGCCGATCGCGTAGTCGTCTTACGCGGTGGAAAGCTAGTCGGAACAACAACTCCTAAGGAGACCGACGAAGCAGGCTTGGCGCAGATGATGGTGGGGCGCTCTGTTGTTCTGCAGGTCAATCGCACTGAGGCTAAGCGCGGCGCAGTTGTTCTAGAAGTTAAAGGGCTACAAGTTCGCGATGATCGCAAGATCTTGTCAGTTAAGGGAGTAGATCTCGTACTTCATAAAGGCGAGATTCTTGGTGTTGCAGGCGTGGAAGGAAATGGTCAGCGCGAATTAGTCGAAGCAATTTGCGGTATGCGCCATCGCGAGGCAGGCGAAGTTCTAATCAGCGGCGTTGCTTCTAGAGATATGGCCCCACATTCAGTACACGAAGCCGGTATTTCACATGTACCTGAAGATCGTGAAAAGCATGGTCTAGTCGCTAATTACTCGATCGCCGATAACTTGGTGTTAAACCAATTCGATCAAGCGCCTTTTGCTAAAGGTTGGATTCGAAACCTTGGCGAAGTTGCTAAGAATGCCGAACAACTTGTTGAGAAGTTCGATATCCGCACACCTTCAGCCTTTAATCAAGCGAGTTCACTCTCTGGTGGAAATAAGCAGAAAGTTGTTGTTGCTCGCGAACTAAGCCAAGAACTTCCAGTGTTGGTTGCCGCTCAACCAACTCGCGGTGTGGATGTTGGTTCAATCGAATTTATCCATAACCAGTTAATTTCAGCGCGCGATAACGGCGCTGGCGTACTTTTGGTATCTGCCGAACTCGATGAAATTCTCTCCCTCTCAGACCGCATCGCGGTTATGTCGGGTGGAAAGATCGTTGCGATCGTTGACTCCAAAGATGCAGATCGCAACTACATCGGCCGTCTCATGGCCGGTCTAAAGGAGTAATAAATTGAAGATCGCAATCATCGCTGGCACAGGTTTCTACAACCTTCCAGCGCTCGAAGGCCAATCCCCTACAACTGTCGATACCACTTACGGCCAGGCAGTTATCACGACTGGAAAATGGCATGGCGCAGAAGTTGCTTTCTTAACTCGCCATGGCGTTAACCACACCGTGCCACCTAGCCAAGTTAACTATCGCGCAAATATTCAAGCGCTAAAGAACTGGGGCGCAGAGCTCGTTATCGGCGTAAACGTTGTTGGCGGCGTCGATAAGAAGTTAAAGCCGGGTGCATTGCAGTTAGTTGATGATTTCATCGACTTCACTCATGGTCGCGCAGATACCTTCTTTGATGGTGTCCAAGAAGGCGGCGTTCAACATATTGATATGACCTATATCTATGACAAGAAGATTCAAAAGGCGCTTGCAAAATCTGCGAAGAAAGCAGATATCAAATTGCACGAAGGTGGAATCTACGCCGTCTATAACGGTCCCCGTTTTGAATCACCGGCCGAAATCCGCATGTGCGCCATGTTGGGTGTAACCGTGGTTGGAATGACTGGTGTACCTGAAGCTACGTTGGCACGTGAAGCAGGGCTTCGTTACGCCGCAATCGCAGCTGTTGCCAACCCGGCAGCAGGCCTTTCTAAGGAAGAGATTAGCCATGAAGGCGTCGGTGAAGTCATCAAGGGTTGTGCCGGAAATGTAATCACGATCATTGATGGTGCGATAAAAATCCTGGCTTCGTAGTTGAAAATATAATATGGATCTATTAATCACCAATGCGCGCTATGCGGTAACTTCCAACGGGAGCGATGAGATCTTAGAAAATATCTCGATCGGTATCAAAGACGGCAAGATTGCATATATCGGTACAGATAAACCTGCTGCAACTAAAAGTTATGATGCGTCGGGCAAGTTGATCGCACCAGGTTTAATCAATAGCCACACCCACTTAGGAATGTCGCTATTGCGCGGTTGGGCAGAGGGCGTAAACCTGCAAGGTTTTCTAGAACGCGTCTGGGCCGCTGAAGGTGCGATCATGGATGAGGCAACCTGCGAACTCGGTACCGAACTCGGCGCGCTAGAAGCTTTGTTATCAGGCACAACAACCACGATGGATATGTATTTAAATCCTGCCTCCACACATCGCGCTGCGGTGCGAGTTGGCCTGCGCCATATCGCAGGACCGATCTTCTTTGATTTCCCTGGCTTAGATGGTCTGCAATGGGAGCAACGTATCGAACGGGCGCATCAATGGAAGGCAGTCCTTGCTGAAATCGGCGGACCATATATTCCAACATATTTAATGCCGCATTCAACTTATACAGATTCACCTGAAAACTTAACGCAAGTAGCTGCGATCGCTAAAGAGCTCGGCGCACGTATTCACTTACATGTCTCGGAAACTCAAGCCGAGAATGACGATGTGGCAACGCGTTACGGCAAGACTCCTACCGAAGTTTGTCGCGATACTGGCATCTTGGATGTCCCAACAATCTTCGGCCATGGCGTGCATCTATCGGATTCCGATATGGTGATTGCCGCAAGTAAAGGCGCATCAGTTGGCCATTGCCCGGGCAGTAATTTAAAACTTGGCTCAGGCCTTGCGCGCTTTAATGACCTACGTAAAGCTGGCATCAAAGTTGGTCTTGGCACTGATTCTTGTTCTTCATCTAATGATTTAGATATGTTCTCAGTTATGCGTATGGCAGCCCACGTGGTTGCACTGCGCCAATCCCCTGCCGATGTTGATCTAACTTCTATTGTGCGCGCTGCAACTATCGAAGCAGCGCACGCGGTAGGACTAGCCGACCGCGTGGGAAGTATCGAGATCGGTAAAGAGGCAGATCTCATTGCCATTGATCTTCATGCCGCACATTTAACGCCAGTGCATGATGTCAACGCGCTCTTGGTCTTTGCAGCAGGCCGCGGCGATGTTACAGATGTCTGGGTTGCAGGTGATCAAGTAGTTGCTAACCGAACCAGCACCAAGATCGATCTAACAGATTTGATTAAGCGGGTAAATCATCGAGTAAAAGCGCTGGACCCACTTCGATGAACTTTGCTGGCAACAGCATCCTAATAACCGGTGCCTCTGGCTTCATTGGGAGCTCCTACGTTGATCGCTTTCTAGAACTTGGCTTCACCGTCTGCGCCCAAGTAAATACTGGCGAGATCCATGCCCGTCCAAATTTACATGTCATTGCCGAGGATCTCTCTGTTACCAAATCTGGAATCTCACTAGTGCAAGAAGCGCTGGCGCGTGCAGGAAAGTTAGATTATGTAATCAATAATGCGGCTAACCAAGCGATCCTCGATCCGGCTGCCGCATCGCGCTCTGAAATAGAACTTATGATGCGAATCAACGTTGATGCGCCAAAAGAGATTATCGATGAAGCAGCGAAATCTGGAGTAAAGGTAGTTCTAAATATTTCATCAGTTGAAGCCTTAAATCCCCGCGCGGGCCATGAAATTTATGGCGCAAGTAAGGCGGCATTAGATGTATTAACGCGTTCGGCATCTCGCGCACATGCACCGATGCGCGTACTTGGACTGCGTTTAGGTTTAATCGGTCGCGATGGAATTGATCAGGCCTGGCCAGAAGGCGTTGCTGCTTGGAAGGCTGCAACACCGCTAGGACGTTATGCATCAGCTAGTGAAGTTGTCGGAGTTACTGAATTTTTATTATCTGATGCAAATGCCTGGGCCACCGGAAGTACTTACGACTTCGATGGTGGCTTAGGCGCTAACTCTTGGTAAGCAAAAGAAAAGAGGCCAGGATCGTCTGGCCTCTTTCCTTATCCCTCGCAAGAAAGTATTACTTATAGACGTCAGTCCAGTTCGTAATCTTCAAGATGTACCACTGTCCACCTTCAACAGCCTTGGCCAGGGTTGCATCATCTGCAGCCATATCTGGACGAGCCTTTGCAGGTGTTGCGTGGATCTGAGCTACATACATGTAGTAACTAGCCTTATCGTTCTTTGAAGTACGCAATTCATTGCTGACCTCGATAATTCCCGATGATTCTTCATCTTGAGTGATGTAGTTAGGGCGAGTTGAATCGAAGTACTTTGAGTCGAATTGAGCAATTGTTGCTAGCTTGCCATCGCTAATGCGGTAAGAAACGATACGTGCAACGTGTGCATTGTTGCCTGGATCTTCTTGGATTAGGACGTTTCCAAGTGAATCTACTGCAATGTTATCTGGCTTTGACATGTAGATATCTTCTGAACCATCAAGCAACATCTCTAGAGTTGCGCCGCTTAGTGGCTTTGAAACATCCTTGAAGCGTATGCGCCATAGGGCTCCACCATCACGTGAAACTGTTGGAGTTGCTGGGTTAGCAGCAGTTGCCTTTGGATCCTTATTTGATTCAGTTGTTACGAAGTAGTAATCATTTGGCTTATTTGGATCAAAGTGACCATCTTCAACGCGTGAGAGTTCAATACCCTTAGCGTTGGCTTCGATATTCTGATCCTTACCATTTGCCTTCGTGTTCACTTCAGCGAATGTGATTGGGAAAGGTTTGTTCTTTCCGTACTTTGTGCGGATTTCATTGTCGTTTGCTACAACTGCATCTGCAGTCGCTGCTAGAACGTATGACTTTCCATTTGTAAAGCCCGCTTTTTCATACCAGGCACCAGTCTTGGTCTTTGTTCCGACGTACATCCATTGCTGGCTATCTGTCGCAGCGCCATCTTCGTTGGTCATGAGCACAGTTGTCTTACCCTTAGTTGGCGCAGGGATGACGTTTTCCCAAGCAGCCAACCCAAGAGCTGGAAGCTGAACTAGTTGACCAGTTGTTAAGTTTGTAGCGAATGCGCGAGATTCATCTCCGCCTTCTTCTCCGGCAAGAAACACTGCATCGTTAACGCCGAAGCCAGATGTCTTGTCAAAGAATGATCCTGCTGGAGCTAGAGAACCTGAGCAGAAACGATTAAGTAGATAAGAGTGATTTAGGGTTCCATATGAATCTTTAACCGCAGCACTTGCAGGAGCGCCTGGGTTCTGTCCGTACTTGCCAGATGCGTAGTCATACCAAACGACATCTTTAAATAGATCAACAGCCTTGGTCACCTTACTTGATGCGATGTCATAGGTCATATCGCTCAAGAATGAACCTGAGACGAGGCCACCAGCAGTTGTGCGACCTGCAGCAACAGCGTTAGTTGCGCTCCATTCGTGGTTTGTGATGATGCGAAGTGAGTTTCCGTTCTTGATTACACCTAATCCGTCAGGAATTCCTGGAACTAGGTAGGTGCCGATCATGTCGCCGGCTGAGGTGATTGGAGTGAGTGTTGCTGATGTGGCAACGGCCTCCATGTAAACCGGCGCAGCCGCATTGGCGGGCGCCGCTGAAATTGCTAGAAACGCAGTAGCTGAAATTACAGCAATTCCACGCTTAGCTTTTGAAATATTCACTTTAATTCTCCTCGTTAGAATTTAGTTAGTTGTGGGTTACAACGAGGAGATCTAATCTTTTGATTATTAACAAACAGGTTAACTGAATTGAAGAACCTGTGAACGGCCCGTGTAGAGTGAAAGGCTTGCAGAAGAATTACAGACTTCAAAAAATGAACAAAGCGCCTCCTGAAGGTTAACTCCAGTTGGCGCTCTGTTGCTTTTGTAGCCCCGAAGGGATTCGAACCCTCGTAGCTGACTTGAGAAGCCAGAGTCCTAGGCCGCTAGACGACGGGGCCCTAGTACATTTTTACTGCTCTTTATTGCGGTGGTGCTTGGGTACTGCGCTGGGGTACCAGGACTCGAACCTAGACTTACTGAACCAGAATCAGCAGGGCTGCCAATTACCCCATACCCCATTACAACAGGGGTAAGAATACCCCAAAAATTAAAGCGCTATCGCCGCTGAAATTCGAGCCAGCGACGCATCTTTTCCGAGCAACTCCATCGACTCAAAGAGCGGTGGTGAAATGGTGCTGCCGGTTGTTGCGATACGAACTGCACCGAATGCAATGCGTGGCTTAAGCCCCATCTCTTCAATAAGTGATGTGCGAAGTGCGGCTTCGATGCTCTCGTGGTTCCAAGTTGTAAGCGGTGTTAGCTCAGCAAGTGAACGCTTTAACACGTCCTTTGATGCGCTATCGGTAACCTTTGAAAGCGATGCTTCCTCAACTTTGAAATCCTTAACAAATAAGAAGCGCAACATCGCAGGAACTTCATCCAACTTAACGATGCGCTCTTGAATAAGCGGCAGCGCCTGCTTAACAAGTGCGATCTCAGAATCGCTTCCGGTGATCACATTTGCCTTAGTTAAGAATGGCAGCGACCACTTAAGGAATTCATCAAGGGTTAGGGCACGGATCTTGTCGCCGTTGATCGCTTCCAACTTCTTCATATCAAATCGGGCAGGTGAAGAGTGCACCTTATCTACGGTAAAGAGTTCGCAGAGTTCGGCCATTGTGACATTTTCGCGATCATCTCCAGGTGACCAACCAAGTAGCGCTAAGTAATTACAGATCGCCTCTGGCAAATAACCTTGTTCGCGATACCAAGCAATCGAAACTTCACCGTTGCGCTTAGACAGCTTGGCATTGTCCTGGCCCATAACGAATGGCAGGTGAGCAAAGATTGGATAATCTTCAATAGCAACGCCCATCGCCTGATAAACGCGGATCTGTCGTGGCGTTGAGGAAAGTAGATCTTCTCCGCGCAGTACGTGGGTGACCTTCATCAAAACATCATCGACGGCAACAGCCAGCGTGTAGAGCGGTGAACCATCGGCGCGAACTAGAACGAAGTCAGGTACGAATTTATGATCGAAGGTAACGTCGCCACGGATCTCGTCGGTAAATGTCGTTGTTCCATCAGGCATGCGCATGCGGACAACTGCTTCACGTCCCTGCGCTTTATACGCTGCGATTTGATCAGCAGTTAGCTCGCGGCAGTGGCCGTTGTAACCAGGTGCCACATTTGCAGCGCGTTGTGCTTCGCGTACCGCCTCTAACTCATCTGGTGAGCAGTAGCAGTGGTAAGCATCTTTCTGATCAAGAAACTTCTGCGCCCAGTGTGCGTAGATATCTAAACGCTGCGATTGTAAGTAAGGACCATTTTCGCCACCTACTTCTGGACCCTCATCCCAATTCAAGCCGAGCCATTTCAGAGTATCGATCGCTGCTTGGATGTATTCATCGGTAACGCGAGTTGTATCGGTATCTTCAATACGGAATAAGAATGTGCCACCTGTGTGGCGTGCGTAAGCCCAATCAAAAAGGGCGGTACGGATATTTCCGACGTGTAGGTCGCCAGTTGGTGAAGGTGCGAAACGTACTTTTACCTTTTTAGCAGTTGTATTAGTACTCACGGTTTTGCACTCACCTTATTTGTTAGTTGGCCAAGTCCATCGATTCCGACAACGACGTTGCCACGTTCGATGAGCGGTCCAATTCCTGCTGGGGTTCCGGTGATGATTACATCGCCCGGTAATAAAGTCATGATCTGTGAAACAAAGACCACGATATCGCTGACGCTAAAGATCATCTGATCTAGGGTTGCATCTTGGCGAATCTCGCCATTTACTTCCGAAAATATTCGTTGTGTGCCCGGTACGAAATCAGTTTCAATCCAAGGACCGATTGGGCAGAAGGTATCAAAGCCTTTAGCGCGCGCCCATTGGCCATCGCTCTTCTGTAGCTCGCGACAAGTGATGTCATTAGCCAAGGTGTAACCATAAATAACTTCATGTACGCGCTCTTTTGGCACATCTTTACAGACGCGACCGATAACAACTGCTAGCTCTGCTTCGTAATCAATAGTTGGCGCCATAGCGGGCCAGACAATGGTGTCGCCGGGGCCGATGACAGAAGTATTTGGTTTCAAGAAGATGATTGGTTCTTTCGGAACTTCTGAGCCCATCTCTTTTGCATGATCGGCGTAGTTCTTTCCGACGGCAACGATCTTGCTGCGCGGAATAACTGGGGCAAGCAGGCGAACCTTAGTTAGCTCGACCTTTGCCGCTGTCTTGGTAACGCCGTGATAGATCGGATCGCCTGAGATAACGCTGATCTGATTGTCATCTTCGAGGATGCCGAATAACGGGTCGGTACCTAAACCTGATTCAGGACCTGGTGAGAAGCGAACAATACGCATTGGGCTATCTTACGCCCTTGTCACACTTCCACTTGCATCGATATGAAAGAGCGTTGCTTGCGCTGAGTGTTCCTTGATTACCGCAACTTTGGCATCGGGCAAACCTGCATAGACAACGCCTTCAATTCCAGAAATCTGTGATGCCAAGGCGACAACAAATACCGCTTCAACTGCATCGAGAGTTAATTCAGGTGATGCCACATTTATTGCAACATAGGTGCGACCTGTTGAATCGCGCAGAGCGGCTGCTTGCTTTGCGCCAGAGCGTGCCAAAGTTGATGTAGCAAGAGTTGCTAACTTTTGATCCTCTGGGTTTTCAAAGAGGTTAGCTGAATCAGCATTACTCATGTTCATCAACCTCGCCATCTTTAATGCGTTCAATGATTACCGAACTTATTTTACGACGGCGGCCAACAGGACGCTCTGATGTAATCGACCAACCCAGCATAGAAATTGTGCTTCCTGCGATTGGAACGCGCCCGAGCTTCTGCGCCATCAAGCCACCAATGGTGTCGACATCTTCGAAATCTTCCTTCTCGATCTCGATCTTTAACTCATCGGCAAGATCTTCAATATGCAGCGTCGCTTTTGCGCGAGCCTTGTTTTCATTAATCCAGGTAAATGCTTCTTCGCCATCATCGAATTCGTCAGTAATCTCACCGACGATCTCTTCAATGATGTCTTCAATCGTGATGATTCCGGCAGTTCCACCGTACTCATCCACAACTATCGCTAAGTGGATCTGATCGCGCTGCATCTCTTTTAGCAGTTCAGCCGCGATCTTGATCTCAGGAACGAATACAGCAGGGCGCATATGTTGCTCAACTTTTTCAGTTGTCTCTGCTTCATGATGATCAAGTGCGCGCTTTGCTAAATCTTTAACGTAGGCAATACCGATAATCTTGTCGAGGTTTTCACCGACGACAGGAACGCGTGAATAACCGCTGCGGAGTGCCAGTGATAACGCTTGGCGCAGAGTCTTATCGCCTTCGATCCAGACCATATCTGTGCGGTGAACCATGAGTTCGCGTACCAAGGTGTCGCCGAGTTCAAATACCGAGTGGATCATCTCGTGTTCATCTGATTCCACTAAACCGCGCTCGTGCGCTTGATCTACTAGATCGCGAAGTTCTGCTTCATTGGTAAATGGACCACCACGAAAACCCTTACCTGGTGTTATCGCGTTACCGATTGCAATAAGCAGGTTTGTCACTGGACCCAAGATAAAGGCCAAGAAGTAAGCGACAGATATTCCGGCGCGCGCCCATTTATGTGGTTGCTGGCGACCCAAGGTGCGTGGACCAACGCCGACGACCACATATGAGAGAACAACCATGATGACAACAGTTGCGATCATCGCTTGTGCAGATGAATATTCGCGCAAGAGCGCAACTGCTAGAAGCGCGCCTGCAGAAAATTCGCAGATCTTGCGGACAAGCAGCAACACATTGAGATAGCGCGAAGGATGTTGTGAGTACTTCTTTAGAAGGTGTCCCCCGCGCTTGCTTTCGAGTTCTTCAATTAAGACGCGTGAGATTGAAGTCAGCGCTGATTCAGATGCGGCAAGAAAGCCGGCAAATGCAATTAGAGCAACGATGGCGCTGATATTTACCGCATTCATGCACTTGCCTGCCAGTTCTTAACTAGATCTTCTTGTAGGGCGAACATAACTTTTTCATCTTCCTTGTTGGCGTGGTCATATCCCAAGATATGTAGCAAGCCGTGTGCGGCCAAGATAAAGATTTCGTGTTCGGCAGAGTGTCCGGCAGTTGCTGCTTGGCGCGCTGCCACAGTTGGCGCAATCACAATATCTCCGAGCGTCACCGCATCGCCTGCCGCTGCCGGCATATCCATGGGAAATGAGAGAACATCGGTAGGACCTGGTTCATCCATCCATTTAATGTGTAGTTCGGTCATCTCGTTTTCATCTACAAAAACTAAGTTAACTTCGCATTCTGGGTTTAGCTTTAACTGCGCCAGACTGTGGCCAAGCAAGGTACGCACTTGATCTGCGGGCACGAGTTCGCCAGATTTATTGGTGATTTCTATAGTCATTAGTGGATTTAAATTAGGAGTTTCGGATATTACGAGGTGCGGCCTTTGCCGCATCAAATTTCTCGTAAGCCTTGACGATATCGCCGATCAAGCGGTGGCGAACCACATCTTCTGCAGTTAACTCCATAAATGCGATGTCATCAATATCTTGCAAGATATCGGTGATGACGCGAAGCCCTGACTTTGCTCCATTTGGAAGATCGATCTGTGTCACATCGCCCGTCACGACCATCTTGGAACCAAAACCTAAACGCGTTAAGAACATCTTCATCTGCTCAGGTGTGGTGTTCTGTGCTTCATCCAAGATAATAAATGAATCATTTAAGGTACGGCCACGCATATAAGCCAGCGGTGCTACTTCGATAACCCCGGTCTGAATCAAGCGCGGAATCGAATCAACATCGATCATGTCGTGCAGCGCATCAAAGAGCGGGCGCAGATACGGATCGATCTTCTCGCTTAAAGTGCCAGGTAGAAAACCTAAACTCTCACCGGCTTCAACCGCTGGGCGCGTTAGAACTATTCGATTTACCTTCTTCGCTTGCAAAGCGGCAACCGCTTTCGCCATTGCTAGATAAGTCTTACCGGTACCGGCAGGGCCGATTCCAAAGGTAATGGTGTTATCTTCGATCGCATCAACATAGTGTTTCTGATTTGCCGTCTTTGGTCTGATGGTGCGACCGCGGTTAGAGACGATATTTAAAGATAAGACTTCGGCAGGGCTTTCCGCAGGTTCTTGGCCGAGCATTGCGATACTGCGTGCAACTGCATCAACTGTTAGAGATTGTCCAGAGCGAATAACCAAGGACATCTCAGCAAATAACTTTTCAATTGCTAAGCAATCAATATGTGGTCCGCGCAGAGTTATCTCGTTACTGCGAACTGTGATGTTAACGCTTGGGAAAGCCGCTTCGATCGCTCGTAAGTTGGCATCGTTTGCTCCGATGAGTGAGACCATCGGAATCGCTGGTGGGACGGTTATTAAAGTGCGTTCCATATATCGCTGATACTACTTTTAACCGGGTGGCCAAGCGAGCCCACGCCCGCCCAGCAGATGTAAATGAGCGTGAAAGACGGTCTGCCCAGCATCTGCGCCGGTATTAAAGACGGTGCGGTAGCCATCTAGCTCGCGCTCGGCGGCGATATGGGCGGCTGCGGTGAAAAGATCTGCGGTAATCGTTGGTGACATCTTGGCAAGACCTGCCGCATTTTCAGTATGCACCGTCGGAATCAAAAGCACATGAGTTGGTGCCTGCGGATTCAAATCGTTAAATGCAACAACGTTCTCACTGCGATAAACAATCTCGGCTGGAATCTGTCCCTCAATAATTTTGCAGAAGATGCAATTTGGATCAAGTGCCATGAGCGCGACTATACCTTTACCAAATTCTCAAAGCTGCGTTTAAGCCAGAAAGCGCCGCCATTCCGGCATGAGCCGAACGAAATATTGGGCGCCCTAGTAGTGCAACTTGCGCACCAGCTTTGCTAAAGAGCGCGACTTCCTCATCGGTTAGCCCACCTTCTGGACCAATGATGACTAGAACTTTCTTCGAACCCGGTTTAATCACTTCAGTAAATTTACGTTGTGCGCCTTCGTGCAAAACAATTACCAGATCATAATTTGGAATTTCGGCGGCAATCTTTGCGGCATCCAATACGCCCATGACAAAGGGAATTCGATTACGACGCGTTTGTTTACTGGCTTCGCGCGCAGTGGTGGCTAACTTCTGCATTAGATCGGGAGAGCCTTTACCGATCGAACGCGCCGCAGCCCAGAGCAGAATTACATCGGCGCCGCCTGCAGTATTTAACTCGATAGATTCTTTGATGCGATCGCCCTTGGTAAGCGCCTGTGCGACATGTAGTTCAACAGACAACTTATCTTCATAACCAGTCGATAAGACTTTCACCGTCATATCTTTCTTGCCAACGGTTAAAACTTTTACAACCGACCAACCACCTTGTCCGCTGGACAAAGCAAGTGAATCTCCAACTTGGGTGCGAAGAACGCGAATTGCGTGCGCTGCTTCATCTCCCCCGAATTGGTAAGTACTTCCCACTTTCGTAGGAAGATCGGCGACGAAGAAGAGGCTAAGCATTAGCGACCGAAGGCATCTCTAAATTTGCTAAAGAATCCTTGCTCAAGCCCCTTGATCTTTACATCGCCAGGCTTTTCACCACGGGCTGCTGCAAATTTACGGAGCAGTTCTTCTTGTTCGCGATTTAACTTATGTGGAGTTTGCACCTCAACGTGAACAATTAAATCTCCACGGGTTGCAGCGCGCAGGCGGGTCATACCCTTGCCGCGAACTGGGATCGTTGCCCCGCTCTGTGTTCCGGCGCGAACTTCTACTTCGATCTCGCCATCTAAACATTCAACTTTAACTTTGGTACCAAGAGAAGCTGCAGCAAATGAAACTTCGATTGCTAAATGCAGGTTGTGGCCATCGCGAATTAAGAATGGGTGTTCTGCTTCAACGATTTCAACGTAGAGATCTCCTGCAGGTCCGCCACCGGCTCCGACTTCACCACGACCGGCTAGTTGAATACGGTTGCCGGTTTCAACACCTGCGGGAATTTTGACGTTTATATTTTGACGAGCGCGTACGCGGCCATCGCCAGCACATTCACGGCATGGATTTTGAATTACGCTGCCAAAGCCCTGACACGCAGAACATGGACGCGAAGTCATAACTTGTCCTAAGAAAGAACGCTGAACTTGTTGAGTTTCACCGCGACCTTTACAGACCTGACACATTGCAGGTGCTGAAGCATCGGCAGAACCCTGTCCGTTGCACTTGGTACAGGCGACTGCGCTTTCTACCGAGATGTCGCGTTCAGTTCCGAAGCAGGCTTCATTTAAATCAACTTCAACGCGGATTAAGGCATCTTGTCCTTGGCGCATACGTGGACGTGGTCCGCGGTTTCCACCGCCACCGAAGAAGGCATCCATGATGTCGCTAAATCCACCGCCACCAAATCCACCACCGAAACCAGAACCGCCCATGTCATATGACTGACGTTTCTGCGGATCACTTAAAACTTCATAGGCGGCAGTTACTTCTTTAAATTTATCTTGTACTGCAGGATCAGGATTTACATCGGGATGCAGTTCGCGCGCAATTTTGCGATAAGCCTTTTTAATTTCGTCTGAACTTGCCCCACGATCAACGCCAAGTGTTTGGTAATGATCAGCCATTTATTGTGGGCCTTCCGTAATGTAGCGCCCAACATAACGAGCCACTGCAGAGACTGCTGCCATCGAGCCTGCGTAATCCATACGCGTTGGCCCAAGAATGCCGAGCGCTCCAACTGGAGACTCCGCTGCGCCATAACCAACTGTGACAAGGGATGTTTGACGTAAATTACTTTCACTCTGTTCGCCGCCGATGCGCACCTTAACGGTGTCATTGGCATCGCCAAGTAAGCGCAGTAGAACAACTTGTTCTTCTAATGCTTCAAGGATTGGTGATAAAGATGTTCCTAAATCTTCTCCAGAACGGGCCAAGTTCGCGGTTCCAGAAATTGTCATCTTTTCGCTACCAGAGCCTTCGCCAGTTATGGGATAGGTAATTACTGCAACCTGCTTGGTTAGATCTGCCAACAACTTGGCTGATCTCTTCATCAATTGATCCAAGTTATTTGCTTCATCTAAAAAAGTTTCAATCGCACGGCGTTCGGCAGATGACATCGGCTTCACCGTTGCTAACTTATCTACGAAGACGCGATAACCGAGATCAGTTGGAATACGTCCGGCAGATGTATGCGGATGAGTGATTAGCCCTTCATCTTCCAGAACTGCCATCTCGTTGCGGATTGTTGCTGGCGAGAGCCCGAGCGATGTCTTATCGGCAATCGCCTTAGAGCCAACCGGTTCTTGGGTAGCTACGTACTCATCAACGATGGCGCGCAAAATCTCGAGTCGGCGTTGTGATTGCATAGCTTTTTCTATAGTTCTTTTCTCTTATTAGTCTCTAGATCAAAACTAGCGCGATAGAAATTAAAGTTAAGAGGAAGAAGGCAGGGAATGCAGTCTTTGCCTTATTTGCCTTGAAGTGAACAAATATTGCACCGGCCATGGTAAACCAAAGTCCAACGAGTGGGAAGTAAGCCATCCAATTCCACTTGAGGCCAAGAATTAAGCCAAGTGCCAATAGCGCTTCGAAGAAGCCAATAACGCGCGCGATTCCATCTTTAACATTTACATCGCGGGTGCCAGATAGGCCCTTATCGTTGCCGCTAGCTTTAGAAAGGCCAGAGATAACAAATACGACGGCGAGAAATGCCAGGATGATCGTTGCGCTAGTAGTCATGGGCTAAAGGTACTACAGGCGCTTAGCCCAGCGCCTCTCGGACTAAACGATCGGCGATTAACCGCCCTTGTGCTGTTAATTGGAAGGCACCTTCAATTAACTCTAGATGGCCCGATGATTTATATGCTTCTAAATTTTCTTTTGCACTATCTGTCAATAGCGAGAGCGCCAAACCAGTACGCATCCGAATCGCCAACATAATTGATTCATCACGTAATTGTTCAACTGTTAAATCCTCTGAATCTGCAATTGGTGATTCGCCAGCAAATAACTTCTGTTTGTAAGCAGTTGGATGCTTTACATTCCAGAATCGTTTGCGATCAACATGTGAATGCGCTCCCGGCCCAAGACCCCACCAATTAGCGCTCTTCCAATACGCAATATTGTGCAGGCACTCTTTGCCAGGCTTTGCCCAGTTAGATAGTTCATACCAATTCAAACCTGCAGCGTTACACATCTGATCAACTAGCAAATACATATCAGCCATCAGATCATCATTTGGCATAGTTAACTCACCGCGTTTGATCTGCGCCGCAAGTTTGGTGCCGGTCTCAACGATTAGCGCGTAAGCGCTGATGTGATCGATATCCAGCGATAGCGCCTCCGTTACGGTGCTGCGCCAATCTTCCAGTGATTCACCAGGTGTTCCGTAAATTAGATCAACGCTTATGCTTTCAAATCCAGCAGCTCGTGCCATATCAACTGCGCGCTTTACATTTGCCGGATTGTGGGTGCGATCAAGCACCGCTAGAACATGAGGTTGCGCAGATTGCATACCGAATGAGATGCGATTAAAACCTGCGGCGAGATAGGCAGATAACTTCTCTTGCGTTACTGAATCTGGATTTGCCTCAAGTGTTATCTCGCAATCAGCAGTTAAACCATTGCGCGCCTTGATCGCGGTGATTACTCGACCGAGATCATGGGCCGGCAATAGCGAAGGCGTACCTCCCCCAAAGAAGATTGTCGGAACTTGATCTTTAGGAGCGCTCTCTAGCTCACGCAAAACTGCGTCGATGTAATCGTTAGAGACGATCTCAAGGGTTGCGCCATCTTGGAGTTCAGAAGGTGTGTAGGTATTGAAGTCGCAATATCCGCAGCGCTTAATGCAGTACGGGATATGTACGTAGAATGAGAGCACGATCAGTCTTGCTTACGCGCGGCTTTAATCTTTTCGATATCAGCATCTGTGGCAAGGGCTGCAACGAAGGCTTCTTGCGGAACTTCAACGCGTCCCACCATCTTCATGCGCTTCTTACCTTCCTTCTGCTTTTCCAGAAGTTTGCGCTTACGAGAAATATCTCCACCGTAACACTTAGCAAGAACATCTTTACGGATCGCGCGGATGCTCTCGCGCGCGATGATGCGTGAACCAATAGCGGCTTGAATAGGAACTTCGAACTGTTGGCGCGGAATAAGTTCGCGAAGTTTGCCGGTCATCATTACGCCATATGAGTAAGCCTTATCGCGGTGAACGATTGCGCTAAAGGCATCTACTGCCTCGCCCTGGAGCAAGATATCGACCTTAACGAGATTGCCTTCTTCGTCACCGAGTTCTTCGTAATCAAGTGAGGCATAACCCTTGGTGCGGCTCTTTAGCTGATCGAAGAAATCGAAGACAATTTCAGCAAGTGGCAAGGTGTAGCGAATTTCCACGCGATCTTCCGAGATGTAATCCATCCCCTGCATCGTGCCGCGACGTTCTTGGCAGAGCTCCATGATTGTGCCGATGTATTCAGATGGCGCAAGGATGGTGCACTTTACGATCGGTTCTTTGACGTAATTGATCTTGCCATCAGGAAATTCTGACGGGTTGGTAACGATAAATTCTTTGCCATCTTCTAGCATCACGCGATAGACCACGTTTGGGGCGGTTGAAATCAAACTGATTCCGGATTCGCGCTCTAGACGCTCGCGCACGATCTCCATATGCAAAAGACCGAGGAAACCGCAGCGGAAACCAAAGCCAAGTGCTGCAGAGCTCTCTGGTTCATAAACAAGGGCTGCGTCGTTTAACTGCAACTTATCTAGCGCATCGCGAAGTAAAGGAAAATCTGCGCCATCTAGTGGGAAGAGACCAGAGAAGACCATTGGCTTGGGATCTTTATAACCAGCAAGTGCGGTCTTTGTTGGGTTTTGATAGTTAGTGACAGTGTCACCAACACGTGACTGTCGAACATCTTTTACACCGGTAATTAAATAACCTACTTCGCCAACGCCTAAACCTTTACTTGGTAGTGGCTCTGGTGAGATAACGCCGACTTCAAGTGCTTCATGTCGAACGCCAGTTGAGAACATTTGAATCTGTTCGCGTGGATTAAGGCGTCCATCGATAACGCGAACATAGGTAACCACACCGCGATATGAGTCATATACAGAGTCGAAGATAAGTGCGCGCGCAGGTGCGTTGGCATCGCCAACTGGTGCGGGAATCTGTGCAACGATTTGATCTAGAAGGTCGGCAACGCCATCGCCAGTTTTTCCAGATACACGTAAGCAATCTTCTGGTTGACAACCGATTAAGCGGGCAAGTTCTGCCGCAAACTTTTCGGGCTGCGCATTTGGGAGATCGATCTTATTTAGAACAGGAATAATCGTTAGGTTGTTCTCCATCGCCAAGTAAAGGTTGGCAAGAGTCTGCGCTTCGATTCCTTGGGCGCAATCCACGAGCAACACTGCGCCTTCGCATGCTGCGAGCGAGCGCGAAACTTCGTAGGTAAAGTCAACGTGCCCAGGAGTATCGATCATATTGAGGATGTATTCCTGGCCATCGATACCGCTGCGCCATGGCAGACGGACCGCTTGCGATTTAATGGTGATGCCGCGTTCGCGTTCGATATCCATGCGATCTAGATATTGCGCGCGCATATTGCGAGCTTCTACAACTTCGGTGATGCCGAGCATGCGATCTGCCAGCGTTGATTTGCCGTGATCGATATGGGCGATGATGCAGAAGTTACGTATCTGCGCGGGGTTTGTCGCTGCCGGTTGCGGAGCCTTGGCAATTGGAATTGCAGGCACTTATGCGACCTCTAACTTAACTTGGGCTTTAATTCTGGTGGAAAGAAAATTAACGAGCGCCGGCTTTGGCAGCTGCCTTAGCCATTGAAGACTTCTTATTTGCTGCAGTGTTACGGTGAACAACACCCTTTGCTACTGCAACATCTAGAGCCTTTGAAGCGGCGCGGAGTTCAGTCGTGGTTGTTGCTGCATCGCCCTTTACGACTGCTTCGCGGAATTTGCGAACAGCGGTCTTTACAGATGAAGAGACAGACTTGTTGCGAGCTTGCGCCTTGTTATTGGTCTTAACGCGCTTGATCTGCGACTTGATATTTGCCACGTGTATTACTCCGAACGTTTAAAGCTTGGATGACCCTTTTGGTAATCTCAGCAGAGGCGTAGGTTATCAGCGCAGGGGGCGCAGGCTCAAATTGAGTTGAAATCCCCGCCTGACTTAGGACTTATCTGGGAGTTATCTAGCAGCGCGGGCGGCGGTAATCGTGGCCAAGGCTTTTTCGAGGGCATAGATCGGATCTGTCGCTGCTCCCTTTACCTGTGCATCTGCCAGAGCGATCGCTTGAACCGCCTTGGAAAGTGCGCGCGGTGTCCAACCTTGCAATTGGCGACGGGCTTTATCAATCTGCCAAGGCGCCATACCGAGTTGTCCGGCAAGTTCGAAAGATTTAGCACCGGTGGCAGAACCAGAAACTTTTGCCAGGCTGCGAAGTGCGGATGCGATTGCCGATGTCACCATTACTGGATCTGTGCCAGTTTCAATTGCGCTGCGCAATGAAATCAACGCAGTTGGTAAGTTGCCATCAATAGTTGCATCAGCAACATCAAAGCCAGTTGTCTCAACGCGGCCTTGGTGGAATTCATCGATGTATTTTTCATCAATTACTCCCGCAGGTGCATCGAGTGCGATCTGGGAAACTGCTTGTTGTAGTTCGCGCATATCTCCGCCGAGTGCACCGACAAGGGCTGCAACTGCGCCAGGTGATGCCTTGCGGCCAGAATCTAGAAATAGCTCTTTAACAAATTGCTCTTTTTCAGCATCTTTCTTTAGCGGCTCGCAGGCAATTATTTCGGGCTTAACTTTCTTAATCGCATCAAGTAGCGCCTTGCCTTTTACGCCGCCTTTATGGATAAAGATCACCGTGGTTGTGGCATCTGGCTCTGGCAGATAGCGAGTTATTTCATCACGAGATTCTTCAGGTAGATCTTGCAGATCTTTAATGATCAGCGCGCGACGTTCAGAAAATAGTGATGGGGCAAGTGCATCAGAGATATCTCCGACAATCGCATCTGCGGCCGAGATAGTGGTTACTTCCGCTTTTTCCTCTTTTAACTGTGCAGAAATTTTAGAGAGCGCGCGATCTGCCAGCGCCGCTTCAGAGCCAAGGATGAGATAGAAATCGTTCATCGCAGCTCCTCATCTACTTAAATTATTTTAGAAAATCATTCCCAACGGAGAAAGGTTAACTTCGATCTGCTGGTTCGCACCTTAAGGCGATGGTTACGGGCGCTAATTGCGATCGCGCCATCTCTGTCGGTACGCAGTACTTTAGCGCCTGTCGCCTCCAATAGTTCAAGGGTGGCAGGCGCTGGATGGCCATAACTATTTCCCGCGCCAACGCTAATCATCGCAACTTGTGGCGAAAGCGCCTTGGTAAAGATCTCATCTTGATAAGCCGAACCGTGATGGCAGACTTTATAGATATCTACTTCGCGTGTAGTCGATGCGATCATGCTTTGCGATAACGGCTCCATATCGCCACCTGCAAATAAGGTGTAATCCTTAGTTGTAATTCGCACCGCGATACTTGAGTTATTGGGATCGTAACTTCCAGAATCTGGCCATAAGACTTCAATATCAACTGGGCCTTGCGTGCTTTGCAATTGCGCACGTGCACCACGCTTTACATTTTGATACCAAGTCAGGCCAATCTTGCGCCCCTTGGTTACACCTGGCCAACCCGCGATGTGATCTGCATGGCCATGGGTAATTATCAAAAGCGGAATCTCGCGAACACCGAGTTGTTTTAAACAACGATCAATCAACTCTGGGTCGGGACCGGTATCAATCACTATTGCGCGGTGGTTGCCTAAGTTAATCGCGGCGCCATCGCCTTGTCCGATATCGCAATTAGCAACCTGCCACTGCCCTGCTGGAAAACGTTGCATGTAAGAAAGGCTCAGCACTAATACAACAACAGTTACTACCAACCGCTTTGGCGCTAGCAAAAAGAGGGCAATAACTACTGCAATAACTAGAAAACCAATCAAACCTTTCTGCAGAGTTAAGACGCGATAACCAGCGGCCCAATCAGCAACCCAGGCGATCCAGATCGCTAAAGGTTTAACGCAGGTAATTAGCAAGGTAGAAAGTTGCGGAAAGAGTGGTGAAATCAGCGCTGCGATAAAGCCGGTGATAGTTATCGGTGCAACGGCAGGTGCGGCAAAGAGATTTGCAAACAAGGATGCGGGAGATAGAAAGCCCGACAAAGCAACGATGACAGGTGCGCAGAAGACCATCGCTGCAATCGGTGGTGCAGCAGCTTGCGCCAATAACTTCGGAACACCTCGTGCAAAGAAATTGGTAACCCGCGGGGCATAGAGCAGCAGCCCTGCAGTTGCTAGAACTGAGAGTGCAAAACCTGGTTCGCGCGCCTGCCAGGGATCGCCAACTACAACAAGTGCGATCGCAAATCCCAACGCCGGCAATGAATCAGCACCGCGCCTGGTTCCATAAGAGATAAGTAATACCGCAGCCATTGCTGCAGCACGCAGAACGGATGGTGAAGGACGAACCAGTGCGATAAAACAAATAAGCGCGATCGCAGTGGCAATAATGCGAAAGCGCATACTGCGAAAGAGAAATTGCATGCACCATAAGACAAATGCCGAAACGATCGCAAAGTTGGCACCACTTACTGCTACTAGATGCGTTAACCCAGATCTACGCATATCGCTCTTGAATTGATCGCTCTGCAGTGAGGTATCCCCCAGAACCATTCCGGGGATAAGCGATGCGCCATCTCCTGAACCACTTGCGTTGCGAAGTCCTAAACGGATCGCCGCTAAAGATTTTGCCCATGAACTTGCTTCGGTAGTTGCTGTAACCGAACCGCGTGCAATCAAGAGCGCACCAGTGCGCGCCTCTTTACTCTCTAAGACACTGGCGCTTAAAGAAATCCACTGACCTGGAAGCAAGCCAACCACGCTCTTATCGGAGGTAATAATCCGCACTGGAGTTCGCAGATTGAATTTTTCGCTGCCACTATCAATCTGCCGTAGCGATGCTAGAAAGCTAAAGCTCGGTGGCAGGAAGATCTGTCCGCTGACGCGCTTGGCGGTGCGCTGCGGATCGGTAGTTATTAGCGCCTTTACTTCAACGGTACTTTGAAAGTAATTGGCAACCGCGCTCGATTCCAGACTCTGCTGGCGCATCGACATAACCACTGAACCCAAAGTCAGCGCAATTACCAGAACGATTACCCGGCGCTTCTTCTGCGAAAGCGCCAGCAAAACAAAGCAGATGGCGCCGAGAGAAATTCGCCACGGCGCCATCCAACTTTGCGTAAGTGCACCAACCCAAACCGCGCCTCCCAAAGCTAGGGCGCGGTAATCAATTAGACGCGTAACTTCTCTTTAAATTGTCCGTATTTAGCAGTCCCTATACCAGAGACCTTAAGCAGATCTTCAACTGTTAAGAACGGGCCATTTATTTTTCGATAGGCAACGATGCGCGCGGCAAGTACGGGGCCGATTCCATCAAGTGTCTCGAGCTCTTTTGCACTGGCGCGATTTAGCGAGATTGGGCCGGTTACCTTCGCCTTGGCGCGCTGTGGCGATACGCGCGCAGCGCTGCCACCTTTCTGCGGTGGATATATGTAAACCTGTTCGCCATCTTTAATAATCCGTGCCAGATTTATATCTGAAACATCAGCGCCCTTTACGGTATCTCCGGCCGCCTTTATCGCATCGATTACTCGCGAATTAATTGGCAGTGAGTAAACGCCGGGTTTTGTAACAGCGCCTGCGACATCAACGGTTACCTGCGCAACGCTTTCGACCATAGTTAATTCAGGTGCAACGACTTCGATTTCTTGCGAAGTGCCGCGGACTACAAAGAAGGCAGATGTTGCAACAACAATTGCAGAAAGCGCGAGCAGTGAGCGTTTCTGGGGCGAGGTGAAGGAGATATGGCTCCACCAGGAGCGAAAGTTTTCAAGTATGGAATTCATGGCCCAGATTGTGCAGGGCTTTAACTTTGTTGATAAAAGAAGATAAGTAGGTTGTGGCTAAATAACGATCTAAAGAACGATATTTACGATCTTTGGAGCGCGCGCGATAACTTTCTTCGGCGTTGCACCATTTAACTCAGCGGCAATTGTTGGGTGGGCTAGCGCTAACGCTTCGATCTCGGCATCGGTAATTGTTGGTGGAACTTCGATGCGCTCTTTGATCTTGCCGTTGATCTGAATAACAGCTTCCACAGCATCTGCAACCAATAGTTTTTCATCCACAACTGGCCATCCGGCAGTTGCAATCGCTGGCTTATGGCCTAGGCGATCCCACATTTCTTCAGCGGTAAATGGAGCAACAAGTGAGAGCATGATCGCAATTGCTTCAACTGCTTCACGAACTGCAGGATCTGCAGCTCCTGGACCTGAATCAATCGCCTTACGCGTTGCATTTACTAACTCCATAACGCGCGCGATGGCAACGTTAAAGCGGAAGGATTCAACGGCGAATGCGGCATCGTGCAAAGCTTTATGCGTTGCTTTACGAAGTGCGATATCGCCAGATGCGAAGTCAACGCCCGGCTTTGATGTGACATCGCCCGATAAACGCCAAGCGCGACTTAAGAATTTAACCGAACCAGATGGTGAAACATCGGCCCAATCAACATCATCTTCAGGCGGACCTGAGAAGACCATTGATAAACGGATCGCATCGACGCCATGGTTTTCGAGTTCATCAGAGAGACGAACCAAGTTGCCACGTGATTTCGACATCGCAGAACCATCCATAACAACCATGCCTTGATTTAGCAGGCGGGTAAATGGTTCGGTAAAGCCAAGCATTCCGATGTCATGCAAAACTTTTGTGAAGAAACGTGAATAAAGCAGGTGCAAGATTGCATGGGTTACGCCACCAACATATTGATCAACTGGCAACCAGGTATCGATATCGGCGCGTGAGAATGGTTCGTTATGGTTAGTTGAAGATGGATAACGCAGGAAGTACCAAGAAGAATCAACGAAGGTATCCATGGTGTCGGTATCGCGAAGCGCTGCTGCGCCACACTTTGGACAAGAGGTATTTACCCAATCAGTTGCCGCAGCAAGTGGTGATTGACCCTTTGGCTTTAGATCAAGACCTTTAGCATCAGGAAGCGTTAAAGGTAATTGATCTGCGGGAACTGGAACTTCGCCGCACTTTTCGCAGTGAACGATTGGAATTGGTGTGCCCCAGTAACGCTGGCGCGAAACCAGCCAATCGCGCAGACGGTAATTGCGCGCTGATTTTCCGAGTCCATCTGCCTCTAACTGCTTATTGATTGCAGATATTGCATCTGTTTTGTTAAGTCCATTTAGAGAGCCTGAATTAATCATCTTGCCATCGCCAGTTGTGGCAACGCCTGAAACGCTTGGATCTTCTTCATCGCTTTGTACAACAACGCGCACTGGAAGTTTCATTGCACGGGCAAAATCTAAGTCGCGTTGATCGTGCGCTGGAACGGCCATGATCGCACCGGTTCCGTAATCAGCTAAAACATAATCAGATACCCAGATCGGTAACTTCTCACCATTTACTGGGTTGATCGCATAACGCTGCAAGAAGACACCGCTCTTTGGGCGATCTGTTGCCAGGCGATCAATATCAGAGGCAGCCTTTACGGATTCAAGATACGTTTTAAATTCACTTTCGGCAGGTGTGCCGCTAGCAAGTTCTGCCGCGAGCTCAGAGTCAACAGCAACGACCATAAAGGTAGCGCCGTACAAAGTATCTGGGCGGGTTGTGTAAATCGTTACAGGTTCTGTGCGGCCTTCGATAACGAAGTTAACGTTGGCACCTTGTGAGCGACCGATCCAGTTGCGCTGCATCGTAAGGACTTTATCTGGCCACTTACCTTCGAGTTTTTTCATATCATCGAGCAAACGATCGGCGTAATCGGTGATCTTGAAGTACCACTGGTTCAACTTCTTCTTAGTTACTGCAGTATCGCAACGTTCGCAAAGGCCAGCAACAACTTGCTCGTTGGCAAGAACTGTCTGACAGCCTGGACACCAGTTAACGGCGCTATCTTTACGGTAAGCAAGACCGCGCTTGTGAAGTTCGATAAATAACCATTGGTTCCATTTGTAGTACTCAGGATCGCAAGTGTTAAAGACGCGATCCCAGTCGAAAGAACAGGCATAGCGACGCATCGATGCTTTCTGCGTCGCAATGTTTTCGTAGGTCCAGATGCGCGGATCTTCATTGCGCTTAATGGCAGCGTTTTCAGCAGGTAGACCGAAGGCATCCCAACCGATTGGGTGCATGACGTTAAAACCTTTTTGGATCCAGTAACGCGCGATTACATCGCCAAGTGCATATGCCTCAGCGTGGCCCATATGTAGATCACCAGAGGGATAAGGAAACATATCCAAGACATATTTCTTAGGGCGCAGATCGCCTGCGCGACCTGATTTAAATGGTTCTAACTTGTCCCAAACTGGAAGCCACTTTTCTTGCACATAGGCGAAGTCATACGCAGCATGCGTTTGTTCATCGCGTGGAGTGGTCATTAACTTAGTTTATCGGGCTTTAGCCCCAAGTAACGCCAGTCAGTTCTTCGCTAACGCTCCATAATTGCGCAGCTATTTGTTGATCATATGCAATTGCCGCGGCGCGGGTGAGTTTTGGATTACCACGCATCTCCATAAATCCATCAGGCCCGATATATGAGGCGCCATATAGCCCCGGATAAGTTGCGGCGCAGAGCGTTGGTAGCGCACCACGTCCGGCGCTCTGTGCAAATATCGCATTTGCAAGTGCACCAGCGCGATCTTGCACAGATGCTCCGCTTATTAAATTGGTTGCGGCATAACCCGGGTGAGCAGCCACTGCTTCGATATTCCAGCCATTGCGATTGCTGCGACGTTCGAATTCATGGATGAAAAGTAAGTTAGCAAGTTTGCTTAAGGCATATGCCGACCAAGGGTTATAGGCGCCGATTCCGCGAGAGCGATTGCGTAGCTCATCTGAGGTAATTCCGGAGATGCGGGCGGCGCGATGCATCTGTGAAGAAACGGCAACGATTCTTTCGCTAACTTTCTCACGCAGTAAACCAGTAAGTGCGAAATGGCCTAAGTGATTGGTACCCATCTGCATTTCAAAACCATCTTTAGTTAGCGAAAATGGCGTAGCCATAACGCCTGCGTTAAGAATCAGCACATCAACTGGCTTAGTAAATTCCTTAGCAAATTTCTTAACCGATGCTAGATCGGCCAAATCAAGTAGCTTGAAATCAACGCGTTCTTTAGCGATCTCAGCGACAACTGCAGCGCCTTTGGCGGCATCACGTGCAGTGATTGTTACGTGAGCACCTGCGCGAGCAAGTTCTAGCGCAGTCTCTTTACCGATACCGCTGGTGCCACCTGTGATTAAGAATGATTTCCCGGTGAGATCACCAATGTCGGAAGCGCTCCAGCCACGTGGAATTGTGGTGACGATAGACATTTACTTTCCATTCTTTTCATTTAAATTAAATATTTTAAATAACTTGAGTGGAGATAAGGGGATTCGAACCCCTGACCTCTTCCATGCCATGGAAGCGCGCTACCAACTGCGCCATATCCCCGTGCTGTACGAGAGGGTAACTCTAGCGCACGTGATCTGGCACATCAGCGCCAGATTCTTCACCGAATACTGGCTCCAAGATAGAGCCGGCGTTATGTTCGGCTAAGTGCCAACCCTTAGGGCTAGTCTGCAAAATAGACCAGCGCGCATTTGAAAGCCCGCCGATCTTTCCCCAATGCGCCATCGGTAGATGTAGATAATGGCCAATTAAGCAACGCGCAGTACCACCGTGAGTTGCAACAACAATTAATTGATTCTCTTTATCGCCTAAGAACTCATCGATTGCTGCACTTGCGCGAGCTGCAACTTGGCTCCGACTCTCACCAATAGTTCCAGCAGGGTTATCGTTGCCATCGATCCAACGAACAAAATTTTCCAGATCTGCAGCGCGGTTTTCCGCACCGGTCTTACCTTCCCAGTGTCCGCCGTTGGTTTCACGTAAACGTTCGTCAACTAGTACTTCCATATTTACGATCTCGCCAAGTTTTGATGCGGTAACGCGAGCACGTGATAGATCACTACTTAAAATTGCAGTTGGTTCCATGCCAGCGATAATCGGTGCGGCAAGCTGTGCTTGATAAATTCCAACGCTATTTAACTCGATATCAGAGTGTCCCTGAAAACGGTTTACAACGTTCCAATCAGTCTGGCCATGGCGCCAGAGAAGAATGCGATTGTTCTTACCTGCCATCTGCCACAGTTTCCTTTACGACATCGAGTTCAATTGTTGGGCAATCATTCCAGAGGCGATCGAGCATGTAATAACGGCGTAGTTCGCTACTTTGGATATGCACAACTAGATCTGAATAATCAAGCAACACCCATTCGTCGGTGCCTTCACGGCGGGCCGGCTTCTCACCAATCAAACGGAGTTTTTCTTCAACCTCATCTGCAATGGCATCGACTTGGCGGATATTTGCACCGGTAATAATGAGAAATACTTCTGAGAGAACCATCTGATCTGAAAGATCGATAGCGATCATCTCCGTGCCAAATTTTTCAGCGGCAGCGCGGGCTGCAACTTGAGTTAACTCTGTAACGCTCTTACTTGCTGGCATAGAGGTTGTGCTCCTTTATATAAGCGGCTACCTGCGGTGAAACACTTTCTATCTCACCAGCGCGTACCGCAGTTGCAGATACGTTGAGCGCATTGATATCCAGATTCGGCGAACCTGGAAAGTCTGGGCGATCGATAACAATGAAGTCGACCATATCCTGTAATTCTTTGCTGCGATGCCAATCTGCGATCTTGCTAAAGGCATCTGTGCCTAAAATCAAAAGTATTTGATCTCCCGGATAAGTCTGGGCAACAGCGAAGACGGTATCGATGCTGTAACTCGGGCCGGAGCGCAGAATTTCAATTGGATTTACTTCTACGCGGCTAGCAATTTCAGGAGCTAAATCCTTTAACGCTGCCTGGCACATTGCGCGACGATCTGAACCTGCAGCAACGGGTTTTTGATCTCGCAAGCGGGGCTGCCCTGCTGGAACTAAAAGAATTCGATCTGCTATCTCGCGAGTTAATAATTCGGTAATTACGTGAAGGTGACCTAAATGAATAGGATCAAATGTTCCGCCGTAGATAGCGATCTTTGCCAAATGAAATTTCCCTAGTGAGAAAAATTATTGATCTAGACGAAGTACTAGATAGAGAAAGACTACAAAGACGATAAATGTGCCGACGCCGAAAGCAACTGGAGATGCAGGAAGTTCGCGTACGGTTTCAGAAGCTAGGTTGGTCAAAGCCGATTGGTTGATCATGGGTACAGACTACCCCCGCCCGTCTAGTAACTCTAAAAAGCGCGCCTCATCGATGATGGTGACGCCGAGTTCTTGGGCCTTGGCCAACTTGGAACCAGGATCTGTGCCGACCAAGACATAATCTGTTTTCTTAGAGACCGAACTAGCAGGTTTTCCGCCGTGGGCGGTAATTGTTTCGGCGATCGAATCGCGTGTGAATTTCTCTAGCCCGCCAGTTACGACAAAGGTAAGTCCTGCCAAAGTTTGCGGAAGATCAGCGGTTGCTTGCGCCTGCATGAATACTCCGGCCTTCTCCCATTTCTTAATAATTTCGCGGTGCCAATCAATAGCAAACCATTCAATGATTGACTGGGCAATTGTTTCGCCAACACCATCAATATCGGCGAGTTCTTGAGCATTTGCTTTAGCGATCGCGTGCATATCGCCAAAGGTATTTGCTAACGCTTGCGCAGCCGTTGGTCCTACGTGGCGAATAGAGAGCGCAACTATTACCCTCCAAAGTGGACGTGACTTCGCCTCTTCCAGAGCGGCCAGTAACTTTTCAATATTCTTTCCCGCGCTGCCATCTTTCTTGGTAAAGAATTCAGAGCGCATTAACTTATCTGTGGTTAAGCCAAATAAATCTGATTCGTCAACGATGATCGCATCGGTTAGCAAAGCGTTTGCTGCTTCATAACCCATCACATCAATATCTAGCGCGGCACGTAAGCCGATGTAGTAAATGCGCTCACGTAACTGCGCTGGGCAGCTCTGGGTATTTGGGCAGCGAATATCAACATCGCCTTCAGTGATCGCACGCAACGCAGAACCGCAATCAGGGCATTGCGTTGGCATAACGAAGGCGCGCTCTTTACCGGTGCGCTTATCAAGAACTGGGCCGAGGACTTCAGGAATGACATCGCCGGCTTTACGAATAATCACAACATCGCCAATCAAAACACCTTTGCGTTCGATTTCTTGCGCGTTATGCAAGGTCGCATTGGTAACCGTTGATCCAGCAACTTTGACAGGTTCCATATATGCAAAAGGTGTTACACGGCCAGTGCGACCAACGCTGACCTTAATATCTAATAACTTTGTGGTGACTTCTTCAGGAGGATATTTATAGGCGATCGCCCATTTCGGTGCGCGAGATGTAAAGCCGAGTTTTTCTTGTTCTGCAATTGAATCTACTTTGATAACCACTCCATCGATCTCGTGTTCAACATCGTGGCGATGTTCGTTGTAATACTCAATGAATTTCTCAACTTCTGTGCGCGAACCACAGACTTTAAAGCGCTCACTTGTAGGTAGCCCTAAGCCTTTTAAAGTTTCATAGGCTGCAGATTGTTCGGTAAAGGTAAGTCCTTCACGTGCACCGATTCCGTGCACAACAACGCTAAGTGGGCGAGATGCGCTAACGCGTGGATCTTTCTGGCGAAGTGAACCAGCGGCCGCATTTCGAGGATTGGCAAAGAGTGACTTACCGGATTCTTCTAAACCATCATTTAACTCTTGAAAGGCTGCCAGCGGGAAGAAGACTTCGCCACGGACTTCAATACGGGTTGGCACTTTCTTGCCGCTTAGCGCGTGTGGCAAACCCTTAATAGTTTTAACGTTAAGCGTCACATCTTCACCAGTAACACCATTGCCGCGAGTTAGTGCGCGGGTTAGCTGGCCATCTTCAAAGAGTAAGTTGATCGCAAGGCCATCTACCTTTAACTCGCAGAGATAAGAAGTTTCGCCGATCTCTTTTTCAACGCGATCAAACCATGCGGCGAGCTCTTGGGTATCAAAGACGTTATCAAGGCTCATCATCTTTTCGATGTGATCGTGTTGATCAAAAGTCGTTGCAAATCCCCCACCAACGCCTAGTGATGGTGAATCAGGCGCAAGGAGCTCAGGATGTTTGGCTTCTAGCGCCCCTAACTCTTTTAGCAGCGCATCAAATTGCGCATCGGTAATTGCTGGAGCATCTAAAACATAATATTTAAATTGGTGATCGCGGATTTCATTTGTTAACTCGGTAATGCGGTGGCGTGCTTGGTTGCTCATGCGCTCTCGCAAATTGTTGCTGAACCCACCACACGATCACCATCGTAAATAACCATCGCTTGGCCATTGGCGATACCAAGTAGCGGCTTATCTAGATCTGCAACCAAACGGTCATCTGCGTAGTAATAAGTGCAATCAAGTGGTGCACCATGGGCGCGAACCTGAACAAAACCGCGAAGTGGTTTCTCATCAATGGCTGGACCGCACCAAATGGTTTTCTCACCTTGCAACTGGCTAACTGCTAGCTCTTCACGAGATCCAACAACCACAGTATTTGTAACTGGTTCGATCTTTAATACAAAGCGCGGTGAACCATCGGCGGTAGGAACGTTAAGTCCCAAGCCTTTGCGTTGGCCGATTGTGTATGTGTAAGCGCCTTTATGTTCGCCGATCTTTGTGCCCGATTGATCAACGATCGGACCTGTTTCACTTCCTAAACGATCGCGCAGCCAACCAGCGTTATCACCGGATGGAACAAAACAAATATCGTGGCTATCAGGTTTTTGGGCAACTGCTAACCCACGGGCTTCGGCTTCAATACGTATATCAACTTTTTCGGTATCGCCTAATGGAAAGATCGCACCGCTAATTTGTTCGGTGTTTAAAACTGCTAAAACATACGATTGATCTTTTAGCGGATCAATTGCGCGGTGCAAGGTTCGGCCCATCGGACCTTCTTGGGTGCGCGCATAGTGTCCAGTAACAACGCCATCAAATCCCATCGCCTTTGCGCGATCAAGCACTGCGGCAAATTTAATCTTCTCGTTGCAACGCAGACATGGGTTAGGTGTGCGACCTGCCGCATATTCAGCGAGGAAGTTTTCAACAACGCCTTGATGAAATTCTTCGGCCATATCCCAGATATAGAAAGGAATACCGATCTTGTCGGCAGCGCGACGGGCATCGTGTGAATCTTCAATGGT
Source organism: Candidatus Planktophila lacus (assembly GCF_002288325.1). Classification (NCBI taxonomy): domain Bacteria; kingdom Bacillati; phylum Actinomycetota; class Actinomycetes; order Candidatus Nanopelagicales; family Candidatus Nanopelagicaceae; genus Candidatus Planktophila; species Candidatus Planktophila lacus. The sequence goes on along the minus strand of NZ_CP016780.1, from coordinate 399,812 downwards.
GCAACAACCGCGCGCACCAGAACGATATTTTTGTGGATTTGAAGCTAAAGCTAAATGCACACCAATTACTTCGTGGCCGGCTTCAACTGCGCGCGCTGCGGCAACTGCAGAATCAACGCCGCCGCTCATGGCTGCGATTATCTTCATTTGGAGGCCGCCGCTCTGCCGCGATTTATAACGGTGGGAAGTACGGATAAGGCGAAATCGATATCGGATTCGGTTGAGGTTGCGCCGCAAGAAAAACGTAGTGATGATTGTGCAGTTATTTCGGTGTGGCCCATTGCAAGTAATACATGGCTGGGGCGGTGCACGCCTGCGCTGCAAGCAGCACCTGTTGAGCAAGAAACTTTTTCAGAGTCCATTAACAAGAGAAGAGAATCGCTCTGTGTTCCGGGGAAGGTGACGTTGGTGATTCCAGGCAGGCGCGGTGCATCCACACCATTTATATAAGCATCAGGCACTGACGTGCGTAGCCCACTTTCAAATCGATCGCGTAGGGCACTTACTCGCGCAGAATCGTAATTTGAACTTTCTACAGCTGCGGCAAAGGCGACGATCGATGGCGCATTTAAAGTTCCGCTGCGAATTTCGCGCTCTTGTCCCCCGCCATGCAAGAGCGCAGGAATTTCAAAGGCGCGCCGAAGCACTAGGACTCCGATGCCAAGTGGTCCACCAACTTTATGTGCGCTCAGCGCCATCGACATAACGCCGAGATCTTTATAAGAAAGTGGCGTCTTGGTAAATGATTGAACCGCATCAGTGTGAACTGGAATATCTCCGGCGATCTTTACAACTTCGCCAACCGGTTGAATTACACCAGTCTCGTTATTGGAGTGCATAACTGAAATCAAAGCGATCTCGTTGCCGCGCTTTGTGATTAACTTTTTTAGGAAATCTAAATCAATGAGACCTGTCTTGGTGACGGGAATTTCAATTAGCTCTGCGCCCTCATGTTCGACCAACCAGCGCGCCGGATCTAGAACCGCGTGGTGTTCAACGGCGCTGATCACAATTACTTTCTTGCCAGATTTCCAGAACAAACCTTTTATTGCCGCGTTATCTGCTTCGGTTCCAGAACCGGTAAAGATAATTTCGGAAGGCAACGCGCCAACGGCCTTGGCTATCACTTCGCGCGCATCTTCTACATCTTTTCGAGTCGCGCGCCCCTGTGTGTGAAGTGACGAAGGGTTGCCAATCTTGGAGAGTGAGCTAGTCATCGCTGCAATCGCAGCATCAGCCATCGGCGTAGTTGCCGCATGATCTAGGTAGACGCTCATTGGAGCAGTCTAGTTGACGACGGTAATTAACCCTTTTTCGCTGAGATGCCCTGCGTAGCCTGCGGCAATACGTTGAAGAGATCGCCGATAACGCCGAAATCTGCGATATCAAAGAGCGGTGCTTCAGGATCTTTATTTACGACGACGATCGTCTTAGATGTCTGCATACCTGCGCGGTGTTGGATCGCACCTGAAATTCCGCAAGCCACATATAACTGTGGGCTAACGCTCTTGCCGGTCTGTCCGACTTGGTGTGAATGTGGATACCAACCGGCATCAGTTGCCGCACGCGATGCACCAACTGCGGCGCCGAGTTCGTCAGCGAATTTTTCAACCGCTGCGAAATCTCCATTTGTACCGCGACCACCTGAAACAACGATATTTGCTTCCGTTAACTCAGGACGTCCACCCTTAACAGGAGGTTGCGATGAGGAGATCTTAGATTTCTTCGCCGCATCTGAAATAGCAGCAGTCGCGTTTTCGATTGCAGGAGTTGCAGCAGTTAGATCTGCTTCCACGCTATTTGGGCGAACTGTGATGATTGGTGTTCCGTGAGAAACCTTTGAGTGAACTGTTGTTGAACCGCCGAATACCAACTGTGTTGCAGTGGCATCTGCTGAGACATCCACGGCATCTGTGATGATGCCGGATTCAGTAAGTACTGCAACGCGGGCAGCGACTTCTTTACCGAAGGCATGAGATGCAATCAGAACCGCAGTTGGGGAGTTCTCTTTGATCAAGTTTGCTAGAGCATCAGCAGATGCAGCAACACCAAATTGTGCGAAGTCATCTGATTCAACAACCAAGACGTTGGCGATCGGACCTTGATTTACAGTTGCAGCAAGCGCTGCCCCTTTACCTGCGGCAGCAAGAACAACTGCTGTTACTGAACCAATACGCGCTCCAGCAGTTGCTAGCTCTGCCGTTGTTTTGCTCGCCTTTTCACCTGAAAAATCAGTGAGGATAAATACTTTGCTCATATCAACTTCTTCTCTGCTAGGAAGTTAACTAGCGCTTCTCCGCCGCTACCTTCATCGGTTACTTTCAAACCTGCAGCGCGTGGTGGGCGCGGGGTTGCATCGCTTACTTGTGACCAAGCGTTTTGTGCACTGGCGCCAACTGCTGCTAAATCCTTCTGCTCAATTGTCTTCTTCTTCGCTGCCATGATTCCTTTAAATGATGGGTAACGCGGTTCGTTGATCTTCTCAACAACGCTAATCACGCAAGGAAATGCCGCAGAGATTTCATCTACGCCAGCTTCTGTAACGCGGGTAATTGCAACTGTTCCTGCAGGATCAACGGTTACCTTGGAAGCAAAAGTTAACTGCGCCCAACCTAGGCGAGCGCTGATCATCGCTGGTACAACGCTCATGCGCGCATCAGTTGATTCAGTTCCACAAATTACTAAGTCATAGCCGCCATCTGAAATCACTTTGGCGAGAACTGCAGATGTTGAAAGCGCATCTGCACCGGCGAGCGCGCCATCAGTTACCAAGATTGCATCGTTTGCACCCATTGAAAGCGCTTTGCGAACTGCTTCAGTTGCGCGTTCTGGCCCCATCGAAATCACCGTGACGGTATTTGCGCCGCCCTCTTCATTGCCGCCGTGAGCTTCTGCGATACGCAGCGCTTCTTCAACGGCATATTCATCAAGATCATTAAGTACTGCATCAACACTTTCGCGATCGAGTACTCCATTGACCATCTTCTTCTCGGCCCATGAATCTGGAACCTGCTTTACGCATACGGCGATCTTCATAGCGCAGATGTTACCGACCAGTAGCCTTTTCCGCTAGGGCAAAACCCTCAACCAATACTTCATCTTTCCTTTGCCAACACTTAACCTCACAGGTTCCTTTAAGTCGGTTTTAACCTTCAACCTGTGAACCATGTTGGAATTTAGAGAGGCGTTGGAAGTTAAAGACGCCAACCCTCTGCGAATACTTGTCGTAACGGAGGCCTTCCTCCCGCAAGTAAATGGCGTAACTAACTCAGTACTTCGCCTTCTCGAATTCTGCAGATCACAAGGACATCAAGTGCTGGTTATCGCACCTGAGAGCGAGAACGCGCCCAAGGAATATTGCGGATACAAGATTAAGCACGTTCCAAGTATCGATATGAAGAAGTTGATTCCGATGGGACTCCCGCAGCGAACTCTCGAACCATTTATCGAAGGCTTTGCACCAGATGTAATCCATCTAGCTTCACCAATCTTCTTAGGCCATTACGTTGCACGGTTAGCCAAGAAGGCCGGCATACCAACTGTTTCGGTTTATCAAACTGATATCGCAGGCTTTGCTCGTCATTACGGTTTAACAATTGCGCATGCAACTCTGAAACGCTGGGTCGCACGAATTCACTCGACTACCGATCTCACTCTTGCTCCTTCATCCTGGGCCTGCCGCGATCTTGAAAACTCTGGCGTTAAAAACATAAAGCTCTGGCAGCGTGGAGTAAACATTGAAAACTTCCAGCCTTCTAAATTTGATGCAGATTTCCGTAGCGAACTTTTAACAACCCGCGGTAGAAAGCCTTCACCTAAATATCTAGTTGGTTATGTGGGCCGTCTTGCAAACGAGAAGCGAGTAAGTGATCTAGAAGTTATCGATCGCCACCCAGATTTCCAATTGGTAATTGTGGGCGATGGACCTGCGCGAACTAAATTAGAGGACGATCTTCCCAACGCAATCTTTGTGGGATATCAATCTGGTGCAGAACTGGCGCGGTATGTGGCAGCACTTGATGTCTTTGTTCATACTGGCAAACACGAAACTTTCTGCCAGGCGATTCAAGAATCACTCGCCTCAGGAACAGTGGTCGTAGGCCCCGACACCGGTGGCCCTACAGATCTGATTGAACACGGAAAAACCGGGCTTTTAATCGACACATCAAACTCACATCAACTCTTGGAATCTGTCTTCACTCTTGCCGAGCATCCAGCGCGGGATCTAATGGAAGAAGCTGCACGTAAATCCGTAGAACATCGAACATGGGATCAGATCAATGAAGAACTTATTAAGCATTATCGAGAAACTATCCGCGTTGTTGCATCACAGAAAGATCTGGTCGCATGAAAATTATCCACATCGCCAATTTCTATGGCCCTAAGTCCGGTGGCATAAAGACCACGCTTCATAATCTCGGCACTGGATATACAAGCCAGGGCCATGAATTTACCTACATAGTTCCAGGCGCTGGTCTGCATCATGAAAAGACGCCACACGGCACCAGAATTACAGTTCCATCTTTACTTATTCCATTTACGGGTGGATACCGCATCATCAAATCAAATCGTCAGATCAGAAATATGTTGCTTGCGCTTTCACCTGATCGCATCGAAGTATCTGATCGATTTACCCTTTCCAGCGTTGGGCGTTGGGCGAAGTCACGCAAGATCACAACGTTGGTATTTAGCCACGAAACTTTGCGCGGGTTGATCAAGACTTATCTACCATTTTCAGCCAAGAAGTTCGTTGCCTGGCATAACCAACGGCTTGCCAAATCATTTGACTATGTAATTGCCACAACTAAATTTGCATCTTCAGAATTTCTTGCCATAGGAACTAAGAACTTGATTCAAGTTCCCTTGGGCGTTGATCTTAAGACTTTCTCACCAAAGAACCGCGATCTTGAGTTACGCACCAAACTTTTAAAGGGTGGCGAAATTCTTCTCGTTCATTGCGGAAGACTTTCACCAGAGAAGAAGCCAGAGCGATCAATCCAAGCCCTGCGCGAGCTGTTAAAGCGCGGAGTTAATGCGCGTCTAATCTATGTTGGAACTGGGCCGCTACATAAGAAACTTTACGAATCTTCCCGCGATATTCCTGTAACTTTTCTCGGTTATATCTCGGATAAGAAATATCTCGCATCGGTTGTCGCTTCAGCCGATATCTCAATTGCACCTGGACCAATTGAGACTTTCTGCTTATCGGCCCTTGAATCTTTAGCCAGCGGAACACCGGTTGTTGCCTCAGAAACAAGTGCGGTCGGTGAATTCCTTCTCGTTGATTCTTCAGATTTTGTTGGGCAAGTGGCGGCAAATAACGGTTCTGACTTTGCTGACGCGATCGAAACGCTAATTGGTAAGTTGAAGACAGATAACACTTTGCGCAGTCGTTGCCATCACCAGGCCGAGAACTTCCCTTGGTCCTCAACTATCTCGCAGATGCTTTCACTCGGTAAGAAGCCAAACCTCCAAGTTCTGAGGGCGGCTTAACTATGAGCGCGCCGCTTACCTTTGCTGTGATCGGCGATAGCGCGGCATCCGGTGTTGGAGATTCTGACGGCCATGGTAACAACCTAGGCTGGAGTTATCACCTAGCTAAATCATTTCAAGAACCGCTGATCTTTATCAATGCATCTCGCCCGGGTGCAAGGTCAGCTGAAGTATTGGAAGAGCAACTTCCAAAAATTTTGCTCCATAACCCGGATTTAGTAGCAGTTGTTGTAGGTGGCAATGATCTTTTGCGCAGCAACTTCAACCCACAGAAGTTTGCAGAGAACTTGCGAAAGACTTTGCTAGAACTTGTATCTAGAGGTTGCACGATTATGTTGCTTGAACTTCATGATCCAACCAAGATCGTGCCTATGCCATATCTAATTGGGCGAATCTGCCGTCGCAGAGTTGCCGCGGTAAATGCATCTACAAGAGCCCTTGGCAAAACTTTTGGAGCAGTACTGATGGAGACTCGCTCGTTGCAGGATATTTATGCGCGCGAGAAATGGCACGTAGATCGTATGCATCCCAGCAAATTAGGCCATCAATTTATCGCTGCACAATATGCCAACCTCTTAACTCATCGTGGTTATGAGATCGGTGAAGTAAAGATCGATCCCGTAAATAACCGGAGCCGTCGCGATTCAATTATCTGGATGTTGAGGAATGGCACTCCATGGTTTTTAAAGCGCAGCGTTGATCTGCTACCTGGGCTTATTTTGCTGAGCGCTGCTGAGCTAATCTTCATAATTCGCCAGAAATTTGCAGGTCTAGTTTCCCAATTTAAAGGCTTGCAGGGCAAGATAAGTCCATGCTCCCAGCCGACCCTCTCACCCTCGGGGCCACACTTACAGATGGTGGAGCAAACTTTGCAATCTGGTCTAACGCCGCAGATGCCATCGAGCTCTGCCTCTTCAATGAGGCCAATGGCAAGTTAGTTGAAACTCGCTTTGCGATGTCACATCGCAATGGCCCGATCTGGCACGGCTACTTAGCGGGAGTAAAGGCCGGACAACGTTATGGCTATCGCGTCTACGGCCCATGGCAACCTGAAAATGGTGTGCGCTTTAACGCGGCAAAACTATTGATCGATCCTTACACCCATCAACTAGATGGCCAATTGGAATATGTCCCTGAAATTTATGGACATGTCGCAAGTGATGCAATCGGAAGCGGCGATAACACGGTGCGCGATGATCGCGATAGCGCAGGCTCTGTTCCTTACTCCGTCGTTACAAACCATCCGGTGCGCGAGATACATCGCCCGCTTGTTCCTTGGGCAAACACTTTAATTTACGAAGCACATGTTCAAGGTTTGACTGCAAAGAATGAAGAGATTCCCGCCAACGAACGCGGTACATATAAAGCACTTGGCCATCCCAGCACGATTGCGCATCTAAAGAAATTAGGCGTTACCGCACTTGAACTTCTGCCAATTCATTCTTATCTAACCGAACCATCTATCTGGGACCGCGGCCGGAAAAACCATTGGGGCTATAACGCAATTGCCTTTAGCGCACCGCATGGCGCATATGCGGCAACCGCAGATCCGATTTCAGAGTTACAAGAAGCTGTTGATCGCTTACACGAGAACGATATTGAGGTAATTCTCGATGTCGTTTACAACCACACCGCTGAAGGCGGAGTTGGTGGACCGACGTTATCTTTTAAAGGTATCGACAATAAAGCTTGGTATCGCCAAGATAGCCAAGGCAATTACATCGATGTAACCGGATGCGGCAACACCTTAGCCAGCAGTAATCCACATGCGGTGCGACATATTGTTGATTCACTTCGTTGGTGGGTTGAAGTAATTGGCGTAGATGGCTTTAGATTTGATTTAGCAGCAGCGTTGTACACCAGCCACAGCGCATTTAACTCATCGCTTATGTCAGCTATCGAAGCAGATTCAGTTTTACGTAACTTTAAGATGATCGCTGAGCCTTGGGATGTAACTCGTTATTCGCTAGGTGATTTCCCGCATCCGTGGCGCGAGTGGAACGATGCTTATCGCGACTCGGTGCGCCAGTTCTGGTTAGGTGATTTAGCGCGCGGTTACGGCGAAGGCGTTGCTGATATCGCATCGCGCATCAGTGGCTCAAGCGATATTTTCTATTATCGCGGGCCAACTTCATCAATTAACTTCATCTCCGCACATGATGGCTTTACCTTGGCCGACTTAGTTATGTACCAAGATAAACATAACGGCCCGAATCAAGAAGATAGCAAAGATGGCCATAACGACAACCGCTCTTGGAATCTCGGCGTTGAAGGTCCTAGCGATGATCCCTTAGTTAAAGCTCACCGTCATCAATTGAAGAAATCAATGATGGCAACGCTGCTTCTCTCTTCAGGTGTGCCGATGATGACTATGGGCGATGAAATTGGTCGTACTCAAAACGGTTCTAATAATGGTTACTCACTGCCACGAGATATGAGCCCGCTTATGGAAGATAGCGAAGCAAACTTCCTGGGTGGTTGGGCAAATAAGTGGAAGTTAAATGAAGAAGAATCTGATCTCTTCGATGCGGTCTCTGAACTTGCCCATATTCGTAAGCAGTACCTAGAAGGTGTCGCACACGAATTCTTTACCGGCACAGTTGATGCCGGAACGAAACGAAAAGATATTGCGTGGTTCTCACTTGGCGGTCATGAGATGCATGAAGATCACTGGCAAGATGGTGAAAAGCGCAGCCTGACAGTATTTATCGAAGCTGGTTCAGAGCGCGGACTTCTATTACTTCTTAACTCTTCCAAATCAGAGACACCATTTACCTTGCCCGATGAAAACTGGGGACACTCATTCCGCAGAATCTTCGATGCCGCAACACCAGTGCAAACACACGAACCGATCATTCGCCCGCCCGCCAGCAAAGTAGATGTGGCGGCGCATTGTGCGCAGGTGTGGCTAGTAACACGCAATTAATTTTGTAATTAACCGCGCTAGAAATGCGCAGGTACTAGGTAGTAAACATCACGCTCACCTAAAATTTGAACCATGCTCGCATTAGTCGCACCGGGTCAAGGTGCCCAGACTCCAGGAATGCTGGAGCCATGGATACAAGATCCTGCCGCCAAGCTCCTTGTGCAGCAGTGGTCACACGAAATAGGACTTGATCTAGTTCGCTTAGGCACAACCGCTGATGCCGAAGAAATTAAAGACACCGCAAATGCCCAACCGTTAATTGTTGCTGCTGGTTTACTTGGTGCTCGGGCACTCAATAAAGAAAATAACCTTGCATTTGTCGCAGGTCATTCAGTAGGTGAAATCACCGCTGCTGCCCTAGCAGGAGTTATTAACGACCTGGATGCGATGAAGTTGGTACGTGCTCGTGGAATTGAAATGGCAAAAGCCGCTGCAATTAAACCAGCTGGGATGGCGGCGGTCTTAGGTGGAGATCGTGAAGTCGTACTTCGTGCAATTGCAGATCTTGGATTGGTCGCGGCAAACGATAACGGCGCTGGACAGATTGTTGCTGCTGGAGATTTAGAGGCGCTTGCACAATTAGCACCCGAAGGTGCACGTGTGCGCGCTCTTGCGGTGGCTGGCGCATTTCACACTTCCTATATGGAACCTGCGGTTGCACCGCTTCGCGCACTTGCTGCTTCACTTGAGGTGCAAGATCCAAAGTGTGGTGTTATCTCCAATAAAGATGGTGCGGTAATTCGTGATGGACGTGAAATCTTAGATCGCATCGTTGCCCAGATCTCTAACCCAGTTCGTTGGGATCTATGTATGACAACGCTCTCCGAGAACGTATCTGGTGCACTAGAAGTTCCACCTGCTGGAACCTTGGTCGGTCTCTTAAAGCGCGCGGTACCAATCGTTGAAACCTTTGCACTCAAGGCAGTTGCTGATCTTGAGTTAGCTAATGAATTTGCACTGCGACATAACCAAGAAGTAAGTAATTAAGAGTTAAGGTAGAGCGATGGCGATCAAAGTAAAAACTGGTAGCGAGAGCACGATTTTATCTGTCGGTGCCTATCGCCCATCTCGCCTGGTTCCAAACTCGGAGATCGTAGATTTAATTGATTCCAGTGATGAATGGATTGTGCAGCGCACCGGCATCGAATCTCGCCGCTTTGCTGGCGCAGATGAATCAGTTGTCGATATGGCAATTGGCGCAGCAGAACAAGCGCTAGCTCGCGCCAAACTTACTATCGGCGATATTGATACCGTCGTTGTGGCAACAATTACCTATCCGCACCAAGCACCTTCTGCAGCAACTGCAGTTATTCAGCGAATGGGGAATCCAACTGCGGCTGCGCTCGACATTAGCGCTGCCTGCGCAGGGTTCTGTTACGGCGTTGCCATGGCACACGACATGGTGCGCGCCGGTAGCGCGAAGAAAGTTCTCGTAATTGGTGTAGAAAAGATTTCGGATTTCACCGACCCAACTGATCGCGCAACGGCATTTATCTTCGCCGATGGCGCTGGCGCCGTCGTGATTGGTGAATCAACTGAACCAGGAATTGGCCCAGTTGAATGGGGATCTGACTCGGAAAATCGCGATGCCATCTTGATGAATCCATCATGGATTGACGTTCGCAACACTGAAACTCAATTAACTAAGGCAGATGTTAAGTGGCCGAATATCACGCAAGAAGGTCAGAAGGTTTTCCGCTGGGCCGTGTTCTCAATGAGCAAGGCAGCGCTTAAGGCACTTGATTCAGCCGGCTTATCGGTAAACGAGATTGATGCATTTATTCCACACCAAGCAAATGTGCGCATCATCGAAACTATGGCGAAAGAGATGAAGTTGCCAGAGTCAGTTGTGATTGCAGATGACATTCGCACAAATGGAAATACCTCTGCCGCATCAATCCCCCTTGCGATGGATGCGCTCCTGGCAAAACACCCCGAACTTCACGGCAAGATTGCGCTCTTAATCGGATATGGCGCAGGTCTCGTTTACGCGGGGCAAGTTGTGAAATTACCCCCTAAACCATAATTTTCTGGCGATAAGCCTTCGAATTACTAGGAAGTAGCGCATCTAATCAGAGAGAATTACAACCTGTTGGACTCGGATGAGAAAAGCAAGAATTAATAAAAGAAAAGGAATAAACAAATGGCACTTTTAGCCGCAGATGTACTTGCAGGAATCAAAGAGATCGTTGAAGAAGTTGCTGGTATTCCAGCTGCATCAATCGAACTCGATAAAAACTTCACTGACGACCTAGAAGTAGATTCACTTAGCATGGTCGAAGTTGTAGTTGCCTGCGAAGAGCGCTTTGGCGTGAAGATTCCTGACGAGAAGGTAACTGATCTTGCAACAGTAGGAGATGCAGTTAACTTCATCGTTAGCGCTGCCGTATAAGTAGTTTAAATGTCTCAACGTCGCGTAGTCGTCACAGGTCTTGGTGCAACTACTCCACTTGGTGGAGATGTTGCATCGACTTGGGCTGCACTAATCGCCGGTAAGAGCGGAGTCCGTCTTCTAACTGAAGATTGGCGCGAACTCTTGCCTGTGCACTTCGCAGCGCGCGTTGCTACAGAACCTGCCGATCAGATGGAGCGCGTTGAGATGCGCCGCCTTGATCGCTCAGAACAATTTGCTCTCATTGCATCCCGTGAAGCCTGGAAAGATGCAGGTACACCAGATGTTGATAAGGAAAGACTCGGCGTCGTAATCGCTTCCGGTATTGGTGGCGTTATTACCTTGCTAGATCAATTCGATAATTTGAAAGAGAAAGGCGCACGCGGAGTCAGTCCTCACACTGTTCCGATGTTGATGCCCAATGGACCTGCTGCAAACGTTGGTCTAGAACTGCAAGCCCGCGCCGGAGTCCACACACCGGTAAGCGCATGTGCATCAGGTGCTGAAGCAATTGGTTATGCACTTGAAATGATCCGCTCAAATCGCGCCGATGTAATTGTTAGCGGCGGCGTTGAAGCAGCAATTCACCAACTTCCGATGGCCGGCTTTGCTGCAATGAAGGCGCTTTCTACCCGCAACGATGCGCCAGAGCGCGCATCACGTCCTTACGATGCTGACCGTGATGGTTTTGTACTCGGTGAAGGCGGCGGAATATTAGTTCTTGAAGAGTACGAGCACGCTAAAGCACGTGGCGCCAAGATTTACTGCGAACTAGTTGGCCAAGGGCTTTCCTCAGATGGTTATCACATCGCAGCTCCGGACCCAGATGGTTCAGGTGTGCAGCGCGCAATTAAATTTGCGCTACAAGATGCCAAGCTTTCAACAAAAGATATTGTTCACTTAAACGCTCATGCGACTTCAACTCCAGCAGGCGATGTTGCTGAAGCAAATGCGTTGCGCTTAGCACTCGGCGTCGACGCAGACCACGTTGCAGTATCTGCAACTAAATCAATGACCGGACATCTACTTGGTGGCGCAGGTGCAATTGAATCTGTATTCATTGTTAAGGCGCTACAAGAACGTCTTGCTCCTCCAACAATTAATATTGAGAATTTAGATCCTGCAGTGACTATCGATGTGGTGCGCGACACTCCACGCTCATTGCCTGCTGGACAAATCGCAGCGCTCAATGATTCCTTTGGTTTTGGCGGCCACAACGTTGTATTGGCTTTCGCAACTCTATAAACTGATTTTTATGGTCCACAAAGAGGTCGACCCGCGCGATCCCGAATTAAGAATTCAACGTTTACTCGATCCAGGTAGCGTATCTCTACTCGTTGAACGCACCGATTGCGCAATGATCGCAGCAACTGGCGCAATTAAAGGAAATCGCGTTGTTGTCTTTGCATCTGATGCCACAATTAAAAGCGGTGCCCTTGGGGTCGCAGGTTCAAAGGTAATTGTTGAAGCATATAAAGAAGCGATGGCTAAGCAGCTTCCCATCATCGGTATCTGGCACTCAGGTGGTGCGCGTTTAAGTGATGGCGTTTCTTCCCTTGATGCATTCGGTGAAGTTTTTCAATCAATGATTTTGGCAAGCGGTCGCATCCCACAGCTATCTCTAGTTCTTGGACCAACTGCTGGTGGCGGTGCTTACGGGCCAGCACTTACCGACATCGTTGTCCTCGCACCCGAAGGTCGAATCTTTGTTACCGGCCCCGACGTTGTTAAATCTGTGACAGGTGAAGATGTGGATATGGCTTCCCTTGGCGGCCCAGAGGCACACAGTAAAAATAGCGGCGTTGCACATGTGATCGCATCATCGGAAGATGAAGCGTTCGCTGAAATTCGCGATGTGACATCACTTTTTGCAAATCAAGGCCATATGGATACAGATATTCCCGACTTAGATCTTTCAACCTTCGTTCCGCCTGTAAGCAAGCGTAGTTACGAAGTTCATCCACTTATTGATGCGATCTTGGATAAAGATGGCGAGAAGTTAGAGCTGCTGCCAGTTTGGGCCGAAAATATGACAACGGTGCTGGGTCGCTTTGGCGGGCGCAGCGTTGGCGTTATTGCAAATAATCCGGCACATATTGGTGGTGTTTTAGATTCAGCAGCTGGCGAGAAAGCAGCGCGCTTTGTGCGCACTTGTGATGCCTTTGGAATTCCGCTAATTGTTATCGCAGACGTTACTGGCTTTCTTCCTGGCGCTGGCCAAGAGTGGGAAGGTGCGGTGCGTCGTGGCGCTAAGTTATTGCACGCCTTTGGTGAAGCAGTTGTACCGCGCGTAACTTTGATAACACGTCGCGCATACGGCGGAGCATTTGTGGCGATGAACGCTAAATCACTTGGTGCAACGCGAGTATTTGCTTGGCCTAACGCAGAGGTTTCGGTGATGGGCGCAGTTGCTGCAGTGCGCGTACTGCATCGTCGGATACTTGCTGACCTTGCACCTGAACAACGTGAGGCGATGGAGTTAGAACTTGCTGCAGAACACGACAAGATTTCTGGTGGAGTTGCCCGCGCTGTTGAAATCGGTGCGGTTGATGAAATTATCGATCCGAAAGTTACAAGATCTGCACTTGCTAGAACTATTGCTGCTGCGCCACATCGCCGCGGTGCCCACGGAAATATCCCGCTTTAACAACTAGCTTTTAAATCGCTCGTTTACGTAATCTGCAGGTAGCGAAGTTTCATGTCCATCAGTAACGCCCATTCGTTCGATGATTTCTTCGTAACCCGCATACTTTCCGCGGAGCTCAGATTTAGTTGTACCTTTAAAACAAGTTGCGGTAAATCCTGGCGACATAGTGCAGGCAAAGAGTGACCATGTGCCACCAGGTGCGACTTCACCGGCTTGGATAACTCCAGCCTTGATGGTGTGCTGCATAACTTGTCCTGCAGCGATATCGCGTCCCAATAAAATTGTGCGCGCTGTTCCGTCAGGATGAAATTCGTAAAGCGCAACAGGATCGCCTTCATAGAAATGCCAGACTTCATCCAAAGTAAGAACGTGTGCAGTAGAAGCACTGCGCGGCGCAGATAAATAAAGACCTAAGCCTGCAGTGCCAGCGGGACCGCCTTCGGCGGTCTTAGCATCAGAGATATAGGTATTGATGAAGTAAGTCTCTTCAACCGGCAAGGGCTTCATGCCGAAATAGGCAATTAACTCTTCCGGACGTGAGGCCATGAAAAAACTTTAGTCGTTATTTACCGTAAAGGTAACCGAGACAGTCGATGTAACAGTCTTTTTAATCGTTGTAGTGTCATAAGCGCCACCATCGGAAGTCATAGTCGAATCTGGCGTTGTCACCTGAAATACACCGCTCTTTACACCTGTGACTACGCCGACGTGACTGCCCACGGCTTTGGTGATCGCATCAGCGCGCACCTTGGCATCTTTCATTGCCTCTTCCAATAACTGCGGGCGAAGTTCAGCCAAAGTTGAGATGTAATACTGCGGACCGTAGTTATTTACATTTACACCTGATTGCAAAATGCTTCCGATACCTTGAGAAAGTTTAGAGACCAACTCAACATCTTTGGTGCGCACCGTTACATCGCGACTAGCGCGGTAGTTAAGGATGCGACCAGTCGAATTTCCGTTGACCCATTCTTCTTGGCCATAAGTTGAAACTGGTCCCAGAGTTAGAGCCTCTGATGGGATTCCGCCATCAGTTAAATACTTAGTGACTGCTTCAACATCGCTGCCGACCTTTGAAACTGCATCCGCAACCTTAGGACGAGATAGCGAGACAGAGAGAGTCCATACCGCGTTATCGGCGACGGCTTCAGTGCGCGCCGAACCAGTTACAACTATTCCGCTATCAGTGCGCGCAGAAATGCCCCAACCGATCTTCACCAATCCCCCGAATAAAGCAACGGCGAGGATTAATACAGATGCAAATAAAGCGATCGCTTTACGGCGTTCGATTTGGATAATTGGGCTCTCTGGGATTGTCATGGTCTAAGTATATCTATTTCAAATTCTTTAGATCGCCCGGAGTTGAATTATCTGATCGATTTCGACTTCTCTAAATGGGGCTAACTCTCTTTCCCATTGATTTCCCAGAATTTCATCGATCGCATCGCGAATCGAAAGATCGTCAAAGCCTTTGGCGAGCGCTTCCGTAATTTGATGTTCGGTCAAAACAATATTGCCAAGTCCATCAATACTTGCGCGATGAATTCCGAGCTCGGGAGTTGATCGATAGAACTCTCCCCCGAGTTCGGATTCTTCGCGAACTTCAAATCTCAAGTAGTGCCAGCCACGAAGTGCAGATGCAATCTTCGCAGCGCTTCCTCGCACATCTCGAAATTCAACAGTTGTTCTATATGTTCCTGGTGCACATGGTTGATCACGCCATTGCAAAGTTAGCCAAGTACCTAAGATTGATTGCAAGCCCCATTCGATGTGTGGGCGTAGCGCATTAGGTGCGCTATGTATGACAAGTAAACCGGCGACAGATTCCTTTAAACGGTCTCTGTTCTGGCCAGATGGATTTAGCTCTTGCATTCTGCAAACTCCTAGTAAGTACCTAGCAAGACCGCGCTATGCGACCTTCCCCAGCGGCATAAACGCTTGCTATTTACTATCTAGATACCCAATTTTGCTCCCTTTAGGCGTAACTGTCTAGACCACAGTTAGGTGTACTCGTGTGTAGGCAGTACCCTTTTCCTTAGTCGGACGCTTAATCAGGACCCGTTTCATGGCAGTAGTGCTTTGCTCGGTATCGCTGGCGCAAGAGGAAGACCGTGTTTGAGGATTTCTTAAACACCCACATATCGAAGGAAAAGTAAAACATGGCAACAGGTACAGTTAAGTGGTTCAACTCTGAAAAGGGTTTCGGTTTCATTGCAGTTGATGGTGGCGGACAAGATGTATTCGTTCACTACTCAGCAATCCAAGGAAACGGTTACAAGTCCCTTGAAGAGGGTCAGTCAGTTTCATTCGAGGTCGTACAGGGTCCAAAGGGTCCTCAGGCCGATGCAGTGAACGCTAACTAATAACACTTAGTTTACTAAAATCCCCCATCGCGAAAGCGGTGGGGGATTTTTTTATTTACTTCTTAGGAAGTGGTGGAATCTCACCGTTCTTAACAAGCGCCGCAGCAACTGCCTTAGCCGGCGATAAATCTTTTCCAGCTTTCCAGGCATCTAAATATTTCCAAGGCGCAACAACTCCGCGACGTACCCACCAGACATTCGGCTCACTTGGCGTTGGCCAAGAGATT
This sequence comes from Candidatus Planktophila lacus, assembly GCF_002288325.1. NCBI lineage: Bacteria > Bacillati > Actinomycetota > Actinomycetes > Candidatus Nanopelagicales > Candidatus Nanopelagicaceae > Candidatus Planktophila > Candidatus Planktophila lacus. Next base: position 383,764 of record NZ_CP016780.1, on the reverse strand, counting down.
CCAAAGTGAAGGTGTGGTGATGTTCCACGTGCGCTACCAGTTGAGCCAACTCTTCCCAGAATTTGCCCAGCTTTCACAGTAAGGCCCGGTTGAATCGATGCGACAACCGAAGTTAAGTGCGAGCCGTAATAACGAACGCCGTCTTCACCAATTACAGATACATATAAACCACCGCGATCAATACCCAGGTTAGTTTTACCACTCCAGTTATCAACGCGATTAACTTCATCGATGACGCCATTTACTGGTGAGACAAACTTGCATCCCTTTTTAGCCTCAATATCATTTGCTGCATAGTCGTGATGGGCCTTTACATATTTAACAGCGCAATCGGCAACTGGGAAAATATAATTTGGCGCAGCGTTTGCTGGGGCGGCGGAGATAAAGACCATCGCTAGCGCAATCAGTAACTTCAATTTAAAGCCTTTCGATCAAGTCGCGCTGTTACCGCCATATGCGGAACAGTTAAAGCCCAAACAACAACGAGTGATACCCATAAGAATTGATCATCGAGCGAGTCACCACGAAGCAGAACTATCAACGTTGCGATGACAAATGTGCCCACGAGCGCTGGAGTACCTGGCAATACTGCACGAATAAATGCGCGTTTAGCGCTGCCGTTGGTAAACGCCTCCTGTGAAGATGGCAAAGTCAAAGTCAATCGTGCTGTGTGGCGCATGGCATGCCAGCATCCGAAATAAACTGCAAAGACAACAAGTGGCGGTGCGGTAACTGCCAATAAATAAAGCAGAACTAAATCAATCGCTTCACCATCGCGGCGGCGTTGTACTAAGCGAAGAAGAGCGAATGCGGTTATCAGCATTACCCAGAGCAGCAAGTCGTTATTCAAACCTTGATGCCAATCAACCAGCGCTGGGTTTACCTTCTCAAGTGCCGAAGTGCTCTTATCGCTAACTAACGGAATAACCACGGGAAGGGTTCCGGCAGCTGTTGCATATAGATATTTCTGAAAGCGCTTCGTCTCTTCGCTGCGGCGATCAATCTCTGAGATAAATGCCGCATCACCAATACCAAAGTGCACTGCGCTCATAACTACAACCAGAATAAATCCGACTACGTTCCATGTAAGGAGCGCTATGACAGCAAGCACTGCTACTGCCACATAGAGCGTTATGAAGAGCGCCATCTTCTTAAAGTTGCTGCGCGGCAAGGTGACCAAATGATCGAGCGCCCCATGTGGAATTCCTATCGCCAAGGCGATGAGAGCGATGACAACCTGCCAGGTAATCTCTGACTCTTCAATAATCCGTGCAAAGGCGAAAGAGAGAACAATTGTGACCCCAACGGCGTAACGCGAATACTTTCGAACTTTTAGAAGAAGGTCGAGCTCTATTTCACGCATCGTTGGCCCCTTCCTGTGAGTTATATCTGTAACACTACCAAAGCGTGCCCTGTGATTTCGGTTTCTACATGAGAAGATCTACCCGTGCAAAAGTGGAGTTACATGGCGATGCTCATCTTTACTGTTTGCGGATCCTTCTGGTTAGAGATCGCGCTTAAAGTTGGTGTTCTTCGCCGAATTAAGAGAGTAATCCTCAGTGTTCTCCCAATTAGTTCATTGTTTTTATTGTGGGATGCATATGCAATTTCAAAGGGGCACTGGTTCTTTGATCGCGATCAGATGCTCGGCATCGTTGGTCCACTAAACATTCCACTCGAGGAGTACCTCTTCTTTATCGTTATTCCGATGGCTGCAATCATGACCATTGAAGGCGTAACAACGGTGAAACCTCACTGGCGTAAAGATGAGTTCGGTAAATGAACTACAGCGATATTGCGATAACCGCCTTTGCCGTTGCGGTAATGGCCGATCTCTTCCTCTTCAAAAACTCACTTCTTACTCGCCCAGCATTCTGGACAAGCTATGCAATCATCTTGCCCTTTCAATTCTTAACAAATTGGTGGCTCACATCGCGCAACATCGTTATGTATAGCCCTGATGCAATCGTTGGGCTTCGTATCTTTTCCGCACCTGCCGAAGATCTGCTCTTCGGATTCGCACTAATTCTTGGCACCATGGATATGTGGGAGTTCTGGGGACGTCGCGGCATGCAACAAGATCCACGCCCTGATAAGAAAAATAAGATCGAGCCAAGTAATTGAGCAAAATTGGATTTCTCTTTGATCTAGATGGCACTTTGGTTGATTCCCAAGAAGCAGTCATGAACTCTTGGATCACTATGGCCAATGAAGCCGGTATTCCATTGCAAGCACTTGCCGGTCATCACGGTGTTCCAGCCGAACAAACTTTAAGGAAAGTCTTGGCCGATCGCGAAGAAGCCGAAATCCAAAAATGGATTCGCCGCGTCACCGATCTAGAAATTGCAGATATCGATGGAGTACATGCCGTACCAGGTGCACTTGAACTACTTGCCGAATTAAATGATCGTGGGATTCCTTGGACGATCGTCACCTCATGCACTACTGATTTAGCAATTGCTCGTACTCGCGCAGGAAAGATTCCGATGCCTGCTAATTCAGTAACCTTTGATCAAGTAACTCGCGGAAAACCTTTCCCAGAACCATTTATTCTCGGCGCTGAAAGATTAGGTCTTCCAACAAATATTTGCTGGGCGATTGAAGATGCACCAGGTGGAGTTACATCAGCAAAAGGCGCTGGTTGCACTGTTGCTGGCGTACTAACTACCCATACCCGTGAAGAACTTCCGCATGCTGATCATCATTTAGAACACTTAAACGAACTACTCGGCAAAGCCGGCCTCTAAGTACAGTAAAGTTCGCGTTAACCCCACTAGGGACGGTAGCTCAGTTGGTTAGAGCCCCGAACTCATAATTCGGTCGTCGTCGGTTCAAGTCCGACCCGTCCCACCACTTAATGGCTAAGAATTAAGCGATAGAAATTTTCTCGCGGATACTTGGGTGTTCAGCGGTAGAAGATCGTTCCACTAACTCAGGCTGGAAAAGCACATGTTGATGGATATGCGTATCCGGTAATTCACATTCTTGAATCACCAGCTCTGTTGCGGTGTAGCCGAGTTGGTAGCCATCCTGTGCAACAGTTGTGAGCGGCACTAATGCGTTAGGCGCTAGCTCGATATCGTCAAAGCCCATAACCGAGATATCTTCTGGGATTTTTATTCCGGCTTCAATTAGACCGCGCATAAAGCCAAGTGCGATCAAGTCATTTCCGCAGAAGACGGCGGAGGATTTAGATTTAGAGTCAAGGAACTTCTTGGCGCCTAACTCTCCCCCATGAGTTGTTGGTGAAGGAATTTCAATAAAACTAAGGTTGGCGCCCATTTCATCTGCCGCCTGCTTTGCGCCTTCGCCTCTTTCAATAAATTGATTGATGGTGTTTTCGTAAACATAAGTTATATCGCGATGCCCTAGGTCTACTAAGTGTCCAATCGCAACATGTCCACCTCTTATGCCATCAACTTTGGCAGAACAATGGACATCGAAGTAACGGTTGGTATCAATCAAGGTGACTGCGATGTTATTTGAACGTAGGAAATCAAGGTTGTCAGTTTTGCCACGGGTAGGCCAGATCATGATGCCTTGCACATTTTGTCCAGCTAAAGTTTGAATGTACTTGCGTTCTTTCTCGTGAGAGTGATCGTGGTTGCATAAGAATAATGAGTATCCATTTTGGTTTGCGGCATCTTCTGCGCCACGGGCTATCTCAGTGAAAAGTGGGTTTGAGACATCCGGCAGTAAGAGAGCAAGGGTCTTTGAATTTGATGAATGAATCTTTTTTGCAAAGCTACTCGAAACAAATCCAAGTTCATCCATTGCCTGCTGCACTTTTACCAAGGTAGCTGGGGCAACAATTTCGGGGCGGTTGAGAACATTGGAGACAGTTCCGATTGAGACTCGGGCCCTGCGCGCTACGTGGCGGACGCTAACTGTCATGTGGGAATTTTTCGCCCTACGGGGTGATAAGTCAAGGAAAGGCTATTTTTAAGCATGGAATACACCCCGTAATTCGTTGCATCGTTGAACAGTTCAAAATGGAACTTCATTTTGAACGTTTCAACCCTTTGTTTTTATAACAAAAATTTTTTCTTTAATTGCTAGTTATTGAACAATTTGTGCAGTAATTTGACTATGCATTTGGAAATCAACTTGAAGAGAAAGGTCGACAATGCGCGCAACTAAACGGAAGTTTATTGCAGTTGCCTCTGCAACTCTCGTTGCTGTAAGCGGAACAATTTCATTGAACTCCGCTTCTGCTGCAATAACCCCCTCGTTCTGTCCAAGATTTACCGGAACCTTAACGGTTCTTTCAACTGTTATTTTGGAGAAGCCAGATGGATTAGTCGAGCAAGAAATTGCCGATAAATTCATGAAAGCTTGCCCAAAGACTAAGATTAAGTTTGTTGGCGTTCCAGCAAACGATTTGGTAACAAAGCTCACTGCAATGGCGATTGCTGGCAACGTTCCAGATATGTATGCATCAGATGCTGTTAATACAGTGAAGATGGCAGCGCTAAATATTCCTCTGGAACTCCGCGCTGCTCTAGGTCAGGATTACATAGATGGTTTTGCTAAGGAAAATGTTGGCGAAATGACTATCGGCGGAAAAATCTATTCTGCACCTTGGTTTAGCATTCCAACAGCGATTTTGTATCGCACAGACCTCTTTGCTAAGGCTGGTGTAAAGCCACCTAAGTCATTCGAAGAGTTCATCACAGTATGTAAGGCTCTTACAAAAGATACTGATGGCGATGGAAAGATCGATCAATATGGATGGGCAATGGTTGGAACCGACAATGGTTCTGGTCAAGGTCGATTTAACACAATTGCTCGCAACATGGGAGCAGTAGATGTCGGCAAGAATTCTGCTGGTAAATGGGTCACAGAAATTGACTCTCCGGGATGGAAGGCTGCACTTAAGCTTTACAAGGATGCAGTTGATGTCGGTTGCGTTCCTCCAGGTCAGTTCCAAACTGGATACCCAGAAGCATCTGTACAGATTGGTAAGGGACAAGCAGCGATGATGATCACTGGCCCTCACACAATTGGCGTTGCCCTGACAGCTAACCCAGCAGCTAAAGGTAAGTTGGCCGGAGCGCCAATTCCTGCAGCAGCCGGAGTTTCTGCAACTACTAGCTTGAACCAGTCAGGTTATGCCATTGCTCGAAAGAGTAAGCACCGTGCGGCTGCTATTGCGTATATGAAGTTCCTTTTGAATAAGGAAAATCAACTTCGCATTAACGACGTTACCTACCGCATTCCTTCTCGTTTGGATGCACAAGCTGATCCACAAGTTAACTCAGAAATGAGCCTTGGTTTTGTGAAGGCGGGAGAAGGCAAAGTCTTCTCTAACCCACAGATTCCTTGGTACAACTCAATCGCAATTCTCGCATCTCCTGCCTACCAGGCGGCGATAAAGGGTGATAAGACGATTGATCAGATCGCTAAAGAACAGGCTGAAAAGGCGCGAAAGATTATCGCTGATAACGGGTAACCGTCTGTCTGTAAATTGAGGGAATGTGACATCGGGAAGAGAAGAAATTCTCTTCCCGATGTCACTCTTTCATAACACTAAATTTTCTTTAGAGAGGGAATATGAAAAGCGCATTTAAAAAGCGGGAAAGCCGTTCCGGCTACTTCTTCACTTTGCCCACTTTATTAATTGTTTTCTCTTTGATCATATATCCACTTGGCTATGCGATCTTCATCAGTATGCAGCGCACCAACCTAATAAGTGAATGGAAGTTTGTTGGTGCTCGTTATTATGCCGAGCTGCTGACAGATGCAGAGTTCTTAAATTCGCTCAAAATCAGCTTAACCTTCGCTTTCTTTGTAGTAGTTGGCAATTTTGTGGTCGGCCTTCTACTGGCTGTAATTTTGAATCAGAATCTAAAATTTGCTACAACTTTTAAAATTATCTTGATGCTTCCTTGGCTTCTACCCGAGGTTGTCGTTGCGCTTATCTGGAAGTGGCTCTTTAACCCAACATATGGGCTGATCAATTACATTTTAAACACCGTAGGTCTGATTGATTCCGATGTTTCCTGGTTCGATTCGAGCACTTCTGCCCTAGTCGGTGTTATCTTCGTTGCAACCTGGAAAGGCTATCCAATCGTCATGATCATGATGTTGGCTGGAATGAAGAACATCCCTTCAGAGCGTTACGAGGCTGCTGCAATCGATGGCGCAACTCGTATCCAGCAGTTCAGACATATAACACTTCCAGGCTTGCGCCCTATATTTTTAGTTACCTGCATCCTTGAAACTGCTTGGTGGTTTAAGCACTTCACGGTGATTTGGTTGATGACTTCCGGTGGACCTGCTGGCGCAACCAAGGTTGTCTCTATCAGTATTTATCAGCAGGCCTTTGGAGACTTCAACTTCGGCAAAGCAGCTGCTGAGTCGGTAATTATCTTGACTATTCTCCTAGCGGCAAGTTACTTCTACTCAAGGGCGATTCGCAATGACAACGATTAAAGAGACATTGATTAAAGAACCGATGGCTAACGAGAAGAAGTACGGGCTAATGAGCGATGTAAAGGTCGCTCGGAAGATAACCAACCTCACAAGTTATAGCGTCCTTTTCTTCTTCTCTGCTCTCATCCTCTTTCCAATACTTTGGATTATTTCTACATCTCTAAAGAATGAAGAGGATCTCTTCTCACTTCCTCCTCAGATTATTCCTGAGAATCCAACGCTTCATGCTTTCAAACAGGTTTGGATTGATCACCCATTCTTGGCTTACTTCCGCAACTCGCTGATAGTCGTTAGCGCCGCAACCTTCATCTCCGTTACATTCTCGGCATTTGCGGCTTATGGGCTATCTAGATTTAAATTTAGAGGCCACGGAACATTTATGGCTTTTCTGCTCGCTAGCCAGCTATTCCCATCGATTATGTTATTGATTCCTTTCTACAAGATCTATATGACCTTCGGTTTGATTAACACCCACGCGGCGCTAATCATTACCTATGTCTCATTTACCATCCCATTCTGTACTTGGATGATGCGTGGTTACTTCGACGGAATTTCCAAAGATCTAGATCTTGCGGCACAGATCGATGGCGCAGGGCGCTTTAGAATCTTCCGTAGCGTGATTCTTCCGCTCTCCTGGCCAGGACTTGCTGCAACAACAATCTATTCATTTATATCTGGCTGGAACGAGTACATATTTGCACTTGTTCTAACCCAAGATGAAGAGATGAAGACAGTGCCGGTTGGCATCGGTCAGCTAGTTGGCGAATATAGAATCGATTGGGCGCAGTTAATGGCAGCATCGTTATATGCGCTAATTCCGCTAACAATCATCTTTATCTTCTTCAATAGATATTTCATTAGCGGCCTGTCAGCCGGAGCGGTTAAAGAGTAAGTCTTACCACTCTGCAAGTGATCCATCGTGGTGCGTCCAGTCAGGATTGCGCCAACGATGTCCGTTTTCAGCGGCCTTACGAACCTCTGCTTCATCTACTTCAATACCTAAACCTGGCTTAGTCATAAGTTCGATATATCCATCGGGTGCATCAAAGACGGAGTAGTCAACTAAATACTTCATTAGCGAACCGTTATTGCCGCGACCAAGGCCAAGTACTTGTTCTTGAATTAAGAAGTTCGGGGTAGCAAAATCTAATTGCAAGCATGCTGCAAGGGCGATCGGTCCAAGTGGGCAGTGCGGAGCAACGGCGACATCGTAAGTTTCAGCCATTGTTGCAATTCTGCGACATTCAGAGATGCCGCCAGCATGACTCAAATCAGGCTGAGCAACGGCGATTCCAGAGCGAAGCACATCTTTGTAATCTTTTCGATCGAAGAGGCGCTCTCCAGTTGCAATCGGGGTAGATGTGGAAGCCACGATCAAATCAAACTTGTCAGAAAATTCAGGAAGAACCGGTTCTTCAATAAATAAAAGATTTAATGGCTCTAGGTAAGGGAAGACTCTGCGAGCCATAGCAAGGCTAAAGCGGCCATGGAAATCAAGTGCGATATCGATTTTATCGCCGACATGTTCTCTAACCGCAGTAACGCGAGCAACAATATTTTTTAGCTCTTGCGCGGTGTCTATATGTTCTAAGCCATCAGAAGGCGCAAATTTAAGTGCGGTTAAGCCTCTTGCTAACTGAGTATCGGCGTTAGCCAAGATCTCTTTAATATCTTCGGCGATTGGATTGTGGGTGTATCCATCTTTTCCGCCAACTCCACCAACATGGCCATAAATGCGCACTCGATCGCGAACTTGTCCGCCAAGTAATTGATAGACAGGTACACCTAGAGCTTTGCCTTTTATATCCCAGAGCGCTTGATCAATGCCTGAGATGGCCGAATCCATGATTGCGCCTCCACGATAGAAGGAACCCTTCTTCATTCTCTGCCAGTGACGTTCGATCTGGAATGGATCTTTACCAATTACGTGGTCCATTAATTCGTCGACTGCTGTGGCTACCGTGAGCGCCTTGCCTTCAAGTACAGGCTCGCCCCAACCAGAAATACCTTCATCGGTTTCAATCTTTAGAAAGAGCCAGCGGTGGGCAACGAAAAATAATTCGAACTTAGTAACTTTCAAGATAGCCCCCAATAATTTAAATTAAGTGATTTCTAAGTATTTATGAAGTCTAATCTTGGCAATAACCTTAATCAAGCAAATCTAGCAATTACTTTCTTGGTACTTGAACAGCGTTCAATAAATTCATCGTTTGATATTTTTGGATCGTAAAGTGAATTACCGATACCAACTGCTAGCGCACCTGATTGAACAAGTTCAAAAGTATCTTCAACAGAAACCCCACCGACTGGAATTAAGTGTGCATCTTTTGGTGAAACTGATTGCAGTGCTTTCATAAATGGAACGCCTAGATTGGAGAACGGGAATAACTTCATAGTTCTGACGCCATGTTTATAGGCTTCAAAGAACTCTGAAGAAGTTGCTACTCCCGGTACAGGGATTAATCCAAGTTTCTGGGCAGCTGAGACAACTTCTAAATCAAGGTTAGGGCTGATACAAATTTCAGCACCTGCCTTGGCAATCTTTTCTACATCGCTGACTGTTAACACAGTACCTGCGCCAACGGTGAAATCTGGCGAAAGATGGCCACGCAGGGCTTTAATACTTAAAAAGGCATCGGGACTATTAAGTGGAACTTCGATAACTTTAACGCCTGCAGAAATTAGAAGATCTCCCACCTCCAAGACTTTATCTGGAGTTACTCCCCTAAGGATTGCGATGATTGGGGCAGATTTCAGATTACTAAAGAGTTGCTCAGATGTATTCATGATTTACTCTCCACCTTTTTCGCTAGCGCTACGAAGTAATTGATTAGTTGTCCACTATTTTCAACGGTTGCTTTAATTCCAAAGTGGGAAAGCGCAAATATATAGATTTCGGCAAGAGAATCCGATGCGACAATCCTTGCCTCACTTGCCTGACACCAACTCTTTGCAGACTTGATTTCGGCGCCGATCAATAGCCCAGAGAGGTATTCGCGCGATGCATCCTCGGTCTTGCCTTGTAACCAGTTGGCGCGGATTGCAAATAAATCATGCGTTAAGTCAGAGGTTTGTGCGTTAAGGCCTTCTACAAAATCTCCGGAGGCAACTAATTTTGCTGATGAATCAGTTGCCTTGGAAAGAGTGCTGTGATTTCTCAGTATTTCAAAGAGCTCTCCAGTTAGATAGGTTCGAAAATCTGTAATCTTTCCGCTCTTAATTTCAACCCATTTACTATGTGTTCCAGGCGATATAACTAGCCCATTTTCAAGCCCTGAAGCAAGAGATTGTGACTCTTCCCCACGCATTACATCTCCAGCCTTTGAAACACCTGGCACGATGTAAAGAGCTGGTTCAAAGTTTGGTACTTGAATAAGAGAGTTGCTTACTTCATCGATATCAATCGGCAGTGGAGAGAAATCAGTCTCATAAAGACCAATACTCGAACCAATCATTCCTATTGCGATGATGCGATCGTATTGTCCTTGCCACTTACCTAAGACTTCAATTAGATAGGCGCTATGAGAGCCGGAGGCGAAGTTCTTAACGCCCTGATCGGTTTGGAGATAGTCAGAGATTTGATCGCGTTCAATCAACCAAGCGCGAAAGGATGAAGTTCCCCAGTCAATCGCTACAAACTTCATCAGATTACAATTCTACTGCAGAACCACTAAGAATTGATTCTTCACAAGCAATGGCCACGCGAAGCGCTTGGCGCGCATTGATAGGCGGACATGGGTTTGGAGTTTTTCCTTCTACGAATTTAATGAAGGCGTGAGATTCTTCAGCAAATGCTTGGCGGAAGCGTTCAATAAAGCCGGTGTATCTGATTTCGCTGAAGCCGATTTCCCCTTCAATATCGTGAATCGGTGTCTTCAAATTTAGCCCTACGGCAATTGAATCTTTAGAGCCAAAGACTTCAAAGCGAACATCGTGGCCAATAGGATTATGGCGGGTACCAGTTATTGCAACTTGAACTCCCGATTCGGTGGTTAGGGAGATTAGCGAAACATCGGCATCGTTGTATTTTGCATATTGTTGATGTTCGCGTACAGACTGTGTTGCATAGACCTTTTTTATCTCGCTCTGAGTAATCCATCTAACAAGATCGAAATCATGAACATGTAGATCGCGATAAATACTGCCGCTACCTTCTAGGAATTCCAAGGTAGAAGGTTGGTGATCGTGTGCGTACATGTGCATCGCGTAGAGCGTTCCAACTTGGCCCGAAGAAACTTTGTTGGCAGCAACGGAAATCGGTGGATCAAAGCGCCGCTGAAATCCAACCTGGATTTCTGTTCCATGCTTTTTACATTTCTCAATTACTAAATCTGTCTCTTCAACGGTGAGTGAAATTGGTTTCTCGCAAAGTATCGGTTTTCCAAGGGGAATCAACTGATCCAAAATTGCAATGTGCGAATTTGTCGCGGTCGCCACGACATAACCATCAAAACTTAACTTGAGAAGATCTGAATATTCCGCTGAACTGCAATTCAATTTCTGAGCTAACTCTTTCGCCACATTATCTCTGCGGTTAAAGAGAGTTACTTCAGCGCCACCTGAAAGCAAATCTTCGGCGCGAATAGCGCCCATTCGACCAGCGCCAATGACTGCAATTCTCATCTGCTGGACTACTCCGTATTCCACTAAGCAAGACCTTCACTATATAGTTTGGGCTATAAATAATGAAGCGCTCCTCCGTTCTTTTAAGTTAGGAAATGATGACATCCCCTCTCGACCTGTTAACTGTGGGTCGAATAAGCGTCGATCTTTTCTCGGAGCAGATAAACACCTCCTTTAGCCAGCCACAGACTTTTCAAAAATCTATTGGTGGATCTCCTACAAATGTTGCAGTCGCCGCAGCAAGGTTCGGTCATAAGAGCGCGATTGTTACCAAGGTTGGCGTAGATCCACTTGGTGAGTTTGTAGTTAATAAGCTGCAAAGTTTTGGCGTAGATACAAGTTTTGTGAAGGTTGCTGAAAGCGGACTAACTCCCGTTGTTCTTGCCTCACAAGATCCACCTGAAGATCCGAAGATAATTTTTCATCGCCAACCGTCAGCACCTGATACTCAACTCATCGCCTCAGATATTGATGACCAGACTTTGAAGAGCGCTAAGAACTTCTGGGTCAGCGCCTGCGCGCTTTCTCAAGGAACGACTGCAGAAAGTATCTTCCAGTGGCTTGAGATAAGAGGCCGCGCAAAGGAAACCATTATCGATCTAGATTATCGACCATCGTTCTGGAAGAGCAGAGAAGATGCTCGGGCTGCTGCGCAACGTGCGCTTTCACATTGCACGATCGCTATTGGAAATATCGCTGAATGCGATGTTGCACTGGGGATTACCGATCCGAATAAGGCGGCAGATGATTTATTGAATCGCGGCATCACATTAGCGATTGTAAAAATGGGCGGCGATGGAGTTTTGCTGGCGACTAAAGAGAAGGTGCATGTCGTCAAGCCTTTGCCAATAAAATTGGTTTGCGGGTTGGGCGCCGGAGATGCCTTTGGTGGGGCGTTAATCCATGGGTTACTGAGCGGGTGGGATCTGGAAAAGATCGGTGCCTTCGCAAATGCTGCTGGTGCCTATTTGGCATCTGAGTTAATGTGCGCAGATGCCATGCCAACGCTAGAGATTTTAAATAGATTTATAGAAGAGATGGGGAGCAATCGGTGAAGTTAGAGCAAAAGCATTACCTCGAACTAATTGAAGCGCGCATCAATAACCCTAAATCTTTCCAACTTGCTCTAAAGAAGAGATCACGTCGCAGCGTTGCAGGTAAAGATGGTCGTTTGCTCTTGCTCGCAGCCGACCACACCGCGCGCGGAATAATTGCGGCAGGAAATAATCCAACTGCGATCGCAGATCGATTTATTCTGCTCGATAAGTTGGTTAGAGGCTTAGCTCTTCCAGGCGTTGATGGCGTAATGGCTAGCGCAGATATTCTCGAAGAATTGGCTTGGCTCGGTGCTTTGGAAGGCAAAGTCGCGATCGGAACTATGAACCGCGGCGGAATTATTGGCGCTTCATGGGAACTAGATGATCGCCTGACTGCCTACGATGCCGAACATATTCGCAGCATGGGGCTAGATGGTGGAAAGACTTTGCTGCGCATCGATGAGACCGATCCTGGCACCGCGCGAACAATCGAGATGGTTGCTGCCGTTACAACACAACTTGCAGATTTTGAACTCGTTTCGATGATTGAGCCACTTCCATATATTAAGAATGAGAACGGCAGAGCAGTTCTTGATCCTTCTGAAGAGAAGTTAATCAAAGTAGTTTCTATCGCCTCAGGACTTGGTTCGTCTTCAGCATTTACCTGGTTGAAAATTCCTGCGCCAACCAACCCTGAAAAAGTTGCAGCGGCCACTAGCTGCCCAATTTTATTGTTAGGTGGAGATCCCGGCAGTAATTGGGAAGATGTCTTTGCTAAATGGGATAACGCTCTGAAAGTTCCAAATATCCGCGGCTTAGTACCGGGGCGCGCATTACTCTTTGGCGATGAGTTAGATGTTGAAGCAGCAGTTGCTCGTGCCGCACAAATGGTTAGAAAAATTAGTTAGAAATGGATAAATCAAATGAGTAATTGGTATAAACCCGCGGGCTCGCTAAAGACGGCAGAACATGAAATCTCACTGACGCCAAAAGATTCTGGCTGGGAATACTGTGGTTTCTATACCTATAACTTTGCAACTAAATCAGAATTTAGCGTTGAGTTAAGCGGTCGCGAAGGTGTTCTACTTCCACTCTCAGCTCAGAACGTTTCAGTATCGGTTGATGGCCAGGCATTTACTCTAAAAGGTAGAACTGGTGTATTTGCAGCAGTTTCAGATTGGATCTATCTCCCAGTTGGTTCAAAGGTTTCATTTAGCAGTAAATCTGGGGAGATTGCCCTGCTTACTGCAGAAGCTAGTGAAAAATTCCCAGTCTGCTACACACCTGCTGAACAAGTTCAGGTTGAAGTACGCGGTTCAGGCAAAGCAACTCGCCAGGTAAATAACATTGCAACTCCAACTAGCTTTACCCAATGCCACAAGATTCTCGTATGTGAAGTCTTAACACCGGGAGGAAATCTCTCATCATGGCCTCCACATCGCCACGATAAGTTCCCTGGTTGCCCAACAATTAACGAAGAGGTTTATTACTTCCAGATCGGCAAAGATGGATCAGATCACGGAGATCCTGAAGGTGTTGGCTTTTTCCATGTTTACACCGTAGATGAAACTGTCGATGAAACTGTTACCTTGCACGATAGAGATACCTACGTTGTGCCTCATGGTTATCACGGCCCATCAATTGCTTCACCTGAATATCCAATGTATTTCTTGAATGTTATGGCCGGGCCTGCACCCGAGCGCAGCATGGCTTTCTGCGATGATCCAGCACATCATTGGATCCGAGATTCTTGGAACGATCAAGTACAAGATCCACGTTGTCCAATGACTTCTGCCAATGGAAAAGTAGGGAAAGGTAAGTAAATGAAGAGAGAGATCCGCATCGCCGTCCTTGGGTTAGGTTGGATGGGACAGGCGCATTCACGTTCTGCGCTGCGTATTCCTTCACTATTTCCAGATCGTTCATTTGAACCTGTCTTGCAGGTTTGTGCAGATGTAGATCCTGCGCGCCAGAAGAGCGCAGTTGCAGATTATGGATTTAAGCGCGCTACCGGTGATTGGATGGAAGCGGCAACTGCAGATGATGTTGATGCTGTCTGGGTAACCGCGCCAAATATGTTGCACCTTCCAATGATCGAAGCGGCGACTAAAGCTGGCAAAGCAGTATTTAGCGAGAAGCCAATTGGTGGAAAGCCAGAACAGACAGTTCAGGCATACAAGTTAGCCACTGCCGCTGGTGTTCCAACTGGCGTTGGCTATAACTATGTCTGGGCACCGCTAGTGCTTCATGCAAAGAATCTCATTGCCAGTGGTGCACTTGGAGATATCACTCATTACCGCGGTCGCTTCTTGAGTATGTATGGCAGTGACGAACTCGGACTTTTAACTTGGAGATTTAAACTTGCCGATGCTGGTTACGGAGTATCTAGCGACATTCTTAGCCATAGCGTTTCCATGGCGCAGTTCTTAGTTGGTGGCATCTCTGAAGTTGTTGGAATGCAGAACACAACGATTAAGCAACGCCCGCTTCCTTCAGGAAATGCTGGACATTACTCACGCGGTAAGGCAACTGATCCAAAGGGCGATGTTGAAAACGAAGACTTTGCATCGATGCTCTGCACATTTGAAAACGGCGCCACAGGTACCTTTGAAGTAAGTCGCACGGTGGTTGGCCCAGAGAGCCAGAATGCCTTTGAAATTTACGGCACTAAGGGCTCGCTGATGTGGAACTTAGAGAAGATCAATGAACTTCAGTATTACGAGCTAGGTACTTCGTTAAACACTGGCTACACCACTATTTATGGCGGAGATCGCTTCCCATTCCATGGCGCTTTCGTTCCGGGACAAGCCAACGCGATTGGCTTTGAAGATCTAGTTGCGATTGAAGATTATTCATTTATGCAATCAATTGCTGAAGGCACGAAGTTCGGACAGAGCTTTAAAGAGGCAGTTGATGTGGTCAGCGTGCAGCAGGCGTTAATCAACTCTTGGAGTTCACGTACTTGGGAGCGCGTTAAAGATTTAAGTCTTTAAACCATTCTAGAGATTCTGGATTAGCTAGCGCTCCTAAGTTATCAATTGGCTCTTTGTTTACGGCTCGCGTAACCGCTAGCTCCACCAATTTTCCGCTCTTTGTTCTAGGAAAATCCGGCGCCTGCAATATCAAAGCCGGCACATGGCGCGGACTCGCTTTCTGCTTTAGCGCTTGCTTTATTTGATCGGAAAGATCTGTTGTTAGTTCGGAGCCTGGTTTTAACTTAAGAAAGAGAATTACTCGCGTATCGCTCTCGTATTTCTGAGCTACCGCCAAACTTTCCAGAACTTCTTCAAACTCCTCGGTAATACGATAGATCTCAGCCGTTCCAATTCGAACACCTGCAACATTTAGGGTGGCATCAGATCTGCCATGCATGATGAAACCAGATTCTTGGGTTGGCTCAACAAAGTCTCCGTGGGTCCAGATATCTGGAAACTTTTCAAAGTAAGAGGCCAGGTATTTCTCATTTTCCTTATCGCCCCAGAAGAAGAGTGGTGCAGAAGGAAATGTACTGGCGCAAACTAACTCGCCTTTATCTCCAGGTTTTGTCAGGCTTGCATCCGAATTCAAAACTTGCACATCCATGCCGAGCGCGGGAACTTGTATCTGCCCTGCAAAGACCGGGAGTTCTGGCCAGCCCAACATAAAGCAGCCACAAATATCGGTGCCGCCAGAAATTGATGCCAGGTGAACTGTTGGCGAGACCGAACCATAGATGTAAGAAAAACCTTCGTGGCTAAGCGGTGAACCAGTAGATGCAAGAGTTCTTAACTTTGAAAGATCGTGTGAATTGCTCGCCTTAAGTTCGATCTTACGGAGTGAATCTATGTACTTTGCAGAAACTCCAAGAAAGGTTAGCTCTTCCTGTTCTGCGATATCAAAGAGCCTTTCAGGTGCCGGATGCATTGGATTTCCATCGAATAAAACAATGCCAGCTCCAGTTGCAAGAGAGGCAACCAACCAGTTCCACATCATCCAGCCACAAGTAGTGAAGTAAAAGACTTTATCCCCATCGCGAATATCTAGGTGGTAACGCTGTTCACTTAAAGTCTTAAGCAGAACACCTGCTGCGCTATGAACAATGCACTTCGGCTTACCTGTAGTTCCAGATGAAAAGAGGATAAATCCAGGGCGGTTAAAGGAACCCTTAACTGATATCTCAGTCGTTCCATCACTTGAACTGAGCCACTCAGTAAATGAAAGATATGGATTAGGTTTTGATCCGATAGAAACAACTTTAACTAGCGAAGGCAGGCCAGCAACAATTTCACTGACTTTTTCTAGACAATCTATCTGCTTGCCGTTGTACTCATAGCCTGAAGTAACTAACAGCACCTTTGGAGATATCTGCTGAAAACGATCTAAAACGGTTGCAGCACCAAAATCTGCAGAAGTGCTTGAGAAGATCGCACCTATTTTTAGCGCACCGAGAGCAAAAGAAACCACATCTGCGGTATTTGCTACGCAGGCTGCAACTACATCACCTTCTACAACACCAGCGCTCAATAGCGACTGTGCGACTTGGTTAGCTAACTTCCTGACTTCACTTCTTGTAAATGTGCGGCGCTGCCCAGATTCGGAGATCTCAGTTATAACTATTTGGTCGGGATCTCCCTTAAGTAAGGTATCGACTACATTTAACTTGGCACCTGGAAAGAATTCAGTTTGAAAAAAACCAGAGCCAGAGATTGCAGTGTCTCCAAAATCGCCGACTATTTCTGAATCACTTACAACAAAGCGCCAAAAGTCAGCAGAGTTATCTATCGACCACTTATGAAGTTCTGAAAAATCCTTCGCCTTTGCCAGCTCATTTAATTTAATGAGCGAGGGGTTATTGGATTTACCTGGGCTCCAAAGAGGTGAAGACATTAATTAAGGTCGTCCCATTACCTCAAAGGCTCGCTCAAAGACTTCTGCGAAAGCGATCGATTGAGAATGTGGCATAAGCCAACCTTCTCCCCCGCGAATCCGGCGCGACATAGCATCAGCCATTAGTTGGTAAGGATCGCAGGCGGCAAAGTTTTCAACCGTTACCTTTCCATCAACTTCAACTTCCAAGGTGCTTGGTTTGTTATGCGAGTTAAAGGCATCGTTTCCGGTCATTGAGACTCGACCCTTTGTGCCAACGACATCAAAGTAAAGAGTGTTGGGAGTATTCATCGAAGTCAGCGCCTCAGCGTGAGCCCCGCCTATTTCAAATGATGTCGTAACGGTTTCATCACATCCACCTGGATGCCATTTCACATCTGTCTTTATATTGCTTACTGGTGCAAAGTCCATTAACCAGATAGGAGCGGCAACTGAATAAGGTCCAAGGTCGTAAAGCCCGCCGCCACCGAGTTCGTAGATCGCACGGATATTTGCAGGGTCTAATCCGTCATAAGTAAATGCGGAGCGAATTGTCTTTACTTCACCAATCACACCTGAATCAACAATCTCTTTAAGGCGCAGAGTGCGCGGATGCCAGCGGTTCCAGCTCGCCTCCATAAAGATCAAGCCAGTTTCATTTGCAACAGCAATTGCTTCCTTTAACTGTGCAACGTTCATCGCGGCAGGCTTTTCACAGAGCACATGCTTTCCAGCGCGCATCGCCTTGATTGACCATTCGATGTGAAGTGAATTTGGGAGCGAGATGTAGATCGCCTCTACCTTTGGATCGGCAAGGAGTTCGTCATAGTCGGTGTAAACCAAACCTGAAGGTGAGAGTGCTAGCCCTCTTTCGCGATCTTTTGCGCCAACGGCATAGATCTCACCATCTTTTGAGTTTAGTAAGGCTGGATATAGCGCTAACTTTGCAATGTAACCTGCGCCGATAAATCCCCAACGTACTTTTCCTTGTGCTTTTTCCATAACGGGGACAATACTTGCAAAATTGGCTTTAGCCAATCAGGCGTAAGATAGAGTTCATGAAGAGTCAACGTTGGACTGCTAAAGATTCAAAGAAGCACATCATCGTTCCAAGCGCGTTAGATCATAAATATTCACGCGGAACCCTTGGAGTAATAACTGGATCTGCGCAGTTTCCAGGCGCTGCTGTATTAACTTCAAAGGCAGCGCTGGCGACTGGCCTTGGGGTTCTGCGCTTCCATAGTTCATCTGGACTGGCTCACCTTGTCCTGCACGCTGCTCCAGAAGCGCTGGTTCAACCAGGAAAAGTCGATGCTTGGCTCGTTGGATCAGGTGTGAGCGATAAGAAATATAGCGATTACACAACTTGGCTACGCCACCGTTGGTTTAAGTTAATGAGCGCACAGAGCGTGCCGACAGTTCTTGATGCAGGTGCGCTGGACTGGGCCAGGAAGTTAACTCAGCCCACTTTGATAACTCCTCACGCTGGAGAACTCGCAAAGCTGCTCGCTAAGCGCGGTATTCAGGTCTCTTCAGAGGCGATTGAAGCAGATCCTAAAAAGTGGTCGATGGTTGCTACTGACAAGTTAGGTGTTACAGTCCTTTTGAAAGGTTCAACCACATATATTGCGCAACCAGATTTTTTAATTGAACTTCCAAAAGCAACACCGTGGCTCGCCACAGCCGGAAGTGGAGATGTATTAGCAGGAATAATTGGCGCGCTTCTTGCAACAAATTACATTGAAATTTTAAATGATGAAAATAATTTAGCGCGCGTTGCTGCAACTGGCGCATTTATTCACAATAGCGCTGCACTTTTAGCATCTAAGGATGCCCCCATCTCATCTTCATCAATTATTGAGTTTATTCCTGAAGCAATTCGAAAAATAATAAAGTAGGGCTAGCCCCAGAGTTTATTTCTTTGAATTAATTTAAAGTTTCACTTCACCCTGACATCACCGATGCACTACCTTGAGTTGTGCCTAATTCTCCAACAGTTCTCGTTGCAAGCGATGATGCCTTTGAGTTAGCAACTCTTAGCGCAGCGCTTCGTTTGCACTCAGTAAATGTTGTAGCAGAAGCAAGTACCACGGAAATCGCCGAAAATTTATATAAATTTCTATCGCCTCAAGTAGCGCTAATTGATTTGCAATTTGCTGGTGCTGAAGCACTTGCCTTGATAAATAAGTTTAGAAAAGTAAATCCCTCACTCGGCGTTGTGTTGATTACGGCCTGCCCTGATCTACGTCTGCTCGGATTAGTTGAGAAACAGATTCCACAAGGTGCGCAGATAGTTTTAAAGAAATCAATCGCAGACCTTACCGTCGTTAGCCACTCGATCGTGCGTTCGATTGCAGCGGTAGATGCCAAGGAGAAGATGGCCTGGGTAGATAGCCATGGCTCTCTGCACGAGAACTCCTTTTCATCTATTCTCAATGAATTCACAGATATCCAGATCGAGACCTTCCGCTTACTCGCTAAAGGTTTGAGTAACTCTGAGATAGCAAAGGTGCGGGTTGTCAGCGAGAAATCGGTAGAACAGATAGTCGCCCGAATCGCACAGCATTTACAAGTACTCCCAGATAGGGCACAGAATTTGCGCGTTGTTTTAACTGGCGAATACTTCAAATGGATCGGCGCACCGCGCCACTAGCTCTAACTTATTTAACGCAGCCACTAAAGTTTGTGCCATGTCCACTTCCCTTACTTTGGCCGAACTTCGTAGCCGGTGGAATGATGTTTTAGACCATCTTGAGTCGCATGATCGCGTCGCTTGGATCGCCTACTTCGATGCTCGCCTTGCCGAATTCGACGGAACTACCTTGAAATTGGATTTCTCTGATGCCCGCAAATTCTCTGGTGGGCATGAATACTCTCCGACGAGAGTAAAGCTAGAGAACTCACTTAAGGCCTCAATCCAAGAAGTTCTATCTACTTCGATTGAAATTGAGGAATTAGCTTGAAAAAAATAATTTCGGTGCTTGTCATCAGCCTTGCGCTCTTCTCAATTCAAACTGTTTCAAGTAACGCTGCTACCTCAAAGTTGAGCCTGACCGTCCTTCAAACTCCGGGTGGAGAAGAACCAGTTGTCACTCTCTACGGAAATCTAAAGCCGGCAAAATCTGCGGTAAAGGTAGAGATCCAGATCCAGTTAAATGGCAAATGGCAAGATACGAGATTTTCAACTAGAACAGCACGGGTGGGAACTTGGAAAGTTGTCGCTGTTGCGACCGCGCTAAATGCCCAAGTTAAATACCGCGCCAAGGTAAAAATAGGCTCAAAGAGTATTTACTCAAATATCCGTGAGATAACAGTGCGCTCTGTTCCTGAAATTTCTAGCGCTTCATCAACAGTAATGATTGATCAGCTCGGTCCAGGCGGGCGAATCCATGGCTCTGATGTAAGTCGATGGCAACATCCGAATGGCGCACCGATTGATTTTGTTAAGAAGTACAGCGCTGGAATGCGCTTTGTAATGATCAAAGCATCGGATTCTCGCGATGAAGCAGATGCGCTTGCCTTGAAATATGTGATCATGGATAGATTGGCGGCGCAGGCTGCAGGAATGTATACCGGTTTCTACCATTATGCGGTTTTGCCAGATGTAAAGACAGATGCTGAAGTAATAACTGATGCGCAAACCCAGGCACAGAAAGTTATCTGGCGCCTCGGCGCACTTGGCGGCTACAACGATCGCGACCTTCCTTATGCGCTTGATTTAGAGAATAACTGTGTGCGCCTGTCTGGGAAAACGTGTGCCAGATATCTACCAAAGGCGCAGATAACTCTCTGGGCAAAAACTTTCCTTAGGGTGCTGCGCGAAAAAACCGACCGCATGCCAATCTTGTATTCATATCCGAGCTTCCTGGAAGGTGCGATGGTTCGTGATAACGAGCTGCGCCAATATCCACTCTGGCTGGCGCAATATGGAATTGATCCCGCCGATCCACTTGGACAGCCTGGACTTAAGGAAGGTGGTTGCTATGTGCACTCTTGGACCGCTGCTAACTGCTCATCACAATGGATCATCTGGCAATACTCATCTTGCGGTATCGCACCAAAGTATGGAGTTCCCGGATCGCGCCTTGATTTAAATGTATTCCGAGGCGAGCCAAGCGCCTTCTTAGATTTGGTAAAGGGAAGTTGGTTTCCCGAAGTAGTTGATCAGATGCCAATCAATGAAACCAGCACATTGGTATTTAAGAATGTGAAATTTACGACCAGTGATAAACCTGTGACGTTAGAAGTTGATGTAACTCGCCCAGATGGAAAACCAGTTGTGACAGGAACGGTTCGTTTCTATACCAACTCCGATAACCCAATCGAACCTAAACCAGTTCAGACGGTGGTTAGATCAACTAGCGGATCTTGGAAGCTAACCATTAAAGGAATGCCAGCGGGAACTTGGACGGGGCGAATCGGATTTAAAGATGCAACTGGTACTCACGCAGAAAGTCGATCACCAATTACGCTATCGATTTTGCCGGGAGATCCAAACCTACCAACACCTACTCCGAAGCCAACCGTTGCTCCTACAAAGAAGCCAACTACTGATGGATGCAGGAATCAGATTAAGAATTAGCGGGTACGAGTAAGCAATTTATCTAGCGCAGCTCGTTCGTTCTTTAAATGGTTTGTAAATTCAGAAACGGACGCTTTCTTCGCCGCGGCATCCCAACCCAATATCGGAGCGATCAGTGTGGCAACTGTTGCGGCAATCGCTTCGCCGCCATCGCTTGCTTCAAATGCAATTCGCGTGCGGCGCGAGAGAACATCATCAACGCTCTGTGCTCCCTCATGGGTTACTGCATAAATGATCTCTGCTTTTAGATAGGCAAGTTCTGGCGTGAGCGGTTCTGCCATCTTCTTATCTGCGTCGATGATTTCAAATATTTCGTTAATTAGCGATCCGTAGCGATCTAGGAGATGAGTAATTGTTGTTTGCGCTAAGCCGCTCATCTGTGCCAACTGCGCACTCTGTTGCACCAAAGCAAAGTAACCATCAGCGCCAATTGCAGGTAATTTCTCGGTAATTGATTCGGCAACGATGCGACGTAGATCGTTAACGGCTAGATCAATAACATCCTTACCCATAACGCGATAGGTGGTGTACTTGCCGCCGGCGATACTTACAAATCCTGGGACTGGGCGATCGACGGTGTGTTCGCGTGAGAGTTTTGTGGTTGTGGCTCCTGCTGCGTTTGCCACCAGCGGACGCAAGCCAGCATAAACACCGAGAATGTCAGCGGCATCAATCTTGGGATGTAACACGCGATTTGCCTGATCAATTATGTATTCAACATCTTCTTTAGTGGCGACCGGGTTGGTGCGATCTGCCTTATATGGAGTATCTGTTGTACCAACAATCCATTTATCGGCCCAAGGAATAATAAATAGGACTGAAACTGAAGTCTTTAGAATGATTCCGGCCTCAGATTTAATCGCGCTCTTGGGCAACACGATATGTGCGCCTTTACTCATGGCGACTTTATATCCAGGTTTGATTCCAAATTTTTCATGGAGCTCATCGCTCCAAATACCAGCGCACATCACAGTAACCTTGGCGCTAACAGTTATCTTCTTGCCAGAGTTAAGGTCGCGAACCTTCGCGCCAACTACGCGCTTTCCATCGCGAACTAGCTCTTCGCACTGAACGCGGGTAGCGATAATTACTCCGTGGCGCGCTGCAGTACGTGCAACAGCCAAGGTGTGACGAGCATCGTCTACCTGAGCGTCAAAGTACTTGATTGCACCATTAATCAGATCGCCACGTAAAGATGGCGCGGTGGTTGCGATTTTCTTCTCGCTTAAATGTTTATGCCAAGGAAGTGCGCGCTGAAAACCGCGGAGCACATCGTAGAGAGCAAGACCTGCACCGACATACGTGCGTTCGCGATACTTTTCATGGAGCGGATATAAGAATCCAACAGGCTTAACTAAATGTGGTGCTAGCGAGGAAACCATTAACTCGCGCTCATGCAACGCTTCGCGAACTAACTTAAAATCATATTGTTCTAGATAGCGAAGTCCACCGTGAATCAACTTGCTTGATCGACTTGATGTACCGGCTGCAATATCTTGGTTTTCTACTAGAGCTACTTTTAATCCGCGTGATGCGGCATCTAACGCTGCACCAACACCGGTGACTCCCCCGCCAATAATTAATACATCGAATTCCTCTGATGCCAAAGACTTGAGGGCGGAGATACGTTGCGCAGGATTTAACTGCGAATCAAACATTTACTCTCCCGCCCTACCGTCTCGAATACTTTCGTTATAGGCTTAAGGATATGTCATATATAGCCAGTCTTGATCAAGGAACGAGCAGCACTCGTTGCATGATCTTTGATAAATCAGGCGCTGTCATTGCTATCGCCCAAAAGGAACACCAACAATTCACCCCTCACCCTGGTTGGGTCGAACATGATGCTGGTGAGATCTGGCAGAACACACAATCGGTGATCAAAGAAGCAATTTCCGCCGCTGAAAAAAAGGCTGGTCTGGCTTCGATAGAGATAAGCGCCATCGGCATTACCAATCAACGCGAAACAATTGTGGCGTGGGATGCGCAGACCGGTAAAGCGCTACATCACGCAATTGTTTGGCAAGATACACGGACAGCTGATTTCCTAGATGGCCTATCTCAATCAGATAAAGAGCTCTTAACTAGCCGCACTGGACTTGCGATTGCTCCATATTTTTCAGCGAGCAAAATCAATTGGCTGCTAAATAACGTGGATTCGGTTAAACAGGCGCTAGCCACAGGAAACCTTCGGATTGGCACGATTGATTCTTGGCTCACCTGGAATTTATCTGGCGGTCTGCACATAACAGATGTAACAAATGCATCGCGCACCATGCTTATGAACCTGCAGAGCCTTGCTTGGGATAGCGAGCTGCTAGCAATCTTTGATATCCCATTAGCTATTTTGCCTGAGATCAAATCATCATCTGAAGTTTATGGTGAATCCAGTAAGACCGGTCCCTTTGCAGCCCAAATCCCTATCGCCGGAATTCTCGGCGATCAACATGCTGCCATGGTTGGCCAAGCCTGTTTTGAAAAGGGAAGTTCCAAGACTACTTATGGCACCGGTAACTTCGCGCTACTAAATACCGGAACCGAAATAGTTCGCTCCAAACATGGTCTCTTAACAACGGTCTGCTTTAAATTCGGTGACCAACCTGCGCAATATGCCCTTGAAGGTTCAGTTGCAGTAACTGGCTCAGCTATTCAATGGTTACGTGATCAACTCGGAATAATTTCATCTGCATCTGAAGTCGAAGCGCTTGCGCTGCAGGTTAAAGACTCTGGTGGCGTTTACTTTGTACCCGCCTTCTCTGGTTTATTTGCACCATATTGGCGCAGCGATGCGCGCGGAGTAATTGTTGGACTAACGCGCGCAACAACTAAGGCACACCTAGCCCGCGCTGCCTTGGATGCAATTTGCTATCAAACTATGGAGATTATGGAAGCGATGGTTGCAGATAGCGGCATTGCAATGACTGAGATGAAAGTTGATGGCGGTATAACTGCAAATCAACTATGTATGCAATTACAAGCAGATGTAATGGGCATCGACATCGTTAAACCTTTAATTACCGAGACCACAGCGCTCGGTGCGGCATATGCAGCGGGCTTAGCAATTGGTTTCTGGAAATCAACCGATGAAGTTAAAGCGCAATGGCGCCAAGATCGGCGATGGCAGGCAGAAAGTGATGAGAAAACCCGAACCATTGGCGCAGCGCAATGGAAACGTGCAGTGGAGCGGACCTTTAACTGGGTTGAATAACGCTAAATCGCACCCGTTAAGGCTTAGAGTTAACCCATTATGAGCGAGCAGAAAAAGCTAAGCGCTGGAGTTATTCGCAACAATTTAGCGATGGCAGATGGCCGCACCATTCGGTATTACGACTCGCAAGGTCAATCTCGCACAGCGCAAGATCAACGCCCTAAAGAAGAACAACCTGGCATCGGCGAACTTCGCCTTGATCCGCTTCTAAATGAATGGGTTGTAATGGCGGCCCACCGTCAGGGGCGGATCTTCTTGCCACCGAAAGAGTTATGTCCGCTCTGTCCGACAAAAGGTGAACTCCTAACTGAAGTTCCTGATACAAATTATGAAGTTGTGGTCTTTGATAATCGCTCACCTTCGCTACGTAAACCAGAAGGTGATTGGGCCGCCCCCGATATGGTCGGACCAGAAACAGATGCCGGAACCGCTGCCGGAAAGTGCGAAGTAATTTGCTTTACCGATAACCACGGCGGTTCTTTCAAAGATTTAACGCCACAACGCGTGCGCGTTCTGCTTGAAGCATGGATCGACCGCGTGCGCGAACTCTCGCAAGAGCCATATATCCATCACATCGCACCATTTGAAAATCGTGGTGAAGAAGTTGGCGTAACTCTCTCTCACCCACACGGACAGATTTATGCCTATTCGTATCTGCCTTCGCGAGTTCAGAAGATGCTCGCTGTTGCTCGCAAATATATGGATGAAACCGGCAAAGTTTTATTTGATGATGTGCTTGCCCGCGAATTAAAAGACCAGGTTCGTATCGTTGCTAAGAACGCTCACTGGGTAGCCTTTGTTCCATATGCTGCTCGATATCCATTTGAAATACATGTGGCACCGCTTAATCCAGTTGCCGACTTAGCTGAACTAACTCCAGAACAAGCAGATGCTTTTCCAGGGATTTCGCTTGAAGTTATGCGTCGCTTAGATGGCGTATTCGGAATTGATATGGCCTACATCGCAACCTGGCATCAAGCACCGGTGCGCGAAGGTCGCGATTTACTGCGCCTGCATTGGCAGATCACTAGTGTGCGCCGCGCACCTGGCAAGTTAAAGTATTTAGCAGGTAGCGAATCTGCGATGGGTGCGTTCATCATGGATCTAAAGCCTGAACAATCTGCAGGTCAGTTGCGAGATGTTGAGCTCTGATTTCACAGCGCTCTTTGGGCAAGCACCAGAAATAATTTCCGAGGCGCCGGGGCGCGTTAATTTAATCGGAGAACATGTCGATTATTGCGATGGCTTTGTTATGCCCTTCGCCATAAATGATCGAACCTATTCCGCTATTAACCGACGCAGCGATCGAAAGATCCGAATCGCATCAGCACAACGTCCCGGTGAAGTAATTGAAACTTCTCTTGATCAGATATCCCCTGATAAAGCTGGCGATTGGGAGCGTTACATCTTGGGAGTTATCTGGGCCTTTGGCGATCGCATAACCACTGGCTTAGATATCTTGGTAGATGGCCGAGTCGCACTCGGCGCAGGTTTATCTTCATCTGCCGCACTGGAGTGTTCGATCGCAATCGCACTCAATCAATTATTTACAGCAGATCTATCGCTACCTGATCTAGCGCGTTTAGCTCAACGTTCTGAAAATGAATATGTAGGAATGCCCTGCGGAATCATGGATCAATCGGTATCGCTTATGGCGCAGGCAGGTAGTGCGCTCTTACTTGATTGTCGCGACCTAAGCACCGAACAAATTCCTTTTGATCTAGCAAGTTCTGGCCTTGAGCTTTTAATTATTGATACCCGAGCCCACCACGCGCTAGTCGATGGTGGTTACGCCGAACGACGCGCTTCTTGCGAATCTGCAGCGGCAAAACTCGGCATAAAGGCGCTGCGGGATTGTTCAGCGTCGAAATTAGAAAGTTCTCGCAGCAAGTTGACAGAACTTGAATATATGCGAGCCGAACATGTTGTAAATGACATTGCCCGCGTGCACCAATGCGTTGAACACTTGAAGCGCGCTGATTTCAAATCAGTTGGCGAAATCTTGACCCAATCACACGCATCGTTACGCGATCTCTTTGAGATATCTTGCCCCGAGTTAGATCTCGCTGTTGCAACTGCTCTCGCCAATAAATCACTGGGTGGGCGAATGATCGGTGGCGGTTTTGGCGGAAGCGCTATAGCGCTCTTTAAAGTTGCTGATATTGATCAAGCAAAGGTGGCGATCACTGCGGCATTTAAAGCAGCAGGCTTTACTGAACCAAGATTTTTCACATCGCTACCAAGTAGCGGCGCAGCTGTAATCAGTAATTAGAGAGCGTTAAACGAGATAACTTCAACGCCACCGATAGCGCCAAGAACCTCAATTAAATCTGTTGGATCAGATCCAGGCACGGCAACGGTAACTTCGTCATAACCGCGGCCATCTTCAGATTTCAGAACAGTTAAGCCACGGATATCTGCACCGGCTGCGCCAATTGCAGATGCCAGCAACCCAAGAGCGCCTGGGCGATCTGGAAGAGAGATCTCTAACTTAAACAACGCCATGGGTGAAGGCTACCGCGCACCTAACTTTTAGGTGAATTAAACCGCGGGAGCTGTTCCGAGTGTGACCTTGTAGGTCTTTGATGATCCATCAGGCAAGGTCATTACCACTGTAATAACTGCACCTGGTGCGTACGAACGGATCTTCACAATGGCAGCATCACGATTTGCGATCTTTACGCCATCGATTGTTTTGATAATCGAACCAACAACGACGCCAGCCTTTTCTGCGCCCTCACCAGGAGTTAACTGCAAGATCTTTGCTTGGGTATCTGCTGTTACATCATCGAAGACGACGCCCATCACCGGACGTGTTGACTTACCAGTTGCAATGATTTCATCGATCACGCGCTTTGCTTCATTGATCGGAATTGAGAATCCCAAGCCGATGCTGCCGCTGACTCCACCTGAAGTGAGTGTGGCAATTGCAGAGTTAACGCCGATGATGCGACCTTGCGCATCAACCAGCGCGCCGCCAGAGTTACCTGGATTAATTGCCGCATCAGTCTGAATTGCATTTACATAAGATGTGGAATCAGTTGTTCCAGCTGTAACTGGGCGATTAAGGGCAGAGATGATTCCTTGGGTAACTGTATTTGCAAGCCCTAGTGGTGAAC
Source organism: Candidatus Planktophila lacus (assembly GCF_002288325.1). Lineage (NCBI taxonomy): Bacteria > Bacillati > Actinomycetota > Actinomycetes > Candidatus Nanopelagicales > Candidatus Nanopelagicaceae > Candidatus Planktophila > Candidatus Planktophila lacus. Next base: position 355,915 of record NZ_CP016780.1, on the reverse strand, counting down.
CAATTGCCAGTACTTCTTCACCGACGCTGATCTTAGAAGAATCACCAAGTGCAATTGCTGGCAAATTACCCTTCTTTACCTGCAAGACGGCGATGTCATACATGCGATCGCGGCCCACAATAGTTGCAGCAATTTCACTGCCATCAGCAAACTCAACTTTAATTGTGCCGCTAGTTGCGGCTGCTTCAACTACGTGGTTATTGGTGATGATGTAGCTGCTAGTCGAATTGGATTTATAAATTGATCCTGATCCAGTTCCGCCGCCTGCTGCAGTCTTTACGGATATAGAAACCACAGATGGTGTGACTAGCGCTGAAATTGTCTTGGCATTTATAGTGTTATTGCCAATTTCAATAGCTGTTTTATTAACAGGACATGTGTTGTTCTTGGCTAAAGTCAAAGCCTGGGTGCGGTTGTCGGCACAAACTACAACGCTGCCTGCGGAAGTTGTGGTCGCGGCGGTTGCAACGGTTCCGGCTAAGAGTGCGCCGGCAACAAAAGCAATAGTTACTTTTAGAGGTGTGCGTGTGATTTTCATGGCTTGATCATCTCTCTTAATTCTTAGCGAATCCTGTGATTTCGGTGTAAAGATTATTAGGCTTCTACGATCCAGGCACCTTCAACGGCTACTTTAATCTTAGGCAGCGGCTTATTTGTAGGGCCTGTCACAACTGTTCCATCTTTTCCTGGATCAAATACCGCACCGTGGCAGCCACATTGCAGGTTCTTAGTTGCTGAGTTGTATTGCACGGTGCAACCTTCATGGGTACACACTGCCGAATATGCATAAACCCCTGTTTTGCTCTTAAATAAAACTGCAGGTGATCCAGATTTAGATGTGAAGTTATGAATCTTACCCACCGCAAGCGCGCTATCTTCAATGATTTTGGCGGGGCCAGCACTCACCGCTGCCGATTTCTTAGGAAGCAAGCGCCCAAGCCCAGCACTCGCAACGGCAAGTGCGGCAATCGATGAAACGCGGATGAAGCCGCGGCGATCAATTGAGATATTGCTCTTGCGACGAGAGCCGTAGAGGAATAAGAAATAAGTGAACCAAAAAACCGTGTAGACCGAATTGCTTGCTAAGAAATATGGCTGAACGTTCCATGTACTAGACAGCCATAGAAATAGGGAGGTTAAAAAACCGCCAAAGGCTGCCCATGTTGGCGCTATCCAAAGAAGTGTTGCAAAGCCGATTGCAAATTCGGCAGCCATCACCAAAATACCAACCTGAGTTGCGTGATCTAAAATTTTATTGAGTAAGAAATCAATCGGTGAATTTTGCGCGTATGCAGCAAGTTGTGATCCGATAAATGTTGGCGAACCAGAAGTTAAAAATCCGGGATCACTTGCCTTATCCCAACCGGCATAGATCCAAGTAGCTCCAAGCCAGAGGCGCATAACGCGCAGCGGCCAGAGTTGATTTCTCCATGAGGCTTTTAACTTCATAAACTCAATTTAGACCCTTAAGGTCTAAATCTCTTGCTGGCTGCCCCACCTGGCCTCGATCCAGGGACATCCGAATTAACAGTTCGGCGCTCTACCAACTGAGCTATGGGGCAAAGATTTACAACTTGTCGTGCAGGCGCACACTCTAGCGCACGAGGCGCAGTGGGTCTAAATCGAGCGAAGCGCGAGATCGTGCAGACCGCGGCGGGTGGTCTCAAGGGCCACCAGGCTAGCGAAGGCTTGGTTGTACTCCTGCTCATTTTCTACAGGATTTAACCGTTGCAGCGAAGATTTAAGTTCTGCGATCGCTCGCGAGATTCCAACTTCGCGCAGGCGCGCAACAATGCTTTCTACATAATGGCCAGTGACCTCACCATCGGCGCGAATCGGCTCGACATTTAATTCGGTAAAGAGCGCGCGCATATTCTCATCTGAGATTTGTTCAATCTCAATCGAACTCTGCTCATCAACTGCAGCAATTATCTGAGCCAATTGAATGTAGGCCGGATGTGTAAAGGCGCCACTTTCAATCTCTCGCCAATTTGATATCAAAGATGGCATCTGCAGACGCGCCTTCAATACTTCACGTTCCAGAATTAAACGCGGCTCTTGTGGATTTGGGCGCCACTGCACTTGTGGCGCTTCTTCTTCACCATTTACAACTGGCGCGCTCTGTTGTGGCTGGCGCTTAACACCTTGCGCAACAGCAGAAGAAACTGTCTCGACTTCAACGCCAAGCCATCCTGCCAGCAAACGTGTGTACTCGGGGCGAAGTGACTTGTCGCGAATCTGCGCAACTAACGGCGCAGTTGCATTTAGCGCGTTAACGCGACCTTCGGCAGAATCTAATTTATGAAGCGCAAGCTCAGTACGTATCGCAAACTCAAATAGCGGAACGCGCTTAGCAATCAAATCGCGTAGCGCTAGATCGCCTTTCTGTTGGCGCAGATCGCATGGATCTAACCCATTTGGCTCAACGGCCACAAAGGTTTGAGTTACAAACTTTTGATCTTCGGTAAAGGCGCGCATCGCAGCCTTTTGGCCTGCCGCATCACCATCGAAGGTGAAGATAACTTCTCCGCGGAAAGCATCGTCATCCATAAGTAAACGGCGGATGATGCGGATGTGGTCTGCACCAAATGCAGTGCCACAAGTTGCAACTGCGGTTGTTATTCCAGCTAACTGCGCCGCCATTACATCTGTGTAGCCTTCAACGATTACAACCTGGCGCTTTTTCGCGATCTCTTTCTTCGCCATATCAAGGCCGTAAAGGACTTGGCTCTTCTTATAAATTGGGGTCTCAGATGTGTTTAAATACTTTGGGCCTTGATCTTCTTCATCACTGGCGAGCTTTCGCGCACCAAAACCAACTACATCACCAGAGATATCTTTGATTGGCCAGGTAAGGCGATTGCGGAATTTATCGATCGGTCCGCGCTGTCCCATCTTGGAAAGCCCTGCAGTTTCAAGTTCATCGATCGTAAATCCTTGCTCGCGCAAGAACTTAGTTAGGCCATCCCATTCATCTGGGGCATAACCAACACCGAAAGTTTCGCAGGCGCCTTTATCGAATCCGCGCTTGGTCATTAGCTCGCGTGCATGTGCGGCAAGTGGTGAAGTATTTAACTGTTCTTGGTAGAACTTTGCGGCCAGTGCATTTGCAGCAATTAAGCGAGAGCGATTGCCGGCGGGTGCTGGTGTGAAATTTCCTTGCTCATAGCGCAATTGATAGCCCATACGATCAGCAAGGCGTTCAATAGTTTCGGTAAAACTCAAGTGATCTATCTTCATTAAGAAAGCGATTACATCGCCACTTGCCTGACAACCAAAGCAGTGGAAGAAGCCTTTACTTGGGGTTACATGAAATGAAGGTGATTTCTCATCGTGGAAAGGACAGAGCCCTTTCTTCTGACCGCCACCGGCAGATTTGAGTTGTACATAATCTGCGATGACTTCATCGATAGGTGAGCGCTCGCGCACATGCGCAACATCTTCTTCCTTAATGCGTCCGCTCATAAATACATGTTATCTCTCTAGACCGATATCAGAGCGCGCTCAAGCGGGCATGGAGCGCGTAGGCGCCGGGGTCGGTCAGGCTAGCCACTTGGTCGATGATGATGCGCATGCGCGCGGTCTCATCGCTGGAGCGTTCCCAATCTTTAACGAAGATCGAGTCCAGTGAAGTTGCAGCGTGCTTATGCAACATCTCAACTAGCTCCTTAATAACGATCTGCTGCTTGGCATAACGCTCTTGCGAAATTGCTGCGTTGATTAAGTAATAACCGGCCACTGCCTTCAGGAAATCTACTTCTACTTCTTGTTCACGTGGAATAACTAGATCTGCCTCGTAACGGCGGAGTGCACCATGACCGTGAACTTTGCGTGTTTCCAGTTCTGCGGCAAGTACAAAGCGACCAATAAGTTGTGAAGTTGAATCCTTTAAGCGAGCAAGTGAGCGATGGCTGCCATCGTAATAACGCGGCCAGCAAGAAAGTTGTTGCAGACGCTGCAAAGCCGCTGCTGCTTCCTCTTTAGTTGCGGTTGAGCCATATCCATCGCGCATCTCTTTATGCAAAATATCGAAGTCGCGTTCAAAGTTATCGACCTTAACTTGACCGACAAAGATCGCATCTTCTAGATCATGAACTGAATATGCGCAATCATCAGACCAATCCATAATCTGCGCTTCGATACATTTGCGATCAGAAGGCGCACCTTGACGCATCCAATTGAAGATCTCGACATCATCGTCATAGACCCCAAATTTACGTGGGTTAATCGCGCGCGGCCAGGGATATTTTGTTGCCGCATCAAGTGATGCTCTAGTTAAATTCAAGCCAACACTTGAACCATCTTCATCAACAGTCTTTGCTTCAATACGAGTAAGTAAGCGAAAGCTCTGAGCATTTCCTTCAAAGCCACCAAAATCTTTAGCGACTTCAGCTAACGCTTCTTCACCGTTGTGGCCAAATGGTGGATGGCCTAAATCATGCGAGAGACAAGCAGTTTCAAGTAAGTCGGGATCTGCACCAAGTGATTCACCGAGTTCGCGACCAATCTGCGCACATTCTAAAGAGTGTGAAAGGCGAGTACGTTGAAAATCATTCTCCCAAGGCACTGCGACTTGAGTTTTAGCAGCTAGGCGACGAAGCGCTGCTGAGTGAATAACGCGGGCGCGATCGCGCATAAATTCGGTACGACCTGCGCGCTTGGCAGGTTCAAAGAGAAAGCGCTCTTGATCTTTCTCTGAGTAATTCTCTGTACCGCTGCTCATAGCCCTACCCTAAATGATCGCTGATATGAATGCCGCGTCTGCCTAAGGTCACATACGAGAGATAGGCCCCAGTTTCCCGCACTAAATAGCGCTTTCCGGATTTTTCTAAGGAGTTCGGACCAGTCTTTACGGGCGAGCAGGTTGCAACCACCCCTAAATCATTAGCCATCGTCATCGCGCGACGACAATGAAATGGATCGGTAACGATGATTACATCTTTCCAATCTTTGACCTTCATAAACTTTACATAGTTTTCAGTTGAGACCCAAGTATCGCGTCCAACTTCGAGCGAAGTTACATTGCGCGACTTAACACCATTATTTGATAACCAATACTTTCCAGATGCTGCTTCCGTTGTGCGATCACCAGGAGCGCCGGCACCAACGGTAATAATCTGTGGAGCCAGACCGAGTTCATAAATTCGTTTCGCCTCTTGCAGACGCGCTTCTAGAACTTCACCTGGTCGACCGTTTAACTGCGCTGCACCGAGAACAACAATCACATCGCCATTGCGGGTTAGTGGATTATTAGCCGCCTGCCAAGTAACACCAACCGCATAGAGCGGAACAGCGATAACAATTAGAAGTACGGCAGCAATTACGCGGCGAATTATTTTAAAGAAGATCATCCGCCCGAAAACGCATCTTCTAATTCAACTGAAACATCTTCATCTGGATCTAGCAACCAGCCATCTGGCAGGGTTGGTGGACGGCCATGGCTGACGCGACCACGTGGTTTTTCTGCGACTTCAACTGGATATGGCTGATCTGTTAATTGATCCAGCAGAGTGCGAAGTTCGGCTAACGATGAATGCATTCCGAATTGGCGGCGGAGCTCACTTGGAACTCTGAAGCCCTTTAAATACCAAGCCATATGTTTGCGCAGGTCGCGACATCCACGATCTTCGGATTCGAAGTAATCCACGATCAATTCGCCGTGACGGAACATAACTTCGCGCACTTCAAAGAGCGATGGCAGGACTCGCGTATCGCCGCCCTTAAAAGCTTCAACTAGATCGGCAAATAACCAAGGGCGTCCTAAACATCCGCGACCAACAACGACGCCGGCGCAACCTGTCTGCTCCATCATCGCTATGCCATCTGCGCCTGACCAGATATCGCCATTTCCAAGTACTGGCGTTCCGGTTGGCTTCAAGTGTTCAACTAAGCGCGTGATCGCCGACCAATCAGCTTTTCCTTCATACATCTGCTCTGCAGTGCGCGCATGAAGTGCTACCCAAGCAACACCGCTATCTGATGCTGACTTTGCTGCTTCTAAATATGTGTGGTGATCGGTATCAATACCAATACGCATCTTTACGGTGACTGGAATTCCAAATGGCTTTGCCGCTTGTACCGCTGCATCAACAATGGATGAAAATAACTTTCGCTTGTAAGGAAGAGCTGCTCCCCCGCCTTTGCGAGTCACCTTCGGAACCGGACAACCAAAGTTCATATCAATGTGATCGGCTAAATTCTCTTTACCGATCATGGTTACTGCGGCGCGCATCGTGTGCGGATCAACGCTGTACAACTGAACCGAACGCGGCCATTCTCCGGCGCCGGGTGCGATCATGCGCAAGGTATCTGGACGTCTCTCAATTAAAGCGCGTGCAGTAACCATTTCCGAGACAAATAACCCAGCGCCTTGTTCGCGACAGAGCGCGCGAAAAGCAGAGTTGGTAATACCAGCCATCGGCGCAAGAACTACCGGTGGATCAATTACATGGTCACCACTTGCAAGCGGCAGAGTTAATGACACTGGTTAGCAACTTAGTAGATGACGGGTTGGCGACACTTGTTAGCAACCCAAAAGTCGTGGAGCAAGCCAAGCTTCTACTTGATCAATAGCAATTCGCTCTTGCGCCATAGTGTCACGATCGCGGATTGTTACAGCTTGATCATCAAGTGTCTCAAAGTCAATCGTGATGCAATATGGAGTACCGATTTCGTCTTGGCGACGGTAGCGACGACCGATTGCACCGGCATCATCGAAATCAATATTCCAGTTCTTACGCAACTGCGCCGCAAGATCGCGCGCCTTCGGCGAAAGATCAGCGTTACGTGAAAGCGGCAATACGGCAGCCTTAACCGGAGCTAAACGGTGATCGAGCTTAAGTACCGCGCGCTTTTCCATCTCGCCTTTGGCATTTGGCGCTTCATCTTCAGTGAAGGCATCCATAAGGAAGGTAAGTGCGCAACGGTCTACACCTGCTGCGGGTTCGATTACATAAGGTGTCCAGCGTTCGTTCTTCTCTTGATCGAAGTAAGAAAGATCCTTACCGGATGCAGCAGAGTGCGCCTTTAGATCGAAATCTGTGCGGTTAGCAATACCTTCGAGCTCGCCCCATTCGGTGCCTGCAAATTCAAACTTGTATTCAATATCTGCGGTGCGCTTTGAATAATGTGACAACTTCTCTTTTGGATGATCATAGATACGCAAGCGATCAGGATTGATTCCGAGATCTTTATACCAAGCAAGACGAGTATCGATCCAGTACTGGTGCCAATCTTCATCGGTTCCAGGTACTACGAAGAACTCCATCTCCATCTGCTCAAATTCGCGAGTACGGAAGATAAAGTTTCCAGGGGTAATTTCGTTACGGAATGATTTTCCAATCTGGCCAATACCAAATGGTGGCTTGCGACGTGATGTCGTCATTACCTGATCAAAGTTGATAAAGATTCCTTGCGCGGTTTCAGGGCGCAGATAAGCAAGTCCTGATTCATCTTCTACTGGTCCAAGGAAAGTTTTTAGCAGACCAGAGAATTGTTTTGGAGTTGTGAAATGGCCTTTATTTCCGCAAGCTGGGCAGTTCATATCGGCAAGTGATTCAAGCTTCTTCTTATGCTTTGCTTCATATGCTTCTTCAAGATGGTCTGCGCGGTAACGCTTATTACAAGCGGTACATTCGGTAAGCGGATCGCTAAATGTGGCAACGTGTCCAGATGCTTCCCAGACTTCGCGCGCCAAGATCACACATGAGTCGAGGCCGACAACATCTTCACGGCCCATCACCATGGATTTCCACCATTGGCGCTTTACATTGTTCTTAAGTTCAACTCCGAGCGGGCCGTAATCCCAAGAGGCGCGAAGTCCGCCGTAAATTTCTGATGAGGGATAAACAAATCCACGTCGCTTGGCGAGGGAAACAATATTTTCTAAACGATCTACGGCCATCTCAAAATCTCCATCCGGCTGGCTGTCGGCGAATCACAACGGGCGTTGCTATCGTGTGCTTAGTTTACTCGTAGGCTCCGGGTTCATCGATTGCGCGAGCCAGCACTGGAATCGCCTCTAACTTTGCACGAGTTGAACTCAGCGCCCTGCGATAAGAACCGACGTTCTCCCATTCAGTCGTTAAGACCCAAAGGGTTGGCTCATCTAAATTCTGACCGATCGTGGCTGAGATAAATCCAGCTGCCTCTGATAAAACCGCCTTCACCGACTCGAGTTCAGCACGAAAATCCACAGCTTGGCTCAACGCCTGCTCAAATCTTGCGATCGCGATCATGGCTTGAGCCTAGCGCCACGCCGTAGATGGCATACGGAAATGAAAACCATTTTCATTTGTGATACCTTCCAGCCATGAATATCGCAATCATCTTGGCAGCTTCGACTGCAATCGCAACAACCACCGGCGGTTACTTGGCCATTAAATCTAAGGATCGCCTCCATCTCATACTTGGGCTATCGGCAGGACTACTCCTTGGTCTAGTCGCCTTTGATCTTCTTCCAGAAATCTTCGAGTTAAATACCCAAGAGATTCTCCATGCACCTGCTGCTTCAATTGCGTTGATTGCAGGTTTCTTGCTTTTGCACTTCTACGAACAACTCTTCGGTTCACACGAACCCGCCGAATCTGATTACGGCCACGAACATGAACACTCATCTAACATCGCTGGCGCATTTGGTGCCCTTGCCATGGGTGGTCACGTATTTCTTGATGGCGTTGCACTAGGTGTGGCATTTTCAGTCAGCAATAACTTAGGCGTTGCAGTTTTTATCGCACTTCTTGTCCACGCATTTTCTGATGGCCTAAATACAGTTTCATTTTTAATTAAGAGCGGATCATGGAGCAAGAAGGGGCTCTGGCTCCTTGGCGTTGATGCAATTGCCCGTATCAGCGGTGCCGCGATTGGCTCTAGTTTTGCCGTCAACGATAACTTCGTTGGACTTTATCTGGCGCTCTTTGCCGGAATTGTTATATATCTCGCGACTTCACACATTTTGCCAGAGGCACATTCACGACATAAATCTCGATACACAATCATGGCAACTATCGTTGGTGTTCTTGTGATGTGGGCGCTGGTCGGTTCGCTCCACGGTATGGAATAAAAGTTGTCTAGATCCAACCCAAGGGTTCTGAGCACCCTTGAGCGCGCTGGTGGTTTTGCCAGCGCGCAGGAAATTTATCGCCTCATGCAACGTGAAGGCGAAAGCATCGGTTTAACCACCGTTTATCGCGCGCTGCAGAGTTTGGTTAACGACAAGATCGTTGATGTTCTGCGCCGCGATGACGGTGAAGCTATCTATCGCTTATGCGGAGAAGAGCACCACCATCACCTAGTCTGCAAAGGTTGCGGCGATACCGTTGAAATTGAAGGCGGCGCAATTGAAAAGTGGGCGAAGATGATGGCTGAAGAACATGGCTTTCGAGATGTTGGGCATACCGCAGAGATCTTTGGCCTCTGCGCTAAGTGCTAAGCCTTAAGCCTTCCCGCAATCCCCACGGTTGGGAAGGTCAAGCCTTCCCACATTTCAATCAATTCGGGAATCGCTACGCTTTTCCGAATCTTCTATCCCGCTCCGAATAAATCTCGATAGCTTTCCAAAGTTGTTTTGGCGTCATATCCGGCCATAACACATCCATAAAGACGAACTCGGCATAGACCGATTGCCACGGCAAGAAGTTGCTGGTGCGCTGCTCCCCTGATGAACGTAAGAACAAATCAACATCGCGCATCTTCGGTGAGTAAAGATATTTCTCAATCGTCTTTTCAGTAATCGCATCGGGCTTTAACTTGCCACGCTTTACATCGCGCGCCAGTGCAGTTGTGGCATCTACGAGTTCAGAACGTCCCCCGTAGTTAACGCACATATTTAAAGTTAAGGTCTTGTTCTTCCTTGTTAACTCTTGGGCTTCTTCGAGCTCTGAGATAACTGATTTCCATAAACGCTGTGGGCGGCCGATCCATTGAATCTTTACACCCATCTCATTTAAACGATCTCGTCGCTTGCGCAATACATCGCGGCTGTAACCCATCAAGAATTTAACTTCTTCGGGGGTGCGCTTCCAGTTTTCAGTTGAAAAAGCGTAAGCGCTTAGCTCTTTCACGCCAAAACCAATTGCTGCTTCGACCAAATCAAATAGAACTTTTTCGCCAGCTTCATGTCCTGCGGTGCGCGCGAGTCCGCGATCTTTTGCCCAACGGCCATTGCCATCCATCACAATCGCGATGTGTTCTGGGATCTCGATCTTTTTGCTCAACTCTTAAACTCTCTCCACGATCGGCAGGCTTCGTAGGCCACGTTCGAGATGCCATTGTAAGTAAGCAATGACTAAACCACTAGCCTCGCGGCGATGGCGCGGTTCACTTGCTTGCGCGATATCCCAATCACTACTCAAAAGCGCGCCAAGTAATTGCAGAGTCTCGGGGGAGGGAGTTGCCGATGCCGATGGACGACATTCCATACAGACCGATCCCCCGCCAACGAGTGAGAAGTAGCGATGTGGTCCGGGTTTTTCACAGCGTGAACAATTGGTAGTTGATGGCGCATAGCCACCGATAGCAAGTGAGCGCAGTAAGAATGCATCCAAGATAAGCGATGCGTCATAACGATTTTCGGCTAGCGCCTTCATGCCGCCAACAACCAATTGAAACTCTTGCAGCGCTGGTTCGTATTCCTGCGAAGTAAAACGTTCCGCCGTTTCCAGAATCGCTGATGCGATTGTCCAGCGCTGGTAATCATCAGTTAGCGCTTCACCGTAATTATTGATCGCTTCAACTTGGGTGATCGTGTCGAAGGTGCGCCCTTTATGAAGTTGGATATCTACATGGCTACCGGGTTCAAGGCGCGCTCCGAATTTAGACATGGTGCGGCGAACGCCTTTGGCAACGCCACGAACGCGACCATGTTCGCGAGTTAAGAGCGTGATGATGCGATCTGCTTCACCCAACTTCTGGGTGCGCAAAATAATTGCTTCGTCACGATAAAGGCTCACGAAGGTAAAGGTAGTCAGCGAATAGCGCGATTTATTGCAGACACGACCGCTTTAAGTGAAGCAGTTGTGGTGTTTGGGTCGATTCCGACGCCCCAGAAAACTTCGCTACCGATTGAGCACTCCAGGTAGGCAGCAGCTGATGCATCGCCACCGGCAGAAAGTGCATGCTCGTAGTAATCAAGGACTCGAACATCTACGCCGTAGTTCTGCAAGATATTGCAGAAGGCAGCGATTGGACCGTTGCCTTGGCCAGAAAGTTCTTTAACTTCACCGCGATCAAGAATTGTCACAGTTAGGTGAACATCTTCATTTAATACTGAAGTCTGCGAAAGTCCTTTAAGTCTGAAACGTCCCCAAGGCGCAGATTCAGTTGGCAGATACTCATCTTCGAAGATATGCCACAGCGCATCTGAAGTAATCTCGCCACCTTCAGTATCTGTCTTAGCCTGCACAACGCGACTAAATTCAATTTGATGGCGACGTGGCAGATCAAGATGATGCTCGTGCTTCATCAGATAAGAAACTCCACCCTTGCCAGATTGCGAGTTAACGCGGATAACTGCTTCGTATGAACGACCAATATCTTTTGGATCAATTGGCAGATACGGAATCGCCCAAGTGAACTTATCTTTATCAACGCCCGCCGCCTGCGCATCTCTTTCAAGGTGCTCAAAGCCTTTCTTAATCGCATCTTGATGCGAACCAGAGAAGGCGGTGAAGACTAGATCTCCACCATATGGATGGCGTTCTGGAACGCGAAGTTGGTTGGCATATTCCACGGTGCGGCGGATCTCATCGATATCTGAGAAATCGATCATCGGATCGATGCCATGTGAAACCAAGTTCATACCAAGAGTTACCAGACAAACATTTCCGGTGCGCTCTCCATTTCCAAAGAGCGTTCCTTCAATGCGATCTGCTCCTGCTAAATAACCAAGTTCTGCTGCTGCAACACCGGTGCCACGATCGTTATGTGGGTGAAGTGAAACAATTACGCTCTCACGATTTACCAGGTTACGACACATCCACTCGATCGAATCGGCGTAAACATTTGGCGTTGCCATCTCAACTGTTGCTGGCAAGTTCATGATCGTCTTCCACTGCGGAGTTGGCTTCCAGATCGCATTTACCGCGTTGCAAACTTCAACTGCGAATTCAAGTTCGGTGCCGGTATATGACTCAGGTGAATATTCAAAGGAAACCTTGGTGCCAGGCACAGTTGAAACCAGATCAAGACAGAGTTGCGCACCATCAGTTGCGATCTTCTTTATGCCTTCTTTATCTAGGCCAAAGACCACGCGACGTTGCAGAGTAGATGTTGAGTTATAAAGGTGGACGATCGCTTGCTTAGAGCCTTTGATCGCTTCATAGGTACGGCGGATTAACGGTTCGCGGGCTTGAGTAAGAACCTGGATGACAACATCATCGGGGATCATATCTTCGTCAATGATTTTACGAACGAAATCAAAATCAGTTTGTGATGCAGATGGGAAACCAACTTCGATCTCTTTGTAGCCCATCTTTACCAAAAGCTTAAACATCGCCAATTTACGTGGTGTATCCATGGGATCGATCAACGCTTGATTGCCATCGCGAAGATCAACCGAACACCACTGCGGCGCCTTGGTCATCTGCTTAGTTGGCCAGGTGCGATCTTTGAGATCTACTGGAATAAATGATGAATAACGATGCACGGGCATCGCGGAAGGTTTTTGATCAGGGAAATTCTTATCTTGAGACATTTCTTAACTCCTAATTTTTTGGGTTTTGTCGGGTTTTACCGGTGCGACAAACCCCGCGGCGAGGGGACCGGTTACTTGGCCCCGCCACGGCAGCGAAGGAGGAGGCTGCGAAGTGTCATGTATAAATAGTAACGCGATTAGTCAGATACGGGCAAGCCAGGCTTAAAAGACGTGAACCTGCTCCATAACTTCCATAATTTTTACAGTTTCAGCAAGGCTAAGAATTGGACTTTCAGTTAGCCCTTTAGCGATGCACTCTTCAACGTGAATTGCTTGATATTGCATTCCGCGTCCCGCAATTTTCTCTTCATAAGTGCGCACTAGCTGATGCTTATTATCGAAGATGCTAAATGTGGTCTGTTCGAAGAACCAACCATCAATTTCAATGCGACCTTTATCGCCGTGAATTGCCGCGGTGAGTGTGCCTGCCATTGTCATGCAAGAGTTAATCAGCGCCAGGCTGCCGTTGTTGTATTGCAATACAGCAGCCGTTGCAGAGTCAACCCCGGTGTCAGTCATGATCGATTTTCCGCTAACTGAATCTGGGAAACCTAAGGTGCGAATTGCCATATGCATTGGATAAATTCCGAGATCGTAATGCGCACCGCCACCTTGTTCGCGATTCCAAAGACGCGGTGCTCTTTCGATTGGCAGATACTGGCTGTGATCGGCATAGACAAAGTGTGGTGTGCCAATTTCTCCTGCGTTAATCGCGGCAAATACTGCAGTCATAGTTGGCAAGAAACGAGTCCACATCGCCTCCATGACAAAGACATTTTTGCGCTTAGCTGCTGCGTAGATTTCATGAGCATCTGCAGCGTTCATGGTGAAAGGTTTTTCTAGCAAGACATGCTTGCCGGCTTCGATTGCTAAGAGCGCATGATCGCGGTGCAAGGTCTGAACGGTAGAAATATAAATAACATCGACTTCAGGATCTGCAACCAGAGATGCGTAATCTGGATGGCGGTTTGGGATATTGAACTTATCGGCGAAGGCGTTGGTGCGCGCCATATCGCGCGTTGCAACTGCTTGGATCTTTAAACCAGCATGGCCAAAATCTGTCGCGATGATGTCAGCAATTCCACCTGCTCCTAGATAACCCCAACGTAGTGACACGTATCCTCCAATAAAATTTTAATTAAATCTCTATACGGGGATAAGTGTATTGGCGAAGATCTGCCACGCAAGGAGTGATTTAGCAACTAGTGAAAGCGTGATGTAGGTGCGCTCTCCGCGAAGATAATCCGACCATTTGCCGATCTTCTTATATTGAACAAATTGAACAAGTGCGAAGGAGTTGAATAGAACGAAGATGGTGAAGACGATGAAGTAGACGAAGGTTGGCGCCTTATTCTCGCCAGCCCCACCGATAGCAAAGACATAGAAGACGAGTGCTAGCCAAGGAACGATGCCGGTGATGCAACCGAAGATAAATGGAACCCATCCACCGCTGCCAGGCTCTTCATATTTCTCTTGCAACCAACCAAAGAGAATCATCGAAGCGTTAACACCGAAGATAGAGATAAGCGCTGTTACCTCTGAAATTCCAGTTACTTGTGCGATCAGAACGATCATTACTGAAGAGCTAATTGAATATTCAACCCAACGGAAGAAGTTTCGGTGCGCTGCAAGTCCTGCTATATACCGCGGAAAGAACTTCGGGCTAATGACAATAAAGTGGGCGAGAGCAGACAATCCCAAGAACACTGCAACACCAATTGCAAGTGGTGCATCCCATAAGACGATTAGGTCTCCGTAGGTGCTTCCAGGTGGACCAGACATGTATCGCGCAGTGATTGGAAGCGTGAAATCTGATGCGAGAGCAAGTACTGCCACCATCTGCGCGAGGTGAAGAACGCCAGCAAATAAATTGATGCGACGTAAACCGTTATCTGTTATCTCTTTAGCCATGCCAATAAAGTAACAGCCCTTAGGGCTAATTAGGCGTTAAAGGACAGGTAAATAACGGTCTAACTCGTAAGCGCTGACCTGGCGGCGATAGTCCTGCCATTCGGCGCGCTTATTGCGCAGTACATATTCAAAGACATGCTCGCCCAAAGTCTCACGAACCAGTGCGCTCTTCTCCATAACCCCAATTGCTTCATTTAAGTTAGCCGGCAGTGATTCGGGGTTGGCGTTATCGACCAGCTCGTACTTCTCTTCTATTCCCTTTAAGCCAGCAGCCAACATCACCGCGTATGCCAGATATGGATTGCATGCAGAATCAGGAGAACGAAATTCGATACGAGTTGAATTCTCTTTATTTGGTTTATACATCGGGATACGCACTAGCGAGCTGCGATCGTTATGTCCCCAAGAAATCAGTGAAGGCGCTTCTCCCCCACCTTGCAGGCGCTTATATGAGTTCACCCATTGATTTGTTACTGCAGTGATTTCAGATGAATGCTTCAAGATGCCGGCGATAAATGAGCGGGCAACTTTAGATAAATTAAATTCGGCTGATGCATCGTAGAAAGCATTCTTCTCGCCTTCAAAGAGCGAGACGTGGGTGTGCATTCCGCTGCCTGGATGCTCGGTAAATGGCTTAGGCATAAAAGATGCGTAGAAACCTTGTTCAAGTGCAACTTCTTTAATCACGTGGCGGAAAGTCATGATGTTATCCGCGGTGCTTAAAGCATCGGCATAACGTAGATCGATCTCCTGTTGGCCTGGCGCGCCTTCATGGTGGCTAAATTCGACAGAGATTCCCATCGCCTCCAACATAGTGATCGCTTGGCGACGGAAGTCATGTCCCACAACAGCTGGTGTGTGATCGAAATATCCACCTTGATCAACCGGTACTGGTTGTTCGCCTTTTACTGGTGAATTTTTAAACAGGAAGAATTCAATTTCGGGATGTGTGTAACAGGTGTAACCCATTTGGGCTGCCTTGTTTAAAGTGCGACGAAGTACGTTGCGTGGATCAGCATGTGAAGGTGAACCATCGGGCATGGTGATATCACAGAACATACGTGCTGCACCTGGGGCTTCAGTGCGCCATGGCAAGATCGAAAATGTTGCAGGATCAGGTTTTGCCAACATATCTGATTCGGTAACACGGGCAAAGCCTTCAATCGCTGAACCATCGAAACCGATTCCTTCTTCGAAGGCGTTAACTAACTCAGCAGGTGCAATTGCAACAGACTTTAAATATCCCAAGACATCGGTAAACCACAAACGGATAAAACGAATATTGCGTTCTTCGATAGTGCGAAGCACGAACTCTTGTTGCTTGCTCATCTGTGAATCAGGATGTGAATCGTGGGAAGTCATACCCCAGATCTTGCCAAGTCAAAGTTACGGCTGTGTTACGTGGCCCTTATTCAGCCCAGCGCGAAGTCATTGGAAGTCTGCGATCCTTTCCAAACGCTCGCTTAGAAACCTTTGGCCCAGGTGGATATTGGCGGCGCTTGTATTCGGCCTTATCGACCATCGCAATTACGCGACGAACCAAAGCCTCATCAAAGCCTGCCGCAATCAACGCCGCTGAGCCTTGATCATCATCTACGTATGCCGTTAAGACGCGATCTAGCAATAAGTAATCAGGAAGTGAGTCAGTATCTTTTTGGCCAGGGCGAAGCTCTGCACTTGGCTCTTTTTCAATTGAGTTAACCGGAATTGGCTCGGCCTCACCGCGGGCGCGCGCGATTTCATTGCGCCAACGAGATAACGCCCAGACATCGGTCTTGTAAATATCTTTAATTGGGGCAAAGCCGCCCACGGCATCACCATAAAGCGTTGAGTAACCAACGGCGAGCTCTGATTTATTGCCGGTTGCTAAAACTAAATGACCTTCTTGATTTGAGATCCCCATCAGCGTTGTTCCGCGAACACGGGCCTGCAGATTTTCTTCAGCAACGCCCTTTAAAACCAGGTTATTCATATAGGCATCAACCATCGGCGCAATTGGCACGGTGCGGAAGTGAATACCGGTGGCATCGGCGAAAGCTTGGGCATCAGAGATTGAATGTTCGGATGAGTATTTACTTGGCATCGCAACGCCATTTACTCGCTTGGCACCAAGTGCATCGACAGCCAAGGCTGCAACTAGCGCCGAATCAATACCGCCCGATAAACCAACGACAACGCTACGGAAACCGTTCTTTTCTACATAGTCACGCAAGCCAACAACAATCGCGTTCCAAATTTCTTCGCGATCATCAAGGCGAACAGCCACACCAGGAATCAGGGCGCGATCAACGCTGACTTCATCTTCAGAAATAATCACATCTGGCGAACTAGTTTTGGTTGCAACATCTATATCAACTACCGCGATGCCATCTTCAAATTGTGGTGCTCGGGCAATGACCGCACCATCTGCGCCAACCACAATGCTGTCGCCATCAAAGACCAGATCATCTTGGCCACCGGTCATATTTACATAGACCAATGGAGCCTTGGCTTGGCGAGCGCGCTTGGTTACCAGAGCTAAGCGCGTGTCATCTTTTGCGCGTTCATATGGAGAACCATTTGGAACAATAACTAACCCTGGTTTGCGATCAGCAAGTTGTGCGGTAATTCCGCCATCGATCCATAGGTCTTCACAGATTGCAATTCCGATATCTGCGCCATGGATGCGCAAGACCAAAGTTTGATCGCCCGGAACAAAGTTGCGGAATTCATCGAATACGCCGTAGTTAGGTAGGTGGCACTTGGCATAACGCGCTGCGACCTTGCCATCGCTGATGACGGCAACCATATTTTGTGGGGCGCCATTTACTTGATCTAAATACCCGACTATTGCCACACATCCACCGGTTAATTGACCGGCTAATTCAGTTAAGGCGCTTTGGCTGGCTAGTTGAAAAGAAGGACGTAAGGCGAGATCTTCAACTGGGTATCCCGTCAAAACCATCTCAGGAAATACGACGATATGCGCGCCGGCATCTTGGGCGGTCTTGAAGTTGGTGCGCACCAAGGCAGCGTTGGCAACCAGATCACCAACTGTTGGGTTGACCTGGGCGAGGGCTACTCGCAACTTCATTCTTCAAGAGTAATGGAATACCCTTAGTCCCAGAACCCTCAATAGTTAAGACCCGGAGACTTCTCGCGAAGCTTCGAGGCTGGAGGAACAGATGAGTACAACGACCCTTTATGGTGGCGCGGCACATCGTCGCGTCACGATTCTCGATTTAAAGAAGGCCAAGACCGATGGCGAAAAGTGGGCGATGCTCACTTCTTACGAGCAGATGACGGCAGAGATCTTCGATAGCGCAGGCATTCCTGTTCTGCTGGTTGGCGATAGCGCTGGCAATAATTTTCTGGGCGAAGAGAACACCATCCCAGTCACCGTCGATGAAATGATTCCGCTAACCCGCGCCGTGGTGCGCGGATCAAAGCGCGCACTTGTCGTCGCGGACCTTCCCTTCGGTTCTTACGAGTCATCTCCTGAACAAGCACTTGCTACTTCGATCCGCTTCTTTAAAGAGGCCGGTGCGATGGCGGTAAAACTAGAAGGTGCGCATTTAGCAACTGTTGAAAAGTTAACCGCTGCCGGCATTCCGGTTATGGGCCACCTGGGCCTTACCCCGCAATCACTTCATCAACTTGGGGGCTATCGCGTTCAGGGTCGTGAAGATGGCGAAGTGATTTTGCAGGCTGCGCTCGCTCTGGAAAAGGCAGGCGCCTTCGCAATTGTCTTGGAACTAGTGCCGGCAGAACTCGCCGCAAAGATAACTGCGGCCCTTGCGATTCCAACTATCGGAATCGGCGCCGGCGTTAATTGCGATGCCCAAGTTTTGGTCTGGACAGATTTAGTTGGGCTAACTGCCAATCCACCAAAGTTGGCTAAGGCATATCGAAACTTGCGTTCTGAAATTTCGGCTGCGGCGCAAGAATTTGCGGCGGATGTGCGTGGGGGAACTTTCCCTTGCGCCGAAAATACCTTTAACTAGCCCACGTGGAAGAAGATAAGCGTTCAAAATTTGCGATTGATCTAACTCCGCTCAAAAAATACCCAGATTTTCGAAATTTGTGGGCCTCTGGCCTGATTACCTACCTCGGGTCGATGATTACTTACGTCGCCGTCCCGTTTCAGATCAAAGAGATGACCAACTCTTACATCGCAGTTGGTATCTCAGGGGTGGTCGAGATCGTGCCGCTGATTCTCTTTGGGCTCTATGGCGGGGTCTTAGCCGATTACGTCGATCGCAAGAAGATGATCTGGGCGACCGAGTTTGCATCCTTGGTACTGGTCGCAATCTTGTTGGTCAACGCCATCTCTCCCAACCCCAATCTAATTTTGATCTATGTCGTCATCGGTTTATTTGCCGCCGTCAATGGTCTGCAACGACCTAGCGCCGATGCCATCTTGCCGCGGCTAGTTGGCCATGCCGATCTTCCGGCGGCAAGTGCGTTGATGTCACTGCGATGGCAGCTCGGTGTGATCATCGGTCCAACAATTGGTGGAGTTTTAATTGCAACCTTCTCCGTTTCAGTTGGTTACATCGCAGATGTCGCAACCTTCTTTATCTCACTCGCATTCTTGGCCCGCGTTAAAAACGTACCCGCTAATCCAGAGGCCCAAAAACCATCTCTGGCAGGCTTAATCGAGGGTGTGCGATATGCATTTAGCCGCCAAGATTTAATGGGAACTTACCTAGTTGATTTAGCTGCGATGTTCTTTGCGATGCCAATTGCGCTCTTTCCATTTTGGGCAGACCAACTTGGCGCACCTTGGGCGCTCGGTCTGCTCTATGCCGCCGGAACTGTTGGCTCGGTTGCAGTAACTCTGACAAGTGGTTGGACGCGCACCTATCGTTTTCATGGACGGGCGGTTATTTGGGCGGCTATCGGTTGGGGCGCAGCGATTGCATTTGCCGGGTTATCCAATTCCTTGATTCTGGTTCTGCTATTTCTTGCCATGGCCGGGGCCGCCGATATGGTCAGTGCGCTTTTCCGTGGAGTAATTTGGAACCAAACAATTCCAGATGGATACCGCGGACGCCTTGCAGGGATCGAACTACTTTCATATTCAATTGGCCCACTAGCCGGCCAGATGCGTGCGGCATCGATGGCGGCGGTTACCACATTGAACTTCTCAGTAACTTTTGGAGGGGTTCTCTGCATAGTTTCGGTCGCAATTTTGGCCCTTTGCCTGCCGAAATTGCGAAAATATGACTCTGAAACGAACGAATATGCCGTTGAAATGCGCAGAATTCGCGCGGAAGACGAAAAAACGGAGTAATTTTTCCCAATTTTCGCAAAAGTGCGGAGAAAATCGCAAAAATCGGTGGCGATTTAGGTAAATCATTTGGCGATTTTTTTCTTAAATGCACAAAAAAATAAAAAAATAAATTGCGACACGCACTCCGTTTTTTCGCGCTATGTACTAGCAATATTTTTACATTTCCGTCACACTTATCCACGAACAGGTTTGGGTGACGGATCCGAACCATTCCGATAGGAGAAGTACGTGGCCGCAGCTAAGAAAGCAGCACCAAAGAAGCGTCGCAAGAAGGCAGCAGCTCCAGCAGCAGCTCCAAAGAAGCGCCGCAAGAAGGCAGCAGTAGCAAAGAAGGCAGCTCCAAAGCGTCGCAAGAAGGCAGCAGCTAAGAAGGCAGCTCCAAAGCGTCGCAAGAAGGCAGCAGCTAAGAAGGCAGCTCCAAAGCGTCGCAAGAAGGCAGCAGCTAAGAAGGCAGCTCCAAAGCGTCGCAAGAAGGCAGCAGCTAAGAAGGCAGCTCCAAAGCGTCGCAAGAAGGCAGCAGCTAAGAAGGCAGCTCCAAAGCGTCGCAAGAAGGCAGCAGCTAAGAAGGCAGCTCCAAAGCGTCGCAAGAAGGCAGCAGCTAAGAAGGCAGCTCCAAAGCGTCGCAAGAAGGCAGCAGCTAAGAAGGCAGCTCCAAAGCGTCGCAAGAAGAAGGCAGCAGCTCCAGCAGCTGCTCCAAAGAAGCGCCGCCGCAAGAAGGCAGCAGCTAAGTAATTCATTACTTAATAAAAAACCCGCCACTTTATGTGGCGGGTTTTTTATTTATCTTTCAATTCTTTTCTTAACGATTCTGAAACTCGCTCAAAAATTTCTGCAAGCGCTGCTTGATCGCCCTTCGATAGATGATCAACAAAACGTGAGCGCACACTATCTACATGGTCCGGGGCGGCAGCAACGATCGCCTTCCAACCCTTAGCGGTCATCACCGCAAAATATCCGCGCTTATCTATAGGGCAAGCCTCACGCTTTACCCAGCCGGCCTTCTCCATTACCTTCATGCGATGCGAAAGGCGCGAGCGCGACAACATCGCCACATCGGCTAGCTCTGACATACGCATCCGGCGTTCTGGGGCATCACTTAATTGAGCCAAAATCTCGTAATCGGCCATAGAAAGTTCATGGTGGGCTAGGTCTAAATCCAGGGCTTCGAGCAATCGCCGGCTAGCCACGATATAGCGGCGCCAAGCCTTCATTTCAGCAGCATTGAGCCAGCGAGGTGAGGTAGCGTTTTGCCGTGCCATTGGGCAATCATACGTTAATTTCCGCAAAGTTGAACTTTCAACTACTTATTTGACGGTTACGAGAACAAAGGAAGTCATGACTAAGCAGCAACGCAGTGGGATCGATCCTTCACATATCGATAAAACTTTTCGCCCCCAAGATGATCTCTACCGCTACTTCAATGGCCGCTGGCTCAAGGACCACGAGATCCCACAAGATCGCTCCTCCGATGGCATTACCTACCAACTTTATTTAGAGGCTGAAGCCCAGGTCCGCGAAATCATCGAGACCGCCAAAGGCGAAGGCGATGCCCAGAAGATTCGCGATTTATATGACTGCTTCCTCGACACTGATGCGATCACCAAAGCCGGCATTACTCCCCTGCTTGAAGATCTCACCGCAATCGATCGCATCGAAACTCGTGATCAATTTATTAAGACGATGGCCGATCTAGAAATGCGCGGGCTAGGTGGCGCATTCGGTCTTGGAATTTACGGCGATGCCATGAACTCCGAAATGAACATTATCTATTTGGGGCAAGGCGGATTGTCTTTGCCGGATGAGGCTTACTACCGCGAGGAACAATATGAAGAAATTCGTAAAGCCTTTAAAGTCCATGTTGCCAAGATGTTCGCACTTGCCAAGATTGATAACGGCGCGGATTTAGCAGAAAAGATCTACGCCCTAGAAGCCCAAATTGCATCACACCATTTTGATCAGGTTAAAGATCGCGATGTCGAACTGACATATAACAAGATGACCTTTAAAGAGCTCTGCGCCCTTGCCCCACACTTTGATTGGGCGACCTGGCTTGAGTACAGCCAGATTCCAAAGGCGGCCTTCGACGAGCTAGTTGTGCAACAGCCACCATTCTTTGCCGGCTTATCTGGCATCCTAGAAAATTTCGATCCCTCCCCATGGAAGGCGTGGATGAAGTGGCAGTTGATTTCAGGTGCTGCGGCTTACCTGCCTGATGAATTTGTAAATCAGAACTTTGATTTCTATGCCAAGACTTTATCTGGCACCCCCGAAATCCGGGTTCGCTGGAAGCGCGCTATCTCCTTTGTAGAAGGCGCACTTGGCGAGGCCATCGGCCGCATCTATGTACAGCGCCATTTCCCAGAGGCAGCTAAAACCGCAATGCTCGAACTAGTTGATAACTTGATCGAGGCCTACCGAATCAGCATTAACGAACTTTCTTGGATGAGCCCAGAAACCAAAGCCAAGGCTTTAGATAAGTTAGGAAAGTTCACGCCAAAGATCGGCTTTCCCGACAAGTGGCGCGATTATTCAGCGCTAACCATTACCCGAGACGGCCTCTTCGTAAACATTGGCCGCATCACCAAGTTCTCACGCGATATCGAATTAGCCAAGATCGGTAAGCCAGTTGATAAGACCGAATGGCTGATGACCCCGCAGACCGTTAACGCTTATTACCACCCGATCCAGAACGAGATCGTCTTTCCGGCGGCAATCTTGCAGCCACCGTTCTTTGATCTAGAGGCAGATATCGCAGCCAATTACGGCGGAATCGGTGCGGTTATCGGCCATGAAATCGGCCACGGCTTTGATGACCAAGGTTCTAAATTCGATGGCGATGGCAACATGATCGATTGGTGGACCCAATCCGATCGCACCGAATTTGAAAAGCGCGCAAATATGTTGATCAAACAATTTGATGCCCTTTATCCAGAAGAGACCCCAGATATCCATGTAAATGGCGCTCTAACGGTCGGAGAAAACATTGGAGACCTTGGCGGCCTTGCAATCGGCTTTAAGGCTTATAAATTGGCTCTAAAGGGCGCTCCAGCGCCTGTAATCGATGGTTTAACGGGTGAACAACGTTTCTTCTTATCGTGGGCGCAAGCATGGCGCGGCAAGGTTCGTGCCGAAGAACTTCGCCGGCGCATCGCAACTGATCCGCATTCTCCATATGAGTTCCGTTGCAACGCGATCGTTGCCAATCTCAGTGATTTCTATGAGGCCTTTGAAGTAACCGAAGGCGACAAGTTATGGCTGGCTGAAAGCGAGAGAGTCGAGATCTGGTAGCTAGATTTAAGAACTAGTTAAGAACTAGTTTTCAGGGAAGTGGCAGGCCACTTGTGAAGCCCCGAGCTGTACCAACTGTGGCACTTCGGTGCGGCACTTATCTTGCGCCTTCCAGCAACGGGTATTAAAGACGCAACCTGATGGTGGATTAATTGGGCTAGGTAGATCTCCGGTCAAGATAATACGTTCGCGAGTGCGTTCAGATCGTGGATCTGGCAGCGGCACCGCAGATAAGAGCGCTGTTGTGTAAGGATGGCGCGGCTTGGCATATAGATCAGCAGTTGCTGCGATCTCCATCATCTTGCCAAGGTACATAACTGCTACGCGGTCTGAAATATGTTGCACCACAGATAAATCGTGGGCGATAAAGACCATGCTGATCTTCTCTTCTTCTTGCAGATCTTCCAGCAAGTTAATTACTTGTGCCTGAATCGAAACATCGAGGGCTGAAACTGGTTCGTCGGCAACGATAAAACGTGGCTTTAACGCGATTGCGCGTGCAATACCAATGCGCTGGCGCTGTCCGCCTGAGAACTCGTGTGGGTAGCGGTTGTAGTGCTCTGGGTTTAGACCAACGCGCGCCATTAGGTTTTGCACGGCAGTCTTAACGCCTTCTGGTGGAGTGATTCCTTGGATTTCAAATGGTGCAGAAATAATCTTGCCGATTGTCTGACGTGGATTTAGCGCAGAGTATGGATCTTGAAAGATGATCTGCATCTGGGCGCGGATTGCGCGCATCTTAGTTGCGCTGTAATCGGTGATGTCTTGATCTTCGAAGATCAACTTGCCCGAGGTTGGCTCATTTAGCTTCAAGATTGTGCGACCGGCAGTTGTTTTACCGCAACCGGATTCGCCTACTAGGCCAAGAGTCTCGCCAGCTTTTAGCTCGAAGGAGATTCCATCGACAGCCTTTACAACTTCCTTTTCACCGCGCTTGCCTTTGCCGGTTGGGAAGTGCTTAACAAGATTATCTACCTTAAGAATTACATCGCTCATGACTGTAACTCCTTTAACTCTTTAGCAAATAAATCATTACGCAGAGATTCAGGGATATGGCAGCGAGAGCGATGGGTTGCTGAGGTGCCGATTAGATCTGGCTTTGTTGTGTTGCAACCAGATTCTGATGAATGTTGCTTGTACTCACAACGTGGTGCAAATGGGCAACCAACCGGCAAGTTAATTAGTGAAGGAGGCTGTCCTGGAATCGCCTTGAGGCGTTCGTTCTTTGATGAAACACGTGGCACTGATTTAAGAAGTCCGAGTGTGTAAGGAGCAAGAGGTGAGTAGAAGAGGTCATCAACTGGCCCTTCTTCAACGATGCGCCCGGCATACATAACATTTACGCGATCGGCCACTTGTGCAACTACGCCAAGATCGTGGGTAATCAACAAGATACCCATATTAAATTCTTTCTTAAGCTTTGAAAGTAGCGCCAAGATCTGGGCTTGCACAGTTACATCTAGCGCAGTTGTTGGTTCATCTGCGATCAAGATTTGTGGTGAGTTCATCAAAGCCATGGCGATCATTACGCGCTGGCGCATACCGCCCGAAAATTGATGCGGAAACTCCACGGCGCGCTTTGCTGGCTCTGGAATGCCAACTAGATCAAGCATCTCGATTGCGCGGGCCATCGCCTCTTTCTTCTTACCTGGATTGTGAACCAAGTAAGCCTCAGCAAGCTGGCTACCGATTTTGTAAAAAGGATGCAGTGAGGACATGGGATCCTGGAAGATCATCGCAACTGCGCGCCCACGGATATCGCGGATCGCATCATCGTTTAGCGAGACAACATCTTTGAAGGTGCCGGCATCGTTGAGAGAAATTGATCCCGAGATCTGAGCCGATCCCTTTTTGTGAAGGCCCATTACAGAAAGGCTGGTAACGGTTTTACCGGAACCTGACTCGCCCACGATGGCAACGGTTTCACCGGCGTTAAGAGTTAGCGATACGCCATCTACGGCGCGGACCATGCCGTCATCGGTTTTAAAGGAGACGTGTAAGTCTTGAATTCGAAGTAGTTCGGTCATGTAATTCGCACCCGTGGGTCAAGTACCGCATAGAACATATCTACGATTAAGTTCATCACGATTACGACAGTTGCCGCCAAGATGGTCGTTGCAAGAACTACAGATAGATCGAATTCGTAAACCGAGCGCAGGGTTAGGCGGCCAAGTCCTGGCAGGTTAAAGATCGTTTCGGTAATGATTGCTCCGCCTATAAGTCCAGCAAAGTCCAGTCCAGCTAAAGTAATTAACGGAGCAAGCACGGCACGTAATGTGTGTTTGAAGAAAACGACACGTTCGGCAACTCCTTTTGCGCGCGCGGTGCGGATGTAATCCTCGCCGAGGGTTTCAAGAAGTGCGGCACGAGTAAAACGGGTGTAGATCGCCGCATAAGCAATCGCCAAGGTGATCCAAGGCAAGATGAAATATTCGACAAATTTAAATGGGTTATCAAATAGTGAGGTGTAGCCCTGTAGTGATAGCGGCACTAACTTCCATTTAATGGTTACCCAGATAAGCAGTGCTAGGCCAGTAACAAATGTTGGAAGCGAAGTTGCCAGTAGCACGAAGACTGAAGAACCGGTATCTGGCCAGCGGTTTTTAAATTTAGCGGCGACAATACCTAAGCCAATTCCCACAGTAAGCCAGAGTAAAAGCGCTCCGATAGCAAGGCTGATAGTGATAGGAAGGGCGTCAACCAATAAATTTGTAACACAAGCATTTTCATTAAATGAGTATCCAAAAGACGGTGCAGGACAAGTGAAGGCTGCGCTGCCGGCGCCGTAGGTACGGCCAGCAAAAATTCCAGAGAGGAAGAGCCAGTACTGCTCATAAATTGGTTTATCAAAACCTAGGCGAATTCGATTTGCTTCAACAATCTGATCTGTACAGCGCTGACCACAAGTAAGGGCGGCTGGATCAAATGGGAGCAGAGAGAAGATTCCAAAGACAACTGCAGAGACGATCAGGATTGTGAAGGCTGCAAATATTGCGCGGCGCCCGATGAATTTCAGCATCTATTCAATCCTCTCTTACGTTTTTTACTATTTATATTCTTAGTTGGTCTTCAAAGAAAGTTGAACCTACCAGTAAGAAGGTACTTCCGACGCCAATTGCTTAGCGCCGGAAGTACCTGTCTCTACTGCTATTTGCGCTACTTAAAGCGCTTGCAGGTAAAGATTTGGATTAGTTGTTAATCCAGATCTTTCCGTATGCAGGGTTACCCTGAGGTACCCAGAAGAAGACGTTTGCAAGCTGTGAGCCCCAAATTTCTTGAGCCTTACCAAATGTTGTTGGCAATACCCACATCTGCTTCATTGCATATGCATCTAGTTCTTTCCACATCGCTGCTTGCTTCTTGCGATCAGTTGTCTTCATCGCAATGTTGACCTTATCTTCAAAGGCCTTGTAAGCAGGATCTGCACTGTTCTGTGAAAGGTTAAATCCACCGAATGATGCAAATAGTTCTGGAATAACTGTTGAAGCATTTGCCCAGTCAGCACCCCAACCAGAAGCAGACATATCTTTCTGCTTGTCAGGGTTCATAACTGTTGAGTAGTAACCAGAGCTGATGATGTTCCACTTAACCTTGATTCCAGCGCGACCGTAAGCAGCCTCGTTGATTGGAATAGTGTCGTTAAGAGTTACAGATTGACGAACGTCCAATGTGATTCCATCTTCAGTTGCCTTCTTGTAATCAGCAGGACACTTGGTCTTTGCGATTTCCATCAATTCCTTCGCCTTAGCAACGTTTCCTTCAGGCTTGAAATCAGGGCTTCCTGGACCAACGACCTTGGTAGGTGCGTAGTCAGCTGCTACGAGTGGGCTGATTACACCGGTTGCGTATGAACCTGCGTAAGTTGGGCCGCCTGCGTAGTCAAGAAGCGCCTTTGCATCACGTGAGTAATACATTGCCTGGCGGATTTCCAAGCAAGGCATTGCCTTCACGTTAAATGCGATGTAGATGGCGTATGGATCTGAGTTGTTCATACGACGGTTCTTGAACTTCGCGTCGGTGAAGAACTTGTCCTTGTTTGTTGGAAGTGGTCCACCAAAGTTCATAGCTGAAGGAATTGTGTCCTCCAACATGATCTGGTCGATTACTTCTTCATCAAGACCGAACTGGATGATTACTTCATCTGGGTATGGAGTACGCACTGGGTCAGATGCTTTTGACCAGTTTGAGTTACGGACCATACGAAGCTGGTTAGCACTGTTTTCTACGATCTTGTATGGACCTGTTGCCTGTGGGTTTAGGTCGTACTTATCGCCTGTGTCCTTCTTCTTTTGGATAGGTGAGATAACACCATATGTAGCCAAGTAGTTGAAGTCAGCAATTGACTTGTTCAGTTGGAAAGTAATTGTGCGGTTGTCCTTAGAGCAAGAGACTGCCTTATTAAATGCAGCTTGTGCTGCCTTGGTGCTCTTGTATGGGCCAACGTAGATTGAATTTCCATCTTTATCTTTTGGAATATCAAGCCATGAAAGCAAGTAAGTAGGTCCGTTGTTGATTACATCTTGTGCGAATACACGAGATGTACCGTATTGGACGTGCTCACAAGTAATTGGAACTCCATCTTCGAACTTTGTGCCTGGACGAAGTGTGAACTTCCATGTCTTAGCAGCGTTGCTTGGAACACCAGTGTTAGTTGCTAGATCTGGAACAAGGTTTGCTCCTGCAGCACCTGGGACTGGGTTGTATGCAACCAAAGTACGAGTGTGGAATGAATTCATAAACGCGAGGTCGCGTCCGGTGTAGATACGGCTTGGATCCATGTGATCAAGACGTGGTTCGTGCTCAAGAAAAGTGAGAATTCCACCTGTCTTTGGTGTTGTTGCAGCAGATGCAGCGTTTGTTCCAGCAACCACAACGGTTCCGAGAAGCAAAGCGCTTGCAGATGCAACAACTACGGCACGACGAAGAGCATAACGAGGGCTCATTCCGTAATCCTTTCGATTGGGATGTAGTGGCGGGCAAACCCGCACTACGAGTGGGTTGAGTTAAGCAGAAAATGTCCGAAAAGTGAATACTCGGCGGTAGGAGCAGGGGTGATTTAAGCCCCGCAGATGAATCGTTATCGAGGCGTTACTTGTCGGCTCTTGGGTCAAGCGCATCGCGCAGCGCATCGCCGACCAAGTTAAAGGCCAGAACCACGATGACTAGGGAGGCTGCGGTAATTAGGAAGAAGCTCGGCATAACGGTTACGAAGCGAGTGGCATTGGAAAGAAGGATGCCCCAAGTAGATGCCGGTGGTTGAACGCCAAGGCCTAAGAATGAGAAGACTGCCTCAGATGCCAAATAACCAGGAAGCGATAGTGAGACAACCACGATTACTGGCGCCCAAAGGTTTGGAACGAGTTCTTTCAAAATAATGCGACGACGAGTTGCACCCATCGCTTGTGCGGCAGTCACGAATTCGCGTTCGCGAAGTGAAAGTACTTGCGAACGGATTAGTCGAGAAAATCCTGGCCATCCAAAGAACGATAGGAAAATAATTAAGAAGAGAACGCGAGCGCCATTTCCTTCAACGATTCCAGTTTTTTCAATGCGATCAACCATCGGTTCGCTAAGTGCAACGATCATAAAGAAGGCTGGGAATGCGAGAAGAAAATCGGTGAAGCGACCAAGGTATCCATCAACGCGGCCGCGGAAATAACCACCAACGATTCCCACAAAGAAACCGATAGTTAGCGCTGTTGTGGTTGTGAGGATTGCGATCATGAACGAAATTCGTGATCCGTATAAAAGTTGTGCCAGCAAGTCGCGGCCGGTGCCTGGAATCACTCCGAGCGGATGTTCTCTACTGAAGCCAGCAAGATCACCCCTGGGAACCCCACTGCTATCTAAACCATCGAGATTCAGGTCGTTTGGATTAATTCCCAAAATGCGGCAAACAATCGGAGCAAAGAGCGACATACTCAATAGCAAGATACTGATTCCAGCTGCTGCCATGCCTACTTTATTTCGCTTAAAGCGGCTCCAGGCAATTTGGCGTGGGCTACGGCCGGCAATTACAGGGCTAGCACTAACTGGTGCGTCAACTTCTGAGTTTGCGGCTGAGTTGAGAGACATGCGGGCTACTCTATACTTATGGCTAGTAAATAGTCACCTGCATACTGAAATTTCTCTTGGAGGCCTCAATGTTTACCGTTAAATCTTCCCGCGCTGGATCTAAATTTGTACCAGCCGGAATCGCCTTTGCCCTCGCATTAACGCTCACTGCATGTGGCGGCGATGAGGTTGCTCAAGTTGATGACCAATCACTCGTAACCGAAGTTGAGGAAGCGCCACAGGCATCTGGTGGTTTTGATGCGCCAGTTGTGACGCCAGATAAGGTCAGTTACACACTTTCCTCACCTGCTAGCTTCACACCAGGAAAATTTGCATCAGGAATGCTCCCAGGTCAGATCAATGAACGCTTCAATGTAACCGTTGAAAATGGCTCTGCTGCAGATTTAGATTTAGCAACGCTAATCGTTAAGGGTTCAACAACCACTGGCGAATGCGTCGATATCTTTGATGGCGATAACCAGATGGAGGGCGCACCAATTACTCCGCTTGCTCCAGGTGCATCTGCCAAGTTCTCTTGGGGACTTTCTTGCCCAGGTAAGGGTGGAGAAGAAATCTCAGTAACTCTTTCAAATGGAGTAACTACTTTGATAGAAGTGGCTGGAA
The DNA here is from genome assembly GCF_002288325.1 of Candidatus Planktophila lacus. Taxonomy (NCBI): domain Bacteria; kingdom Bacillati; phylum Actinomycetota; class Actinomycetes; order Candidatus Nanopelagicales; family Candidatus Nanopelagicaceae; genus Candidatus Planktophila; species Candidatus Planktophila lacus. The sequence goes on along the minus strand of NZ_CP016780.1, from coordinate 326,072 downwards.
AACTCGCTTAAATAATTAAATAAGTAGCCCGTTCACGCAATCTGCGTGGGCGGGCTATTTCTTTGCCTTATTTGTGGTGCGCTTTAAGTAAGTAAATAAAGGTATTGGCGCTAGAACGCCTATAGCCATTGTTAAGACCCAGAGCTGTTCTAGATTTGCACCGATCATTAACCCGGCAACGGCGGGACCTGCAATTCCAGAAATTCCCCACTGCAAACTAGTTAGCGCACTTGCGCGACCGCGGATATGTTCGGGAGCAAGTTCTTGCGTCAACGCCGGGCTAGTTGGTGCATGGACCATCTCACCAAAGGCGAAGATTAATTGGCTAACACAAAGTGCGATACCGGCCATAAACATTGAAAGGTATGGCGAGATACCAACGGCCAGCCAAGAAAGCGCCCAAATAATTGCCACCGCAATCAGCGCGCTGTACTTAGAATAATTCGCGATTAGCTTTAAAACTAACGGTTGGAAAGCCACGATGGCAAAGGTATTTACCCCAAAGATAATCCCCAGCCAGTTAGGTGCTAAATCAAGATATTGCGTGGCATAAATTGGAAGCCCTGATTGCAGCGGTCCATATCCAAAAGTTAAGAGAATAATTCCTGCGATAGTCAGGATCGACAACTCTTTAATCGCAAATAGCTCTCGATAGCTCCCCTTCTCGGGCTCATGCTCTTTCGCAACATACTTGCCTGCATGAGGGGTGTTAAGTCCCCAAATAAAGAAGATAAAGACAAAGTAAGTTAGTGAATCAATAAAGTACATAATTTGATAAGAAAGAATTGAATCTTCACGAATAATCAGAGCCGATATAAATCCACCGACACCGAGACCAAGGTTCATCAACATAAAGTTAAAGCCGAAGATCTTGGTGCGATCTTTTATCGGTGTAACCCGCGTCAAAATCACCATCTGCGAAGGCCAAACACATTGACCACCAAATGCGAAGAGAGTTATTGCAATTAACGCATGTGCTTGAGTTGTAACAAATGCGAAGGCAAGGGCTGAAAGACCAGATATAACAAGGCCGGCAAGCATCACGATCTTTGGTCCGATGCGATCCACCAGCGATCCAAGTGGTGGGGTGCAGATAATCCCAAAGAGCGCGCCCCATGCCATTACGACTCCACCAAATGCGATAGAAAATCCGCGGATATCGTGGAGATAGACCATTAACAACGAGAGCGTCATTCCGCGACCAATGGCGCTGAGAGCGATTCCCGCAACAATGCGTCGCGAATGCGGATTTAAAAGAGAAGTGAACTCTTGAAAGGGCGCTTTTCCTGCGAACATCAGGGCAGTCTATATCTGAGACAATAACGCTTGTGTCGACTCCAGCAGCAAAAAACTTCTCATTTGAGATAAAGAAGAGCGCAGAAAATTCTCTGGCGCGCGTTGGCACACTTTCTACTCCACATGGCGATATTCAAACTCCAGCATTTATTCCAGTTGGCACAAAGGCGACAGTTAAAGCAGTTCTACCTGCAGCGATGCAAGATCTTGGCGCACAAGCTTTATTGGCCAATGCTTATCACCTCTATTTACAGCCCGGCCCTGATGTTTTAGATGAGGCAGGTGGCTTAGCCCAATTTATGAGTTGGCCAGGGCCAACCTTTACCGATAGCGGCGGTTTTCAAGTTCTCTCACTGGGGGTTGGATTTAAAAAAGTCTTGGCGATGGATGCCAAGACTTTCCGATCAGATCAAGTTATCGCTGGAAATAAAGAGCGTTTAGCCCATGTAGATGATGATGGAGTTACATTTAAATCGCACCTCGATGGTTCGATGCATCGCTTTACCGCGGAAATATCGATGCAGATCCAACATAAAATTGGTGCCGACATAATCTTCGCTTTCGATGAATGCACAACGCTACATAACACTCGTCCTTATCAAGAGCTGGCGATGGAGCGCACCTACGACTGGGCGATCCGCTGCTTAGATGAACATAAGCGTTTAACTGATGTCCGTAGCGATAAGCCATACCAGGCGCTCTTTGGCGTTATTCAAGGTGCGCAATATGAAGATCTCCGCAAGAAAGCAGCGAATGATTTAGGCACAATGTCATCTTCCGGAATCGAATTCGATGGATTCGGTATTGGTGGAGCTCTCGATAAATCATCCCTTGGCACAATCGTTGGTTGGGTAAATAGCACCTTGCCTGAAGATAAGCCGAAACACTTACTCGGCATAGGCGCACCTGAAGATTTATTTGTCGGTGTTGAAAATGGCGTAGATACATTTGACTGCGTACTTGCATCACGTATCGCGCGCTCTAGCGCCGTCTACACAATGCAGGGGCGATTTAACCTCTCTAACGCACCATATGTGCGCGACTTCAACCCTATTGATGACGAATGCGATTGTTACACCTGCACTAATTTCACACGCGCTTACCTGTGCCACTTATTCCGCGGTAAAGAGATGGTTGCCGCAACTCTGGCAACGATCCACAATGAACGTTTTGTGGTTCGCTTAGTAGATCAGATGCGTCAGGCGCTCATTGATGGAAACTTTATAGATATGAAGAAAGAATTCTTAGGGCGTTACACCCATAGATCTGGTCAATCTCGCGATTAGTTAGCGCCCCACTTTTTTAGGAAAGTTTCGCGATCCATCTCGTAAATATCTTCCGGACCATCTTCTTCATCAATCTGCTGTCCCTTAAAGTCAAAACCGAAGTATTTGATGACTGCTATTGAGGGAAGATTTTCAGGACTTACCGTGTATCGCAGCGTCTTCACTTCGGGAAAAGTTAAGACCCAGCGCCACATGCCGAGCAACGCTTCTTTCGCGTAACCCTGGTTCTGGTATTGGCTCTCTATTCCAAGGCCGATCTCCATCATTCCCTGCTCATCTGGAGCGCCATGAAAACTGGTGCTACCGATAATTTCGCGATTTTCCTTTAGAACAATCCAACGAACAAACCATTTATTGGTTGCCGGATCTGCCTTTACTTGCGGCACACGCCAGGCAAGTGGTCCTTGAAAATCAATCAAATTACGAAGCGGATTGGTGAAAGTCTCGCCACGAAGCGCAAAAGTATCGTCACGCTTTTCAAAGAGATCAATCAGTCGATCAGCTGCAATATGGTGAAGCTCAAGTCTTGCAGTCGAGATAACGGGTTGCTTCAGATGCACTTAACGCGCGCCCACCTTTGGCAGATGCCAGTCAAAGCGGATAGAAAGTTCGCGAACAATGATGACGACTAGACCTGCTGATAGCGCGACAAAACCAGAGTTCAATTCAAAGTAGTCGCCTGTGACATAGACAAGTGATCCCGCTAAACAAGATGTTCCTATGGTTTCACGGTGCAGCAAAACTGGCTCAACTTGGCAAAGTACATCTCGCAGCAACCCACCAGTTACTGCTCCGATAAGGCCAAGAAATACTGCAGCCACAAATGGTGCTCCATGTGTCAGTGCAAATTGCGCACCTGATACCGAACAAACCGCTAAGCCAATAGTGTCGAGAGTAAGTACCAATCGACCGACTGGACTTGTTCTCTGAATTGCCAAAGTAATTAACACTGCAATTACAACGCCTGCAAATAACCAAGTGTGTAAAACCCAAGGTGGGCGCTCCCCCAGAAGCAGGTTGCGGAATGTTCCGCCAGAAAGCGAGGCAATGGCTGCGATAAATGCGATGCCGCCGTAATCCAAACCTTTATCAGCGGCGATACGCGCACCAACTAAAGCAAAGGCAAAGGTGCCAGCTAGGTCAAGGAGATTAACTAAAAGTTCTAAATCCACTCAATAAGTATAGGTGAGGTCCATCTAGAGAATATAAAGGCTCTTCGCCTTAGCAACAGCCTCATCCCGACCTGATGCACCAATTTTGCGATAAACATTTTTTAGGTGGGTCTTCATTGTGTTGAGCGAGACATGGAGATTGGTTGCAATCGCGCTTATCGGCGCCCCCGTTGCCAAGTGGCGCAAGATTTCTAATTCGCGTTTGGTTAGAGCGGCGTTAAGGCTTGCAGTTTTTTCCGACCTCTCCTTTAGGCGCCATGTAATCAATGAGGCAAGCTCTTCCAGATAAACGGTGGGTTTCTCGGTGGCAATCTTTATAATCAAATTCAGAATATCGACATCCTGGCGCAAAAAAGTCTCTTTAGCACCAACGCGTGCGCCTATTTCAAGCGCCTTTTTCATCGACTCAACAGCAATCTTTTCTTTATCAATATTCTCCTCAGTCTCTGAAAGCAATTTGTAGATTTGATCTTTCGCAGTCAGATTAGGAAGCTCAGAGACTACAAAGGCCGGAGATTTCCTTCCAGTTTGCTGGGCGTGGATTGGTCTTATTCGCTGTACTACTAGGAAGTCGGGCAAGCGGCCCAGAAGTACACCAACACGTTCCCAGTCTTTCATCGTGTATTTGATAAACATTTCAGTCAAGTCGCAATATGTAATAAGACCATTTCGAAGGTGCATTGCAGCAGCGCGGTCTCGACCTCTACGAACTATTTCCAGCGCTGCCTGACTCTTACCTTTAAGCGCCAAATCTCGAGCTATGAAACTCTCCGCTATGAAACACCAGACCGGTTGTGACCATGAATTAGCCAAGTTTCTCATCTGTTCAAAAAGTGTCATGCATTCGGTGACTTGTGAAAATTCTAATAAACAACGTGCCCGAACATACATCGCATCAAGTGGGCCGAAAATTCCTGAGTATCCATATCGCGATGCTTGCGCAATCACATTGTTTGCAATTAGAAGAGCGTCTTTAAACTCTCCACGACTAAGTAAGGTTGATGCTTCAATAGCATTTAACAAATACAAAACTAAATTCGAATTATCATTACCAGCTATTTCATATGCTTCTTTTTGAATTGACTCTAGTTCAGTTGAGTTGTCATAAATAACTGCCTTGGCAGACATTATGCGGAGAATTGAAATTTTATCGGCTAGACCAAGATCTAGCGGTGAATCATCTTCACGGCGAACTCTCCCATAATCAATCTCTAGCTCTTCTGTCAGACCAAGCGCGAAATCAATGTAGATATTTACAGCAGCAATAAACTTGTCTATGAAGGGCTCCATTTCGGAGTCGCGAGCGGCAAAACGCATTTCACCCATGAGGCTCTGTGCGTTTTCATATTGAAAATCTGCTGCATAGCCGATTAGCTGTACGGTCTGGCGCTTAAGTAGCCCTACAGGTGAAGTATCACCGACTATCGAGGACATCTGAATCAACTCTTTACCTCGTCCGGTAGCAATTAGATTTCGCATACTTTCGCGAAAGAGCGAACGGTACTGCGATGCATCACCAGATTCCTTGGCATGATGCAAAGACTTTATATGCTCCTGTTTATCTTGGAAGTGCTTGCTCAACCTCGAATGCAAATTTTTTCTACCCTGGCTATTTGATTTTGACTGTAAAAGTAGCGATGTCCGTATTAACGGATTTAGAGCAAACTTGTAAACAGAATCAGAGGTATGAATTAGAAATAGCGCCTCGGTTGCAAAGGAATTTAATTTAGCCAGTGAGAATTTATCTTGAAGCGCAATTTCTGCTGCTTCTACAGAAAACTCTTCGAAAATGGAGAGAGTTTCAAGCATCTCGCGGTCTGTAGGATCAAGTGATCGTAATAACTCGGCAACAATTAAGTTTAGTGGTTCCGCAGAATAGCTTCCAATTTCTTCCACTGACTTTATCTTTACGCCTCTACTTATATTTGAGGCAATGAGATTTACCGCAGCCGGCCAACCTCGAGCAGAATTGAGAATCTTGAAGGATTCTTCGTCATCAGAGGAAATTCCATAAAATCTAGCTATCTGTTCGACTTCTTCGTCTCTTAACTTCAAATCATTTAATCCGTAAGCCCTAAAATTTGGCATATTTGTTAAACTCGAATAGTTGGCAGCTGGGCTATTCCGTCGAATTACAATTGTATGTACATTTTGTGGAAGAAGATCTATCACTCGATTTGATAAGGCCTCATCATCTGCGATTGCCATTCTGTTGCTATCAAAAACGATTACAAAGTGTTTTCCTGTAATTCCAAGTTCGCCGAAGATTCTCCCAAGCAAATCAGGAGAAGAAATATCTTCAGGGCCCGTGAACCAAGGAGCGAAATCAGGTAAAACATTTCTTATTGCTTGCAGTAGGTGCGCGTAAAAATCTGCACTTCCATCACGTTCGCTTGCGGTGTACCAAATAACTGGGTGGCTAACGCTGGTTAAATACTCGGCTACGAGCGATGATTTTCCGAATCCGGATGGCGCCGAAATCAAAGTCAGGCCAGCACGATCTATTGCAACTTCAGCAAGTATTTCTTTTCTAGATAGAAAGTTTGGGGGCAATACTGGAGGCAAGGTGCGAGAGAGCCCCACCCCAGGGATCACCCCAGCGGGTTGACCCAAGTTAACGCGATGTGGAGCCACGCCTAAGGGTGAGGCATGAAGGGGCGAAATGGCTAGTAGAAATCACCCTAATAGGGTGAGGCAAGCGGGTGAATTTAGAGGGTGGCGAAAGCTTCTTCCAGAACGTCGAGCGCATCCTTAAGCAATTCATCGCTGATGACGATCGGTGGCAAGAAGCGAATGACGTTGGCATAAGTTCCGGCAGTAAGAATTAGAACGCCTTTGCTCTGGCAATACTTGATTACCGCAGCCATGGCAGCAGGGTTTGGGTTCTTTGTTCCGGCCTCAACGAGTTCGATCGCCTGCATTGCACCACGACCGCGAACTTCGCCGATGATTGGATATTTCTTGGCTAGCGCAGTTAGTGATTCGTTAAGAATCTTTCCGATGTGGCGGGCGCGTTCGACGAGTTTTTCTTCTTCAATAGTTTCGATAGCACCAATGGCGGCAGCGCATGCGATTGGGTTTCCACCGTAGGTTCCGCCAAGTCCACCAACATGTGATGAATCCATAATTTCCGCGCGCGCAGTAACAGCGGCAAGTGGCAAACCACCTGCGATTCCCTTTGCGGTAACGATCATGTCAGGTACAACGCCTTCATCTTCGCAGGCAAACATATTGCCGGTGCGCGCAAAACCTGTCTGCACTTCATCAGCGATAAAGACGATGCCATGTTCGGTTGCGAATTTTGAAAGACCTGGCAAGAAACCCTTAGGTGGAACGATGAATCCGCCTTCACCCATGATTGGTTCGATAATTATCGCTGCAACATTATGTGCGCCAACTTCTTTTTCAATCTTTGAAGTAACAATGTCTAAGTAATCTTGCGCCATCGTTGCGAGATTGCCTTCATAGTGGAATGAGTAAGGCATCGGCATGCGATAAATCTCGTTAGCAAATGGCCCAAAACCTTCTTTGTAAGGAACATTCTTGGCGGTAAGGGCCATAGTCAAGTTGGTGCGACCGTGATAAGCATGCTCAAAGACGATAATCGCTGGGCGCTTTGTTGAATGGCGCGCAATCTTGATCGCATTCTCAACTGCTTCGGCGCCAGAGTTTTGCAAAATAGATTTCTTTTTATGGGTGCCTGGCGTTAAAAGATTAAGCGCTTCGCAGACTTCTACGTATCCCATATATGGAGCGGTAGTGAAGTTTGTATGTGTGAACGCCTGCACAGCGTCAACAACACGTTCTACAACGCGAGGTGCGGCATTTCCAACATTTACTACGCCTATTCCTGCACCGAGATCGATAATGCGATTGCCATCTACATCTTGCAGGATTGCACCTTCACCACGTTCGATAAAAGCGGGAATTGCCATACCTAAACCTGCTGAAACTGCCTCTTTACGACGAGCAATTAACTCCTGCGACTTTGGCCCTGGAATAGCGGTGGCCAAGTGTCGTGATTGCGGGAGAGGGTCCTTTGCGGTCATGGATAAATTGTAGAGCCTCTTTTTAACTTCTGCGGCGCAACGAGTTAGGCTCAGAGAGTGGAGAAGAGAAATGAACTACGTCGCAGCGCCCCGCTGCTTGATGCATACCTGACTTACTTTGAGGCAGATCACACTCCCTTCACAATCCCTGGACATAAACAAAGAGCTTCACAGATCGATGCTGGATTAGGCGCCGTAGTTGATTCTGATATCCCTCTCTACGGTGGCTTAGATGAAATCAAATTAACTAATCAGATTTTGGCAAAGTCGGAAAAGATTGCAGCGCAATTCTGGGGCGCAGATTTTGCACGTTTTTCAACAGGTGGTTCAACCCATGCCAATCAAGCAGTCATCCTGGCGCTTGGAAAACCTGGAGATAAAGTTGCGGTATCGCGTACCGCACATCGCTCAGTTCTAAGCGCGCTAGTACTTGCAGGGTTAGAACCAATTTGGATGAACCCCGAACTTGATGGTGCAACAGGTGTGCCGATTGGAATTGCCGTAACCGAATTACAACGCGCTTTAAAAGAAAACCCAATCGCAATTTTATTAACGGAACCCGGTTATCTCGGAACGCTCTCTGACTTAAAACCTTTGATTGCTGCGGCGCATGAAAAATCTATTCCGGTAATCGTTGATGCTGCTTGGGGCGGACATTTTGGATTTCATCCCGACCTGCCACAACATGTAATCGCGCAAGGCGCAGATGCGCTGATTACCAGCGTTCATAAGGCGCTTCCTGGATATAGCGCTTCTGCGCTACTGCTTGCCAAAACTAAATTCATTAGCGCCGAAAGACTTGAGCAGAGCTTTGAAACTACGCACACGACGTCTCCAGCTGGCGCTCCCCTGGCTTCAATTGATGCGGTGCGGGCGCTGCTTCAAACCCGTGGTCCTGAATTACTGGGTGCGCTAATTGAAAATGTGGCGCAATTTAAATTGGCAGTGCAGGCAAACTTTGACCTACCAATCTTCTTAAATCCAAGCGACTTTCCTGCTGGACGATTTGATCCGGTAAAGATCGTGCTGCGCGTTCAGCAACTTGGCGCGGCAGGCGTTGAAATTGAGCGCGCCTTAATTGCACAAGGTATTCGCGTTGAGATGGCAGATAACGACACCATAGTTTTCTTAGCCACCTTGGCCGATACCAAAGAAGATTTCCAGGCACTTGCCATGACGCTGGTCCCAATTCTTAAGAAGTTACAGAGCGCACCACGCCAGAGCGCAACCGCGCTTAGTTGGTCAGTGGTTCCGCAGATTGCAACTTCGATGCGTGATGCCTACTTTGCAAGGACCGAAATGGTTGACTCAAGCGATGCGATTGGACGCATCTCAGCAGATCTCATCGCTCCATATCCACCTGGGGTTGCAGTCGTTGCTCCAGGTGAAGTTCTAACAGAGCAGATTGTTAACGGGTTAAGCGCCTCTCAAAAAGCGGGTGTTCGCATTGCCTACGCCACTGATCCAACGCTCAAGAGTTACAGAGTCGTAAAGAAGTAATTACGACTGGCTAGCAAATTTCTTTAAGGCATCTCCATAAAGTCTAAAGACAGTCCAGTCATCCATCGCCACGGCCCCAAGTGATTTATAGAAATCAATTGATGGCATATTCCAATCCAAAACCCACCACTGGAAACGCTCGTATCCGCGTTCAACGCAGAGCTGAGCCAAGGTCTTCATAAATCCTTTACCGATTCCGTGGCCGCGATATTCCGGCTGCACAAAAAGGTCCTCAAGATAGATGCCAGGTTTGCCAAGCCAGGTTGAGTAATTTAAAAACCAGAGCGCAATGCCAACAATTTTTCCATCAACTTCAGCAACATGACAGAAGGCAACTGGGTGGCTGTTAAATAACGAGCTCTCAATCTGTTCGATGGTTGCAACCATTTCATCCGGTGCTTCTTCATAGACCGCTAATTCGTATATCAAGCGATGAATATCAGAAGTATCTTCGGGAGTTGCTAGGCGGATAAGCATGAGTTGAGTTTAGGGGAAAAGAAAAACGGCCAGGTTTCCCTGGCCGTTCTCCCCTCGTGGATAGGTTAAAAATTAACCGATCTTAGCTACTAGCTCTTGAGCCTTCTTAAGGAAAGCTCCATCTAGAACGCTGAAGCCAAGAGCTTCGCCCTTGTCCTTTGCGCATGCTGGACTCAAGATAAATGATGCAAGTGACTTAACAGCAGCCGCCTTTGTCTTATCTGTGTAAGCAGTGTCAACCAACATGTAAGAGACGATACCTAGTGTGTAAGCACCAGCTTCTTTTGTTGCGTAATCAAATGACATGATTCCGTTTCCATCAATTGATGCTTGTGACAAGAATGCAGATGTTGTTACCGATGTTGGCTCAACAGCGTTTCCTGCATTGTTAATTACGTGTGCAACCTTGAGTCTATTTGCAACAGCGTAGTTAACCTCAGCAAAAGTGATTGAGTAAGGTGTCTTACCAGCAAGCTGTGAAACACCAGTTGAGGATGAAGCTCCAACGATGCGTCCCAAGTTCTCAGGTGAGTTGATATTGCCTGGGAATGAAGTTGTGAATACTGAAGCCTTTGCCTTAGTCCAAACTGCTGGGGCTGACTTATTTAGGTAGTTAGTGAAGTTCTCTGTTGTACCTGATGAGTCTGAGCGAAAAACAACCTTGATTGGCTTATCTGGAAGTGTGTAGCGAGTTGTAGTTGCGATCTTCTTGGCAACGATTGGGTCACCCTTTGCATCCTTAACTACTGCGCCATTCTTAGTCTTGTAAATAATCTTGTCGTATGCGCGGTTGTTATCTCTAACAATCGCTGGATCGTTCCAACGTGTGATTGTGCCGGCAAAAATTCCCGCGATAGTTGAAGCAGAAAGTGAAAGAGTATTACGTGATGGAAGGTTGTGAAGAATTCCAATAGGTGCCGCAACGACTGGTGCGTGAATAATGCTCGCACGCTTTGTTGCTGCTGTATGTGCTGCATCTGAGAACCAGAAATCTCCAATTGACTTATCTGAATTTGAGCGGCCAGTACCTGAACCAGATGATGCATATGTAAATGAATGTCCTGAAGATGTTGCAAATGGAGCCTTGCAAGCTTCGATTAGGAGCGCAGGAAATGATGCGCCTGAACCTGATAGATCAACTGCGTGAGCTGGAGTTGAAGTTACCAACCCAAAGGCAAGTGCTACTGCTGCAGATTTTGCGAGCATTGAAACTTTCATTAATTTTCCCCTTGTTTGAAATAGGTGACGAACAAGGAGAAAACTATGTATCCCGGGTTAACTACTTGGTTCTTTGAGGCAAACGTTGGTCAACCTTTAGGTGAACAGCAGGTTACGACTATCCGAAGCGGCCGGTGACGTAATTTTCGGTGCGCTGGTCCTTTGGCTGAGAGAAGATCTCGCTGGTGCGGGCAACTTCGATCATTTCGCCAGGACCGCCATCAGATAAGAAGAATGCGGTGTAGTCAGATACGCGGGCTGCTTGCTGCATATTGTGAGTCACGATCACGATTGTCATTGAATCTGAGAGTTCGCGGATAGTTTCTTCAATACGCAAGGTTGATCCTGGATCAAGCGCTGAACAAGGCTCATCCATCAGAAGTACCTGTGGGCTTACAGCGAGTGCACGGGCGATGCAGAGGCGCTGCTGCTGACCACCAGAGAGCGATCCACCATGTGCATCAAGGCGATCTTTAACTTCATTCCAAAGTCCAGCACGAACTAGGCAAGATTCAAGAAGTTCATCTTTGTTATCTACCTTAAGTTGCGCCAGCTTTAGTCCAGAAAGAACGTTCTCACCGATAGTCATTGATGGGAATGGGTTTGGCTTCTGGAAAACCATGCCGATCTGAAGACGAATCTTCGTAACATCAACTCCTGGTGCATAAATATCTTTGCCATCGAGTCGTACTTCACCGGCCATTGCTGCACCAGGAATAAACTCATGCATACGGTTGATCGTGCGGATAAATGTTGATTTACCGCAACCAGATGGTCCGATCAGCGCTGTTACTGATCCTGCTGTGAAATCTAAATTAATATCTGAGAGAACATGGTTCTTTCCAAACCAGGCGTGAATGCCGCGAGTTTCTAGACCAGTTCCTTGTGCAGTGCTGGCTTGAGTTCGTGGCGCCTTTGCATTGGCCACACTTGCTAGCGAACTAGGTTGCGCAGGAGTTGACATTTCTTTCTCGCTTTCCGGAGTCTGGATCATTAGGAAACCTTTCGTGAAGTTAGTGCACGAGCCAAAGTGAAGAGAAGTAGAACTAGGACCATCAAAACTAAGAGACCCGCCCAAGCGCGTGTGATCGCCTCAGGTGAACCTGCGTTGAAGGCTTTCCAGATGTAATAAGGAAGAGATCCAACTGAGCCGTTAAATGGATTTGGATTTACCTTGTCTCCGCCGCCTGTTAACAACAAGAGCGGCGCGGTTTCGCCAGCGATGCGAGCGACGCCCAAAATCACTGCAGTCATCAAGCCACTTCGCGCTGCGGGAAGAACGATCATTGCAACTGTGCGCCATTGAGTTCCGCCTAAAGCTGTCCCGGCTTCACGGAGATCATTTGGAATAAGCAATAAAACTTCTTCTGATGTTCGAGCAATCGTTGGAATCATCAAGATGGTCAGCGCTAGGGCACCCATCAAAGCAGAAAAGCCTTTTGTTATTGGATAGAGAACGGCCGAGAGAATAAAGAGACCGGCGACAATTGAAGGGACACCCGACATTGCTTGAACCAAGAATCTAATTGGCCCAGCAAATTTACCTTTGATTTCAGTTAGATAAAGCGCTGTCAAAATTCCAAGTGGAACGCTCATGATCAAGGCAAGTACGACCAAAGTTAAAGTTCCGGTGATTGCGTGCAAGACGCCACCTGTTGGGATTGGATCAGTCGAAGTTGCCATCGACATGTCATTGCTAAGAATCCCAAGGTGAAGGCCTGGCAAACCCTTTTGAAGCACTGTAAAGAGAATGCTACCTATTGGAATAATTGTTAAGACAGCGCCCAATGCAACAAGTGATTTAACGAAAGCATCTTTGGCAGCTGGTGCGCCTCTTGTTATAAATGAGTAAGTTGATGAAAGCACTGCATAGGCCACGAAGAAGATAAATCCATAGGCTAACTTGCCTTTCATCTCTGTTGCAGCAACAAATCCATATGAGAAAGCTAGCGATCCGAGAAGAAATGAGATCTCGCGAATACGATCGGCCGGCTTCTTTGCCCAAGGCTTCTGCGGAGTAGCTACGGCGCTCATCGTCCAGACTTTCCTGTTCGCTTAACAATTACATTCGCTATCGCGTTAACTGAGAGAGTAAGGAAGAAGAGCACTAGACCTGCAGCCATCAGAGCCTTAATTTCATACTCGCTAGCTTCGCCAAACTTTAGAATAATTAACGATGCAACGTTTCCACCTGCACCGAGCAATACGTGCCAGTTAATCTGGAAGACAATATTTAGCACTGTGTACACGGCGACGGTCTCACCCATGGCGCGCCCAAGACCGAGCATCGCTCCACCAACTACACCGCTTCGACCATGCGGAATTACAACTGCCTTAATCATGGTCCAACGAGTTGCACCAAGGGCAAAGGCTGCTTGGATTCGATCAAGTGGTGCTTGGGCAAAAATTTCGCGTGAAACAGATGTGATGATCGGGATGATCATGATTGCAAGAACGACGCCCGCAACGAAAGGTGAGCGCGTAAAAAAGTAAGGTTCGACCTGAAAGATTGGAATCCAACCTAAGTACTTATTGATCAACTTGCCCCAGTATTCAACGCTAGGCATCAAAACCAAAAAGCCCCAGATACCGAAGAGAATTGAAGGAAAGGCAGCCATCATGTCGATGACCGCAACTAAAATTTTCTTCATCCACTGTGGCGCGTAGAAATTCAAGAATAGGGCTGAAAAAACGGAAATTGGTACTGCGATTACAACGGCAACCAACGCACAGAGAATGGTTCCAACGAGCATTGCCGAAAGACCAAAATTACTTTCTAAAACGTTGGCCGACTCATCGAGTGTGATGGACCAATCTGCACTTGTTATAAAACTCAAGCCTTCTTCGCGCAAGACTTCATAGCCGCGATAGAACAAGAAGAGCGCGATCAAGCCCAAAATTACTAGCGAAGAAAGTCCTCCGCTGGTAACAACTCCGCGAAAGACTTTATCCGAACGCCGTGGTTCGGTTGAAAGTTGTCGCGGACTTGGAATAGTGACCGTTTGAGACACTTTATGCAAACTTTCCGGTTACCAAAAAGATTACGCGGCGTGATACAGATACTGCATGGTCTGCATATCTTTCGTAGTAACGGCCAAGCAAAGTTAAATCAATCGCAGTTTCAACTCCGTGTTCCCAAGTTGGAGCGATTAGCGCTGAAATCAATTGACGATGGAGCAAATCCATTTCGTCATCATCTTTTTCAACCTGGGCAGCCATCACAGTGTCGCGAGTTGAAATAACAACTCCGGTCTTTGTTGCAATCTTCTCGGCGGCAACGCCCATAGCTTCAATCAAATTAACAACTGCATCAGGCACGGCAGGGGCTGGGTGGCGCAGACGGACTACCTTGGCAACGTGGTGTGCAAGATCTCCCATACGTTCAAGGTCTGCTGACATGCGAAGTGCGGTAACAAGTGCACGAAGATCTGATGCCACTGGTTGTTGGCGCGCAATGATGTCGATAATGCGTGCATCTAAATCGTGTTGGACGGTGTCAATATTCTCATCGTAAGAAATAACTTCTTCGGCAAGCTGCAAATTCTTCTCCATGATGGCGCGAGTTGCTTTAGCCATTGAGTCCGAAACCATGACGCTTAGTTCGAAGAGAGTTTGGGAGACGCCATCTAGTTCGTCTTGGAATACTGATCTAATTAAAGGCATAGGCGCACGCTAGGTGGAGCGGATTAACGGCTGCCCAAGAGATGGTTAACGCAAGGTGAACTGCTTAGAATCAGATGCGCTGGGGCTATAGAGTTTAGACATGTGGCGCCGCGAGAAGAGTTTGGCCGAACGTGATGAGCGTGAACTGCCTGAGTTATTGCTTAGAACCCTAGGCCAACTCGATGGCGCGAGCCTGATTCTCGCCCCGGGTGAGATCGCTATCTACGCCAATTCCGAAGCTGAGAATTTAGGCGTTTTAAAAGATGGTCGGATTCAGAGCGAAGAGCTACTTGCTTCGGTTCGAGTTGTTCGTCGCACAAATTTAAAGCAAACCGGCACCGTTGAAATTGCACGCGGGCCAATTGGTGAAGGAAAGCGCGAGATCACAGTAAACGTGATTCCACTTTCCGAAGACAACTTAGTTCTCGTCCTGCTTCGCGATGAGAGTGAAGCACAACGTGTACATGAAGTTCGTAGAGATTTTGTAGCAAACATTTCACATGAACTAAAGACGCCAATTGGCGCACTCTCTTTACTTAGTGAGGCGGTGCTCGGCGCCAAGGATGACTCAGAAGCGGTAACAAAGTTTGCTAGCCGAATGCAAATTGAAGCAAAACGTTTAACTGATTTGGTGCAAGAGATTATTCAACTCTCCCGCGTTCAAGATTCTGATCCACTGCAAGAAGCACAGTCGCTTTCGGTTAATGACTTATTGAAAGAAGCGCTAGACCAATGCCGAACTACCGCGGATTCTAGAAAAATCGCTCTAACGTTTGCTGAAGGTGCTGATTGTCGTGTTTTGGGAGACCGCGAGCAGCTAACTATGGCGGTTCATAATCTGATTGAGAATGCGGTTAATTACTCACCACCAGATACTCAAGTTTCTGTAAGTACAAGTATTGATCAGAATATTGTGACCGTTTCAGTGGCAGATCAAGGAATCGGTATCGCCGATGCTGAAATTGAAAGAATTTTTGAACGTTTCTATCGTGTAGATCCTGCTCGATCACGCGAGACCGGTGGAACCGGTTTGGGGTTATCAATTGTTAAACACATCATTTCAAAGCACGGCGGAGAAATTTCAGTCTGGAGTTCAGAGAATGTGGGAAGCACATTCTCAATCCGGCTTCCAATTCAATCAATTAAAGAGGATGAAGCATGACAAAAGTTCTGATTGTTGAAGATGAAATCTCCTTCTCCGATGCTCTGGCGTATCTTCTTAAAAAAGAGAGCTATGAAGTCGAAGTAGCGGTAAATGGCGCCGAAGCAATTGAGCGCTTCCAAACCTTTAATCCAGATCTGATTCTTTTAGATCTGATGATTCCTGAGGTTTCTGGTACTGAAGTCTGTCGCGTAATTCGCTCAACTTCACAAGTACCGATAATTATGTTGACCGCCAAAGATTCTGAGATCGATAAGGTCGTCGGGCTGGAACTAGGCGCCGATGATTACGTAACAAAGCCATACTCTTCGCGAGAATTGCTGGCGCGAATGAAAGCGGTAATGCGCCGTAACTCTGGAGAGAGCGCTGGAATCGAAGAAGGTGCACTCTTAACTGCTGGTTCAGTGCGCATGGATTTGGATAAGCACCAAGTAACAGTTAATTCAGTCGCGGTCACATTCCCACTCAAAGAGTTTGAGCTTCTTGAGTTTCTAATGCGCAATAGCGGCCGAGTTCTGACTCGTAGCCAGTTGATTGATCGCGTCTGGGGTAATGATTACTTCGGCGATACCAAAACTTTGGATGTACACATCAAGCGCTTGCGCGCGAAAATCGAGGAAGATCCAGCAAATCCCAAGATTATTCATACAATCCGAGGCTTAGGTTACAAACTCGAGATTTAACGGCCGATCAGCCGATTAGTGAACTCGTTACCAAATTTATTAGTTGGATCTATTTCCGTTACGAGCTTCTTGAAATCATCGAACTTCGGCATAACCGATTTAAAGTAATCAGGGCTAGCCGAAAAGACCTTACCTAGGTGTGGGCGATAGCCAAATGGCGCAAGCGTTGCTTCGACAACTTTAACCATTTCATAGACCGCATCAACTTTCTTCCACGTAAAATGAATTCCAATTGAGTCGCGCTGGTAGTGCGGGCTCATCCAGAGATCATCTGCGGCAATGGCGCGGATCTCGGTTACCCAGAGAATCTCATTTATCTGTGGCGCAATTTTCTCAAGTGCAGCGATCGCCGCAGGTGCATCTTTACGTGCAACGAAGAACTCGCTCTGAATTTCATCACCAGCACTTGGGGTGAACTCCATCTTGAAATGCGGCAAACGCAAATGCCATGGTCCACTTACAGCCATCTGTTCGGTGCACGGTTCTGGATCAAGCCCTGGCAGTGGATGTCGGTTTGATGTTGCTGGATACGCCTCAAACAAGTCTGTTGGTGCAGTAGTTCCAGCTTTAAACTTTGCCCAGACTTCTCCCCCGCCTGCAGCAGCCCAGGTGGTGAAGTAACTAACGCTGTAGGCAAGGCTCATGATTTCATCTAAGTTTGCGGCATAACTTTCGCGAGACATTCCGCGATAAACAGTTTGTGCAATATTAAATGTCGGCTCAATTGCCAGATCTAAATTAACTACAACGCCAGTTAAACCTAGGCCGACTACAGAACCTTCAAAACTTGCATCGCCTTTAGAAATTCGCTTGAGCGATCCATCAGGTAAAACTAGTTCTAGGCTTTCAACCGCTGTCGCAAGATTACCGTTTCCAACGCCAGATCCGTGGGTTGCTGTCGCAACAGCACCAGCAACAGATATATGAGGAAGCGAAGCCATGTTATGTATCGCCCAGCCTCGATCGTGTAGAGCAACTGCTAGCTCTCCGTATTTCATTCCTGCTGGAACTCGGACAGTTTTCTTCTCTTTATTGATATCAATATCTGAAGGCATGTTCTCAAAGGTGATCGCCGTTGCAGAAGTATCTGCAATGTCATTGAAGCAATGCGCGCTGCCACGTGCACGAACTCGTGCAGAATTGGAGACAAACTCCTGTAGCTCCTCAACTGACGTTGGTGCTACCCGCTGCGCATCTCGAAAATTTACAGTGCCCGACCAATTAGCGCTCATGAGATAACCCCTAGTGAGAGAAGGAGAATTAATAATGAACCCAGAGCGATTCGGTAGAGAATGAAAGGGGCAAAACTCTTAGTTGTCACATATTTTAACAACCAAGCGATCACTGCGTAGCCAGTTACAAATGCAATTGCAGTCGCCACAAAAGTTTCTGGAAGTGAAAAGACTCGCTCAGATGCACTCTCACCAAGCGCACCGTTTAACTCGTAAAGGCCACTGCCAAAGACTGCTGGTAGTGCAAGCAAGAATGAATAACGCAGCGCTGCTTCACGGCTGTAGCCCATAAATCGACCCATTGCGATAGTTGCACCGGAGCGGGATACACCTGGGATAAGTGCAAGTGATTGCGCAAATCCATATAGAACGCCATGCACAGGAGTTAACTGATGGAGTTGGCGCTCTGTCTTTCCATATTTATCTGCGATCCCCAGAATTATTCCGAAAACAATCAAGGTCGTAGCGATTAGCCAGAGTGAGCGGAAATCATTTCGGATGATCTCTTGACCGAAATAGCCCAATGCAACTATCGGCAAAGTGCCGAGAATGATCAACCAACCTAATCGCGCATCAGCTTTTTCAGCAGCTTGTAGCTGTTTGCGAGAAACTTGGCCAAACCATGCGCTGATTATCCGAACAATATCTCGACGGAAATAGATTAGTACGGCAAGTTCGGTGCCGATTTGAGTTATCGCGGTAAATGTTGCGCCAGGATCGGAGTTCGTTCCAAATAACTCTCCGGCGATACGAATATGCGCACTGGATGAAATCGGGAGAAATTCGGTTAGACCTTGGAGCGCGCCGAGAAAAATCGCCTCAAACATCGCTACCCCATAACCGAATTAGTAAAGCCAAAAGTTCTTAACTAAAAGAATAGCGAATAGAATCTAGATATGAGCGCAAAACAGGTCATTGCAGATCTCAAAGCCCTGTCATCTGTTGGAAAAGCCGCCGAGCTGCAACGATTCTTTAAAACCGGTCCAGGAGACTACGCCGAAGGCGATATCTTTATTGGCGTTGTTGTACCGCAGACCCGCAAAGTCGCTGCACGATTCAAAGAGTTGCCTCTTACTGAGATCGCAAAACTTACCAATTCAGATATACACGAGGTTCGTCTCTGTGGACTAATTGTCCTTACAAATCAATTTAAGAAGAGCAAGGAAGTAAATGAGAGGAAAAAGCTCTTCAACTTCTATCTAAAAGAGTTGAAATCTGGCAACGTCAATAACTGGGACTTAGTTGATGTGACTGCGCCGACTTTTGGCGAGTATTTACTCCAGATAGAAGATCCGATGGTGGTCCTAAACAAGTTATCCAAGAGTAAATCTCTCTGGGAGCGTCGCGTATCCGTCGTTTTCACCTTCGCCTTTCTGCGCGCTGGCGATCTTGAACCAACTTACGAGATGGCAGAGCGCCACCTTGGAGATAAACACGATTTAATGCACAAGGCGGTCGGTTGGCTTTTACGTGAGATGGGTAAACGAGATCCTGGTTTGCTCAGGGCTTTCTTGCAAGAACATTGCACCGAAATGCCCAGAACCGCGCTGCGTTATTCGATTGAGAAATTTTCAGAAAGTGAACGCAGAAAATGGTTACTAACTAAATAGTTTTTGCAAAAGACAAGTAATCCTCTGTAATGCCATCGTGAATAAAAAGTTTCTTAAGTCGACCTTCATATTCCCAGCCGGCTTTTTCAAAGGCTTTCTGCATCGCTACATTTCCTTCAGAAGTTGAGCCTTCTAAGCGATGAAAACCATGGGCAATCGCCCATTCCCACGCCAAATCAAGCGCTGCAGTGCCTGCACCTTTGCCGCGTTCATCTTCTGCAATATCAAGCCCAATATGCCCAGATCCATCTGGCATAGTTTTATCGCAATGGCGTAGCTGAATATCGCCAATCAACTTCCCATCTCGCACTAGGGCAAAATGCAGATAGTGATCAAGCCAGCTACCTGAGGAATCAAAGCGCGCTTTAAATCTCTGTTGCGCTTCGCTGGTTTCAAGGCCGCGAACTTGGCAGGCGCGCTCAAATTCTTCTGGCTTGTAAGGGCGCATTTCAAAGTTCATAGTTGAAACTTTATGGCATAAAGGCGGAATCTACTAAGATAGAAATATGACTCAATCACCTTTCCTTTATATGAAAGAGAACTCCAAAACAGTTCTTTGGAACGACTCAGCCGATCCAAAAGAGTTAATGGATGCGCTGACTTGGGGAATTGTTGGGGCGACATGTAACCCGGTAATCGCGCTAAGTGCGATTAAGGCCGATAAGGAATATTGGGTTGGGCGCATTAAGGAGTATGCAAAGAACCACCCAACTGCAACTGATGATCAAATCGGCTGGGCGATGGTTGAAGAGCTTTCAATTAATGCAGCAAAGATATTTGAGCCAGAGTTTGAGAAGCAGAATGGTCGCAATGGTCGTCTATCTATTCAAACAGATCCACGTAACTTCCGTGATGCCAAGGCTCTAACTGAACAAGCAGTTGTGTTTTCAAAGTTAGCCAAGAATATTATTGTGAAGATTCCTGTTACTTCAGAGGCGATTAGCGCATTTGAAGAAGCTACCTACCAAGGCGTGAGTTTGAATGCGACTGTTTCATTCTCGGTTGCACAAACTATTGCAGTAGCCGAAGCGATTGAGCGCGGTCTTAAGCGCCGTGAAGCAGAAGGTTTAGATATCTCACAGATGGGTCCGGTCTGCACGATCATGGTTGGTCGCGTTGATGACTGGGTAAAGGTTTCAGCAGAAAAATCTGGCGCGATGATCGATCCAGGCGTTATGGAATGGGCTGGCGTTGCCGTATTTAAGCATGCACACCAGGTTTACAAAGAGCGTGGCTATCGCACTCGTTTGTTATCTGCAGCATTTCGCAATCACATGCATTGGAGCCAAATTCTTGGTGGAGACTCTGTTATCTCACCTCCATATGCTTGGCAGGTAAAGATCAACAAGGCAGGGCTTGTTCCGAATCTAAATAGCATCGAAGAGCCAGTTGACCCAACGATTCTAAAGACGCTTCAGATGCTGCCAGAGTTCAACAAAATGTATGACGTCGGCGGACTTAAGGTCGATGAGTTCACCAACTTCGGTGCAACTCTTCGCACTTTGCGCGGCTTCTTACAATCAGTTAACGATCTCGAAGCATTTGTTCGAGATGTAACTGTTCCTAATCCAGATAAGTAAATTATCTCTTTAGGTCGAAGCGGTCGGCGTTCATCACCTTTGTCCAGGCGTTTACAAAGTCCTTAACGAACTTTGCCTGGCCATCGCTCTGGGCGTAAACCTCAGCATATGCACGCAAGATTGAGTTAGATCCGAAGACCAAATCAGCGCGAGTAGCAGTGAATTTAACTTCGCCAGTTGTTCTGTTGCGTAAGTTATAAACGTTTTCGCCTGCTGGCTCCCAGATGTAGGTCATGCTGGTTAGCACGCTGAAGAAGTCGGTGTTAAGTGTTCCAACTTTTTCTGTGAACACACCATGCTTTGTGCCGCCGTAGTTTGTTCCAAGCGCACGCATGCCACCCATTAATACAGTCATCTCTGGCGCAGTTAGCCCCATCAGTTGAGCGCGATCAAGAAGTAGTTCTTCAGGCTTAGCTGAGTATTCCTGCTTCAACCAGTTACGGAATCCATCATGAATTGGTTCAAGTGGTGCAAATGAATGACCATCTGTCTGTTCTGCTGTTGCATCTCCACGACCTGCTGCAAATGGAACGGTGATATCAAAGCCAGCAGCCTTTGCTGCGGTTTCGATTCCGACGTTTCCGGCCAAGACAATTACATCGGCGATGCTCGCACCAGAATCCTTTGCAATTGGCTCAAGTGCTGCGAGTACCTTCGCTAAGCGCGCTGGCTCGTTGCCTTGCCAATCTTTCTGCGGTGCAAGGCGGATACGAGATCCATTTGCGCCTCCGCGCTTATCTGAACCTCGGAATGTGCGAGCGCTATCCCAGGCGGTTGCAACAAGATCAGAAACGGAAATTCCTGTCGCTGCAATCTTTGCTTTAACTGCTGCAACATCGTAAGAAGTTGAGCCAGGAGCAATTGGATCCTGCCAAATTAAATCTTCCTTTGGAACATCTGGTCCAAAGTAATTCACCTTTGGGCCAAGATCGCGGTGGGTTAACTTAAACCAAGCGCGCGCAAAGACTTCGCTGAAGTAGGCAGGATCTGCGTGGAAACGCTTTGAGATCTCAAGATAAATCGGATCCTTGATCATCGCCATATCGGCATCAGTCATCATTGGGTTATAGCGAATTGATGGATCTTCAACATCTACCGGCTTATCTTCCTCGGCAATATTGATTGGCTCCCATTGCGTTGCTCCCGCTGGAGATTTCTTTAACTCCCAGTCGTACTTAAAGAGAAGTTCGAAGTATCCGCCATCCCATTTAGTTGGGTGCGTAGTCCAAGCTCCTTCAATTCCACTTGAAACAGTGTCGCGGCCAATGCTGCGAGTTGTGTGGTTCATCCAGCCAAGACCTGCTTCAGAGATGTCTGCACCTTCTGGGCTTGGTCCGAGTCGTGAAGCATCACCGTTTCCATGTGCTTTTCCTACGGTGTGACCTCCTGCTGTTAGCGCAACTGTTTCTTCATCATTCATCGCCATACGCGCAAATGTTTCGCGAACATGTTGAGCAGTCAGCAATGGATCAGACTTTCCGTTTACGCCTTCAGGGTTTACGTAGATCAAACCCATTTGAACTGCTGCTAATGGATTTTCCATTGTGCTGGCATCTTTAACATCCTTATAGCGCGCATCACTTGGCGCCAAGAATTCGGTCTCAGGACCCCAGTAAATATCTTTCTCAGGGTGCCAAATATCAGTACGTCCAAAACCGAAACCAAATGTCTTTAGACCCATTGACTCGTAAGCAATTGTTCCGGCGAGAACCAATAGATCTGCCCAGCTAACTTTGTTTCCGTACTTCTGCTTAATCGGCCAGAGAATACGACGAGCTTTGTCGAGGTTTACGTTATCTGGAAAAGAGTTAAGTGGTGCAAAGCGAAGGTTTCCAGTTCCGCCACCACCACGACCATCGGTCGTGCGGTAAGTACCGGCGGCATGCCATGACATACGAATCATTAAGCCGCCGTAATGTCCCCAGTCCGCAGGCCACCAAGGTTGGCTATCTGTCATTAACGCGTGAAGATCTTTTTTGAGCGCTGCAAAGTCGAGCGTCTTTAGCTCTTCGTGATAATCAAAATCTTCACCGAGCGGATTAGATTTTGTATCGTGCTGATGCAAAATATCTAGATTTAAATTCTTTGGCCACCAGTTGACATTAGATGCGCCAACTTCAGTATTCGAACCGTGAACAACTGGACACTTACCTGAATTTTCAGACATTTTGCACTCCTCTAACTAACGCTTAATGATTTGGACTCTATCAAAACTTCTACCAGGCCAGATCCTTGAGTCTCAGCAACTGATACGAGAATGGGTGTTTTCACCCCTTTGATTGCTGGCGTTTCTTCCAAAATCGATAGTTAATCCAAAGTATCAGCGCCAAACCCAGACCCTGTAGTCCAGGTGAATCATCGGCTTCGCCAGAAACTAGCGCTAGCGCTCCAATTACCAATCCAAGTATTGGAAGAATTTTTCTAATCAAGTTCATGAGTGTTCGTTGCATTAAAGAAGTGGGCGAAGTTCGACTTTGCGATTACATGCTTTAGAACCCGCAAGTGCTAGCTCTTTTGCAACTTCAGCACTTGCTGCCTCAATCAACCAGAATCCGCTGAAGTTTTCCTTTGCATCAAATAACGGCTTGCCAGTTTCGATTCCTGCATCTCCTCGATTATCAATCACGCTCGCATTTGAAGGTGCGCTTAATCCCCCAGCAAAAATCCATTGACCATTGGCGCGCAGACTGTCGTTGAACGCATTGATTTCGACCATCTCAGCCGGAGTTCCAGAATTAGTTAAATCATCAATTACAAAAATGATAAATTTCATGGCGCGAGTTTACATACACCCCAAGTGAATGGCTACGAAAAACGAGTTGAGGTTAGAATTAAGCATGTCCAAATACGACGATGAGGTTCAAGCGCGCTGGGGAAATACCGCCGCATATGAGCAGTCACAAGCAAAGACTTCGAAATACTCCAAAGAAGATTTTAGAAAAGCCAAGGTAGACCAAGAGGCTGCCACCGAACTCTTTGTATATGCCTTTGGCAATGGGCTAGATATTCATTCCGAAAAAACACAAGCTGCAGTTATCGCCCATAGGGATGCGATTTCTAAGTGGTTCTACGACTGCTCTCCTGAAATGCAAAAGAATCTGGCTGTTATGTATATCGAGGATAGGCGATTCAAAGAGTATTACGACGGCCGCGTGCGCGGGTTAGCGCAATACGTTCACGACGCCATAATGGCTCAATAAATTCACTCATTCGAAATTAGTCTTGGCTATTAGCCTCAGGATGCTTTCCAGAGGTAACGCGACCAGCATGAGCCTGCGCCTTTGGATCTCGCTTTACCTTTATAAAGCTCGCCACCGTTGAAACCAGCAGAATCAATCCGATCACAGCCAAACTGCCAACTGTTGGGATCTTAGGAATCTCAGTCCAGGTTTCGTGCAAGTAAGTCAGGATCAACTTAATTCCGATAAACATCAGAATTACTGACAGACCAAGAGATAGGTAAACCAACTTATCTAGCAGCCCCTTGAGCAAGAAGTACAAGGCGCGTAAGCCCAAAAGCGCGAATGCATTGGCTGCAAAGACCAAGAATGGCTCTTGTGTAACACCGAAAGTCGCTGGGATTGAATCCAGCGCAAAAAGTAGATCGGTTGATGCGATAGCGATCATCACCAAGAACATAGGTGTGGCGATGCGCTTGCCATTTTGCCGTGTAAAGATCTTCGAACCATCGTATTCATCAGTCATAGCAATACGTTTTCTGATGGTGCGCACCATCGCGTTATCTTCAGGTGAAGGGTCTTCATCCCAGTGCTTGAATAAGCCAACGCCGGTCCAGATAAGAATTGCACCGAAGATCACGAATGTGAAGCTAAAGGCGGCTAGCGCTGCTGCACCAACTGCGATAAAGATTGCGCGGAGAACGAGCGCAAGAATGACGCCAAACATCAACACTCTTTGGTGGAATATTGATGGCACCTTGAATTGAGCCAAGATGATTATGAATACAAATAAGTTGTCAACAGATAAAGATTTCTCCACGAGATAAGCGGCGAAGTATTCGGTTCCAAATTGCGAACCCGCGCTTTGCCAGACCCAGACTCCAAAAGCAATGGCGACGCCGATGTAGAAGATTGACCAAATGGCCGCTTCTTTAAACATTACATCGTGGGGTTTACGGCTTACGGTGAGTAGATCAATAACGATCAGCGCGGTGATCACGCCAATAACTACAGTCCAAGTTAAAAGGGTTACATTCATGATTATCAAACCTATTCGTTAAAGGGGCCAGTGTTGCCAAGGTCTCCCTCACCACAAAGTGGTCGCAACCCCGGGATAATTTCTATCCGTATTGACGAAGGTGCGTTAGCGAGGTACTCCCCTTAACTTTGCGAAAGTCTATGTTGAGATTTTACGCTGCGCAAATTAAACACTCGGCTATAAATCTTGGCGAAGAACCTTCTCCATTGGTCGGCCCTTGGCTAGTTCATCGACCAACTTATCCATGTAGCGAATCTTCTTCATCAGTGGGTCTTCAATTTCAGCAATCTTTACGCCACAAATACTTCCTGTGATCAGTTTGGCTTTCGGATTAATCTTGGCCGCTTTGAAGAACTCTCTAAATGTGATTTCATCCTTAAGATGCTTTCTCAGAGTTCTTTTGTCGAACCCCGTCAGCCACTTGATAACCTCAATTAGCTCATCCTCAGTCCGATCTTTTCGGACTACCTTGTTTACATAGTGAACATAAACCGACGCCACTGGCATCTCGTAGATCTTGTGAGTCAATTAATTACAGGCCGTTCTTTTGTCGAAATACGGCCACGGTTAAAGTGCTTCGAACTCAGCTTTACGTTCGGCCATCCATGAATCCATTCCACCTGTCTTCATGAGCTCCATCATCTTGCCCATTGCAGCCATATGTGGCCCATCGTTTGCACCGAACATTTCCTTGCCATGCTGTTGGCTTTGAGCTGCTAGTTCATCAAAAGTCTCACCAGAAAAAACCTGCTCGCAGGCGCCACCAAGCTGATTGCATGTCATTGATTTCATATCGTAATTGTATTGAAAAATCTATTTTAAATCAGGAAGCCAGATCAGGGATTTCTTCAAGGCTCATAAATATGAGTTTTCCTAATTCTTTTGCCTTTGCCATCTCAAGATCAGCGCCCCGAGATTCACCGGGGATGCGCAGCACTGCATCACACTTTTCTAAAAGCCTATGAGCAACCGGGTATTGGTATTCGGAGAATTGATCTGATGAATGAGAATCACCGCCCGCTTGTCTAATCACCGGCCAGGCAAGCCATTCACCCACGACGGCAAGATGTCCCTTGGCAAAAATTGGGAGCGCGTAATCTTCCATCGCCTTGAGATTCTTAGCGATTGCCGCTTCATCGCCATTAGTTCCTGACATGTATGGCCCAGAGATCAGAATCATTAGCTGCTTAGACATTATAAAATCCTAATTTAAAATGAAGAGTCGACCTATAAGCCGGAATGCCTCGATTATCTTCAGCCAAAATTTAAGCCTTTCTCACAATGCTAGATTTCAAATTCATTGGTCCGAAACCATCTACCTTCGCCTCTATGTCGTGATCACCAGGCCCATCGACGAGTCGAATCCCTCGTACTTTCGTTCCAACTTTCAGAGTATTCGAGCTTCCCTTGACCTTCATATCCTTCACGATGGTTACATCATCACCATCGACAAGGACGTTTCCCGAAGCGTCTTTAATTACGCGAACAGTCTCAATTTCAACTTCAGTTGGGTTCCACTCGTGAGCACATTCGGGGCAGATGAGTAGCTCGCCCATTTCGTATGAGAATTCAGATTTACATTCAGGACACGGGGGTAGTTGATCACTCATAACTTGATTCTAAGTGATTTTATCGAGACTTAATGTAGATCCGCCTTATAAGCCGGAACAATTGGAAAGGGCCTCGATCTCTCGAGGCCCTCCCATGCATATCTGCTGCAACTCTTTTGATCATTACCAATAGATCGAGCTGAGACAGCTAAGACTGTGGTGGAGGCGACGGGATTTGAACCCGCACTTCGGGTTTGGTAAACACGATTGCTGCCAATTACAACACGCCCCCAACACGGAAGCGAAGTTATGCAATTACTGGCTCACGAAATTTCTAAATCGGGCTAAATGTGGATAAAAACTAACTTGAAAAGCAAAAGGGACTTGGAAATTAACCAAGCCCCGATTACTACCAAACCCGTAGTGCAAGAAGATTATGACACAAGTATTTAGTTACTCGCAGTAACTATGATGAAAAGAAGAGTCGCCCTATAAGCCGGATCCTGTCGTTCTTGCGAACGGATCACCATCCATCTAGATCTGTAATTACTTACAGATTCAAGCAACCTACCCGATGGCTCGAACGAGCAGTTCTCAAACGCCATCTGCGTGGTCTTGCTTCAGGTGGGGTTTACCAAGCTATCTGCATCACTACAAATACTGGTGGTCTCTTACACCACCGTTTCACCCTTACACATTTACATGTGCGGTCTATTTTCTGTGGCACTAATCCCGCGGATTTCTCCGGGTGGGCGTTACCCACCACCTTGCTCTGCGAAGTCCGGACTTTCCTCGGTGCTTGCGCAACGCGGTGATCCGGGCGACTCTTCGTAAATAAGGATACGCGAACTAGTGGGTGTTACGAAATGCCTTTATCTTCTTTAGTCGAATCACGCGTGGCATAAAGGCTTGTTAGGGCAGTAATCGCCAAAGTGGAAACAATTACCGTCAAACTAACCTCTAGCGAAATATCAACAACATGCACGCCATTTTCGTGTAATGCGTGCAAGATCATCTTTACGCCGATAAATGCCAAGATAAATGAGAGTCCGCGGCCAAGGTGAACCAGTCGATCCATTGCACCTTGAAGCAAGAAGTAGAGCTGACGAAGACCCATTAGCGCAAAGATATTTGCAGTAATTACAACGTAGGTACTAGTTGTTAGCCCAAGGATTGCCGGGATTGAATCAAGGGCAAATACGAGATCGGTAACGCCCAGAGCGATTAGCGCAATGGCGAAGGTGCTTAGGCCACGGTTACGAAGGAAGGTAATTAACTTACCTTCATCTTTTTCTACCTCTTCTTTTTCATTGATTAGCTTCCAAGCTGTGAAAATCAAGAATGCACCAAAGACATAGAAGGCTGAGGTAAAGCGAGTTACAAGTGCGACTCCAGCAAAGATCAAAATCACGCGTAGAACGATGGCGATAAGGATTCCGAATAGAAGAACAAGTTGCTGGGATTCTTTCTTTACCTTGAGCGTTGAAATCAAAATAATAAATACAAAGATGTTGTCGACAGAGAGTGCGTATTCAGTCAGCCAACCTGCAAAGAATTCAGTCCGCAGCTGATCTGATGTCCAACGTGGCATTAGCAAACCAAAAGTTATAGCCGCCGCCACATAAAAGAGCGTCCAACCGAGCGCCTCTTTTGTACTGGTCTCTTTGTTGCGATGAGCAACAGCCAGGGCTAAATCAAAGATGATTACTGCGGCAAGACCACCGATAGTTAATAGCCACTCGGTTGAACTAATCATGGGCGGAAGTGTCCTGTCTCGTTAAGGCTACGCAGGGCGCGCAGTCCATCTGATGGCCAAATAGATATTGACGATATTGAACAAGGTGCTGCATCTATATGGAAGACCGCTTCGGTGGGTGCCCCGGTTGCGATCTGTGCCGCTAATTTAATGACTCCATTGTGAGTTACTACGACGACTCGCTGACCAGGATAAACAGCTGCAACCTTTTCGAGCGCTTCTTCAACGCGAATACCTGCCTGATCGTAAGACTCGCCACCCGCAGGTGCGTAGGAAGATGAATTTAACCAGGCTTGATATTCATCAGGGAACTTCTCTTTTACCTCTTCGAAGGAGAGGCCATCCCAATCGCCGAATGAAAGTTCAAACCAAATTTCGTCAAAGTTGATTTCAAGTCCTGTGGCATCTGCAATTGCTTGCGCTGTTTGGGTGGTGCGCATTAGAGGAGAAGCAATTAAAACTTCTGGCTTTAATTTGGCGATCTCTTTGGCGACAGCGGCAGCCTGAGATAAACCTTTCTCCGTTAACTCTGGATTGATTGGCCCAGTTCCCGAAAACTTTCGCAGTGGTGTCAGAATCGTTTCACCGTGGCGAACCATGTAGAGCATGGTTGGAACTTCGCTACTGCGAAGTCGCTCAGATAAGTAGTTCTGTTGCACTTGTGGTTCAGTCTTATGTGCTGAGCCACCATCTAAGGCCTTATTGGCTAAGCGATCGGCATGTGAATTTTCATCGCGTGGAATCCAAGAGTATTTAACGAGCGAAGGATCATGGGCTGCACGGCACTGCTTTGCCAAATCGCGCATATCCGCATGTTTGATCTGCCAACGACCCGACATTTGCTCAACAACTAACTTTGAATCCATGGCAACTTCTACAGTTGCTGCGGGATCGAGTTTATTGATGTGGCTTAAACCGGCGAGAAGTCCGCTGTATTCAGCGACGTTATTCGTTGCAATTCCGATTACATCAAAGAGTTCGGCAACGATCTTTCCGTTTTCAGTAACCACTGCGCCGTAACCAGCTGGGCCTGGATTTCCGCGAGAACCGCCATCAGCAGTTAATTTGAATTTGCGCGCCATTTATAGACCACGCACCAAAATGCACCGACATTCTTCGCAACGCACGAGTTCGTCTTCCGGCAAACCGGCAATGCGCTGTAGTTCGATGGTGTTTAAAGTTAAGTGACAACCCTTGCATTGGTTTCCAACCAACGCTGCTGCCCCTGTTCCATTATTGCTGGTACGAATTTTCTCGTATAGCGCCATTAGTTCGGGGTTTACGCTAGCTGCAGTCTTCGCGCGATCACCAGCCGCTGCTTTGAGATCTGCAAAGATAATTGTTAGCGCGTTTTCTTTCGAAATTTCTAGGTTGGCAATCTCTGCTGCATGAGCACTTTCTTCGGCGCCAAGTTCTGCGATGCGCTCTTTAATTCCATCAACGCGCATCATGATCTCAAGCTCAACTTCTTCGAGTTCAGCACGGCGCGCAGCGAGGGAAACAAGTTCGTGTTGGAGTTGTTCTAACTCCTTGGCAGCCCCTGTGCCAGAAGCAAGGCGGGCTTCATCGCGATTGATTCGTGAGACAACTTGTTCAACATCTGTTTCGGCCCGGTTTAACTCGCGCTTTACATCGTTTAACTCTGTTTCAGCGGCGATACGTAGATCGCGAGCATTGTTCTGCTTGATTGT
Source organism: Candidatus Planktophila lacus (assembly GCF_002288325.1). Lineage (NCBI taxonomy): Bacteria > Bacillati > Actinomycetota > Actinomycetes > Candidatus Nanopelagicales > Candidatus Nanopelagicaceae > Candidatus Planktophila > Candidatus Planktophila lacus. Next base: position 295,929 of record NZ_CP016780.1, on the reverse strand, counting down.
GAGTGAATTAATCGCCGGTATCTCTGGAAGGCCAGCGGCTTTGGCGTTTAGGGAAGTTGTAGTGAAATCGAAGTTCTGAATGTCGAGAATGGAGCGCTGATCGCTAACGCTAGCCTTCACAACTCACTCCTTATAACTGCACTTCTTCGTCGCGCACCGGATATTGAATTCTATGGAGAACCTTACTTGATTAGGGCCAGTTGTACTATTTCTCCGTGGAAAAACAGTTACCTGTCGCAGTTCGCGCACATTATCAATCGGCCCCGTCGCCACATAAAGAAACAATGCTTGAGATGCGCAAGCGAATTTTGGAAATAGTTCCAGATGCGCAAGAAGTAGTGAGCTATGGAATGCCGGCATTCAAAGTGGATGAAACGATTGTTGCCGGATTGCTGGCCAATAAGAAGCATGTTGGTTACTACCCTTTTAGCGGTTCAATTTTGAAGTTGTTCCCGGTCGAATTAGCTGGCTTTTCAAAGACAATTAGCGCAATTCATGTTCCGGTTGATAAGCCACTTACTAAAACTCTATTGAAGAAGTTAATCAAAGCGAAATTGACTCAAGCCAAGTAGTTGCCTTACCTTTTCCAAATGGAAATGACTACCTGCCTCTGGTTTAACGGCCGCGCGCGCGAAGCCGCAAACTTTTACTCATCAATTTTCCCAAATAGCTCAGTTTCCGATAACTGGATCGCTCCAACTGATACTCCTGGCAATCAACAAGGCGAAGAGATAGTCGTTAACTTTAAGATTTTTGGGCAGAACTTCATCGGACTAAATGGGGGTCCGCAGTTCCCACATTCAGAGGCAATTTCATTTCAGATTCCATGCGCCGATCAAGCAGAGATAGATAAGTTCTGGGATCTACTTACGGCAGATGGCGGGCAAGAAAGCCAATGTGGTTGGCTTAAAGATAAATTTGGAATCTCTTGGCAGGTAACTTCACCTGAGATGATGAACTACTTGGGTGGGCCAGATGCTGAAGGTTCTCAGCGCGCCACTAAAGCGATGCTGGAGATGAAGAAGATTGATTTAGCTGCCATGAAGAGCGCGTATCTAGGAAACTAATCTCTTCGTAATGTGCGTTTAAATAAAGTTCATTCGTTCATTGGGCGTGTTTTCCGGTTCCTTTTGGACTTTCCATTACCTTAAACTCAAATTTAAAGGCGAATGGAGATTCGGATGGCCGCGCAAATTAAGCATATAAGCCACAAATTAATTGATTCCCTTAGCGATGGTGTTTTTTCAATTGCTCTTACACTTCTAGGTTTAGACGTGGTTGGAGTTGTTTCAGAGGTTAGCCATAGCGATGACCTCAACGCCGCGCTCTTAGATCATTGGCCAACATTTCTGTCCTACGCCCTTGGATTCCTGGTTCTTTTCTCCATGTGGTACGGCTATCACGCATTGGGCCAATACGTAGAAGGAACAAATGCTCACATTGTTTGGAACCATGGAATCACAATGGCATGGGTGGCCTTAATTCCATTTGGCGTAGCGCTGCTTGCTGAAAATTTAAATACTCCAAATCAAAAATGGGGAGTGTTTTACTTTGGCGTTTGCCTATTTGGTCAATTCTGGACGAATGTAATCGCTTTTCCATTTATAGGATTTAAATTCAAAATTAATTTCACCGAAGATTGTCCCTATCCAGCGAAGAAACTCCGAAAGGTCCTACCAATTCTGTGGGGTATAGGAGCTCTATGGGGCATCGTCTTAGTACCACTAGCGCTCATTAATTCTTGGGTTGCGCTTATCGGTTTTGCAATTTTTGTTCTTTTGCAGGCCAATCCGATTAAGTCTTACGAGAGAATTATTCCAACGCTAATTAAGAAGGTTTGATTACCTGCGTGGGCGCTGAGGGTTTCGAACCCCCGACATTCTCGGTGTAAACGAGACGCTCTACCACTGAGCTAAGCACCCGATTGTTGCGAGGCAAATACTACCTCAACTACAGGGCAGCGATTGCGGCCTTGTAATCCCCGTTATTACGCGCATCGCCGAGGCCATTTACGACTGACCAGCGAACAACGCCTGCTTTATCGATGATAAATGTGCCGCGCATTGCGCAACCAATATCTTCGTTAAATACCCCGAAAGCTTTTGCTGCTGCGCCATGTGGCCAGAAATCCGCAAGCACTGGGAACTTGTAACCCTCTTGTTCTGCAAAAACTTTTTGTGTGTAAGGCGAATCGCATGAGACAGCAATTACCTGAACGTTGTCGTTTTGGAATGCGGCTAAGTCATCGCGGATCGCGCAGAGCTCGCCGGTGCATGTGCCGGTAAATGAGAACGGTATAAAGAGAAGAACAACGTTCTTATTTCCCTTAAATGATGAGAGAGAAACTTTGGCGCCGTGCTGATCTTTTAATTCAAAGTCAGGTGCAACCGATCCAACAGAAATTCCAGTAAGTGTTTGGCTCATGCGCCAAACTTATCGTTTGCCAGCCTTACGCGCCACTAGACGTGTTGCCGTCCAATCATTTGCTACGACAAGGGTTGATGTTTGGCTCATCCCCGCAATTGGTGCCGCATCCTGAATGTCACTTGGTTCAACATGTCCATCGCGACCAACTTTTGGAGTTAATACCCAGATCGGTCCGGTCTCACTTAAATATGTGAGGGCATCCATTAATTCATCAACGAGATCGCCATCGCCATCGCGCCACCAGAGAAGTACTGCATCGACAACTTCAGTTGCAGATCCTTCTAGAAACTTGGTTCCAACTGTGGCCGCGATCTCTTTGCGAAGTGCGTCATCGCAATCAGAGTCATAGCCGACTTCAAGGACTATCTCTCCTTGAGCAAATCCCATCCCCTTTGCCACGGGATAAGTCCACCGAATTGCGAGCGCTTTGACAAGAGTTTCGGGTGGCCCATTTCTGCGCGCCTTTCTGAGACAGAAAGTGGTCGGATTTTGCTCTACTACCGCGTAAGCGCGAGAATAAGCCCATGAGCGAGAACTTCGGCGTCCCAGACCAGATCATCGACCAGCTAGTAGATATCGATCCAAGTGAGACCGCCGAATGGCAAGCCTCCTTCGATGCCGCACTCAATGGCGCAGGACCGGTCCGCGCGCGTTACCTAATCTTGAAGTTGCTGCAGCGCGCACATGAAAAAAATATTGGCGTTGCCGCTCTTCGCAATACCGATTACATCAACACTATTACTCCAGAAAACGAACCAGCATTTCCGGGCGATGAAGCAATTGAACGTCGCATCCGCGCATATATCCGCTGGAACGCTGCGATGTTGGTTCACCGCGCACAACGCCCCGGCATCGGAGTCGGTGGACACATTTCTACTTACGCATCATCTGCCGCACTTTACGAAGTTGGTTTTAACCACTTCTTCCGCGGACAAGATCACCCAGGCGGCGGAGATCAGATCTTCTTCCAGGGCCACGCATCACCCGGAATGTATGCACGCGCATTTATGGAAGGTCGCTTAAGCGAACACCAATTAGATGGTTTCCGTCAGGAACTTTCACATCAAGGCGGCGGGCTATCTTCTTATCCGCACCCACGTTTGATGCCTGAGTTCTGGCAGTTCCCGACTGTGTCTATGGGTATCGGTCCGATCAATGCAATTTACCAAGCGCGCTTTAACCGTTACCTACATAACCGCGGGATTAAAGATACGAGCCAGCAAAGCGTTTGGGCATTCCTTGGCGATGGTGAAGTCGATGAAGTCGATACCTTGGGCGCGATCGGACTCGCATCACGTGAAAATCTCGATAACTTAACTTTCGTTGTTAACTGTAACTTGCAGCGCCTTGATGGACCTGTGCGCGGTAACGGCAAGATTATTCAAGAGCTTGAATCAATCTTCGGTGGAGCCGGCTGGAATGTAATCAAGGTTGTCTGGGGCCGCGAGTGGGATCCACTGCTTGCCCAAGATCGCGAAGGCGCACTTGTAAACATTATGAACACCACTCTCGATGGTGATTACCAAACATTTAAGGGCGAAAGCGGCGCTTATGTTCGCGAGAAGTTCTTTGGTCGCGATCCACGAACTGCAGCCATGGTTGCAAACTGGTCGGATGATCAGATCTGGAACCTAAAGCGCGGTGGACATGATTACCGCAAGCTTTATGCCGCTTACGCAGCTGCATCGCAACCAAATGGTCGCCCAACAGTCATCTTGGCGAAGACCGTTAAGGGTTGGACACTTGGCTCGCACTTCGAAGCGCGTAACTCAACGCACCAGATGAAGAAGATGTCACTTGAAGATATCGTCGAATTCCGCGATCGCTTGGGTATTCCAATCGCTGATGAGAAGTTGGATAAGTACACACCTCCTTATTACAAGCCAGCTGCAGATTCTGCAGAAGCTAAGTACCTGGAAGAACGTCGCGCCGCACTTGGTGGATCAATTCCACGCCGCCGCAGCGTTTCACGCCCATTGGCACAACCTGCCGATGAAGCTTACGAATCTGTTAAGCGCGGTTCTGGTCAGCAAGAAGTTGCAACCACAATGGCATTTGTTCGTATGTTGAAAGATCTCGTTAAGGATCCAGGACTTGGTGCACGTTTAGTACCGATCATTCCTGATGAAGCTCGTACCTTCGGTATGGATTCATTGTTCCCAACGCTAAAGATTTACTCACCACATGGTCAGCAGTACACCGCGGTCGACCGCGAGCTAATGCTTTCCTATAAAGAATCAACCGCTGGTGTAATCCTTCACGAAGGTATTAACGAAGCTGGTTCGGTTGCTTCATTTACTGCAGTTGGATCTTCTTACTCAACGCACGATGAGCCAATGATTCCGATCTACATCTTCTACTCAATGTTCGGATTCCAACGCACCGGAGATGCTTTCTGGGCTGCTGCCGATCAGTTGGTACGTGGATTCGTAGTTGGTGCAACGGCGGGGCGCACAACTCTTAACGGTGAAGGTCTGCAACACGAAGATGGTCACTCACCACTTCTTGTTTCAACCAACCCAGCAGTTGTTGCATACGACCCAGCATTTGCTTACGAACTAGGACATATTGTTAAAGATGGTCTTCGTCGTATGTACGGCGAAAACAGTGAGAACGTTTACTACTACCTAACTGTTTACAACGAGCCATATGTTCAACCGGCCGAACCTGAAAATCTTGATACTGAAGGTTTGCTCAAGGGAATTTATCTCTTCCAGCAAGGTCCAAAGCAGCGTAAGAAAGTTGCGCAGATCTTGGCATCTGGCGTTGGAATGAACTGGGCGCTAAAGGCAGCGAAACTTCTGGAATCTGATTGGGGCGTATCTGCTTCAGTTTGGTCAGTTACTTCATGGAACGAACTACGCCGCGATGGTTTAGCGGTAGATCGCCACAACTTCTTAAATCCATCTGATCAACGCACCGCATACGTTGCCAAGAAACTTGCCAACGCAGAAGGTCCGGTCATCGCAGTTAGTGATTACATGCGCGCAGTTCAAGATCAGATCGCACCATGGGTTAGCCAAGATTTCACTTCACTTGGCACAGATGGCTTTGGTCTATCCGATACACGCGGCGCACTTCGTCGCCACTTCAAGGTCGATGCCGAATCAATCGTTATCGCAACGCTTGCCGCTCTTGCTAAGAGCGGAGATGTAAAGGCAAGCATGGTTCAGGAAGCGATCAATAAGTATCAGATCAACGACATCAACGCTGCAGATCCGGGAAATACCGAAGGCTCTGGCTGAGGTAACTCTTGATTACTCGCATCCCCATTACAGATATCTCTCCTGCGGTTAATTTCGGAGGCGAGTTAGTTCCTGTAAAGGCGGTTGCGGGTGAGGTAATTGCAGTTACTGCAACGATCTTTCGCGAAGGCCATGATGCACTTGGTGCGCATGCTCTGTTATTTGATGACAAAGGTAAAGAGATTGCCCGCAATGCGATGCGTGAAATCTGGCGTGGTGGCGATCGCTTTGAAGGAACGATCACAATTCCGGCGCGCGGTGAATTCAATTATGCGATCGAAGCTTTTGATGATCCCTTCGCAACTTGGGAACATGACTCTGAAATCAAGATCGCAGCCGATATCGATGCCGAACTTTGCTGCACCATCGGCAAGTTAATATTCGAAGAGAAGCTAAACGAAGATCCATCTGCAAAGAAGTTGCTCTCTCCCGCAATCAAAGCGCTAACCGATACCTCACTTGCACCAGCCAATCGTTTCTCTCAGGCAACAACCACTGAAATTCGCGCCTACTTTGCCGCAAACCCACTGCGCCGTTTAGTAAGCCGTTCTGAGCTAATCCCAGTTCGCGCAGATCGTGATCGCGCACTTGTCGGTGCTTGGTATGAATTCTTTCCTCGCAGCGAAGGCGCGATTGTTGATGCGCACGGGCGAATAACGAGTGGAAACTTTGCCACTGCTGCCAAGCGAATTCCAGCCGTTGCTGCAATGGGCTTTGATGTTCTCTATCTGCCACCGATTCATCCAATCGGTACCGCTCATCGCAAGGGGCGCAATAACACTTTAACTCCCAGCGATACCGACCCAGGTGTGCCTTGGGCGATTGGAAACGTGGAAGGTGGCCACGATGCCATTAATCCAGCACTTGGCACTATGGCCGATTTTGAAACCTTTGTATCGATAGCCAAGAAGAACAACGTGGAAATTGCTTTAGATCTAGCACTACAAGCATCACCTGATCATCCTTGGGTTAAATCAAACCCTGAATGGTTTACAACTCGCCCTGACGGCACGATCGCTTATGCCGAGAATCCCCCAAAGAAATACCAAGATATCTATCCAATTAACTTTGATAATGATTACTCAGGAATTCTTGCTGAAGTTCTGCGCATTATCCGTTTATGGGTTTCTAAAGGTGTAACTATCTTCCGCGTTGATAATCCCCACACCAAACCGGTTCACTTCTGGCAAGAAGTTATGTCGGTTATTTACAAGGAAAGCCCAGACGTTGTATTTCTCGCGGAAGCATTTACCAAACCAGCGATGATGCACGCACTTGGCAAAGCTGGTTTCCATCAGTCATATACATATTTCACATGGCGCACTAGCAAGGCTGAACTTATGGAATATGGACGTGAAGTTTCGCAAGAGACCAGCGCATTCTTTAGACCAAACTTCTGGGTGAACACTCCAGATATCTTGCCTTTCCATTTGCAATCTGGAAACCCTGCAATGTTTGCACTTCGTGCAGTGCTGGCGGCAACGCTTACGCCATCTTGGGGAATGTATGCCGGCTATGAACTCTATGAGCACCGCCGCTTTAAAGAAGGTGGCGAAGAGTATTTAGATTCCGAGAAGTACGAGATTAAGGTACGTGACTGGGATGGAGCGGCTAAAAAAGGCATAACCCTGGCACCCTTTATTACTCAGTTAAACCAGATCCGTCGCGCGCACCCGACGTTGCTGCAACTTCGCAATCTGCGCTTTCATCACACCGATTCTGATTCGATCATCGCTTATTCCAAGCGCACCGGTGATGATTTGATTTTGGTGGTCGTAAATCTTGATCCAACATATGCCCAAGAGACCACAGTTCATTGGGATATGAAGGCGCTCGGAATTGCGGCACATTCATTCGAGGTCAAAGATTTACTGGATAACCGGAGCTTTACATGGAGCCCAGATACCTTTATCCGCCTTGATCCAGCAAGACCAACTGGCAAAGTTGCACACATTTGCCAGGTAAGGCTCTAACCTCAGATCATGTCTTTCTTCCAGAAGCTCTTCGGTAAGAGTAAAGACGCAAAGGAAGAGATCTACATAGCGCCCGCCACATTTTTAAATCCTAACTCCACACTCGGCGAGCTAGATTTTCATCTACTTGCAGAAGGTCGCCATGAGAAGTTATGGGAAGTCCTTGGCGCGCATGTAAGGCGCGATCAAAATGGTGAACTACTTGGAACCGCCTTTACCGTTTGGGCGCCAAATGCCCACGCAGTTAGTTTGATTAGCGATTTAAATTACTGGGATAAGAACACCCATCCCATGATTCGCTTAGGTTCATCTGGTATCTGGGAGATCTTTATTGCAGATATCGGTGCAGGAGTTAAATACAAGTTTGCCATCTGCGGCATCGACGGTCGCTGGGTAGATCATGCTGATCCACTTGCCCGCCAAACTGAGACTCCCCCACACACCGCATCGATTGTTAACGAATCAAATTATCAATGGCAAGATTCAAAATGGATTGCTGAGCGTTCTAAATTTGAACCTTGGCGCAGCCCAGTAGCAGTCTACGAAGTCCACTTAGGCTCTTGGAAGTTAGGGCTTTCCTATCGCGAACTAGCGACCGAACTCGTTAGCTATGTAACAGAACAAGGCTTTACCCACGTGGAATTCTTGCCAGTTACCGAGCATCCATATGGACCTTCTTGGGGTTACCAAGTAACTTCCTTCTTTGCACCGACTTCGCGCTTTGGATCCCCTGATGAATTTAAATTCTTAGTAGATGCGCTTCATGCTGCGGGTATTGGCCTAATCCTGGATTGGGTTCCTGCGCACTTCCCCAAAGATGAATGGGCGCTTGCGAAATTCGATGGCACAGCACTTTATGAGCATGCCGATCCGCGTCTAGGTGAACACCCTGACTGGGGCACCTTGATCTTCAACTTCGGTCGCAATGAAGTGCGTAATTTCTTAGTTGCTAGCGCTCTTTATTGGCTTACCGAGTTCCACATCGATGGCCTTCGTGTGGATGCCGTTGCTTCAATGCTCTACCTTGATTACTCGCGTAAAGAGGGCGAATGGCTGCCGAATAAATTTGGGGGTCGCGAAAACCTCGAAGCAGTTCAGCTTTTGCAGGAAGCAACATCGACTGCATATAAAACTCATCCCGGCATCATGATGATCGCTGAAGAATCAACGGCGTGGCCGGGTGTCACCAAGGAGACTTCTTCAAACGGTCTGGGCTTTGGTTTTAAATGGAATATGGGTTGGATGCACGACACCTTGGAATATTTGCAGCACGATCCAATTCACCGCGTCTATCACCATAACGAGATTACTTTCTCAATTCTTTATGCGTGGTCTGAAAACTTTATGCTTCCGCTTTCCCACGATGAAGTTGTTCACGGTAAGGGCCAATTAGTAAATAAGTTTCCGGGTGATCGCTGGCAGAAGCTAGCAACGCTTCGTGCTCTCTATGGATTTATGTGGGCCCACCCAGGTAAGAAGTTGCTCTTTATGGGATCTGAATTTGCACAAAATGACGAGTGGAGTGAGAGCGCTGGTCTGCAGTGGTATTTAACTGAATTTGCCGAACATAACGGGGTGCAGAAAGTTGTTGCCGAGTTAAATGCCATCTATAAATCACAACCTGCGCTTTGGCAGAAAGATACAAGCCCGGAAGGTTTCTCCTGGCTGGTTGGCGATGATGGTGCAAGCAATGTCTTGGCCTTTACCCGCTGGTCTGATGATGGAAAGCCACTTGTTTGTATAACTAACTTCTCACCAGTACCGCATGAGAGCTACCAACTGCCGCTACCAACTGCCGGTGTGTGGCGTGAAATTCTAAATACCGATGCCATTGCCTTTGGAGGTAGTGGAATCGCGAATGACTCATTTGCCGTTGATGTAGATACAGATTTAAAGCGGACTTTCCGAGTCCCGCCACTTTCTACAGTCTGGCTCGAGCGCGTTTAATCTACTTTAAGTACTTTTGCGAAAAAGGCAGTTGCAATCAACATCAGCGCAGGGATTACCAAAGCAATTGCCAGAGATCCTGAAAACTCTGCTGTCCAAGCCACGCAGGCTTTGAGGATAAAAACCGCCGTATTGTTTACAACGCCCATCTGTCCAACAACTACTGCGCTCGGTAGCGCTGAGCGTCGATTGCCAGCGGTATAAAAAGTTGGAGCAAGCAGCGAAGATCCGGCGCCAGCAAATGTGAAAGCCAGACAAGTTGCCAGCAGCGCCCAGTATTTATGTTCACTTGGAATATTTACAGCAAGCGCTAAGAAGACGATAAAACCAGTTCCACCGGCGAAAGATAAAAATCTCACGGTGTGATGGATATGAAATATCTGGCTTAGGCGATTTGCACCGAGTCGTCCGGCGATCATCGCAATCATAAAGAAGATATAAGGCAGCGCTGCAAGCCCTGCGCTCACGCCGATACGTTCTTTTGTGAAAATTGCAGACCAGTCACCAGTGGCAAACTCTAAGAAGACTGCGCATAGCAGGCCACCGCTAACGAGCCAGTCGACTCTAAATGATGTGAACAAGGTGCGAATAGGTAAATGTTCTTCACTATCCTCATTTGGTTTCACTAACACGGGATTTAACTTATTAACCGAAATAAAAATCAACACCGCCATGATCACAGCGACTCCACCAATATGAAGCGCTAAACCAACATAGCTAACGATAAGTCCAGATAGAACAGCGGTGGTGAGTGCTCCAAGGGCCCACATGCCATGCAGTCGAGCGATCGTGAGTCCCTTAACGCGCTCAATGGAATTGAAGGCTTGAGCATTTACGGCGATGTGATATCCCGAAATACCCCAGCCTAAAATCACATTAAAGATCAAAAATAGCGTTGGAGATTTAGTCTGCACAATTGAAATTAGCGCCGCAGACATCAAGAAAGTGTTGGCCAGAATCACAATCTTGGTACCAAACTTGTGCACGATATGGCCGGTTAAGAAAAGGCTGGCAAGTGCGCCTAAAGTGCCTGTACTAATCAGCGTTCCGAATTGCCCATTACTTAGCCCAAGATTGGCTTTAACTTCAGGAAATCTAGGAACCCAAGCCATGATGAAGATGGCAAAGACGAAGAAGAGAAGTTGAAGTTGAAAAGTTTCAGATTTAGGAGAAATAGTGCGCATCAGAAAAGCGCATTCGCTAACGCAGCGCGCGCCTTGATGACTCGTGGATCAGCTGGATCTACTAGAGCGAATAACTCGATGAGGCGATCCTTAACTAACTTCTTCTCAGCGCCATCAAAGAGTGGAATCAAACGTAGCAACCGCGCAAAGGCTGGCTCCAGATATCCGCTAACTATTTCAATATCGGCACATTGCAATTGAATGGCGATATCGTCTGGCTGAGCCGAAGCATCCTTCATTACTTTGGCGCCATCAATTCCATCAGTACGCGCCATCAACTGCGTCTGCGCAAGGCCCAGAATGGCAAAGTTATCATTTGGTTTGCGCGCTAATAACTTCTTATATGCCGCTTCTGCCTTGGCGTAATCACCGGCATCTAGAGCAGCAATTGCTTCTTCCTCTTCGGGTTCAATCTTTTCAGCAGGTGCGCCACCCACGCCTTGCTCAGTAGCTAACGCCAAGACTTTATCGATAACCATCCGGATCTGTTCTTCTGGATAAGGCTGCTCAAAGAGCGGAACCATTTGCTCATTGATGATTGCAACAGCAAAGGGCACCGCACGCGTCTGCAAAGCTTGTGCAACTTGTGGTTGAGCATCGACATCAACGCGACCAAGTACCCAACTGCCCTGATCTGCTAACGCTAACTTTCCAAGGATTGCTACGACCTCTTGTGATTCAGGTGAACGAGGTGACCAACAAATTAGTACAACGGGTTTGGCTTTTGATAGTGAGAGGAATTCATTAGTTAAATTCTCAGGGGTTATCTCAATGCCGGGCATAGGCCCTGCAGCCTCAGGCTTTGGTTTTCCGAGTGAACTCAGATCAACTGCGCGTCCAAAGTTAGGAGGAAGCGTCATGCTTGCGCCTCCGCTTCTACTCCAGAATCACGACGAAATGGCAGTACATCTTCAATATATGACTGTGCTGCAAAGGTTAGCCCAACATCATGGCCTTCACGCTCACTTAAATACCAGCGATGCTCTAAAACTTCATGGAAGAACTGTGCTTCTTCGATTCGGCCCTTTAAATTATCAGGAATCATCACAACGATCGGCATATAAGTTTCATTTAGCCAACGACGTGCGGAATCTTGCATAGGTGGTTTCGGACTTTCTTCACGGCCCCGGAAGCGATCAAGAGATGCCAACAAGCGCTTTGCTTGCAGCGCTTCAGTTTCGAGTCCAGTTAACTCGCGCAAACGATTGCGGTGATATCCAGGTGCCACAAGTTTTGGCTGGAAGTAAAGTTTTTGTGACTCACCATCTAGAGAAACCGAGACTTCATCTACCGCAAACCCGAGATCATGTAGCTGACGCATCGCGCGTTCGACGGCGTGACGATCTTTTGGATCTAGAACCTGACGCTCCTTAAGCGCTTTCCAGATTCGGTGATAACGCTTGATTACCGCCTCGCTAGCGCGGATCGGATCCATGCCAGGATATAGAACGCCAGAGAGAGCTAAATCTTCAAGTTCAGCGGCAACGTTAAAGTGCGCGATCTCTAAATCATGTTCGCGCTGTCCATCGCTTAATGTCTTTTGAAATTCGCCAGTTTCAGCATCAACTAAGTAAGCGGCAAAGGCTTCCGCATCGCGGCGGAATAAAGTATTGGAAAGCGAGCAATCGCCCCACCAGAAGCCAAGTAAGTGCAACTGCACCAGCAATAGAGCTAAAGCGTTGGCCATCATCGTGATGTCATTTGCAGTCACATCTTTACCGCTAAGCAGAACGCGATATGGCAATGAGTATGGCAAGAAGCGAGTTACCAGCGCACAAGGAAGTTCTTCGCTTGCTTCGTCAGTACGGCCTTCAATAACAGCGATCGGCTGAACGCTTGGTGCTCCGAGGTGTGCCAGTTCGCGCAGCGCTTTATATTCGCGGTTTGCGAATTCAGAGACCGTCTCTTTAACTGCATAGACTTCCGCATCCGGATCATCGGTGGATCGAACCAAGCGAACGATATGTCTGGAAATACCGCGCTTTTCGGTCAGCGCTGGATCTTCCGGCCACTCCTCCAAATTAATATGCCAAGGCAAGCCAGTAACGGCGGCGATTTCTTCGCCTAATCCCGTAATGCGTAACGCCATGTATGAAGGATATCGCTTTAGAATAGGTCACATGGCAATAGCAGATCGCATCAAACGTAAACCTAAGGCAAACACTGCACCAACAGATTTTGGTACTCAAGGAAATCCGATAGATAGATCACATCCGTTCTATTTTGGATTTGTCGCAACGCTCGGAGCCTTAGTCGCAATCGTCTTGATGCGCGCACTTGCCAGTACCAGCCAGATATTTGTCTTGATTGTCGTAGCCCTCTTTTTAGCAACAGGGTTAAATCCGGCAGTTGTAGCGATTCAACGGCGTGGTCTTTCTAGAACTAATTCTGTAGCCATTATTTTCGTTTCAGTAATTCTTTTCACGGGTTTCTTTATCGCCGTGGTCGTTCCGCCCGTACTTTCACAAGGCACAAACTTAATTAATTCGGCGCCGACCTTACTGGCTGATCTAGAAAACAATGCGACGATCGCAGACTTAAATGACCAATTCGGAATTATTGATACTTTGCAGGCTCAATTAAAAGAAGTCACCGCGGATGGATCGTTGATTATCTCTGCATTCGGTGGCGTGATTGGTGTTGGAAAGTCTGTCCTCTCAGGTGCTTTCTCTGCTCTAACAATTCTAATTCTGACCCTCTACTTCATTACCTCCCTTCCACAAATGGTTGAACTCGGAGTGCGCTTCGCACCTGCTAGCCGCAGAGAACGATTAACGCTTCTTGTTAATGCAGTTATTTCTAGAGTGGGATCATTCGTTGGAAGCCAAATTGCAATTGCATTTATGGCTGCAACATTTGTCTTTGCCCTTTCGCTTGTTTTGGCACTTCCATCACCAATTGCAATTGCGATGATTGTTTTGGTCTGTGGTTTGATTCCACTCATTGGCCATTTCATAGGTTGCTCCGTCGTGACAATCATTGCCCTAACCCAATCGGTATCAATTGGCTTAATAGCATTTCTGGCATACGTTGTTTATGTACAAGTTGAAAATTACGTAGTGACACCACGAATCATGAAGCGCACTCTTGCTCTTCCTGGCGCAGTAACCATCATCTCCGCGCTAATTGGTTCATCACTTCTTGGCCTAATCGGCGGATTACTTGCTGTGCCAATTGCTGCATCAGTGATCTTGATCCTTGATGAAGTCGTCTTCCCGCGCGCAGATAACTCTTAAATCTCAGTAGGCAGCGGCAAGCGCTCTGGCGCAATCACTTTAGTTATCTCACTCAAAACGGTGTGGACAGCAGGCTCTCCTACCCAGAGATGTTTCGCACCAGCAACAGGAATTATTTCTATTTGAGTCAACGGTTTGAATCTTTCAATCGCTTCTGGTGGTTGCAGGTAATCATCAAATTCGGGAACCAGTGCAATAACGCGACGTCCATCTTTTGCCCAATACTCAAGATCGCTAACTTCAGATGTGCGAAGTGGCGGTGATAAAAGAATTAAACCCGTGATTCGTGGGTCTTTTGCATGTCGAAGCGCTAAATCAGTTCCAAACGACCATCCGACTACCCAGACATTCTCTAACTTCAAAGTATCTAAGCAGTAGGTCATCATCGCTTCGACATCGAATTTTTCTAAGCCACCGTTATCAAATGTTCCGGTGCTGCTACCTGCTTCACTTATTGTTCCGCGAGTATTGAAACGAACAACTGCTATGCCAGCCATATCTGGCAAGCGATTAGCAGCCTTCTTATAAACATGGCTGTCCATCATGCCGCCTGCTGTCGGCAAGGGATGTAAGCAAAGGATTGCGCCGGCGTAACGATCAAGCGGCGCAGCGCTTTCGCCAATCAGCGTTTGGCCATCGCTTGTTGTAACGATAAATGGAGTGCGCAGCGCCGGTAGAACTGTGCTTGGACGTACTGGCTGCAACATGCAGGAGAGTCTAGTCTTTCCCTATGTCCACTTCTACAAACGCATCTGCCAATACATTTGCCTCGCACTATCCAGTTACTGGTGAGGTAATCGCCAATTATCCAATCGCAGATCGCGAGACTGTCTTTAGCGCGGTTGCTGCAGCTCGCAGCGCATCGAGCGCTTGGCAGGATTTGGGATTCAAGGGTCGCCGTAAAGTATTGCTTAAGTGGAGCAACTTACTTATTTCACAACTTGATGAAATTGCCGAACTTGTATCGAGAGAGACTGGAAAGCCAGTTAGCGATGCCAAACTTGAGGCATCCCTTGCAGTTGGCCACTTAGGTTGGGCAGCGCGTCATGCTGAAGATGCAATGCGCACATCACATCGTTCTCCTGGCGCACTTATGGCAAATATGTCAGCAACTGTGGAACGTTCTCCAGTTGGAGTAGTCGGTGTGATTGGCCCTTGGAACTATCCAATCTTTACGCCAATGGGATCTATTTCCTACGCACTCGCTGCTGGAAATACCGTTGTCTTTAAGCCAAGTGAATACACACCAGGTGTTGGCGCGATACTGGCTAAGACTTTTGCAGAAGTTGCACCATTTGCCGACATCTTCACCTGCGTTACAGGTCTTGGCGCTACCGGAAAAGATTTATGCGAAAGTGGCGTCGATAAATTGGCGTTCACTGGTTCTACTCGCACCGCCAAGTTAGTTGCTGCAGCATGTGCTGCAAATATGACACCAGTTGTTCTCGAATGTGGTGGCAAAGATCCAGTAATCGTTGCTGAAGATGCCGATATCAAGCGCGCAGCTGATGCCACTATCTGGTCTTCCATGTCTAACGCTGGGCAAACATGTATCGGTGCAGAGCGCGTATATGTTCATGAAAAGGTGGCCGATAAATTTATTGAAGAAGCGATCAAGGTTGCTAAATCAATTCACCCGGGCGCTCCCGGAGTTGGCAACTACGGGCCTGCAACAATGCCTTCGCAGATAAACGTTATTCAAGGACATATCGATGATGCGATCGCTAAGGGTGCCAAGGTTGCACTCGGTGGCTCAGATTCAGTTAAAGCGCCGTTCGTTGAACCAGTTATCTTGCTCGATGTTCCTGAAAATTCCACAGCGATGTTGGAAGAAACCTTTGGGCCAACTATCGCGATCAATCGCGTGAAATCAATGGCTGAAGCGATCGCGTTATCTAACGCCTCTAGATACGGGCTTGGCTCATCTATCTGGTCTAAACGTCAAGGCAAGAAGATTGCCCGCCAATTGCATTGCGGAATGGTTGCCATTAACTCAACTATTTCATTTGCAGCAATTGCTTCAGTGCCATTTGGTGGCGTGAAAGATAGTGGTTACGGACGTATCCATGGCCCAGAAGGAATTCTTGAATTTACCTACCCGCGCACCGTTGTTCGCGCGCGATTCCAATTACCAATTGCATTCACTAGCTTTAAACGCACTAAAGGAAACGATAAGTTGATTGTTACCTTGACGCGCTTACTTAACGGCCGCTTGGGCTAATTTCTAAAGTCAATTAGAAGCGCGGCGCATTACGTGTGCGCTCTGTATTTGGCTTGCGATTATTGCGCTTTGCCCAACATGCATTGTGCCAATGGCGACGACCATCTTCATCACCGATCATCCATGCAACAGTGTGCGGAGTTGCCATTGGAATTACTTGATCACAACCAGGACAGCGATAAGGTTTATTTGAACTGGATCCGGTGATCTTTCGAACAATAAAATCGCCATCTGTATGTTCTTCGATAGTTTGATTAGAGGTCGCGATATCGCGCTCTTCATCCTTTGGGCGACGCCCCTTTGGATAGTTGCGTCGTGGGCTCATGGATTCATTTTCTCGCACTTTTGCCCTGAATGTGGCATGGTTGCCATATGAGCAGCGTGATTACCGTCCGTGGCCTGGAAAAAAGTTATGGCGCCAATAAGGCGGTAGCCGGTATCGATCTAACTATCGAACCCGGCGAGATATTTGCCCTTCTTGGTCCAAATGGCGCAGGTAAGACGACCACCGTGGAAATCCTAGAAGGCTTCCGCGATCGCGACCGTGGTGAAGTTTCAGTGCTCGGCACCGATCCCGGAGTTAAAGGCGAGCAGGCCCGTAAATGGCGTAACCGCATCGGCATAGTTCTGCAATCAACTAACGATGCTGGTGACCTATCTGTTTATGAAACTGTCGCACACTTTGCAAAGTACTACTCAAATCCACGCGGTGTTGATGAGGTAATCAACGCAGTTGGATTAACTGATAAATCTAGCGAGCTAATCAGAACGCTCTCTGGCGGACAACGCCGCCGCCTTGATGTAGCGCTCGGATTTATCGGATCCCCCGAACTTCTCTTTCTAGATGAACCGACAACCGGCTTTGATCCTGAAGCGCGTCGCGCATTCTGGGCGCTGATTCAAGATCTGCGAAAGTCTGGCGCAACAATCTTGCTTACTACCCATTATCTAGATGAGGCTGAAGCGCTAGCTGATCGAGTTGCCGTGATTAATCAAGGCAAGATCATCGAAGTTGCAACCCCTGCTCTGTTGGGTGGCCGTGCTACATCACTTGCCACAGTTTCTTGGAAGGGTGCCAACGGTATTCAAACTGAGCGCACCGATAATCCAACCGCACTCATTCGTAAACTCACCGAGACTTATAAAGATGAGATCCCTGAACTCACCGTCAAGCGCGCTTCACTTGAAGATATATACCTAGAAATGATTGGAGGCGCCGATGTCAGCGAATAAAGTGCAGACCAATAAAGTACCCAGCGCCTTAGCAATTGGTATTGCGCGCGGTGGCCTGGAAGTTAAACAATTTATGCGCCAGCGCGAATCCGTGGTCTTTACCCTGGCATTTCCAATTATGTTGCTCGCTATCTTTGGTTCAGTCTTTACCAACGAACTTACTGATGGCGTAACTTTTAGTCAGTACTTTGTTGCCGGAATGATCGCATCGGGCCTTGTTAACACTGGCTTCCAACAGCTTGCAATCATGATTCCCGTAGAACGTGATTTTGGAACGCTAAAACGCTTGCGTGGCACTCCGATGCCAGCATCAAGTTATTTCATAGGTAAATCAATCGTTGTATTTGTAACTATGGTTATTCAAGTAGCACTGCTTCTTATTGCAGGTGTCTTATTCTTCGGGGTAAATCTTCCAACTGATCCGGCAAAGTGGTTGACCTTTACTTGGTTGATCATCTTGGGAAGCGCCGCATCAACTGCGCTCGGCATTGCCTTCTCTGTCATTCCTAAGAGCGGTCGCGGCGCATCTGCAGTTGTCTCACCTGTAGTAATCATTCTGCAATTCTTTAGCGGAGTCTTCTTTGTCTTCACAGATTTGCCAGGCTGGATGCAGCAAGTCGCTGCGATCTTCCCACTTAAGTGGATGACCCAAGGTATGCGTTCGGTATTCCTGCCAGATTCATTTGCTGCGCAAGAAGTTGCCGGTACTTGGGAGACCGGCCGTACTTTCTGGATTATTCTGGCGTGGTTAATCGCCGGTTTAGTGATTTCGATCAAAACCTTTAAATGGGAGCAAGAGCGATGAGAATTAAGTTAGTTGCAATCTTCTCAGTGCTCTTTCTATCGCTCTCGCTGACTTCCACTATTGCGGCAACTAAAAGCCCTACGCCAACACCGAAGGCGAGTGCCACTCAGAAAGCGCCGGTAAAGAAGGCTCCAGTAAAGAAAGCCCCGGTAAAGAAGAAAAAGAAAGTTGCTAAGAAGTTACCTTCTCCATCACCGAAGTGGCCGCCAGTTGGCTTTAAGACCGATCCATTGGGTGAAACTAAGTTGTATCTAAAGGTTCCAAATGCAAAAGAGTTGGTGGGGCTTCTCTCGGCCAAATCAGCGCTGGCTTCGCAGGTTAAATCCTGTACACAATTCACTTGTGGAGCTGTCTTAGTAGCAGCCGAAACAGGTTGTCGTTGGTGGAGAGTTACCGCCGATGTGGTTGGTGCAACTTCACCTGAGAATCGCACTACTAAAACCTTCGGAAAAATCATTGCAGATGTGGGACGTAGCGCCCCTCAGCAAGTGGTGACCGTTCTCTTGGTTACAACTGAACCAATTGGTGCCGGCCAGATAGTTTCCAATATCAATGTGGATTGCAACCAAGGCGATCCATCAGGACCGCTTCCAAATACTGATTACCAAGTAAGCGCAAATTAGCGATGCTCGGCGGAATCAATAACGGGCTCTTTCTATCTAGTTTCGGCGGTTTCTTTGCCGTAGCAATTCTCTCGCTAATTCTGCGTTGGGCATTTAAGCGTGGAAAATCTGTTGTCGAGCGCACACCAAAAGTTGGCGGTGAAGATGATTACGGCGCGCTAGTTGTTATCGCATCACCAAATAACTACATCGAAGGCGAGCTGCTGCGCTTAAAGCTTGCCACCGCAGAGATAAAGGCAAACTTGGCCCAAACTAAAGATGGACCTCGTTTATATGTCTTTGAACGCGATGAAAAGATAGCGCGCGCAGTTCTAAAAAGTTAGCGGTTTGCTCCGGGTACCCAAAGTTGATCGCCGATTTCCTTATTGGCAACGCGCGCCAAAACGAAGAGAAGATCAGAGCAACGATTTAAATATTTAGCAGTCAGTGGATTCACACCTGTACCGAAACCATGGATTGCTGCCCAGGTGCGACGCTCTGCACGGCGAACAACAGTGCGCGCTACATGCAAATGTGCGGCTGCAGGAGTTCCTGATGGCAATACGAAAGAACGAAGTGGTTGCAGATCTGCGTTGTACTTATCGATCTGCTCTTCCAGAAATGTAATCTGAGATTCCAGAACACGCAACGGTTCAAATGCTGGTGAATCTACAACTGGCGTACAGAGGTCAGCTCCGACATCGAAGAGATCGTTTTGGATACGAACTAAAAGCGCGCGAATATCATCGCTGAGTTCGTCGGTTGCAATAACAACTCCGATTGTTGAATTTGCTTCATCAACGGTGGCATATGCCTCAAGGCGTGAATCGTTCTTGGAAGTTCGGCTCATATCTCCGAGGGAGGTAGATCCGTCATCGCCTGTCTTGGTGTAAATACGCGTTAAATTAACCATGGCCCTAGCCTATAAGTAGACTTCGGATATGGCATCTTCGCAAGGTTCGACCAACGATCGCTTTCGCATCGTCGGCGGATGCAGCCTAAAGGGCGAAGTAACGGTCACTGGCGCTAAGAATTCTGTCCTAAAGCTGATGGCGGCCTCGCTATTGGCCGTTGGCACATCAACGATCCGCAACGTTCCGGATATCGCCGACGTAGACATCATGGCCGATTTACTAAAGCGCCTGGGATGTGAAGTTTCACGCGATGGTTCTAATCTCTCAATTACCGTTCCCGAAGCGCCAGCACATCGCGCCGATTACGATCTCGTGCGCAAGATGCGCGCATCTATCAATGTACTTGGCCCACTGGTTGCTCGCGTCGGCAAAGCCGAAGTCGCACTTCCTGGCGGTGATGCGATTGGTTCACGCGGTTTAGATTTTCACATTAAAGGCCTCGAATCACTCGGTGCAACCGCTCACGTCGAACATGGTTATGTAATCGCCGAAGCACCTAACGGTTTAACTGGCGCCACTATCGAATTAGATTTCCCAAGCGTTGGCGCTACTGAAAACTTAATGACCGCTGCCGTTCTGGCAAAGGGCATAACAACGATCGATAACGCAGCGCGCGAACCTGATTTAGTTGATCTGGGTGAATTCTTAATCTCAATGGGCGCAAAGATTGAAGGACTTGGTTCACCGCTAATTAAGATCACTGGTGTTTCTAAGTTAAACCCAACTGATCACACCACAATTACTGATCGCATCATCGCCGGCACATGGGCATTTGCCGCTGCGATGACCCAAGGCGACATCACAATTCATGGTGGTCGCGCTGACCATATGGAAGTTATGCTCGAAAAGTTAGCGCATGCTGGCGCAATCATTACCTCAACTGCCGACGGCATTCGTGTGCAGATGAACCAACGTCCACGTGCAACAGATGTTGCAACACTTCCCTATCCAGGATTTGCCACCGATCTCTTGCCATTTATCATCGCAATGAACGCAATCGCCGACGGCCATTCCATGGTCACCGAAAATGTCTTTGAATCACGCTTTATGTTTGTAAACGAACTCGCACGCCTTGGCGCACACGTAACCGTTGACGGAAAACACGCCTCCATAACTGGTATTCCACAGCTATCTGGTGCACCCGTTGAAGCGACTGATATCCGCGCCGGCGCCGGACTAGTTCTTGCGGCTCTTGTCTCCGAAGGTGAAACCACCGTCGATGGCGCATTCCACATCGATCGCGGCTATCCAAATTTCGCTGAAGATCTTCGCGCACTTGGCGCCAACGTCACCCGCGAATAACCGAGGACTTAGTAAAAAATTTCAGTGTAAGAAACTGTGCCTTTGCTTTTCATGTTTCTGAAGCTGAAATTTTTGAAACTAACCGACCGTTTCTGTAAGTATCGAAACGCGATTGTTAGCGACAGATAAGAAGCCGCCCTGTACGTTGAATTCCTTCGTCGTTCCATCGACTGCTTTGATGCTCACGGCACCGTCGACTAGTACGCCAAACAAAGGTGCGTGATCTGGAAGGACACCGAGGTCTCCTTCAGTTGTGCGAGCAGAAACGAAAGTTGCCTGCCCGGACCACACCTGTTGTGTTGGCGATACTAGTTCGACGTTAAGTGCCATGTGATTAGCTCTTCGCTAACTCTGCAGCTCTGCGCTCGACATCGTCGAGGCCACCGCACATGAAGAATGCTTGTTCTGGAAGGTGGTCGTACTTGCCATCAGCTAGTGCTTCAAAGGCTGAGATTGTCTCTGATAGCGGAACGAATGAACCGTCGATACCAGTAAAGACCTTCGCAACGAATGTGTTCTGTGACAAGAAGCGCTGGATGCGACGTGCGCGACCAACTAGTACGCGGTCATCTTCTGACAATTCATCGATACCGAGAATTGCGATGATGTCCTGTAGATCCTTATAACGCTGCAAGATCTGCTTAATGCGGTTTGCAACACGGAAGTGGTGCTCACCGATATAGCGTGGATCCAAGATGCGTGATGTTGAGTCAAGTGGATCCACAGCTGGGTAGATACCAAGCTCTGAGATCGGACGAGACAACACTGTTGTTGCATCTAAGTGCGCGAAAGTTGTGTGTGGGGCTGGGTCGGTAATGTCATCTGCAGGAACGTAAATTGCCTGCATAGATGTAATTGAGTGACCACGAGTTGAAGTAATGCGCTCCTGCAACTGACCCATTTCATCTGCAAGTGTTGGCTGGTAACCCACAGCAGATGGCATACGGCCGAGAAGTGTTGATACTTCAGAACCTGCCTGAGTAAAGCGGAAGATATTGTCGATGAAGAGCAATACATCCTGCTTCTGAACATCGCGGAAGTACTCAGCCATGGTTAGCGCTGAAAGAGCAACGCGAAGACGCGTGCCAGGTGGCTCATCCATCTGACCAAAGACCAAGGCTGTCTTATTGATAACGCCGGTTTCGGTCATTTCCAGGAACAAGTCGTTACCTTCGCGAGTACGTTCTCCAACGCCGGCGAATACAGATACACCACCGAAGTTTTCCGCTACGCGGTAGATCATTTCCTGGATAAGAACAGTCTTACCAACACCTGCACCACCGAAGAGACCGATCTTTCCACCCTTTACATAAGGTGTTAGAAGGTCGATAACTTTGATACCAGTCTCGAACATTTCGGTTTTTGACTCGAGTTGATCGAATGCTGGTGCATCGCGGTGGATTGGCCAACGCTCTTTAATATCAAGTGATGATGTTGGAACATCGAGTGATTCGCCAAGTGTGTTAAAGACGTGGCCCTTTGTAACGTCACCGACTGGCACTGAGATAGCTGCTCCGGTATCTGTTACCTCTGCGCCACGGACCATTCCGTCTGTTGGCTGCATAGAAATTGCGCGCACAAGGTTGTCACCAATGTGTTGTGCAACTTCAAGGGTCAAGGTACGAGTAGTGCCACTCATGGTGGTCTCTACGTGGAGCGCGTTAAAGATCGATGGCATTGAATCCGCTGGGAATTCAATATCCACGACCGGTCCAATAACTCGGGCAACGCGGCCTTTACCTGTTGATGACATCATTCACTCCCTGCACTAGCTGAGGCTAACGCGTCTGCGCCGCCCACAATTTCACTGATTTCTTGGGTAATTTCGGCCTGACGAGCCGCGTTCGCAAGTCGGGTTAGCGACTTGATTAAATCATCAGCGTTGTCAGTCGCTGACTTCATAGCGCGACGGCGAGCAGCATGCTCGGAAGCAGCTGATTGCAACATCGCGTTGAAGATTCGGGCTTCGATATAGCGAGGAAGAAGTGCGTTAAGTACTTCACCTGCATTTGGTTCGAACTCGTACATTGGAAGCAAGCCAGATGGTGCTGGTGTATCGCTCTCAATAACTTCCAGTGGCAACATGCGCTTGGCCATTGCATTTTGAGTCAACATTGATTTGAACTCGGTAAAGATGATATGGATTTCATCCACGCCAGCGTTATCGGTTTGAGCATCTGCAATGAATGCAGCAATCAAAGCTTCGGCAACTTCTTTAGCGTTCTCATATGTTGGGTTATCTGAAAAACCTGACCAAGAACCTGCGATATCGCGGTTGCGGAACTTGTAATAGTTAACCGCCTTGCGACCTACAAGATAGTTAGAAACTTCAAGACCACGTTCACGGATCATGGCGGCGAGTTGTTCGCCTTCCTTGATCGCGTTATTTGAATAAGCACCAGCCATACCGCGGTCGGCAGAGATAATTAAAATCGCTGCGCGCTTTGGGTTTTCAGAAGGTGTAGTCAATGGGTGGTTTGTTGAAGAGAAGCTAGCAACAGCGGATACGGCACGGGTCAACTCATTTGCATATGGAGTCGAAGCAGCAACGCGTTGCTGTGCTTTGACAATACGAGAGGCAGAGATTAACTCCATAGCCTTCGTAATTTTCTTAGTCGCCTTAACGGATCTCATCCGTCGGCGATATATGCGTAGTTGAGCGCCCATGGGTTACTTCTTCACCGCCGGTGGCACAAACTTTGTGATCGCTTCAGCGCCTTCTGAATCAAGTGCTTCAGCAGGTGCATCGTTAACGATTCCTGCAGCAGAAGATTTGAATTGCTTCTTGAAGTCAGCAACTGCTGTCTTCATCTTGGCAACGGTGTCATCTTCGAGCATCTTGGTCTCTGAAATTACGGTGAAGATATCTTTACGTTCGCGACCGATGAAGTCGAGAAGTTCAGATTCAAAGCGACGGATATCAGCAACTGCAACAGAATCAAGTTCTCCTGAAGTTCCGGCCCAGATTGAAACAATCTGACGCTCTAGTGAATAAGGTGAGTACTGACCTTGCTTTAGAAGTTCAACCATACGTGCACCGCGCTCGAGTTGAGCCTTTGATGCCGCATCTAGGTCAGAACCGAAAGCAGCGAAGGCTTCGAGTTCACGGAACTGTGCGAGATCAAGACGCAGACGACCAGCGATCTTCTTCATCGCCTTTGTCTGTGCAGAACCACCAACGCGAGAAACAGATACACCTACGTTGATCGCTGGGCGAACGCCTGCGTTGAAGAGATCTGTTTCAAGGAAGCACTGACCATCTGTAATAGAAATAACGTTGGTAGGAATGAACGCAGAAACGTCATTTCCCTTTGTTTCAATGATTGGAAGGCCAGTCATTGAACCGCCACCGAGTTCATCAGAAAGCTTTGCGCAACGTTCTAGCAAACGTGAGTGTAAGTAGAAAACATCTCCTGGGTACGCTTCGCGGCCTGGTGGACGACGAAGTAGAAGTGAGACTGAACGATAAGCCTCAGCTTGCTTTGATAAATCATCGAAAACAATTAGAACGTGCTCGCCCTTGTACATCCAGTGCTGACCAATTGCAGAACCGGTGTAAGGAGCGAGGTACTTGAAGCCCGCTGGGTCTGATGCAGGGGACGCGACGATTGTTGTGTACTCCATTGCGCCAGCTTCTTCGAGTGCGCCCTTAACAGATGCGATCGTTGAACCCTTTTGACCAATTGCAACGTAGATACATTTAACTTGCTTCTTCTTATCGCCAGTTAGCCAGTTTTCGCGCTGGTTAATGATCGTATCTACCGCAACTGCAGTCTTTCCGGTCTGACGATCACCGATGATCAACTGGCGCTGTCCGCGACCAATCGCTGTCATCGCATCGATCGCCTTAATACCTGTTGCAAGTGGTTCCTTAACTGGCTGGCGCTCAACTACAGAGGGAGCCTGTAGTTCAAGTGCACGGCGTGCGTCAGGTTTGATTTCACCCTTGCCATCAATTGGGCGACCAAGTGGATCAACAACGCGACCCAAGAAGCCATCACCAACTGGTACAGAAAGAATTTCACCAGTACCGCGTACTGATGTTCCTTCTTCAATTCCTGCGTAACTTCCGAGAATAACAACACCGATCTCGCGCACATCGAGGTTAAGTGCAAGACCTAGTGTTCCGTTCTCGAACTGTAGAAGTTCGTTTGCCATTGTTGAAGGAAGTCCCTCAACGCGAGCGATTCCATCGCCTGCCTGGCTAACTGTTCCTACTTCGTCGCGAGCTGCGGCGCCTGGATCGTATGACTTAACGAAATTCGCTAAGGCATCCCGAATTTCATTCGGTTGGATCTTGAGCTCTGCCATGTCGTTCTCCCTTTTTCGTTTCTTCTTAAATCTTCTCTATTACTGATTTGTTACTTTTTTTCTTACGCTGACTGACCAACTAGTGCACGCCCAGCATTTGCCAGGCGGTTTACAACGCTTCCATCGACTAACTCATCTGCGAACTTGATTGAAACTCCACCCAGAATTGTTGGGTCGATTTGTACGTTAATGCGGATTGGCTGACCGACGTTCTTCTCAAGAACTGTTGCAAGTCGCTTTGACTGTGCATCAGTTAGAGCAGTTGCTGTACGCACAACTGCGATTAAGCGGTTGCGACGATTTGCCAAACCAAAGAGGTAATCAGCGAAGGCTGCTTCGATGCTGCGTCCGCGAAGGGAGGCAACAAGTGCGCTAGCGATCTTGATTGTTGAGGCAGATGCCTTCTTGCCAAGTACTTCAGCGATTAACGCTGACTTGGCCTCAGTTGAACCAACACTTACGAGCGCCTTGCGGAGCTCGAAATTATCGGCAACCAGGCGTGAAGTTTCGAAGAACTCATCTTCTACGCGATCGAGTTCGCCAGCAATATTTGCTGCAGATGCTTCTGCCTCAATTGCTAACTGCTCTGTTGCATAGACCAGATCCTTAGTTGCTGACCAACGAAGACCAGAGAGTTCGCTGAGAAGTGATACAGCGAGCGTTCCGGTTGATTTTGTAAATAGATCTTTAACAAGTGCAGCCTTTGCTGCCTTATCGCGTGCTGGATCTGTAATTGCGCGACGCACAGAAGTGTTATCGGCAAAGAGATCTGCTGCTGCGAAGAGGTGAGAAGACAACTCTGAAGCCGATGCCGCGCTTGCGCCCTTGACTGCAACATCGAGTGCAGCACGTGCAGCCACGAGTGACTGACGGCTACTGCCTCCGAGGTGAATTCTCATTTTCCTTACTTGCTCTTCTCTAGATCATCCAAGAAACGGTCAACGATCCGTGATTGACGAGCCTGGTCATCTAAAGATTCCCCGACAATCTTTGAAGCGAGTTCAACTGCAAGCGCACCGACTTCGTTGCGAAGTGATGTGATTGCTTGTTGGCGCTCTGCCTCAATGGATGCGTGTGCAGCAGAAGTAATTCGTGCTGCTTCTTCTTGTGCTTTCGCACGAAGTTCTTCAACGATAGATACGCCCTGTACGCGAGCTTCTTCACGAAGAGTTTGTGCTTCTTCGCGCGCCTTTGAAAGCTGCTCGTTGTATTGGGAAAGCGCGCGTTGCGCTTCGAGCTGCGCCTTTTCGGCGCGCTCCATTCCACCTTGAATCGCCTCAGTGCGTGCAGTGAATGCCTTTTCGAACATTGGCACCACTTTGCTGCGCAGAACAAGGAAGAGAAGTGTGAACGCAACCGCACCAACGATGATTTCCGATGTATGCGGAATCAAAGGGTTTAGCGTCTCTCCCTCGGCGGCAAAATAGAATTTATTCATAATTAGTTCAGATTATTTTCTGGGCTAATTAGAGAACGAAAGCTAGAACGAGACCGAAGAGTGCGAGAGCTTCAGCGAGCGCGAATCCAAGGAACGCGATTGGCTGTAGAACGCTACGTGCTTCAGGCTGACGTGCAACGCCGTTGATATATGCGGCGAAGATAAGTCCGGTTGCAATACCAGGACCGATTGCTGCGAGGCCAAAACCGACCAGGTTGAGTGTGCCTTCCATTTTTTACTGCCTTTCGTTAGGTGTTAGTGCTCGTCGGCAAGGGCGCCGGCGATGTAGAGAGCGGTCAACAGGGTAAAGATGTACGCCTGAAGACATTGAACCATGAACTCGAAGAAGGTCAACACGATGCCGATACCGAAGGCAAACGGGCTAACCAACTTCAAAGCAAGTGCACCCTGGGCAAGGTGTTCTCCGCCCAAGATAAATACGAGCAACAGTAAGTGGCCCGCAAACATATTTGCAAAGAGACGCAGTGAGAGCGTCAATGGACGAACTAAGAAGAAGGTAAGAATTTCAAGCGGGGTAATCAAGATGTATGCAGCCTTTGGAACGCCAGGCATGAACATGATGTCCTTGAGGTATTTGAAAACGCCGTGCTTTTTAATTCCGATGTAGTGGAAGACGAAGAATGTAAATGCAGCTAAGACATATGCGAAGCCAACGTGCGACATCGTTGGGAACTGGAGAAGCGGAATAATTCCGAACCAGTTATTGACCAAGATAAAGGTAAAGAGTGTAAATAGGTACGGAACAAAGCGAAGGAATTCGTGGCCGATTACATCTTTTGCAAGGTCATTTCGCACAAAGGCGTAAACACTTTCGCCGGCGAACTGGAGCTTGGAAGGCACGACTGCCGCTTTACGTGATGCGGCGATAAAGAAGACTGAGATCAAAACTACAGAGAGTAGAACTAAGAAAATCGGTTTAGTCGTATAAGGGTTATCGCCAAAAATGGGAGGAAGTTCGAAGTCTTTGGTACTTGGCGGGACAAAGCCTTCGCCTTCAGCGCTTGAACGAACTAACGCGAGCACACGAACTCCAATTTACTTAGACGAGATAAGGGAATTGCCTGTAACGGGGCAACCTTATGGGTAAAAGGCTCTACCTGTGAAATCCAAAAACCGATCTCCAGGGGTGGGGCTGGTCACTTATCTAGGCGTTATTCGCGGCCGAATCGTAGCCAGACCAAATAAATGGCCCCGCCCATACCCACGAGCAGACCGGCCAAGGTTAGGTAACTGGTGTCGAACCACTTATCTGCGGCATAGCCAACCCCGCCCCAGAAAAGTAGTCCAGAAAGGAGGTAACCGAAGATGGTCCACATTGCGTTTTCATCGCGCTTGTTCTGACTGCTGTTACTCACTGGGACCTCCGTGGCCGTAATTACTGTTTTGCTTGAGGGGGTAATGGTAGATGAGTTTTGAGCTTGAGGTAACTAGCGATCTCTCCCCCGAGCCAGGCGACCGTAAGCGCACAGGCTGCGACTCCGAAGCTCAAACGATCGATTACATCGCGATCGGTGTATTTGGCTAGCGCCCATAAGAAGAGGCCGAGGAAGAAAAGTTTTGCAAAGTAAGAAAATAGCGCCATAGCCATGGTGCTTATCGGATCAAGATTTCTAGTTAGGCGCGATACCAAGATATGCACGATGAAGTAAATAGCGACTATAAATTGCGCAAGCAAGGCGCCATAGAAACCAGCAAGACCGCGAGTTAAAGTAAATAGCACTATCGCGATTGCGCCAACAATCAGAGTTGGCTTTACCGCACCTCGCAGAAGTTGTGATTCATTTGATTGCGTATCAGACATGGCTCACACTTTCTGTAATTCGTAACGACTTAGATTTACCGCGGCTAAAGAAGATCGTGAACGCCAACATAGCCCCTGCAAATATCGCCGCCACCCAAAGTGGAGCAAATGCTGAAACGGTGACAGGAAAGGCAATCGTTGCGGTCCACAAATACATAATCGCAGCCGTGCGGATTTGCGTATTGCCAGCGCGCATAATGCGGTGATGTAGATGTTCTTTATCGGATGAAAACGGAGATTTGCCGGCGCGAATACGGCGAAAGATCGCCAGAGTTAAATCAGCAAGTGGAATTGCAAGAACTGCAAAAGGAAGAAGTAGCGGCAATAGGGCAGGCCCAAGTTTCTCTTCGCTAATTGCATTTGGATCTACCTGGCCAGTTAAAGTGATTGCAGAGGCTGCCAGCATTAAGCCAAGGAACATTGACCCCGAATCCCCCATAAAGATGCGGGCGGGATGCGAGTTGTGTGGCAGGAAACCTAAGCAAACACCGATTGCGATCGCGGTAATAAGCGATGGTGCACCTGCGCGGTTAAAGCCGTAAACAACTGCCAATAAATATGCGAAGGCGAAGAAGGCAGAGCCCGCAATTGCAACTATTCCAGCGGCTAAGCCATCTAGGCCATCGATAAAGTTAACGGCGTTGATTGTTACGAGAACTATAAGCACGGTAAGCAATTGGCCAACGCTCGGTGGCAACATGGTTACGCCATTTATCGGCAACCATAAGATTTGAATTCCGTATAACAACAAGATTCCGGCAGCAAGTGCTTGGCCTGCCAACTTGGTAATCGCATCTAGTTCAAATCGATCATCTGCCATTCCCAGTAGAACCAAGAAGGTTCCGGCTAAGAAAATTCCTTGCGCATCATTACCGAAAGATTTTCCAACGAGTTCTAAATTTCCGACAATTAAGAAGGTAGCTGACATCGAAAGCCACATCGCAAGCCCTCCCCAACGTGGAGTCGGAATGACGTGAATATCGCGCTTTCGAATCTGTGCCACTGCGCCAAAGTGCAAAGCCCATTTTCTTACAAAGGGAGTGATGATGTAACAGAGCGCTGCTGCAAGTAAGAGCGTTACGAGATATTCACGCATGCGCTAATCGCTGCCTTTATGCGGTGTAGATCGGAAAACGCGCAGTAAGTGCGTGTACTTCAGATTTGATTGCCGCATGTGCCTTCTCATCATCAGTCTTAATGGCGCGCGCGATAAAGGCTGCGATCTGCTGCATCTCTGCAACGCCCATTCCTTGAGTTGTTGTCGCAGGAGTTCCAACGCGAATACCGCTTGTGATACCTGGCTTTTCTGGATCGAAAGGAATTGAATTCTTATTCATAACAATTCCAGCTAAACCGCAACGCTCATCTGCAACTTTTCCTGTTACGCCAGTGCTGCGAATATCCATCAGCGCTAAGTGGGTTTGGGTTCCGCCAGAGACAGCGCGCATTCCCTCTTTTTCAAGAGCTGCTGCAAGTGCCTGGGCGTTAACAATTACATCCTTGGCATACTTTTGATAGGCAGGTGTGGCACATTCGGCGAGCGCAATCGCTTTGCCAGCAACCGCCGACATGATTGGTCCACCCTGCATACCTGGAAATACCGCTTTATCAATCGCTGCCGCATGCTCGGCCTTAGTCAAGATCATTCCGCCGCGAGGTCCGCGCAGAACTTTATGAGTTGTAAATGAGACAACATCTGCATAAGGAACTGGTGATGGAATTGCCTTACCGGCAACTAGTCCGATGAAGTGCGCCGCATCGACCCACATGATCGCTCCGACTTCATCGCAGATTGCGCGAATCTTTTCAAAGTCGACTAGTGATGGGTAAGCGGTTGCGCCAGAACAGATCATCTTTGGCTTAGTGCGGATCGCGATATCGCGCAGCTCGTCGTAATCAATTAACTCGTTATCTTGGCGCACACCGTATGACTCGACGTTAAACCACTTTCCAGAGAAGTTAACAGGTGAACCATGTGTTAAGTGGCCACCATGAGCAAGTGACATCGCAAGGACGGTATCGCCTGGCTTGGTAAATGCTTGATAGACCGCGACGTTTGCGCTGGCTCCTGAGTGTGGTTGTACGTTGGCATGTTCTGCACCGAATAAAGATTTAGCGCGATCGATCGCAATTACTTCGGCTTTATCGACTTCTTCGCAGCCGCCGTAGTAACGCTTGCCTGGATAACCTTCTGCATATTTATTGGAGAGGGTTGAACCAAGGGCCGCTAATACTGCGCGAGATGTGAAGTTTTCAGATGCGATTAACTGCAGATTGGTCTGCTGACGCTTTAGCTCGGAAAGTAGAACTGCTGCAATATCTGGATCCTGCTTGCTAAGCAGTGCAAAATCCGGGCCATAGAAAGTCTCTGCGCTCATGCGGGCAAGCCTAAGCCTTATGGCGCAGAAATGTCGGGTGCGATCGCTGTGATTTGCTCAGCCGAGATCGCCCCAACGCGCACGATACGGGCTGGCTTGCTATCGCCCGCGACAACTGTGGTGGCCGGTCCTTGGGTGATTGACCCAACTGAAAAGATTGCTGCCACTTCAAGTTCGGTAAATGTTAAATCAAATGGATCGGTAATTGGAGAATTACCTGCAGGCGCTGCAGAGGCGACCGCGAGTGGTCCGTGCGCTTTGGCTAATTGCAAAATGAAATCCGCACTTGGCACTCGCACACTAAATGAATCTAATTGTTGGCCATCACCTAAATCCCAATTGAGTCCGCGCTGTGGTTTTAAATTTATTGATAACTGTCCTGGCCAGAAATTATCAATCAATTTTCTTACTGGTTCGCTAATTTCACGGGCAATGCCATCTACCGCTGCGCTTGAACCGATCATTACTTGCGCAGATACACCAAGTTCATCTCCACGAAGTACATGCAGCGCGCGCACCGCATCGTGAAAGAAGGCATCAGCGACAAGTGCATATGAATTCTCAAGTGGCGCCACGATTACATAACCATCTTTAAGGGCCGCTGCCGCGCTGGCTAAGTGCTCACTTATCGCACCCGAATTGATGTCAATGGTTGCCATAGCCATTATTTTCTCACCGCAGAAGTCCAACGGGGACGATCATTTAAATCTTTATGTAGAACTATCTCGGTGAAATCGCGAGACAAGACCGCATCAATCGCGGCGCCTTGTTCTTCAGTATGTTCGATCGCTAAGACTCCCCCGCTCTTTAACAATCGAGCGGCGGCATCGATAAAACGTTTTGGGAGTTCCATCCCAGTTTCACCGCCAAAGAGCGCGATATGTGGCTCATGCTCGGCAACATCGCGAGGAAGCGATTGAGTGTTAGGAATATATGGTGGATTAGCTATAACGATGTCGCATTTAACGCCCGGCAATACATCAGCCACATCGCCTTCAACAACGCGTACGTTCTCGGAAATCTTCGCCACATTCTTCTTCAGCCACTCAGTAGCTTCAGGACTTTTTTCTACTGCGATGACTCTGGTTCTTGGCGCTTCAGTAGCAATTGCAAGTGCTAGCGCGCCAGAGCCTGATCCGAGATCTATTACTGAAATCTCTCCAGTGACTTTTTCTTCTAAGTTTTTAACATGTGTGAGTACGGCTTCAACCAGTAGTTCACTTTCCGGACGTGGCACCAATACCCCCGGACCAACTTCAATTTCTAGATGTCGGAAGTAAGCGGTGCCAGTTAGATATTGCAGAGGTTCATGTCCTGCGCGGCGAGAAATCAACTTTGCGAAGGTATCTTCAATTACGCCAAAGTCGCCAAGTGATTTAAGGGTGGCATCCAACTTAACCGAATTATGGAGATCCATTCGGGAGATGCCGAGAACGTATGCAAATAAATGTTCAGCATCGATTTCGGCGATATCGGCCGCCGCTAACTTCTCTTTCGCCGAACGAAGCAGGCTCTTGATCTCGCTCATTATTTTTTGATTATCTAATTAATTGAGATTAGTTCGTTGAAGAAAGCTTTGCTGCCTTATCGGCATCCAGTAAGGCTTGAACTACATCATCTAACTCGCCATTTAATACTGAATCTAAGTTATTTGATTTGTAATTTACGCGGTGATCACTGAGGCGATTTTCTGGGTAGTTATAGGTACGAATTCGCTCAGAACGATCAACAGTGCGAACCTGGCTCTTACGCTCTGCCATTGCAGCCGCTTCTGCCTTTTCCTGCGCATCTGCGAGCAAGCGCGCACGCAAGATACGTAGCGCTGATTCTTTATTCTGCAACTGTGACTTCTCGTTCTGGCATGAAACAACAATGCCGGTTGGTACGTGGGTCAGGCGCACAGCAGAGTCAGTGGTGTTAACCGACTGTCCTCCAGGGCCTGATGAACGATAAACATCTACGCGCACATCGTTCATATTTAGCTCAACATCTACTTCTTCTGCTTCTGGCAAGACAAGTACGCCTGCTGCAGATGTATGAATACGTCCCTGGCTTTCAGTCTCTGGAACGCGTTGCACGCGGTGAACGCCACCTTCAAACTTTAAACGCGCATAAGGAGTTGTTCCAGGTTCTGGTGTTCCCTTGGATTTAATCGCCATCGAAATATCTTTATAGCCGCCGAGATCGGACTCGGTCATATCGATGATCTCAACTTTCCAATTGCGCTTTTCGGCATAGCGTTGATACATACGGACCAAGTCACCTGCAAAGAGCGCTGATTCATCTCCGCCTGCTCCTGCCTTAACTTCAATAATCACATCGCGATCATCGTTGGGATCACGGGGCAGCAAGAGCTCTTCTAATTTATCCGCTGCTGCTTCAACAGCGGTCTCCATTGCTGGAAGTTCGGAAGCAAATGATTCATCTTCTTGCGCCATATCGCGCGCCGCTTCTAAATCATCGGCGGCAGACTTCCAAGCGTTAAAGCCGGCAACAACGGGACCAAGCTGCGCATAGCGGCGACCAAGTTGGCGCGCTTTGCCCTGATCTTCGTGGATAGAAGGATCAGCCATCTGCTTTTCTAGCTCTTGATACTCGCGCACCATTTCATGTGCTGATGCAAAGCGATCTTTATCTTTTGCCATTTGGCTTCTCCTTTCTTCGTTGTCTTCGTTGTATTTATAGTTTTGCTAGTAGTAAATAACTTTAAGAAATAAAAAGACCGCGCCGCAACCTCATTGGGTTGCGATGCGGTCTTTTAAGAAAGCTACTTGGAAGGCGCGGCGTTCTTTGATTTAGAGTTATTACCGAAACGCTCTTCGAACTTAGCGACGCGTCCACCAGTATCGAGGATGCGCTGCTTGCCTGTGTAGAACGGGTGGCAGACTGAACAAACTTCAACGTAGATAGATCCGCTGGCAACTGTTGAGCGAGTAACAAACTTTTCGCCGCAACCACAAGTTACTTGGGTCTCTTTATATTCTGGGTGAATATCTTTCTTCATTTTTATATTCCTTCATCTATGTCTGGGTCCGCGATAAACGGTGAACCAGGGCCACTTATGCCATTCGGTATGGCTAGGCGCTAATACTCTCGCGAAAAGAGAAAACCGCAAAATCCGTGCGCACGCAGCACGGATTTTGCGGCTTCCACCCTTTCGGGGGAAAGAGTTAGGCCTTTGGAGCCGCTGTTGGTGAAGCCTTCACTGGCTTAGCAGGTTTAACTGGCTTTGCGAGAGCTGCAATTGCAGCCTTGGCTGTTGCATCTGCAGCAGCGTTTGCACTCTTGCGCGCATCTTTTGCCGCTTGTAGTTGTGCATCAGTAGTTACATTTGCAAGCGCTGCTTGGAAATCTGCAAGGGCTTTTGCGCCAGCTGCACGACGGGCATCAATGATTGCGCGATGAGCAGTTACATAGGTATCCATCTGCGCTCTAAACGTTGCTTGTGCTTGCGCACGCGCAACTGCAGCATCTTTTGTATCTGCTGCTGTTGCTGATGAAACTCCACCAAAAAGTGAAGCCGCGACTAGTGCGCCTGCGAGGATCTTCTTTGAATTCAACATTTACTGCCTCCGTATTCGCCGGCCCGTTTGGCTTTGGCTGATATGGAGATAGTGCGCGCCGACTTTGTGAAGACCTTGCGAAGGGCTTGCGGTCAGGCGGTGAAAGTTAAGAAATTAGCCCTCGTTTGGACCAGAAGTGGTCTTCTGGATCTGCATCAAGAACTCGACGTTGGACTTAGTGCCCTTCATCTTCTCAAGCAACAGCTCAAGCGCTGCCTGTGGTTCAAGTGCATGCAGCACGCGACGCAATTTCCAAACAATGTTGAGTTCTTCAGTTCCCATAAGAATTTCTTCTTTACGAGTACCTGATGCAACAACGTTAACAGCAGGGAAGATGCGCTTATCGGCCATCTTGCGATCGAGGATGAGCTCCATATTTCCGGTGCCCTTGAACTCTTCGAAGATAACTTCATCCATACGTGAACCGGTATCGACAAGTGCTGTTGCAAGAATTGTTAGCGATCCGCCATCTTCGATATTACGTGCGGCACCGAAGAACTTCTTTGGTGGATATAGAGCAGCTGAATCAACACCACCCGAAAGGATGCGGCCTGATGCAGGTGCTGCGATGTTGTATGCGCGACCTAGACGAGTAATAGAGTCAAGGAGAACGACTACATCGTGGCCGAGTTCAACCAAACGCTTGGCGCGCTCAATAGCGAGCTCTGCAATTGTGGTGTGATCATCGGCTGGACGATCGAATGTTGATGCGATTACTTCACCCTTAACAGAGCGCTGCATATCGGTAACTTCTTCTGGGCGCTCATCAACTAGAACAACCATTAAGTGACACTCTGGATTATTTGTAGTGATCGCATTTGCAATTGATTGCAAGACCATGGTCTTACCGGCCTTTGGAGGCGAAACGATAAGTCCGCGCTGGCCTTTACCGATCGGCGCAATCAGATCGATAACGCGAGTAGTAAGAATGTTTGGTTCGGTCTCAAGACGCAGACGCTCTTGTGGGTAAAGCGGAACTAACTTGCCGAATTCAACGCGACCGCGCGCTTCCTCAGGAGTTACGCCGTTTATTGTTTCGAGGGTAATAAGTGGGTTGTACTTCTGGCGTTGTTCGCCTTCGCGCGCCTGACGTACTTGGCCTGTAACAACATCGCCCTTGCGAAGTCCGTACTTGCGTACTTGCTGCTGTGAAACATAGACATCGTTTGGACCAGGTAGGTAGCCACCGGTGCGGATAAATGAATAGTTATCCATGATGTCGACGAGGCCGCCAACTGGAACTAGAACATCATCTTCGCCAATTACAGGCTCGCGCTCTTCGCGTTGTCCACGATCGCGATTGCGATCACGGCCACGGTTGCGATCACGGCCACGACCGCGGTCGCGTCCACCAAAGCCACGGTCGTTATCGCGTGGTCCGTTATCGTTCACGTTTTCTTCGCCGTCGCCATCGTCATCTGACTCGTTAGCTGAGTTCGATGAGTTGTTCGCGTTTTCACGATTGGAATTCTTCTTTGCATTGCGCGCTTCACGGCGGGCTTCGCGTTCGGCCTTTGCGGCTTCGCGGTTTGCTGCCTGTAGATCAGCGATTGCGGTTACGAGCGCATCCTTCTTTAACTTTGCAGCGCCATCAATACCGAGCTGTGCAGCAACTTCTTTTAACTTTGGAAGACTCATCGCGGCAAGCTCTGGTGAATTTGAGCGTACTGGCGTTACTTCCTGATCTTGATCTGTCATCTCTATCTTTTCATTTGGGGCTTCGATTACGAGTTTGAGTTCGTAACAGCAAAAAGCCTGTTGATTTGGATTTATTACCTGCCGACTTTCACCGTAACTTCCGGCACTAGCAAGTGGGATAACCATAGCACCATACGGCTACGAGCGGCAAAACTCACTTGGCTTAGAGGATCGTTGCTCCAGTACGCGAAATCTCTAGGGATTTCGCCTCAAATTTCGAACCTGCAGCTCTACTTAATTCAGCAACATCTGCCTCGGTGCCAGTGTGCAAGGCAAGGACTGTTGGGCCTGCGCCAGAGATAAATGCCGCAACTCCTGCAGCACGTAACTTAGTTAATAAGGCAAACGATGCTGGCATCGCTTCTGCACGATATGACTGATGCAGAAAATCTTCAGTTGCGCGGTAGAGCAGATCTGGGCGCAAAGTAAGTGCGTGCACCAAAAGCGCTGAATTTGCAGAATTTCTCGTTGCATCGCGATGAGGAATTGTTTCTGGCAACATCTTGCGCGCCTTAGAAGTCGCAACGGCAGTTGCCGGAATAAATGCAATCGCACGAATGCGGGTATCAACGCTTAAAGAAATCGCTTGCGCAACTTCTTTCCCGTGTTGCTCTTCCTTCCAAGCCACAACTGCGTTTCCATAAAGCGCAGCCGCGACGTTATCGGGATGGCCTTCCATCTCTGTTGCGATCTGTAACAACTTCTCATCGCTCATCTTGTCAGAGCCAGTTAGAACTAGCGCGCGGGCAAGAGAAAGTCCGCCAACGATTGCACTTGCAGAAGAACCAAGGCCGCGACCATGTGGAATTACATTAAGTGCGCGAACGGCAACGCCCTTTGGCTTTCCGCCAAGGAAATCAAAACCTTTATACATCGCCTTAACAAGTAAGTTCTTATCTGTGCGTGGAACATCATCGGCGCCTTCACCGGTTACATCGATATCCAGACCAGCATCATCAAGAATTTGTGCAACGTAGCGATCGTGCATGCCGAGCGCTAAACCAAATGAATCAAATCCCGGACCCAGGTTGGCGCTAGTTGCAGGAACCTGCACCTGAATTGGATTGGCTTTAAAAGTTGGTTTAGCCATGGCTTTACTTAAGTCCTAAAGCCTTTGCGGCAGCAACAGCGTTTACCTTTACGATCTTTGGCTTTGCAAACTTTTCCAGCGCCCAAGAAATATCTTTTAGTCCGTGGCCTGTAACAGTGATTACGATTTTCTTGCCCTTAGGTAATTTGCCGGCCTTCTTATATTTAATTAAGCCTGCGATACCTGCAGCCGATGACGGCTCAACAAATACACCTTCTTTTCCAGCAACAAGAGCGTATGCAGCCAAGATCTCTTTATCTGTAACTGAATCAATTACGCCGCCTGATTTATCGCGCGCTTCAATTGCTTGATCCCAAGATGCTGGATTGCCGATACGGATCGCAGTAGCGATTGTTTCAGGCTTAAGAACTGGCTTTCCCTTAACAAGAGGTGCAGAACCAGCAGCTTGGAACCCATACATCTGTGGCAAGGAATTTGAGATTCCATCTTTACGGTATTCGTTATAGCCCTTCCAGTAAGCAGTGATATTTCCTGCGTTACCGACGGGAAGTGCGTGAATATCTGGGGCGTAACCCAACATATCGATTACTTCAAAGGCGGCAGTCTTTTGACCTTCGATGCGATATGGATTTACTGAGTTAACAAGTGCAACGGGATAGTTATCCGAGAGATCGCGCGCCAGAGTTAAGCAATCATCGAAGTTGCCATCTACCTGCAAAATTTGTGCGCCATGGATAACTGCTTGGGCAAGTTTTCCTGTTGCAATCTTTCCGGCTGGAATAAGTACT
This sequence comes from Candidatus Planktophila lacus, assembly GCF_002288325.1. Lineage (NCBI taxonomy): Bacteria > Bacillati > Actinomycetota > Actinomycetes > Candidatus Nanopelagicales > Candidatus Nanopelagicaceae > Candidatus Planktophila > Candidatus Planktophila lacus. The sequence continues at coordinate 257,791 of NZ_CP016780.1, read as the reverse complement.
GCAGAGATCATTCCGGCCTTTGTTGCATATGCGGCAGCGCTAGCTGAAGTATTTCCAGTTGATGCGCAGATAACTGCCTTTGCGCCATCTTCGGCAGCCTTTGAGATAGCCATGGTCATTCCGCGATCTTTAAATGAACCAGTTGGGTTGATGCCTTCGTACTTTAACCAGACATCGTTGCCGAGAAGTTCAGATAAATAGCACGCGTAGATAAGTGGTGTACCACCTTCGCGCAGTGAGACAACCGGAGTCTTGGCAGATACCGGCAAGCGATCGCGATATTCCTCGATTACTCCACGCCATTGATGTGCGCCAGATTTCTTCGATTTGAAAAGGCTCATGCGCTTGTTGCTCCTTCTACGCGGATAACACTTGAAATATTTTGAACAGCGTCCATCTTCTTCAAAGACTCAACTGTTGCCTTAAGTTCGCCTTCAGTAGCTAAGTGGGTAACGATTGTGACTTCAGCATCGTCATTACGTCCTGCTTGATTAACGGTCTGAATAGAAACCCCGTGGTTTGCAAATGTTGTGGCGATAGATGCTAAAACACCTGCTTTATCAGCGACTTCTAGGCGGATTAAGAACTTAGTTTTAGTTGATTCGATAGGTGCGATATCGCGGTCTGCATAATCTGTTTCGCGCTGGCCAACTGAGTTAAGTGCGATGTGGCGAGCAACTGCAACGACATCTCCCAAGATTGCTGATGCTGTTGGGGCGCCACCTGCGCCACGACCGTAGAACATCAAAGATCCAGCAGATTCTGCTTCGACAAATACTGCGTTGTAAGCATCGCGCACTGAAGCCAAAGGATGGCTCTTATGCAACATAACCGGGTGAACGCGCACAGAAATCTCATCGGCAGGAGTTAACTCCGCGATCGCAAGTAACTTAATTACGTGATCCATTGATTTTGCGATCTTTACATCTTCCAAAGTGATCTTAGAGATACCTTCGCGGTAGACATCGTCAACAGTCACGCGAGTGTGGAATGCCAGACCAGACAAGATCGCTGCCTTTGCTGCCGCATCAAAGCCTTCAACATCTGCAGTTGGATCCGCTTCGGCATAACCAAGTGCTTGCGCTTCTTTCAAAACATCAGCGAATTCACGGTCATCTTCATGCATCTTGGTCAAGATGTAATTTGTTGTTCCATTTACGATTCCCATTAAACGAGTTACGAAATCGCCAGCAAGTGAGTCACGCATCGGACGAATAATTGGGATCGCACCAGCGACAGATGCTTCGTAGTAAATATCTTCACCTTTGGCATAGGCAGCGGTAAACATTTCAGCGCCATGGCTAGCAAGTAGCGCTTTGTTCGCGGTAACAACAGATTTACGATTTTCGATCGCAGTCATAATTAATTCGCGCGCAGGCTCGATACCGCCCATTACTTCAATGATTAGATCAATCTCAGGATCGTTAACGATCGAGAATGGATCTGTTGTGAAGAGGCTTGGGTTAATACCCTCGTAAGGCTTAATTGTGCGAACTGCGATGCGTGAGAGCTCCATCTTTACACCGGCGCGAGTAGACAACTCGGCGGTATCGGCAAGGAGCAAACGCGCGACAGAACTGCCGACCACGCCACATCCGAGCATGCCGATACGTACTGGTTTATCTGCTGGGCTCATCTGCCTATTCTTTCACATCAAGTGCGAGCAGATCTTCCTCATTTTCACGGCGGACAATTACGCGGGCTTTTCCATCTTTTACTGCAACTACAGGTGGGCGCGGCACATGGTTGTAATTGCTGGCCATGCTGCGGCCATATGCGCCAGTAGCCGGAATCGCAATCAAATCACCAGGTGCGATATCGCTTGGCAAATTAATCTCGCGGATAACGATGTCGCCGGTTTCGCAATGCTTGCCGACAACGCGTGAATTAACTGTCGATGCAGACGATGCGCGATGGGCAATTACTGCATGATATTCAGCGTCATAAAGTGATGGACGAATATTGTCACTCATTCCCCCATCTACGGAAATGTAACGACGTGTCTTTCCATCTTCGAGAACCACATCTTTAGTCGTGCCAACTTCATAAAGAGTAAAGGTTGTTGGGCCAACAATGGCGCGCCCAGGTTCTATTGAGATAATTGGAATATTCAACTTATGTTTTTCACATGATGCAGTAACTGCGCTACGTAGCGCTGGCATTACCTCACCGGGTTCTAGAGTTTCATCGCCAGGCAGATAAGCGATTCCGTAACCGCCACCGAGATCTAGTTCAGGAAGTTCTTTGCCATAAACATCGCGGTACTTAGCCAGCAGCGAGATCAAACGATCTGCAGCCAACTGGAATGAATCAGTGCCAAATATCTGAGAACCAATATGAGAATGGAAGCCACGGAGTTCAAGTTCTGGGTGGCTTAAGACTTTTTCGACCGCCGCCCAAGCAGCGCCGCTGGCGATAGAGAAACCAAACTTCACATCTTCATGGGCGGTAGAAATTGATTCGTGGGTATGTGCCTGAATACCTGGAGTAAGGCGCAACATGACGCCTTGTACTTTCTTATGGCTGCGGGCAACGGTGGCCACGCGATCAATTTCATGGATTGAATCCATAACAATTGTCTTAACGCCCACGCTTACTGCGCGATCTATCTCTGAAACCGATTTATTGTTTCCATGTACTTCAATCTTCTGTGGATCAATACCACCAGCGAGTGCAACCGCTAATTCGCCACCAGTGCAGACATCGATTCCGATTCCGCACTCCTTAACCCAAGTCGCTACTGCTGTAGAGATAAAGGCCTTTGCTGCGTAGTAAACAGTGCCTGCGTGCGAACCAAACTCATCGCGTAGCGCGTTATTCCAAGCGCTTGCGCGAGTGCGGAAATCATCTTCATCAATAAAGAATGCTGGTGTACCGAAATCTTGCGCCAACTTTGTTGCAGGGATGCCTGATAAGTGAAGTTCTCCATTTGTGAAAGAAACGTTCTTCGACCACATAGCTACATCCGCTCCGGCGCGCTCACGCCAAGTAAGAGAAGTCCATTCTTCAGTACTTGCAGAGTTGCTGCACATAGATTAAGTCGGGCGCTATGCAGCGCAGTTGCTGGCTCATCCCCCATTGGCAATACCCGGCAATCTGCGTAGAAGCCGTGATAAACCCCGGCTAATTCTTCTAAGTAACGTGCGATGCGATGTGGTTCGCGGAGTTCGGCGGCACCTGCCACGATTCTTGGGAATTCGGCGAGCGATCCAAGAAGTTCGTTCTCGCGATCATGCGAAAGTTGTGCGGGATCAAAGTTATCTAAACCGCTGGCAATATTTAGTTCGGCAGCGTTGCGCAGAACAGCAGCAATACGCGCGTGGGCGTACTGCACGTAATAAACCGGGTTCTCGTTTGTACTTCGCTTTAAAATATCGAGATCCATAACCATCGGAGTATCAACTGGGTAGCGAATTAGCGTGTAACGGGCTGCATCAACGCCAACTTTTTCTACAAGCTCTTCCAGAGTAATAATTGTTCCAGCGCGCTTAGAGAGTTTTACTTCTTCGCCGCCTTCCATGATCTTTACCAACTGACCAATTAAGACATCGATGTTGTATTCAGGGTTATCGCCAGCACAGGCTGCAGTTGCCTTTAAACGATGGATATAGCCGTGGTGATCTGCGCCCAGCATGTAGATGCAGATATCGAAACCGCGTTCGCGCTTATTAATGTAATAGGCGGTATCTGATGAGAAGTAAGTTAAATCGCCATTGGCTTTAACTAGTACCCGATCTTTATCGTCGCCAAAGTCAGTTGTTCGCAGCCAGGTTGCACCATCTAATTCAAAGACATGTCCTTGGGCGCGTAATTTATCTAGACCATGTTCGACGCTTCCACCATCGTGCAAGCTGCGTTCTGAGAACCAGACATCAAAATGAGTGTTAAAGGTATCTAGAACTCGTTGCTGATCTTTAAGTTGCAACTTGTAGGCAGCTTCCCGGAATGCAACAAAGCGTGGTTCGCCCTCTAATTTAATTATCTCTGGGTTCTCAGCCAGAACTTCCTTCGCTAAATCTGCGATGTATTCACCTTGGTAACCATCTTCGGGAATTGGTTGGCCAAGAGCTGCAGCTTGCACAGATTGTCCGAAGAGATCCATCTGATTTCCGCGGTCATTTATGTAAAATTCACGAATTACTTCTGCACCAGCAGCGCTTAGAACGCGACCAAGTGCATCTCCAACTGCTGCCCAGCGAGTGTGCCCTAAGTGAAGAGGGCCAGTTGGATTGGCAGAGATAAATTCCAGGTTGATCTTTACGCCCGCAAGCGCGCTGCCTTTTCCATAACTTTCTTTAGCGCTCAAAATTGTGCGCACTAAATCGGCCTGGCTGGCGCGATTTAATTTGATGTTGATAAAGCCAGGACCTGCAATATCAACGGAGGAAACTTCAGGTAGCTTTTCTAAATCTTTCTTAAGTAACTCTGCGACTTCGCGCGGGTTCTTTCCGGCAGGTTTTGCCAGTTGCAGCGCGATAGAAGATGCGTAATCACCGTGGTCGCGATTCTTTGGTCGCTCCAAAGGGATATTGGCAGGAACGGTTCCGATCAAATCTCCACGCTCAATGGCGTGCGAGATCGCTGCCTGAATTTGGGCAGCTAGTAGATCCGAATGTGAACTCACAGGGCAAGGTTACCCTGCGCAGCGAATTACTTTCCGAACCCCATTAGGTGCTCAAGAGCGAGCTGATTAAGGGCTTCGTACTGATAACCACGTGCGCCGGCTGCTTCAACATCGAATGAATCTTTAGAAAGATCCTTCCAACTTTCACCAGCGCCCATAGTGTTTTCAGTAAGCCCTGGAATGTTGGAATCTTTCTGTGCAGCGATAACGCGTGGATCGTTGCGATAGGCAGTTGCGCGATCTTTTAGCGCTAAATATGTGCGCATATTTGCTGTCGCAGAATCCCAAACGCCCTTGTCATCTTCGGTGCGACCTGGCTTGTAATCAAAGTGCTTTGGACCGTCGTACTTGTAGCGCTCAAGCAGTTCAACAAGGAAGAACGCTGACTTTAGATCGCCATGGCCAAATACCAAATCTTGATCGAACTTTGGACCGTGCTGACCATTTAGATCAATATGGAATAACTTCTTCTGCCAGAGCGCCTGAGCGATTCCGTGAACAAAGTTAAGTCCCGCCATTTGTTCGTGGCCAACTTCTGGGTTAAGTCCAACGAGTTCTGGGTGATCAAGAGTGTAGATAAATGCAAGTGCGTGGCCAATTGTTGGCAAGAAGATATCGCCACGCGGTTCATTTGGCTTTGGTTCGATCGCAAATTTAATCTTGTAACCATTATCTAAAACATATTGGCTAAGCACGTTAAATGCTTCGCGCATACGCTCGTGGGCAACGTAGGCATCCTTTGCTGCATCTGATTCAGCGCCTTCACGTCCGCCCCAGCAAACATAAGTATGCGCACCAAGTTCGACGGCGAGCTCGATATTGCGCATTGCTTTACGAAGTGCGTAACGACGAATATCGCGATCATTGCTGGTAAATGCGCCATCTTTAAATACTGGATGTGAAAAGAGATTAGTTGTCGCCATTGGAACTTGCATTCCAGTTTCAGCAAGCGCCTTCTTAAAGCGATCGATATGTCCACGACGAGATGCATCATCGCTACCGAATGGAATCAAATCATCATCATGGAATGTAACGCCGTATGCGCCACGTGCTGCGAGTTCATTAACTGTGCGAACCGGGTCGAGCGCGCCACGAGTGGCATCACCGAATGGATCCCGCGCTTGCCAGCCGACGGTCCAAAGTCCGAAGGTGAACTTATCTGCTGGGGTTGGAGTCAATGACATGTAACTTCCTCACTTCTTCGCTGCATGAGCGCGCTGTGCGGGCGAAAACCCGAAATTTTGTATAAGGCGAACTTACCTCTAACCTATGTTCCAGTACATGAGTTTTTTGTAACATTCTCATGACGCTCCAGCGGGAGTGGTGAAATGGCAGACACGCAAGTCTTAGGAACTTGTGCTTCGGCGTGCGGGTTCAAGTCCCGCCTCCCGCACCAGAGTTTTTCTGTAAGTTTTAATAAAGGTAATCGTCTATATGGCTAAGCAATCTCCAGCAAAGATAAAGAAGTTGCGGGGCGAAGCTATGCGCGCAGCCGCCAAACGAAAAGCTGAGAAAGCGCAGAACCGTTGTGGCGTGACCGGCGGTGAAGTTGATTTAGATGCATACGCCGCAGTTGATGGCGCTTGGCGCGAACTTGGGTTAGCCGCCCCAGCCCGCAGAGCGTTAATTGATGAGGGTCTTTACAAGGTAAGTGATCTAAGAAAATACTCGTTAGATGCCATAAAGGATTTGCATGGCATGGGACCAAATGCCATTCGCATATTGATTACAGCGATGAAGAAGAGCGATATTTCTTTCAGGAAATAGTTAACTGGAAATAACTAGTTGGTAATTGCCCAAGCAACTAGGACTCCACCAATTACGCCGAGCGCCACCATTACTTCGCGCTTAGCCAAGAACCCATGTGCGCCCTTAATAAAGGTTAGTGAGAGCGCGATAAATCCCGGAATGAAAACCGCTGCGCTATTTACCAAAACTCCATCTTTACCTGTTTGATAACGCAAATTAATTAGCCCGATAGCGAAGAGTAGATAACTCGCCATTCGGTAATTATTTAGCGCGTACTTTGAGATGGGTGAAATTGTCATGTATCTATCCTACAAATATTAAAGGGGCGCCGGTTTCCCGACGCCCCTCTAATTTTAACTATTTACTGAACGATTAGTGATCGTCCTTCATGCCTTCAGCCATTGACTTCATGCGAGCGATCTTCAAGATTGTTAGACCGAATACGCACTTAGCTAGAACGTCAGCGATTGTGTAACCAACCTGTACGCCAACGAACTGATCTGCTGATGCCATACCTTCGCCCATACCAAGAATGTATGAAACTGGGTATACGCCCCATGTCGCGATAAGAAGGAGACGCAAGCGACCAACGGTTGCTGCAACGCCTTCTGGCTGGCGATCAAGTGACTTACCAAGCTCTACGAACAAGACATAGAGGATGTAGAGGAATGGAAGTGTTGAAAGAACACCGTAAAGGATCTGTGTGTTCTGGTCGTTTGAGATTTCACCTGGGTAGCCAAGTGCGATCATCGCAGCTGATGCTGGAACCAAACGCATGATGAGTGACTTTGAAACTTCCTTTGCAAGTGCAAGCACTGCAATTACTTCAACAAGAAGTAGAGGAACAGTTAGTAGCCAGTCAACATAACGGTATGCCTCATTGAATGCACCCTGGTCTCCAGAAACCTTAACTGCCATTCCTTCAGATGATTCTGAGAATGAGTTAAAGATTCTCCAGTAGTGGTAGCCAGCAATGAATGTAACCATTGATGACATAACGAGAGCATTGCGGTACTTAGGCAGTACGCGAGCCTGTGAAACAAGGGTATAAATTGTGCAAGCAAGCATTGAAACTAGTCCGAACGAGAATACGTTGTAGACCAGGTTCCACTGATTTGCGGTTAGGGTTAACATGTAAATAAGCCTCCGTGGGGTGCTTAATACTTCAAGAACCATTCGGCCCTAGAAGCCAGTGCTAAATCGATGAAGTCCTCGAGGAACCACATCCACTCACTCTGGTGGTAATAGTCTGAACCTACTGCGAGCGATTTGCATCAATACTCGGCGGTATTTTTCGGGTTTTTTCTAGAAAATTCGGAAAATCACGCTCAATTTGGACCCCAACTGGGGCAATCACCCGAACAACTACTCCCCAGCCCCCTCACAGTTAGGCTTGCCAGATGCGCCGCGAGCTACAAGACCTCCACTCCCATCCGGGCTTTACCGCCTTGGCCGCCTCGCGCTTTATATCGAATGTGGGAAATGGTATCTCGCCAGTCGCACTGGCCTTCGGTGTTTTGGCACTGCCGGGTGCCACGGCAAAAGATCTAAGCATTGTCATGGCCGCTCGCATGTTTCCGATGATCGCCTTGATGTTATTTGGCGGAGTAGTTGGCGACCGATTCAAACGCAACCGGATTGTCGGTGGCGCCGATGTTATTGGAAGCGCCTTCGCGGCAATTAGCGCAATCTCATTAATTGTTAATAGCTCAAGTGTTCTGCTTTTGGCGTTAATGGGCGCGCTCTTCGGAATTTTAAATGCGCTCTGGTGGCCAGCAATGTCAGGAGTACTTCCAGAGGTTTTACCGAAAGAGAAGTTGCAGCACGGCAACGCAGTAATCGCGCTAACCACAAATATTGGTTATGTGGCGGGTGCACTTTTAGGTGGAGTTTTAGTTACCGCATTTGGATCTGGTTGGGCGCTCTTGGTAGATGCCATCTCCTTCTTGATTGCCGGAATTATTGTTTGGAATCTAGATCTACCAACTATCGTTCGCGAAAATACGAATACTGTTTTCCAAGATTTAAAGTCAGGCTGGCGTGAATTTATCTCCCGCTCATGGGTAGTTACTGTTGTCGTTGCTTTTGCCATTATTAATGTTGCATATGAATCTCTATTACAGATATTAGGACCGCTCAATTTCTCCAAGTTCGATAGCGGTCCGCAATTCTGGTCATTTAACCTTGCTGCCTTAACTGCAGGAATGCTAATTGGGAGCGTAATTTCGCTAAAAGTTCACTTTGGCCGTCCGCTGCTCTTTGCGATGTTGATTATTTCAGCAACGGCAATTTGGGATTTCTCTCTCGCTCTGAGCACTCCCCTTTGGATCTCGCTAATTTGCGCATTTCTTGCCGGAATCGCAATCGATATCTTTATGGTTGTTTGGAATACTTCACTGCAATCTCATATCCCCGAAGAGTCATACTCACGCGTTGTGGCTTATGACGCATTTGGCTCTTTTGGTTTATCTCCTCTAGGAATTGCAGCGGCAGGCCCTTTAGCAGAACTTTTTGGTGTTAGCACAATGCTCTACATAACTGGAGCGTTAACTTTGACCGCAGCCCTGGCCGCGCTTTCCGTTAAATCGGTGCGAGACCTAAAACTCGTTCGCAAAGCGTAGTGTTGATACATGAGTAAAGAAGCTAGCGAGCGCGAGAAGTTAGCGGCAGTAGCGCCACCGAAGTTACGTGGCTGGTTCCACTTAGCCGCCACCCCTGTAGTAATTATCGCTTCGCTAGTTTTATTTATATTAAGTAAGAACTCACTAAAATTTGCGGTTGCTCTCTATTCAATCACCGCGATTATGCTCTTTAGCGTTTCCGCGATTTATCACCGCGTTCCTTGGTCACCTGCCAAGAAAAAGATTTGGCGTCGTTGGGATCATGCCAATATCAACTTGTTGATCGCCGGTTCTTACACTCCCTTCGCGGTAACGCTACTTGAAGGAAACGATCAAATAATCTTGCTCAGCGTTGTATGGATCGGCGCGCTATTGGGCGTTGCACTACGCATCTTCTGGGTTGGTGCGCCACGTTGGTTATATGTTGCCAACTATCTGCTGTTGGGCTGGGTTGCAGTCATCTATACGCCGCAGCTCTATAAAGAAGGTGGCCTCTGGGTTCTGCTTCCGATAATCATCGGTGGATTGCTCTATTCAATTGGAGCGATCTTCTATGCGCTAAAACGTCCGGGCAGAGCGGCAAAGTACTTTGGTTTCCATGAGCTTTTCCATATATTCGTGCTCGCCGCTTGGGTCTCGCAGTACCTCGCCGTCTCCTTCGCGATATACCGCGACTAAATCACCCCACTTTTAAACTTTCCACCCTTTGCCCTAATCTAGGCACATGGCTGAGAAAAACTCGTTCCTTAATTGGGTTGGATTTAAAGAGAGTGAAAGCGCTGCTCCAAGTTCGGTAGAGCGCATCCGCGAACTCGAATCACAACTCAACGACCTTCGCTCACGTCGCGATATCACTTCCTTAAGTAAGGAAGAGTTTGAAATTCTAGCGACTGAAACTGCGATGTCGATGATCAAGTCAGCGCAAGCTCGCGAATCAAAAGCTTATGCATCTTCAGAGCGCGTTGTTCTTGAAGCAACTCGCCAGGCAAAAGATGCCATCGAAGGCGCCGAAACTAAAGCGCGCACAATTTTATCTGGCGCTGAAGCTCGTGGACGTAAGTACATCACTGCGGCAGAAGCAGAAGCGGCAGAAAGACTTTCTTCAGTCGAACGTGAAGCGCAAGGAATCTTTGACGAGAAGCGTCGCGAAGCAGCAGCGCTTGCTCAAGCAGCGCGTCGCGAAGGTGAGCGGATCATTACAGAAGCAACTGGCGAAGTCGCTGAATATCGCCAATGGTTAAGTGGCGTTATCGCTGAAGCAGAGCGCCTCTACAAAATTCAGACCCAGTCCTTAGATGCGGCCGAACAAGCGATCGCACAGAGCCGTACTCGCTTAGATTCAGCATTTGAAAGACTTGCCAATCTTCATAAGAGCGTAAATGAAAATTTAAATGCAGATAACTCGGTGATTGATACTGGTCCAAAGAAGGTAATCAGCCAGCGAACTAAACCGGCTCTTGCTGCACCGGCTAAGAAGTCTGCACCTAAAAAGAGCGCTGCCAAGAAAAAACCTGCCAAGCGTCGGTAATTAATATGGCTACCAAACGCGGTATCCAGTACATCCCTGCAATTGATGGTCTGCGCGCTGTCGCAGTAATTGCGGTAATGCTCTATCACCTCGGTATCGAATGGATACCTGGTGGATTTCTTGGAGTAGATCTCTTCTTTGTTATCTCAGGTTATGTAATTACTCGCCTACTTCTTGATTCAATTCAGCAACGCGGTGGTTTAGATCTGCGCGATTTTTATATGGCGCGAATTCGCCGATTGCTTCCACCACTTCTATTTATGTTGATTGTGACCTCAGTTGTCGTTGGATTGTGGGCGCCAGATACAACGAAGAAATTCTTAACCGATGCCCCGTTCTCGATCTTCGGCGGCATGAACTGGTGGCTCGTCTTTAACGAGCAGGATTACTTTGAAAGCAGTGGACGTCCACCACTTCTTCAACACACGTGGTCGCTGGCAGTTGAGGCCCAGTTCTACTTAATCTGGCCGTTAATTCTGCTCTTGGTACTGCGCTTCTTCGGTAAGAAATTGATTTCCATTGCAGCGCTAGTTATTGCGATGACTTCCGGAATTGTTTTGATGTTAGTTTCTTTCCAAGTAGATGCCTCAAATACTTCAAAGGTAAGCCATATCTACTTTGGTACCGATACCCACAGCATCGGCCTCTTCTTAGGTGCAGCGCTTGCTGTTAGTTGGATCCCCCAGAATTTCCGTCCTGAAGTTAGCCGCAGAGCGCAAGATTTCATCGACGGTATAGGTGTCTTTGGTTTTGTAGGAATCTTGGCCACTTTCTTACTTATCGATGAATCAAATCCCGCTCTTTACCGAATCGCTTTTCCATTAGCCGGAATCTTTGGCACTGCAATTCTGATTTCGATTGTGCACCCGGCATCTCGCTTTGCGCCACTTTTACGTAATCGCGTTCTCCTTTGGATTGGTGAGCGCTCATATGCAATCTATTTGTGGCACTGGGTAATCTTTCAAATCTCACGCCCACAAGTTGATCTAGATGGAGAAGATTGGGCGCTCTTTACCCTGCGCATCTTGGTTGTACTCGCCTTAGCCGATATCTCTTTACGCCTAGTCGAACTACCCATTAGAAGCGGCGCAGTTGCCTATTGGTTTAAGGGAATGAAGTACCGCACTCCATATGTGCGCAAAAGGCAGAAAATTGGTGTTTGGTTGATCTCATCATTGATCCTGCTTCTCTCTGCAACTGTCTCTGTTAACGCTTTAGTCGAAATTGACAATAAGAATAAAGATTTAGCGCAGCTACTTAAAGATGCCAGTAAACCAATCACGGCGGTCGTAGATAGCTCTGAACCTGGCCTATGGGTAACAGGAGATTCGGTAATTCTAGGAATTAGATCTGAGATCGAAGATAAGTACCCAATTGCGCTTATTAATGCGCGGGTTGGTCGCCAAGCCGCCGAGCTACTTGATGTGATGAAGGTTGATGGTCCAAAGGTTTTAAACTCCACTGTTATCTTCAATCTTGGTAATAACAATGCGCTAACCCGTGATCAAGTAGTCGAGATCTTTGAAACTGTTAAATCTGCACCAAAAGCGATTGTTGTAAATACAGCAGTTCCACGGCCTTGGAAAGAGGGTAATAACGCTTTGATTAGCGAAGTCGCAACTAACTATCCAAATATCTCAGTAATTCCTTGGGATCAGATATCTCAAGGCCGCACCGAGTACTTCGCTCCTGATGGCGTGCACCTAGTGCCAGCCGGTGTTCGCGCCTATGTAGCAGCTATCGAAACTCAACTCTAGTAATACTTTAGTAATAGGGATAAAAAATAACCCCCACCGAATTGGTGAGGGTTATTTTCTCCAGTAATTATTTGATTGGAATTATTCGAACTGACCTGCAAATCCAAATGCCTTGGCAGTTGCGATCTGACCATCTGAGTACATTGATGAAACTCGGAATGATGTTGAACCATCAGTTGAACCCTTTGTGAATTCAATTGAGAGTTGATCTGCTGGAAGCACACCTGATTCTCTCCATTCGCCCATTCCTGAACGAACTTCAAACTTATAACCAGTTAGACCAGCAGTTGCTGCTGGCGCCTTCCAAGTAATAACCATTACTGATTTAGATGAATCTTTCCAGTTTCCAATAAAGCGACCTGGCGCTTCAACTGCTGCGACTGCTTCACCATTTGTTGCTGGTTCGCTCGCTTCAGGTGTTGCCTCTTCAGACATCTCTGGCGCTGCTGACTCAGAAGCTGTTGCTGTTGCTGATGGAACTGGTGCAACGTCATCACCGTCTGATGCAGGACGTGAGATAACAACGATTGCAAGAAGTGCGATACCGATAATTGCTGCGATCAAAACACGTGGTGAAGTGGATTGCTTTGGCGCTGCACTTGGCTTAGCCGCTGGTGCTGGCTTAGCAACTGGTGTTGTAGAAACATTTACAGCAGATGGACGTCTTACGCCACCAACCGGAACTGGAGGAATTACTAAACTATTTGCAGAAGATGACTTCTTCGCAGCAGATTTCTTAACCGCGCTCTTCTTACGTGCAGGGGCCTTTTTCGCTGCCTTCTTTACAACCTTTTTAGCAGCGGCCTTCTTCTTCGCAGGCGCTTTCTTCGCGGCCTTCTTTACAACTTTTTTGGCGGCAGCCTTCTTCTTCGCTGGAGCCTTCTTCGCTACCTTCTTAACAACTTTTTTAGCTGCGGCCTTCTTCTTAGCCGGTGCTTTCTTCTTAACTGCCACGATGTGACTCCTTTGAAAATTGGAAACGATCAGGGTTTGAACTAACTCGTATAGGCCAAGTTTAGCCTAGGGAGTTGAGCAAATTGATGACATGAGGTGCGATAGCGCGGAGTGATTTTCCGCGATGGCTTATCGCATCCTTCTCCTCCGCGCTCATTTGTGCGCTAGATATTGAATAACCATCGGGGCGGAAAATTGGATCGTAGCCAAATCCCTGATCCCCAATCGGCTCACGCAGAATCCAACCTTCGAACTTTCCTTCTTCTACATGGGTTCGGCCATCTGGCAAGGCAAGGGCAGCAACGCAAGTGAAGTGCGCGCTGCGCTTCTCATCTGGAACATCTGCAAGTGAGGCCAATACCTTTGCAGTGTTTGCTTTGTCATCACCGTGGCTTCCCGCCCAGCGAGCCGAGAAAATTCCGGGATCACCGTTTAAGTAATCAACACAAAGCCCGCTGTCATCTGCGATCGCCGGAATTCCCGATGCTTCACACATCTCGCGCGCTTTTAACAGAGCATTCTCTTCAAAGGTTGAACCGGTTTCATCAACATCATGAAGGTTAGGAAATTGATCGAGGCCAACTAATTCAATCTGTCCTGCAGCAATATCTTCCAGGATGCGACGAAACTCTTCGATCTTGCCTTTATTGCGCGTAGCCAGAAGTAATTTATGGGGAGTTTGGTTAGAACTCACTTGAATAAATTCACTTTGCTAAGGCAGCCTTCTGTATTTCACCGAGTTCAACACAGCCAGCGACTGCGAGATCAAGAAGTGAATCAAGTAAGTTGCGATCAAATGGCACACCTTCTGCAGTTCCCTGAACTTCAATGAAGCGTCCATCTCCACTGCAGACCACATTCATATCGGTATCTGCACGAACATCTTCTTCGTAGCAAAGATCGAGCATTGGAACGCCATCAATAATTCCGACCGAGACTGCAGCAACAGAATCGCTAAGTGGTTTTGAATCTGCCTTGATATGGCCTTGTGACTTAGCCCAAGAAATTGCATCGGCCAGTGCTACATAAGCACCGGTAATTGCAGCGGTGCGTGTTCCACCATCTGCTTGCAGAACATCGCAGTCGATAACAATTGTATTTTCGCCAAGTTCCTTCATATCTACAATCGCACGAAGTGAACGACCGACAAGGCGCGAAATTTCTTGAGTACGTCCGCCGAGCTTGCCCTTAACGCTTTCGCGATCAGAACGGGTATGAGTTGCACGTGGCAACATCGCATATTCCGAAGTTACCCAACCCTTACCGGAATCCTTCAACCAACGTGGAACACCTGGAGTAAATGAGGCGACGCAGAGAACGCGAGTCTTTCCAAATTCAACGAGCACTGAACCTTCGGCATGATCTAACCACTTGCGAGTGATTTTAATTTCGCGAAGTTGGTCATTACTTCTTCCGTCGTTGCGTGCCATGTACTTCCATTCTATTTATTTGGATTTATTTGAGGCTATTTATATGTTGAACAGAACCCACTTCAGGTCCTAAGAATCGACGGGCTAGAACTTCAAAGGCGGCCGAGTCCCCTGTAGCTAAAAAACGATGTGTTGCCGGCGTAGAAGAAGGTGCGCGAAGTAATGAGTTTTCAACCAGAGTTCTATAGAGATCTTTTGCAGTCTCTTCGGCGCTAGATACAAGTGAGACGTTATTGCCCATTACATAGGAGATAACGCCGGTTAATAGCGGATAGTGAGTGCAACCTAAAACCAAGGTGTCGACATCGGCATCCATTACTGGCTTCAAATATTCGCGAGCGACCTTGGTAATTGCTTCGCCAGAAGTTTCACCGCGCTCTACAAACTCCACAAATAGTGGGCAGGCGATAGAAGTTATCTCTAACTGTGGAGCAGCTGCGAACGCATCTAGGTAAGCCTTTGAATCAATAGTTGCACGTGTACCAATTACACCGATGCGACCAGTTCGACTTGCTGCAACTGCGCGGCGTACCGCAGGTTGAATCACTTCAATTACTGGAACGGAGTAACGCTCACGCGCATCACGTAACATCGCAGCACTTGCGGTATTGCAGGCAATTACCAAAGCTTTTACGCCTTGCTCAACTAGATAGTCGAGGGTTTCCAATGCAAAGGTACGAACTTCAGCTAACGGTCTTGGGCCGTATGGACCGCGCGCGGTATCACCAACATAGAGCGTAGATTCATTTGGAAGTTGGTCGAGAATTGCACGTGCGACGGTTAAACCGCCGACTCCTGAATCGAATATTCCGATTGGTGCATCGCTCACAGGGCAAGACTACCGCCTCGCACCTTAAGCCCAGAGCGTGCCGTCGAGCCCTTCGGTTGCTTCTTCTATCTTTGAACCATAAATACCAGTTGAAAGATATTTCCAGCCCGCATCACAGACGATAAATGCAATATCTGCATCGCGTCCTGCAGCAAGGGCTTCATTAGCCATCGCGATCGCTGCATGCAAAATTGCACCCGTTGATATACCGGCGAAAATTCCTTCGACTTCCAACAGCTCGCGCACGCGACGAACTGAATCTTCTGCACCTACTGAAAAGCGACGAGTCAGAACAGATGAGTCATATAGCTCTGGAACAAAGCCTTCATCAATATTTCTTAGCCCGTAAACAACTTCTCCGTAACGTGGTTCTGCCGCGATGATTTGAACATCAGGGTTCTGCTCGCGTAGATAGCGACCTGCGCCCATCAAAGTTCCGGTTGTTCCAAGTCCTGCCACAAAGTGCGTAACAGTTGGTAGATCTTTAAATATTTCCGGACCAGTGCCTTCGTAATGCGCCTTGGTATTTGCTGGGTTTCCATATTGATAGAGAAAAACCCATTCAGGATTTTGCGCCGCTAACTCTTTGGCAACGCGCACCGCTTCGTTAGAACCTCCGGCAGCAGGAGATGAAATTATCTTTGCGCCCCACATTTCAAGGAGTTGGCGACGCTCTGGACTTGTGTTCTCTGGCATTACACAAATTAATTTATAACCACGCACCTTTGCCGCCATCGCAAGTGAGATTCCGGTGTTACCGCTTGTTGGTTCCAAGATTGTGGCACCAGGTTTTAACTGGCCGCTCTTTTCAGCTTCGTTAATCATAGAAATCGCTGTTCGATCTTTAATCGATCCCGTTGGGTTGCGATCTTCCATCTTTGCCCAGAGGCGAACATTTGGCGCAGGAGAAAGTCGAGGTAGACCGATTAGCGGAGTATTTCCTACCGATGCCTCAAGTGATTCGTAACGCGACAATTTAACCGCCAGCGACAGCAGGAAGAATCGTTACTGAATCACCATCTTTAACTGGCGCTTCTAAACTTCCGAGAAAGCGCACATCTTCATCATTTACATAGATATTAATAAAGCGGCGAAGCGCACCATTTTCAAGGAGTCGATCGCCAATTCCTGGATATTGCGCATCGAGATCTGAGATAACCGCGCTAAGCGTTGTACCGGTTGCAGTTACTGCTTTTTGATCCTTGGTAAATGGACGAAGAATTGTTGGGATACGTACATCGATGCTCATGCCCTTATTATGGCCAAGATTTGCGTTAATCGGTAATTGAAACTTCTTCCTCGGTTACAACTCCATCGATTATTCGGAAAGAACGGAATTCAATTGCAGGTGCAATCTCTTTGCGACTAGAGACCAAAACATAGTGCGCACCAGGTTCGCCGGCATATGCGATATCCGTGCGGGATGGAAAGGCTTCGGTCTCAGTGTGTGAGTGATAAATGACGACAATTTCCTCATCGTTATCGTCTACTTCACGATAGAGCGCCAATAAATCCTTTGGATCAAATTCGTAGAAAGTTGGTGAGTGCGCCGCATTAATCATCGGCTTTAGCCGTTCTGGCGAGCCCTTACCAATTGGCCCAAGAATTACGCCACAGCATTCATCTGGATATTCAGCACGAGATTGCTCAATAATTGCATCAACGAAAGCTCTAGAAATAGTTAGTGACATAAGAGTCGTATCCTAACTCTCATCCATAAGGGCTGCTAACAAACCTTCTTGCAACCATCCGAGCCATCCATAAACAATATAGACGCCACGAAGTGGATCATCAGGTGCTAGAAGTTCTAACTCATCGCTAGTGCGTTCTTGAACATTTAAGCGAACGCCAAGCGCTAAGCGAATATCGTTAACTGCGCCTAACCATGCGTTAGCGCTATCGTGATCGAGATCTACCGTTCCATCTTTAGCGCTCTTTAAATACATCCGCATCGCCATGGCATGGGCCTGCTTCTTATTGCGAAGAGTTGATTCGGTATATCTACGAAACTCTGCCGAATCCACTTGATCTTGATAAGCATTAGGCAAGAGGCGATGCAGAACTTCATCTTCAGGTGGCGCATCGTGCGATGTTATGCCGACCATCGCGGCAAGTGGATCTTCATGTCCATGGTCTACGCGTTCGGCAAGTAGTTCAATGATTTGTTCGGCTAAATTAATTAAAATCTCGCGTTCATTCTCAGCAAATTCAGCGACGTAAGAATTGCTGCCGTGGCGTTTGAATCCTTCTGAAGTCATAGCGCCTGGTCTCCGCGTTGCAACGTTGCCCAGAGCCCATATTCATGAAGCCGAGCCACATCGTGCTCCATCTCTTCACGACTTCCTGTTGAAACAATCGCTTTGCCTTCAGTGTGCACTTTCATCATTAACTCGTGGGCTTTCTCTTTAGAGAAACCAAAGAGCTCCATCAAAACGTAAGTTACATAGGTCATGAGATTTACTGGGTCATCCCAAACGATGGTTACCCATGGAGTATCGCCAGAGAAGATTGCACGAATCTGCTCTTCGATATGAGTATCAGTCTTAACCATCACCGGATAATGATAGAGAACTCTGGAGCAGCTACCTGACGCCAAAGTTGATCGCCTTCGACAATTATTTGATAGCGCGCTACCTGTCGCGGTTCTTTCTCTAAGGCAAAGGCAAAGACGCCTTGTTCGTTGGTGGTTGCGATCGCAACCTTCTTCCATGCACCCGCGCTAAATTTCATTAGCGAGACTTGAGCACCAGCACTTCTTGGGCGAACTACCCCATCGATTGCAAATGAAGAATTGGCTTTTACCGAGCCGGGAGCCGAAATAGAAATTGTGCGATCAATCAATATTGAGATCTCATTGCTCAAGGATTCTGCGCGCTCCCATGTGCCATCAGTTGCAATACGGATGGAGGTTGCCTTGCCTAAGAGAATTGGTGTTGTAAATCTTCCATCTACGCCAGTTACTGCTGTGCCAAGTACGCGCCAAGTCGCATCGTTTGCGCTCTTGCCTTCAATGCGAAGTGGAAGGTTAGCGGCCGGTGATTTATCTTCTAAGTTCAATTGCGCAGATATCGAAACTGAATTTCCATAGAGCGCCGCAGTCTTATCCACCGTCAAGGCGCTAACAACTTTTACTGGTGAGATGCCGAGTGCAGTCTGGCGAATCGCTTCCATGGCAAGTGGCTCTTCCATGCCCAAAGTCCAAGCGGTAACGCCACCTAATTTATATTTAGCAACTAGCTCGCTTCTTAACTTATAGCTCTGTGCATTCTGATACCAAGCCGTGCGCGTTGCAGTACAAATTGTGGAGCGCCCGTCTGCAGTGGTTCCTTCATAAGACTTTGTATAAGTAAATGTTGCTTCGCCAAATTTTGCATCAAATACTGGTGTTACTTGGTAATTCGCCGCAAGCGCTGCAGCATCACGCATCACAAAAGTTGCAGCCTTTGCGCCAACTTTTATCGCATTTGCAAAAGGTGCAGGACACACGCCTTCGACCTTGGTTACCCAGTCACGGCCGTAACCTGCAAGACCGAGATATACCTTTGACGCCGGCATAATTGAAGCGGCATAGGCAACTGTTTTCTCAGTCCAAGCAAGCGGCCCGATTGGACCAACTTTAGAAACAGAATAGTCATAAGTCATGATTCTTAAACGATCAATAAATGGAGCGATCTGCGCCCAGGCGTAAACCGTGTAGCCCTTCTGTTTTTCGGCAGGGTTAAAGTTGTAAGGGGTTGAAACTGAGAGCAATTTATTATTTGCGCGCAATAACCCTGACAACTCCTTAACTAAAGCAACCCAAGGTGGCGCGGTCTTTGCCCAAGTGGTATTTCCATCAACAAATGCGAAACCTTCAAAATCTAGATCAATACCATCGAAGTTATTAGCCATCACATAGTCATTTAACGTTTTGGCAATTTGGGTTCTGCTCGTTGGATTGGCAAGCAAATTGGATAGAACTAACTTATCTGTCCCGTCGGTGATTGTTGGAATAATCTGAAAACCGGCGGCACGCATTGCAGCAAGCGGAGTTGCCATTGGAATACTTGGATTACCACTGACATATAGATCGCTGACATACGCTGATTTAGTCTTTCCGTTGTATTTCAAGGTGTACCAAAATGGCATTACCTCTTTAATTAAATCTGCGTTATTTAGCGCAGCCGGTAGCGAGGTCTTCATTGAGTAGTAAGGAATCCACCCAGTTAGGATTTTGCGAGGCTGATTAGCGCTATGTGCTTGCGGTGAAAAAACAACGCTTAGAGCGAATACAACGACTAAAGATTTACTTGTCAGGCGTTTTACGCGGGAGGCCGTCATAGATTTCTTTACAGACTGGACAGACTGGATATTTCTCAGGATCGCGCGATGGAATCCACTTCTTGCCGCAGAGCGCTCGTACCGCTTTACCGGTAACCGCTGATTCGACGATCTTTTCCTTCTTTACATAGTGCGCAAAGCGATCGTGGCCCCCATCATCTTCTTGCAGCCGTTCATCTTGTTGATTTTGGGGACGGGTAAGAAGATCAGTATCTCCCTCTAAATCAGGAGAGTTCTTACGGAAAATACCCATGTCCGAAAGGATAGTGGCAGCAGGTAGAATTTGAAGATGAAGGACTTGCTGCGCACGGCTGATTTATCGCGAGCCGATGTTGATTTGCTGCTAAACACTGCAGCCGAATTCGCCAAGAACCCACTTCGTTCTCAGGATTGTCTAAAGAACAAATCCGTTGCGATTTATATGACAAAGCCTTCAACTCGTACTCGCCTCTCATCTGAAACAGCAGTTGCCCACCTTGGCGGTACTCCAATATTTATTCGCGGAGATGAGCTGCAATTAGGACGCGGTGAAACTATTGCGGATACCGCAAAGATAATTAGCGGATATTGCGATGCTTTGATTATCAGAACTTTTGCGCAATCTGATGTCGATGAACTCGGAGCAAACGCTTCAATTCCTGTAATCAATGCGCTAACTGATGACGATCATCCAACTCAGTTGCTTGCAGATTGGTTAACGATCCGCGAAACATTTGGAAGCGATGTAAAGGGCAGAAAGTTTGTTTATCTTGGCGATGGAAACAATATGTCTCATGCTTGGTTAACCATGGGCGCAATAATGGGCGCACATGTAGTCGCTGCAACGCCTGATGGAAAATGGGCGCCAAGTGCTGATGTAGTCGCGCAAGCGAAAAAGATCGCCGAAAAAACTGGCGCAAAGATTGAAGTGACTAACGATCCCGAAGCAGCATCTAAGGGCGCAAGCGTTTTATATACCGATGTTTGGATGTCTATGGGAGATCCCGAGGCAGAGCGCGCAGAGAAGATTAAAGTGCTGGCACCATTTGCAGTTACAGATAATTTGATGGCGTTGACTGAAAAAGATTCCATATTTATGCACTGCCTGCCTGCGCATCGTGGTGAAGAAGTAGCAGCTTCCGTGATCGATGGCCCGAAGTCGGTCATTTGGCGCGAGGCCTATCACCGCCGCACAACTATCCAAGCCCTGCTCTATCACCTCACCCGTGGAGAACTCGCAGGGAATTAGATCAGCAAGTATGGTTTGTCCATGCGCGTAGCCGTCCCATTAGAAGTTAAAGCAGGAGAAAAGCGCGTTGCGCTA
The DNA here is from genome assembly GCF_002288325.1 of Candidatus Planktophila lacus. Taxonomy (NCBI): domain Bacteria; kingdom Bacillati; phylum Actinomycetota; class Actinomycetes; order Candidatus Nanopelagicales; family Candidatus Nanopelagicaceae; genus Candidatus Planktophila; species Candidatus Planktophila lacus. The sequence continues at coordinate 236,676 of NZ_CP016780.1, read as the reverse complement.
GTTCCTGACATCATCAACAAGTTAACTCGCCTTGGATATGAAGTAGTTATCCAATCAGGCGCAGGAGATAACTCGCAGGGAACCGATGCTGCATATGCCGCAGCAGGTGCCTCTGTCGTTAAAGACGATGTCCTTGCCGGAGCAGATGTAGTTCTCTCTGTTCAGCCGCTAACACCAGCGCAGATGGCAACGCTAAAGAGCGGTGCAATCACAATTTCATTCCTATCTACTGTCACCGCTGTAGATTCAATTGACGCGGCAATCAAAGCCGGCGTCACAGCATTTTCTCTTGAGTTGGTTCCGCGTATCTCACGTGCCCAGTCAATGGATGCGCTTACTTCACAAGCTTTGTGCGCTGGATATCGCGCAGTTCTTGTTGGCGCAGAGATGTCACCACGATTCTTCCCACTCTTGATGACTGCAGCCGGAACCGTTACACCAGCACAGGTCTTAGTACTTGGTGCTGGCGTTGCTGGTCTGCAAGCGATTGCCACTGCTCGTCGTTTAGGCGCAGTTGTTTCTGCATACGATGTTCGACCATCTTCAGCTGATGAAGTTAAATCAATGGGTGCAACTTTTATCCAACTCGAACTTGAATCACTCGAAGGCGCCGGCGGTTATGCGCGCGAGATGACTGAAGAACGCGCTGCAAAGCAACGCGAACTTCTAACTCCTTACATCGCAAAGTCACATGTAGTTATTACAACTGCTGCAGTTCCTGGTCGCACTGCGCCGCGTTTGATGACGCAAGCGATGATCGATGCCATGGAACCTGGCACAGTAATTGTTGATCTAGCTGCCGAGACTGGTGGAAACGTTGAAGGTTCAAAGCCTGGCGAAGTAGTTGTTACTAGCGGCGGCGTTCGTATCTGGGGCGGTAAAGATGTACCGAGCCAACTGCCATTCCACGCATCAAGTTTGTACTCACGAAATGTCGTTAACTTGTTAACTTTGATGACGACTGGAACAAAAGATGACGCACCAGTTGCGCTAAATCTCGACTTTGCAGACGAAATCATTAACGCATCGGCGGTTACTCATGGTGGCCAGCGACGCGACCCAAGTGCAGGAGGAGCCAAGTAATGGATGCAATGGCGATCGTCTCAATCTTCGTACTCGCAGTATTTGTGGGATTTGAAGTTGTTTCAAAGGTTTCCTCAACACTTCACACACCTCTTATGTCAGGTGCCAACGCGATTCACGGCGTTATCTTGGTCGGTGCGATCATCGTCGCCGATCACAGCAAAACAACGCTCGAACTATCTCTATCTGTAGTCGCAATAATCCTTGCAACGATCAACATGATTGGTGGCTTTGTCGTCACAGATCGTATGCTCGAAATGTTTAAGGGAAATAAGAAGGGAGCAGATAAATGAACCGCACTATGTATGACTTAATCGGTCTCGCAGCCGGTGTCTGCTTCATCCTTGCTCTCAAAGGTTTATCTCACCCAAAGACCGCCCGTCGCGGAAATCTAATTGGTGCACTCGGCGCAACGATTGCAACCTTGGTTGTCTTTGCCTACAACGCACCACTTAATAACCTTGGTTGGATCATCGGTGCAATCGCAGTTGGTTCGCTAATTGGTGTACCGGCAGCGCGCAAAGTACAGATGACGCAGATGCCACAACTTGTTGCGCTATTTAATGGTGTTGGCGGCGGTGCCGCAGCGCTCGTTGCAATTGTGGAATATCTCGCCCTTGGCGATGGAGCTTCAACAGCAGTCGTTATCTTTACCGTCTTCACCGTAGTAGTTGGTTGCGTCTCTTTCAGCGGTTCGATCATTACCTTCTTGAAGCTGCAAGAGTTGATGACAACTCGTCCAGTTGTTTTCCCTGGTGGAAGATTTGTTATCGCCGCAACACTGGCCGCAGTATTCGGGGTTTCAGGTTGGGTTGTAGTTGAACTCGGCACTACCCCGCTCTTGGTTTTAGCTGCACTTTCACTGCTATTCGGTGTTCTCTTCGTGCTTCCAGTTGGTGGCGCAGATGTGCCGATCGTTATCTCGCTACTTAACGCCTTTACTGGTCTAACAGTTGCGGCCAGCGGATATGTTCTTGATTCAACACTTCTGATTATTGCTGGAACGCTCGTTGGTGCATCCGGAACAATCTTGACGCGCTTGATGGCAGATGCGATGGGTCGTTCGCTCTTTGGAACTCTCTTCGGTGCTTTTACTGCCAAGCCACAAGATGTCTCTGCTGCAGGCGAAGAACGTCCAGTGCGTTCTGGTTCACCGGATGACGTAGCCATTCTTCTTAACTACGCACGTCGCGTGGTTATCGTTCCTGGTTTCGGATTAGCTGTTGCACAAGCACAGCACACCGTGCGCGAACTCGCTGATTTGATGATCTCTAAGGGCATCGATGTTGCCTACGGAATCCACCCAGTTGCAGGTCGTATGCCAGGACATATGAACGTACTTCTCGCTGAAGCAAATGTTCCTTACGATCAATTGGCTGAAATGGATGAAGTAAACCCAACCTTCGGTCAGACAGATGTTGCGATCGTTATCGGCGCAAACGACGTCGTTAACCCAGCAGCGCAGACAACACCTGGTTGCCCAATTTACGGAATGCCTATCTTGGAAGTTTCTAACGCTGCAAATGTTATTTTCTTGAAGCGTTCAATGCGTCCAGGCTTTGCGGGAATTGAGAACGAACTTCTCTATGATCCAAAGACGATGTTGCTCTTTGGTGATGCGAAGGCTTCGCTAACCAAAGTTGTTAGCGCGCTCAAGGCGCTTTAAACAAAACTCTTTAATTAAAAGAGTTAGCCAACCATCTCGGAGTCGCGCACTTTAGATTGATCGTGCGTGCACTTGGTGCTTGCAGGCAGGTCGTTGCAAGAATCGCAGAGCAGAATCAGTTCGTGGCAGGTCTTAGTGCGGCAATTGCGGAAGATCTTGCTAGGCGCCTGGCAGATCTCGCACTCACCGATGACCTTGGTCTTAGTTGAGAAATCGATCGCCATACGTGAATCAAAGGTGTAGAGCGAGCCTTCCCAGAGGCCATCGTCAGCAAACTTCTCACCATATTTAACGATTCCGCCATCGATTTGGTAAACCTCTTTAAAGCCACGGTTCTTCATAACAACTGACAAGATTTCGCAGCGGATTCCGCCGGTGCAGTAAGTAACGACTGGCTTTTCCTTCAAGTGGTCGTACTTTCCACTTTCAATCTCGCGCACGAAATCACGTGAGGTATCAACATCAGGAACAATTGCGTTTTTAAACTTGCCGATCTTGGCCTCAAATTGATTGCGACCATCGAAGAAGACAACGTCATCGCCGCGTTCTTTAACTAGCTCGTGAACTTGTTCTGGGCGAAGATGCTGACCTCCGCCGACAACGCCCTTTTCATCAACTTTAATTTCATCAGGGTTATCGAATGCGACGAGTTCTTTCTTCACTGCAACGTAGAGTTTTGGGAATTCATTGCCGGTGCCTTGCGACCATTTAAATCCGATCTTCTTAAAGCCCGGATACTTCTTGGTGTACTTCACATATTTGCGAAGATCATCAATGTCGCCACCGACTGTGCCGTTGATTCCTGTTGGAGAAATCAAAATGCGGCCCTTTAGGTTTAACGCTTCGCAGAGATTTTTCTGCCAGAGTTGAATCGCGACAGGGTCAGCTATGGGTGTGAAGCCATAGTACAAAAGGACTTTCTGCGGATTCATAGCGTTATTCTAACGCGGAAAATTAGCTCTCTTGAAGGTCAGTTGGAGCGTTATGCACGTCCAGAACTTCGCCGCTGAGTTTGTCGGTGCGGTTCAGTGTTTGTCCTGACTGGGGGCGCTTGGCATCTTCCTTATAAATCGCAGGGATTGAGCCAAGTAAACCCTTCTGGAAATCTTCAAATGCTTGCAGAACTTCGCGCTTGGTATTCATTACAAATGGGCCCATCCAAGCAACAGGTTCCTTGATTGGTTGGCCACCGAGAATAAATAGTTCAAGGTTTGGTGAACGAGTTTCCTGGTTATTTGCAGCGCGAACAACGATTGAATCGCCATCGCCGAAGACAGTTAGCTGTCCCATCTGCACTGGACGACTTTCATCGCCGACAAAACCATGTCCAGAGATTGTGTAAACAAGTGCGTTGTAATCCTTGCGCCATGGCAAGCGAAGTTCTGCACCTGGTGCAACAGTTGCGTGAATTAAAGTAATTGGTGTCTGTGTTGTTCCAGGACCAACATGTCCATCGAGTTCACCTGCGATAACGCGAATAAGTGATCCACCATCTGCGCTAGATAAAAGTGCGACATCATTTGCACGCACATCTTGATAGGCAGGTGGTAACCATTTCTTTTCTGCAGGAAGATTTACCCAGAGTTGGAAACCGTGAAATAAACCACCGCTCATTACCAAATGCTCTGGTGGAGTTTCAATGTGAAGAATTCCGCCGCCGGCTGTCATCCATTGTGTGTCACCGTTTGAAATTGTTCCGCCGCCGCCGTTGCTATCTTTATGATCAAAGATTCCATCAATAATGTATGTAACTGTTTCGAATCCGCGGTGTGGGTGCCATGGGGTTCCCTTAGGTTCACCTGGCGCGTATTCAACTTCGCCCATTTGATCTAAGTGAATAAATGGATCGAGTTCTGCCAAGTCAACGCCTGCGAATGCGCGACGAACCGGAAAGCCTTCACCTTCAAAACCTTGTGGCGCGGTCGTGATGCTCTTTACGCGACGTGCACGTGAATTTGGCGCATCGGTGACGCGAGGTAGAACGGTGATGTCACTTACGGTAACTGCTGGCATTTTTGCTCCTTATGTCTGAGCCTGATTTTAGTTGAACTTTCAACTACCTGCAACTTAAAGTTATATTCACATTTATGTGGATAAAGCGCTCAATGAGCCTAATTTTGTCAGCCCTGCAAACGATTATCTGCCCATGTCTACCGCCGCCGAGATCGCAACTTCTATCGGGCCGCTGGATGAAAATACATTTCAGAAAGACTTCCAAGCTCAGGCTCTGGCTTCAGACCTAGATATAACAAGCAAAGTTACTGAACTTTTAAATTCCATGCCAGGGATCAAGACTCTCTCCGAATTAGTTTCAATCGATCCTGGCAAACTTTCGCCCAGTTCGCGTATTGATTACTTAACAGCGCTAGAACGCCAAACCGCTTGGCTTCAGGCTCTGATGCAACGGGCAATCATTGCTGTGGCTGGAAATGATCCAAGCGTCGCAAATGGTCAAGAACCATTCTTTGGCGTTGATGAAGCAGAACGTGAAGATGTTTCTACTGCCTTGCGCCTTTCCGCAGGAACTGCCCAATCTCGTATAGATGTTGCGCGAACTTTGGTAAATCACTTACCCAATACTTGCTCAGCTTTAGCAACCGGCGATATTTCTCTCGCACATGCAAATGTAATTGCCAAAGAGACCGCAGCTGCAATTCGTGATGGACTAACTGAGTTTCAGATTTTTGAGGTAGAGCAGCGCGCTATTGCCCATGCAGAATTTCACACTCCAGCCCAAGTTGCCAGCCAAGTACGCACTTCTTTGGCGCGGATCGCTCCAGAAACTTTTGAAGATACGGTCGCACGGGCACGTGATACTCGTCGAGTTTCTTGTTATAACGATAGCGATGGAATGTCTACAGTCGTAGCAATCTTGCCTGCCGCGGATGCGCAAGTAGTAATGAACGCGATCGAGAGCTTTATCCGTTTAGCCAGCGCCGATATTGAAAACAAAGATGGATCTGTTAGCGCTAAAGATGCAAGAAACACAGATATGAAGCGCGCGGATGCACTAACAGCAATCGCTGCAGCCTCACTTTCTGCTTCTCCTGTTACACCTCATCGCCGTCCGATATCAATAAACGTCACAATCGATCTTCCAACGCTGCTCGGTCTTGCTGAAAACCCAGGACAGTTGAATGGTTACGGGGCAATTCCTGCATCGGTGGCTCGCGAATTGGCTTCCGACGGAAAATGGATTCGTTTTATAACCGATCCACAAACAGGAAATCTATTGGATTACGGTCGGGAAAGTTATGAACCTCCGCAAGCGCTGAAAGATTTCTTAATTGCTCGAGACCGCACTTGCCGATTTCCGGGATGTCGAAGATCGGCAGCGCTCTCAGATTTGGATCATGCACAAAGTTGGGAAGAAGGGGGGTCTACTTCGGCGGAAAATTTAGGAGCGCTGTGTAGGCGACACCATCGATTAAAAACTCATGACGGTTGGAGCGTAACTAGCCATGGCGATGGTTCCTGCACTTGGGTATCTCCACTTGGAAAGAAATTCTTCACACCAGCACGTTCTATACATGACGCCGTTTGATTCAAAAGCCACCTTGCGAATAACCCTGCGTGGCTCCTTCTTGATGAGCGATACTTACTTCCATGATTTGGTGGCCAAGTGAGATTCCTACTCTCCAATATGGTCGCGTCACCCTGCGTCCGCCAGCGGAATCTGATGTTGAGCAAATATTTGAAGCCTGCCAAGATCCGCTAATTCCCCGATTCACCACGGTCCCGGCCGAATACACCATGGCTCACGCCCTGGATTACGTTCAACGTGTTCCGGCTTCGCTTGAACTACATCGTGAGTTCCCGTTCATAATCGAATTTGGCGTCGGAGACGACAAGGAATTTGCAGGCGTTGTCTCACTCCACACAATCAGCCTAGATAACCACCGCGCAGAAATCGGTTACTGGATGCACGCTCCGATGCGCGGAAAAGGTATCGGCACAATCGCTGCCAAGATGATTACCAACTATGGATTTCTAACGATGGGCTTTCGCCGCATTGAAGCAGCTGTTGATTTAGATAACCATGCTTCGCAGAAGTTGTTAATGAGCTCCGGCTATAACAAAGAGGGAATTCTCCGTCAGCGCGTTACACGCTCTGACGGAAGTCAGATCGATATGGTTGAACTCGCAGTTCTTGCTAGCGAATGGGATGAGTTAAAGTAAATATGGAATCTTTAGCACTTGTAGTTGCAGCGCTAGTTGCTCTAGTTCTCTTTACTGGCCCAATTGCGCTGCTACTTACGAGCAAACTCTTCTGGGAATTCACTAAGAAAAATAAGGCAATCTGGTGGATTCGCAGATTATCCGTTGCTGCAATTGCTTTAATTGGCATGCCGGTGCAGATGGTTTTTATCTTTAATCAAATTCCATCGGGAGTTAAAGCGCTCTCCTTTATTGGATTTGGTCTAAACACAATTGCACTAAAGCGCGAATTTGTAAGAAACATTCCTTGGCGTTCGCTCTTTAAGATGCAATCTGGCGATGCCAATGGACCGGCAGGGCAGCGTTAAATAAAGATAAGTGGAGGTGCCGGGAATCGAACCCGGGTCCTTCGGAATTAAAACAGGGCTTCTACGGGCGTAGTGTGGCTATCGTTTTCTCAGTTCCGAATCTCTTGCACACAAGTATTCGACAAACTCATTTGCGAAACTGTTCTCCGGTCGCGTTCGCAACGCCACAACCGTGAAGAGCCCTCTATCGGCGCTAGATTCCAGATCGAAGGCGAGTCTGGGCTAACGGATCACAGAGCTTGCTTAGGCAGCAAGAGTGAGATCATCGGCAGTTGTACTGACGATTATTTTTTGCACAGGTTTTTGGTTAACGAGATCATCCTGGCTTCCTCGGCCCGCTTCCCCTGCCTCAACAACCAAAGTCGAGACCGTTCACCCCCATGGGTGTGGAAAGCTATTTCCACTATTTAGTTGTGTTCTTATTGTACGGAACGCCAACGACAAGTGAGAAATTCCCCTGTTATTAATGGCTTTTAAGCGTGAGAACTAAGCCTGAAATTCTCTCTTTAAAATCGCATATAGCCACATATCGCACCATTCGCCTTTAAAGAACTCTCCATCAAGATAAGTTGCTTCGCGACGCATACCTAACTTTTCAGCAAGCGCTGCTGATTTAGGAACTCGAGTATCGATATCTGCAATAACGCGATGTAGATCAAAGTTCTTAAATGCATAGCCAAGAAGCGCTTTAGTCGCTTCTAGCGCATAACCCTGGCGTTGAAAGTTTTGATGAGTTACCCATCCAATATTTGAAGATTTATTCTCTTTAGAGACAAGTCCCATATTTGATTGCCCGATTACTTGACCTGTACTTTTGAGTGCCCAAACTAAAACGATGTAATCATTTTCTTCGACCAAATCAAATTTCCCAGTTGCGATAGTTTTCTCAGCGGCCTCTTTAACTTGCTCCATCGTTCTTGGTGGCCAAGGGATGTAGCGAACAATCTCGGGATTAGATTGATATTGAAGTAGATCATCAATATCTTCCATTTGCATCGGCCGAAGGATCAACCGATCTGTTTCAATACGAAGAGACAATTACTTACTGGTCTTTTCCAGAACGACGACGAGAAATCTCGCGTTCAACTTCACGGCTTGCTTGGCGCTCCATAAGTGAATCACGCTTGTCGTGCGCTTTCTTTCCACGGGCAACTGCTATTTCTATCTTGGCTTTGCCATTGTTAAAGTAAAGCTGCAAAGGAATTAGAGTTACGCCGCCCTCTTTAATCTTTATGTGAAGTTTCTTGATCTCTTGTAAGTGCACAAGTAATTTACGTTTGCGACGAACATCGTGATTTGTCCAAGTTCCTTGGGTGTATTCCGGAATATGTACTCCGGCTAACCAAAGTTCTCCATTTTCAACGGTTGCATATCCATCGATAAGGGAAGCGCGCCCTGCACGAAGTGATTTAACTTCAGTGCCAGTTAGGACAATGCCGCATTCAAAGACATCTTCAATTGAATAGTCATGACGCGCTTTCTTATTCTGCGCGATGAGTTTGCGGCCAACTTCTTTCACCACGGCAGGTACCGATTAGACCTTAAGGTAACGGCGGAGCGTGATTGCAGAGGCAAGAGTAGAAACGGTAAATCCTGCTAGTAGTAACCAAGCAGATGCGATCCAGACTTCATTCCAACCAAAGAAGTTGGTGAAGGTAAGTAGTGGCGCAACTTTGGAATCGACTACGGCTTTAAGCCCTGCCAATAAGCCAGTTGCAAATCCCCAACCGATAAGGGCTGAGAAAATACCTTCAAGTAAGAATGGAAGTTGGATAGACCAAGAAGATGCACCAACGAGTTTCATAACACCGGTTTCGCGGCGGCGGTTAAATGCCGCGATACGTAAGGTATTTGAGATCAAGAGACCTGCTGTTAGTACTGAGAAGAGGCCAACAAGTAGTGCGCCGTTTCGCAATACATTTAGAAGTTTGAAGAACTTCTCCAAAATGGTGCGCTGATCCTGAACAACATCTACGCCAGGTCTCCCTGAGAAAGCGCTAACTACAACTGCAAATTGAGTTGGATCCTTCAACTTAACGCGGAAAGACTCTGGCAGCTGATCTGCAGTTACGTTTTGAGCAATCGCTGAATCTTTGAAGCGTTCTTGGAAACGTGTATATGCCTCAGATTGTGATTCGTAGAAAGTACTCTGAACAACAGGAAGTGCATCTAGATCTGATTTAATCGCGAGGCGTTGCTCGGGAGTTACAACTCCTCCAGCACAGCTTGGTGATTCGGATAAAGATCCGCACAAGTAAACAGAGACTTCGATCTTGTCATACCAATAATCTTTCATCGCATTAACTTGAGCGTTTGAAAGAAGACCAATACCAAGCAGGGAAAGTGAGATCGCAGTAGTAACAATGACCGCAAAGGTCATTGTTAAGTTACGGCGTAGCCCAATACGGACTTCGCTTAATAAGAATCCTGCGCGCATGTCTTTACCTTATCCCTTGAATCTAACTAGCCCGTGTATCCGTAGACGCCGCGAACCTGGTCACGAATAACGTGGCCTGCATCTAATTCAATAACGCGCTTGCGCATCTGATCCACGATGCCAGCATCGTGGGTAGCCATCAAAACAGTGGTGCCTTCGCGGTTAATACGATCTAGCAACTTCATGATTCCAACAGATGTTGCCGGGTCAAGGTTTCCGGTTGGTTCATCGGCGATGATGATCGCCGGGCGGCTCACATAAGCACGGGCAATTGCCACGCGCTGTTGTTCTCCACCTGAAATCTCAGTCGGCATGCGATCTGCCTTATCTTCCAAACCAACGAGTTCAAGAACTTCTGGAACTTCGCGGGCAATCTCTTTCTTGGAATAACCAAGTACGTGCAAAGTAAAAGCTACGTTTTCAGAGATAGTTTTATTCTGAAGCAAACGGAAATCCTGGAAGACTGTTCCAACTTGGCGACGCAGATCTGGAATCTTATGGTTTGGAAGCTGACCTAAATCTTTTCCAGCAACATGGATAACGCCCTGAGATGGTCGCTCTTCACGCAGGATCAAACGAAGGAAAGTTGATTTACCAGAACCTGAAAGACCAACAAGGAAGACAAACTCACCCTTAACAATTTCTAGGCTCACTGTATCCAGCGCAGGCTTATCGTTACCGGCGTAAAGCTTCGTCACATTCTCAAAACGAATCACACGAACTCCTTCGTTCTCATTGGGCGCCATGGATATGGGGGAATTTGGCTGCCGTACTGAGACCTAGTTTAGGTATAGATCTGCAAAAAGCGCCTGATATCGGTGCAAATTGCGCAGATTCTCAGGAAATATCACCAGATATATATGCGTGAATTGCGCCTAACCTAGGCTGAATGTGAAAAAAATTACTAGATCTACGAAATAGAAAACGAGTCTTTATCTTTGCGATGTCATTAAGCGCTTAAGTCGTTGACCCATGAAGATCAAATTAAGATTTAAGAAGCGCTGGATCTACGCCAGCGAATTCCCGCTTCGATGAAATCATCGATTTCACCATTTAATACAGCTGATGTATTTCCAGTTTCATGATTATTACGAAGATCTTTAACCATTTGATACGGCGCCAATACATAAGAGCGCATCTGGTTACCCCAAGAGCCTGAATTATCGCCCTTCAAAGCATTGATCTTGGCTTGTTCTTCTTGGCGACGACGCTCTAATAGCTTAGATTGCAAAACAGCCATTGCGGTTGCTTTGTTCTGAATCTGTGAACGCTCGTTCTGACATGAAACAACGATTCCAGTTGGAATATGAGTTAAACGAACTGCGGAGTCTGTTGTATTTACGCCTTGTCCACCAGGTCCAGATGAGCGATAAACATCTACACGGATTTCTTTCTCATCAATTTCAATATGATCGCTCTGTTCAACAACTGGAACAACTTCAACTCCAGCAAATGACGTATGGCGGCGAGATTGTGAATCAAAAGGTGAAATACGTACTAAACGGTGAGTGCCTTGCTCTACAGATAAAGTTCCATATGCATAAGGAGCGCCCACACGGAAAGTAGTTGATTTAATTCCCGCTTCTTCGGCGTAGGAAGTTTCAAGCACATCCACTTTGAATTCGTGGCGTTCGCAGTAACGCAAGTACATGCGCATAAGCATTTCCGCCCAGTCAGCAGCTTCAACACCACCGGCTTCAGAGCGAATAGTTATCAAAGCATCACGGTCGTCATATTCACCATTGAGAAGAGTTGTAACTTCAAGTTCGCTAATCGCCTTAACTGCAGAATCCAATTCGAGTTCCGCATCCGTTAATCCAGAACCGTCTGGTTCAGAGCCTGCGAGTTCAAACAAGATCGGTAGATCTTCAACTCTGCGACGAAGTGTTTTCAATCGAGCGATAGTGCTCTGAACGCGAGATAACTTACTTGTTACCTTCTGCGCCGCTTCTGGGTCATCCCAAAGATTTGGAACACCGGCAGCTGCTTCAAGTTCAACGGCTTCTGCCTCTAACTTAGGAAGATCCAAGACCTTTTCGATGGAGAGAAGCGTTGCACCAATTGCGGCTATCTCTAGATCGTATTCGCGGGCCATGGGGTAAGGATAGCGAGTGTTAGAAAATCCTTATACCGAAGGGCGAAAAGCCTTTAGCTCTTGTGTTAGTCGCTGAGACTCTTGATGATATTTCAACAGAGTCAATATTAATGAATGGAAGAACTAAAGGAAGTTGTACAGTTGCTTGGGTGACAAGTTGAATTCCAAAACCGTCACACTCAATTCGACTTATCTTTAAATTAGTAATCTCAACTCTTCGCAAGCTATTTGGACCACTACTCCAATCGGCCAGTGCGCCTTCCGCATCCCCTAAAGCTTTAGAGCAATCAATCGGAACACCTGGATCCGATGGTCCAACCCCAATTAGATTTTGAGCCTGTGTAGTCAGATCAAATTCATCACGGTAGTAGGAGGTTTTATCAAGATTACGAACTCCACGTTGCGCTGCTGCTTCACTTGCTTGGGTTAAGGAACGCTTTGCAATTGCGACAGCTGCTACATCCGTTACTACGAAGATTGATGAAAGTGAAACTATAAATAGAGACATCACCACGAGCGATATGGAGCCCGATTCACTGCGAAGAAGTTTTATGGGACTGCGCCTTAACTCCATGGCGATATGTATTCCTGTGCTGAAGCGGTGACCGCTCGAAATTCTTTGGACGCACCAAAGTGAACAGTGACGATAATTTTTGCATTTGGCGAATAACAAGGCGAACTGCTGCACTCGAGATTTATTGCCATTCGTTCAAATTCATCATCTGTTAAACCAAGTTCTCGCCCTGCTCTCGAAATTACAGCGTTCATAGCCGCAGCCGCACTTGATTGATTTGAACTAGTCACAAAGGCCCGCGCACCTTCACGCGCTAAAGTGCGCGCAATTTCTTCCTGGCCACTTACTGACGCGAATTGATGTAGAAAGAAGATAATTGGCACAAATAGCGGAAGGGCAAGCGCAACAAATTCGACTGTAGCGCTACCTCTTTCGCATCTGATAATACTTTTCACGGGACAACCTCCATGACAGAGATACCTGTGACCTCGCTTTTTAGTGAACCGCCCAAGAAACTGGCCAAACCTGGAACAATAATTGGAAGATCTCTTTGCTTTCTCACAACTAGTAGACGCAATTTTTGAAAGCGATCAGGCGTAGCTATTTCAATTACTGAGTCACTGCTCTGCAACTCGTTAGATATTGACCTTGTTGATGCCTCGCTCTGTACCTTCGCAAGTTCAAAATTTCTAATGAAGACCGTTGAAGTTAACTGCGCACCGCAGAGAAAGAGAAAGAGCATGGGAATCAAGACCATTGCGCTCTCCGCGCTTCCCCTTTCGGATGTGATCAATCGCCTCAGCGAATACATCAACGAATACCGTTCATCGCATCTAGTGAATTCTTAAGGATGCTGGTCAAGCGAGGTGCGGCAATCGTCCATATCGCTGTGACTAAACCAGTAGTCATTAGAACTACTAATACCCAACCAGGAACATCACCTCTCTCGGATGTAAGCGCAGATTTGTATCTACTTTGAAACTGTTGCAACTTTTCGTTGCGCGTGAAAAATTGGTGAGCTTCTAAAAATCCTTTAGCTATCACTCTATTTAGCGATCCTGCACCTTTTTCAAATAGATCCGTCGGCTCTGTATTCTTTACAGGGCCAGCGTCTTCTAGTGGCGCTAGGGACTTAGATATAACTTTCACCATTTCTTTATCCATTCTCTCTTGCCCATTCATGCGGTATGAATCGGGTGATTTCTTCATTTGTATTTGTATCCAAGGCGCGCTCTTTACTACGCGCTGCTAAAAAGATTGAGATTGGCTAATGAAGGCCAAAGCGCGAAGAGAATAGAGATTGGAAGAATGAGAAAGACCACCGGAACCATCATCGATATCTCAGCCTTAGCGGCTGCTCCCAATACTCGGTTCCTTTGGAGTTCGCGAGCCTCTTGCGCATGGCGTTGAAGCACATCGATTAGTGGTGCACCACGTAGGGTTGCGATAATTAGTGAGTCAACAAAACGCCTGATTGCAATGGAATCTAAATCTCTTCCCATCTCATCTAGAGCAACATGGAATGGTTTTCCAGATTTAACGAGTGCTACTACCTTTTTGAATTCAATGGCCATTGAACCAGTGGCCGCTTTTCCTATCCGCTCCATCGCTGCCAAAGGCGTTTCGCCTGCTGACATGGCTAACGAATACATCTCAATAACTGCGGGAAACTCTGATTCAACTCGCAACTTATGAAGGTTTACTTTTTTGCTCAGACTGCGATCCACGTAAACATAAGTTGATATCGCAGCAAGAGAACCGAGGAGAAATATTGAAAAGGGTGACTTACCCGCAAAGATCAAAAGCAAAGTAATAGCTGCACCAACTAGAAGTGAATTTGCAAGTTGCTTACTTCGAAATTCGAAGAAACTCTCTGGGGAAGTTTTCCCAATTTCACGCAGGCGATTTTGAACAGAACCTCTATCCTTTGAATTATCAATTTGATTTTTCAGTGCACCTCTCGGGCCTGAATTTAGAATCAGTGTTAACGATCCCAGCGCAGCAAAGAGAACTGGAATTCCAACGGAATACTTCATGCGCTACCAAAAACACGCGGTAGCTCGGGGAGGCGACCCAAACGGTTCATCCATACATATGCGATCGCTGTCATGGATAAACCGATTAGAAGAATTAGCACGCCTGTAGGTGTCGAAAATGCTCGAGATGTTGCTGGCTGAGTCGATAGTAAGAGTAGAAGTAGCCAAGGTGCTGCGGCAGAAAGATGGGCAGAGTTCTTTATCCAACCGTGTTTAACTTCAATCTCACGACGTAGCGCTAAATCTTGACGCAGGAACGTTCCCACGGTGCGCAAAATGTTAAGCAGTTCGGATCCGCCTAAGGTCTTGGAAATTGCAATTGCTTCAAAGATTTGATCGCTGCTGTGTCGTGCACATCGCTGCTTTAACTCCGAAATTGCTAGATTGAAATCACCGTGCATGCGCATCTTGAGCTCAAACTCTGCAAAATATGGCCGGAGAATTAAAGGACCTCTCGTCGTTAAACCAATTAGAGATTCTGTTATCGAAAGACCTGACTGGATTCCACTTACAAGATGATCAATAACTTCTGGCCACGCAGCGTTCATTGCAGAAGTATCTTTATGGGATTTCTGTCTCGAAATTAAGAATGCAGTCGTGGAGAGCAAAAAACCAAATATCAGGGAAATCACAAGGGATGAGGAAACTAGATAAACCATGCTAAACGAAGCTACAAAGGAGATTGCTACTTTGAGATACAGAGTTTTGCGAACAGGTAGCGAGAAGTTTCTTTGCTGTCCTATTTTTGTTTTACTCAAATTTACTCCACCAATCGACAAGCGGAATTCCAGCGGCAGAGAATTTCTCATCATTACCGATCGAGCCGATACCGCGGATGTATTCAGTACCATCCCACTTCCAGAGGGTTTCGATTTCAGCGCGATCATTTTCAAAGCGACCCGTGACTGCGGCGATCTCTTGAATTCTTCGCGTACCGTCGCTAGCAAGTCCGACTTGTACGACTAGATCAATAGCCGATGCCACTGTCGGTGCAATAAATTTGTGTGAAATGTTCTCACCGGCCAATAGCGGCAGAGTTTGTAATTTTATAATTGCGTCTCTAGCGGAATTTGCATGCAAGGTTCCCATTCCGGCGAGCCCGGAGTTAAGGGCGATCAAAAGATCGAGCGCTTCAGCCTCGCGAACTTCTCCAATAACTATGCGCGAAGGTCGCATTCTTAGCGCTTCCTTAATTAGTTTTCTAAGTGGAATCGCGCCTTCACCTTGCAGATTTTCTCCACGTGTCTGCATCGCCACCAGGTCGGGCAAATTTGGCTTTAGCTCAAAGACTTCCTCAATCGTTATGACGCGCTGGCCTATAGGAGTTGCCGAAATGAGTGCGTTAAGCATTGTTGTTTTACCGGATTGGGTTCCGCCACTTACCAAAATATTTAACCCAGCGCGGACAGAGTTGGTTAGAGCCGCAGCCATGGCATCATTTAGCGCACCGCGTTCTGCTAAATCTTGCAGAGTTAAGTGGCGCATTAAATGCTTTCTGATATTTACAGTCCAGTGTTCGGCAGTGATTTCAGGGATCACCACATGCAGGCGACTCCCATCTGGAAGTCGTGCATCAACGAATGGGTGCGATAGATCAAGACGTCTACCGCTCCAGATAAGTAGGCGATCTACTAGCTGAGAGACTTCTTCAGCAGAGAGAATTAAATTTGTTAATTCGCTCTTTCCTGCTCGGGCGACAAATATTCTTTGCGGTGAATTAATCCAGATTTCTTCAATGGTTTTATCAGAAATGAACTCTGCAATAGGCCCAAAGGCGACATCCATTTCCATGGCGCGAAGATAGAACTATCCAAATTACTAAATATGAGCCGGCAGAAACCTGTGGATGAATTAGAAAGATGTGGTTTTCAATTCTTGCCCGTCGAGACGATTTAGAAAATCGAGGATGCTCTCGCCGGCATGATGAGAAATCCATGCGTAATGTAGGGAGATTCCAGGAACGCCTTCCAAGGTCCACTGTGAAGAAATTCGAGCGCAGATTTGTTCTGCTACATCGTTATCCCCAGTAATTAAAATGACAAAATTGTTGATACCCATACGTGCTATGTGATCTTCTAAGCGGAGAGCCCTTGCAGCAATTTCAGAGAAGGCAACTAGCGGATAGTCATAAATCGGTTGCTCTGAAATCAATCTGAGCGTCAAAGCGGTAATCGTGCTTTCACTCCGCTCGGAAAGTGAGATCTCTCTTTTTAAACTCTCATAGAAGAATGGTGGTGCAGCTACGCGAGTTAGCGAATCTCTCAATCCATCGTGTGAAAAAACCATGCGCTACCCTTCCGACTTATGAGCACCGATCCTGCCAAGCAAGCGCGTAAGCGCTCCATCGCGTCAGCCCTTCTCTATATAGAAGGTGCAGTTGTGTTAGCCCTAGGTGTCTGGGTCGGCGTAATGGGAATTACCCATGAAGATCGCGAGATTCCGCCGCTTGCAGGGGTGCTGCTCTTCTCATTGGCCGGTGGCCTCGGGCTCTTGGCATGTGGTCGCGCATTTGCGCAGAGAAAGAATTGGGGCCGCGGGCCGGCGGTGTTGGCGAACTTAATTGTGTTGGGCGTTGTTAAATATCAATTCGAAGGTGGCTTCTTAATCGGCGCCATTCCATTGTTATTGCTTGCAATCCCAGTGCTCTATTTTGCAGTGACGATAATTCCCGAAGAGCGTAAATAATCTAAAGACGGGTTAGTTTAAAAAGGTACGATCTTTCTATCTTCCCAAAGCAGTCCCGTTACTTGTTCGGTTCCACGTTCTGAAATATCTGCAGTTGCCAACCAGATTGCGGTCTTGGCACCTTCTTCGGCGCTACGTGGTGCATCGGGCCCGCCCATATCTGTGCGCGAATGATTAGGGCAGATTGCATCAACATAAAATCCGCGAGCGCCTAACCCTGTTTCATGTGCCAGGTTTCTAACGAGTGCGTTAACGCCAGCTTTGCTAATTCGATACGGTGCAAGTCCCCCGGCATTTCCTGGTCCTGACATACGACCTAAACATGCTGAGTAAATAACTAATCGGCCATCTCGCGCATCCGCCATCGCTGGTGCAATCACATTTACTAATGTGAAAACAGAATCTAAGTTGATGGCCATCACGCGATTCCATTCGGCATCGGTTGTGCGCAAAGTCTTTGACATCTTCTCACTCATCACGCCATGTGCTAACACCATTACTTGTGGCGTTGGCAGTGAAGCGGTGATTTCTTCAGCAACTTTGCGAGTAATCTCTTGGTTCTCTAAATCTGCCGCATGCGTTGTAATGCTTAAACCAGATTGGGTTGGCGAATACTCAGCGATCAGTTCTTCTCTCGCTGAATTCAACCGTGCCGGGTCTTTCGCGATCAGCGCTAAGTCATACCCGCTTGCCGCCAGTCCCCGCGCAGTTTCGTAGCCCAGCCCACGGCTTCCACCGCTGACAATGGCCAGTGGTCGCATCGGAGCTCCTGAGTTCATGCGCCAACTCTGCCAATCCTCTGGCCCCTTGTCGCGCTGAGTTTGGGGGCGCGATTGTGGTCAATATCGCGCTCGAGGTCGGCGCTACGGGATTTATTCATGCTCGGCTCAGCCGATAGTCTTAGCCACGTATTAAGCGTTAATTACCACTGTAATGCTCAAGGTTAATCGCGAAGAAGGAGTTGCCAGTGTCGGCAGATTTCGGAGCCAATGATTGGCTCGTCGAAGAGATGTACGAGCGTTACCAAGCCGATCCAACTTCCGTCGAACCTTCATGGATTGAATTCTTTAAGACTTATAACCCAGGTGCAGCTGCAACAACAAGCGCGCCAAAAGTTGGAACTCCACCAGTTCCACCAGTTCCAAAAGCGACACAACAAGTTTTAACACCTGCACCATCAACCTTGGCAGCGCCCGTTACATCTACTCCAGTTTCTGCGCCAGCACCTGTTGCTTCCGCCCCTGTCGTTTCAACACCAGCTCCAGCACAGGCACCTGTAAAGCCAGTACCAGTTTTGATTACACCGAGTGCGGCAACTATGGAACCACTTCGCGGAGTTGCCGGTCGCGTTGTTGCATCGATGGAAGCATCGCTAACAGTTCCGACTGCAACAAGTGTGCGCGCAATTCCTGCCAAGTTGATGATCGATAACCGCACCGTTATTACAAATCATTTAAAGCGCACCCGCGGCGGAAAAGTTTCATTTACTCACATCATCGCTTACGCAATGATCAAGGCGCTCCGCGCGATGCCAGAGATGAATGCTTTCTACGGTGAAGTAGATGGAAAGCCCGCACTTGGAACGCCAGAACATATCAACCTAGGTATTGCGATCGACTTGGCAAAGCCAGATGGAACCCGTCAACTTCTTGTTCCATCTATTAAGGGTTGCGAAGAGTTAGATTTCGGTCAGTTCTGGGTTGCCTACGAAGAGATAGTGAAGAAGGCCCGCGCTGGCGCACTTACCGTTGAAGATTACGCAGGAACAACTGTTTCGCTAACAAACCCAGGCACCATCGGTACCGTTCACTCAGTGCCACGTTTGGTGCAAGGACAAGGTTTAATCGTTGGCGTTGGCGCGATGGATTATCCAGCCGAATTCCAAGGTGCAAGTGAAGAGACCTTGGCCCGCATGGCGATCAGCAAGGTAATAACTCTTACAAGTACTTATGATCACCGCGTTATTCAAGGCGCGCAATCTGGTGATTTCCTTCGCCGCATTCATGAAATCTTGCTCGGTGCCGAAAACTTCTACGATGAAATCTTTGCAGCACTTCGTATTCCATACGAGCCAATTCGTTGGGCATCTGACTTTGAATTCTCTAAAGATGAAGAGATCAACAAAACTGCGCGCGTTCAGCAGTTAATTCAGGCTTACCGCACCTACGGCCACTTGATGGCAGATACCGATCCGCTGAAATATGTACAGCGCTCACACCCAGATCTTGATGTCGTAACTCACGGACTTACTTTGTGGGATCTCGATCGCGAATTTGCAACTGGTGGCTTTGGTGGCGAGAAGTTTATGAAGCTACGCAAGATCCTCGGAATTCTGCGCGATTCATATTGCCGCTCTGTTGCAGTTGAATATATGTATATTTCAAACCCTGAAGAGCGTAAGTGGATCCAGCAACACGTTGAAATCGGCTTCACTAAGCCAGATCGTGAAGAACAGATCCGCATCTTGCGCAAGCTAAATAGCGCAGAAGCATTTGAAACCTTCTTGCAGACCAAGTTCGTTGGCCAGAAGCGCTTCTCACTTGAAGGTGGCGAATCGGTAATTCCAATTCTTGATGCAGTTATCTCATCTGCTGCCGAAAAGAATTTAGATGAAGTCTGTATCGGTATGCCACACCGCGGTCGCCTAAATGTTCTGGCAAATATCGCTGGCAAGTCATACGGACAAATTTTCCAAGAGTTCCAAGGACATTACAAAGAGAATGAAGTACACGGTTCGGGCGATGTTAAGTACCACTTAGGTACTGAAGGAGTCTTCACCGCCGAATCTGGTGCGCAGACCAAGATTTATCTCGCTGCCAACCCTTCACACCTTGAAGCGGTAAACCCAGTACTAGAAGGCATTGTTCGCGCCAAGCAAGATAAGTTAAATGTTAAGGATCTGTACTCAGTTCTGCCTATCTTGCTCCATGGAGATGCTTCATTCGCAGGCCAAGGTATTAACTTTGAAACACTGCAGTTATCTCAGCTAAAGGGCTACCGCACTGGTGGAACTGTTCATATCGTTGTAAATAACCAAGTTGGATTTACTACTTCACCTCATGCATCACGCACATCTCGTTATTCAACAGATGTTGCCAAAGCGATTGAAGCGCCGGTCTTCCATGTAAATGGCGATGATCCAGAAGCGTGTGTTCGCGTGGCTCGTTTAGCCTTTGAATACCGCCAAGCATTTAATAAAGATGTTGTCATCGACATGGTTTGCTACCGTCGTCGTGGCCACAATGAAGGCGACGAGCCAAGCTTTACGCAACCAATGATGTACAAGTTAATTGATGCCAAGCGCTCAACTCGTACCTTGTATACCGAATCACTGATTGGCCGCGGAGATATCACTCCGGAAGAAGCCGAGCAGTTAGCGCGCGACTACCAGGCACAACTTGAAGAGGTTTATGCATCTGTTGCTAATTACGAAGAAGAGCATGATCCAAACTTCCAGCCACCAATTGTTCCTAATGCAGAAGATGTCCCAACATTTATCTCAGAACAATTGGTTCGTGAGATTGCGGCAACACAGCTAGCGATTCCAGAAGGTTTCCATATCCATCCCAAGATGCTTCCACAGCTGCAAAAGCGAGCGGAATCAATTAACGATGGCACCATCGACTGGTCAACTGGTGAAATGCTCGCCTTCGGTTCACTTCTCAAAGAAGGTCGCCCAGTTCGTTTAGCAGGACAAGATTCACGTCGCGGAACGTTTAGCAATCGCCATGCAGTTGTTGTCGATAAAGAGAATGGTTCTGATTGGTTCCCGCTTCGTTCACTAATTGCCGATGAAAGTCAGTTCTTCGTAGTCGATTCGCTCTTATCTGAATATGCAGCAATGGGCTTTGAATATGGCTATTCGGTAGCTCGGCCAGAAGCGCTTGTGCTTTGGGAAGGCCAGTTCGGTGACTTCGCCAATGGTGCGCAGACGATTATCGATGAATTCATCTCATCTGCTCTTCAAAAGTGGGGCGAGCGTTCATCTGTTGTCTTACTTCTTCCTCATGGTTATGAAGGACAAGGCCCAGATCACTCATCTGCGCGCATTGAACGCTTCTTATCACTTGCTGCAGAAAAGAATATGACGATCGCACAGCCATCAACTCCGGCTTCTTACTTCCACTTGTTGCGCTTCCACGCTGCAAATCCAAAGCGCCGCCCGATGGTTGTCTTCACACCGAAGTCGATGCTCCGTCTGCGCGCAGCTGCTTCATCGATCAGTGATTTCACATCTGGAACATTCTTGCCAGTTATAGGGGATGCAACAGTTAATAATGCATCACGTTTGATCTACTGCTCAGGAAAGATTTATCACGATCTAGTTGCAGAGCGAACCAAATTAAACGACACCAGCACTGCAATTGTTCGCGTAGAACGTTTATATCCACTTCCAGTTGCACAAATGGAAGTTGAAGCGAAGAAGCATCCAAATGCGAACTTGCTCTGGGTACAAGATGAACCCGCTAACCAAGGTCCATGGCCACACGTTGCACTCAGCACCACCGAAGTAATCGGTGGCACCGCAGTTGATGGTCGCGTACTTCGCAGAATTTCTCGTCGCGCATCAGCATCTCCTGCAACTGGTAACCACCACTTGCATGAGGAAGAGGCTAAAGCGTTGATGTATGAAGCATTTACGCGTTAATTCTTCTTTATTCGCGTAATTACATTTCCAATAATTTCGGCCTCGCTTAAGAAACCCCATTTGCGAGAATCACTTCCAGCTTCGTTATCGGACAATACGTAGTAACTCTTCTTACCCTTTCTCTCTCCTGAGTTATCAATAGAAATTTCTGCGATCCGCTTTACATAGAAGATGCCTGGCTGGGTTTCGCGCTCAATGACAACCACATCGCCGAGGCGCAGAAATAGGTACTTTTTACCGAAGAAGCCGTAGTGAACAAGTAGCCAATCAAGCGGGTTATAGGTCGGCTGCATCGAAGTGCCTTCCACGATTACACGGCCGAAGATGCCAAAGAAGCCCATGGGCGGTAGTCTCACACATACAGGTTTTGAAATAAAGATAAGAAATATAAAGATAAAGGGAGAGAAAATGAAGAAGTTCTTCACACCAAAGGTAACTGTCCACGCACACTGCGATCTGCCATGCGGAGTTTACGATCCAGCACAGGCAAAGATTGAAGCGCTCTCAGTTAAGGCATGCATGGAAAAGTATGCAGCTAACCCAGATGCAGATTTCCGTTCACGTTCAGTTGCAATCAAAGAAGAGCGTTCACATCAAGTTAAAGAGCACCTCTGGGTTCTCTGGACTGATTACTTTAAGGCGCCACACTTTGAGGCATACCCACAACTTCACTCACTCTTTAACGAAGCGACAAAGTTGGCTGGAGCTGCCGGTACAAAGGGAACTCAGGACATTGCAGTTGCAGATAAGTTGATCGCAAAGATCGATGAAATTGCTGAGATCTTCTGGGCCACTAAAAAAGCCTAATAAGAATGGCTTAATTGTCTGAAGATTTAATTAAAGATTGCGCGGCGGTGCGGGCGAGGAAAGATACTCGCTCCACCGCCGTTCTTTCTATTATGGCAAAAGCGATATGTCGTTCACCTTCATAGATATCGCATTCAAAGATCATCGAGCGCCCATCCATTTCCGTACAGCGAGCGGCTCCGCGAATTTCAGAGCCAATTCCAACTGAATCAATAACCGAGATATCGAATTTATCGACGATCGTTGTCTCGCCAGTCTCTAAATACTCGCTCAGCGCTGCAACGCATGCGCTCTCCATCACGCTCATTAA
Source organism: Candidatus Planktophila lacus (assembly GCF_002288325.1). NCBI lineage: Bacteria > Bacillati > Actinomycetota > Actinomycetes > Candidatus Nanopelagicales > Candidatus Nanopelagicaceae > Candidatus Planktophila > Candidatus Planktophila lacus. The sequence goes on along the minus strand of NZ_CP016780.1, from coordinate 213,869 downwards.
ATGGCCGGGCGCAAGAATTGGTAGATCAGAGATTCCCATAGCTAGACAGGTATCACCGGGACGAACGGTCATTACCGAGAAACCAACTGCTCCAATTACTTCATCTGCCGGGCGCATAAATCGTTAATTACTTCTCGTCTTCGATGAAGTGCTGCACGTGCGTTTGTTCAATCTGAATTTCGCGATGTTCTACGTTACCGAACTCATCGATTTCAATTGAAATTTCAGTCATGCTGTATTGCGTTACGACTTCAGTAACGCCAGTACCACTTGCTTGGCGGAGAAGCTCTTCGTGGATGCTGCGATGCAAATCTTCCGGGGCCTTCTCATCGCAAGAACGACGCAGCACATCCTGCAAGAGGGTATGCATTGCTTGCTCGTGCTCAACTTCTGCGCGACAAGCTGCGCAAGTATTTAGGTGAGACTCAATCGCTTGTGGGTTATGGGTCTCTTCAACAACGCCTTCGATGATAAAGACAACGGAGGAGAGAACCTCAATACATGGAATCTCTTCGATATGGCTCATGCCTTCTCCCCCTTTCCGCTCTTATCTTTAGAGTCAGTGGAGTAACCAAGTTCTTTGGCATAGTCGGCCAACTTTTCGCGAAGTAATTTACGTCCGCGGTGCAGACGTGACATCACTGTGCCGGCAGGAACATCGACGATATCTGCGATCTCTTTATAGGAAAAGCCCTCGACATCGGCTAAGTAAACGGCGATACGAAATTCTTCGGGGATCTCTTGCAGCGCGCGTTTGATATCGCTATCTGGCAAATTCTCTAGCGCTTCTGCTTCTGCAGATTTTCCGAGATCACTGGTGTGTGATTGCGCCTCAGCTAACTGCCAATCTTCGAGTTCGCCAGCAGCAAGCTGTGGGCGGCGTTGATCTTTACGATAAGAGTTAATAAATGTGGTTGTTAAAACGCGATAGAGCCAGGCACGCAAGTTAGTGCCTTCTTCAAATTGGTGGAATGAGTTAAAGGCTTTTAGATAAGTATCTTGAACTAAATCGCGCGCATCTTCGGGGTTCTTTGTATAACGAAGCGCTGCTGCATATAACTGGTCCATAAACACAATGGCATCGCGCTCGAACCGAGTATTGCGATCGGAAGCGCTCTCTAGGACTAGATCTTTAGATGCCATCTCTTACACACTATCCCAAAGTCGTAGAAATCGCTCTTTATGCCCGCTTAACGCCGAACCTTAAAAGAGCGTCTGCGCCTCACCCAGTTCGATCTCAGCAATCAATTCGGGGCCGTTATTTGCCACCAGATTTACCTGCGATGAAACAGGTCTGGTTACCAAACCAGCGGCTGGATCTGGGTTCTGCATCAACGCAATTAAATCTTCGATCTCGCGATTTTTTGGATCTAACCAATCGCTCCATTTAGCGCGTTCCATAAATACCGGCATCCGGCTATGGATAGTTGCTAGCTCGCCAACTGCTTCGCGAGTAATAATTGCAGCAGATTGAATCTCTTCGCCTTTCTCATTCTTCCAAGTGCTCCAGATTCCAGCGATGGAAAGTGATTTGTTGGGTTCTGCAGAAGTTATATAGAAAGGTTGTTTTGGTGGGTACTTACCGAGTGATGTCGCCCATTCGTAATAACCAGTTGCCGGAATTAAACAACGCGTTGTGCGAAAGGCTTGGCGAAATGTTGGCTTCTCATGAATGGATTCACTGCGCGCATTAATTGCATGTGATTGCGAGGCGCGCGCTTCGGCAAAGTTCTTCTGCCACGGCGCGATAATTCCCCATGATGCACTATCCAATATTCTCTCTAAAGAATTGGTGTTTCCTGGCGTATCGCGAATTATGTAAATCTCATTGGTCGGTGCGATATTCCAATTTAACGGCAGAGATGCATCAAGGGTTGATCCATCGAGGTTAAATTCCCCGATGATCTCGTCCATCTCCTGCGCTCTGGCATAACGACCGCACATAGGTAGAGAGTAGACTGTTGCTTATGCTCTGGCCCGCTCCATTTCGTGGAGATAAGAAAGTCAGCGCGCGAGTAGTAATCCCGGGATCAAAATCGGTGACTAACCGCGCGCTAATTCTCGCTGCGCAGGCCAACAGCCCCTCACTTTTAAAGCGTCCACTGATCTCACGCGATACCGAGTTAATGGTTGCCGGGCTTCGTGCGATGGGCATCGGGATTAAAGATGTACAGGTAGATGGTGATCTCGCTTGGGAGATAACTCCTGCGCCACTTCGCGGTCCCGCCAAGGTAGATGTTGGAAATGCCGGAACCGTTATGCGCTTCTTGCCGCCACTTTCTGCGCTGGCACATGGCGATATCTCATTTGATGGAGATCCCCGTTCTTACGAGCGCCCGCTTGGCCCAGTTATTGCAGCGCTAGAAGATCTCGGAATCGAAATCGAACACGGTGGTCGTTATAGCTTGCCGATGGTTGTTAAGAGCAAAGGCGAAATTCCCGGCGGTGCGTTAACGATTGATGCCAGTGCATCAAGTCAATTCTTATCCGCTCTTCTGTTAATTGCGCCAAGTACGCGTGATGGAATTGTTGCAACACATAAAGGTGGACCGCTTCCATCAATGCCACATATCGATATGACTGTTCAGATGCTCCGCGATTTCGGTGCAGAAGTTATCGTTGATAAATCGGCCAATAGTTGGAGCGTTTCTGCAGGTGCGCTGCAAGGCCAAGATTTAGTAATCGAACCAGATCTTTCAAATGCTGCGCCATTTCTTTCTATCGCAATGGTTTGCGGTGGATCAATCACGATTGCAGATTGGCCAGAAGTAACAACCCAACCTGGCGATCAGCTGCGTGAAATTTTAACTGCGATGGGTGCAACGATTTCGCGCGGTAAAGATGGCTTAACGATTACCGGTGGCGAAAGTATTCACGGAATCGATATCGATTTACATGATGTTGGTGAGTTAACACCAGCAATTGCTGCGTTAGCCGCCCTTGCAGATTCACCATCTCATCTACGCGGTATCGGACATTTACGTCTACATGAAACTGATCGTTTAGCCGCTCTTACCCGCGAAATTAACTCACTTGGTGGCAACATCGTTGAAGATGAAACTTCACTCCATATAACTCCGCACGGCGCAATGGGTAAAGGTTTACATGGCGGCACATTCCACACTTACGAAGATCACCGACTAGCAACAGCTGGCGCAGTTATTGGATTGGTAATTCCTGGCGTTGAAATCGAAAACGTTGCAACAACCCGTAAGACCTTGCCCGATTTTCCTGGGCTTTGGCAGAGTTTGGTCTCATGACGCCGCGCGAATTTGATGAATCAGATGCGCGAGTTCGCCCTGCGCGGCGCACCCGTCCAAGAAGTAAAGATCGCCCCGCTCACGCTGATGCAATTCAAGCCTTAGTTACAACGGTAGATCGCGGTCGCACAACTTGTATTACAGATGGTGGCGTCATTGTTACCGCGATGAAGGCGCGCGAAATGGGTCCCAAATCAGTTGTCGTTGGTGATTTGGTAAATCTTGTTGGAGATGTTTCGGGAACCGAAGGAACTCTGGCACGAATAGTTTCAATCGCACCACGGCGCAATAGTTTGAGCAGAACCGTTGATGATGCCGCCAAGATGGAGCGCACTATCGTTTCCAATATTGATCAGTTGGTAATTGTCGTTGCCGCGGCAAATCCAGAACCTCGCCGTGGACTAATTGATCGCTTCTTGGTCTGCGCCTTCCACGAAAACATTAAACCCATTTTGCTTGTTACCAAGACTGATGTTGCAGCTGTCCCAGATTTCTTGCATGAATATGAAACTCTTGGGGTAGAGATTGCTACTGCCGCGATTAAATCGGAAACCCGCGAAAGAGATTTGGCTAATTTATTTTCACTACTAAATGGCAAGACTTCGGTCTTAGTTGGCCACTCTGGCGTTGGTAAATCAACTTTAATTAACGCACTTGTGCCGCACGCTGATCGCGTTACAGGAGATGTAAACGATGTAACTGGGCGCGGTCGCCACACCTCATCAAGTGCAATTGCGCTGCCGTTATCCCCCGATCTATCTCCTTCACAAGGCTGGATTATCGATACTCCAGGAATCCGCGCCTTTGGGCTGGCTCACCTTGATTCCAATCGGATCGTCGCTGCATTTAACGATCTCTATGAGGTCACACAAACCTGCATGCCAAATTGTTCACACCATGAAATCGGCTGTCGCTTAAATGAATGGGCTAAGCCAGATGGCGTTGTAAACGCAGAGCGAAGCGCGCGGGTTGCAAGTCTGAGATCACTTTTAGAGCTTAAAGATTCAAACCCGCCCGCGATAGACTGACAACATGTCCTTTTCGCGCGGCAATGATTTGGCGCTGGCTATACGCCTGGCAGATGCAGCAGATTCAATTACCTTAGCGCGCTACCAATCTATTGATTTAGTTGTCACAACTAAGCCAGATAACACTCCTGTCACAGATGCCGATAAGGCAACTGAAGAAGCCTTGCGCGCTTTGATAAAAAACCACCGACCAGATGATGGAATCGTTGGTGAGGAATTTGGAAATGATGCAGGTGGCGCAGAGCGTTACTGGGTGATTGATCCAATTGATGGCACCAAGAATTTTCTACGTGGCGTTCCAACGTGGGCAACGCTGATCGGTTTAATTGAAAAGCAGAGCGATGGCCGTGAAGTTGTAGTTGTTGGCGTAGTTAGCGCACCTGCGCTATTTCGTCGTTGGCATGCCAGCGAAGGCCACGGGGCATTTGTTTCGGTAAATAAGGCAGCCCCACAACGCATCAGCGTTTCGCAGGTAAGCGAAATTAAAGATGCCTCAATTTCTTACTCTGACTTTATTGGTTGGGGCGAAAGACTTGCGCCTTTCCAAGAGTTAATGGCAGCGGCTTGGCGCACCCGCGGTATTGGAGATTTCTGGTCACATATGTTGGTTGCCGAAGGTGCGGTAGATGTTGCAATAGAACCATCGCTGGCGTTGTGGGATATGGCCGCGCTCGACATTATTGTGCGCGAAGCAGGTGGAAGATTTAGCAATGTAGCCGGTGTTGATGGCAGCCTCGGCGGAAGTGGGCTTTCTACAAACTCTGCGATTCATCAGAAGATTGTGGATGCGCTAAATGGGAACTGAGGACATTAAGATCGAACTTTCTCGCCCAGCCAGTGCGGCGCCAGAAAAGCCAGGTAAAACAATTGATTTAAGCAAGAGTTCGCTCACAACTCGAACGTTTTCGGTCTCCGGAATGACCTGCTCTTCATGTGTGAACACTGTTGAGAAATCACTTAACGCGATGAGCGGGGTCAGCGCCAGCGTTAACTTTGCAACTGAAACTGTTCATATCTTGGCACCTGCTGAAGTAAAGACTGCAGATTTGATTAAGAAGATTAAGGGTTCTGGATACGGTGCAGTTTTGGTTGAAGATGGCGCCGGCCCTGCGCTACACAGCAAAAAATCTGGAGTCGCGCTCTTCTTCGCAATTATCTTCGCAGTGCCTGCGATCTTGGTTTCCATGGTCGAACAATGGCGCGAGACAATTGATACCGAGATTCTCTTAACTCTTGATTACTTCAATATCCTGCCGCCGCTTTATTCACCAACTGCTTGGCTGGCAATCGGGTTAACTGCGCCGCTAATTTTGCTCGTTGCCTTTCCAATTCATCGCGCAGCGATTCGTAACTTCTTCCACCCAACAATGGATTCACTTATCTCGCTCGGTTCTTTCAGCGCATTCGGTTGGTCGATATATTCAAATGCAACTGGACAAGGTGATGTCTACACCGAAGTCGCTGCCGGAGTTTTGTTATTTGTGATTCTCGGTCGCCATCTTGAATCACGCGCCAAGCGTCGTGCTAGTAGCGCCCTTGCTGCGCTTCTCGCACTCGGCTCAAAAGAGGTAATTGTTCTCCGTAAAGGGCTTGAAGTAATCGTCCCAATTTCCGAGCTTCAGATCGGTGATGATTTTGTTGTAAAACCTGGTGCGCGAATTCCAACTGATGGATTAGTTATCTCAGGAATCTCAACGGTAAATAACGCGATGATGACCGGTGAATCAACTCCTGTTGAAGTCGGTCCTGGATCTCGCGTGATCGGGGCGTCACTTAATAACAACGGTCGCATCATTGTGCGCGCTACCCGCATCGGAAGCGATACCGAACTAGCGCGCATCACTGCAATGGTCGTTCAAGCCCAAGGAAATAAGGCGCCAATTCAGCGTTTAGCCGATCGAATTTCCGCAATCTTTGTCCCAGTGGTTACAACGCTGGCGATTGGAACCTTCTTCGCTTGGTATTACTTAGGTAACGGTGGCGAGGGAAGTTCACTCGCGGAATCAATTCAAATCGCAATTACCGTCCTAGTTATCGCTTGCCCATGCGCTCTTGGCTTAGCAACTCCAGTTGCTTTACTTGTTGCATCGGGTCGCGGCGCTGCTCGCGGAATCGTGTTGCGTCAGCCACGTGCATTGGAACTCGCACGCAAGGTCGATGTAGTTGTACTTGATAAGACTGGAACGCTCACAACTGGTGTGATGAAGGTGCATGAGACAACGATTCCAACTAGCGCTCACAAAGTTCTGGGCGCTACCTATGCTGAATTTCTAAATGAGAAGACAATTCTTTCGACTGCGTTATCGCTTGAACTAGCCAATGACCATCCGATCGCACAAGCAATCGCATCTCACGCACTTGCCAATGGCGCAGTGCGTAAAGATGTCATCGAATTTACCCAAACTCCTGGCGCAGGCGTTGCCGGAAGAGTTTTGATTGGTTCAATTTCACCAGTGGTTTTGATTGGAACTCCAAAGGCAATCGCTCATAGCGCAACAACTTTTGATCCTGGAATTGAAGCTGCAATCGCCCGCGGTGAAGAATCTGGCCACAGCGTTTCAGTACTTGCCTGGGATGGCGTTGCAATCGCAGTCTTTGCAACTGGTGATCAGGTTAAAGCAGATGCCGCTGCAACCATCAGCGCACTTATTGATAAGGGAATTACTCCTTGGTTAATAACTGGAGATAACGAAGAGAGCGCTGGCGCAATTGCGCGCGCTGTTGGCATCAAGGGAGAACATATAATTGCCCGCGCGCTACCTGAGGAAAAACTTGATCGCGTAAACACTCTAAAGTCAGCGGGCCACACTGTTTTGATGATTGGTGATGGAATCAACGATGCGGCATCACTTGCGGCTGCAGATCTAAGTATGGCTATGGGTACTGGTACAGATTCTGCGATCTCATCTGCGGATATAACTTTGATGCGCCCTGAGTTAATTAGCGTTGTCGATGCGCTCAATTTATCCAAGCGCACACTAAAAACCATCAAAGTTAACTTGGGATGGGCCTTTGCCTACAACGTAATTGGTATTCCAATTGCTGTAGCAGGAGCGTTAACTCCTATGTATGCCGCAGGTGCTATGGCGATTAGCTCGCTATTTGTAGTAACTAACTCTTTAACTATTAGATAGTTAGATTACTTAAGGCGGAAGGTTGGGTACTTGTCTGTAACAAGTAACAACATATAACCCTGAACACGGTTCCAGTATGCGATTGTGCCGAGCACGATTTCACCGGCCCATTCAGGATATCTTCCAGTAATCGAAGTTTGAACCCAAGCAATCACTGTAACAACTAGTGAAATCACTAAGTAGATCGCGCCAACGATGTAATGCGGGATAGCCAAGAACCATTTCACTAGTGGCAACCAACGGTTTAACTTCTTGCCACCTTCAACATCAGGGAAGAGAACGGCAACCTTTGAATTAGCTTCAATTGATGGGTACTTGTCATTCAAAATCAATACGTAGGCAGCCAGGCGAGTTGATAGCTCAACTACCGCGTGGTTAAAGGTGAGAACGTAACTTGGATACTTTCCGCGAAATACCAGGGCGAGCAAAGTTGGTAGTGCGACTACTCCTGCAGTTCCTGCAGCCCAACTCTCGCTCTCGCTAAAAGATGACTGCGCAAAGGTGGCTACGAAGATGATCGCCGGGAAGGCGATGATGCCGCGAAAGAAAACTGTCTTGCGGTTGCGATCTTTATGTTTGATCTTGACGAGCGTTTTTACTTGGTTCGACATATTTAGACCTCAATCTAGTAGCGGGGGCAGGATTTGAACCTACGACCTCTGGGTTATGAGCCCAGCGAGCTACCGAGCTGCTCCACCCCGCGTCGGAAGTGTCAGTCTAAAGGGTGGGCAAGTAATAGCCAAATCCGCTTAATTAATGGTTAATTAAAGCGAAGCGGAAATTACTTACGTCCTTCAGCAGCGATAGCAGCGGCAAGTGCAGCCTTTAAGCGATCTTGTGCGCGACCGTAAGCAGCGAAATCGCCCTTTGCAAGTGCAGCATTACCGTCGGCAAGTGCTTGTCTTGCGTTTTGCAACGCCGACTTTAGATCATCAGATGCGTTATTGGTTGTTGATGTAACCGGTGCTCCTGATGAAGAAGTTCCTGAGTTACCACCAAATACTTGATCGAGTGCGCCCTTAAGCGAACTATCGAATCCAATTACATCACCGAAAGATACGAGAACTTTCTGTAGCAATGGATATGCAGCAGTGTTTGAAGTTGCTCGCACATAGACAGGTTGTACATAGAGAAGACCTCCGCCGACTGGCAGTGTTAACAAGTTTCCAAGTACAACATCTGATCCACCTTGGCGGAGCAAGGAGAGCGAGTTAGCAACTTCAGGTTTTGCTTCGAAGTTAGAGGCAACCTGTGATGGACCTGCCACGTTTGTGCTTCGTGGTAATTGCAGAACTGTGATCTTGCCGTAATTTGGTCCGTTATTTGAATCTACAACGGCGAATGCGGAAAGGTTTTCACGTCCACCACGTGGAACGAATGGTGTAGTTAAAGTAAATGTGGGTTTATCTGAACCTGGCATTTCTAGAGTCATATAGTACGGAGGTTGTGCTCCAGCATTTGCTCCGAATGTAGAGGGATCACGTGGCACGCGCCAGAAATCTTGTCCACCATAGAACGCAGCGGCAGTTTGTACGTGATAGGAGCTAAGTACATCTCGCTGCACACGGAACATATCTTCCGGATAGCGGATGTGCTCGAGAAGTTCTTTAGACATCTCGCTCTTTGGAGTAACTGTATTTGGGAAAGCCTTCATCCAGGTCTTTAGTACTGGGTCCTTCTCATCCCATTGGTAGAGAACAACTGTGCCGTCATAAGCGTCAACTGTGGCCTTTACTGAGTTACGGATGTAGTTGATGTTTTGATTTCTCTGCGCAGTAACTGCTCCAGAATTTGTCGTTAGAGCATCTGTTGTTGCAGTACCGAGTGCTGTGGTCTGTGAATATGGGTACCCAGAGCTAGTTGTATATCCATCGATGATCCATTGAATCTTGCCATCTACGATCGCTGGGTATGGATCTCCATCAATAGTTAGCCATGGTGCAACCTTGGCAACGCGATCACGCGGTGCACGGTTGTAGAGAATCTTTGATTCTGAGTTGATCAAACTTGAAAGAACGATGCGCTGTTCTTGGTATTGAATTGCGAAGAGCAATTTCTTAAAGAGGCCGCCCATTGGGACGCCGCCCTTACCTGTATATGTGTAGTTCTTTTGTCCATTTGCTGAAGCATCATCTGGATAGTCGAATTCAACAGGAGTATCAGTCTTTGGTCCGCCGATGATTGAGTAATCAGGAACGTTCTCACCGAAGTAAACGCGAGGCTGGAATTTTCCAAGACCGGTTGTTGGAGGAAGATCTCCAACTAGGAAGTTTGGCTTGCCGTCGGCATCAACGGTATTTCCAAATGCAGAAACAAATCCGAAACCGTGGGTGTAAACCAAGTGATCGTTAATCCAGTTACGGCTTGGGTTACCTTCGATATTTAGCTCGCGAACTGCAACAACCGCATCGCGCTGTACGCCGTTAACTGTGTAACGATCGATATCGAGTGATTCTGGGAATGAGTAGTAAGGCTTGATCTGCTGTAGCTGACGGAAAGTTGCAGAAAGAACATTTGGATCCATCAAACGAATATTTGCGATCGTCGCTGCATCATTCGCTAGCTGACCTGAATTCGTTGAAACAGTTGCTTGGTAATCCTTCATCTCAACGCCAGCAATGCCGTAGGCATCACGGGTGGCATCGATATTGCGCTGAATATATGGGGCTTCCTTCGATGATTCAGAAGGTTTTACCTGGAACTGCTGAACTGCACCTGGATAAACGCCTGCGATAAGAACTGAAGCGCCAACCATAAGCGCGGTACCTGCTGCAGGAAGTAGCCATGATTTGCGGACAATATTTGCAAAGAAGAGAAGGGAACAGATAACTGCAATCGCCGCCAGGATTGATTTGGCCGGAAGAGTTGCATTTACATCTGTATAGGTAAGACCTGTGATCAATCTGCTCTCTTTAAGAGCGAGTGCAAAGCGATCAAAGTAGTAAGCGACCGCCTTCAAGAGAACGATTAGGCCAAGTAGTACTGAAAGCTGAACGCGAGCAGCAACTGTTGTGCGCTCCTGTGGAACCTGTGGACGAATTCCACCGTAGAGGTAGTGCACTGCAGCACTTGCCAAAGTTGCCAAAATTAAAGTTGAAATTCCCCAGCCGATAAGTGTCTGCCAGAACGGTAGACGGAATGCGAAGAAGGAGATATCTAGGCCAAATTGTGGATCTTGAACACCAAACTCTGTTGAGTTTCTAAAGAGCAGCCATGAGCTCCAAAGATTTGTTGCACTTGTTCCACCGAAGTAGAAGAGAACTAAAACAATTCCAGCAAAGGCTAACTTGCGGATTGGATCAATAGTTGCGCGGTAGCGCTCTAAATTGTCGGCTTCAATCGATGTTGGAACATAAAAGGGGCGGCGACGAAAGGCGATATAAACGTTTAGTGAAATAATGAAAGAGGTTAAAAGACCAGCGATAACAAATAGCGCAACCTTCGTTGTTAGGACTGTTGACCACACACCCGTGAAGCCAACTGAGTTGAACCAGAGCCAATCAACATAGAAACCACTTAACGCAACAAGTGCGCCGGCAATTACTGCCAGAATAATTAAGGTAATTGCTAGCGGGCTTGGCTTTTTCATCATGCTCCTAAGTTAGCGCACCCTCGCGGGTCTTCCGAATTGAACGCGGCTATAGCCTCTTTTAGGCTGCTAACCGCCGCGATTTTAATCCCAGATGGAATAGTCGCAAGATTTGGTGCAAGATCTTTGCAATTGGCCTCTGGAACAAGGATGAGAGTTGCGCCAGCCTTCTTGGCCGCCAAAATTTTCTCAGCAACTCCCCCGATACTTCCCACTTTTCCGGCGCTATCAATTGTTCCCGTCACTGCAACGCTCTTGCCCTGCAAAATGTTCTCTCTCGTAAGTAGCTCAATTATTCCGATTGCAAAGGCGAGCCCGCCACTGGGACCACCGGTCTTAGTAAGTGAAATTTCCAGATCACTTGGTTTGATAACAACTGCTGAAGATTGCGGGTAATTCGCTTTGAGATATTCCAGCGCCACCGATTTAGCAACGACCTGCGAGTCAACCATTTCAGATTTTGCAATTGCCTTCTCTGCTTCTGCACTTCGGCCATCTTTATAAAATAGCGATCTCGGCATTACCGCATATTCGCTCTTCATCCAGGAGTAAAGAAGTTCAACGCCAGTTACATATGCCGATGGGTTGGTGATCAGAATTGAGAGTAGATAAAGGTTTCCATCACTGGGATAAATCTTCAGCGATGCCGGCGCCGACTTAGAGAGAGTAATCGTCTTCGCTGCGCCTTTTTGGTCGATGACATTCTGCGCATTACCAGGCATTAAAACTACAAATGGAAGGGGCGCAAGAAAGGCGGTACCGAAGAAAATGGCTAGAACAAGGGATGTGGTGCGAGGAAGACGAACGGTCACGAGATTTAGTCGCTGGTACTTGAGCCCGCAGGTGCGCCATCGGTAGATGGGTCAGTTAATTCATCTAATTCATCAGCGTTCGCTGCAGTGTTTGTAGTTATCTCAGCGGTACGGAAGGAGTCTTGAAAACGTTGAAATTGGCCCACAGAACGGGTGGTTTCAGATTCAAACTTTGATTTAAATTGAGTAACCCATACGACATAGCCAAGTGCGCCAAGCAGGCCTGCGAGCGGAATTACCCACCAGATGAGAGCCGTGAAAGCGTTGGACATGTTAGATAGCCTAGCGCCTGCGGGAAGAAATTTCGCACCCAAGGTGTTCTACTAAAACAACAGAGAATGGAGTCGGATTGTGGCCGGTTTTGGATTTACACCCGATGATCCCAACGACCCCGATAATTCTGGCAATCCTGATTTCGAAGCGATGATGCGCCAGATGCAAGAACAGATGAAGGCGCAATTTGAACAACTTGGGATTAATCCTGCTGGTTTTGTAAATCCATTTACAACTCTCTTTTCACAATTTGGAAAAGCAAATAGCGGCGCTAATGGAAAAGCAGAAGTCCTTTCGATTGCAACAGCGAGGGATACCGCTACTAAATTTATAAAGGTACAAGGGTTAAAACCGCTTGGAACGAAAGATGTTTCGGTAGTTGAAAACGCTTTTGAAATTTCTGAGCTCTGGCTAAATGAAGCGACTGCATTTCCGGCATCTACTCATGCACCAGTTGCAGTAAGCCGAATGGATTGGGTTCTTGAGACTATGCCAGGTTGGCATAAAACCATCGAGCCACTGGCCGCTGGTTTATCTTCAGCAATTTCTGATCTGATGGATCAAGCGATGAACGCACAGGCTGCCGACCCGGAGCAGGGCCAACCACCGATCGAGATGATCACTGCGATGCTGCGCTCATTTATCGGCACCATGATTGCAACTCAACTAGGACAGTCGATTGGCACATTAGCCACCAGCGTTACCGGCGCCCACGACGTTGGCCTGCCGCTACTAGATCCCGCTCGCGCCATTGTTATTCCAGAAAACATTGAAAACTGGGCAGTTGATTTAGAGATCGCTAAATCTGAAGTCTTTATCTTCCACGCGCTTCGCGAAGGCGCAGTAGCTCGTTTATTTGCACATAACCCTTGGCTGGTTTCATATATTCAAAGCGCGGTTGTTGAATATGGAAAAGGTATTCACATCGATATCGATGCTATTCAACGCCAGGCGCAAGAGGCTTTTGAAGGTATGCAGGCAAATATGCCTGAAGGCGCTGGTGAAGGAGAAGCGATTTCCTTTGCTTTAGATAATGGAATTTTCACACCCGAGGAATCACCGGCACAGAAGAGCGCGCTCTTAAAACTGGAAACTGTTTTGGCGCTAATTGATGGTTGGAGCGATGAAGTAGTTTCACTCGCTGCTGGAGATCGAATTCCGAGTATCGAACAACTTCGCGAATCACATCGTCGCCGTCGCGCTTCGTCATCACCTGCGCAACAATTATTTTCATCGATGCTTGGTCTGCAAGTTTCGCCAAAGCTAACTCGCGAGGCAAGCGCTTTCTGGAAGAAGATCCGCGAAGTAAAGAGCGTTGGCGAGCGCGATCAAATTTGGAGCGGGTTACTTCCAACCGCTGATGATTTATTAGATCCTGAGAAGTTCCTGACAAGTACATCTATTCCAGATGATCTCTCGGGTTTGCTCTAGTACTTCAGAATTAGTTAAGAAAAGAAAAGCGAAGTCCCCGGGCGCACATTCATATATCTGCCTTCCCCTTGCAGATATAGAACGGTTATCCGAGGACTTCGTAAGCGCAACTTATGACCAAAAGTGTCCAGAATCAAATAAATAGAGATTTGACACACCTGTAATTTGTCTTGTAGTGAGAATTTATTTCATAGTAAATCTCTCAACACGTACTTGAGATTTCGCGGATAGATAAGTTAATTTCGATTCCAAGGAGTACTTTTCCCATATGGAGTTTCAAAATGGCCTTTGATGACATTGGTGGCGAAGAAGAGTTAACCCTGCCAGGAATTTCAGAGGGTGAGATTCTCGTCATTCGCTCTGCCCGTCGTAAACGAAATATCTCGGCATATCGCCAAGGCGGTCGCATCATCGTCTCAATTCCGGCACGGATGAGTAAGGCAGATGAACATGCGATCGTGCCCGAGATGATCGCCAAGATTCGAAGCCAAGAATCGGAACGAACTCCGAGCGAAGAACGCCTCATAGAACGCACCCACGAACTAATGGCATCCCTAGCCCCCGAAATCACTGCGCGCCCCGCCTCGATCAACTGGCGCCCAATGCGCGAGCGCTGGGGCTCCTGCACAAGCGTTGACCGCACGATTCGGATCTCAGATCGACTAAAGCTGGCCCCGGATTACGCCCTAGACTATGTCCTCTTCCATGAGGCGATCCATCTTGAGCATTTTGACCACGGCCCAGCCTTCACCGAGGTCTTGGCCCGTTTTGAGGACTCTGAACTGGCCAGCGCCTATCTGGACGGGTATGAAGCGGCAGAACGCGCGCTGGCTGAGCCTGTCGAGCTAAAAAAACTCCGCACAACTAGGGGTTAGATAAGCGTATTTGAGCGTGGACAGGGGTATCGTCATGCTTGCACGCGTGGGCGCTCAGAGCTCAGGCGGCGATTGGAGGCAAATCATGACAGCAGAGACATACAAGGGTGACGCTTACTGCGTTAAGTGCAAAGAGAAGCGTGACTTCGAAGGCACTGTGAAGATCTCAGACTCTGGTCGTCGCATGGCACAGGGCATCTGCCCAGTCTGTGGCACCAAGGTCAACAGAATTCTTGGCAAGGCTCAGTAACAACCCGCAAGTCTATTTTTAGACTGGTAAAGATTCACCCCGTTGTTCATCGCAAGTTGATGAGCACGGGGTGAATTTATTTTTATCCCCTGCGTAAAGATTCGCGTGCGTAAGTAGCGCTCACACACAGGCTCACCGCGCGCGCTTGGTCCGAGCGCCAATCCTTCGCAGATGACAATTACCAAGAACCTGACTAATCGGAACCCAAAACTTAAAGATGGCGCTGCGCTATATCGCCAGAGCCATGTGGCCAACGGCTTTCTCATTGGAAACTCGCGCTCGCAGGTTGCGATCTATTCCAGCGATGCCCCCGCGCTTTACTCGGCGCTAAAGGCTGGCGCTAGCCGCAACGAAATCTGCGCCAACTTATCGATCTCGCATGAAAGCTTTGAAGAGTTAATGGCCGAACTCGCTGCGCATGAACTCTTGCAGACCGAAGAAAGTGCGATTCAAATTTCGCAGAGATTTATCTCGCAGATTGCTGAACGTGCGCAGAAGTTTGGTGATCGCAGTAAAGATGCCGCCTTCTCGCAAATGAGTAATCGCATCGGCGCCGAGTTAACACTTACACGTTGGTTGCCAGGTGTTACCGATTCAGGAGTAAGCAAAGTCAGTGCACGACAAAGTGCGCATATTGAAATCTCAGGAAACTCTCGCGCCGTTCAACATCTATATGCACAATTAATTGCAAGCGGTCTCACCGATACGCAATTTGCACCGAACTTTCGCCGCGGCGCTGAAATAGTTGGCGATCTTGATGTAACTGGCGGATATCTATCAGCCACAGATAACGGACAGGTATTTGTAAAGAGCAGCACTGCTATTGCCAAAAGTCTCTCGCTCTTTCCTGCTCTTCAAGAGAGCGCCGAAGAAGTTCCCAATAACTTCGCCGAGAATGTGATCAAGGTGCACTTCGGAGAAATCGATCCGGTAATTCTTGCGCTCTGGATGGCTGCGGGACAAGAACATATCTTGGTTAGCGAAATTAGTGGCGCGCGGCTAACGATTTCGCAGTTAGTTAAGCCAGGTTTAACACCTTGTACACGCTGTTTAGGGCTAACTATTAACGATCAAGGAAATTGCGAGGTTATCGAATATCCGAAACTACGTGATGAAATTCCAGTAGTTGGCGCGCATTACCTATCTGCGATTATTGCAGCGCAACTGCTCTCGATTATTGACACAGGTAGCGCCGTTTTAACGCGCGATGCGATTGCGATCGACCTAACCGATCTCTGTAATACAGAACACATCACAATTACCCGCCATCCCATGTGTGGCTGTAGCTGGTAGGCCGATTCCAATCATTTTCGAATAGCGCGACAACCGCTTTTTCTGAACAATACGGGCATGGCCAAGAAGGATCAGATCGAAACGGAGATTCCGAAATCCACCGCTGCTCGTTCAGCGAAGATGGTTTCGATCCCCGTCGGTTTGGCAGGTCGCGGTGTTCTAGGTCTTGGCAAACAACTCGTTGGCCAATCATCTTCTGTAGTCATCACAGATATTCAAGAGAAGACTGCAGAACAACTCTTTAAAGTTCTTGGCGAACTCAAGGGTGGAGCGATGAAGTTCGGACAGGCGCTTTCAGTATTTGAAGCCGCGCTTCCCGAAAATATTGCCAAGCCTTATCGCGAGACTCTTACTAAGTTGCAAGAGTCCGCTCCTCCGCTTCCAACCCGCGTTGTTCATAAGGTATTGGCGAAAGAGCTCGGTGAAGATTGGCGCGATAACTTCACATCATTTGAAGATAAACCAACTGCTTCAGCATCTATCGGCCAAGTGCATAAAGGTGTTTGGAAAGATGGCCGCCCGGTTGCAGTAAAGATTCAATATCCAGGGGCAGCCGAAGCTTTGATCTCTGACTTAAATCAGATTCAACGCTTTGCCAAGATCTTCCAATTAGTTCTACCAGGCCTGGATATGAAGCCGCTGCTTGAAGAGCTTCGTGCGCGCATCATTGAAGAAGTTGATTACAAATATGAAGCAGAAGCACAAGAGGCTTGCTGGCGCGCATATGAGAACGATCCTGATGTTGCGATTCCAAAGGTCGTTATGTCATCAGATAAAGTTTTAGTTTCCGAATGGTTAGAGGGAACTCCACTTTCCAAGATCATCGCTGAAGGCACACAAGAGCAGCGCAATAACGCCGGAATGCGTTTGGCGCGCTTCCACTTCACCGCACCTGAGCGCGCAGGTTTATTGCATGCAGATCCACACCCTGGAAATTTCCGTTTGCTCACAGATGGCCGCATTGGTGTTCTCGACTTTGGTGCCTGCAACCGTCTTCCAAATGGCTTCCCAGAACCATTTAAGAATCTCTTGAAGCATGCACTCGATGATGATGCGCAGGCTTTATACGATGGATTCAAGAAAGATGGATTTATCTTGCCTGAGGTAGATGTAGATCCGAACCTAGTTCTAGATTTCTTGGTTCCACTTGTCGAACCACTGCGCACCGAAACCTTTAAATACTCTCGCGAATGGTTGCGTGATCAGAGCGCCCGCGTTGGCGATCCGCGCAATCCAACTGCGAAGATCGGTTTCCAACTTAACTTGCCTGCTGAATACGTTTTGATCCACCGCGTTACCTTGGGAACAACCGGAATCTTCTGCCAGTTAGAAGCTGAAGGAAATTTCCGTGATGAAGCGCTCTCTTGGTTCCCCGAGATCGCACCAGCCAACGCTTAATTACTAATTAGCGAGCGAGCTTGCGAACCATCTTCCAGTGGTACAAATAAACCGGCACAGTTACTAGAAGCGTTACTAGCGAACTAGTTATCCCCCTAATTGCGTTACGACGATTCTGATCGATATTGGCTTGTTTGATAACTTCGGGATCAATTTTAGGATCGTTCTGCGCTGCATATGGGTCCACATAACCAGCATCAGGAACGATCAGATCGAGCCCACGATTGATAAGGCTAATTACAGTGAATAGACAGACAAGAAGAGTTATTAGGCTAACCGCGTATAGGTAGAGCGAACGCCAATCAACGCCTTGGTGCGCAACTTCTTCCTTAACCGCGCTCTTCTTAACCACGGACTTTTTTGCAGAAGTTTTCTTAGCTGCTGTCTTCTTAGCTGTAGTTGCCATAAGTGAAGAGTACTCCTGATCTCAAAAATTAATCGTGTGCGTTCTGCACCATACAAAATGGATGTCCTGCCGGATCTAGATAAATACGGAAGCGATGTGGTTTTGGTTGAAACTCCGCTTTGACCGCCCCTATTTCTAGAAGAGCTTTTTCTGCAATATCTAAATCTTTTGCGTGGAAATCCATATGTGCCTGCTGTGGCAGACCGCCTGTTGGCCAAGTTGGTCTTTGGTATTTTTCAATCTTCTGAAAAGCCATCGCCGTAAAGTCTGCTTCATCAATCAGCTCTAGCCATTCGCACGTTTCTGCAGTTTCTCCTTCATCGAAGGGCTGCACTTTATATCCCGTGATCTTCGAGTAAAAGTGCGCTAACTCAACGGGGTTATCGCAATCAAGTGCGGTGTATGCGAGATGTGCAATGGCCATGCGCTAATTCTCGCATGACCATTGCACCTGACGGATCCTTCTCGATATAACGAATTAAACGAACGCTGCAATACGTGGCGGACGTCCCGCGCGACGCTTGCGTTCGATAATTACGCCATCTTCGATTAGCTGTCCGCCCCAAACACCACATGGTTCTTCGCGTGACAGAGCACCGTCTAAACACTTATTGCGCACGGGGCATCCACCGCAGAGCGCTTTGGCTTGCGCGATGCCCTCATCGCTTTCCGAGAAGAAGAGCTCGGGATCAGCGTTATGGCATGGCAAGGTAAAGGCGATCGCCGAGTCATACGTACCGGTTACTTCATAGAGACCGATCTTCTCGCCTGTTTCTGCCCAGCCTGGTACCTGTAGTTCGCTGTAGAGAACGCTCATCGTTCTCACCCACTTTCTTCTCTCTCGTTTTCTTTCTCTGGATTGGTTTGGATACTTCCTTTTATTTCCCTTTTATTGATTTGGGTAATAAAAAAAGGCCTTCAACTCCTTTGTGGAGTTGAGGCCTTAGGTTGGGCTCGTATATCGGCTTTATCCGATCGAACCTCCTGTGGCCTCATCCACGGCATAAAAAGCGGCGTAAAACGCTGGCTTTGATGCTGCGGGCCAATTCGTATGCTTCTTTGTAGTCGCATGGAAATTGGCAGGCGAATTAGCAGCACCGCGTGTAACGCGTGCTGTAGTGAATGACTTAGATGTAAACATCTTGCATTCTCCTTCGCCTAATGAGCTTTTCACCAACTTGGTGAAAGGCAAGGGTAAACCACAGATAGTGATCTGCGCAACCTAATTAAATCTAGCTAAAGAATTGATCAGCTGAGCAGGCCGGCTTCACGCAGGAAACGGCTTGGATTCTGGCGATGGCTGATGTGTAGATCCACCTTCGCACGCGTCATTCCAACGTAGAACAAGCGGCGTTCTTCATCTATCACCGCATCGGACTGGCCAGTAACCCCAGTTTCCAGCGGCAGAATTCCTTCAGATGCGCCGATCAAAAATACGCGTTCCCATTCCAAACCTTTCGCCGCATGCAGAGTTGCCAGCGTTACGACCGGCATCGTTGGCGGATTATTCTGCTGAACACGATCTTCGATCTCGCGTAAATAACTGCGCAGCGTCTTTGGGCTAAATCCAGCATCGGCATCGAGTTCGCGCGCTAAATGCAGAAGCGCGGCAATGCCATCGATACTTTCACCAGTTAAAAAAGGTTGTGCAATTGTGCGAAGTTCATCAATCCAAGAAACGCCTTCTGTTGGCAAGACAGATGCGCGACGTACTTCCTTTAGAAAGTCGCGAACATCTTGGCGATCAAAGAATCTTTCGGTGCTGCGTACTTGATAAGGAAGACCCAACTTATTCATCGATCTCTCAACGCCCTTAAGTTGGTTATTGGTGCGAGCCAAGATCGCGATCTCTTGGGCTTGAGTTCCGCTCTGTAGCAGCGCAGTGATTTCGGCTAGTACTCCAGCAATCTCGGCATCTTCATTGGCATAGCCATCTACAGAAGGCTTGGTGCCATGATCGTTAAGAGCAACTAGCTCTTGTCCCATCAAACCATGGCGCAGTAAAGAGTTTGCAGCAAAGGTTATCTCGGGGGTCGAGCGATAGCCAGTGCTTAAGCGAATTACTTCGGCATCGGGAAAACGATTGGTAAAGCTATTTAGGAAAACAGGCGTTGCGCCCGCGAATGAGTAAATGGTTTGCGCCGGATCTCCAACAACACAGATATCTTGGCGAGTACCCAGCCAAGCGTTAATCAATCGTTGTTGTACCGGTGAAATATCCTGATATTCATCGATAGTGAAGTAACGGTATTGATCTTGCACACGTTCGCGCACGGTGCGCTCTTCTTCCAACATTGCAGCGGTCAAGAGAAGTACATCTTCAAAATCGATTGCCAGTTCTTGCTTCTTTACGCTTTCATAAGCGGTGTAGACCTTGGCTAATTTCTCGGCGCTAATGCGCGGCTTCTGAGTTCGCTTATCGATTTCAGAAACAAAATCTTCTGGTGCAACTTGTGAAACCTTCGCCCATTCAATTTCACTGGCAATGTCGCGCATCAGCTCGCGCGATGTGGCACGAAGTTCGCCCGATAAACCTGCGCGATTAATTGCCTCGCCAATAAAACCTGCCTTAGCGGTCATGAGTTCAGGTACGCGGCCACCGAATACGGTGGGCCAGAAGTAGATCAATTGTTTAAGCGCTGCTGCGTGAATCGTGCGTGCGGCAACGGTTGGAACGCCTAGCGAGCGAAGGCGGGTGCGCATTTCGCCTGCGGCACGCGAGGTAAATGTTAGCGCCAATACTTTCTGCGGATCCATCGTTCCGATCGCTGCAGCGTATGCAATGCGATGTGTGATCGCGCGAGTTTTACCGGTGCCAGCGCCTGCGATTACACAGACGGGTCCGCGAGTAGCAAGGGCTACAGCGCGTTGATCGTTATCGAGAGCAGCGAGAATTTCTTCAGCTCGAATATCTCCACTGCTTATATCCCCAGAAGAGTTATCTAGCGCCACGTTTCACCACCGATAAGTTTGGCGCCACCATTTCCTTCTTTATCTTGACCCTCTGCGCCACTTGCAAACCAACGATCGATCATCTTGCGCGCAACTGACATATTCGGTGGCAACAATAAAGTTCCGGCATCTGATTGCGCTTTTACTTCAGCGCGCGAGAACCATTTAACTTCGGTGATCTCTTGCCCATCAGGGCGCGCTACTTCTGGGAAATCTGTAACAGCATCAAATGAGATCATGATTGATGCTGGGAATGGCCAAGGTTGTGAACCTAGGTAATTAATTTCGCGCACGGCAACGCCTGATTCTTCAAGAACTTCGCGATGTACACATTGTTCAAAAGTTTCACCAGGCTCTAAAAAGCCGGCAAAGCAAGAGAAGCGACCTTCGGGCCAAACTGGTTGGTGGCCCAACAAAATACGATCATCATGATCGCGAACTAAAACGATAACTGCTGAATCTGTGCGCGGATAATGCTCGCTCTGATCTTTATCGCAGGTACGAATTGCGCCGCCTTGGGCAACTGAAGTTGGTGCACCGCATCGCGCACAATGGGTGTGCGACCTATGCCAGTTAGCCAAGGCCACGGTATGAAGGGAAACTTCCATTTCGAATTCCGAAATTAGCCCGCCGATTTCGCGAAGGGTTAAATATCCATCTGGCGCTTTCTCACCTTGTGGTGCAACTGGTGATGAGCTCCAGGCAAAAAATGGCTCTTGATCTATCTCGTCTAAACCTAGGAAATACTTTTCGCCTAACTTGTACTCGCCACTTTCAATCAGGGATTGCACTTGGTCGGCAGTTAAGTAACGGAGTTTGGTTCCGCCTGCTTCAACGGCTAAACGAGAATCCGCGACGTGAATAATCTTGGCGCGCTGCCACATCTGATCGAGAGTGGTCTGGTTTGTGCGCAGGTGGCCGGCGCGGTCCATCTTCGATACCTGTCCGTTGACCGCGCTCATAAGGGTGAACGCTACTAGCCTTGGCCATATGCGCATCACCTCGTGGAACCTGCTCCACGGCCAGCCTATCCCGCCACTTTCGGCCGGACCCAGCCAGGAAAGCCTTGCTGCCGCAGTGCGCCAGCTTGAGAGCGAGGTCATTGCAGTTCAAGAAGTTGATTACAAATTACCGCGATCAAAAATGCGCAATCAGGTTTCAGATATCGCAGATGTAATCGGCGCTAAAGATTGGGCCTTTGCACCAAGCATCATCGGAACACCTGGTGAGAAATGGCGGAAGTTAAACCATTCAGATTCGCGATTGATTACCGATGAAAAATCGGATTTAGCAGGAAGCTACGGAATCGCAATTGCTTCAACTATCCCTGTCGTGAAATGGCATCGTTTGGATCTCGGAAATTCAGTTTTTGGTATGCCGCTAGTTGTTCCGACTGAAAGTGAGACAAGTAGCAAACCGAAGATCCGGGCGATCTATGTTCACGATGAGCCCCGTTTAGCACTCGGTGCAACACTTGCAAATGGCTGGACGATCTTTAACACTCATCTCTCATTTGTTCCGGGCGTTAACTTATTTCAGCTTAAGAAGTTAAAGCGTTGGGCGCTCAATGTTGCGCAAGAGACAAATACCAAACCTTTAATTCTTGGCGATTTAAACCTGCCGAAGAATCTGCCAGTTGCAGGATCTGATTGGAAGTCGTTGATCCAGCAGAATACTTATCCGTCATGGGGCGCCAAGATTCAATTCGATTACTTGTTAACTCATGGCGCAATTGATGGCGTTAAAGATTTGGGAACAATCGCAACTGGCATCAGCGATCACTTGCCGCTGCGTGCAGAAATTAATTAGCGCCGGTAATTAGCGCGATCAACTGCGCTTCGCTCAAGAGATCTGCTGGACGATCGGTTTTGCTAATCGGCACATAATGGAAAGCCGCTGAAACTAGCGCTGGATCAATTCCCTTTAGCTTCGCCCAAGCTAAGCGATAGACCGCCAGCTGCACCGCCGCTGATTCTCCGAGCGTTGTTGCACCAGTTTTCCAATCGATAACTTCAAACCGACCGTTGATTTCGTAAACCGCATCGATGCGACCGCGGATCAAAACCCCGCCTAAAACAGCCTCAAATGGAACTTCTACTGCAACCGGTGAACGGTTGCCCCATTCAGAGGCCAACCAAGTTTGCTTAAGTGATTCGAGAGTTTGATCTGGTTCAAGTGGATCAAGGAAATCTAAATCTTCATCGTCAAACAAGGTTGCTGCGTTGAAGTGGTGTTCTATCCATAAGTGGAATGCAGTACCGCGACGTGAGTATTGATCTTGTGGACGCGGCATCGGGCGGCGAATCGTAAGCGCTAACTCTTCGGGATCCTTATGCAGCGCAACCAGCGTTGAAGTAGAAAGGCGTGGCGGCATTGGAATTTCTAGAACTCCGTTAACGCCAAGTGCGCGCTCTTGAATTAGCGCACGAGCATCTTCAATCCATGACGCAGTTTCGATATCAACAGATTGTGCGGTAGCGAGATCAAGTGGCGCTGCGTTCTTAACAAGTTCAACCTTGGCGGTAAATGCAGAACGAGTGTCGCCAAGTGGATCGCGTGGCCAAACACCTGTCAGCGGATTCTCAAGCGCTGGGTTCTTAGCGCCTTTATCTGGACGTGGAACTTCGCTAATGATCTTGCCGTGTTCTTGAGCGACTAAAGCGACTTGCTCAAAGATCGTAGACGGTTCTACCCAATCTTTACCATCGCGATACCAAGAGGTGGTTGCAATTAAATGGGTTCTTGCGCGAGTAAATGCGACGTAACCTAAACGAATTTCTTCACGGGTCTTTGTGGCCTTACAGATGTCGGCATAATTGGTGATCTCTTTTCCAGCATCAGAGTTTTTAGTTGCACCGTTAAATGAGAAACGTGGAAGTTCAAGATGATCTCCGCGAAGATGAAATGGGATATGACGTTCATTGGTGATCCAGTTATCGGGATCGTTCTTATTTAGACCCGGGAAAGTTCCTTCAGCAAGACCTGGAACTGCAACAACATCCCATTCGGCGCCCTTAGACATGTGAACAGTGAGGATCTGCACGACATCGCTGCGAACCTCTGGGGCCGCTGATTTCAGGCCTCCTTCTTCCTTTCCGGCGATATCAAGCCACTGCAGGAATGAATTTAAAGTTCCGCCGCTTCGTGCAAACTTTCCAGCTTCATCTAAGAAGCGGTCAATGTGGCGGCGGCCAGAACCTGTGCCATCGCGAAGCATTACTTCGGTTTCTAGACTCAAGTAACTTTCGATCTCGTTAATCAAATCTGTGATGGTGCCGCCAGCGCGAGAGCGCAGACGTCGCAGGTCGGATGCAAAGTTAACTAGTCGCACGTAACCGATCTCGGTAAATGTTGATTTATCTGCGCCGCCGATCTCATCAAGGGTATCGATGAGTGAGCCTAAAAATTGATCATCAGCTTCGGCTTGTTCTGGGTTACCGGCAGCGATCTTCTTTATTAGCGATTTGCTTTCGGCGCGCGAGCCTTTAGCGCGGTTACGTGAGTATGCACCGAGCGCTGCCAAATCTTTAGCGCCTAAGTTAATTCGTGGTCCAACTAAGTGGCGCATCAACGCTGCACCGGAATCTGGATCTGCGATTACGCGGAGCATCGAAACAATGTCGGCGACTTCTGGAACATGGATAAGTCCACCAAGTCCAAGTACTTCAACTGGAATATCAGCGGCGCGAAGTGCACCTTCGATAGTTGCAATTTGCGAGCGTTTACGAACGAGAACTGCAAAGGTAGAACGCTTTTCGGCAGGTTTTGCTAGCCGTGCTTTATCAAACCAGAGCGATGTGAAGTATTCAGCAATCGCAGTTGCTTCCAGATCTAGATTTTCGAAGACTCCGCAAACTATCTCGCCATCGCCAGCACCTGGACGTGGTGTAAGTGGTGGAACATCGGCACCACTTTCACGGCGAATCTTCTCTGAAACAACGTTTGCCAGTTCAAGAATGGTCTTATCGTTTCGGAAAGTTGTAAGAAGTGAATAGCGCTCAGCGCCTGTGTGGCCAGCAGACTTAGGGAAGTACTTTCCGAAGGAATTTATAGTGCCGGCCGAGGCTCCGCGCCATGTGTAAATAGCCTGGCAAGGGTCGCCGACTGCCATAACGGGATGTCCCCCGCCAAAGAGCGATGACAGCATTCGCACCTGTGATTGCGACGTATCTTGATATTCATCAAGTAAGACAACCGAATACTTTGCGCGTTCTAGCTCGCCGATATCGGAAAACTTAACCGAGATATCTGCTGCAAGTGACATCTGATCATCGAATGAAAGTTGACCGGATTCTTGGCGGCGTTGGATAAAGCGTTCGACCAGTGGCAGTAGAGCAATACGTTGTTCAAGAACTTTCTTTACTTTGCGCACTTCTGGATTTCCGCCACCTGACATCTGAGCCAATTGTTCAAGGACTTCGTTATCTGCTGCCGCAATTTCTTCGGGTGAGACTTGGTGTTCTAACATCAACTTAGTTAAACCAAGTAGATCTTCCACAACGGTTCCAACGGCTGATTCATTTGAATATGAAGCATCTTCCCAATTGCGGACGATGTCATTGGCAAGCTGCCACATAGCCGCATCGCCCATCGGTTGAATATCGGCATCAATACCAAAACGGATCGAATGTTCGGAAAGTAAGCGCGCGGCATAAGAGTGATAAGTAGTAACTGCGACTTCAAGAGGAGTGTCCTCTGGGATTAACTTGGCGGCGCGAAGTTGGCGAAGTCTGGTGCGGATACGGATCGCAAGTTCGCCAGCGGCTTTGCGGGTAAATGTTAGGCCAAGAATTTGATCAGGGCGGGCAAAGCCATTGGCAACTAAGTAGATAACGCGCGCTGCCATCGTTTCAGTTTTACCTGAACCAGCACCCGCGATAACAACGGCAGGTTCGAGCGGATTAGATGTAATAGAAATGATTGCGCTTTGTTCATCAGTTGGTTTGTAAACCTTGGCGCCAACTTTCTGCAGCGCGGCAGCGATATCTTGCGGTGAGTATTTCTCGATCATTCGATCACCGTCCGGCCCTGGCTCTGGATCGGGCAACAAGCCTTAACTACGCAGTTTTCGCACATAGTGTTGATCCGCGCCTGGAAGCTTTCAGCGCCCATACCTTCAGCGATTTCTTCAATCTTCGCCTTTACTGCGACCTCGTCGATCTTGTACTGCTGACGAGTTGTGACCTTTACGGAATCTTTTGCAAGGTAGACGAGTTCGGCACCGGATGAAGAGGTTGAAGATAACTTCTTTTCAAAGCCATCAAGGGCAACAGCTAACTGGTAGCAAGCAAGTTGCAAATTCTCTTTCGCTTTTTCGGCTGTGATCTGGGTCTTGCCAGTCTTGAAATCAATTACATAGTGGTTGCCGTCTGAATCGACTTCAATGCGATCGACGCTTCCGCGGATTTCGGCGCGACCAACTTGGATCTTAAAGTTAAGTTCGGCACCGACAACATCGCGGGTTGTTGCTTCGTGATAACGGCTAAAGCGCTCGAGCATCTTTACCGCGCGCTTAAGGGATGAGTTGCTGATCCAGCCTTCTGTTGGATCAATTAAAGACCAAGAGGATTCGAGTTTTGAAATCAAATCGGTTTCAGAGATAGATGGATCTTCTACTTTGATCCGTGCGAATTCGTGAATTGCCGAACCTAATATCTGCGCCGTTGAATCTCCATTTGTTCCACCACTGCGTTCGAGGAACCACTTAACGCCGCACTCGGTGAAGTTTTCGGCACCTGATGGTGAAACCGGTACTAGATCATCAGCAGCAACCACGGTGTCCGTTGAAGAGATTGGAAGTGAGCCGGTCCAGTGTGCTGGATCTGCTGAAGTGATTTGTGATTGGGAAAGGGTCTTTAAAATCGATGCGGCGGTATCTGCTGAATCTCCACTTAAGTTCTGGCGCAGCATTGCGACAAGTGCAGACGTTGTAAGAGGACGTGGCACTTTAGTAATCACGGGAGCATCGAGATCTCCGGTGTTATCGAGTTCTTCAAAGTAAGCAGATGGTTCGTCATCTTCGCGTTGAACTGCAGTGACGATTAAAGCCTGGCGGGCGCGGGTTACAGCCACATGCAGCAAACGACGCTCATCTTCGGCCAGTGCACCAGCTGCGATTAGATCTAGTTCCAAACGCGCTAAGTCACCATGGCGTTCGCGTTCTACAAGTCTTTCGCTGCCGAGCAACGAACTGCGTTGGCGCAAGTTTGGCCAAACGCCTTCTTGCAAACCGGCAACTGCAACGACTTCCCATTGGCGCCCCTTGGCAGAGTGCACGGTAAGGATTTCAACTACATCAGGGCGAACGCCTTGCGCGGTGATGATGTCACCAACTATGGATTCGCGAGAAAGTTCGTCAAGGAATGCTGAAGGTTTGGAATACGGGAAACGCTCAGAGAAGCGCTGTGCCGAATCAAAGAGTTGGATCATCGCATCGAGATCGCGATCGGCTGCTGCGCCACGATTGCCGCCACGTAGTGCGGTGTTACGCCAAGCGGTGCTTAACTTTTCATTGTCACTGGTTTTTGCGTTATCCCAAATTGCCCAAAGTAAATCCTCGGGGCGAGCATCGATCGATGTTAATACTTTACGAGCAGCCAGCAATAGTTCGTGAACACGGGTGAGTGCAGCACTTTCTTCAATGTTGATCTCGCCCTTATCAATGGCATCGATTAAGAGCTGTGTTCCACCACGGGTGTCGGTGGCATCATCGCGCGCAGCTAAAAGCGCTGTGCGAATTCGGCGAAGAGAAATTGAATCTGATCCCCCGAATTCGGCGAGCAGTAAACGTTCGCAAGTGTCGAGGTTTAGCGTTTGATCACCAGTTGCAACTCGTGCAATAAGAATAAATGGCGCGATTGCAGGGTTAGTGGAGAGCGCTTCAAGGTCTCCGGCAACAGGAATTGAAACTTGGGCAAAGGCGCGTCGTAGTGCACTTGCTTGCGTGCCCGCAGAACGCAAGATAACTGCCATCTGCGAATATGGAATGCCGTGCATTAAATGGGCGCGCTTGAAAAGGTAGGCGATGTATTGCGCTTCTTCAGATTGTGAATTAAGTCGTGCAGTGGTGAAAGGGTTATCTAGCGCTGGTTTGGCGCTATATGTGCAGGTGCGAGAACGAGTACTAGACGGTGCGCGGAAGGCCGCTGTAACTTTCTGGCCGATCTCAAAAATCTCGGGGCGGCAGCGATAAGAGTTCTGCAAAAGTATTTGGGTTGCACCCTTTTCAAGGTATGAATCAACAACCTGTTTTAGCCCATCGGGATCTGCACCGCGGAAGCGACCAACAGAAGAATCAGCATCATAGGCAATAACTAAGTCGGGACCCGAGAGAAGATCAAGGAGTTTGCGTTGTGCAGGATCGCTTTCTTGGAATTCATCGACCATGATCGTGGCAAAACGCGCCTGCAACTGTGCACGCAGCTTTTCATTTTTCTGCAGATAAGCAATTGCCACATTAATCAATTCTGAAGGATCGATACGCATCTTGGAATCACCGGCAGTGTCTTCACGGATCGCCATAACTTCTTTGTAGCGCTTCCAGAAATCTGCAGCTGGCGCCCAGTATTTTTCATTTACTAGTTCGCCGCGGGTAGCAAGTTCTTCAGGTGTGATGCCGCGTTCGTTGGCGCGCATAATTAAATCGCGGAGTTCGCGGATAAAGCCCTGGGTTAAAAGCGGATTGCCTTTCTTATCTTCACCATCATGTAAATCCGTTGGCCATTTGCGATAACCATCTTGTACATCACCTTCGAGAAGTTGGCCGATAAAGTTTTCTTGTTCGGGGCCAGATAACAGAATTGGTTCGTGGTAGTTATCGCCAGAGTCCATTTTCAAAATTGAGTAAGCAAGTGAGTGGAAAGTACGCGCTAGTGGTTCGTGCATCGTCACAGTTGTGCGAAGTGCAATTGCATCGCGGAGTTCGGATGCGCGTTCGCGGCCGTAAGTAATCAGCAGAATTGAATCAGGATCTTGTCCTGCCGAAATTCGAGATAACGCAGATTCGATTAATACAGATGTTTTGCCTGTGCCCGGGCCACCTGCAATTAAGAGCGGTGATCCGCGGTGTGCCACCGCCTTTGCCTGTGTGGCATCTAGCTCCAAAAGCGCAGGCGCAGCGGGTGCGCGAGTGAGCTTTATGGATGGCGTGGTCATATGAGGTATTGAACCCCACACCACTGACTTTTATTCCAATTACACGCTTTTATAGCGCGCAGGCTTAACTATCTGCGGCCAGGTTGGCTTTCTTCTGGCGAGAAGTCGCACGTGCGCGCTCGTCACCATTTAAAGTCACCTTACGGATACGTACTACAGCAGGAGTTACTTCTACGCATTCATCTTCGCGACAGAATTCGAGAGCGCCTTCCATATTTAACTTCTTTGGCGGAATCAAACGCTCTGATTCATCAGTTCCTGATGCGCGCATATTTGTAAGTTTCTTTTCGCGAACACAGTTAACGTCCATGTCATCACTGCGAGAGTTCTCACCGATAACCATGCCTTCGTAAACTTCATCGCCTGGCTCAACAAATATTGTTCCGCGATCTTGTGTTCCGTAAAGTGCGTAAGAAGTAACTGTTCCCATACGGTCTGAAACAAGTGATCCAGTTGCACGTGTGCGGATATCGCCGTACCAAGGCTCGTAACCATCGAAGACGTGGTGGAGCAAACCTGTACCGCGAGTTTCAGTTAAGAACTCAGTACGGAAACCGATCAAGCCACGTGATGGGACTTTGTAATCCAGACGGATCCAACCGGTTCCGTGGTTAACCATTTGTTCCATGCGGCCCTTGCGAAGCGCCATCAACTGAGTAAGTACACCGAGATATTCTTCAGGTGCATCAATTGTTAAACGCTCCATCGGTTCGTGAATTTTTCCATCGATCTTCTTGATAACTACCTGTGGCTTACCAACAGTTAGTTCGAAACCTTCGCGCTTCATGATTTCAACAAGAACAGCAAGCTGAAGTTCTCCGCGGCCCTGTACTTCCCAAGTATCTGGACGTTCAGTGTTTAGAACGCGAAGTGAAACGTTACCGACGAGCTCTGCATCAAGGCGGCCCTTAACTTGGCGCGCAGTAAGCATTTTTCCACTCTTGCCAGCAAGTGGAGAAGTATTGATACCAATTGTCATTGAGATAGATGG
Source organism: Candidatus Planktophila lacus (assembly GCF_002288325.1). Taxonomy (NCBI): domain Bacteria; kingdom Bacillati; phylum Actinomycetota; class Actinomycetes; order Candidatus Nanopelagicales; family Candidatus Nanopelagicaceae; genus Candidatus Planktophila; species Candidatus Planktophila lacus. The sequence continues at coordinate 184,023 of NZ_CP016780.1, read as the reverse complement.
TTCATCCACGATGATCAGTGGAAGCGCATGCGGGCTCTCGTTATCGGCCAAAGTTTCGCCCAAGGTAATTGTTTCGATACCTGCAACAGCGATGATGTCACCTGGGTGAGCCTCAAGTGCTGGAACGCGTTCTAGCGCTTCAGTAATTAGTAGTTCTGAAATCTTTACGCGCTCTTGAGTTCCATCTGTCTTAATCCAAGTAACGGTCTGGCCCTTTTTAATTACACCTTCGCGGACGCGACATAGTGCAAGGCGCCCTAAGAATGGTGATGAGTCAAGGTTTGTAACGTGCGCTTGTAGTGGTGCACCTTCGTGATATTCAGGTGCTGGAATTGCAGAGAAGATAGTGTCAAATAAAACATCGAGGTTCTCTTCTTCTGGCATTCCGCCATCAGCAGGACGCTTTAGTGATGCACGACCTGCTTTGGCAGATGCGTACACAACTGGGAATTCGATTTGTTCTTCAGTTGCGCCAAGATCAAGGAAGAGTTCGTAGGCTTCATCGACAACTTCAGCGATACGTGAATCGGGACGGTCAACCTTGTTGATCAACAAGATCACTGGCAAATTCTTTTCTAACGCTTTACGCAATACGAAACGTGTCTGTGGAAGTGGGCCTTCAGAAGCATCAACTAGCAAAATTACGCCGTCGACCATTTCAAGTCCGCGTTCTACTTCGCCACCGAAGTCAGCGTGGCCTGGAGTATCAATAATGTTAACGATTGTGTTGCCGCGCTTTACCGCAGTGTTCTTGGCAAGGATCGTAATTCCCTTTTCGCGTTCTAGATCCATTGAATCCATCATGCGATCTTGGCCTTCGCCCTGAACCTTGTGTGCTGCAAATGCACCGGATTGCCAAAGCATGGCATCGACCAGTGTGGTCTTGCCATGGTCAACGTGAGCGATGATCGCTACGTTACGCAAATCTTCGCGCTTTTTAACTGGCAGATCTTTTAGGTGGGCTTGTTTCTTAGACAAAGGAGCAACTTTCGTTAGGCATCACTAGGAATAAGGAGATCTCATTCAGGCAAGAGGCGATCGTACTAAAGGCTCTGCATAAGGACTAATTACCCGCGTAGAGGCGATGAGAATTCTTCATTATTTGAGTGATTTACTACATACTAAATGCCTATTGGATCCAAATAAGATTCAAGTACGAACCCAATAATGAAGAGGTTGGAAGATGTCACAAGCAGTTAATGATCCAGCAAAGAGCGCAGCGATTTCAGCTGATGATCATGAATTTGTCTTTCACTCATGGTCTGCGCAGGGCGCAATTAAGCCACTTCCAATTTCAGGTAGCGCTGGATCACGTTTCTGGGATTACGAAGGCAACACATACTTAGATTTCTCTTCACAACTTGTCTTTACCAACATTGGTCACCAACATCCTAAAGTTGTAAAAGCGATTCAAGAACAGGCCGCTGTTATTACAACTATGGCGCCACAACATGCCAGCGAAGTTCGTAACCAAGCAGCGCGCGACATCGTTGAGCTAGCCGGCGATAACTTCGCAAAAGTATTTTTCACAACAGCCGGTGCCGACGCGATTGAAAACGCAATTCGCATGGCGCGTTTACATACTCGCAAACATAAGGTTCTCTCTACCTACCGTTCTTATCACGGCAACACCGGTGCTGCGATTAATGCAACTGGCGATCCACGCCGCTTCCCAAATGAATTTGCCTTCGGACATGTTCACTTCTGGGGCCCTTACCTTTACCGCACTTCATTCTGGGCAACTGATGAAGCGCAAGAATGTGCACGCGCTTTAGAACATCTTGAGCAGACCATTATCTTTGAAGGTCCAAACACAATTGCCGCAATTTTGATCGAATCAATTCCTGGAACTGCTGGTGTATTGGTTCCACCTAAGGGTTATCTCGAAGGCGTTCGTGCGCTCTGCGATAAGTACAAGATTCTTTGGATTGCAGATGAAGTTATGGCTGGCTTTGGTCGCACTGGTAAATGGTTTGGATTCCAGCACTCAGCAGCTACGCCAGATCTAATTACCTTCGCGAAGGGCGTTACATCCGGTTACATCCCACTTGGTGGCGTTGTAATCAGTGGCGATGTTGCAAAGACCTTTGATGAAACCGTTTTCCCAGGTGGACTGACATATATGGGCCACCCACTTGCCACTGCAACTGCCGTTGCAACGATTCAAGTAATGAAGGAAGAGAAGATGGTCGAGAATGCAGCGACTATCGGTGAAAAGATTCTTGGCCCTGGGCTTCACGAAATGGCGAAGAAACATAAGTTAATCGGCGATATTCGCGGCATGGGTGTTTTCTGGGGCGTAGATCTTGTTACTGATCGCGCAACCCGTGCACCACTTGCACCTTATGGCGCATCAAGTCCTGCGATGAATGAATTAGTAGCGGCCTGTAAGAAGAACGGGCTAATGCCATTTAATAACTTCAACCGTATTCACTTATGCCCACCATGCAATATCAGTGAAGCAGATGCGAAACTTGGTTTAGAGATTATTGATAAATCACTTGGTGAGATTGCGAAGCACTACACCGGCGCTTAAGTTCTTCAAAAAATTTAGACGTTAAATCTAAACTCCACAACGTCTCCATCGGCCATCACATATTCCTTGCCTTCCATACGGACCTTGCCTTTAGCTTTCGCTTCAGCCATTGATCCTGCGGCAATTAGATCTTCAAAGCTAACGATTTCGGCTTTGATAAATCCTTTTTGGAAATCGGTATGGATAACTCCGGCAGCCATTGGCGCAGTGTCACCTTTATGAATTGTCCAAGCGCGCGCTTCTTTTGGACCAGCAGTTAAATAAGTCTGTAGTCCAAGAACGCTAAATCCAACACGGGCCAGCGTAGCAAGTCCCGGCTCTTTCATTCCGATTGATTGCAGAAGTTCGAGCGCGTCTTCATCGCTTAGTTCAGCAAGCTCTGCTTCGGTTTTAGCATCGAGGAAAATCGCTTCAGCTGGTGCAACAAGATCAGCCAACTTCTTACGTAGGTCGCCATCGTTAAGTTCTGCGGCATCAACGTTAAATACATATAAGAATGGCTTCGCAGTTAACAAGTGAAGATCGCGCAGAAGGTCGAGATCAAGACCTGATGATGAAAGTGGCTTTCCGCTCTGCAAGTGCGCTTCAGCTTTCTTAACTGCTTCTACAACTGGCACAATCTCTTTATTGGTACGTGCTTCTTTTTCAAGACGGGGCAGCGCTTTCTCAATTGTCTGTAAATCAGCGAGCGCCAGTTCTGTATTAATTGTTTCCATATCGCTACCTGGATCGATGCGCCCATCAACGTGCACAACATCGCCGTCGTTGAAGACGCGGATAACCTGACAGATCGCATCGGTTTCGCGGATATTGGCTAAGAATTTATTTCCAAGGCCAGCACCTTCAGATGCGCCCTTAACAATGCCTGCGATATCTACGAAAGATAGGGCCGCTGGGAGCAACTTCTCAGAGCTAAAGATTGTGGCCAGTTTGGCTAAGCGCTCATCCGGTACGCCTACGACGCCGACATTTGGCTCGATTGTGGCGAAGGGATAGTTAGCGGCGAGGACGTTATTTTTGGTGAGCGCATTAAAAAGGGTCGACTTTCCAACGTTTGGCAGTCCGACGATTCCAATTGACAGGCTCATAAGGAGTAGAGCCTACGCGCCATTGTCAGTGCTTCCTGCCACGATAGGCCCATGTCAAGCGCAGCAGTGGCCATTCTTACACTCGTTATCGGGCTCGTTCTCGGTTATTTCATCGCCAGCAGGCGCACCTCGAAAGATGGCGTCTCTGCTGCAGAGTTTGCATCAGTGCGCGCCGAACGCGATTTATATAAATCCGAACGCGATAACGCGATGGCCGGCTCAAAACTTGCAACCGAAATTGAAGCGATGAAAAGTGCGATGGAGAAATTGCAGAAGGAAGCATCTGATGCCGACCGTCGTCGCATCGAAGCCGAATCCGATATCCGCACACAGGTAAAGGCGATGTCTAACCACAACGAATCACTTGTTGCGCAGACCAAAGCAATTGCAGGCGCACTTTCACATTCACAGAAGCGCGGAAAATTCGGTGAAGCACAACTTGAATTGATGCTGGAAGATGCGGGCTTACATAAAGGCATCGAATACACCGCACAGCGTTCAACAACTGATGATGATTCATCCGGCATTCCAGATATAACCGTGCGCATGCCTGGCGGTACAAAATTATTTATCGACTCCAAGTTTCCATTCGATCGCTTCATTGAAGCCCACGAAGTTGAAGATGGCGCCGAACGCGAGCGTTTATTCCATGAACATAAGAAAGATCTCGCTAGCCACGTTACCGCCCTTGCCAAGCGCGGTTATCACGAGTCACAAGATTCACCAGATTTTGTAATTCTCTTTGTTCCATTTGAATCACTGCTCACAGAGGCGCTACGCGTTGATCCGCTCTTCCTAGACACCGCCTTTAAGCAAAACGTCACTATTGCAACGCCAACATCGATGATGGCTCTACTGCGCACTATCGGCAACGTTTACTCACGCAACTCTGTGGCTCTAAACGCTGAAAACATCGCGAAATCTGCTGGGCTCTTTATGAAAGATTTAACGCTGCTACACACCAAGATAATCAAGGTTGGAACAGCGCTTAACTCACTCTCAAAGGCTTATGGTGAGTTAATTCCAACCGCCGAATCTACAGTTAAGCGCGCAGCAGCCAAGATCATTAGCTTTGGAGTATCGGGAGATAAAGATAAACTCTCACTTACTTACCCAGATGCGCCTGCTGAAGTGCGTGAGTTAAAGAACGCCGAACTCGGCGGCGAAGAAGATTTCATTGATGCAGAAGAAGTAAAGGATGAAGAATGAGCACAAATGTAGATACAAAACCTTTGATCAAAGGCCCTGGCCTAAAGAAAGAAGGCGTAGTCGTTCTGCAAACTTTATTTATCGCGCTCTTTGCCGGTCTTGAACTTCTAATCCGCAGCGGCGCCGGCATCGTCTCAGGCCTAATCATCTGCTTTGTTCTCTACGGAGGTCTTCGCTTTGGGCGCAAAGGCACAACATACGTCTCTGTTGTTACGCCGCCTTTGGCATATGCAGCAACAGTCTTGCTCTATCTAATTCTCTCTGTTGGATTTAAGCCATCTCGTTTAGGAATTGATTTCATCGCATCTCTTGCCAGCATCGCGCCGTACTTACTTGTTAGCGCACTTTACGGCTGGTTTGTATTTCTTAACAAGAAAGCAAAAGCGCGTAAACCAAAGCCACGCGGTTAAGCAACTTTTTTATAGCCCTTTGGGCAGGTTGGCTTTACTCCGCTAACTGACTTCTTAACTTTTCCCTTAACGCAGTTAATTGTTACTCGCTTCTTTGATTGATACAGCTTGATCTTAATTTTCGGCACTGAAAACGAAAAGTTATTCACGGAAATATATGAGACTCCTTTTTTCTCCAAGAACGACTTAGTGGCAATTTTCTCTATACCTGCATCATTTACCACTGAGATTTCAGCAAAGAGCGGTAGATCGGGCAGCCCATAAATACATCGGAGCATGCTCGATGACGCTTCTAAATTGAAGTTTCCAACTGTGGCTTGGGAGTTCGGCAACAAGTGTGGGGATGCGAGTAAAAACTGTATTTCATCGCCAATTAAACGAGGTGGGTTTCTATTAAATATAAGGGCATTCGTGGCAAGCAATCCAACAAAGTCTTTAGATTGCTCAACGCAGGGTCCGCTACCACCTTGAAGACAGTCAACTTGTAGATCCTCGGCACAAAAAGCGGTAAACGGAGAAGATCCATTTATATTCCAGAAATTCACAACTTTAGTTGATTTCTCTTTTAGCGCAGTAAACACATCTGTGGCATACATAATTGCAAGTCCTGAATCGATTTCTACATTTGTTCCATTTTGCGCGGCAGTGTTTACCATTTGGCTAGTTATGCCTCTTGGGTATTTAGCGAATAATGATGTAGGGACGCTACCTTCGATTAGTGGCACAGCAACACTTGCGCCGGAGATAACTACTTCCTTGCCCTGAGCTAACTTGGTGAACTTAATTGTTGGATCTGCCATTCTTCCCGCGAGCCACTTTGGTGGATCATTACTGAGGCGTAATTTAACTTCTGCAGAAAATGTTCCAGTGGTTTTATGAGTTACACATTTATCTTTAAACAAGAATAGGCATTGCCCTAGTGAATTTAAATTAATCTCTTTAATGTCAACGCTAAAGTATGGAACCTGTACGTCGCGATACCCAACAGGTAATTTACGAGACTTTAATTGTTGTATCTGTGCTGTCAATGCAAAGTATCGCTGGACGCCGTCTTTATCCTTTACTAAAAAAATGCTCGAAGTAGATCCTGCCGAAATTCCATTGGCAGCATCGCTAGGAAACTTGTTCCCGTCAGCGGAGCCCAAATAACTGGCTTCAACTTTATCGCCACCAGCGATGCCTATTCGTAGAAGTAGAAGGCAATTGGATTTATTCTCCGCATTGCAGAGCGGCAGAATAGTTGTAGCCACGATTCCGACCGGATTGGAATTAAGGCAATCTAAATCGTTGAAACTTTCACACTTTTGGAGACCATACATGTAGGGCAGGCCGTTATTAACCCCAATCCAGTTAACTTTTTTTATCTCAGATTCATAAACGTTATCGTTCTGATTATCTACACCAATACTTACTGAGACGTTTTCAGCCGCTATCGCTTGTGTTGAGGATAGAACTAACGCCAAGATCGAAAACAATAATCCGATCTTTTTCACTTTAGATCCTTACTTACCGGCGGTCTTTAAATCTTTACGTAGTTCAGGTGGCAGAGCAAAGAGCAGCGATTCTTGCGTTGCAGTAACTTCTTCAACGCTGCCAAAGCCGCGTTCTGCAAGCCAAGCAAGCAAATCGCGAACCAAAATCTCAGGAACTGATGCACCACTAGTTACACCGATAGTTTCAACGCCAACTAGCCAGTCATCAATTGCTTCTTCAGCATAATCAATTAGATAGGCGTTCTTTGCGCCATATTCTTTGGCAACTTCAACTAAGCGAACTGAGTTTGAAGAGTTAGTTGAACCAACGACGATTACTAGATCTGCTTGAGGTGCGATCTGCTTAATCGCTTCTTGACGGTTCTGTGTTGCATAACAAATGTCATCTGATGGTGGATTAGCAATCTCTGGGAAACGCTCTTTAAGGATTGCAACTGATTGCATAGTTTCATCAACGCTCAAAGTTGTTTGAGTTAGCCAAACTAATTTCTTGCCAGGTGTTGGCACGATTGTGCGCGCTTCATCAAGACCATCAACGATGCGTACCTTTCCTGGAGCTTCTCCAGCGGTACCTTCAACTTCTTCGTGGCCGTTGTGGCCAATTAAGAGAATTTCAGTCTCATCATCGGCAAAACGTTTTACCTCGTGGTGGACTTTCGTTACCAAAGGACAAGTTGCATCAATAGTCTTTAGATTTCGAGCTGCAGCTTGTTCGTGAACTGCCGGTGAAACGCCGTGAGCTGAGAAGACAACCGTTGAACCTTCCGGAACTTCATCAGTTTCGTTAACGAAGATAACGCCGCGGGCTTCGAGGGTAGAGACCACGTGCTTGTTGTGGACGATCTCTTTACGGACATAAATTGGAGCGCCATAGAGTTCAAGCGACTTTTCCACGGTAATGACCGCACGGTCTACGCCGGCGCAATATCCGCGTGGCGCTGCAAGGAGAACTCTCTTAGCCATGTGGGTGAGTCTATTAGGCTCGCCCCATGTTCGAAACTTCAAGTGAATCCCCCGCGCCAGTTCGGGTGGTTTCTGAGGCGATCAAAGAATATGTAGAACGCCTCGGGCCAATATGGATTGAAGGCGAGATCTCAGAACTCAACGAACGCAGCGGTGGAATGGCCTTTATGCGCCTGCGCGATACATCAGTTGATATGAGCCTTTCGGTGATGTGTTACAAAAACGTTTTAGCTGCTGTTCAACCTCTGCCGGCAAATGCGCGCGTAGTAATTCATGCCAAAGCATCTTGGTTTACCAAAAATGGTTCACTCACCATGTCCGCAAAAGAGATCCGCCAAGTTGGCGTTGGTGAACTACTTGCAAGGCTTGAAGCGCTTAAGGGCGTGCTGGCGGCTGAAGGTTTGTTTAGCGCAGATCGCAAAGTCGCTCTTCCACTCTTGCCACGCAAAGTTGGTCTGATCTGTGGTCGCAATACCGATGCCGAGAAAGATGTTGTTGAAAACGCACGACGTCGTTGGCCGGCAGTTGAATTTGAGATCCGCGAAGTTGCGGTGCAAGGCGCCGCAGCTGTCGTTGAAGTCTCTGAAGCGCTGCGCGAATTAGAAAGTATCGAAGATGTCGATGTCATCATCATTACTCGTGGTGGCGGATCATTCGAAGACTTATTGCCCTTTAACGATGAGAGTCTGGTTCGCTTGGCGGCAAGTTGTGAAACCCCGATCGTTAGCGCAATTGGCCACGAGAAAGATTCACCGCTCCTTGATTTAGTCGCCGACTATCGCGCATCAACGCCCACCGATGCGGCAAAGCGCGTGGTGCCCGATATCGAGCAAGAGATAGCCGATATAAATAAGATTCGCGATCGCATTTATCGCCGCTTGGTTTCAACGATTGATTACGAGTTAAACCAGATATCTCAACTGCGCAATCGCCCGGTGATGAAAGACCCGAGCGTTATGGTCAAAGTTCGCGTGGAAGAGTTGAACGCTTTGCGCGATCGTTCCCATCGCGGATTCAAAGCGCTGCTTGATATTGAGAAGAAAGAGATCAAGGGCGTGATTGCCCATCTGCGTTCGCTTTCGCCGCAATCAACGATGGACCGCGGATATTCAGTGGTCCAAAGCGATGATGGAAAGATTGTGCGCGATGCCACAAAGTTAAAGGCTGGCGCTGTGCTGCGTATCCGGGCCGCTAAGGGCGAAGCACGCGCAAGCGTTCTTGAACTTAAACCAGAATGAAAGAGTAGATTTAACCCATGGCCGCTAAAGATGGAAAACCTTCATATGAAGAAGCTCGCGATGAACTCGCTGAAATCGTTGAATCACTTGAAGATGGCAGCGCCACTTTAGAAGAATCGTTAAAGCTCTGGGAGCGCGGCGAAGAGTTAGCCAAGATCTGCCAAGAATGGTTGGACGGAGCTAAGAAGAAGTTAGATGCCGCAAAGAAGCCGGCGCAATAATGGCTCCACAATTTTCATACTCTGATTTGCTGCCAATTGGCGAAGATAAAACTAAGTACCGCAACATAGGTAAAGATGGCGTAAGCGTTGTCAAGCTTGGTGATCGCGAATTCTTGCAAGTTGCGCCAGAGGCTTTGACTTTGCTTACCGAAACCGCGATCCACGATATTTCACATTACCTGCGCGCAGAACACTTGCAGCAGTTGGCAAATATTTTGAAGGATCCAGAGGCTTCACCTAACGATCGCTTTGTGGCGCTGGATCTATTGAAGAACGCCAACATTTCAGCCGGTGGAATTCTGCCAATGTGCCAAGACACTGGCACCGCACTTGTCATGGGCAAGAAGGGTCAATATGTATTGACCACCGCTAAAGATGAAGTTGCGATCTCGCAGGGAATTTATGACGCCTACACAAAGCTAAACCTGCGTTATTCGCAGATGGCTCCTGTCACCACATGGGATGAGAAGAACACTGGCAATAACTTGCCTGCACAGATTGAGATTTTTGCGGACTCAGATCACCAGGACGAATACAACTTCATGTTTATCGCCAAAGGCGGCGGCAGCGCTAATAAATCATTCTTGTATCAAGAGACTAAAGCGGTTTTGAATCCCAAGTCATTTATGACCTGGCTCGATGAAAAGCTCCGTTCTATCGGTACTGCAGCATGTCCGCCGTATCACTTGGCAATTGTCATCGGCGGAACAAGTGCAGAGCACACAGTAAAGACGGCAAAGTTAGCCAGCACTAAGTATTTAGATTCACTTCCAACATCAGGAGATGCCGCAACTGGCCATGGTTTCCGCGATATTGAACTTGAAAAAGAGGTTCTAGAACTAACTCGCACACTAGGAATTGGTGCGCAGTTCGGTGGCAAGTACTTCTGCCACGATGTTCGCGTTGTTCGCCTGCCTCGTCACGGGGCATCTCTGCCGATTGCTATCGCTGTTTCTTGTTCGGCTGACCGCCAAGCAAAGGCGAAGATCACCAAAGATGGCATCTTCCTTGAAGAGTTAGAACGCGATCCAGCGCATTTCTTACCTGAAACAACCGATTCTCACTTGGACGATAACGTTGTAAAGATTGATTTAAATCAACCAATGGATGCGGTGCGCGCCGAACTTTCTAAGCACCCGGTTAAGACACGCGTTTCGCTAACCGGCACAATCGTTGTCGCCCGCGACTTGGCACATGCACGCATTAAAGAAGGCTTAGATGCAGGCAAGGGTTTGCCTCAGTACATGAAGGATTACGCCGTTTACTACGCAGGTCCGGCCAAGACGCCAACAGGTTTTGCATCAGGTTCATTTGGTCCAACAACTGCAGGTCGTATGGATTCATACGTTGATCAATTCCAAGCAGCCGGCGGTTCATTTGTAATGCTCGCTAAAGGAAATCGTTCAAAGGCTGTAACCGATGCATGTAAATCACACGGTGGTTTTTATCTTGGATCAATCGGCGGACCAGCAGCACGCCTTGCTCAAGATTGCATCAAGAAAGTTGAAGTCTTGGATTTCGAAGATTTAGGGATGGAAGCGGTTTGGAAGATCGATGTCGTGGACTTCCCAGCATTTATCGTTGTCGACGATAAGGGAAATGACTTTTTTGCGGAGTCTTTGAAAATGGTCTCCATAGGGAAAAAACCAGAGATTTAATTTTTAGTAGTAATTGCTGCGCTTGAACTTTGCCCATGCCTTACATGGGTTGTCATAGCGCGCCTCGATATAGCGAAGTCCCCAACGAATCTGCGTTACTGGGTTGGTGCGCCAATCGGTTGAAACAACATCCATACGTGATGCCGGCAGAGCTTGCGGAATTCCATGTGCGCCAGAGACCCTGTTGCGAGCCTTGTAATTCCAGTGGCTCTCTTTAGTCCAAAGACGGTTTAGGCAGAGGTACTGATCTTCGCCCCAGGCATATTCAGTTAGCGCGATCGCCTTGGCAACCTTCTTGGCGCCGATGATTGTGCGAGCTGCTTCAACTTGCTGGCTCACTGCGGCGGCGAGCGCCATCTGCGAAGCAAAGAGATCGGCCTTTTCATCGAGTTGGGTGTAAAGAGCGGCGCCCTCTGAAAGATCTACCTCAAAGCTAAGGCTGACTGATTTCATCAACTTCGCCGAAGTCGGCAAAGCAAGACTTGTAGTCGTTGGGAAGTCGAGACCGTTAGCCGTTGGTTGGGCGGCGGTCGTCAGAATGAAAGTGGCGACCAGAGTCCAAAGGGCGCGGGATTTGAAGTTGCCGAAAAGTTTTGCCGTTAACGCTGCCATCTCTGTCCCTGCCTTTCTCTCTCGAGTTTGCTTCCTGTGCCCGTGGCGCATCGACCTAAAAATAGGTTGATGACCTGCGGGGAATGAGTTAAGGGTGGCAAGGTGGGTGAGATGTCGCAAATTAAAGTATGCGTGTGGCGGAAATTCTCAGGAAAGTCGCTGGCTGTGGATGAGTAAAAGTCCTGCTCAGTTAGGGCGAAGTCCGTAATGTCCGAATTGTGACTGTGAGATTTAAATAAGGGGGTTAGGCGATAGGCCCTTCGAGCATCTCGGTCACAAGCGCTGCGATCGGCGAGCGCTCGCTTCGGGTCAGGGTCACGTGGGCGAAGAGCGGATGGCCTTTGAGGGTTTCAACGACGGCGACAACGCCATCATGGCGACCAACGCGCAGGTTGTCGCGCTGGGCGACGTCGTGGGTCAGCACAACTCGTGAGGATTGGCCGATTCGGGACAGGACGGTGAGCAAGACGCCGCGTTCGAGCGACTGGGCTTCGTCAACAATCACGAATGAGTCGTGGAGCGAACGTCCACGGATATGGGTCAGCGGCAGAACTTCGATTAGGCCGCGCGCCATGACCTCTTCGATCACAGCTTCTGAAACGAGAGCGCCCAAAGTATCGAAGACGGCTTGGGCCCAAGGCGACATCTTCTCGCCTTCGCTGCCCGGCAGGTAGCCGAGCTCTTGTCCGCCAACTGGATAGAGCGGACGGAAGATGATTACCTTTTTATGGAGGCGCTTTTCCATAACCGCTTCAAGGCCGGCGCAAAGTGCGAGCGCTGACTTTCCGGTTCCGGCGCGACCACCGAGAGAAACGATTCCGATATCTGGATCTAATAAAAGGTCGAGGGCGATGCGTTGTTCGGCCGATCGACCGTGAAGACCAAAGGCGTTGCGATCACCGCGCACCAACTGCAGGCGCTTGTCGGCGGTTACTCGGGCCAGTGCGCTGCCTTTTTCAGAATGTAAAACGATTCCGGTGTGCACCGGTAATTGATGTGCAGCTTCATGGTCTGCGCGATCTGAGGCATAGAGCTCATCGATTACGTTGTGACCGCAATCGACTTCTTCGATACCAGTCCAGCCGCTATTGGAAACGAGTTCGGCTAAATACTCTTGCGCTTCAACGCCAACTGAAGATGCCTTAACGCGAAGCGGCAGATCTTTAGTAACGAGAACAACTTGTTTTCCATCAGACATTAAATTCTTTGCGATCGCCAGAATGCGCGAATCGTTTGTGCCATCACGCAAGAAGCCGTGCGGCAAGGTGCTCAAATCAGTGTGGTTTAACTCAACTGAAAGCGTTCCACCTTCTGGGGTAATCACCAGTGGTTGATCGAGGCGGCCGTGTGAAACGCGTAAATCATCAAGGGTGCGAAGTGCGGCGCGGGCAAAGTATCCAAGTTCTGGGTGATCGCGCTTGGTCTCTAGCTCGCCAATAACTGCGATTGGGATGATGACTTCGTGCTCTTCAAATTTCGAGAGCGCGTTCGGATCAGCCAATAGAACGCTGGTATCTATGACGTAAGTCTTTATTAAATTCTTTTTCTTACTGGAAGATACTGGAGTAGCCAATGGCCAGCTCTCACATTCTCTTTAGTTGTATCCGATGGGACTTGCTTCTGACTAGAAAAAGATAGAACGCAGAGCACGGCTTTTAAGTGCGACACGCCATAGCGATTTATTAACGCTTGATTAACTCAGAAACTTAATTACGCCCCAAGACGACGATGGCGCTGTGAATATGCGCGAAGAGCACGTAAGAAATCAACGCGGCGGAAATCAGGCCAATAGGCTTCGCAGAAATAGAACTCCGATAACGCGCTCTGCCATAATAAGAATCCGCCCAGGCGTTGTTCGCCGGATGTGCGGATCAAAAGTTCCGGGTCGGGTTGGCCGGCGGTATATAAAAACTTCGAAATCTCATCGGCGCTTAACTCGTTGGCTGCACTTTCTAGCGTTGCGCCAAGTGCGCTCTTGTCCTGCAGATATCCCTTAACAGCATCCACTATTTCGCGCCGTCCGCCGTAGCCAATTGCAACATTTACTTCGACTCCGCCATCGGTTACTGGCGGCAGGTTTGCAAGCTTCTCGCTAAGCCAAAGCGGCAAGAGGTCTAGCGCGCCAACAGCCTTGATATTCCACTTACCTGTTGCACAGAGTTCATCGACGGTATCGCCAATAATCTTTAGCAAGCCATCGAGCTCTTCAGGGGTACGTTTAAAGTTTTCGGTAGATAACAACCAGAGCGTTACAACTTCTACTTGGGCTTCATCGCACCAGCCGAGAAATTCCACGATCTTGCTCGCCCCACGGCGATGGCCCTTTGGATCATTCAGGCTTGGATTCTCTTTCGCAAAGCGGCGGTTGCCATCGAGGATTACTCCAACGTGGCGCGGGGTCTTTGAGAAATCTAGATCTTTAACAATCCGCCACTCATAAAGTGGGTAGAGCGCAGATTTAATTGCGTTACGAATAGGTCTTAACAATTTTGCGCTCTGCAATAAATGAAGCAATTGGCAAAGTGCCAGCTAGAGCCAGCCAGATAACCCGGCGCAACTCCCAGCGCGCTTTTACAGAAAATTGGATCGCTGCTAAAAGGTAAACGGCATAGACCCAGCCGTGAACGAAGGGAATCCAGGCCACTTTGGCTTTCCAGTCTTCGTTGTTAAATAGATAAGCCACTGGCAGATCAACAAACCAGAGAAGCAGGGACATTACTCCGGCGATTACCGCCATTACTCGAAATCTCTTTACTGCACCGCTCATGGCTTAATACTACGGCGATAGAAGGGAAGGTAAAGAACGATTGCTGCCATGAGCCACCAAATGGCGACATATGAAATATGTTGCCAGTAATAACCGGCCACTTTGGAAACGGGCGGTGCGGCAACCACGCGATCGCGGATTAATTCACCGGCGCCAGTCTTTTCAGATTTTGCGACAACGAATCCGTCATATAGTTCAAGATCTGTAAGACCTACGATGACGCTGCTATCCAACCTTGAGATAACCCCAGGTACATTTTCTGCGCGATCATCGTTTTGATGCGGCTGCATAGTGCCAACAATTTCAACCCTCGTAGACATCGCAACTTCAGGGTTATTCAAACGATCTGCCCAAAGCCCGCGAACTACCAATATTCCAGATAGTGGGTCAGAACCATCCACCTGCAACAAAGCAACTTCCCAATCACTTACCTGGCCATCAATATCTTTCTGCACGGGCGCTTTGAAGTTGGCAACATAAAACCCAGATACGGCAACGCTCTTATTTACATTTCTTGAATCAAGGGTTACCGAAGGCTTTGCTAATTCACCTAATGAATAGATCTTTGGGTCAATGACTTTGGCTGCGGCATTTAACTCTTTAACAATTACTGAGCGATCTAACTGCCAATTACCTAAGGCTATAAAAATTAGCGCTAGCGAAATAACCGCAGCGCCTTGAAAAAACTTTTTAATTATCGGTTGGGTTTTCATCTTTGCGGGCGTTCATACGCATGTAACGCTTGTAGAAACTACGCAGTAAAAAGGCAACAGATATACAGAGAAATAAAACGGTAAGTGATCCGGGCCAGCCTTGATCTACAGTTTCACGCATACCCTAATCATGCCATAATCAACTCATGAAAGAAGCGCAGGAGTTTTCCTACGAAGATCGCTATGGCAAAGCCGGCGGAAATCGTTGGGTTGCATATGCCTTTGCGATTTCTATCGTTGGACTTCTGTGGATTTTCTGGGCGGGACTTCATCATGCAAATCCATCAATTAGCAGCCAATTAATTTCATTTGAAGTAACAGGTGAAAAAGAGATCTCGCTTCGTTATTCAATAAATCGCACAAATTCAGATCAAGTAGTTATCTGCACGCTAAAAGCTTTAGATCAAGATAAAAGCGTTGTCGGCCAAATTGATGACACTATCCCTGCGGGTGAGCGCTTTAGCCAGCAAGTAACTGCTATTCCCACACGCTCAGCGCCCTTCACTGCCAGCATCGCCCGTTGTCGCGCCGAATAATTACTTCGTATACCGTTGCCCCTTATGAGTACCCCACAAACTTGGCTTACCCAAGAAGCCGCTGATCGCTTACGCGCCGAACTCGAAAACCTCGAGAACGTTGGCCGTAAAGAAGTCACCGCAAAGATTGAGGCTGCTCGCGCAGAAGGAGATCTAAAGGAGAACGGCGGCTATCACGCTGCGCGCGATGAACAAGGCAAGATGGAAGCGCGTATTCGCCAACTTAAGCAGATGCTCGAGAACGCACACATCGGAACTCCGCCAGCATCTGAAGATGGCACCGTTGGCCCCGGCATGGTTATCACCGCAATCATTGCTGGCGATGAAGAAAAATTCTTACTTGGTTCACGCGAAATAGCATCTGGAGACCTAAGCGTTTACAGCGAAAAATCTCCACTTGGCGCTGCAGTCATGGGTGCAAAGATCGGTGACACAGTTTCTTACACCGCGCCAAACGGCAAAGAGATCAAAGTCGAGATTAAAGCCGCAACGGCTTATTAATTAGTAAGTGGCTCTTCCGCCGGAGGCATCAAAGGTAAAGCCAGTTGTAAATGAGCACGCCTTAGATGCCATAAAGGCAACAATCTCAGCGACTTCTTCAGGCTGGCCTACACGTCCCATTGGGATTCGGCTGATCATGTACTTCAGAGTTTCTTCGCTGGTATTTGAATTCATAGGCGTGCTGATGACTGCAGGAGCAAGTGCGTTGATTACAACACCATGTGGTGCAACTTCTTTTGCAACGCCCTTAACAAAACCGATCATTCCGGCTTTTGAAGTGTTGTAAGGAGAAAATCCTGGGTTTCCTTCTTTACCTGCGATAGATGCAAGATGCACGATGCGGCCGTACTTTTTTTCTTTCATTGATGGAACAACAGCTTGAGTAAGCCAGATCGCTCCATAGAGATTTACTTGTAAAACCTTTTCAAAGTCTGACCATTTAACATCTTCGAGGATTGTGTTTGAAGGGCCAACGATTCCGGCGGTATTTATTAGCGCATCGATCTTGCCGTGGTCTTTCAAGATTGCTGAGATCGCTTTATCTATCTGATCTTGGCTAGAAATATCGCAGACGTGGCTTTGGTTTGCGGCAAGCGAAAGCTCTTTTGATAGATCGGTAAGTGCAACGGCGTTGAAATCGAGTGCGATAACTGTTGCACCACGAGCTGCGATTAACTGTGCGCTGGCTTTACCGATACCGGTTGCTGCTCCTGAGATAACTACTACTTGGCCATTGAATTCAACTGATGAAGTGCTGGTCATTTCTATTCCTTACTTCATCCGAGGATCGATATGGATCTTTGGGCCATCGCCAGCACCTGCAGGACGCTTGCCCATAAAGACATCGTGTACTTCATTGAGCGAAATTGTTGCAGCAATAAGCGGGCGAGGATCTACTTCACCGCGCGCGAAGATCTCGATAGCGCCTTTCAGGCCAGGAGATGCTGACAAAATTCCAACTGCGGTTACATCTTTAAGTGCCAGATCGCGTGAATCGATGAGGCTTGGCTCTCCTGAGATGCCGATGTAAACAACGCGGCCACCAGGTTCAACAGCCTGCACTATTTCGTGCGGAATTGATTTGTGATTGGTTGCATCAATAATTCCGTCAAAGCCAGTCTTTGGTTTTACCAAATCAGTTCCTGCGTTTTTGATTCCGATTTCATGCGCAAGTTTTATAGTGCGTTCGTTGCGACCGACTAGGTGCACGTTGGCACCTGCGGCTTGAGCAAGTTGTGCGCAGAGAAGTCCGATGGTGCCAGTTCCGTAGATCAAGATTTCTTTTCTAGGGCCGGCAAGTGCAGCCTCAACCGCACGAAGCGAATTTCCTGCGGGTTCGATAAGTGCGCCAATGGCATCATCAATTGAATCTGGGAGTGCGTGTAGCGCGCGTTCTGGAACTAGAAGTTTTTCAGCGCAAGCACCCGGCCATCCGTTGCGAACTCCGATTTCATAGCGATCATCGCAAACATGTTGGCGACCTGACGTGCAGCGGTAACAAGTTCCGCATCCGAGCATCGTGTCACCAGTGACGCGTTGACCAAGCCACTTGGGATTTACACCTTTACCAATTTCAGAAACAATGCCGCACCATTCGTGGCCGATGCGAACTGGATACTTCGCTTGATTGCTGTGGAGATAAACCATTTCTCCGGTGAAGAACTCTTGATCAGTCCCGCAGATTCCAACGCGCGTTACATCGACAACGACTTGGTTATCCCCTGCTACTGGCTCTGGAACATCTTCGACAATGGAATTGTTTGGCGAAGTTATAGTCAGGGCCTTCATGCCGTCACTATACTCAAACCGATATCAGCACCGATAGCGGTGCGAATTAAAGGAGTTAGCAAAGATGCGCAGCGCCCATTGGTATGGAGGCAAAGACCGTGATGGATTCATTCACCGCGCATGGATGCGCCGCGGTTTGCCGAAAGATGCCTTTGATGGCCGCCCGCATATCGCGATTGCAAATACCGCATCAGATTTAACTCCCTGCAACTCTCACTTAAATGAAGTGATGGAGTATGTAAAGAACGGAATCTGGGAAGCCGGTGGCGTTCCACTAAATATGCCAGCTGTTTCATTGGGTGAAACTCTGGTTCGCCCTACTGCGATGTTGTGGCGCAATATGGCGGCAATGGCAACGGAGGAATTAATCCGCGCTAATCCAATTGATGGCGTAGTTCTTCTCGGCGGTTGCGATAAGACGATTCCATCTTTATTGATGGCGGCATCTTCAGTTGATATTCCAGCGCTAGTTGTTCCGGGTGGGCCGATGTTGAACGGAACTTTCCAAGGAACGCCACTTGGCTGCGGCACAGATGTATTTAGATTGAGCGAAGAAGTGCGCGCTAAAAAACTAAGCGAAGCAAAGTTCTTAGATTCAGAATCCGCGATGATCCGTAGCCGTGGACATTGCAACACCATGGGAACTGCATCAACTATGGGAATCATGGCTGAAGCACTTGGCATGGTTATTCCAGGAATTGCTGGCACGCCAGCACCGGATAGCCGCTTGCTTCAGTACTCACAAGAGTCTGGTCGCCGCATCGTTGAGATGGTGCATGAAGGTTTAAAGCCAAGTGACATCATGGTTAAAGGTTCATTCTTAAATGCCATCGTGGCCCTTGCTGGTATCGGTGGATCAACCAATGCGGTTGTGCACTTGCTCGCGATTGCTGGCCGCTTAGGTATTGATCTAACGCTCGATGATTTCGATCGCACGGGTTCTCGTGTTCCGCTACTAGTTAATCTCCAACCTGCCGGCAAGTACTTGATGGAAGATTTCCATCGCGCTGGTGGTTTACGCGCAGTGTTTAAAGAGCTTGAAGATCTACTTGATCCAAAAGCGATTACAGTGCTCGGAACTCCATTGGTTAAAGGCTTATCAGAAGCTGAAATTTATGACACAGATGTGATCCGCTCTCGCAAAGAACCATTGCAGCCAAGTGCTGGAATTGCCGTTCTGCGCGGAAATCTTGCTCCACTTGGCGCAGTTATTAAGCCAGCTGCAGCAAGTGCCAACTTGTTAAAGCACCGCGGTAAAGCGATGGTCTTCGACAGCATTGAAGATTTCAAAGCGCGCATCAACGATCCAAATCTTGATGTTGATGAAAATTCAGTTTTGATTCTGCGCGGATGCGGACCTAAGGGTTATCCCGGAATGCCAGAAGTTTCCAATATGCCAATGCCACAGAAGATGCTTGATAAAGGTGTGCGTGACATGGTGCGTATCTGCGATGGCCGCATGAGCGGTACTGCCTACGGAACTGTTGTTCTGCACGTTGCGCCAGAAGCTGCAGCAGGTGGACCACTCGGTCTTGTTCAGACAGGTGACTTCGTTGAACTCGATGTAGAAGCCCGCACGCTAAATATAGATATCTCCGATGCTGACCTTGCTGCACGCAAACCAAATACCGCAACCGTCGATGGTTTCGCTAAATCTTCACGCGGATGGCAGAAGCTGTATATCGAGCATGTAATGCAGGCAGATTCAGGTTGCGATCTTGATTTCTTAGTTGGATCTAGCGGAGAACATATCTCCCGCGAATCTCACTAATTATCTAGATCAGTTCTTAATCAGCTGCGCGCTTATATTTTCTGACGCTGATCGGGATAAATATCGCCATGATGATGATCATGTAGATAAATGAAGTCAGCAGCGGGTTCTCGCTTGGGAATGAGCCAGCGGTTGCACCGAACTGGTTTTCAAGGCCGAAGAGCTCGCGACAAGCGGCAACCATCGTTGAGACTGGGTTCCACTCCGCAAAGTACTGCAGCGCACGCGGCATTCCGGTTGTTGGCGCAAATGCATTTGATAAGAAGGTAAGCGGGAATGTCACAAGGAAGCTGACGTTCTGCACAACACGCGCATCAGATGCCGAAAGACCAACATAGATACCCACCCAAGAAAGTGCGTAACCAAAGAAGAGTAGGAATAAGAAACCAACGGCGACGTTTAACGCACCAGATGATGGACGCCATCCAACTAAGTATCCTGCGATACCCATAACTGCGAGAACCACAATGTTTAGAAGTGAATCTCCAAGTGTGCGGCCGATAACAAGCGCAGATTGTGAGATAGGTAGCGACCTAAAGCGATCGATCAAACCTTTCTTCATATCTTCAGCAAGTCCAGATGCAGTTCCAGCCAGAGTGAAGGCAACGGTCTGCACGAAAATACCTGGCATCAAAAGTTGTACATATCCCCCAGGTTGTCCGGTATCAATTGAACCGCCAAATACGTAGCGGAAGAGAAGTACGAACATCACCGGCTGAATAGTCGAGAAGATTAAAACTTCTGGAACGCGAGTGAGCAAACGCAATTGACGTTGCGTAATGATTAGCGTGTCAGTTACAGCGCTCATTTCTTTGCCTTCTTTCTGCGTCCCTTGGTTTCAACTTCTTCTTCTTTCTTCTCCTCGGCAGCATGTCCGGTAAGCGAAAGAAACACATCATCGAGTGATGGGCGCTTTAGGCTCACATCGAGCGGATGAATACCAGCAATATCTAGCGAACGAAGTGTTTCGATTAGCGCTGTTGCACCAGTTGAAACAGGGGCCGAGATCATGCGCAGACCTTCATCAACAATTGCTTTATGGCCACTGACGGTCGATACAACTTCAACCGTCTTGGCGATGTGCTGTGTTTCAACAACGATCTCAAGGCGTTCGCCGCCAACCTGCTTCTTTAATACATCTGATGTTCCGCGCGCGATTACTTTGCCGTGATCGATAACTGCAATTTCATCAGCAAGTTGATCGGCTTCTTCAAGGTACTGAGTAGTCAAAAGCAAAGTAACTCCGCCTTTAACTAACTCTTCAATAACGCTCCACATTTCCTGACGGCCGCGTGGATCAAGGCCCGTGGTTGGCTCATCAAGGAATAAAACTTTTGGCTTAACGATTAGGGATGCCGCTAGGTCTAGGCGACGACGCATTCCACCGGAGTAAGTCTTGATCGGGCGCTTTGCACTTTCGGTAAGTGAAAATCGCTCTAGCAACTCTTCAGCGCGAGCGACAGATGCTTTCTTTCCTAAGTGATAGAGCTGACCGAACATCACCAAGTTATCCCAGCCAGTTAAAATCTCATCTACGGCTGCATATTGACCTGATAAACCAATTACTTCGCGCACTTTTTCAGGATGCTTGATCACATCGATGCCACCGACCATTGCTCGACCTGAATCAGGGCGAAGTAGCGTTGCAAGAATGCGAACAGAAGTTGTTTTACCTGCACCATTTGGTCCAAGCACGCTCAACACTGTGCCTTCTTCAACATCAAGTGAGAGGTGATCTAAGGCACGAACTGCCCCATTGCGATAAGTTTTAACTAAGTCTTCAGCGATAACAGATTTCACGGAGTAAACTTAGCGCAATCAACCCCAACTTTGAAACTCTCTCGCTACGCCTGAAAGGCATACGGTAAAAACTTTGAACCTTTCGGCCCGATTCAAACGTTCTAATCCTTTTGCGGAATTTCCGAGAGAAGTCAGCGTTCTGGTCTTCTCTTCTTTCTTCGTGGCAGTTGGGTTTGGAATCATCGCACCAACAATTCCACTCTTTGCAAAGTCATTTGGCGTCAATAACGCTCAAGTGGGCTTAATTATCTCCTCCTTCGCATTTGCTCGATTCGCTAGTGGGCTATTTGCAGGAAAGTTAGTTGATAAATTCGGTGAAAGAATTGTTTACACGACAGGAATTGGGTTCGTTGCCATCTCTTCATTTGCTGCGGCATTCGCTCAAAATTACGAACAGTTGTTGAGTTTTAGAGCAGCCGGTGGACTTGGTTCATCAATGTTCTCAGTTGCAGCTGGTTCGATCATGTTGCGTGCGACAGATGATTCAAGACGTGCCCGCGCACAGTCACTTTATAACTCTAGTTTTCTAGTTGGAATGATGGCCGGTCCAGTTATCGGCGGATTCCTAACCGCTTTCTCTTTGCGCGCACCACTGCTTGTTTATGGTGTACTGCTAATCGTTTCTAGCGTTGCAGGAGGTTTCTTGCTCCGCAATTCTGTTCTTGCTGCGCGCCCTACAGAGAAGAACGTTCAGGAGAAGACTTCTATACGTGAAGCACTTTCCAGTAAGCCATATCTAATCGCCTTAACAATCTCTTTCTGCAGCGCATCAGTGTTGTTCGGAATGAGTCGTTCGATCTTGCCGCTATTTATGGTGGAAGAGATGAAATCAACTGCCGGTTATCTGGGACTTGGTTTCACAATCTCATCGGTAATTCAAGGTTTGCTACTAATTAAAGCTGGTGGGCTTTCAGATTCCAGAGGTCGCAAATTCTCTGCAATTATGGGCACATCCCTACTCGCAATTTCAGTCGTTGTTCTTGTCGGAACCGTTCAGCCTTGGATGTTCTTACTTTCAATGGTTATTGGCGCATTCGGTTCTATCTTCTTATCTTCAACTGCGGCAATCGTCGGCGATGTTATGAAGGGCAAGGGTGGACAAGTGATTGCGCTCTTCCAGATGTCCGGTGATGCCGGTGCGATGGTTGCCCCAGTGGCCCTTGGCTTTATCGCAGACCATTACGGATTCCGCCCGGCATTTGCTGTTAGCGCTGGATTAATGTTCTTCGCACTTTTTGTAGCAACAAAATTGCCCGAGACGCGGGCTTCGCATCTCGGGCAATCTAGTTAATCTATTTATTTAGTCACTATTGCGAAGGATTGAGAGCAGTCTCAATACTTCTAGGTACAACCAAACGATTGTGACCATCAAACCAAATGCCATGCGCCATGACTCTTCTTGAGGAGCGCCTGCAGCAATTGATTTTTCAATCTGATCGAAATCAAGTACAAGGAAGAATGTTGCCAGCGCAACAGCGGCAACTGCCACTAGAAGACCTGTAGCTCCCCCAGGACGTCCTGTAAAGATTGTGATGAGCGAGAAGACCAAATAACCCATCAACGCACCAACCATGATGCGAGTGAACTTAGGTGTTACGCGGATCTTGCCGCTGCGGTATGCAACCAAGATTCCACCGAATGCACAAAGTGTTCCGATGACTGCTTGGCCGACGATGCCTGAATACGCTTCGTTGTAGATACGGCTAATTGTTCCGAGTGCAAGTCCTTGCGCTGCTGCATAGGCAACGATTAGAGGTACACGAACTTTCTTGGAAAAAGTGTTAACCATTGCAAGAACAAAACCACCGAGGAAGCCAACAAGTGCAAGCCCTGGGCTATTAGCGCCCCATGCAAATGCACCGACTGCAACCAAAACCGCAAACAAAGTTGCAGTGCGCATCACGACATCGTCCATTGTCATACGACCGGTACGAAGTGATGATGCTGCTGGTGCTGCGTATGTTGCTTCGAGTGAATCGTTACCCAAACGAGTTGGATCCATTTGAGCAAAACCACGGTTCGAACGAGTTAGAACTGGATTTGAACTGCGCACTAATTTCCCTTTCTAGGAAATCCCGCCCCCTTCGGGGCGAGGTAGGTAGGACTATTTAAAACCACTTTCCTGAGAATTTCATTTCAAAAGTCAGGCCGCGCTCAAACTGAGCGTGCGTCGGGCTAAACCACGCTCAATAGCCCGAATTGATTCTCTGGACAACGCGTCCCATGACTGCATAAATTGTGACCTTGCCTGCGGTGGCAAGCATAGAGATAAGCCCAACAAGCTTAAACAATTTTGGAGGAAGAGTGCGCCGAAACATTAAGAAAATGGTCTTGGCTGTGACCCTGATGCTTATTTCTGCGGCTTCTCTTCCTCAATCATCCTGGGCTGCTGAGCAAAGCATCCCGTGCGGAGAAGGCTCGACCTACAGCGTCCTTATGCCCGAAGGTGTTGTGTTAGACGGAAGTAAATGTTCAGGATCATTGACCTTGATTGATGGAATCAAAGTGATTGACGCTGGTGCATTCCGAAATTCAAAACTGACTTCGCTAAAAATGCCAAATACGGTTACAAAAATCGGCGGCGGCGCTTTTTATGGATCCAAGCAGCTGAGTGAAATTGTTCTGTCTAATTCATTAACGACAATTAACAGCAATACTTTTAGTTATACAAACTTGAAGACATTGACAATCCCCAATTCTGTAAAAGTCTTGGAAAGAGAGGCATTAGCCCGGATTGGTTTAACATCAGTCAAGTTGTCGAGTACGCTTGAAACAATTGGTGACGCTGCATTAATGCAAAATCCAATCACCACAATCATAATTCCTGGCTCAGTTACCAAGATAGGGATTGCAGCCTTTGTTTTGACTGAACTAACTTCGATCACAATACCGAAGTCTGTGACTCGACTTGAAGGAAGTACCTTTGCGGGAGTTCCTCTGACATCTGTAAATCTTCCAGATTCTTTGAATTACATCGCTGAGCAGGACTTCGCGGACACCAAGTTAACTTCTATAAAATTGCCGAAATCATTGAGTTACATTGGTAGTAGCGTTTTTGCGAATGTATCAACAATTACTACATTATCAATTCCTGATGGAGTCGAGGAAATCGGCGACTACGCATTTGCGGGAATGACTAAACTGAACTCAGTTTCATTGCCAACGAACCTAAAAATTATTGGACAAGACCCTTTTAACCGCAATTACTCTTTAAAGACCATAAAGTATTGTGGAGCTTTGCAAGGTTTTCCGATTAAGCCAACTTGTTCAGCAGGTGTAGGTCCGAATCCCTCTCCAACCGCTTCTGCATCAAAAAAGCCCATTGGTGGCGGATTCGTGAGTTCGTTTATAAGGTGCAGCGATGGGAAGAAAACTATTTCCGTAATGGGTAAAAATCCAAATTGCCCAAAGGGGTACACAAAGAAATAGTCAGCCTGAATTGCGAACCGCCTGCGGCTGGATTCAATTTTTTCGAGTGTCCATCACGCCTTTTTAAATCCGGAAGGGCATTTAGGGTTGATGCCAGTCACCTTCTTCGCAACTTTGCCCTTTACACATTTGATCGACTTTTTAGAAACTGGAGTTAAGACTCTAGGGGTAGGGGTAGGGCTAGCAACTGTCACGGCGTCAACAACTGAAACCTTAATTTTTGGAACCGAGAAGTGAAAGCCTGCTGCGCGGAAATAAACATAACCATTCAGAACCTTGAAAGTCGTTGTCGCAACTTGACTCGTGCCATCAGAATTCAAAACCTCGATTACAGCGTTCGTATTGAGTAGATTCTTGCCCCAAAGACATTTGGCTACATCTTCTCTGAGAACCAAGTCGTACAATCCTTGCTTTTTATCACCATCTGATTCAAAGGTTGGCGATGCAACGGTGAAAGAGAGTGAATCGGTCGTTGCGTCCCAAAGTGGCGCAGAGATTGTGTAAACCGTTGCATTTGTACTTACTTGTCCCAAAAGGCCTTTTGAAGATTGTAAACAACCATTCATCTGCGTGTAGATGAAGCTACTGGTCGCAGTCGAATACGAAACTGCACTCCAGATAGAAGATTCCCATTTGGCTTGCTTAGAAATTGAACTTTCGAAATTAATCCAATCTTTAATAGCTGCATTTGTATTGCTGGTTACGCCTTGAGCCCAATACGGCTGGTTTCCAAACCAAACTCCAGTTTTAACATTTGGATAGGAAGCAATCAAAGCTTCTGGGTAAGGCTTACTAAACTCGGCAATAACGCTACTTACAGTGATCGCTGAACCGGAAAATGCAAATTCGGTTGAACTAAGCTGCTGGATCTCACTATTTTTAACTCTGCTCTGAAACCATCCGCTGAAAGTGGGGGCAAGGTACTTAAGATCTAGTACAACTCGAAAGGTGGTTTCCGCTTTGAAGTTGAATAAATCAAAGCAAGTTGTAATCCACAAACTACAGTTATTTGGATTGGGTGCGGTGTAAGTCTTTATCGGAATGATCGAAAGCGAAAGTTTATGCGCCCTAGCGTTAGCATTTTGAGTTGAACTTACACCTTCAATTATTGGTTGGAGTAAGTACTCTGGACCGCCGTGGTGGGGTGCCTTAGGAAATGAAAACACGCTTGAGTCTGTACCAGAAGGAAGCAAGGTTTTTTCTTCGCCTACCCAGTTTCTGGTCTGAACTATGTATGAGCCCGCTGGATATTTGGATTGATCAAAAGTTTTTGCTGCGTATGTTTTAGCGGTTGCTGATTGAATCCAAGTTTTTCCATTATCAATCGAAGCTTCGAATGATTTAACGCATGGGTTAGCTGGATCATCCTGACAATTTGGAAGAACAGAGACGTATCCTTTTGAATCCGGATATTCAATAATTCCGCTAAATACGGGCTTGTAACTTCCACCTGCATTGGCCTCGGTAAAGATCAGGGCAAAATCGCCCTTCATTTGATCTTGAGTAAAAGCATTTGCATTAGCTGGTCCTGTTGGAGGGGCGGCAAACGTCGCAGTGGTAACAGTAAAAGACAATAACAAAACTAGGGCACCGGAAACTTTAAAACCTTTAAATTTCATTTGCGCTCCCATAGAAGTTTCTAGTTAAAGGGACTTTACTCCTGCAAATATTAGTTTGGTGCCCCGAGTGGGGGTCGAACCCACACTTGGAGGATTTTAAGTCCTCTGCCTCTGCCATTGGGCTATCGGGGCCATGCGAAGGTCAGAGTCTACTTGCCTTTTTAATCACTGAATCCAACATCTTCTCGGTCAATTTTCCCGTAAAAGTGTTCTGTTGGCTGGGATGGTAACTGCCGATGATGGTTCGTTTGATTCCATCTGGCCCAATAAATACAGCGCTGGCACCGTGACCAAACTTTGGTTTCGGTTTTGGAATCTCGCAACCAAGTTCTTGGAGAGTTGTAAGCAGCGTTGTCCAAGCAAGATTTCCAAGAGCTAGAAATGATTTGGCTGTGGGCATAAGAAGAGCAATCTCATCTTTGTAAAAAGGCGCGCAAGTGTTTTTCTCTTCAGTTGTTGGCTTGTTATCTGGCGGTGCACATCGAACAGCACAGAGAATGCGTGTGTTTATTAACTGTTGGCCATCGTCTTTATTCTTACTTGTAGCGATCTTTGCTAAACCATTTTTATATAGTGACTTGTAAAGCCAATCACCTGATGAATCACCGGTGAATACGCGGCCAGTGCGATTCGCGCCGTGTGCACCTGGTGCTAGACCGAGGATGACTATTTGCGCATTTGCTGGTCCGAAACCTGGAACTGGCTTTCCCCAGTATTTTTCGTTTTCGTACGCTTTACGTTTTGTAACGGCTACTTCTTCGCGCCATTCAACGAGGCGCGGACATTTCTTACATTTAACAATTGCTGAATCCAGCAGGTCGAGCGATTTATACAAGCGACCAAGCCATTCCATCGAGAATATCTGATTCGGAGGCAACGAATTCAGTAGCGCCCGTTGCGCGCATGATTCGTGAGAGAACGAGAGAGCCTGCAGAGATTACGTCGACGCGACCTGGGTGCATATAGCCAAGTGATTCGCGTTGGGAGCGGGTCATCTTGATAAAGGCTTGTGAAACTTGGTGAACTTTTTCAGCAGGAATATGTGAAAGATGAATTGCGTATCTGTCGTATTCAGGTAGATCTAGTGCGGCTGCGGCAACAGTTGTTGCGGTTCCGGCTACAGCGATGAGTGTTTTGGCTTTAGTGATTGGAACTAACTTTGCAGCCTGCGCAATTGCTTCATCAATATCTTCAGTTGCTGCAGCTACTTGGCCGGGATCTGGAAGATCACCGGTGAAGTGGCGCTCTGACATACGTACGCAGCCGATGTTTACGCTCTTTGCTGCTTCAACAGTTTCGGTGCCGAAAACGAATTCGGTAGATCCCCCGCCAATATCAACCACGAGGAATGGGCCGTCGGCTGCTGGTAGATCTTTAGTTGCGCCCATGAAAGAAAGGCGCGCTTCTTCATCACCCGAGATAACTTCTGGGCGGATTCCTAAGCGTTCGAAGACGCCTTCAATAAAGAGATCGCGGTTTGTGGCATCGCGAGTGGCGCTGGTTGCACAGAAGCGAATCTTTTCAACACCGCGCTTTGCAATCTCTGCGGCGTAGATATCAACTGCAGCGAGTGTGCGAGCGATTGCATCTGGGTGGAATTGACCAGTTTTATCAACGCCTTGTCCTAAGCGGACAACTTCCATTAGACGAGTTACTTCACGAAAGTTGGTTCCGTCAATATCTGCAATAAGTAAACGAATTGAGTTGGTGCCGCAATCGATGGCTGCTACTCGCATGGTTCGTCCTTCCACCATTCAGGTAACTTGGCTAGAGCTTCATCGCCTAGAGGATTAACACCAGGACCTGCAGAAAGTGAATGTGCAACTAGTGAATGTAAACATTTAACAC
This sequence comes from Candidatus Planktophila lacus, assembly GCF_002288325.1. Classification (NCBI taxonomy): domain Bacteria; kingdom Bacillati; phylum Actinomycetota; class Actinomycetes; order Candidatus Nanopelagicales; family Candidatus Nanopelagicaceae; genus Candidatus Planktophila; species Candidatus Planktophila lacus. Next base: position 155,823 of record NZ_CP016780.1, on the reverse strand, counting down.
GGTTGGGCATTCCGCCGGCAGAGATTCCTTCGACTTCAGGAACATCCATTTTTAGCGCTGCTCGTGCAGCTAGGTAATCATCATGTGCTGCGGCATATGCACCAGCTAGATCGGCATCAACGGCAAGGCGCTCATTCATCTCTGCCATCAAACCTGTTGATTCGAGTGTGGAGATTGCACCTGTTAAACGTGGGCAGGTTGCGTAATAGAAAGTAGGGAATGGTTCGCCATGGCTAAGGCGTGGTGGTGTTTCAACGACTGCTGGGTTGCCGCAAGGACAGCGGTAGGCGATGGCATGTACATCGCGCGGTGTGCGCCCCAGTTGAAGTTCAATGCAATCTAAATCTTTCTGTGTTGCCTTATCGGTCATTGTTAAAGACCAGATTCAGTAACGGATGCGATCAACTTGGTGTACCAAGGGGCACCTTCAGGCAATTGTGAAACTACCTTTGTTGTATCAGGAAGCGTTGGATCATCTTTGGTGCCGGTCACAATGTATTGACGCTCACCGGGTAAGACAAAGTGCAGACGTTCGCGCGCTTGTGACTTTACGTAATCAGGATCTTTCCAAAGTTCTAGTTCAGCGCGAGCGGCATCAAGTGCTGCGCGGTCTGTGACTACTTGAGATTTGAGTGCGCTGATCTGGGCGCGCTGAGTGAAGTAATTCTTAATTGGTGGAGCAAGAGTTAACGTGAAGATAAAGATGATCGCAATAAGCGCTAACGGACGTGCATTGGCGCGAGATCTGCGGCGGTTAGATGAAAGACGGCGAGACGGACGACGTGAAGAGTAACTACGTCGCCCGCGTCGCATCTTTAAGCCTTAACTATCCCTTGAAACGTGGGAAGGCAGCGCGGCCTGCGTAAACAGCGCCGTGTGCGAGTTCTTCTTCGATGCGAAGAAGTTGGTTGTACTTAGCAACGCGCTCTGTGCGTGAAGGTGCACCAGTCTTGATCTGTCCGCAGTTAGTTGCAACAGCCAAGTCTGCGATCGTGACATCTTCTGTTTCGCCTGAACGGTGCGACATCATGCTGCGGTAGTTCGCGCGGTGCGCAAGATCAACTGCATCAAGAGTTTCAGTAAGCGTTCCGATCTGGTTTACCTTAACTAGAAGTGCGTTTGCGGTATCTGTTTCGATTCCCTTAGCAAGGCGAATTGGGTTGGTTACGAATAGATCATCGCCAACGATCTGGATCTTTGAACCGAGCGATGAAGTCATTGACTTCCAGCCGGCCCAATCTTCTTCGTTTAGTGGATCTTCGATTGAAACGATTGGGTAGGCAGCAACTAGCTCTGCGTAATAAGCGATCATTTCATCTGATGAGCGAAGTGAGCCTTCGAACTTGTACTTGCCGTTGTCGTGGAATTCAGTTGCAGCAACGTCCATCGCAAGTGCGATTTCCTTACCTGGCTTAAATCCTGCAGCTTCGATCGCTTCTAGGATCAAATCAAGTGCGGCGCGGTTGCTTTCAAGGTTTGGAGCAAAGCCACCTTCATCGCCAACAGATGTAGCGAGACCGCGCTTCTTAAGAACAGCTTTTAGTGCGTGATAGATCTCAGCACCCCAGCGAAGTGATTCGCGGAAAGTCTCGGCACCAATTGGTGCGATCATAAATTCTTGGATATCAACGTTGGTATCAGCATGCGCGCCACCGTTGAGAATGTTCATCATTGGAACTGGAAGAACGTGTGCGTTTGGTCCACCGACATAACGGAAGAGTGAAAGGTCTGCTGATTCTGCAGATGCCTTAGCAACGGCAAGTGAAACGCCCAGAATTGAGTTTGCACCAAGACGTGATTTATTTGGTGTGCCATCAAGCTTGATCATCTCGTTATCGATGAGGCGCTGATCCTGTGCATCAAAGCCTTCGATTGCAGGTGCGATCTCGTTATTTACAAAGTCAATTGCCTTAAGAACGCCCTTACCTAGGTAACGCTTCTTATCGCCATCGCGGAGTTCTGATGCTTCGAATGCGCCAGTTGATGCACCGCTTGGAACTGCAGCGCGTGCCTGTGTGCCATCTTCGAGTTCGATTTCTACTTCAACGGTTGGGTTTCCGCGCGAATCAAGAATTTCACGTGCGCCGATTGCTTCGATAATTGCCATTGGGTGTCTCCTAAGAATTACTAGTGATGAGCACGCTCAGCGCTGAACGGTATAGGGCAATACTACCGCGACTCAGTAGCCTTAATTTGCTCGGCAATTTGGCGCCCATATAGGCGCAGCGCGTTTTCTGGGTCAATTTCGTTATCTCGCGCCCACGCAATTATTGAAGCTAGCGCCTCGCCCACGCTTTCATTTGTCGCGGGCTGATCACTTTCATATTTCTTTAGCGCAACTGGAACTTTATATTTTTCGGCGCGATAGAGAAGTTTTTCAACAAGTGGCAGCGCAGGCTGTGCAAGCGCGACGCCATCAAGGGCTGATGTGCGGCCCTTTTCTTTTGCCTTGATCTCTTCCCAGTTATCGATGATTTCATCTGTTCCAGATACTTCTAAACCTTCAAATACATGAGGGTGGCGGCGAATCAACTTATCTGCGATTGCGCGCGCTACATCTTCGATTGAAAATGGATCTGTTGGATGATCTTCGGCGATGCGTGAGTGGAAATAGACCTGCAGCAAAACATCGCCGAGTTCTTCACGCATACCTTCGCGGTCTTTTGCATCAACGGAATCGATAAATTCGTATGACTCTTCAAGTAAGTATTTAACGAGCGACTCGTGAGTTTGTTCTGCATCCCAAGGACAACCGCCCGGAGAACGCAACCGATCCATTACCTCAACGAGGCGTTGAAGTTCTGAGCCAGCCATCGAAGTATCGCGGTTGGTGTTATTCAGCAGATGGCGTTACGGCGCCGCCAGTTACATCAGCTGCGACAACATCGCCTGCTTCGGTATCCCAGAAGCCGTAGCGTGGATTGATTTTAACGCCGAGCTCTTTAGCTTTTGCAGAAAGTAACTTGCCTAGTTGTGTTGCAACATCGGCTTCGGCAACGCCAGATTGGGCAAGCGCTGAAGTAATGCGTTCAGAGATAAGAATCGCACGCACATAGGTATCAAAATCTTGCGGTGCAATCGCAGCGTTAACTAAGTTCTTTGGAAGTTCAGCATCGCCACCGAGAGATTGAGAGATCTGCTGTTTGCGAGCTACAACTTGGCTGGAAGTAATTTCAAGATCCAACTCTTTAGCGATCTCATCAAAGGTGTGCATCAAAATCTTAAAGCGAAGCTGGCCGCGGTTTAGCGCATCGCCAGTTTCGAGCTGCATCTGAGATGTATCAACCTTTGAGCGCTCTGCCATCACTGCATCGATGCTGCTCTGTAGTTCGGTTTGGGTAATTTTAAAGTCACCAACTGTTGCTGCTTCATTGGACTGTGAGCAGCCGGTAAGGAGCAACCCTGTTGCGATAGTTAGGGCTACAAGGATCTTCTTCACGTGGTGCTCGCTTTCGTTAGCTGGTTGACGACCTCAGTTACCCAGGTCAGGAGAGAAGTATCCACTATTTCAGCGGTGGGATTAGACGGGTTCCATGCAGGGTTTTTCGGCAATGTGACCAGCGCAGTATTCGTTGGGCCCTTATAGATAGACCCTGGATACAACCGTGCAAGTCGTAATTGACGTGATTCGGGCAGGGAAATAGGTGACAGGCGTAAGAATTTTCCAGTGGCGACTACTTCACGGATTCCTTGCGATTTAGCTAGCGCGCGTAATTGTGCAACTGCAAGTAAAGCCACCGCTTCTTCGGGAAGTTCGCCGAATCTATCTAGTAACTCTTCACGAATTGATTGCACATCTTCAGGTTTAGCAACATCAGCTAATCGGCGATAGAGATCAAGTCGTAAACGCTCTCCTGGTACATAACTTTCGGCCAGATGCGCATTAACTGGAAGCTCGACTTTACATTCGTGGCTCTCTTCTTCCTTATCAATAATGCCTGTCTTGTAATCATTAACCGCTTCACCAACCATGCGCATATACAAATCAAATCCGACATCGGCAATGTGCCCTGATTGTTCACCGCCCAGTAAGTTACCGGCGCCGCGAATTTCCAGATCTTTAAGTGCAACGCGCATACCCGCACCTAAGTCAGTGTTAGTAGCGATTGTTTTCAAACGATCTAGCGCAATTTCAGTAAGTGGTTGATCTTGCGGATAAAGGAAATATGCATATGCACGATCGCGGCCGCGACCAACGCGTCCACGCAACTGGTGCAGTTGTGAAAGCCCGAAGTTTTCAGCGCGCTCCACAATTAAAGTATTGGCATTTGCAATATCTAGGCCGCTTTCGACAATCGTGGTGCAGACAAGAACATCGAAGTCGCGGTTCCAGAATCCCAGGATTACATCTTCGAGTGCACCTTCGGACATCTGTCCATGTGCGATACGAATACGCGCTTCTGGAACTAACTCTTGGATCTTTGCCGCCGCGCGATCGATAGATTCAACGCGGTTATGGATGTAGAAGATCTGCCCATCACGCAATAGCTCGCGGTGAATTGCTGCGCGAATCTGCGCATCTTCACTTGGTCCAACGTAGGTAAGAATCGGATGGCGCTCTTCGGGTGGCGTTGTAATCGTCGACATCTCACGAATACCAGTAACCGCCATTTCCAAGGTGCGCGGAATAGGTGTTGCCGACATCGCTAAAACATCGACCGTTGTGCGCATCTTCTTAAGAGATTCCTTCTGCTCAACGCCAAAGCGTTGTTCTTCATCGACAATGACGAGCCCCAGATCTTTGAAGATCACATCTTGTGAAAGCAGGCGATGGGTTCCGATTACAACATCGACGCTACCGGCCGCTAATTCGGCGAGGATCTCTTTCGATTCTTTAGCGGTGTTAAAGCGTGACATTCCGGCGACGCGAATTGGGAAACCTGAATATCGCTCTGCAAAAGTCTTGGCATGCTGCTGCACAAGAAGTGTTGTTGGAACTAGAACTGCAACTTGCTTGCCATCTTGCACCGCTTTAAATGCTGCGCGGATTGCGATCTCGGTCTTTCCATAACCAACATCGCCGCAAATGATGCGATCCATTGGATAAGGCTTCTCCATATCGCGCTTTACTTCTTCAATAGTCGAAAGTTGATCTGGCGTTTCGATGTAAGAGAAGGCATCTTCTAACTCGCGCTGCCAAGGCGTATCCGCAGAGAATGCATAACCAGGTGAAGATGTACGTGCGGCATATAAGCGAATTAACTCGCCAGCGATCTGTTTAACCGCCTTGCGGGCGCGACCCTTTGCTTTCTGCCATTCGCCGCTGCCGATGCGGTGCACTGCAGGTGCTTCACCGCCAACGTATTTGGAAACTTGTTCCAAAGTATCCGTTGGAACAAAGATGCGATCTCCGGGTTGGCCGCGTTTAGCGGGTGCGTATTCAATAACTAAGTACTCGCGAGTGACACCATTGATGGTGCGCTGCACCATCTCTACATAGCGACCGATGCCGTGTTGCTCATGCACCACAAAATCTCCAGCGCGTAGTTCTAGCGGATCAACAGCTTGTTTACGTTTCGATGGCATGCGCACGCCATCTTTTGCTGAAGCCTTGCTGCCAGTTAAATCGCGTTCGGTCATAAATAGAATTCGCGATTCCAGAGAAGAGAATCCCTGTGCAATAGATGATTGCGTTATATGAATCGTTGCCTTAGTTGGGATTGCTTTTAGCTCTGGCGTAATGAAGACCGGCAGATCGGCATCGCGGAAGATGCCGGCATAACGTTCAGCCATTCCTTGGCCAGCAGTTGAGAAGATAATTGAAAATCCTTGGCTTACCGCTTCCTGCATTGCGGTAACTGCGCGATCGGCATCTCCTCGCAGCGGATCGATGGCGCTGAAATCTAAGAAGGTGGCTTCGGTATCTAAATCCGTGCCAAATGGATTAAGGGCGCGTTGCTTTAAACCGCAACGAACTACTTCTTCATTTAGCGCATCCCATGAAAGATAGGTCGCATCAGTAACGGGTAAGGGTGCAACAGCGCCGAGTGCGGCGTGGGACCAGGCTGCCTCAAAGAACTCTTCATTTGTGGCAAGTAAATCCATGGTGCGCATACGAATTCGCTCGTCATCAATAAATACAACTTCACTGCCTACTGGAATTCTTTGAAAAATTGTCTCCGTTTCATTGATGAGAATGGGAATTAGCGATTCCATTCCTTCGGAAATGATGCCTTGCGCCATGCGATCGAGAATTTCTAGCGCTGCCGGGTACTTATCCTTCGCCTTCTCTGCGCGAAAACGAATTTCTTCAGTTAGTAAAAGTTCGCGGCACGGCAGAATTGAAAGCTTCCCAACAACTGGGCTGGTGGTTCTCTGCGATGAAACCTCGAAATAACTTAACTCTTCGATCTCATCGCCAAAGAAGTCAATGCGTATCGGATGTTCCGATAGCGGTAAGAAGAGATCAACAATTCCACCGCGCACGGCAAACTCACCACGCTTTTCAACTAAGTCGGTGCGGGTATATGCCAACTGTGTTAAATGCTCCACCAACGAAGTTAGATCTACTTCGCCGCCTATTTCTAAAGTTTGCAGAGGCGATGTTGCTAAATTGGCGATGAATCTATGTATTACTGCGCGGATTGGTGCAACAACAATTGGGCTCTCTAAATCTTTTCTCGCAAGCGTTGATAGCGTCGCTAGCCTTCTGGCAACAGTGTCACTGCGCGGGCTTAAGCGCTCGTGAGGCAGAGTTTCCCAGGCCGGAAATTCAAGAACGTTCTGATGTAACTCTCGGAGTTCGCTCGCTAAATCCTCAGCGCCACGACTTGAGCTAGTGATTACAAGTAGCGGTTTACTCTGTGCGCGCAGTGCAAGCAAAAATGGATAGGTCGGAGCTGGTGAAATTATCTTTTGCGCACCTTCGATACAGGATGCAACGGCAGTATCTGCCCCAAGCATCTGCACTAATGCGCGCATTTGATCAACCCTTTCCAATATGTGAGAAAACGCAATCCCTACGGGCGATTTCTCAAGAGAAAACGCCGTAAGGCCCCGTTCCCAAAAGGGAGGGGGCTTGATGGATCAAGTCTAACGCGCATAATCGCGTATCAAACTCATGAGTATTCCTGAGAGGATATGCCCGTGACACAGAGCCCCGCTAACGCCAATAACATCGCAAGCGATGATGCGATTTTGCGAAGCGATGTGCGAAAACTTGGCGATCTACTAGGTCAATCACTTGTTCGCCAAGAAGGACAAGAACTTCTCGACCTCGTTGAATCTGTACGTAAAGCGGTCCGCGAAGGTGGCGGTATTGAACTACTAGAAAAACTCTCTGTCGAAGATTCCGTGCAATTGGTGCGCGCCTTCAGTACTTACTTCCATTTAGCAAATGTCGCAGAACAAGTTCACCGCGCACGTGTTCTTGCGCAATCTCGTGCAGTAGGTGGCTCTTGGCTAAGTCGCGCGATCGATAAAATTGAAGAGGCTTATAAAGCACAAACTCCGGGCCATTCCTTTACTCAGGCAGATTTAGAACAATGGGTTAGCGAACTTATGGTTCGCCCCGTATTTACCGCACACCCAACCGAAGCTGCACGTCGTTCGATCCTCAATAAACTTGGTGAAGTAGCAAAGTTGTTAGACCAAGATTTAAATCCGCGCCAGAACGAGCGCCTGGCAGAAACTGTAGATCTCCTTTGGCAGACCGATGAACTTCGTTTAAATCGCCCAGAACCACTTGATGAAGCGATGAACGCTCTTTATTACCTAGATGATCTTGCTTTGAATACCGTTCCAGAAGTTTTAAATGATTTTGCACGCGAGCTAAAGCGTCTTGAAATCAATCTTCCAGTATCTGCCCGCCCACTTACCTTCGGCACCTGGATCGGTGGCGATCGAGACGGTAATCCGAATATCACTGCGCAAGTAACTGAAGATGCAATTGCGCTACAGGTTGCTCATGCGATCCGCACCACGATTTCGGCTATGGATGAGCTGCGCCAGATGCTCTCTATTTCAACTCGCATCGTTGGCACAACCCCTGAATTACAGGCATCTATCGAAAAAGATTTAAAGAATATTCCAGAGTTTGAGCCACGTTTCTTACGTTTAAATCAACAAGAGCCATATCGCTTGAAGGCCACAGCGATCGTTCATCGTTTGGTCTTTACGCGCACTCGCCATGCTTCACAGGCTGCACACGTTCCAGGACGCGACTATGCGAACTCTGCAGAACTAATTGCAGATTTAACTTTGATGCGCGATTCATTGGCTGCCCATCGTGGCGAGCTAATCGCAACCGGCTTTCTAGAGCGCACAATCCGAAGTATCGCCGCCTTCGGACTTACCCATGCAACTCTCGATGTGCGCGAACATTCAGATGCCCACCACGGCCTTCTAAAGCAAGTCATGCCTACTGGCTACATTGACCTGTCACATGACGAAAAGTTTCCGCTGCTCATTTCAGAGTTAGGTAAGAAGAGTTCGCTTGATCTATCAACGCTAGACGCAGCCGGTAAGAAGACTTTCGATACCTTTAAAGCAATTGATGATCTGATTGCAAGATTCGGTCCTGAAGTCATCGAGACTTACATCATCTCAATGACAAAGGGTGCAGATGATCTAGTCGCTGCAGCGGTCATCGGTAAGGCTGCCGGGCTAGTTGATCTCGATAAGAAGGTCGCCAAGATCGGTTTTGCACCGCTGCTTGAAACAGTTGCAGAACTTCGTTCCGCTGGTGCGATCCTCGAAAAGCTTCTTTCGGATCCAACCTATCGTGCACTTGTTGCGCTGCGCGATGATGTGCAAGAAGTGATGTTGGGATATTCAGATTCAAATAAAGATGCAGGTATTGCAACAAGCCAGTGGGAGATCCACCGTGCACAACGTGCGCTCCGTGATGTCGCTATGAAGTACGGCGTAAAACTTCGTTTATTCCATGGTCGCGGTGGTTCTGTCGGCCGTGGTGGCGGACCTACTTACGATGCGTTGGTTGCACTTCCATGGGGATCAGTTGATGGTCAGATCAAGATGACTGAACAAGGCGAGGTTATTAGCGACAAGTACGCACTTCCCGCACTTGCTCGCGAAAATGTTGAGTTAACTCTTGCCGCATCCCTTGAAGCAACGATTCTTAATCGCGCAGCTCGTCAAAGCCCTGAAGATTTAGCGCAATGGAACGAATGCATGAACTTGATTAGCGATAACTCTTTTGCGCGCTACCGAAAGTTGATTGATCATCCAGATCTTCCTGCTTACTTCTATGCCTCAACTCCGGTTGAACAACTTGGAAATCTCTTCCTGGGTTCACGTCCATCACGTCGCCCAGATGCTGCAGGTGGGCTCGATTCACTCCGTGCGATTCCGTGGGTATTTGGTTGGACCCAATCACGACAGATCGTGCCAGGTTGGTTCGGCGTTGGTACCGGACTTAAGGCAGCGCGCGAGGCTGGTAAATCAGATGTATTAAAGAAGATGCTTAAGGAATGGCACTTCTTCCACACCTTTATTAGCAACGTGGAGATGACTTTAGCGAAGACAGATCTCGTAACTGCAAAACGTTATGTTGAAACTCTGGTTCCGGCCGAGCTTCATCACTTCCTCGACACTATTACTGAGGAATTCGAGCTGACAGTTAAAGAGATCCTTGCTCTGACTGAGAAAGAGACGCTGCTGGGAGATCAACCAATTTTGGCTCGTACCTTGCAGGTACGCGATGCCTATCTTTCTCCGCTGCATCTGCTGCAGGTAAACCTCTTGCACCGCGTGCGCACTGCTGGAGAATCATCAGATGCGATGTTGGTTCGTGCGCTGTTGCTGACTATTAACGGCGTCGCAGCTGGCCTTCGTAATACGGGCTGATTTAAGAATTAAATTGCGATTGAGTTAAATCAAGCCCTTTAGTAATTAGCGACTCAACAACATCTGCGCCACGATCTAGAAATTCTCCTAAATCTTTCTTCTCTTCCTTACTAAATTGCTTCAATACAAAGTCGGCTGGATCTTGCTGTCCCATTGGGCGCCCTATGCCAAGGCGAACTCGGTAGTACTCAGCAGTGCCAAATGCTGAGGTAAGTGATTTCAAACCGTTATGTCCGTTATCGCCACCAGCAATCTTGGAGCGAATTGCCGCAAAGGGAATATCGAGCTCATCGTGAAGAACAATTATTTGTTGTGGTTCTACTGAATAGAAGTTAGCGAGAGCTTTGATTGGTCCGCCAGATTCGTTCATGTAACCCTTAGATTTAGAAAGAATCACAGAAAAAGCATCGACACCGACGCCTAACTTGTAGGCGGCGATGTCGGTGCGTGACTTATGTGTACTTAGCTTTACGTTATGACGCCTAGCGAGTTCATCAATAACCATCTGGCCAACGTTATGGCGAGTGGCTTCATATTGTTCGCCCGGGTTACCGAGCCCAACAATTATCCAAGGAGATGTACTCACGAGATAAAGAGTAAGGCTTAAGCGTCTTTCTTCTCTGCATCAGCTGCTGGTGCCGCTGCTGCATCTGCAGCCGGTGCGACTACTGCAACTTCTTCAACTGCAGTTGAACGCTCTGAGAGGTGAACAACGATTGTCTTTGGATCAGAGATCAACTTAACGCCAGCAGGAAGTGCAACGTTCTCTGCATAGAGTGATTGACCAGCTGCAAGACCTGTTAGATCAAGTGTGAAGAATGAAGGAATAGCAGTTGCTTCAACTTCAACTTCAATTGTGTGGTTAACGTGCTCAAGAATTCCGTCACGATCGTGTTCGCCTTCTGTGTGAACAGGAACGCCAACGGTAACTTTTTCACCACGACGAACAGCAACTAGGTCGATGTGCTCAAGGATCTGCTTAAGTGGGTGGCGAACAATCGCCTTTGGAAGTGTTAGTTGATCCTTGCCATCGATATCGATTTGAAGGAGAACGTTTGATTGCTTCAAAGCAACGCCGAGTTCGCGCGCTGGAAGAGTGATGTGCTGTGGCTTCTCGCCATGGCCGTAGATAACTGCAGGAACTAGACCTGCAACGCGTGCACGACGTGAGGCACCTTTACCGAACTCAGTACGTGTTGTGCCGGTGATCTTGATTTCAGCCATTTTTATTACTCCTGTTTGTTTTGATCTGAATACTTCGGGGCTTTACTTTTTTAACACGAAGTTCCAGCAGGAGTTAAATCCTTACCGTCGATTACGGAGTTTTTCACCCTCGCCGGAAACCTGGGCAAAGGTTAGCGCGGCTTAGCTGTGTCCGTCAAAAAGGCTTGTTACGGAGCCATCTTCGAAGACTTCGCGGATCGCACGAGCCAGAAGCGGCGCGATTGAGAGGACGGTCAGCCCATCAAAACGCTTATCTTCATCGATCGGAAGTGAGTCGGTAACGACAACTTCGGTGACCTTGGAAGCCTTTAGGCGATCAACTGCTGGGCCAGAAAAGACCGCGTGCGTTGCCGCAACAATAACTTCTTTTGCACCTGCTGCGAATAAGGCATCTACTGCTTTGGTAATTGTTCCTGCGGTATCGATCATGTCATCAATTACTACGCAAGTCTGGCCTTCGACTTCACCGACAACTTTTCCGGTAACTGATTCGTTTGGAACTCGTGGATCGCGGGTTTTATGGATAAAAGCAATTGGGCAGCCGCCAAGTAGTTCTGACCAGCGCTCGGCAACGCGTACGCGACCTGAGTCAGGAGAAACAATTGTTAAGCGAGTGCGATCTACTTTGCTGCCAACGTAGTTTGCGAGCATTGGTAGTGCAAATAAGTGATCGACTGGTCCGTCGAAGAATCCTTGAATCTGTGAAGTGTGAAGATCAACAACCATTAGGCGGTCAGCGCCAGCTGCCTTGTAGAGATCTGCCATCAGACGTGCGGTAATTGGCTCGCGACCACGGTGTTTCTTATCTTGACGCGCATAACCGTAGAAAGGTGCAACAACTGTGATGCGCTTTGCAGATGCGCGCTTTAGCGCATCGACCATGATTAGTTGTTCCATGATCTGTTTATTTACTGGAGCGGTGTGGCTTTGAAGAACGAAGGCATCGCAACCACGAACTGATTCTTCGAAGCGAACAAAGATTTCACCATTTGCAAAGTCATATGCAGATGTTGGTGTTAATGGAATACCGAGTTCTGCGGCGACTGCTTCGCTGAGCTCTGGAAATCCGCGGCCTGAAAAGAGTCGAAGTCTTTTCTCTGAGGACAAACGAATTTCGCTCAAGGAAATTAGCCTTTCTTCTCGTTGCGTTTTTCTGAAGCTTCGGCAGCAATTGCAGATTTAGTGCCAGATCGCTTGCGCATGACCCAACCTAATACATTTCGTTGCTTACCTCTAGCGACACCCATGGCACCGGCCGGAACATCTTCAGTAATTACAGATCCGGCGGCGGTGTAAGCCCCGTCACCAATTGAAACTGGCGCAACTAACATCGAATCGCTTCCGATTCGGACATGATCTCCGATAGTGGTGTGATGCTTATCTACTCCGTCATAGTTAACAAAGATTGTGGCCGCACCAATATTTGAGCCTTCACCGATGGTGGCATCGCCCACATATGAAAGATGTGGAACTTTAGAACCATCGCCGACTTTTGCATTCTTAATTTCAACGAATGCGCCAGCTTTTGCACCGGCACCAAGAACTGTTCCTGTGCGTAGATATGAATAAGGGCCAACGTTTGCACCGGCTCCGATTGTTGCTTCAAAACAATTAGATTCAACAATGTTTGCGCCCTCAAGTACCTTGCAAGATTCCAGCGTTGTGCGAGGGCCAATAACGGCGCCAGTTGCGATCTTTGAAGATCCCAAGATCGCAGAGCCAGGAAATATAGTTACATCGTTTGCGATTTCAGCAGTTGCATCAATCCAAGTTGTTGTCGGATCGACAATTGTTACTCCAGCGCGCATGAAACCTTCGTTAATACGATCACGGAGCAAAGCCGCACTTTCGGCTAACTGCACCCGATCGTTTACGCCCAAGATTTCGATGAAATCTTCGATTAGCGCAGCTGCGATTGTTCCGCCTTCATTGCGCAGAATTTCGATGACATCAGTTAGATATAGCTCGCCTTGGGAATTATCGTTAGTTAGCTTGCCAATCGCTCCAGCAAGTTTCTTAGCATCGAATGCGTAAACCCCTGAATTAACTTCGTAGATCTCCTTAACAAAGTCATCAGCATCGCGTTCTTCAACGATGCGAAGAAGTGAGCCATCATCACTACGAACTATGCGCCCGTAACCAGTTGGGTCGGGATGTTCTGCAGTTAAAACTGATGCGGTGAAGCCACCTTCGTGGTGAGTGGCAAGGAGTTGCTTAAGTGATTCCCCGGTAAGCATCGGCGTATCGCCCGCCAAGATCAAGATAGTTCCTGAAATATCTGTACCTGCGAGCGCCAACTGCGTTGCATGGCCAGTGCCACCGCGACGTTCTTGGAAGACTGTTGTGACGTTAGGTGCGACTTCGCGTAAATGTTCTTCAACTGCTTCGCGTCCTGCGCCAACAACAACTCGCACTTGCTTTGGAGCAAGCGCGCTAACGGCGTTTAGAACATGGCCAACAAGTGAGCGGCCGGCAACTTCGTGCAAAACCTTTGGCGTTGATGATTTCATGCGAGTGCCTTCACCGGCGGCGAGAACAACAACCGTTTCGAGATTTGCACTCATGTAGTTAAGTCTAACGCTCCGCTAGCACCATCGGCGGGCAATCTAAATTGCTCCGCCACCAGGTATCGATCCTGGACCCTGGGCTTCAAAGGCCCATGTGCTAGCCACTACACAATGGCGGAACGCATATTCTCCCTCATATCCATGTGTGCTCGCGACCATTTCAGGGCGATCCCCGTAAGCGATATATCCTCTAGACCTATGAGCGCGCACCGTGATGAAGTCGACCGCCTAATCGCGGATTGGAAGCGCGAGCGCCCCGATTTAGATATCAGCCCCTTTGCGGTGCTTAGCCGTATTTCGCGTATCTCTCGAAATTTAGATATCGCCCGTCGTGATGCTTTCGCCGATCTGGAAACTTCGGGCTTCGATGTTTTAGCTGCACTGCGTCGTTCTGGCGATCCATATCAACTCTCCCCTGGCGCACTTATGCAAGAAACACTTGTTACAAGTGGCACCATGACAAATCGTTTAGATCGTTTAGAAGAGTTGAAGTTAATTACGCGTCAGCCAGATCCTGACGATGGCCGCGGTTCACTTGTTACTTTAACTGCATCCGGAATGCGCGCAGTTGATGAGGCGCTAGAAGGTTTGCTTGAACAAGAACGTGAATTATTAAAGGGCTTAACCCGTGATCAGAAAGTAGCTCTAGCCGATTTACTTAGCGCACTCGCTGCGCATCTCGAAGAAAACTAGATAACTAAAATAATTAGATGACCTTGGCACCATGCACTGGGCCATAGGCTCGGGCAACGCTGCCAACAACTCCGCTAGAAGTTAAGGCAACTGCTAAATCCAAACCTTGCTCTTCATCGGCAACTAAGAATGCAACGGTTGGCCCGGAACCAGAAACGATCGAACCAAGTGCGCCATATTCTTCGCCGACATCGAGAACCAAAGTTAGCGCCGGGCGCAGCGAACAAGCCGCTGATTGCAGATCGTTATGTAGCGCTTGACCAACTGCTTTCGAATCTGCGGCAAGTAAAGATTGCATCAGCGCATCGCTAGTTTGCGGAGCTGCGATATCTAAACCGGCGCGCAGTCGATCGCACTCTTGATAAACCGCAGGAGTTGATAAACCAACGGTTGAGAGCGCTAAAACCCAGTGATATGTGCCGCGCGATAACGCTGCAGTTAATTGATCGCCGCGACCTTGACCAATTGCAGTGCCACCAGAAATCATAAATGGAACATCGCTACCAAGTTGTGAGCCGAATTCGTGCATCTCTTCTCGTGACATCTCGAGTTCGTAAAGTTCATTTACGCCAACTATTACTGCGGCGGCATCGGCGCTGCCACCTGCCATGCCACCTGCAACGGGAATCGATTTATTCACTTCTATATGGGCATCAATAACAAAGTCATAGTCATCAGCGATTAACTGTGCTGCTTTCACGGCTAAATTTGTGGCATCTGCTGGTACTCCGTGTGTGTGATCACCAATGATTGAAATAGTGATTCCGTTACCTGGTGCAGATTTAGTAATTGTGACATCGTCATAAATTGAGATCGCTTGAAAAACAGTGACTAAATTATGGAAACCATCGGCCTCACGTGGGCCAACCGCCAATTGCAGATTTACCTTGGCAGGAACTCGTACGGTGACAGAGTTGCGGTTGGTTCTGGACACGCTAAGACTCTAAACCTTGTTGGGCAATTTTGCAGAAGCCATGGATATCGAGTGATTCACCGCGCAGAGTTGGGTCGATTCCGGCAGCGATCAAGTGCGCTTCAGCAGCAGCGGAACCGCCATAGCGAGAAGATAAAGCAGCACGCAGCATCTTGCGACGTTGTGCAAATGCTAAATCGATAATCGTAAAGACTTCCTTGCGCAGAGTTTCATTACCTGGTGTTTCACGGCGTTTAAATCCAACTAACTTTGAATCCACATTTGGCGCCGGCCAGAAGATCGAACGAGAAACTGAACCAGCACCTGTTACATCTGCCCACCAGGCGGCTTTAACGCTCGGAATTCCATATTCTTTGGTATTTGGTTTTGCAGCTAGACGATCTGCAACTTCAGCTTGCACCATAACAACGCCACTGCGCAGAGTTGGCAAGATTTCTAAAAGATGTAAGAAGACCGGAACTGAAACGTTGTAAGGCAAGTTCGCAACTAAGACTGTTGGCTCACCTGGAAGTGATTTAACTTGAAGAGCATCTTGATTGATGACAGTGAGAATTTCGCTGCGATCGCTATGTAGCGCAGCTGTTATAGGTAGTTGGTTTGCTAAACGTGAATCAATTTCAATGGCAATTACGCTGGTTGCTTCTTCCATTAGCGCAAGAGTTAGCGAACCGAGGCCGGGACCGATCTCTAGTGCGACATCACCGGCAGTAACGCCAGCGGTGCGAACAATCTTGCGGCAAACATTGGCATCAATTACAAAATTCTGGCCAAGTGCTTTGGCAGGTTTTAAATCTAACTTTTCAGCAAGGGCGCGAATTTCTGCAGCACCAAGCAGGGTCATAACGTGGTTCCTGCGGCAAATGGCCCGAAGATACGTTCGGCGTTATCGGAGAGTGATTGGGCGAGTGCGCCAACGCTCTCGTTACGTTCTTCAGCCATGGCGCGAACAATGTTTGCGATTTGTGCTGGAGTATTTAACGCGCCGCGATTTGGCATAGGAGCCAAGAAAGGAGAATCTGTTTCAACCAATAACTGATCGTGCGGCACAAGTTTTACCGCATCGCGAAGTTCGGGTGCGTTTTTAAAAGTTAACGTGCCTGCGAATGAAAGTATGTATCCGCGATCGATACAGAGCTTGGCCATATCTACTCCGCCTGAGAAGCAGTGAAAGACAGTCTTTTCGGGAGCCCCGACTTCGAGCAAGATAGATAAGACTTCATCATGCGAATCGCGATCGTGAATCACTAACGCCTTCTTTGTCTTCTTCGCTAACTCGATATGCCATTTAAAGGAATCTTGTTGACGTTTGCGCAGTTCGGGTGGAGTGCGGAAATAATCTAAACCGGTCTCACCAATTGCGCGAACGCGTGGGTGGCTCGCAAGTTCTTCGATGATCTTTAAGTCGGCTTCTAAATCAGGAACAACGGGCGCTTCATTGGGATGCAGCGCAACTGCGGCAAGCACGCGGTCGTTAAAGTGTTCAGCCGCTGCAACACACCATTTTGATTGTTCTGCTGAGTACCCAACCTGTACAACGCGATCTACGCCAGCAGCTTTTGCATCATCTAAAACTTGTTTTACTTCTGCTGAATCAGGTGCAGCATCGGTAACGATTTCCAAATGTGCATGTGCATCAACCGTAGGAACAGGAAGTGGTTTTGGCGCTGGCGCCAGAGGGCGATCAATATCGCGATTGTGGCGATCTGCCATAGGAAATTACTCTTTAGTCTCGAGTCGTGGAAACAGCACTGGAGTCTTAGTTACAAGAGTTCCTTCGGGAAGTTGTCCCCATTGTGCAACCTTTGAGATCTGTTGATCTGCAAGTGCACCAATAGTTGCATTTGCACCAAGTGATTCCCACAAAATTTCTGTTGTTGCCGGCATTACCGGATGCAACAAGACGGCAAGTGCGCGAAGT
This sequence comes from Candidatus Planktophila lacus, assembly GCF_002288325.1. Taxonomy (NCBI): domain Bacteria; kingdom Bacillati; phylum Actinomycetota; class Actinomycetes; order Candidatus Nanopelagicales; family Candidatus Nanopelagicaceae; genus Candidatus Planktophila; species Candidatus Planktophila lacus. The sequence goes on along the minus strand of NZ_CP016780.1, from coordinate 138,680 downwards.
GATTCGGCGGTGTTATATAAAACTTCTTCTAGCGCTGCTTTATTTGCTGGATCTTTCGCCAGGATCCATGGCTCTTTCTCGGTTACATAGCCATTTACCTTCTTGCAGAAATCCATAACCGCGTTGATTCCACCCTGGAAATCAAGTGCGACCATTGCAGCATCGGCTTTTTCAACGGTGCTAGTTAGCGCTGCAGAAAGTCCGGCATCGGCAGCTTTCGCCGGCACTTTACCTTCGCAGTATTTTTCAATCATCGCAGCCAAGCGTGAAGCTAGGTTGCCAAAGTCATTTGCGAGCTCTGATGTATAGCGAGCCGACATATCTTCCCAAGAGAAAGAGCCATCGCTGCCAAAAGGAATAGCGCGCAAGAAGTAATAACGGAAGGCATCGACGCCGAAATGATCGGTGATATCAGAAGGTGCGATACCGGTTAGCTTGCTCTTGCTCATCTTCTCGCCGCCAACTAGCAACCAACCGTGAGCAAATACTTTTTTAGGTACTTCAAGGCCTGCAGCCATCAACATCGCCGGCCAAATAACAGCATGGAAACGCAAAATATCTTTTCCAACTAAGTGAACATCTGCTGGCCAAGTTTGAGCAAACTTCTTGCCGCCTTCTGTATCTGGCGCATCAGTTAAACCAACTGCAGTTGCGTAGTTAAGGAGCGCATCAAACCAAACGTAGACAACTTGATCGGTATCCCAAGGAACTGGAATGCCCCAATCAAATGTAGAACGTGAAATTGAAAGATCAGAAACGCCGCCTTCAAGGAATGAGACAACTTCGTTGCGCGCACTTTCTGGTTGGCAGGCATCTGGATTTTTGCGGTAGTGCTCTAAGAGCGACTCAACAAATGCCGATAAGCGGAAGAACCAGTTATTTTCATTTACGAGTTCAACCGGCTTGCTATGAATTGGACAGAGCTTCTGTCCATCGGCATCGATTAGATCGCCAGGTAATTTAAATTCTTCACAGCCGACGCAATATGGGCCTTCATATTTACCAGCGTAAATATGCCCAGCATCTTTAAGTGATTGCAGAAACTTTTGTACGCGTTCGGTGTGACGGGCTTCGGTGGTACGGATGAAATCATCGTTTGCGATATTTAGCGCGGTCCAATTTGGCTTCCAGGCTTCTTGCACCAAGCGATCTACCCAAGCTTGTGGAGCAACGTTATTTTGCTCAGCGGTACGCATTACTTTCTGACCATGCTCGTCAGTTCCAGTTAAGAACCAAACAGATTCACCGCGTTGGCGATGCCAACGAGTTAAGACATCGCCGGCAACGGTTGTATATGCATGGCCAATATGCGGCGCATCATTTACATAGTAAATCGGCGTTGTTAGGTAGAAAGATTTCACGAACGCATCTTATTCGCATCAACTACCGCTGCATAAACGATCCGCTTAGGCAGGTCGAATTCATCGGCCACAGTTGCAATTGCCGCCTTGCGATCCATGCCCGCCGCCTCAAATTCACGAACTCGCGCAACCACCTGATCTGCAGTCACTTCCGCTGTTCCGACAGCCGCGCCTGCAATAACCATGGTTATCTCCCCCAAAATCTCTTTTGAGGTGGACCAAGCAACTAGTTCAGCAAGAGTTCCGCGAACTGTTTCTTCATAAGTCTTGGTCATCTCGCGACAGATCGCTGCCTTGCGATCGCTACCAAATACCGCAAGGGCATCTTGCAGTGATTCGGTGATGCGATGTGGCGCTTCGAAGAAAACCATCGTGCGCTCTTCAAAGCGGAGTGATTCATAGAGTGCTTGACGCGCGCCAAGTGCGCGCGGTGCAAACCCTTCAAAGGTAAAGCGATCTGTTGCAAGTCCAGATAACGCAAGCGCCATAACCGGTGCACTTGGTCCAGGAATAACTGTTACCGTTAAATTTTCAGCGATCGCATCACGTGCTAGACGAAAACCCGGATCGCTAATGGTTGGCATTCCAGCATCCGATACAACTAATACGTTCTTTCCGGCGCGCAGTAGTTCAAGAATCTCTTGTGTGCGTTCTGTTTCGTTGCCATCAAAGAATGAAATAACTCGGCCAGTAAAGGTAACTTCGATATCAGAACATAAGCGATGAAAGCGGCGCGAATCTTCAGCGGCGATAACTTCAGCGTTTGCGATCGCATCTTTTAGGCGCGGGCTTGCATCGCCGGGATTTCCCAGAGGAGTTGCTGCCAACGTGAGCGCCATGGGTACATCCTCTCAGTACGCTAGGTATGTGAAAACCCGCATCTACGTTGGCGCGATCACTTTGATCTCACTTGCCTTGCGGCTCTTCAATCTCGGAACTCCAAAGGGCTTCGTCTTTGACGAGGTTTATTACGTAGATGGTGCGCGCGATTATTTGGCCCATGGCGTTGAAATATCTGGAGATGACCCAGAATTTGTCGTTCACCCACCGGTTGGAAAGTGGCTGATAGCGCTAGGTATAAAGCTATTCGGCGATAACGAATTTGGTTGGCGTTTTATGGGCGCACTTCTTGGCTCTGCCATGATCGTTTTAATCGCGCTCATAGCGCAGCGCCTGTTTAGAAATTCCTACATAACAATTGCGGCAAGTGCGCTTATGGCGATGGATGGATTGGCTTTAGTACATTCTCGTACCGCGTTACTGGATATCTATCTCTCATTCTTCATTTTGCTGGCGACTTATTTCTTCATGGCGCGTTGGCACTGGTGGGCTGGCATCGCACTCGGCTTAGCGGTTGCAACCAAATGGAGTGGTCTTTACTTCCTTGCACTCTTTGCAGTTGTTGCGCTCTATCGAGCGTTCGCACATAACACTGGTCGCGATTTAATTAAGCCAACGCTAAAGACGGCTGCTCAATATGGGTTGGTCCCAATGTCGCTATATATAACTTCTTGGTCTGGTTGGTTTGCCAGCAGCCGTGGGTGGGCGCGCGATTACTCTGAAAATGTTGTTACATCTTTTATTTATTATCACTCTCAGATGTTGGGCTTTCACACCGGGCTAGTAGAAAAACACTCTTACCAATCCAACCCGTGGAGTTGGTTGATTATGGGAAGACCAACCTCTTTCTACTATGAGACCCCAAAGAATTGCGGGGCAGAGAATTGCTCGCAGGAAGTTCTCGCTCTTGGAACACCGCTGCTCTGGTGGTTGGGAACTATCGCACTTACTGTAGTGCTGGGTTTTTGGATTAGATCGATAGCCGTTAAACGTTATGAACCACCACTAAATTTAATTATTGCTGGAATGGCTGCTGGATATCTACCTTGGTTCTTCTTTCAAGAGCGCACGGTTTTTACCTTCTACGCAATTGTCTTTCAGCCCTTCTTGATTCTTGCCGTTATTTACTGCGCCTACGCGCTATTGATGCACTTTGAAAACAAGCGAAATAGCTATGTGGTGCTGGGCTTTATCGCCTTTGCGATCTTTGTAAATTTCATCTTCTTCCTGCCACTTTTCACAGGAGATGTGATTACTTACGATTCATGGCAGGCGCGTATGTGGCTGCCTTCCTGGGTTTAAATCTAACTATTCGTTGGCAGCGCGGTTGCGCTTCATGCGCTCTACAGCTTCATCTGCAAGTTGTTGATCAAAGATTTCATCGCGCGATGGCGCAGCCGCGGCAAGGGCTTCGCGTTCTAGGCGTTCTTGTTCTTCACTCCACTGACCAGGTGTCGTTAGATCAATAACCCGCTTTGGAGTAATCGCCTTTGGAGCATTTACATAAGTTGGAACCGGCACAGAGTTTGGTTGCCATTCTCCACGAGCGGCTGCTGTTCCCTTAGGCAAAAGCGTTACACCAGTTAGTTCACGTTCGGAAAGTGGAATCCAATGTTCAGTCGAAGGCTTCGGTGCGACAACCTCTGCCAAGTTTGTTGATGAGACACCAACTGTTGTGCGATGAATCTGAGTAACGCGGCGACGACGCGCTCGGTCGGTTGTTGTTTGGTGGCGAACATGTACCAAGTAGAGAACCAATCCAACTACTGGTACTCCGATAAATGAAATTGCAAGAGTTTGCATAATCGCACCTACTGTCGTCATTACGAAAGCGATAATAATTATTGAGAAGATAATTCTGCGGCGCATAAGTTGTTGAGCAATTTTTGCTTCACGATCTAGGTCGGTATGAATTACCCCGGTTCCAGAACTTCCACCCGGAGAATTTTCTGCAACTATGCGAAGTGCGCTTTTATATCTCTCTACATTTTTTCCAGAGAACTCGTTTCGATCGTGAACCCAGCGTGGGAGGAAGTAAGCCACCCACATGCCGATAATCGAAAGATAAATAATTCCAGAAGCCATGATGGGTCAAGGTTAGAGGAGCACCCCCGCCGCCCCGTGGATTTAGAGGGTTAAATGACCTGGGAATTTTCTTTCACATAACAGTGATGGTCACGCCATTTTCCATCGATATGTAAATACCTAGGTCGTAAACCTTCAAAAATATAGCCAGCTTTCTCGGCGACCTTTATCGAAGGTGCATTTTCGGGGCGAATATTTATTTCGATTCGATGCAAGGCCAGTTCTTCAAAGCCAAAGCGGGTCAACATATTTACCGCTTGTGTTGTAAATCCACGGTTGGCATATGCGCGATCGATCCAGTAGCCGATATGCGCCCCGCGCATCGCACCGTATGAAACTCCGCCCATAGTTATCTGCCCGATTAGGTTGCGCCCTTGCTGGTTAATCTGCCAAATAGCTAGTGAATAAGAGCGTCCGTTTCGCCCTTCACGGCGATGCCATCTGACCATCTCGCTAAATGAAGGTAGTTGGCTGGAGTTCTTCTCTCCCGGAACTTTTGGAAGCGTTGCCTCCCATTCAGAGAGCCAATCTTTATTTTCGGCGCGGACTAGTAGCCAACGACGACGATCGCGGATTCGCAGCGGGCGTAATTGCAACTCGCCCTGAGTTAAGAAAATCGGCCAGTGCTCAGACATATCTAGACCTATATCAATACTTATATATAACGGCGCTCGAGCACGACAACAGTGACATCACTGCCTGCGGCGATATTTAAATCGCCTTCTGGAACTGCAATAAATGCATTGGCATCAGAGAGCGTGGCTTGTTCATCCTGAGTACTTGAACCTTGAGATAACAATGGGAGAACCGATTTTCCATCTTCAGATAAGACGGCTCGGATGTAGGAGCGATATCCGCCAGATGAGGTAATTGCTTTCTCAAGCTTTGCCTTAATTGATGGGCGATGAATTGTTGCCGCACCAAGCATTGTGCGAATCATCGGGCGTATGAAAAGTTCGAATGAGATGTAGGCAGCGACTGGATCACCTGGCAATGTAACAACCGGAGTTTTATCTGGGCCAATCACACCAAAGTTATGGCGGCCGCTAGATTCGATAGCGATATCCACGGTTGTTATCTCACCCATTGCCGAAAGTGTGCGAGTAATTAGATCAAATGAATCATCGTGGCGTTCTCCACTGATAATAATCAAATCAGCGCGAACCAATTGATCTTCAATAACCGCCTGCAGTTGGGCTTCGTCGTCAGGAATTGTGTGGACGCGATATGCAACTGCTCCAACTTCACGCACAGCAGTAGTTAACAACCACGAATTAGTCTCGTACTCTTCGCCAGCCTTTAACTCTTTACCTGGTTCAACTAAATCTGGGCCTGCCGAAAGCACAACAACACGGGGATGTGGACGTGTTGGTAAATGATCGCGACCAATAGATGCCGCTAGTCCGATCTGTGTCGAGCGAATTCTGGAACCGGACTTGAGGACAAGACGTTCTCCGGCATAAATATCCTCGGCAAGAGTTGCGCCATGCGCATCTAGCAGGGACATCTCAAATGCTTCGAGTGGTCGACAGATCGCTAATAGAGAGGACAGGAACTCATCTACACGAGTGCGGTCTGACATAATCGGAAACAATACTTCTAGTGCAGTAGATAATTGGGGATTTAGATGAGTGCAGCAAGCGAGAAGTCTGAACTTCGCACTCGCTATCGTTTTGAACGCCGCGAAAGATATCTAGATCACTCTTTTTCATACCTTGCTACATCTTTAGAATTTTCTAAGGCAAGCGCTATCGCTAGTTATATCTCTTATGGAGATGAGCCAAATACGAAAGAGCTAAATCAGGCGCTTTTGAAAAGTGGCAAAGATCTTTATCTGCCGCGAGTAAATGGCATCGATCTCGAATGGGTACTTTGGAACGGATCAAGAGATCAACTTGCGCCAAGCAAGTTATCAAAACAACTTCTCGAACCAACTGGAGCCGCACTTACAGATCTTTCACTTATCAATCTAATTGTTGTACCGGCTCTACGAATTGATAGATCTGGATATCGCTTGGGGCAAGGTGGGGGCTTCTACGATCGCGCACTTCCAAAACTTTCTGCATGGAGTATCGGATTGATCCATCCAGATGAGATCTCTAGCGTTGATCTACCTCGTGAAGAATTTGATGTGCCGCTAAACGCTGCAGCAACTCCAGATTTAATTCTTAGATTCAATTCTTAGCTTCAATTAACCTCTAGGTAGATTGCGCGCCATAACAATTCGTTGAATCTGATTGGTGCCTTCGTAAATCTGAGTTAATTTGGCATCGCGCATCATACGTTCGACTGGATAGTCAGAGACATAGCCATATCCTCCCAGAACCTGCACTGCATCTGTTGTTACCTTCATTGCGACATCGCTTGCGAAAGTTTTGCTTGCTGCAGAGAAAAATTTCAGGTCTTTATCGCCTCGTTCGCTACGTGCTGCTGCTGCATAAGTTAATTGACGAGCAGCCTCAATATTCATCGCCATATCTGCCAAGATAAATTGAACGCCTTGGAAATCAAAGATCTCTTTGCCAAATTGTTTACGCTCGTGTGAGTACTTGGTCGCAACATCTAACGCACCCTGTGCAATACCTAAAGCTTGTGCCGCGATGGTGATGCGAGTGTGATCCAAAGTATCCATCGCAAGTGCAAACCCTGCGCCGACTTCGCTGATCCGGCGATCATCTCCGATTGTTACGTTATCGAAATAAACTTCGCGAGTTGGAGATCCGCGAAAACCCATCTTCTTCTCTGGAGCTCCGAAGGAAACTCCGGGATCAGATTTTTCAACGATAAAGGCGGTTATTCCTTTAGATCCTTTACTTGGATCTGTCTGCGCAATAACTGTATAGAACTCAGATACTCCAGCGTGAGAAATCCATTTCTTACTTCCATTGATTACCCAAGATCCATCTTTTAACTCTGCTTTAGTTTTCAGGGCAGATGCATCTGAGCCCGCTTCAGATTCAGAGAGGCAGTAAGAAAATCCTTTACCTTTTGCAAGTTGTGGCAGCCACTTTTCTTTCTGCGCTTTGCTTCCACTCAGAATTAGTGGCAACGATCCAAGTTTATTTACCGCTGGAATTAGCGAAGATGAACCGCAAACTCGCGCAACTTCTTCAATAATTATTACTGTGGCAACAGCATCTGCGCCTTCTCCACCAAATTCAGTTGGAACATGTGCAGCGCTTAGTCCGGCTTTAAGTAACGCATCTGCTGCTTCTTGCGGATAGCGATGGTCTTCATCTACAGCTGCAGCATGTGGAGCAATCTCATGTTCAGCAAGCGCACGAACGCTTTCACGTAGATCGTTGTACTCAGATGGAAGTGCGTAAAGATCGTTCGCGCTCATCGTTAGCCTCTGCCTTTTCTTTCTCGGTCTTGTGCTGCAAGGTTAGATAAGTATGCATTGTATTGAGCAAGTTCATCAGGTTCACCCATGGCCGCTAATCGCGCTTCATTTCGATCAATGCGCTTAGTCTCGCGAGAGTCATCGCGCATCCATTGAATAAACGTGGCTACCAGCGCAAGCAGGATTGGGATCTCGCCCATCGCCCATGCGACTGAACCACCTGCATGCTGGTCGGCAAGCAAATCCAAATTCCAGGGTGTTTGCAGTGAAGCAAAGTAACCCTGATCAAGCAGAGTCGAAGTGGAAATGAGTGCGACCGCAAAGAAGGCGTGGATGCTCATCGCTGCGAAGAGAATAACTATGCGCACGATGTGTGGAACTTTTCTTGGATTGGGATCAATTCCGATAATGACGTGGAAGAAAAGAATTCCGGCAAGTAAGAAGTGAACGCTCATGACAAGGTGACCGAGATGTGACTGCATCAGATTTCCAAAGAGCGGTGTCATATATAGAACAAAGAGTGAGCCATCAAAGAGGGCCAGAGCAGATACTGGGTTGGTAAACACTGCTGCAGGTTTTGAATGGAGCAATGCAATTAGCGTTCCACGAACTCCGCGTTCTTGGTTCGTACGACCTTGTGGCAAAGTGCGCAGCGCCAAGGTAATCGGTGCTCCTAGAACAATTCCGATTGGTGCAACCATTCCAAGAAGCATGTGAGCAATCATGTGATACTCAAATGAGAACTTGGCATAAACACCTAAGCCACCGCTTGTCGCATAATCAATTGCGCTAATTCCAAGAGCAAAGGCAACGGTTCGTCCTACTGGCCACTTATCACCACGCCGCGTAAGAATAATTACTCCTCTTATATAGAGTGCGACGGCAGTTACCAAAACGCCAATCATCAACGCATCAGGATCGTAGAGAGAGACTAAGCGCCAAAGGTTTGGAGGTGGTGGCGTTGCAATTCCAGCAACTGCTAAGCCGGGATCAAGTACAGAGCTTTCGGCACGCAAAGGTGGTTGCATAGTTGAAAGTTTGGAGCCAACAACGGTAGTTATAGCCATGATCAAAACTTCAACTGAAATTAAACGTCCTAATTGCTTTCCATTTAATTTAAGTGAACCTTTCAGTTGGCGACGGTTCAAATAGCCAAAAAAGATAAGCGCTGCCGTTAATAAGATTTTAAGCAACACCATACGCGCATACTCTGAACTCCAGGCGCTTTGAAAATTAAGTCTGGCCCAAGCATTTGCAGTTCCGCTAGCGGATACCGCGATCGCTGTCCATAAAGCTAGGGCGCTAAAGCGTGGCAGCGCCATTGCACGATCTTGCGCCCTTAAGAAGGTGATCGCTACTAAACCACCAACCCAAAGAGAAATTGCAATGACGTGTACTACTAAAGACCCGATGGCCAGCGCGTGCGAACCACTAGATGCAGAGTGGCTTTCAAAGACTGGTGCAATGATCGCTGCCAGACTTAGCAAGAGCAGTGCATTTGCACCGGCAACGCCTCTGATACGAATCGCTACTAATGCAACTAGTAGCGCCAAACAGAGTTGCGCAAACATATATTTGCCGAGCGTTACCTGCGAGATAAAGGAACGCATTGACGTTGGATCTAAAGCTTCCGATAAATCTGTTCCGAGAATATTCGCCAAAGTTGCAACTATCGAAATTCCGGTTGTTATCGCCCAAGTCAGAGCCGCAATTGCCGTTATATTTCTTAAGGCTTTGGCGGTTTCCCCAAGCTTTCCCTCAACATCATTTAAAAAGAAGGCGATGGCCAGGAGCAAACCGATTGTGGTAATGCCCGCAGCTAGGGATAAGAATTTACTTATCTCCAGTAAATTCATCGCTCGTTAAAAATCTTTCGCGCATACAGCGCAAGTGCAATCAGTACCGCTAGTGAAGCAACCAGCAGTCCGATTACAAATAAGTTGGTTCCGAAGTCGCTGCCTTCTATCTTTGCAGGCGTTGTTGGAACCACTTCTTCAGGCACGGAAATTGTTGGAGTTGAAAAGTTAAAGACGAAAGATCCTTCGAGTGGCAGATCCATTTCGGAGATAATGTTGTAAGAGACTTTATAAACACCTGACTGAGTAATTGGTTTCATTCCAACAATCAAATCGTTTCCGGCGACAGTTAAGGTGCCATCATCTACGCGACGACCGGATGGATCTGTGACAGTTACTTCATTGCCCATATCCATAGGTGTGATTTCAACAGTGATCGTCACTGCACTTGGCTCTACTTTGAGAGTCGAACCAGCGATTGGTGATGTGGCAACAAGAGAGTTAGCAAGCGCAGGCGCTGCTAGAAGAACGGTAAATCCCAGCGCTGCAATAACTGCCGCTAAACGCTTCACTTGGTAGACCTGCCTCTCAATTCGCCTCTATCGTCTCACTTCTTTAGACTTAACCACCAGCCCCTGGGGCTGTGATTTAAACGAATAAGAGAAGGAGTGATAGCGCGTGCCTACATATCAATATCAATGTTCTGCTTGCGAGCACGCCTTTGAGGCTTTCCAGAGCTTCTCTGATGAGCCCCTAACTTCCTGCCCTGAATGTAAGGGCGAAGTTAAAAAAGTTTATTCTGCAGTTGGCGTTGTATTTAAAGGATCTGGTTTCTATAAAACAGATTCAGCACCAAAACCTGCAACACCATCTAAATCTGAATAGTTGCTGAGATCAGTCGTCGTGATGAGGCGGCTTATCGCCTTTAATCTCTTCCTCGCGTCGCTTTGATTCGTTTTCATCCTCACGCGGATCGCGTTCATCTTTAGAAGATTCTGGGAACAGTTGTGACATGACGCGTTTCACCCCCTCAATACGCAATTCTCAATTGCCTAACTATGGCTAATCCTACATAGTTTGCTTGTGTTCGAACGCCTCGGTCATTTCATAGTTAAGCGCAGCAAGCGCGTTTTAATCCTCTTCACTCTCGGAATTCTCCTTGCCGGTGGCATTGGTTCACTCGCTTTCGGAAAATTAGATTCGGGTGGATATTCAGATCTCAATAGCGAATCTGCAAAAGCAGCAACGTACTTATCTGAAAAGTTCAAAGTTGAAGAACCTGTTGCTATTTTAATTATTGATAGCGGTGACAAGAACGTTGATGACGCTGCGATTTCACAACAAGCACTTGCAGTTGAGAAAGAAGTTGGGCAAATAGCCGGAATCTCAAAGACTCTCTCTTTCTGGTCAACAGGCGGCGCACCTAACTTGAAATCAACTGACGGTAAAGCGGCATTTTTATTTGCCTATGCAAATACCGAGGTAGGTGACTTTGATTCGATCGGACAAATTGGTAAAGATATTCAAGCTGCTTTCGATGGCAAGCGCGGAGATCTGACGATCTATGCAGCAGGTGCCGGTGTAGTCACTTATGCGATTAACCATAAAATTGAACAAGATTTGTTACTTGCCGAATCCATCGCGATACCACTGACTTTCTTACTACTTATCTTTGTATTTGGAGCACTCGTTGCATCAGCGATGCCACTGGTTGTTGGAATAAGTGCAATCCTTGGCGCTTTCTTTATTATTTATCTAATCACTCTCTTTACCAATGTGAGCATTTTTGCCCTTAACTTGATCACCGGTCTAGGGCTAGGTCTTGGTATTGATTACGCCTTATTAATGGTCAATCGCTTCCGTGAAGAGTTGCACTCTGGAAAGAGCGTTGAAGACTCGGTGCGCACAACGATTAACACTGCCGGAAAGACAGTTTTCTACTCAGGTCTCACTGTGCTTGTAACGCTTAGTGCGCTCTTATTCTTTCCATTAGATTTCCTTAAATCATTTGGTTATGCCGGGGTAAGCGTTGTTACCTTGGCAGTTCTTGGCGCGTTAATTCCGCTACCTGCAATCATGGCGCTACTTGGACACAAAATTGATAAGGGTGCTGTACGAAAAGGTGGAATAACTCCAAAAGAAGATGGTCGTTGGGCGCACACTGCGCGCAATGTCATGAAGCGACCAGTGCCTGTTGTGATTGGTTCACTTCTGTTGCTTGGAGTAATGGCTGCGCCAATTACAAATATTGCATTTGCGCAAGTAGATTCTCGCGTTCTGCCAGCAAGTGATCCTGCTGCGATTAGTTCAGCAAAGATCACCGAACGATTTAGCGGATTTGAAGGCAGCCCCATCGAAGTTGTTATTCCCAACGGTGTCGGAAGAGAAAGCCAAGTAAGTGATTTCCTTACATCGGTCGCCAAAGTTGACGGAATTGCACGCGTCGGAGAAATCGAAACTTACGGAAGTGATTTACGTATTCAAGTCATTCCGGGCCAATCTTCTCGCACCATGGATGCTGAAAGGCTAATTAAAGAGATTCGCGCCTTGGATAAACCTGCAGGGACTTTAATTGGTGGTGCAGCTGCCGATTTCACAGATTCACAGAGTGGAATCTCCAGAACTTTGCCGCTGGCACTTGGTTGGATCGCATTCTGGGTAATGATCTTGATCTTTATCTTTACCGGTTCAATTATCTTGCCGATTAAAGCGGTGTTGCTAAATGCTCTATCGCTAACTGCAACTCTTGGCGCAGTCACTTGGATATTTATCGACGGTAATCTCAAATGGTTAGTGGGTGATTTCACCGTTACCGGAACGCTAGATTCTGGAACCGTTATCTTGGTTGCCGTTGTTGTCTTTGGGCTTTCAATGGATTATGAACTCTTCCTACTCTCTCGCATTCGCGAAGAACATATGGCTGGCAAGAGCAATATCGAATCTGTAGCAACTGGTCTGCAACGTTCTGCACGCATTATTACTGCAGCAGCGCTCCTGCTCGCAGTCGTCTTCGCTGCATTTATGACAAGTGGCGTTACATCCATCAAGATGTTGGGCTTTGGCGTTTCACTCGCCGTATTGCTCGATGCCACGCTAATTCGCGCCTTATTAGTTCCAGCGCTGATGAGACTCTTTGGTGAGACCAACTGGTGGGCGCCAAAGCCGCTGCGCCGCTTCACAATGACCCACTAGGACTGACCCACTAATTTCTATCTATAACCGCTAACGCGTACCCTTACGACATGGATCTCATCGCAAATCTGCAATGCGCAGACCAACCAGGCATTGTCCATGCGATGACAACTGCCGTGCTTAACTGCGGTGGCAACATCATTGAAAATCAGCAGTTCACAGATCACACAACAAATACATTTGTGATGCGCACTCGCTTCGAAACATCACAAGGCCTGGCCGCTGCCGAGAAGAGTTTGGGCGAAGGTTTAGGAAAATTCTCACCAGCGCTACATATTCGCGAGACTGCAAAGAAGCCACGAGCGCTCGTTATGGTTACTAAAGAGAGCCACTGCCTGCGTGATTTAATGTATCTCCTTGAACTCGGTGAGCTACCGATTGAAATCCCACTAGTCGTTTCAAACCGTGAAGATCTGAAGCAGTTGGTTGAATCTCATGGAATTCCATTTATGTATCTGCCAGTTGATGTCTCAAATAAAGCTGCTCAGGAGAAGGCTATGCTGGCAAAAGTTGCAGAGTTAAAAATTGATTTTGTTGTATTGGCTCGTTACATGCAGGTTCTATCAAACGATTTCTGCGCGGCACTTCCGGGCAAGATCATCAATATTCATCACTCGTTCTTGCCAGGATTTAAAGGCGCTAAGCCTTATCACCAAGCCCATGATCGCGGTGTAAAAATAATTGGTGCAACCGCACACTTTGTTACTGCTGATTTAGATGAAGGTCCAATCATCGAACAAGATGTTGCACATGTAACTCATTCATCTTCACCTGAAGAGTTAATCGCACTTGGTCGAGATATCGAACGTCGCGTACTTGCTAAAGCGGTAAAACTCTATGCTGAAGATCGCATCTTTATCGTTGGACATCGCACAGTTATTTTCAGCTAATTCTTAATTGGTGTCCCCGGCGGGAGTTGAACCTGCGACCTACCGCTTAGGAGGCGGTTGCTCTATCCACTGAGCTACGGGGACCTGCGTAAAAGTTATCTTCGCTTGGCAAAGGTTATCTCTACGATTAACATAGGGCTAACGCGTTCAACAATGAATCGTGTGTATTAAAGAATGAAAGGCCACCCATGAAAGCGCTCGTTATCGGCGCAGGCGGAGTTGGCAGGGCAATAGCAAATATCGCATCTCGTCGACCATTTATTACTTCAATGGTCATTGCAGACCGCAACCTGTCACGCGCCGAAGAAGCAGTAGCAAGAGTAAAAGATCCCCGCTTTTCAGCTGCGGAGGTGAACGCCGCAGAACTCGAGGATATTCGCGCACTGATTCGCAAGGCCAATCCAGATATTGTCATTAACGCCGTAGATCCGCGCTTTGTTATGCCGATCTTCTTAGCTTGTGAAATTGAAAATACAAATTACATGGATATGGCGATGTCTCTTTCTCGTCCGCATCCGCATTACCCAAATTCTGAAACTGGAGTAAAGCTCGGCGATGAACAATTCGCTCGTGACTGGAACTGGTGCGAACGCGGTATTTACGCGCTAGTCGGTATGGGTATCGAGCCAGGAATGAGCGATGTCTTTGCTAAATATGCATCTGACCATCTCTTTAGCCGAATCGATGAAGTAACCATTCTCGACGGTTCTAACTTGGTAGTTGAAGGCGCTGACTTTGCTCCATCTTTTTCAATCTGGACAACTATTGAAGAGTGTTTGAATCCGCCACTAGTTTGGGAAGATGGTCGCGGTTGGTTTACAACTGAACCATTTAGCGAGCTAGAGGTCTTTGATTTCCCTGAAGGAATCGGGCCTGTTGAGTGCGTAAACGTTGAGCACGAAGAAGTTGTTTTGATTCCGCAGAAAGTCGATGCCAAGAAAGTTAACTTCAAGTACGGACTTGGTGCGCAATTCATCACAACTCTAAAGACAATTCATATGCTCGGTATGGATCGTAAAGAGACAGTTGAAGTTCAAGGCCACCCCGTTTCACCGCGCGATCTGCTTGCCGCATCTCTTCCAGATCCAGCAACTCTTGGTGAACGTATGCGCGGAAAAACTTGCGCCGGCACTTTAGTTAAAGGCCTTGATAAGTCAGGCAAACCATATGCGTGCTACATGTACAACGTTGTAGATAACGAATGGTCAATGGCTAATTACGGAGATCAAGCAGTTGTTTGGCAGACGGCAATAAATCCAGTTATTGCGATGGAGTTATTGCACAAGGGAACATGGAAACCAGAAGGTGTAAACGGCCCAGAATGGTTTGATGCCAAGCCTTTCCTTGATCTACTTGAAGAGTACGGAACCAGTTGGCATATTCGTGATGAATCAACAGCTGGAATCTCAGTCGAGGAGTTAACCGTTTAAATACGGGAGGCTGCGATGGCAAAGGAATTGCAGTTCGATGTCGTAGTAATCGGATCCGGTTTTGGTGGATCCGTTACTGCGCTTCGATTGCGCGAGAAGGGTTACACCGTAGCTGTCCTTGAAGCCGGAAAGAGATTTGCAGATAAGGACTTCCCTAAGACCTCATGGCGCGTAAATAAATTTCTATTTGCGCCAGCACTCGGTTGTTTCGGAATCCAAAGAATTCATATCCTCCCCGATGTACTTGTCCTTTGTGGCGCAGGCGTTGGCGGAGGTTCACTGGTCTACGCCAATACTTTGTACCAACCTGGCGATAAATACTTCCAAGATAAACAGTGGGCAGATATCACTGATTGGAAACGCGAACTCGAACCTTGGTATGAACAAGCTCGACGCATGCTGGGAGTTGAAGAGAATCCTTACTTCTCGCCATCTGATGTGGCTATGAAATCAGCGGCAACCAAGATGGGCGTTGGACAAACTTTTAAGATGGCGCCACTTGGAATTTACTTTGGAAAAGGTGAAGGCGTAGCAGCGAGTGATCCTTACTTTGGTGGCAAAGGACCAGATCGCAAAGGCTGCACAAACTGCGGTGAATGTATGACCGGTTGTCGCCACAACGCAAAGAACACTCTGCCCAAGAATTATCTGGGTCTTGCTGAAGGTGCTGGTGCAAAAGTATTTCCAATGACAACGGTTACAGAATTCGAAGAGCGTAGCGATGGAAAATGGAGAATTAAAACTGAGAAGACCGGAGCTTGGGATGGCTCGCGCGGACCAACCTTTATTGCAGATCAACTTGTGGTTGCTGCCGGAACATTTAACACTCAGAAGTTATTGCATAAGATGAAACGTAAACAATTACCACTCATTTCAGATCGCCTGGGCGCGCTATCCCGAACAAATAGTGAAGCCCTCACTGGTGCGCTTATGGATAACCGCGATAACGATTTCAGTCGTGGAGCAGCTATAACCTCTTCCTTCTTTCCTGATGAACATACCCATATTGAACCTGTTCGTTATGGCAAAGGAAGCAACTTCATGGGCTTGCTGCAAACGATCATGACTGATGGATTTACTGGAAAAGAAAGGCGTCGCCATTGGTTAAAGCAGTTCTTCGCTAAGCCTTCGCTGCTGTTGCGAATAATTGATGTGCGCCACTGGAGCGAGAAGACGGTAATCGCACTTGTTATGCAAGATGTTGACTCAGCGGTAACCGTAAAGGGAAAGCGCGGTTTATTTGGATTTAAGTTAACTTCCAAGAACGATAGCGATAAGCCAAATGCGACTTATATTCCCGCGGCTAATCAAGCGGTGCGACATATCGCAAATGAATATGGTGGAATCGCAGGCGGGCATATTGGAGATTTAATCAGTGCACCATTTACCGCCCACTTTGTTGGCGGCTGCGTAATTGGGGCAGATGAAAAAACTGGAGTAATCGATCCGTACCACCGCGTTTATAACTACCCAACTCTTCACGTAGTCGACGGCGCTTCAATCACCGCAAATCTGGGTGTGAATCCATCGCTAACAATTACTGCGCAAGCAGAGCGCGCAATGTCATTGTGGCCAAATAATGGTGAGGCTGATCAGCGTCCCGCACAAAACGCTCCTTACAAGTATCTTGCTCCAATACGACCTAACGATCCAGTTGTTCCGGCCAGCGCTTATGGCGCTCTTAAGTAAATTACTTGCGGAGGCGATATGAAAAAGTGGGCTCTAGTAACCGGTGCAACCGCCGGAATAGGTGAAAGCTTCACTCGCTTACTAGCTGCGCAAGGATTTAATCTGGTTTTAGTCGCGCGCGATGAGGCTCGCTTGCACGAAAGAGCACAAGGGCTAAAAGATAATTTCGGCGCCGAATCTGTTGTGATCGTCGCTGATTTAGCAACTGAATCTGGTTGTGCCAAAGTTGAAGAGTTTATTAAGAGTAATGAGATTGAAGTGCTGATTAATAACGCCGGCTTTGGAATAAATAAAGCATTTACGATGAGTGATTTGGCAAAAGAGGAGGAAGTTCTCAAAGTTTTGGTTCGTACACCTATGCGTTTAATGCATATTGCACTTCCTGGGATGAAAGAACGTAATTCAGGAACGGTAATCAACGTCTCATCGGTTGCTAGTTTTATTGCAGGCGGTGCCTACAGCGCATCAAAGGCGTATCTAACTGTTTTGAGCGAATCACTTCACACCGAACTTGCTGCAACCAAGATAAAAGTTTCAGCGCTCTGTCCGGGATTTACTCGCACAGAGTTTCATCAACGCGGCCGTATGAAGATGGCGGGATTGCCAGAGTTCATGTGGCTTAACTCCGATCAACTTGTCGCGAAAGCTTGGAAGGATGCGCAAGCAGGTAAGGCGGTCTCGATTCCGGGATGGCAATACAAACTCTTAGTGGGTTTTATAACTCTGGCTCCACGGCCGCTGGTCCGCAGGGTTGGTATGAATTTGCGAGTCAAACAACGCTAATTCACACGCTTTTCTCCGTTTGTATCCCATAGATCAGCCCTCTGGTTGGCTAACATAGCCTCATCATCAATGGAGGTTTTCATGTTTCGTAAGGCCATCGTCGTAGCCGGAGCCACCGCTCTCGTACTCGCATCTATCACTGCAGTACCAGCAAGTGCTGCAACCAAGGTCAGCAATGGCGTTGCTTGTAAAAAGGCTGGCCAAACCACAAAGGTAAGCGGTTCTTCATACCGTTGTGCAAAGAACCCATTGGTCAAGAATTCAAAGCTAACTTGGTTGTCACTGGATTGCCTTAACACAGCAAATACCTATAACAAGGCCGTTGCAAACTTGCCAAAGATCAAAGCTGCGACAGATGAAACTGTTGCAAAGCTCGATGCAGATATGGCCAAGCAAGCGATTGAAACTGAGAAGGCTAATAAATTGATCCCTGAATATCAGGCAAAGATTGCAACGATCAATACTGCGCTAACAGCCTTGCGAGCAGATACTGCAAATCTAACTAAGAACAAGGCGACTATCGATAAGTATGCCGCAGCGGTTCGTAGCTATGAAGCAGCGATTAAGGCCTACTCAACTGTTGGTAAGCAGGGTGATCGCAGTGAGCGAGCAAAAGAACAAGCGCTCAGCCAATATGAGAGCTCAAAGACCGATATTGAGACCACACTTGGCATGGCCAAGTTGATCTGCAGCAAGGGTTTCTAACTCTTACAGTTAAACTCTAAATCGAATTTGGTAAGCCTTAGGTTAGCCCTATTCGTTTTGCTTAATCGCACGCCTTAACTTACGTGGGTGCGAACCCATCTAATCTGGAATTGGTTCGCTCCGGCTATTTTGGCCGGACATACTGCCGCCAAACTTCTGCAGATAAATGCTGGAATGGTTCTAGATCTATTTCTCTTTAACTTAATTATCGTTGCCGCGATTATCTCGCTAATCCGCGCACCGCTGCATAGTGATCCATTTGCCATCTCTTTCACTGCGCTAGCAATTGCCTCATGGGGAATCGGTTCACTTTATTCGAGCCTTGCTCAATTCTTTAACTTCAGCGCTAATTCTTTATTGTTTTCAAATATCGCATATGCGCTCTTCTATCCTTTTGCTTTCTTGGCAATTCCACGCATTCTTGGCCGGAGGCAGCGGCTGCGTTTACTTGAGCTGCTAGATGCGGCGATCTTTGGGCTGGGCTTGAGTTCAATAGTTACTGCGTTGATTCTTATTCAATTTATCTCCAATATCCCTGGGGATAGCACGAGCGCCTTCTTTGCAGTCTTATATCCCGTCTGCGATATCGCTTTGGTGGTTATCGCGATTGTTAGCGCAGTTGTCTCTGGATTTTCAAATAGATCAGCGCTTTTGATATCTGGAGTTACGATTTTTGCAATCACTGATTTCTATTTTCTTTGGGCGCAAATTACTAATTCCTACCAATTTGGACAGATCAGCGATAACGGTTGGTTGTTCGGAATAACCATCATCACCTTCTCTTTATGGGAAGCGCCAAATAATCTGCAGCCTGAAACCAAAATACATCCAGCGTTAATTGCAGTCTCAATCTTTATCAGCCCGGCGCTGCTATCTGCAATTGCGCTCCGTCCTGATTACTTCCCGATCTATGTTGTTATTCCAACGATCGCAACGTTATTTATGGCTTTTATAAGAATGACACTTGTAATCAGACAAGCAAGTAATTTAGGTGAAGAGAAGATCTTGGCGCGCACAGATGAGTTAACTGGTCTACCCAATCGTCGCCGTTTAGTTGCTGAAATCGGCGCGCTAAGTGGCGTGGAAGGTGCGCTACTTTTATTGGATCTAGATGGATTTAAACCAGTTAACGATCAATACGGACATGAGATGGGCGATCAAATTCTGCAACAAGTTGCGATGCGCTTTAGTCGATCACTACCAACGGGATCTGTTTTAGCAAGGCTTGGTGGAGATGAGTTTGGAGTAATCGTGCTAGGTAGCCCCGATACAACTTTAGAAGTTGCACATGCGTTGCGAGCAACGTTGAGTTATCCATTTAATGTCGGTGGAAATCAAATTTTAATTAGCGTAAGTATCGGACATGTTAGAAACGATAAGAACGGTGATTTACTGCAACGGGCTGATGCTGCTATGTATGAAGCAAAGCGCAGCGGTGTGGCTATTGTGGAGGCAGCGGCTTATCAGCCTTGATTTCCTTAAGTCTTTCAAGTGATTCCAGACGTTCGGCCGCGTGATCAACAATTCGCTCAACATATCCCTTTGAATATCCATCTAAGTAAAGCCATGGCTCGTGTATCTCTGCCGCAGATAAATGAGCTAGCTCAGGAACATATTTGCGAATGTAATCGCCGTTTTCATCAAAGCGTCGACCTTGTTCAATTGGATTAAAGACTCGGTAATAAGGTGAAGCATCGGTTCCAGTGCCAGCAGTCCATTGCCAGCCGTGAGCATTTGATGCGGGATCAAAATCAACTAAGTGTTCTGCAAAGAAACGCTCACCTAGTTGCCATTCAAGGTGCAGGTCTTTAACTAAGAAAGATGCCACGACCATGCGAGTGCGATTGTGCATCCAACCTTCTTGAACCAACTGACGCATCGCGGCATCAACAAATGGATAACCAGTTTTTCCTTCACACCAAGCTTTAAATTGTTTGCCGGGTTTGTCGTAACGCATCGCCTTAAATTGTGGTGCGTAGTAATCGGTATCGGTGTGCGGGTTGTTAAAGAGAACATCGGCATAAAACTCGCGCCAAGCAATCTCTTTACGGAAAGTATCGTGCGCCTTGGAATCGCCTAAGTTTTGGATCAAAGTACGCGGATGGATCTCGCCAAACTTTAAGTAGGTACTCATCTTGGATGTGCCATCAATTCCAGCAAAGTTGCGGTTTTCGTCGTAACTATCGAGGCCTTTCTTAACAAACTCTTTAAAGCGAGCCAGGGCCGCTGCTTCTCCCGCTTGAATTACTTCAACACCAGCAGGCATTGGAAAATCAGGAAAAGCACGGTACTTAGCAGGTGGAGTTGACGCTTTAATTTCTTTTGGAGTCTTGGCGGGTGCGCGCCAACCATGTACACACCAAGCACGATAGAAAGGTGTGTAAACGCGATATGGAGTTCCATCGCTTGGCTTTACAACTCGACCCGGTGCAACTGCATAAGGACTGCCGGTGCGGATTAAATTGATGCCAGCCTTTTCAACACGTAGATCACGTTCTGCGCCAAAGCGTTCGTACTCAGTTGAGATGTGAACTTCGGAAACTCCATAAAGTTCAATAAGTTCTTTTAAGACTTCAACTTGATCGCCTTCAATAATGTGCAATTTATTGCCAAGTGATTCATCGAGTGCGCGAAGTGATTGACCCATATAGGCAAGGAGTTTTGCGCCAGCTTCAGCGATCTGAGTTTTATCGAGGATAAAGACAGGAACTATCTCATCGCTATTTTCAATCGCTGCAACTAAAGCAGGGTGATCTGAAATACGCAGATCCCGTCGAAACCAAACAATGTTTCGACGTGTGGCCATTACTTTGCGCTTTAGAGGTGGAGCATTCCGACTGAGTCATCCCAGCCGTCAACATCTTCAGGTTTACGTGGGCCTTTGCCAACATAACGTGCAGATGGACGGATCAAACGACCCGTGCGCTTCTGCTCGAGAATGTGTGCAGACCAACCTGCAGTACGAGCTGCAGTAAACATTGAAGTAAATAGTGGTGCTGGTACTTGTGCAAAGTCCAAGATAATCGCTGCCCAGAATTCAACGTTTGTCTCCAAGACGCGATCTGGTTGGCGCTCACGAAGCTCTTGCAGAGCAGCCTTTTCAAGCGCTTCTGCAACTGCATAACGTGGTGCGTTAAGTTCTTTAGCAGTACGACGAAGTGTGCGAGCGCGTGGATCTTCGGCGCGGTAAACGCGGTGTCCGAATCCCATCAAGCGCTCTTTGCGATCAAGTAAGCCCTTTACATAAGCAGTTGCATCGCCCGACTTTTCTACTTCTTCAATCATGTGTAATACACGTGATGGAGCGCCACCATGAAGTGGACCTGACATCGCACCGATTGCACCAGAGATTGCTGCACAAACATCTGCGCCAGTTGATGCGATTACGCGACCGGTAAATGTTGATGCGTTCATTCCGTGCTCTGCTGCTGATACAAAGTATGCATCGATTGCGCGAACGTGAAGTGGATCAGGCTCTCCGCGCCAACGAATCATCATGCGCTCAACAACTGTGTGAGCCTTATCAACTTCTGATTGCGGAACCATTGGCTGCCAAGTTCCGCGAGCTGCCTGAGCTAAATATGAAAGAACCATTACAGATGTGCGGGCAAGGTTGCTGCGCGCTTCTTCATCTGAAATATCAAGTAGTGGTTTGAAACCCCATGCTGGTGCCAACATCGCAATCGCTGATTGGATATCTACGCGCACATCACCTGAGTGAACAGGTAGTGGGAATGGTTCAGCATTTGGAAGACCAGGATTGAAGAGATCGTCTACTAGTAGACCCCAAACGTTTCCGAAGGTAACGCGACCAACAAGGTCATCGATATCAACGCCGCGATAACGCAGTGCGCTGCCTTCTTTATCTGGTTCTGCAATTTGTGATTCGAAGGCGATAACGCCTTCCAGGCCGGGTTTGAAATCATCTGACATGCTCCAATTCTGCACCGTCCGAGGGGGTGCTGACGACCACCAATCCAGGAAATCACTAGGAAGTCCTAGAAGATGACGCAGAGGTAAAAGTGAGGTTCGATACATCTATGAGCGAACTCGACCGTGAAGCGATCCGTGCCATGCGCCGTTCTTACGGCGAGGTCGGTCTCGAGAATTTACCCGCTGATCCATTCGCCGCGTTCAGCACCTGGCTAAAGGAGGCGGCGGCGAATGACTTTATCGTCGAAGCTAACGCGATGGTGCTTTCAACCTTGGGTCTGGAAGAACATATCTCTACACGCACCGTTTTGTTAAAAGATATTTCTGAAGGTGGCTTTACCTTCTTTACAAATTACTCATCGCGTAAAGCACAGGAGATGGAGCTAAATTCGCAAGTCACACTTTTATTTCCCTGGTTTGCGATGGAACGCCAAGTTTCGATAAGTGGATTTGTCGAAAAGATTTCCGAAAGTGAATCAGCCGAATACTTTGCTTCGCGTCCTTGGTCCAGCCAAATCGGCGCATGGGCAAGTGCGCAATCCTCACCACTTTCATCGCGCGAAGAACTTGAACAACGCTTCGCTGGTGCATCTGAGAAATGGCCAGAAGGAACAACCGTTCCAAAGCCACCACATTGGGGCGGCTATCGCGTTACGCCGATCAGCATTGAATTCTGGCAAGGGCGCTATTCAAGGCTGCATGATCGCTTGCGCTATGAGCGGGCTAACAGCGAAACCGAGTGGGAGATAACTCGCTACTACCCTTAGGCTTAGCCCATGAGCGCAGATATTAAGATCCCAGATAATCTCAAACCACGTGATGGCCGTTTTGGTTGCGGTCCATCAAAGATTCGCCCCGAAGCACTTGCTGCACTTGGCGCATCTGGTTCATCGATTCTCGGAACATCTCACCGCCAAAAGCCAGTTAAGAACGTGGTTCATCGCGTGCGCGAAGGACTTAACTCACTATTTACGCTGCCAGAAGGTTATGAAGTTGTACTCGGAAACGGCGGATCAACAGCGTTTTGGGATATCGCAACATTTGGTTTAATTGAAAACAAATCACAGCACTTAGTTTTCGGCGAATTCTCTTCAAAGTTTGCATCAGCTGCAAAGGAAGCGCCATTTCTTGGCGAGCCAACTGTGATTAAGTCAGAACCTGGTTCACACCCACAAGCAGTTGCTGAAGCTGGCGTAGATGTTTACGCACTTACTCACAACGAAACTTCAACTGGCGTAGCGATGCCAATCAAGCGCCCTGCCGGAACAGATGGTGCGCTAGTTCTTGTTGATGCAACAAGCGCTGCTGGTGGCCTGGAAGTTGATGCAAAAGAATTTGATACTTATTACTTTGCGCCACAGAAATCATTTGCATCTGATGGTGGACTTTGGCTTGCGCTAATGAGCCCTGCCGCAATTGCGCGCGCTGAGAAAATTAAGGCAAGTGGCCGTTGGGTGCCAGCGTTCTTTGATCTTGGTATCGCGATTGAAAACTCACGCCTTGATCAGACTTACAACACCCCTGCTCTTATGACTCTGGTGCTCCTTGCGGATCAGATCGAATGGATGAACACCAATGGCGGACTTAAATTCGCCGCAGGCCGCAGCGCTGAATCTGCAGCGAAGTTGTACTCATGGGCAGAAAAGACTTCTTACACAACGCCATTTGTCATTGATCCGGCAATGCGCTCAAAGGTTGTCGGAACAATTAACTTTGATGAATCAATTGATGCAACTGCAGTCGCTGCAGCCCTGCGCGCTAACGGAATCGTGGATACTGAGCCATATCGCAAGCTAGGTAAAAACCAACTTCGTATTGGTATGTTCCCGGCTGTTGATCCAAGTGATATTGATGCGCTAACTGCCTCAATCGATTTCGTTGTAGCAGCGCTCTAAAGCTCAGATGCCAAAGACGTTTGCGCGTAACGGGCAGTTCTGGCTGCTCGCACTTCAAGTAGCGACAGTTAACTTCTTTACTGGCGGTTTCGGTCCTTCTCAAGCTTTACTTCGCGAAGATCAGGGCACATCACTTGGCGTTGCTGGACTTCACGGAACCGCGATGGGCGTTGCCGCAATAATCGCGGGCGGGATGAATTCAAAGTTGGTCCACCGCTTTGGTCGTTCAAATACAACTTGGATTGGCTTAACAGTCTTTTCCATCGGTATCGTATTTTTCGTCTTTGCTCCCCCAGTACAACTAACTCTGCTAGCAACACTTATTGCAGGTTGGGGAATCTCAGTTGTTATCAATAACGTAAATACCGCTGGGTCTCATGCATTTGCAGAACGTTCACATACTGCTGTTGCACAGATCAACGCTGTTGCTATCGCAGGATTTGTGACTGGAAACTTTGTTATTGGATCAACGGCAAATATTGTCCGCGATCAATGGCGCGTAGGAATGTTGATCACCATTCCCTTTATCTTGGCGCTGTTTATCAAGGGACGTAAGTTCGAACCAGATTCTCATATCCCTGATGAAGATGGTCCACAACGCGGAAAACTCTCGCGCGGATTCTGGTTCTCATTTACTGGATTCTTCATCTCGATCAGCGCCGAGTTTGCAACATCTTTCTGGTCAGCATCGTTGATTAGTGATCGCACCGATGCAAGTGCAGCTATTTCGACTCTGGCAGTAATCGCCTTTGGTACAGGAGTTGGTACTGGACGTTGGTATGCCGGTCGCGTCTTAAAACGTTTCCACGCCGATGAGCAGTTGAAGATCGCACTTACACTGCAATTTATAGCATTTGGATTCTTCTGGTCTTCGCACAATCTGGTGCTCTGCCTTGTAACTTTATTCTTTGTTGGACTTGGAATTTCAGTTCAATTCCCACTATTTACCTTGCGTATGGTTGCATTTAGCGAAGGCCGTCCTGATTTATCTATTGGTAAGAGCTCAATTGCAGCAGGCATCGCCATTGCTTGTTCTCCGCTATTGCTCGGAATCTTGGGCGATAACTTCGGAATTTCACGTGCGTACATCATGGTTCCAGTGCTTATCGCACTTGGTTTTCTTATGGTTACGCTCTCACCATCAAAGCATTTGGGCGCGAATAATATTTAAATGAACTACCGCACTCGTAGACTAATCACAGTTTTAACTTTAATAAGTTTATTAGCGCTGATCGTCATAGGCGGCAGGTAATACGCCTTCAACCGAAATATCTTTCGGAAGCTTTACCTTGTTGTGGAACAACACCCAGATAGTCAGACAAGCGCCAAGTGAGATCAAACCGCAGAGCGCAATTGTTTGGCGAACGCCAATGGCTTCAGCAAGGAAGCCAATAAGTGGCGAACCAAAGGGCGTTCCACCCATAAATATAAGTAAGTAAATTCCACTAACGCGACCGCGGATCGCTGGATCTGAGTTGACTTGAATCAGCGAGTTAGCAGTAATCAGCATCGTAAGAGCGCTGAAACCGCAGAACGGCAACCAGATTGAGTACCACGTGTAAGTAGGTGCCAGAGAAAGTAAACAGATTGCAGTGGAAAATGCCACTCCCGCTTTAATAACAAAGTTTGTGCGGCGATGTTTCTCTAATCGTGCGGAGAAAAGAGCGCCAGAAAGTGAACCAAGTGCGATGTATGTTCCAAGTAGTCCAAATGAGGCTGGCCCTTTTCCAAATTCTATAGTTGCCATTAGGGCGTTAAAGATCTGAAAGTTCAATCCGAATGTTGCAACGAAGAAAACTACAATCATTACAACGTATAAGTCAGGGCGAGCCAGAGCATAATTAACGCCTTCTCGCACGGTGCCTAGCGTCTCTTTCTTCTCTAGGATAAAAAATTCGGATTCGCGCATTCGCAGTAGTGCAAGAATCACAAATACATAGGTACCGGCGTTGATTATGAATGAAGGACCAGTATCAAAGCGCGCAATAAGAAAGCCAGATAGCGCAGGGCCAACTAGGCGTCCAGCATTGAAATTGGCTGAGTTTAAGCTGACCGCGTTGGCGATATCGGAATGGCCAACGATCTCTGAGGTAAATGATTGGCGAATAGGCGCATCTAGCGCTGAAGAAATTCCCAGGGCTAAGGCAAAGAAAAAAACATGCCAGATCTGTACTTGGCCGAGCAGAACAAGAATTCCTAAACCAAGGGAAGAAAGTGCGCCGATAAAGTTAGTTGCAATAAGAAGTTTGCGTTTATTTACTCGATCGGCAAGTACGCCACCGTGCAGTGAGAAGAAGAGAACCGGAGTAAATTGAACTGCGGTAACAAGGCCGAGATAGGTTCCACTATTGCCGGTTAACTGCAGAATCAACCAATCTTGAGCGATACGTTGCGCCCAAGTTCCGATGTTGGATGCGGCATTTGCCGGAAAGAGAATGCGGTAATTACGGTGGCGAAAAGAACGCCAGTTACCGTCTGCTTTTACCGCCATCGCTTGTATGCTTCCTTCGTGAGTTCAAACAATAATTCGGAAATCAAATCTGTCGTAACTCTAATCACTTTAGGCACTATTGCGTGGGTTATCGCAGGTTTATATTTTGCGATCACAGGTGCAGAAAGCAAATTAATCTGGACCTGTGTTGCAGGTGCAGCACTTGGTGCATGGGGTATTCGTTACTCAAAGCGCCGCGCAGCGCGCAGCGGCATTTAGATCAGAAGTATTTAAGCTTCGAGCTGGCTAGCAATACCGCGCAAAACGCGACCAAGGCGTTCTGCATCGGTGCCAGATGGATGACGTCCATGGCGCAAACCATTTCCGACTTTATCCAAAATCTTAATTGTGTCTTCGATCATCGCAGCAAGGTCATCGTTATTGACTCGTGAATTTTCCGCGAGTGAAACCGGTGCCTCAACGATATGAATCGACATCGCTTGTGGACCTTTACGGCTATCGATAATGCTGAACTCAACCTTTGTGCCAGGCTTTACCGAAGGAACGCCTTCTGGAAGAGATGATGCAGCAAGATAAACATCTTCGCCTTCATCATTTGAGATAAATCCGAAACCCTTTTCGAGGCTAAACCATTTAACGCGACCTGTAGGCATGGCGTTCTCCTTATAAGAATTTCAGTACTCGTGTAGCCGCGGGGATGCGGGCAGGTGGCAAGTTTATCGCAAGCAAAGAGGGGCGGGAACCCCTATTAATTAGGGAGCGTGGCCTCAGAGTGCGCGCCACAGCCGTGATCGACTGAAACTACGCGGGCATCATCTGGTGCGATCGCATTTGCACATACGCCAAATGAAGCGCGTAGTGAACCTGCGATTGGAATAAAGAAGCCGCAAGATTGGCAAGGCTTTGGTGCGTTCTGTGCCAACGGGGTATTTGGTCCGCGATCGCCTGTGTACCAACGCTTACTTGCTTGATCGCGACCTTCAATTGAAAGTACACGTGGACGAGCTAAACCAAGTTCGTAAATCTGCGCAGCATCTAAATCTTCATCCTGAATAAGTGCGTTTGCACCAGGAACTAAACGAGTGTCATCTAGAACGCTTGGCACAATCACACCTGGCTGAATATCTTCAGGCAAGATGCGATCTTTATATTCGATCCATTCTGGCGCCATAAGTGAATCTGGACCAGGAAGAACAACAACATCACAAACGGTTGGTTGCGCTGATGCATCTACCTTTGCAACAGTGACGCACCAGCGCCAACCTTTATAACCCTGAATATCTGCGTCGAATAAATAACTTGCAACGCGATCTTCGTCATCGAATTCGACAGAGATGAAGTTACCGACTTGCGATGGCTTTTCGGCATCGCCAAGTGCAGCACTTCTTGCAATCTCTTGAGCGTCGAACCCTTTTTTCATTTAGTTTAGAAATCCATTCCGCCGCCGTCGCCACCCATTGGGGCAGCTGGCTTGTTCTCTGGCTTATCGGTGATTACCGCCTCCGTTGTGATGAAGAGCGCAGCGATTGATGCCGCATTCTGCAACGCAGAGCGAGTTACCTTTGCAGGATCAATGATTCCAGATTTGATCATGTCGACGTATTCGCCAGTTGCAGCGTTAAGTCCGAAACCTACTTCTAGGTGACGTACCTTCTCTACAACGACTCCGCCTTCAAGGCCGGCGTTGATTGCGATCTGCTTTAGTGGAGCTTCGATCGAAAGTTCTACGATCTTTGCACCGACTGCTTCTTCGCCTTCTAGCTTTAGCTTTTTGAATGCTTGTGTTGCAGCCTGCAAGAGCGCGACGCCACCACCAGCGACGATGCCTTCTTCAACTGCAGCCTTTGCGTTACGTACTGCATCTTCGATGCGGTGCTTGCGCTCTTTGAGTTCTACCTCAGTTGCAGCGCCTGCCTTGATTACAGCAACGCCACCTGCGAGCTTGGCAAGACGTTCTTGCAGCTTCTCGCGGTCGTAATCTGAATCAGACTTCTCGATTTCAGAACGGATCTGAGCAACGCGGCCCTTGATCTGTGCGTCATCTCCGCCGCCTTCAACAATGGTTGTCTCTTCCTTGCTGATAACAACCTTGCGAGCGCGACCAAGAAGTTCTAGGCCAGCTGTTTCGAGCTTCAAGCCAACTTCTTCAGAGATAACTGTGGCCCCAGTAAGGATTGCAATATCTTGCAACATCGCCTTGCGACGATCTCCAAAGCCAGGTGCCTTAACTGCTGCTGCGCGGAAGATTCCGCGAATCTTGTTTACAACCAAAGTAGCA
This sequence comes from Candidatus Planktophila lacus, assembly GCF_002288325.1. Classification (NCBI taxonomy): domain Bacteria; kingdom Bacillati; phylum Actinomycetota; class Actinomycetes; order Candidatus Nanopelagicales; family Candidatus Nanopelagicaceae; genus Candidatus Planktophila; species Candidatus Planktophila lacus. The sequence continues at coordinate 110,008 of NZ_CP016780.1, read as the reverse complement.
AGCGCTTCGCCTTCAACATCTTCAGCGATGATTGCAAGTGGCTTACCTGATTGCATAACCTTTTCAAGAACCGGTACGAGATCCTTGATATTTGAAATCTTTGAGTTAACGATCAACACGTAAGCATCTTCAAGAACTGCTTCCATGCGATCTTGGTCGGTTACGAAATATGGAGAGATGTAACCCTTATCAAAGCGCATACCTTCAGTTAGCTCGAGTTCGAGACCGAAAGTGTTTGACTCTTCAACGGTGATAACGCCTTCTTTACCGACCTTATCCATCGCTTCAGCGATCATGTCACCGATAGTTACATCGGCTGCTGAGATAGATGCAGTAGCTGCGATCTGCTCTTTTGAATCAACGCTCTTAGCCATTGAGGCAAGTTCTGCAACGATCGCTGCAACAGCCTTTTCGATGCCGCGCTTTAGCGCCATTGGGTTTGAGCCGGCAGCAACGTTGCGCAGACCCTCGCGCACAAGTGCTTGAGCTAGAACAGTTGCAGTTGTTGTTCCGTCGCCTGCGACATCATCTGTCTTCTTGGCAACTTCCTTTACGAGTTCTGCGCCGATCTTTTCCCATGGATCATCGAGTTCAATATCTTTTGCGATTGAAACGCCATCGTTGGTGATTGTTGGGGCGCCCCACTTCTTCTCTAGAACAACGTTACGTCCGCGAGGTCCAAGGGTTACCTTGACTGCATCGGCGAGAACGTTCATTCCGCGTTCTAGTCCGCGACGGGCTTCTTCATTAAAGGCAATCATCTTTGCCATGTAATTACTCCTTGTTTGTAACTCATTTAGTTTCTGCCATTTGGGGGCGTTTTATCACTCACACCCCGAGAGTGCTAACGCCAAATCTAGACGGTCTTATTCCCTGTCGCAAAACGAGGGCGGTGAATTGGTTGTTATCGGGCTGAACGCGCACTCATACGAGCCTCACGGAGGCGGCGCAGGCGCTTAACGAGCATTGGAGAGGCCGCTAGGGCATCGTCCCGGTCGATCAGGTCATTGAGTAGTTGGTAGTAACGAGGAGCAGTTAGGTCGAAGAGCTCTTTAATTGCAGACTCTTTCGCACCGGCAAAGCGCCACCAATTGCTCTCGAAATCAAGGATGCGTACTTCGAGGTCGGAAAGTGAAGACCCCTGCACATCATTATTTTCGAGCGCTGACATGGGTGAAATCTTAAACCAGCAATAGCAGAAATTGTGGGATTTACACCTTACTAAATTTTAAAGAGTATCCAAGATCATAGATATATCTGTGATCTTCGTCCAAGGGTTAACTATCGCAAAGCGCAAGATCGATTGGCCCTTATCTGATGATGGCGGAATAAAGCCGATCTGATCGGCTAATAATTTATCGCTCCACTTTTGATAATCACTTGGCGCCCAACCTTTGCGAGTAAAGGCAACAATGGAAAGTTCAGGTTCGTGAATCAAATCTAAATTGGGATGTTGGCGAACAAGTTCGGCGGCATCACGCGCCACGGTGAGAGTTTCTTCCATCGCCTCGGTATATGCATCGGTGCCATGAGCGGCAAGTGAGAACCAAAAAGGTAATCCGCGGACGCGACGAGTTAAGTGAATTGCATAATCTGCCGGCGACCAAGTGTCATCATGGAGAGTTTCCAAATAAGAAGCGTGTTGAGTGTGAACTTCTTTTGCTAGATCTGGATTGCGATAGATAAGTGCGCAGGCATCAAATGGTGCAAAGAGCCACTTATGTGGATCAACGATTAAGGAATCAGCTTGTTCTACGCCGTTAAACTTCGCGCGCACAGAGGGTGCACAGAGCGCTGCAAGACCGTAAGCGCCGTCAACGTGGAACCAGATATCGCGAACATGTGTTGCTTCGGCGATCGTAGCTAGATCGTCAATGATTCCGAGGTTTGTGGTGCCGCCGGTTGCGACAACTGCAAAGACGCGGGTTTGCGTTGTGGCATGCAATTGATCAATTGCCGCACCAAGTGCGTCACCGTGCATCTTGCGATCAGCACCTGGCTCAATCTTTAGAAGTTCTACATCCATGATTTGTGCAGCGCTAGCAATTGATGAATGCGCTTCTTCGCTGCAAGCGATTGCCCATCGTGATGTATTCGGATATTTCTTTCGCGCCGCAGCACGCGCAACAACTAGAGCAGAGAGATTTCCAATCGTTCCGCCTTGTACAAAAACGCCGCCGGCAGATTGTGGAAGTCCAGCTAAATCTGCGATCCAACGCAGCGCTTGGTTTTCGGCAAAGACTGCGCCCGCACCTTCTTGCCAAGATCCACCATAAAGAGAACTTGCGCCAACAACTAGGTCGAAGAGATTTGAATATTCAGTTGGTGCAGATGGAATAAAGGCTAAGTTGCGCGGGTGATCTGTTGAAATACAGGCCTTTGCTAAAACATTTGTGAATACTTCAAGTGCTTCATGTCCGCCTAAACCTTTAGCGGTAATGGTGTTGCCAACTTCTTGAAATAAATCTTCAGCGGTACGTGGACCATCTAGCGGTGGATCATCTTTTAAGCGCAGCAGGCTGTATGCCAGGATCTCTTTGGCAAGGGATTCGACCTCTGAATTAAAGGCGTGAATTGGCATGGTCGGTGCGATTGGCCTTTCGAATCAGATTTCGCATCATCGTTGGGAAAACAAAGATGTGGAAGGGAAGTACAAAGTACCAATACAACTGGCCGCCTAAACCACGTGGCGAGAAGCTAGCTTCTTGCACAACAGTGCGATTGGTTCCGTTATCGATAACGCTAAATTCGAGCCAAGCTTTTCCTGGCAGAACCATTTCAGCGTAAAGTTTTAAACGCTTACCGCGTTCTAACTCTTCAACGCGCCAGAAATCTAAACTGTCACCAACGCGCAGAGTTAGCGGATCACGACGACCGCGACGAAGTCCGACTCCACCGAAGATGCGATCTAACAAACCGCGCAAGAACCAGAGAAAATCTGCGCCGTAGTAACCGTTTTCGCCGCCAATACTTTCAATTGCTTGCCAGATAGATGCTGCGCTTGCTTCAGTATTTGATTCGCGACGATCGCGCAGAACCATTTCACCCGCCCATTCGGGATCGCCTTGCGCTTTCTGCCACGGCGCAGTTGGAAATGCAGCATCTGACCAACGAGTAATTACATCGCGATCTGCAATACGAGAAAGCGCCAAGGTAATTGCACCTTCGACATCGATAAATCCTTCTGGTGGTGGCGGAATAATTGCATCAATACTCTTTGCCGGATCTGCAACTACTTCGCTAATCAAAGATTCGACTAGTGGGCGAGCAAGTGATGTTGGAACCGGTGTAACAAAACCGATCCACAACGAAGAGAGCTTTGGGGTTAGAACAGGAACCGAAACAATCCAGCGTTTGCGAAGCCCCGATAACTTGGCAAATTTCTGCATCATGTCAGCGTAAGAGAGAACTTCTTTGCCGCCGATGTCACAAACCTTGCCCACCGGCTTTTCAAGCGAAGCAGCTTTACGCAAGTAATACAGCGCATCGCGGATCGAAATTGGTTGCGTTAAATTCGAGACCCATTTTGGTGTGGTCATAATTGGCAAGCGGTGAGTTAAGTGGCGCAACATCTCAAAGGAAGCTGATCCCGAACCGATAATGATTCCAGCGCGAAGTTCTAAAACAGGAACAGATGTTGATGCTAACTGCGCACCTGTATTCATGCGAGATGCTAAATGCTGGCTACGGTTCTTATCGTTAGCAATTCCACCTAAGTAAACGATCTGCTTAACGCCTTGCTTTTCTGCAGCAACTGCAAAATTACGCGCCATCTCAGATTCAATATCGTCGAAATTTTTACCTAAATTAATTGAGTGCAAAAGATAGAAAGCGGTATGCACGCCTTTGAGAGCGCGATCTAAATCTGAAATTACAGTGGCGTTGCCTTCAACGATATTGACATCTTTAGCCCACGGTTGATCGGCAACTTTCTGCGCATCGCGTACCAAAATTCGCACATCGCATTTATCGCTTACGAGGTCGCGTACCAAACGGCCGCCGACATAGCCCGATGCGCCAGTTACAAGTATCAAACGCCCTGAGTTCTGCGAGTTCATGGTGGAGAGCCTAGACTCTGCACATGGCTTCTTCTAATCGACCTCGCGTCGTAATTCTAGGCGCAGGCTTTGGCGGGCTAACCGCAGCCAAGGCGCTCTCGAAAGATGCTGATGTAACCGTTGTTGATCGCCACAACTTTCAAACATTTCTGCCTTTGCTCTACCAGGTAGCAACTGCTGGCCTTGCTGCAGACCATGTGGCGCATCCAGTCCGAGGCGCACTGCGCAAGAGCGGCGTGAAATTCCGAATGGGTTCCCCAATCTCGGTTGATCATAAAAATAAATCAGTAAAGCTTGATTCATCAGAAGTACTTGAATTCGATCATTTAATCGTTGCACTCGGTTCAGCAACTGCAGATTTCGGAGTTGCAGGTGTAAATGAGCATGCACTTGGTATGAAGAGCGTGCATGAAGCAATTGGTATTCGCGCTGAGGTAATGCGCCGTTTTGAAGATCTCTGTCGCTTTGAAGATCAGACCCGACTTTCACTTAGCGTTGTCGGCGGCGGTCCAACTGGCGTTGAAATGGCTGGTGCTCTTGCTGAGCTAAAACGTGGTCCCCTTAAGAACGATGAGGCAAATGCCGCAGAACATATCGATATCTACTTGATTGAAGCAGGGCCAAGAATCTTGCCGATGTTTAGCGAAAAGTTGTCTGCGCGAGCTAAGAAAGATTTAGAGAAACTTGGCGTCAAGGTTCTGCTCAATACCGCTGTGCAACAAGTAAAGCCACGTCAGATTCTTGTTAAGGATGGATCTGTAATTCCATCAGAGGTAACCATCTGGGCCGCCGGTGTTAAAGGTGAACCAACCGGTGGATTGCTTAACTTGCCACTTGAAGGAACTCGCATCAGCGTTGCGCAGAACTTGCAGGTAAATCACTATCCACATATTTGGGCGATCGGTGATATCTCGAGCGCAAAGGGCGCAGATGGTGGTTTCTTGCCGATGGTTGCACCAGTTGCGATGCAACAAGGGCGTTGGGTTGCAAAACAAATTATGCGCGCAGCACGCGGACAAGCGCTACAAGATTTCAAGTATTTGGATAAAGGTTCAATGGCAACGATCGGTCGCCACAAAGCAGTTGTGCAATTTAAGGGAATCCAAATCACGGGTATTCCAGCTTGGTATGCCTGGTTGTGGTTGCATTTGTTCTACTTACTTGGCGGGCGCAACAAGATCGGCACTATCGCCGATTGGACCTGGAACTATTTAACATTTGACCGCGGCAATCGCCACATCATGGATAGCCTGTAGCCAAAGCAGCAACCATGCCTGACTACATTGATTTACGTGGACACCAAACCTATTCATACGAATGGGAGAACAACGGTGAAGCAGTCTTGCTTCTGCATGGTGGGCTAAGCCAGACATCGCACTGGGATTATGTTTTAACACCTGATCTAGAACCTGATTTTCATTTATTTGCTTACGATCGCACTGGACATGGCTACACCGGCGATCAAGCAGGTTCTTTTCATTTTGATTTTCAAATCCGTGAAGCAATTGACTATCTAGAAGATGTCGTGAAAGAACCGGCACATTTAATTGGTTGGTCAGATGGCGGAATCATTGCGATGTCGATTGCGATCACTCGCCCCGAACTAGTTAAATCGCTGATTTTAATCGGTGCTAATTACAACCATTCAGGAACTGTGATTGAACTTCCATTTACTGAGCCAAGTGATGAAGACAAGGCTGAATACGCTGCAACATCGCCAGATGCTCCTCATACGCTGACTGAGAAGATAAAGAAGATGCTGCGTATCTGGGAGACAGAACCAAATATCCCGCTAAGTGATTTAGCAAAGATTCAGTGTCCTACGCTGGTTGTTGCAGGCGATGATGACGTTATTTCGCATGAACACACAATTGAGATGTACCGCGCCATTGAATTAGGGCAGCTAGCAATAATTCCAGGCACATCTCACGGAGCACCAAAAGAGAAGCCCGCTTTATTTAGCGCGATAGTGCATCAGTTTTTAACGGATTTAACTTATCCAGTAACGAAGATGCCGATACGGCGAGTTAGCAATCAACCGGAACAATAGTTCCGGTCTTAACATCATAAATTGCACCGGCAACGGTGACGCCATCACGCAAAAGTGGATAAGCGCGAATACGGTTTACATCGACCGCTAGCGCCGCCTTTTGATCACGCGTAGTACGAAATTCAAGTGAGCGCGTATCGACGCCGAATTTCTCGTCAATCAGCGCATGGATATCTGCTTCATCGCCACGCGCCATCGCGCAATCGGTATGTGGCATAACCAGGATGCGCTTTACATTTAAAAGATATGTAGCCAGCACCAAGGTGCGGATAACGTCCTCTGTAACTCGAGCCCCGGCGTTGCGTAGGATCTTGGCATCGCCAGAGCGCATACCCACAACGGACAATGGATTAATACGAGAATCCATGCAGGTTACGATCGCTAAACCTTTTGCCGCTGAACCGGTTAATTCGGAGTATTGAAACGACTTTGTGTATTCAGCATTCGCGGCGAGCAGATCATCAAATTGTTCGTGAGGAAACGAATAATCTTTCATCGTTACCCCTTCTTCTATCGGGTCAAAACTTTCCAGAGCCCCCCGTCAGGATTGAACTGACGACCTGCGCATTACAAGTGCGCTGCTCTACCACTGAGCTAGAGAGGCTTGCTACCGATTAAGGCAACGGGCGTAATTATGGCAGTTATTGGCGCAATGTAAAAATCAACGAGATTAGGGCGCTAGACAGGTAGGTTTGGCCGCATGCGATTGGGCGTTCTAGATGTGGGTTCTAATACCGTCCACCTCCAAGTAGTTGATGCCCATCCAGGAGCACGCCCAAGCCCAGCAACTAATCAAAAAGTTGAACTACGCCTTCACGAGTATTTAAACATTTCTGGGGAGATAACTCCCGAAGGCGTTGAGTTGCTTGAAACTGCGATAGCCGATGCAATTTCACACGCTAAAGAGTTTAAGACTGAAGAAATCTTGGCATTTGCGACATCTGCTATCCGTGATGCTAAAAATGGAAAAGAAATATTGCTTCAGATCAATAAGAAGTTCGATATAGATCTACAAGTGCTCTCCGGAGATGATGAAGCTCGAATGACATTTTTAGCAGTGCGCCGCTGGCTCGGTTGGTCGAGCGGGAGGCTTTTAGTTTTAGATATTGGCGGTGGATCGCTTGAAATTGCTGTAGGTGATGACGAGAGCGCCGAAGCAACTGTTTCGTTGCCACTTGGTGCATCACGCCTGACACGTGAATATCTGTCTTCGGATCCACACACTTCTAAAGAGATAAAGTCTTTGGAAAATTATGTAATTGAGGCAGTGAAGAGTTCGGTACCCGAAGATATTATGGAACATATCGCAGATCATTTCGTTGCAACCAGTAAAACCTTTAGAACATTGGCTCGTCTTGGCGAACATTGGTTTGATGACAATCCAAAATATTTAAAGATTAACTCGCTCACAAAAATGATTCCTAAGCTACAGGCGATGTCCAATAAGGAACGTGCTGAGCTGCCCGGTGTTTCTCAGAGCCGCGCACGGCAGATTGTCGCTGGTGCAATTGTTGCCCGAACAACCATGGAACGTTTGCATATCAATGAACTTGAGATCTGCCCTTGGGCTCTGCGCGAAGGCATTGTTTTACGCTGGCTAGACTGGATGGAACGCTAACTTTTTTAGACCTTGTTTTAGAATCATTTAAACAATGGGCTCGTCTATCCAATCACAGGCAATAACTTCTCCAGCACGGCAATGCAAGATAATTGCTTGAGCTGGCTCAAGTTCGCGATCCATTGATTTAAAGTACTTCTTGCCAACTAACTTCTTAACTAACTTCGGAATTATTGGATTATGGCTACAGACTAGGGCCGGAATACCGCGATTCATTAAATCTTGGATGTAATCAAGCGAGACTTCTTTATCCTTTTCATATCCATATTCAGATAGATCTGCAGAAAAAATAGGAGTTATCTCAATTGCGCGCGTCATAGGCTGAACCGTTTCGGTGCAGCGCAGAGCATCAGAGGTGTGAACTTCTTTTATCCCGTATGGAAGATAAATTGGGAGCAAGCGCTTTGCCTGTAATTGACCTTTGTGTTCAAGGGGGCGATCTCCATCATCGCCGCTCCACTCGGTGCGCTTTAACGCTTTGGCATGGCGCAACAAAATGATTGGGAAGGTATCTGTTCCAAACTCCAAGAAATAATCAACAATCTTTCGATCATCTTTATTTGTCAGACGTTCTTTGGCTAGCTTTGGTGAAAGCCACTCGAGTTGATCTACCTCTTCTGGATTAGGAGATCCTTCTTGAATATCGCTTGCTTGCGCCGCCCAGTAACGCACTTCTTTAGGTGCACCTTCCAGTTTGTAAACAACTACGCCAATTTCAGGACCGAAAGTAGATGTGTAACCAGTCTCTTCTAAAACTTCGCGGTATGCAGTTGCGATATGTGATTCGTTATTTTCAACTTTGCCTTTAGGAATTGACCAATCGTCATAACGAGGGCGGTGAATGACGGCTATTTCTATCTGTGAATTATCAGATTTACGCCATAAAACTGCGCCCGCTGCTTGAATGAGCGGATTATCGGTTTCTTTAACCATTAGTGGGCTTTCTTATATCGCTTGATGTAGAGACTCTGCAGATCTTGCAGAGGCTCTCCTGCTGAACTCTTCGAAACGCGCTTCCAGGAATCTTGATCCTGACGCCAACTTGAAGTTTCATCGCTCAGTGATAGGTCAAAGATTTCTTGAAGTGATGTTTTATGAGTTGGCCGTTCTATGCGGACCAAACTTTCTACTCGGCGATCTAAGTTACGGTGCATTAAATCCGCACTTCCAATCCAGTATTCATCTTCCCCACCATTTAAGAAGTGATAGATGCGTGAGTGCTCAAGGAATCGACCTAGGATCGAACGTACAGTGATGTTCTCAGATAGACCAGCGATTCCTGGACGTAACGAGCATATTCCACGGACAACTATGTCTACCTTCACTCCCGCTTGAGAAGCTTCGTAGAGCGCATCAACGAATTCTTCATCCAGTAGTGAGTTTAGTTTTATCTGAATTCCCGAAGGTCTACCTGCTTTAGCCATCGCTGTTTCATTCGCAATTTTCTCTAACAAACTTCCACGCAATGTTCGTGGCGCTACAAGCAAGCGTGAATAAACTGAATGCGGCGCAAAACCAGAGAGTTGATTAAACAACTTGGTCAGATCCTCGGTAAGTACAGGATCTGCACTTAGGATTCCTAGATCTTCATAGAAGCGCGCTGTCTTCGGATTGTAATTACCTGTTCCCATATGACAGTACAGACGTAATCCTTGCGCTTCATCGCGCACGACTAGAGACAACTTGGCATGCGTCTTTAGACCCATCAATCCGTACACAACGTGGACGCCAGCGGCCTCTAGTTTGCGAGCCCATCGCACATTTGCTTGTTCATCAAAACGCGCGCGAAGCTCGATAACTGCAAGTACTTGCTTGCCCGCTTCTGCTGCCTCAATTAACGCTTCGATAATCGGTGAGTCACCTGAAGTTCTATAGAGGGTCTGCTTTATCGCCAAGACGGCTGGATCTTGAGCTGCATGCTGCAAGAACTGCACTACCGAAGAGGTAAATGATTCATAAGGGTGGTGAAGCAAAATTTCGCCTTGGCGGATTGCAGCGAAGAAAAGATCTGGTTCTTCAGCATCTACTTCTCTTAGCGATGCAACAGTGCGGGAACGGAAGGAGGGGAAATTAAGCTTGGGCATATCTAAATCTGCAATCTTCATAAGATCACGGAGATTAAGCGGAGCTGGCAGCGAAAGCACATTTGCTGGGTTGATATTTAACTGTTCGCATAACTTATTGCGTAACTTCTCGCCCACCCCAGATTCAATTTCTAAACGAACCGGTGGTCCAAATCGACGACGAGCAAGTTCTTGTTCAATAGAAGTTAGTAGATTCTCGGTATCTTCATCTTCAAGTTCAATATCTTGGTTTCTCGTGATTCGGAATGTGTAGTGATCTTCAATCAACATTCCTGGGAAAAGTTCTTGCAGGTGGATAGCAATTAACTCTTCGAGCGGTAGGAAGCGAGTGGTATTAGGTGCTGGACTAACTGGAATAAAGCGAGAAAGTATCGGCGGAACTTTTACTCTTGCAAAATACTCTTCTGAAGTTTTAGGGTTCTTAACCATCACGGCGAGATTTAGAGAGAGCCCTGAAATGTATGGAAACGGGTGAGAAGGATCCACCGCTAAAGGAGTCAATACAGGGAAGATGCGATCGCTGAATATTCGTGAGACATGGTTGCGCTCATCATCGCTTAATCCATCCCAACGGATGATTTCGATTTTTTCTTTTGCAAGTTCTGCAATGATCTGGTCTTTGAATACATTTGCGTGACGAAGTGCCAGCTCACGTACTCGAACCGAAATTGCTTCAAGTAATTCGTTGGGAGTGAACCCAGCAGAATTTACTGATCCAGGGCTACTCTCTAATTTGCTAAGTAACGAAGCTACGCGGACCATATAAAACTCATCTAAATTTGAAGCGAAAATTGTTAAGAAGCGAATTCGTTCAAAAAGCGGAATTGAATGGTCTTCCGCCATTTCGAGCACGCGCTCGTTAAAGGAGAGCCAACTTAACTCTCTATCAATTAGGTGAGCTGCTTCTGGCATGTTCCTAGTCTCTCTTGCTTTGATGAATTTTGAGTAATCGGTGCGTGGACAGCGGCTAAACGGGCCAGCTTGTGGGGGTTGGGTACTTAGCAGAGCGCCCATCGCCTGATGATTTTCCGCGAAGTCGGCGCCAGATCCATGGAAGTGCAAAGGTAAAGAACCAGATAATAGAAATCGCACGCTTCTTTAACCACGGCGTTGGAGCAGCAGGCGGAAGTGGGATTCGCCAAGCAGGATTGAATCCATATCCAAGTCTTTCTAATAACGCTTGCGCTACCCGATTGTGGCCTTCAGCATTTAGATGCAGGCGATCAAATGCCAAGAAACGGCTATCGTTAAAGAAAGTTTCTTGATTGGCGTCAACAACTATTGCACCAACTTCAGCGCCAACTTTTCGAACTCCATTATTAAATTCACTAAAGCGCGCTGCCCATACATCTGAGCCACGTCCAGAATTGCCAGTGCGTTCTAGAACTGTAAAGAGCATGAGGGTTGCACCGGATGCGGCGGCGCGACGTACAGCGTCTGCATATAAAGCTTGCGCGACTTCAGGTTTGTAACTTGGACGAAGCGCATCATTGGCACCTGCGTGAAAAGTTAGCAAAGTTTCTGGCCCTGTTACATAGGAAAGCGCCACAGGAAGTTGGTCATCAATTACCTGCTTTAACAACTTTCCACGGATGGCTAAATTCGCGTAACTAAAACCATCTACCTCTTTCGCCATTACATCTGCAAGGCGATCGGCCCAGCCGCGGTATTGCCCACCGATGATTTCATCGGACATACCTTCGGAGTACGAATCTCCGCAAACAATTAAACGTTTGTACTTCATCTATCCCTGACCTATTACCTTTACTTGCGACGTTGCTCGTCTACCCAGAAGAGCGCAATTGAAGTTGCAACGCTAGCGTTTAGTGATTCGGTGGTGGCGCGCATTGGGATTGAGACAACAAGATCGCACTTTTCGCGCACTAGGCGGGAAAGACCTTTTCCTTCGCTGCCAACAACGATCATTACATTCTCTTTCGCAACCTTCATGCCGCTCAAAGTTTCATCTGATTCGCCATCTAGGCCGATAACAAAGCAGCCCAGCTTCTTGGCATCATCAATAGTGCGCGCCATATTGGTTACTTGGGCAACTGGCAGACGCGCTGCTGCACCTGCGGATGATTTCCAAGCAGATGCGGTCATCGCTGCTGCACGACGTTCGGTCATAACAACACCTGCTGCGCCAAAGGCTGCTGCGCTTCGCACAATTGCACCGAGGTTACGAGGATCAGTTACGCCATCAAGTGCCACGATCAAGATTGGGTGGTTTGCGCGTTCGGTAATTTCTTGGAATGAAGAGTATTGATAAGGCTTAATTGCCAAGATAATTCCCTGGCTATTTGCGTTGATGCCTTCAAGTTCTGCACGGTGTACTTCGCGAATCGGAAGTTGGTGATGCAGCGCTAATTGCAAAGATTCAGCAACGCGATCATCAACATCAATACTACGTGCAACGATTAGCTCGGTTGCCGGAACGCTGGCGCGAAGCGCTTCTAGAACTGCGTTACGACCAGAAACAATTTCACCCTTTGGCTTTTCGCTACGACCAGTGCGAGTACGAGGTGCAGCTTTCTTTTCAGCAGCCTTCTTACGCTTTGCCGCTGCGTGGTACGGACGATCTTCTGCCTTAGGCGTTGGACCTTTACCTTCTAAGCGACGTTTATTTTTTCCACCGGTTCCGCCAGTTGGTCCCTTTTTAGAACTCGTGCGTGCTGCTCCACGTGGTTTTGCGCTGCCGGCCATTTACTTCTCGCTTATCTGTGAGATAGACCAACGTGGCCCTTGTGCTGTGTCTTCAATGGTAATTCCAAGTGCAGCAAGGCCATCGCGAATCTGATCTGATGCTGCAAAATCTTTTCGCTCACGCGCTGCTGTGCGCTGAGCCAAAGCCAATTGAATCACGCCATCAAGCGCATCTGTTAAATCAGCGCCACTACTTGTCGCAAATACTGGATCAAAGGGATCGCAACCAAGTATTTCTAGTGCGCCACGAATTTCATTTGCGGACTGTGAAATCTGTGCCTTATCCCCTGAAGTAATTGCGCTATTGCCTAAGCGAAGCGCTTCAGAGATACCGGCAAGTGCAGTTGGCACCGCTAAATCATCGTTCATAGCATCGGTAAAGCCTTGTGAAATAACCGGAGTTGGTTGCGCACCAAGGATTTCAGCGGCGCGAGTTAAGAAACCTTCGATGCGACGGAAAGCTGTTGCAGATTCGGCAAGTGCTTCGTGTGAGAACTCAAGCATCGAACGGTAATGCGCACTGCCCAAATACCAACGCAATTCAATACCGCGCACCGTCTTTAACAATTCGGCTACCTGTAGCGAATTACCTAGTGACTTCGACATTTTTTCACCAGATGCAGTCACCCAAGCGTTATGCATCCAGCGCTTTGAAAATGCATAACCCGCAGCTTCTGATTGGGCGATCTCGTTCTCGTGATGCGGGAAGATCAGATCTAATCCGCCACCGTGAATATCAAATGCTTCACCAAGGTATGAATGTGCCATCGCTGAACATTCAAGATGCCAGCCGGGACGACCTGCACCCCACGGAGTTGGCCAAGATGGGTCTCCGGGCTTAGCCGCTTTCCAAAGCGCAAAGTCGCGTGGATCTTTCTTATAAGTCTCATCTGCATCAGCAGCCGGTTGTAGATCATCAACTTTCTGACGAGAAAGCGTTAAATAAGATTCGAGTTTGCGAACTTCTAGATAAACATCACCATTGCCCGGCGCATATGCCGCACCACGTTCGATGAGAATAGTCATTAACTCGATCATCTGAGTTACGTGCCCCGTAGCGCGTGGTTCGTAAGTAGGGGGTGCAACATTTAGCGCTGCATAAGCTTCGGTGAAAGCACGTTCGTATTTCATCGCAACTGCCCACCAAGGCGCCTTTTCGTGCACGGCTTTATGCAAAATCTTGTCATCAATATCGGTGACGTTGCGAATGAAGGTTACGTTGTAACCAGATTTGGTTAACCAGCGACGCAAGATGTCGAAGTTGACACCAGAGCGCACATGGCCGATATGAGGAGGTGCCTGAACGGTTGCACCGCAGAGATAAATACCGACTTCGCCAGCCTTTAGCGGAACAAATGGGGATGTGGTTCGCGTTAGCGTGTCATATAAAGATAGCGAACTCATTGGCTAAGTCTATCTTGCAAGGCTTATTTAGAATAAATCAGCGCAGATGCAATGGCTGCAATGCCCTTGCCTTCACCAGTTAGGCCCATTCCATCGGTAGTTGTTGCAAGTAGCGCGACTTCTGCACCACCCAAAGCCGCCGAAAGCGATGCAATTGCTTCGGCGCGACGCGAACCGATCTTTGGACGATTGCCGATTACTTGCACTGATACATGCGAAATTGCGTATCCACTCTTTTCAACAAGTGCCAGAGTTTCCTTTAGCAGCGTTGTTCCAGATGCACCCTTGTATTCAGGTTTATTTGTGCCGAAGTTTGAACCAAGATCACCAAGTCCGCTTGCGGCAAATAAAGCATCACAAATTGCATGTGCTGCAACATCACCATCAGAGTGGCCTTCCACGCCATCTTGATCTGGCCATAACAGACCTGCCAGCCAAAGTTCACGTCCGGCTTCGAAGTGATGAGCATCCACGCCAACACCAGATTTAAAGTTCGTTGATTTTCCTAAGAACTGCAACGCTGTTGCCATATCAGCAGGTGTTGTAATTTTAATTGCCCGTTCTTCGCCATCGATGACTCGAACTGGTTTACCAAGTGATTCAACGAGCGCTGCATCATCTGTTGCTTCACCAGATTGGGCGTGTGCTTGGCTAATTAATTCGTAAGTAAAACCTTGTGGAGTTTGCACGCGGCGCATCGCAGCGCGGTCGGGAGTTGAAGTAACAATTCCGTTAGCATCAACAATTTTTACCGTATCCGTTTGAGCAAGGCCCGGAATAACTGCAACATCACCGCTCTTAAGAGCTGCAACAACGCGTTTTGCTAAGTCAGGGGTTGCAAGTGCGCGAGCCGCATCGTGGATCAAAACGTATTCAGCACCTGCTGAAACTTTCGATAAACCAATGCGCACGCTCTCAGAACGTGTAGCTCCACCAGTTACAACTGTTATGCCATCGCCAACCAGGGTTTGAATCTCTTTCTCATACCCAGAAGGTGCGGTAACAATTATTTGATTAGCAACCGATGAGATAGCAGAAACGGCATGCTCAATAAGGGTGCGATCACCAAGTTGAATTAAGGCTTTAGGAATTGCTGCGCCAAATCTTTCGCCGCTACCTGCAGCAGCAATGATTGCGGCGATCATGAGAAGAGTTTGTTACTTAAGAAGCGAGAACCTCGTCAAGGAGAACTGCAGCCTTTTCTTCATCTGTGCGCTCAGCAAGAGCTAGCTCAGAGATAAGGATCTGCTTCGCCTTGGCGAGCATGCGCTTTTCACCAGCAGAGAGTCCACGATCGAGATCGCGACGGTAAAGATCGCGCACAACTTCTGCGACCTTAATGACATCTCCTGATGCAAGTTTTTCGAGATTGGCCTTGTAACGACGTGACCAGTTTGTTGGCTCTTCGGTGTAAGGCTGACGAAGTACGTTAAATACGCGATCAAGGCCGGCGCTGTCTACAACATCGCGGACTCCGACTAGATCTACATTGTCTGCAGGAACGCGAACTGTGAGATCTCCTTGTGCAACTTTCAAGACTAGGTAGGTACGTTCTTCGCCCTTGATGATGCGAGTTTCAATCGCTTCGATAAGAGCTGCTCCGTGATGGGGATAAACAACGGTTTCGCCGACCTTAAATGTCATGTGTTGCCCTTCGCTAGACGACCAATTCTACCAGCCATTTTAAGGTGAGAAAACCCCAATAAAGCAAAGGGAATAAGCGCTTAAAACGCATGAGAGAATATGCCCTATGCCTCGCACTAAAAAAGCACTTACATCACTTATTGCTATTTCTCTTGCGCTAACACTTGCTGCATGTGGGCCAGGACAAGATGCGCCAACTCGCATGATTAAGCAAGTAACAGATGGTGTTGAACTCTCGCTAAAAGATAATGGCGTTGATATTGAAGTATTGAACTTGCTTCTAGTTGCGACTGAGACAGGCGACGCGGTTCTTGTTGGAACAATTGTTAACCAAGGCGATACTGAAGATAAGTTGCTCGGAATTGCCGTTGGTTCAAACCAAGCGGTTTTAACTGGCGAGAGCGCGTTAAAGAAGAATCAACCGATTCGTTTTGAGGGCGATACCGCAAACGCTAAAGCGGTCTTCTACGGTGTTTCACCTGTTGCTGGTCGCCATGTGAAGTTATCACTTGGCTTTGCTCGCGCTGGTTATGTAACCGCAGAAGTAATCATTCGCGACAAGCGCGATGACTATAAAAACGTAACTTCAGGTGCTGCTACGCCAGCGCCTACTTCTTCCCCTGATTCGCAACCGCTTCAATAGCAGCCTTCGCAGCATCTGGATCTAAATACTCTCCGCCTTTTTTAACGGGCTTAAAGTCTGCATCCAAGTTATAGAGCAGCGGAATTCCAGTAGGAATATTTAGCTCAGCAATATCTGACTGTGAAATTCCATCTAGGTGCATCACTAGTGCGCGCAGTGAATTACCGTGCGCAGTAACAAGTACCCGCTTTCCAGCCTTTAGATCAGGAACGATTGACTCTTGCCAATAAGGCATCATGCGCGTGACTACATCTTTTAGACACTCTGTCGCAGGCAAATCTGAACCTAAATCAGCGTAACGCGCATCGTTTGCTTGGCTGTAAGGATCACTGGCTTCAATTGGCGGAGGCGGCACATCGTAAGAACGGCGCCATAATTTGAATTGTTCTTCGCCGTATTTAGCGAGAGTCTCTTTCTTATCCTTGCCTTGCAGAGCACCGTAGTGACGTTCATTTAAACGCCAAGAACGACGAACCGGAATCCAGTGGCGATCACATGCATCAAGTGCCAGCTGTGAAGTATGGATTGCACGGCGTAGAAGAGATGTGTGAACTACATCAGGCAGAAGGTTGCGCTCTACCAATAGCTTTCCGCCACGAGCAGCTTCGGCTTCACCTGCTGCAGATAAACGCACATCTACCCAACCGGTGAAGAGATTCTTGGCGTTCCATTCGGATTCACCGTGGCGCAGCAGGATTAATTCGTAGTTCGACATGGCGCTTATCTTGCCATGTTGCGTGCAAATATTTAAATCAGATGCTTAAAGGCGTCGAGATTTGCCAGTGATTCACCGCGATTTACTCGCCATGCCCATTCGCGGCGGATGGCAGTCGCAAAGCCAAGTTCAAGCAGTGGATTAAATGAAGAATCAGAATACTGCAGCACTGCGCCAACTAAACGATCAATCTCGCGATCGGTTACTGCACCTAGTGGTAATCGCCCAACTAAGAAGATATCGCCAAGCTCGTTTGTGGCAAATGCGATTCCGTACATTCCTGCATTCTTTGCCATGCACCAAGCATGAACTGCGGCCTCGTTATCATCAGGTTTGCGAATCACAAATGCGTTAATGCTTAAAGAATGATCACCAACAATTAGCGCACAGTGGGTCTGTAACTTCTTCTCACCTGGCAGCGTTATCAGAAAGGTATTGGCATCTTTCTGATCGAATTCGAGATCGTGCGAATCAAGAAATTCTTCAATCACAATCCGTGGATCAATAGCAGCCACTATTAACCAATCGACTTGGCAGAGCGAGCTGCATCAGAGATAACTTGGTCATAAATATCTAAAGTGCCACGAGCGGTGGCATCCCAACCGAAGTGAGATGCATGTTCAATCGCGCCCATAGATAGCAGTACGCGACGCTGTGGTTCTTGCAGCAAACGCGCTAAAACAGATGACCAAGCACGTGGATCGTGGCCATCTACAAGTACGCCAGAGATACCGTCGGCAACTGCGGTGCGAAGTCCACCAACAGCAGTTGCTACAACTGGTGTACCACAAGCTTGTGCTTCAAGTGCAACTAGTCCAAAACTTTCAGAGTAACTTGGAACGCAGACTAAATCAGCGGCGCGATACCAGTTAGCTAGTTCGGCGCGTGGAACTGGTGGATTAAATCTCACAACATCATCAATTCCAAGCCAAACAACAAGTTCCTTTAGACGTTCTACTTCACTGCCATTTGCACCAGATGCTCCGCCAACTATGTAAACGCGAAGCTTTGGACGCAGCTGTGGAGAGTGCAAAAGCATCTCGGATGTTGCACGGATTAATAGTTCAGGGCCCTTATGTGGCTGGATACGCCCAACAAAAGTGATTACTTGGGCATCGGCATCAATCCCGAGTGATTTGCGAGCATCCTGACGACCCGCACCCGGTGTGAAGTTATATAGATCCACACCTGGCGTAACCACGTGAACAATGTCAGGGCAAGCTTCATAGAGCGAAACTAGGCTCGCTGCTTCTGCATCGGTATTAGCCGTTAACGCATTTGCTGCAGCAACGATCTGTGTTTCACCTTGCACGCGGATCATCGGCTCTGGCGTTTCACCTTCAGCGAGATTTAAATTCTTTACGCGCGCCATAGTGTGCATGGTGTGCACTAGCTGCATTTTTAAATCTTTAGCAACTGGCATCGCAACTTTTCCGGATAACCAGTAATGCGAATGGATCAGGTCGTAGTGGCGATCGCCAGATAGCGCTTTCTTAAGCTCGGCGCTTAACTCAGGAAAATACTGTGGAACTTGCTCTTTAGTTAAATGCAGATCATGGCCCGCATCTAGGTGATGGACATTTACACCGGGTGAAAGTTCAACAACTGCTGGAAGATCTAAGTGATCGCGGCGCGTGAAGATATCTACTTCCACACCTTGCGCCGCCATACGTGCTGCACTTTCAGCAACATAAATATTCATGCCACCGGCATCACCAATTCCCGCTTGTTCTAGCGGACAGGTGTGAACCATCAACATGGCTACGCGGCGTTGCATACTCGAAGGATACGCCAGTATGCCGAGCGAAGGAATTGCTAGGGTACGCCTCTTTGTTATGGCTAGTTAAATCGTTGCGCGAATAGTGCCGATTACACGCGGGCCGCCCATGACTTTTTCTGGGGTTAGCAGTGTATCGATTCCAAATTCATTTAAACAGGCATGCACGATCGTTCGGAATGCACGGAGTGAGCCATCGCTTACTTTAAATACGAATGTGCGCCCATCAGCCAATGAACAGACATTGACCGCTTCTGCGCCATCTTTCATAAATAAGCCAGGCACCTGTTGCATCATCTCAGTGTTATGGCGACCTGCGCCACCAACCATTTCTGGAAATTTGCGAGCTGCATCCATAACATCTTGATGGATTGGATCCGTTGAAATAGTTATCGCACGGATTGCGCGAGCTAAACCAATTACCGAAAGCATAAACAACGGTGCACCACAGCCATCAGTTGAAGTAAAAGAAATTCTTTCCCCAGCTAGTTTTTCAAGCTCTTCTTTGATTGCAACTTGCAGCGGATGAGATTGTTCTAAATAACTTTCAATAGGCCAACCATTTTTCACACAAGTAGCCAACATAGCCGCATGTTTTCCGCTGCAGTTCATGGCGATACGAGTTGGTGGGTTATCTCCCCAAGCACGACGTTCGTTTTCTCCAAGTGGGCGATCGAGTGCACATTGCAGTGCGTTTTCACCTAGTCCAACACTCGCCAAAATTTCGCGTGCACCTTCGATGTGCATTGCAGCGCCTGAATGGCTAGACGCGGCAAGTGCTAATAAACGTGGTTCTAACTGCAGACCATGGCGCACCATCGCTGATGCTTGTGCGCATTTAACTGTCGAACGCGGAAAGATCTGAGTATCGATATCGCCCAATGATTTAAAGAGTGAACCATCAGAATTTAACATCGCCAAGAAACCGCGGTGTTCGGACTCTACAAATCCATCGCGAACGTATTCGGCCAAAACAGCGTCATTAAACATAATTTATTTACCGTTTACTCAGACTGACGTTCGAGCGATGACCAGATATGTGCCTGAAGTTCTTGTCCTTCAGCGGCCATGTCGTAAGCAAAGAAGAGTTCGCCAGCAACAAGACCGTATAAACGCACGCCCGCTGTAACAATCTTTGCAGATGGCGCTGAATAACCTTGATCAAGAACTAACTGAATCTTTGGACCATCAAACTGCCCGACCCAACCTTCGGTGATTCCGGTGTTATGTGAAATCAAAACTTCTAGAACATTGTTTGGCTTAACGCGCCAGAAACCTGTTTCAGATGCAGCCGGGCGAATGATTTCGCCTTCGGCATCGATGATCCAAGAGCGTGAGTAATAGTTAAGAAATGGGCGACCATCATGGTTAAAGACAACTTCGTGTGCGTATTCAAAGCCTTCAATATTTGGGTATTCACCGCGCCCTTTACCGCGCCAAGTGCCAACCAACCAGGCAAGTGGATTTAAATCTGCATGCAGACCTTCTGGAATTGTAAAAGCCACTTAGAGTCTGCCCCTTCGATATGTACGCGAATCACGTGCTTGAGATTCGCGACGTCCTCGGAAACCGTAAATTAAAAGTCCGACGCCAATTGCTAATGAGATTAAACCCAATAAGACGGCGCTAACGATTTCCACGCCTTAATCTTACGGCCTTTAAAGCTTGCTAACCGTCCAGATGATGACCATCATCGCGGCGAAGACAACTAAACCCTGTGCAATCGTGGCCATTTACGCAGGCACAATCACTTGTTGGGAAGCGGCCACACCCTCGACAGTTAACTGCGCATCAACCGGGGTATTGCGCTTAACAATTGCTAAAGCGATTGGCCCTAATTCAAAGTGGCGCGCAACTGTGCCAAGAAAACCTACTTGTACTTCACCATTTATAACAGGCGTTCCTGGCGCAGGCATAACAACTTGGCTGCCATCTAAATGCAGCAGAACTAAACGACGTGGTGGGTTTCCAAGGTTAAAGATCTTCGCAACAGTTTCTTGGCCGCGGTAGCAACCTTTATTCATATGCACTGATTTGTTAAGTACGCCAAGCTCATTTGGAATTGATTTATGGTCGGTTTCAAAGGCAATTCGTGGTCGGCCTGCCGCAACGCGTTCGGCATCAAGTGCCCAAGTGCCAACCTGCATCGCGGTTGCACCAAAAGTTTCTTGCATCTGCCCAAGTTCGGCACGTGGAACAAGTGCAAACGGTCCACCAATTTCATTGACCAAACCGGGAGCGCGCAAAACAACGTATTCACTTGTTGCATCGCGAACATCAACGCGCAACATAAATTTCATCTTCTGCAGATAAGCAATCAAAGTTTCGATGTAACCAGGATCTAAAACCAACCAAGATGTTTCGCCATCATCAACCAAGTTAAATTGATATTCGACGTGGCCTTGCGGATCCAAGATCAGCGCTGAAGTCCATTGGCCAACCGGAAGTTCAGATAAATGCTGGGTTGTTAAATCATGTAACCACTTCAGGCGATCAACGCCACTGACTGCGATTATTTGCAGGTGTGAAAGATCAGCCCACGCTTTGCCTTCAAGCAGAGCCTTCTGTTCTTTATTCGGTTCGCCAAAATGCCAAATGGCGCCCTTATCGACGCCATCTTCGACAAATACCGCAGTCATGTTATTTTACGCAGGCTGCGCAGGTGCCGTAAATTGCAAAGTGAGTTACATCTGTCTTAAAGCCGTAATCATCAGATAAATTCTGAACAAAGTTTGCGGCAACATCGATTGGCGCATCGCCAACAGAACCGCAAGTTCCGCAAACCAAGTGAAGGTGAGTTAACTCTTCAGCTGCGTGATAAGTCGCGCCACCGTGGCCCAAGTGAGTGTGCTGGACAAGTCCAACGTTTTCGAGGGTTTCTAGGTTGCGATAGACAGTTGAAAGATTGATACCGGGATGTGTCGTGCGGACTTTTTCAGCAACTTCTTCAGGAGTTGCATGTCCGAGTTCGCGTACCGCAGAGAGAACTAATTCGCGCTGAGGTGTTAAACGCAAGCCTTTATCGCGGAGTTCGTGTTGATCTGCCATGGCTAGAGCCTACCTTCTAAGTGATTTATTTGGCTACGCGTGCGCGTACGAGCAGTAGATATACCTGGCAGCCCAAGCAGAAGTTAAATGCTGAATTTAAAAACGCTGCGGCAAGTGCAAATCCAACTGCGATTGTAAAGAGCCCATCGGCACCGGTCACAGATGCGATCACGGCAACAAGTGCAAAAGCAAGACCAATGCTCTGTGCAAATTGCGGAGGACGCACATCTTCAAACGTTGTTTCTGACTTTAGACGCGGCTTAATTAACTTCTTAAAGATAACTGCGTAAGGAGTAAATTGCGGACCACGGATTGCACCGATCGCAAAGACAACTGCTTGAAATGCAGCCACCCAAATATTTGATGTAACTAGCGCGACTGCTAAAACCACAGTTGTAATCGCCGCCGAAAATCTTGGTCCTCTTGCATCTATTTGTACTGACATATTCTCTTCCTTTACTTGAATTCATTAAGGATAAAGAGCATCAGCGCTAAACGCTACTTGCGAATATTTCGCAATAACTGGCGTTAATGAATAGCAGCGAGCGCGGTATGCACTTGTGCACGCTTAGGCGTGCCCATAGCGCGACCAACTTCAACGCCTGCACCATTTAGAAACAAAGTGGTTGGCGTCGACAAGATATTTAACTCACGCACCAATTCGAGGTGCGATTCAGCATCGATGTGGGCATAGCGAACATCTGGCATCGTTTTGACCATATCTTCGAGCAACGCCTTAGTGGCCCGGCATGGAGTACAGAACGCTGATGAAAACTGCACCATCGTTGCCCGCGACCCAAGCTCGGTTCCCACGATCGCAGCCGTTAACTTCGGCCCATTTACCGTCTTCTTCTTGCGAAATTCCCCACGCGTGCGCTGAAACCAGATGCCAAAGCCAGTGGCGCCAGCCAGCACAATAAGAAGTGGAACGAATGTTTTCACAAAGGTAGTCTAGATCCCATGGCCAAGGTGTTGTTACTGACAAACACCAATGGCGCGAGCGCGGAAGTTCTTCCATCACTTGCTCTCTTGCAGCACACAGTAAAAATCTTGCCGGCTGAAGCCAGCGTCCTAATCGATTCGCCAGTTATGGATATCGTCTTTGTTGATGCGCGTCGCGATCTGCCTGCTGCAAAGAACCTCACACGTTTACTTACATCAACCGGCGTTGGTGCACCTGTAATTGCAATTACAACTGAAGGTGGCCTATCTGCGATGAGCGCAGACTGGGGCGTCGACGATGTCATGCTCGATACCGCAGGCCCTGCCGAAGTCGATGCACGTATCCGTATGTGTATTGGTACTCACCTTGCCGCGCTAACTGCAGCAGATCCAACCGCCGGTGAAATTCGCACAGGCGATGTTGTAATTGATGAAAGCACTTACACCGCAAAGATCAAGGGCCGTTCACTTGATTTAACATTTAAAGAGTTTGAACTTCTTAAATATCTCGCACAGCATCCAGGACGCGTATTTACTCGCGCACAGTTGTTGCAAGAAATTTGGGGTTATGATTATTTCGGAGGCACACGCACTGTCGACGTTCACATACGTCGCCTGCGTTCCAAACTCGGCCCAGAATTCGAAGCAATTATCGGAACAGTTCGTAACGTTGGTTATCGCTTCACACTTCCTAACGGTGGCAAAGAGAGCCCTATTACTGAGCGGGTCTAACCACCATGCGCCATATTCTCAAGATCCACCGCTCGTTAACCGATCCACTCCCAACTGCAAAACGCGAATACGCACTTCGCACCTTTGATCCTGCACTCGATAAAGAACGTTGGCTCGACCTAAATAACAAGATATTTGCCCACCACCCAGATCAGGGAAATTGGGCGATGCAGGATCTAGAAAACCGCATGGCCGAAAATTGGTTTGATCCCGAAGGCTTTTTCTTCGCGGTAAAAGGTGAAGAAGTAGTTGGCTTTTGCTGGACCAAGATCCATCAAGATTTCGTAAATCAAGAGCCAGTTGGCGAGCTTTACGTTGTCGGAGTTGATCCAGATCATGCACATCAAGGCATCGGCCGCGCAGTTTCTGTTGCTGCGATTAATTACCTCGTTGCAAAAGGCTTAAAGCACTCGATGCTTTACGTCGATGCCGATAACGAAAAAGGTTTAGCGCTTTATACAAGCCTGGGCTTTAACTAAGCCTTCTTCTTAAATCCAGCTGGACACTTCGGCGAGACAGCACTTACCTTCTTTGTTGTCTTACCTTTGACGCAAGTGATCGTGGATTTCTTCATCACCGGAATCGCAGCTACTTGAGGTTCAGCGCTAGCCGAAGGTTCCGCACTCGGTTGTGGAGTTGGCGTTCCAATTGATCCATCTTGAGTCAGCTTTACTTTCAAAGTCGGTGATGAAAATGTAAATCCTGTCGCACTTAAATGGAGCCAACCGTTATCTTCATTTACAACTGTTGTCGCTACGTTCTGCTGGCCTCCATCTGAGGAAGTAATACTCACCGATGCTGAGATTGGGGCGTTACTAAATTTATAGATACAACGTGCAACCTTTGAATCGATATACAGGTTGTACTTTCCTTGGAAGACTTTTCCATCGGCAAGAAAATGCGGAGAGGCTACTTTGTAGTCCAGAGTTCCGGTTTGCTCGTTATAAATCGGTGGAGTAGCTGTATAAGTCGTTGAGTTTGTTGTTACAAAACCTGCAAGCGTTTTTGAAGACTTTATACAAGCGCTGGAACTAGCAATATCACGTTCTGAAAGATCGTAGAAAATCCATTGTGTTGGATTTGCTACCGCCTTGTCTTTCAATACTTTCGACCAGATGATTAACTGATCCATTGAGTAATCCCCGCTAGCGCCAGGATAAATACCTGAACCATCAGCATTGTTTAGGTATGAGTGCTGGCGGCGGTCAGACTCAGAAAAATCACTAGGAATAGCCCAACCAGCTAAAATAGGTACTCGGGTAGCTTCTCCTTTCATATCAATTCGAGTTCCGTAACTAGTCAGTTCGTAATCAATTTCAGGTGAATCAATACGTCCATGCATCCACCCATTAATCACCTTTGAGAATCTAATTACCATTCCAAATTTGATGTTTCCTGGGAATGCTTGACGCATTGCGCAAACGCCATCTCCAACTACAGCGCATACATCGAATGGGAGCTGACTTGGATGGCCAATCTGTACGCTATTAAAGTTGGCGTCTAACCTTGGACTTATTTTTGCAGTATTGGATTTATAGCGCGCATCTCTGATTATTTTTGTTGGAAAAATCGCAGCTCTAAAATCTCCGTCTCTGGAGATTTTCCCGTTTGATGTTGCAACCCATTTTGTTCCTTCGCGCTTAATCGCTCCTACACGGGAAACTATTGCCACATAATCTGCTGTGTTTCCACCATGTTTTACATTTGGAATTTCCCAGACACCTGCAACCGAACCTTGGGGCAAACCATTTTCAGGATCCGCCTTATATGGATTGGCAACTTTATTTGGTACCGATTCGCGATATACACCCCTAATTCGAGCGGGTGAACCTGGAACAATTGCATAAATACTTTCGATGCAATCCGCTTCCAAAAGTGATTTGCATGGCGGTAGAAGTGCGTAATAAAGCACAGATTGCGCAGTGCTACATTTTGGATCTTCCAAACTTGAACAGAAATCGATTCCCTGCGAAGGTTTATCTTTATCCATAGCATTAGCGAAGAGCAACGTAGGCATACGCAACGTATCGACGCTTTCTTCAAAAAACACGCCAACTTTATTTCTGTTGTCACCTTGGCCGTTAAGCGAATATTGTTCATCAATAACACCCGCGGCGGTCGTAACCGTAGGATGTGCCAAAGCAAACAAGGCAATCACTATTGCCGCCAAAGCTCTCTTCATCGACTAAGCCTTCTTCTTAAATCCGGCCGGACACTTTGGCGAAACAGCGCTTACCTTCTTTGTTGTCTTGCCTTTAACGCAAGTGATCGTGGATTTCTTCTTCGCAACTGCAACAGGGGCTGCAGACGCAACTGGTGCAGGAGTGGCACCCGCAGAAGGCTCCTGAGTTATCTTCACCTTTATCTGCTTCTCGCTGAATGTAAATCCGGCAGCTTTCATCTTTAGCCAGCCATCTTTTTCAGTTACAACAGTTGTCGCAACGTTCTGTGCGCCATCAGCCCCAGCAATTGAAACTGTTGCAGAAACTGGAGCGTTTGAAAATCCGTAGAGACAACGAGCTGCATCACTGCGCATGACAAGGTCATAGGTGCCAAGATTTAGAGTCTTTCCATCTGCTGCAAAGTGAAGTCCCGCAACGCGATAGTTTAGGAATCCGTCAACAAACTTAGGGGCGTTGCCGTCATAACCCATCGAGTTGGTTGATACGACACCTAAGACGCGCGTTTTATCACTCAGGCATTTATTCGAACTCGTCCAGCGCGTCGAGTTTAAGGTCCAGAAAGTGTTTGTCTTCGGAGCAATATCTTTCAGAATGGGACGCCAATACTCTAAATATTCAAAGATTCTTTCATTCCCTGGTGCAGCGCTAACTACACCTTTCAAATAGCCAAAATATTGCGCGAGTTCAGCCTCTTTACTTGCTAAGCCTTCCGCTTGACGAGCGACTCCAAAATTCGGAACTGTCACGGAAGTCCCGGCAACTACTAAGCGATTGTTTCTAGGATTCAGTTTCGTGATTTCTATTGATAAGTCTTTTAATCTTGCTTTAAACCATCCTGAAGTCTCATTCGACACGTGAACAGCCACTCTAAATGTCGAATTGGGTTTAAAGTCAAAAAGAATTCCACTCTTCCCACTACCTGTCCAAAGAGCATCCCACCTAAAACCGTTGATCTCTTTAAACGGTCTAATCGCAAGATTTACATCGGTTACCTCGAATTTTCCTGATGCGGGTGAGTAGTTCATACCGTAAGAAAAGTAAGCAATGTACTTCAGTGGCGATACCGAAACATCTTCTTTATCAACCCAGATTGATGCATTTGCACCGCGCGGCAAGTTCTTTGAATAATCAGAAGGAAAAGTATTTCCATCTAGCGGACTTGAAAATCCATCGGGCATATATCTTTCGAAAGTTAGATTTCTAAATGATGTTGCATCGTTACTAATTTCGATACTTTCAATACAGTCATCATTAGCCGCTGCCTCACAGAGGCCTAGCATTGGGGTTGCAGATATTCTGTTTTCTTCACGGTTATCGACGGCGTTGAAATTACACTTGGGATCCTTGGTAGAACTACATAGTTTGTCAGGCCAGTTACCAAGTTGCGAAAAATTGATTCCAACATCATCGCTGATAGAAAATATCTTGTCACTAGGGTTTTCTCTGGTGATTGACGCTGCAAAAAATGCCTCTGTATCTTCAGCGGCAGGTGCGGAAACAGGAATGATCAAACCAATGGCAAGAGCCACGATTGGGATCAGCTTCCAACTTTTCTTCATTTCCGCCTCTCAGTATGACTACTCAGTAGTCCGCCAGTTCAGGCTAAATTTATGCGCTCGGCACCACTATTGCTAGGGAAATCGCTACCCCAGGGCATTTATTAACCACTTTAAATTGGCTTCTTCATGTTTAACGTTGCGGGCATTCGCAAAATTGAAGTGACAAGCGCGATTTCTTGTCCCGGTCGCATAGTGCATCCGGTTATCGATCTTTTGATAAGTCTTAAAGGATTCTGGGAAGGGCAGATCCAAGAAGGCGTGTCTGGTGCATGGCAGCCAGAGGCGCGTGAAATTTCGCTGAGATAAAACATCTCTCCAAAGACCAAAACCTGGATTCGGGCTGTTTACATCGAAGGTGGTTTTTGAATCAAGGACTTGATGCCACTCTGCGTAACCTTTTTCTTCAGAAAAAGTACTGAGAGTTTTAACTAGCCTTGAACGCAAAATCAATTCAAGTTGTCCAATCAAAATGTAGGTCTGGCTATAGCGAATTAAGAATTTTTCCATTCGCGTACCTTCGTCCACACCACAGACAAAATTAGGTTGTGATCCACAGCCCCGATCTTTATACTTTTCTCAACGGTTCGGGAGTGAGATCACTGGCGAAAGCTAAATCGCTCGAATCAATAAGCTCAAGTCTTATTCTGCGAATCAGATGACTTAAGCGGGATGGGAAAGCCTCACAGTGATGTGGGGCTTTCTCTTTTGTTAGAGAAACTAGCCGACTAATTCAGCGCACATGGCGCGAAATGCCGCAGTATGCGCATCGACGTCAGCGGCGGTTGTTGCCGGTGACATCAGCGCCATATTGTGA
This sequence comes from Candidatus Planktophila lacus, assembly GCF_002288325.1. Lineage (NCBI taxonomy): Bacteria > Bacillati > Actinomycetota > Actinomycetes > Candidatus Nanopelagicales > Candidatus Nanopelagicaceae > Candidatus Planktophila > Candidatus Planktophila lacus. Next base: position 82,034 of record NZ_CP016780.1, on the reverse strand, counting down.
AATGGCGTCAACAAGAAACCATCGTTTAGCAAGCGCAAGTGAATGTATTGCTCGAGTTCGAAATCTCCTGATTCAGCAGCATCGCGACCAGTGCGCGGCGCCTTACCTTTAAAGATGTACTCACCGCGCGCACCTAAACGGTTGCAGTGCCAATCCAAATCAAATTCGGCAATCGCAGCATCAACACCATCGCTCCAACGATCACCGAGTGCGATCATCTCTTTAAATGCCGCAGCTGTTAATACTTCGCTCAACGTTGCACGCATAGCAGCAAGTGACATTGCATTGCCTGCCAAGGTGCTGCCAATTCCGCCAGTGTCAATAATTTCTAGTTCAACTAACTTCTTAATTGAATTCGCGACGTCATCGGTCATTCCAAATGTGCCAACTGGAATACCGCCAGCAATGGCCTTGCCGATAGTTAAGAAATCAGGCTTTAGTCCAAGGTCTAGCGTCATTCCGCCAGGACCAACAGAAATTGTGTGAGTCTCATCAATGATCAACAGTGCGCCGTACTTCTTGGCAAGATCCTGCACCGCGTAGAGATAGCCATCTTCAGGCAGAACAATGCCGACATTGGTCATCGCAGGTTCCATCAAAATTGCCGCAACATCACCGTGCTTTAGCGCCGCTTCCATGCCAGCCAAATCATTGAATTCAACTACGCGAGTTGTTACATCAAGATCTACAGGTGCGCCCAGGTTTCCTTCGCGCTTTACTGTATTTCCTGCATCATCCAAAGTTGCAAAAGTTTCATCAACGCTGCCGTGATAGCAGCGATCGATAACGATGATCTTGCTACGCCCAGTAATCAGGCGGCAGTAACGAATAACGTGGCGGTTCGCATCGGTTGCGGTGACTGTGAATTGCCACTTTGGCAGACCAAAACGTGAGGCAAGTTCCTTAGAAACTACAGCGGCATCAAGAGTTGGCAACATCGAAGTGATTCCGATATCTGCCTGGCGCTTTATCGCAGCAATCGTTGCATCTGGAGAGTGACCAGTCATCGAACCGGTATCGCCTAAACAGAAATCGATATAAGTGTTGCCATCAATATCGGTGAACTTCGCGCCCTTTGCTTCCTTTACGAAAACCGGATGCGCACCTGGCCACTTAGCCATCCACGACATTGGCACACCTTCGTGCATCACTTTCTGCGAATCAGCAAATGCTTCCGCGCTCTTCTTGTGATTTGCTAAGAAGCGCTCTTCTTCAACTTTGCGAAGCTCGGCTAAACGGCCACGATCGATTTGTGTAGACATAACCCAATCCTATGTTTTCTCTTTTTACGCTTCGGAAAATACGAAGAGCGCTTCGATGTAATGCTCACCACTTATGCCTAAGTTCTGCGCATCAGGTGGCGCCGTCTGTGGCTCTACGCAAACACCTTCGGGATCTTCGTTATAGACAACCCACCAAGCCGCATCGGATTCAACATCAATGCGCGCGCAGTCTTCCCAGACAATCGCTGGGACGCCCTGAATTTCAGTAAATGCATCATCCCAAGGACCCACAGGTTGCGGAACATATTCACCGGTGGGAATTCCATCTTCATCGCGCTTGAGCATCTTCGCAGCTTTAAATTCGATCTCTGCGCTGCCGCCACGATCGAGATCGCGCGGAAACCAAGGGTGCATTCCAAGCCATGCCGGCAACTTGCAATCACCTGGGTCATATTCAAGTGACCAACGAACAGCATCATCTAAAACTTCAATGGTTTGTTCGATAGTTGCGCCACCGTAAGGCTTTGGTAGATGCAGCAAAGAACGCCCCGGACCAATTTCTTGCCACGAAGAAGTAAATCCATAACCATGAATCGCATGCGGCGGCACAACATTTGTTGGTAATTGAATCTCTTCACCATCTGCGCCAAACATGATTCCGTCACGAATTCGCCCAGCCCACGGACCCATTGCATACCAACCATGAGTTAGTGGGTCTCCACGATAAGGAACTGCAAATTGCATATCTCGCCAAGTAATCGATGTAATGCGCGCGCCGTTATCTAGATCAATTGCGATTTGAAATTCTGCATCATCGATATATTGCATTGCACACCCTCTTAGAGTTTTGCGAGCTCGTGCTTGTAAGGAGGTTGCGCCCCCGCACGAGAACACGTGATCGCGGCAGCTGCTGCGGCGCGCGCCAAGACTTTCTTTAGACCTTCACCCTGCAAAGATAAAATTCCATCTTGCACCATCGCTTCAACAATGATCGCACCCACAGTGTCACCGGCACCAACAGTGTCAACTACATCAACTTTCACTCCAGGTACTTCTTCACTTCCACCTTCGGTAAAGCCGATCGAACCATTTGCACCACGTGTAACCACAACGAGTGCTGCACCATCTTTAACCCAGCGCTTGGCCACATCTTCATACTTCTGATCAGGAAATAACCAAGCTAAATCATCATCGCTGACCTTGATAACACTTGAGATTGCCGCCCATTTTTCAACGGCTGCCTGATAAAGATCGCGATCTCCCATTACAGATGGGCGAATATTTGGATCAAAGACGATCGGTGCAAACTCAGCCACCTGCAGCGCCCAATCGTATAAAACGCTTGCCCCAGGCTCAATAATCGTTACCAAAGTGCCGATGTGAAGCACATTTGGCTTATGCACTGAAGGATCAGGCAACCAGTTCAAACCAAAATCAAATGTTGATGTGCCATCAATCTTAAATTCATACGTCGCACCACCATCGGCACCGATTGACACAATCGCCAAACAAGTTGGTTTATCACTCGTCAAAGCTAAATCTAGTTTTACTTCATCTGCCAATAGTTCTGCGCGAGCAGAAACTCCATAATCGTCGGTTGAGATTCCATCAATGAAGTGAACATCGTGGCCAAGTCGCGCCAGCGCCTTTGCGGTATTTGCAGGTCCGCCACCAACTACAGCAATGCGCTCTGGTGTGCCCGGCAACAAATCAATTAAAACTTCTCCGCAAACCCAGATGCTCATGCATTTTCTCCTTGACGTGCCAAGTATTCGGTAATTACTTCAACGCCTAATAAATGATCTTCAACTTGCGGCAAACCGCTAATCAGCAATATTCCTGCCAAACCTTGACCCGCAACGTTTAAAGCAAGTCCACCACCGTGAATAGCATGCAGCTCTTCGCTCAAACCTGTTTCTGAATACCAATCAACGCCACGTTCTTCAGCATCTACTCGTACATGCATCGTCGACTTACCTGTCGCCATCACAACGCGCGCCTTACGCGCCACCCAAGAATCGTTATCTGGTTTAGAACCCGGCAGGGCAACTTTAAAAACAGTCCAGTCACCTAATCGAACTTCCACAATTATCGGCAACGCCCGTGCACTAGCTTTAGCAAAACCAATCTCGCCAATTTCAATCGCTTGCGCCTGCGTCAACGACGGCAAAACCAAAGCCTCGGCCTCTCGCGCAAGACCTGCGCTGGTAAAGCCCCCAGTAGTTTCGACCATTGGCTTATCTTGCCCTATCTAATTGCTGGCCCTACGCCCCAAGCGCCACCGCTATGGCGATCGATAACCCACGCTGAATATTCCGCTAATTCGGGCTGTCCAAACCATCCCGCACCATCTTCACCTGCAACCATCAACGCCGTAGCCAGCGCATCCGTTAACCCACCATCTGGCCCAAGCACCGTCGCTGATTTCGCACCGATTGCAATCGTGCCGGAGTGCGGATCGAAGATATGCGCCCCGCGTTCGTATGTTCCGCTCGTCGCAATCGCGCCATCATTTATCTCAAATATCCGCAGAACTTCTTGGCGATTATCGGGATTAACAACACCGATCTTCCACGGCCCCGCCACACCCTTTTCAACAACACCACCACGCAGCGTTAAATCACCAGCGGCATTTACCTGCACGTTCTCGCAGCCCGCGTCCATCAACATCAAAGCAACACGATCTGCCGCCCATCCCTTCACATAACCAGATGGATCAAAACCACCCGCAACCGCCCACGGATCAAATGCCCCACCCGTTAAATCGCGCGCAACCGCACATAGCTGCCAAACCTCTTGCACATCAGTCGGACATTGCTCAATCGAGATTTCTCCACGTCGCAAACGCGATACAAACGAACCATCTTTATAGGTCGAGAAATCCTCATCAAGCCCGTGAACAAATTTCTTAACGCCCTCAACCGCCGCATCAATCGCAGCCTCGTCAACTTTGCTCGAACCCAAATCTAAAAAGAGAACGGTGCCCCAAACGTCTATCTCATATCGCTTACGCACCACGTCGTTAACTTACATCCCCGCCTTTGCCAGCGCGCTAGCCAGCGACGTGTACCAACCGTATGAAGTAAATGATGCACCGGATACTCCCGAAATATTCGCCGATTGCGCAGCCAAGGTGCGCTGGCGCAGTACCGGCACTGACATCTGCGTCCATCGATCATTACGCCCTGATGGCGCCGTGACAGCCTGCGCATCAGTGATCTTGCCGTTTTCAACAGTTATCTTCACCTGAACAAATCCGTAGCGCACATCAACTGAATCACCAGTAAATGTTCCGCTAACCAATTTCGCTGCCGGTGCAGCTGCCACCTTAGTTGGAGTCGCAGCCGAAGTTTGGCTCTGTGAATTATTCGTCGCCGCAGATTTACTTGGAGTTGCTTTCGCAGTCGCAGCGGCAGTCGCAGACATTGTTGGCGTAGCGCTCTGCGTTGCAGCAGGTGTCGATGCAGTGCTTGCAGGATCAACCGCAGCCCCCGGCAGCGCCATCGAAGAACTTTCAGTAGATGTAAATGTCGGCGGCGTAATCGCCAAGACCGCACCCAACCCACCAACGGTTCCGGTTGCAATCAGTATCGCGCGTTTCATATGCAAACCTTCCCGTGCTCTCCTGTGAAAACCCTTAACGAAGCCACAACTTCGACTGCGACTATCGCCAAACTTTTACTCACTATGAAATGCAAACGCTTCATCGTGGAATCGATTCTTCGGCACACCCAGATCATCTGCTGCAGCCTTTACCGCCTCCACCAACGGCCCAGGGCCACAGATATAGATATCGGCATCAGCAATCCGCGGCACCAAAGCCTTTAGCGCCTTGGCATCCATCGGATGCTCCTTACGCGACCCAACTAAGTAATGCACCCGAATAGAACCATTTGAGTGATACTCCAAATAGTCGAGCTCTTCCTTTAAAACCAAATCTTCTTTACGCGATGCTCGATAGATAACATCCATCTGCACACCGTTCTTAAACTCATCCATCAATGCGCGCACCGGCGTGATTCCAACACCGCCACCCACCAACACCACATGCGGCATAGTCGCGCGCCCTGCAGTAAAGGCGCCATATGGCCCTTCCACAAAGACTCGCGTCCCCGCACTAAGCGAAGCAAGTGATCTTGAATGATCACCTAAATCTTTGACGGTGATTCGCAGGTAATGCGCAGTAGGAGCTGCCGACAAAGAATAAGGATGCGACATCAAGAAATGTCCCTTAGCTGCAAAGCGCCAACCAAAGAACTGTCCGCCTTCTGCTGCAAGTTCAGTGAGCTTGCGCCCCTTCATCACAACCGAGATAACGCCAGGTCCTTCAACAACAACTTTCTCAACGCGCAAGTTATGGCGCAGCGAGCGCACCAAAGGAATACCGATACGCCACCATAAAATCGAAAAGCCCATCGCCACATATAGAAACGTCCAGTACGCGCGATTAAGCGGATGATCGATAAACATCTGCCCGTTAATCACCTGGTGCATAAACGATGCCGCAATCGCTGAATAAGTAAGAACGTGAACCGTCCACCAAGTTTCATAACTCATCTTGGCGCGCGCCTTCTTATAAGACGTAACTCCAGCTGCCACCATCAAAATAAATCCGGCGAGCGCCCACCACATCCACTCGAAGTTACCGAGCATCCGCCACATCTCAACTGCCAACGCCACATGATCTTGCCCAGCAAAACTCAAAACTATAAACAGCACGTGAAAACCAATTAGATACAAACTCCATGGCCCCAACTTGCGATGCCATGTAACCAAACGATCGTGCCCGACCCCGCGTTCTACCCACGGAATTCGCGCCACCAAGAAAATGCCGACAATCGCAAAGTAAGTACCAACCAGCGCTGCCGCCCGCGACACCGAAGCAATCACTGCATAAACCGAAGTGATATCGCTATGGCTCATCGTCGTTAACTGCAACGCCAGGGTGAGCCCCAACCCAATACCCAACAACCAGGCAGCCCAATCGGTGCCTGCACTCGAATACTTACGAACGCCCGCAACCGATTTCATACCCAAACCTTGCCCTATCTATCTGTGAACTATCTGAGCCCTTACAGAGAGCCAGCCCCTAAATTTCCACACCTGCCCCGATAGACTTCACCTCATGCGCGTTTTCATCACCGGTGGAGCCGGTTTTATCGGTTCTCACCTATGTGATGCCCTGCTCAAGGAAGGCCACCAGGTCTCGATCCTCGACAACATGTCCACGGGATCTGCAGCCAATATCGCCCACATCAAAGATCAGATCGAAATCCACCAAGGCGATATCCGCGATGTCGCCCTCGTCGAAAAAGCCATGGCCCCTGCCGACCTCGTTCTGCACATGGCCGCAGCTCTTGGCGTAAACACAATCCTTGAAAACCCAATCGAATCAGTTTCAACCAACTTCACAGGTTCTGAAGTAGTTCTAAACGCTGCCACCAAATTAAAAAAGCGAATCATCATCGCAAGTACATCTGAGATTTACGGAAAGAATCCAAAGCAACCTTTATCTGAAACAGATGACCGCGTAGTCGGTCCTCCACAAAAGATCCGCTGGACTTATTCAGATGCCAAAGCGCTTGAAGAAGCGATCGCTCACGCGCTCTTTCTAACCAAGCAACTCAAAGTTACAACTATTCGCCTCTTTAACACGGTTGGTCCACGTCAAACCGGCCGCTACGGAATGGTTCTGCCGCGCTTCGTGCAATCAGCACTTAAGAACGAGCCAATCACAATCTACGGCGATGGAACCCAATCTCGCGTCTTCTGCCACGTTTCCGATGCTGTGCGCGCAATCATCACAATTGCAAAGACGGATTCAACAATCGGTGAGGTTTACAACATCGGTGGAGTTGGCGAAACTACAATCAAACAACTTGCTGAAAAAATTATTGAGCGCACTAATTCAAATTCAACGCTGACCTACACTCCATACGATCAGGCATACACCGCTGGCTATGAAGATATGCAGCGCCGCGTTCCAGATATCACCAAGATCAAAAACGCAATCGGCTGGTCACCAGAAAATACTCTGGATTCGATTATTGATGATGTTGCTGCTGAGATGAAGAAGTAAGACTACAAACCTTTAGCGCCGGTTAACTTTCCGGTTGTATCAAAAACATACGGAGCACTTGCAAGCACGGCTTTCTTATCAACCGCATCATGCAAAGTAACAACTATTGCGATCTCTGAGCCACCCAAACCAGTTGATTCTTCCCCGTGCCAAGAGCCAACAACTGCATCATGCCAAGTAACTTTCGCTCCTTGGCGCTTGAGTTCTTCAATAACCAACTCTGCTGGGGTCTCGCGGGTATCAGCCACGTTTGGTTTATAGGCAACACCTATTACTTGCACGTTCTTGCCATTTAAAGATCCACCATTATCTGCAGCAACTCGAGCGACAACATATTTAGGCATCTCGAGGTTTACTTCGTTTGCGCGCTCAATAAATGTCGCGGGCACACCTAAACCTTCAGCGACATGAGCAAGATAAGAAGGATCCACCGGGATGCAATGGCCGCCAACTCCTGCACTTGGATTGAATTTCATAAATCCATACGGCTTCGTATTTGCGGCTTCCAAAGTCTCGTGGACTGAAATACCCAGGGCATGTGCGATCTGAGCAAATTCATTTACAAGGGCAATATTTACCTGTCTGAATGTATTTTCAAAAAGCTTTGCCGCTTCTGCAACTTCAGGCGATGAAACTTCAACCAGGTTGTCACAAAAGGTTGAATAAAAATCTCTAGTCTTTTTCGAGGCCTCAGGTGTTAAACCCGCATACAAACGAGGAGTGTTCTTCTGATCCCAATCTACGCGGCCAGGATCTACACGCTCAGGTGAAATCGCATATAAATGCTCAATTTTGTTTGCCGATAACTTCTCAATCAACGGCTTAATAAAATTGCGAATCGTGCCCGGAAAAGAAGTTGACTCATTAATCACCAAAACAGGATGTGTAATGTTTTCTGCAATTGTTTTGCATGCTGACTCAATGAACGCCAGATCTGGCTTTCGGTCTGCATCAAGCGGTGTTGGAACCGCAATCACAACTATTTCGGCCTCTGATATATCTGATCCGCTAGTCGATGCTCGGTAATTTCCGGCTGCAATCGCAGACTTTAACGCTGCGCTATCAACGCCTTCGATATGCGAAATGCCTTGATTTAGCTGGTCAACGACTCTTTGATTGTTATCGAATCCCACCACTTCATTCGCCTTGGATGCGAACGCCGCGATAGTTAGACCAACGTAGCCCTGACCAATGATTGCAACTTTGGCCATTAAGGAAGTTTCTTCCATTCCTCATTTAGTGGATCAAGTTCAATCATCTTCTCTTTTGCTAGCTTTCGATCTTCGGGGGTGGCGTTTTTCAAAGCGTATAAAAGACGCCATGCATCGAAATAATTAGGGTTATATTCGGTATTCAGCTTGCCGTATTTGTACGCCATAGCTGGAAGATTATTTTGTTCAAAAATTTGGGTAGCGTTTATATACAAATTGCTGCTAGACGGACTCATATAAGAAGGAGTGAGGGCAACAGTCACCAAATCGGCGTTTTGTGCTTTGAGCGCTTCCCTCCATTTGATGTCTCCACTTAGCGGTGGAATTGCGATAATTATTCCCACGACCATGCCTAGCCCAATCAACATCTGTGGTGAAATTAAAGGATTATTCTTGACAGTTTTCCGAGCGCTCACTTTAGAAGTTGACTCACTTTGGGCGATTCGAGTCGAGAATTCATAGGCAATGAGTGCGCCACTTGTGACCCAACCCCAAACAGCGAGTCCAATTTGATTGATACTAATCAGAGCCTGAACTTGATAACAAATCCAAGCAACAATTAGTCCAACCTTTACGAAGTTAAATTCCTTTTGAATAAACGTCAACTTAATCGCGGCAATCAAACTCATGACAAAAAAAGCCATGTATGCGATAAACAGCGGGTATCCGCCATACGCAAAGACATCAAGGAATACGTTATGCGCAGCGTTCGTGGTCGTATTTGGTCCAGGTAATATCAAAGCTTGGGCATCCCGTGATCTGCGATACCAATCACCGTATGAATCCATGCCAATACCCGTTAGCGGATGTGAATTACCCATGTTGATTCCGGCTTGCCAATATTCACCGCGCAAAGAGACAGAAGTCTTATACACAAGGCTGGTTAGTGGTCCTTTTTGAAGTGCACCCATCAGTGCAAAAATGCCCACTACGGCAACGGATCCTAGGTAGATAAATGGAACCGTCCACTTTGTAAATTTATATCTTAAATAATAAAAAATAACTAGCGCAATTCCGCCACCTGACACGACTATGCCCTGAACCGCAAGTGAGGATTTAATTTCAAGGAATGTGGCAATCAGAATCACGATTCCAGCTATTCGTACCGCAATCTTGGTACCAGGGGTTAATAGATATGCAACCAGAACTGATGCAAAAATTCCTAAGAATGCCCCGATAAAGTTTGGATTTCCAAATGTTCCAAGGATTCGGTTATATGGATTGTTCCAGGAGACAAAATCGCCGAAAGTAATCGTCCAAGCGCCGTATGCAACATTTATCAATCCTGCAGCGAGTAGCCCGTACAAGATATTTCTAAATGATTCAGCGCGGCGCAGAACTAGCGTCGCTAGAAAAACTAGCGTTAAAGAAAAATAAGTTAGAAATCCAGTATTTCTACCGTAGGTTCCATAAAAGTTTTGCCCCAACGGAGATGCACTATTTAATACGGCGCTGATCGAGAAAACTATGAAACCGAGCGCAGCGATTACCTGTAACTTTGCATCAGACCAGAGCATTCGCGGAGACTTCACCAACACGGCCGCAGCCAGACCAAATGCCACTACGGATAAGGCGGCCATCTTCGTGACGTTGACCGGATCAGATACTTGGTCGATCAGAAGGAATATCGAAATGAATGGCGCGCCAAAGGCTAATAGGCGAGCAACTGGTTTCTCAATTTCTAATTTCAACATAACCCCAATCTTACTTTCTACTTAACTATTTATTACCCACAAACTTGCCTAGAAAGGCCGAAACCCGGCCCCTCCGAAGAGGGAGCCGGGTTTCGGTTCTAGATCTTTAGAAGATCAAGGCTAATTAAGCCTTTACCTTCTTCTGGATCTTTACTACGAGGTTAGTCAATGTAGTGATCTGTGCACGAAGTGCTGAGATCAACTTAGTGACTGATGCTGAAAGCTCAGCAACTGCATCTACGGCCTCTTGTGCCATAGCTGTTGCTGCCTCTGCTGCCTCTGCTGCAGATAGAGCTGCATCAGTAGCATCATTTGCTGCTGCTGTTGCTTCTTCTGCTGCAGCTGCTGCTGCATCTACTGCTGCGTTAACAACAGACATTTCCACAACATCCTTAACAGCTGTGTATGTAGTACCAGCAGCTGTTGCAGCCTTTAGGCCTGCGATGTATGTGTCATGTGCTGTGCCTTGTGTAGCAGTGATTGTCAGTGTTCCTGAACCTGATGTAGGTGCAAAGAATGAACCTGTTGAAATTCCACCGGTAAGCGTTTCGCTACCTGTTGGAAGTCCTGTAACTGACATGTTTGCTGTGATAGATGAGAAGAGCGCAATGCTTGTTCCATCAGCAACTGGGCGTCCGTTGACGTCTGTAGCTGTGATAGTCCATGTGACCTTCTCGCCTGGCTGAGCTGAAGTCTTGTCAAGTGTTAGCTTTGCAACACCTGTTGACTTTGTAACTTCAACTGGAACAACCAAAGTACCAAGAGTTGAATTCTTGATAGTGATGTTTGTCTTACCGACAGCAACACCTGTAACAGTTACGTCTCCAGCTGTAGCTGAAGCAACTACTGTTGCGATTGTTGTTGTTTCGCTTGTTGCGGTAACAGCCACTGTAGACAACTTGACGTTATTAGCGTCATAAGGAACTACAGAGATTGTCATTGTTCCGCCGACTGCTAGGTATGACTTTGAAGGGTTTGGAGCTGCTGCTGTAGCGGCCTTTAGCTTCAACTGTGTTGCTGCTCCGAAGAACGCAACCTTACGAGTCAACGTTGTGACTCCGCCAACCTTGATTGTGATTGTGGCTTCACCTGAACGACCGTCTGCGAAGACGTAGAAGTCTCTAGTTGCAGCCTGAGTAGTTGTTGAAGTACCTGCTGGGTGTGCGATAACTGAAGTCGCACCTACAGCATCAGCAGTTGAACCGACACGTCCTGCACCAGTGACTTCAGCTGTAACAGCCAAGGTCTTTGATGAAGAAGCTACTGCTTCGAGAGCATCGTATTGAATTACCTGAATACGAGCCACTGCAGCGGTTAGATCAGCTGTGTTTGAGATTGAAGGCACAGTTGTTAGAGCAACAACAGCAGCATCAGTATCTTCATCAGGTTCTGTTGCTTCTCCTTCTGCCATGTATGTCGTGCTAGTTGTTGCTGTACCTGTAAGTGCAGCTGCACGAACTGTGATTGTTACAGTTGAATCAGCTGTAGCTGAGTAAGTACCTACTGCTGTTTCGCGGTAAGTATTTACTGTGACAGTTCCTACTGTTGGTGTTAGAACGTTGATTAGACCTTGGTTGATCGCGCCTGATGTAACACCAGGAATTGTCAATGTGGTCTTATCGGTTGAAAGTGTTCCGTTTGCTGCTGCTGCTTCAATTACTGAACCAGTTACAACAACACGCATTCCTAGCGCTGTTGCGCCAGATTGACCAGTCACCTTGACCTGGTTGTAGTTACCTGCACCAGCAACACCGTTTGCAGTGCCACGTGAAGTAACTAGGGCACCATCAGATGTAGCTGCACCAGCTGAGAGAACCACGAATGTGATTACGCCTGCTGTGTGAGTAACTGATCCACCAGCTTGGCGGTTACTTGGGGTAACTGTGATTTTGTAGGTACCTGTTGTTGATGGGCGGAAATGAAGTGAAGCCGCAGTGAATGCAGTCTTCGTATCAAGTCCACTCAAGTTAACAGAAGTTTTTACAGATGGTGCAAATCCTTCAGAAAGCAAGATTCCGGCTGTTGTAGATTCAACAAAACGGAACTTGTCGACCGCAAGCTGGCTTGTTCCTGTAGATGAATCTGCGTTAACAGAATCAACAGATTGTGTTGCACCTGTGGTTGTAAGGGCAGCGACTGCTGAACCTGAAATGCTTGTGATTGCAGCGGTCAAAGTAATTGAATCATCTGCTGATAGTGCGCCACCTGTTGCACCAACTGCAGTAACCGATACTTTTGCTGTCAAAGTTTCGCCAACATAACCGTAAACGGTTGCGTCAGAAACTTTCACTGTTGTAAGAACTGTTGCTCCAGCTGCAGACGCTGGCGATACTGATGCCATCGTACCGAAGCTCAAAGCAGCAACAGTTACAAGCGCTACGCGCTTGAAAGTTGTCTTTGTAGACATTTGTTTCCTTTCGATAGTCGAACCACGGACGATCCGTAGGTCGGCTCGAGTGTTAAATGCCTTCTCATATGACATGAGAGAGCCTTTTTCACTCACTCGATACATCGCACGTGCTGATGTATCAAATTCCCCGCCGTGTATCCGGACGCGACGGAGAAATCTATTTAGGTGAAATTTCACGTGCTTCACCGTTTTACCTTTTACTTCTTGTCTTCAGTCACAAGTACTGACTGAGCCAAAATTTGTGTCTTGCCTGCATTGAGAACTAGTCGAGTTGTAATCGACTTTATAGGACCTGTTAGGTCGAAGCCGCGGTTGCCCACGGGGATAAAGAACTCTGAAGTTGGGGTTGAGACTACGAGAATTCTAACGGTCACAAGGTACTGCCCGTTGGACATCCGCTCAAAATCGGCAGTTGTGGCGCCTAGGTTGAGAGGGGTCCAGCTTCCTGCAACACCAGCTGAAACCCCATTTACGAGGTAAGTGGTGCCGTTGCCATCCACTGTGATGCTCTGAGAGATCATCACATTTGGGCCACCGACCGCTGTTATGGCCTGGGTGGTCAACTCTGTTCCGGCTTCAGTGGCAACCGGCGTATTTTTATTAACGCGGATGGTGCCTGGGGTGCCGTCTTGGCTCGCAACAGTGAAACCTGTTGGGATGCCTTTTTCGTCCAAGCCTGGGAAAACAAGCTTGGCTGACTTGATTGCCACGCCAGAGACCATGGTGCTGGACTTCTTAGCTGGCATTGAAATAGAAGGTGTTGGGGTGCTTGCCTCAACTGGAGCAACGGCATCAGATGATCCAGCAACTGGGCCTGATGCGATCTCTGATGGAGCAGAAGGAGTAATTGTTACTCCTTCGCGGCCGGTCATTGAGTTAAAGCCAAGGAAAGCTGTCACAACTAGAAGAAGAGAAAGAGCCACCTTCGAAGATTTCTGAGCAAGCTCTGCTGCCTTCTTATAGGTAGTAGAAAGCATGTCGAGCGCTGTTAGGCCACGCTCTTCGTCGATAACGAGTTCTGAAAGAACACGGCGAAGGGAAGCGCGAGCGCGAGAAACAGTGTGGCGCACTGCAGATTCCTTGATGCCAAGTTCTGCTGCGATTTCCTCGGTTGAACGGCCTTCCATTTCCCACATAACAAGCGCTGCGCGCTCTGCAGGAGAAAGAAGTGCAAGTGCTTGACGAATAATTGCTGCATCTTCAGCAGCAGAAAGTGCTTGTGAGTGATCACCGTCTACCTGCCATGCAGCTTCAACTTCAGCCTGGGCATCGTCGATAACCACAAGGTTAGGACGACGACCTTCTAGGCGGAACAAGTCGATGCAGAGGTTTTCGATAGTGCGGTGCAAATAAGAAAGTGCATGATCATTTGATTCAAGCTCTGGTGCTGCAAGCATGAACTTAATCAAGGCATCTTGGGTGATTTCTTCAGCCTTAGCGGAATCCTTTAGGACGCGATTAGCGTGGGCGAGAAGCTCTGAACGGTGCTCTGTGTAGAAAGCACCGAGCTCTGCGACGGTCCACACGCGAGGACCTGCAGAGGCTGCAGACTTCTTAAATGCCACTTTGGGACTTCCTTCTTAACCGGTTTTGTACTTCAGCGACACCCGTCGGTGCCTCTATAACCTTCTACGAATCCTAGCCCCAGATGTAGCGGGGAAGGAACAAAACGGACATTTTGCCAAATATGGCAACTTAGCAGCATCCAGAGGGGAAATCACTCAACTGCCCACCCTCAAAGGATGTCAATTATCCAGGTGTTCGGTTGCGCCAAACTTCAGCGCAGAACAGTTTGCGAAAATGAAACTACTATCTTTGAGCAATCGCGAAGTAGGTAGTGAAACTAAAGACTTCGTCCGTCTCCTTGTACGTCAGGATAGGGATTTTTCCACGTGGACTTAATCTATAAAGTCTGAAATTTGTATCTTTAAAAAAGTTCCAAAAGTCTTGAAAGAAGGTTCGGGAATCAATATCTGTGCCACCGAATTCAAACTGGATCATTTTGAATTCGGTTAAGTAGCTCCCAAGACCTTTCAGCACGGCAAGCTCATGACCTTCTACATCTATTTTCAATACATTTGCGCGAACCTTTGATTCAGTCAACCAGTTATCCAAACGCTTAATATGAACTTCTTCGAACTTGTTAAAGTCTATTGAGATATGGCTTAAATCTCTTTTGTATAAACTTGCCATACCGCTTTTCTCCTGCTCGTAGAAAAGCTGTTGCGATTGTTCCAGATCTCCAAAGCCAAAATTATAGGTAGAAACCTTCTCTAAATTATTAGTTGAAGCCAGAAGAACGGCGTAAGTTGATTTTGAAGGTTCAAAAGCATGGATTTCAGAATCAGGAAAATAATTTTTTAAGTTTCGGGTCCAATTTCCTGAATTGGCCCCAACATCAAGAATTATTATTTCTTCAATCATTAATTTAGAAAGCTCATTCGAAAAAACTTTAACTTCATTTTCAATACCTGAGTCGTAACCGAATCCAATACTTTGCTGATGCAATTTAATGAATTGTCCACTCATCGCTGGGCGCAACCATGAAAATGATTTAATTACAATCTTTTTTAATACAGAGAGTCGCATCTAAGTTCCTTTATGTTAACGCTCATTCGCAGATACTACGCAATAACGACTAACCATAAACGTTAATTTTGAGTTTGACTTCCCCCGCGCGAATGAGCCCTTAAATCAGAACTATTGCGTTAAATGGGCCGCTGGTAGTTGCTCTTGGAAATTCCTGATAAACTAAGATGGTCGACGCACCCCGCATCGATGAACTTCCCCCCAAAGTGAGCCGAGTGGCCACTTACTTGCGAGTCTTATCAACGCCCTGGCCCATTCGAGGCCATACCCGAGACGCGCTTGTCGTCTCGATTGGTATGCATTTCTATGTCTTTACAGCCACGTACAACCGCGCCCGGAAAAGCCCGCAGAGCAGCATCTGCCAAAGCCGGTAAGCCCCGCGCAAAGAAGTCTTCTGCTGGAACACCAGTTTCAAAGCCACGCCATACAAGTGCAGAAAAATCAGCACGTAAAGGCACAGCGGCAAAGCCATTCAAAGCAGCTTCTTCAAAGCCAGCTAGCAAGCCAGCGACAAAACGTTATTCAGATATCGATACATCAACTCTTTCTAAGAAGGATGCACGTTTAACAGAGCGTTCAAAGATGCGTGCAAAGCGTTATCAGGAAAAGACAGCATCAAAGCCACGCGAAGTTCGTGACGAAATAGTTAAGCCAGAATCGCGCGCAAAGAAATTTGTTTCAGATCGCAACGAACGCACAGCACGTCCAGAATTCAAAAAGCCAGATACTCGTCCGACAACTCGTCGTGATGCAGCTAAAGAACGCGTAGCTCGCACAGATGATGGTCGCCCAAACTTTATCCCTGGCAAGCGCGAGAAATACAAACCAGGTGCACCTTCAAAGCAAACTTTTGTAAAACATAAATCAGCACCAGATGTTTCAGCATCAAATTACCGTGCAGAGCGACCTGCAAAGCCAGTTCGTGATCGTCGTAACGAGTCACCTGCTTATGCTCGCGATGATCGCAAGGCTTTCAAGACTCATAACAATGCAGCGGTGGATTTTGGTGTAGATGACAATTACATCTCAGCAAACTTGGCTGACGCAAATTTGATTGATGCAACTCCATTATCCGAAGTAACAACTACTTTCCGTGACCTTGGTATAGCGCCAGCACTTGCCAACGCACTTAATGCACAAGGCATTACGAGTCCATTCCCAATTCAAATCGCAACACTTCCTGACGCCCTTGCTGGCCATGACATCCTTGGTCGCGGACAAACAGGATCAGGAAAAACTCTTGCTTTCGGCCTTGCGTTGCTCACAAATATCAGTGGAAAAGCGGCTAAACCACATAAGCCGCTGGCTTTAGTTCTAACTCCAACACGCGAACTTGCACAGCAAATTGATGAGGTTCTAACTCCTCTTGCACGTTCAATTGGTCATGATTCTGTAGTTATCGCAGGTGGAATGCCCTACGCAAAGCAGATTACGGCGATGCGTAAAGCAACAGCAATTCTTGTTGCAACACCGGGACGTTTAATCGATTTGCTTAATAAGGGCGAAGTACAACTTGATGATCTAGAGATCACAGTTCTTGATGAAGCCGATCAAATGGCAGATATGGGCTTCTTGCCTGTCGTTAAAGAAATCCTTGATCAAGCAAAGCCAAATGGCCAGCGCCTTCTCTTCTCTGCAACTCTCGATCGCGGCGTTGATGCTTTAGTTCGCCAGTACCTAAATAACCCAAAGACACATTCACTCCAAAATGATCGCGCATCAGTATCAACAATGGAGCACTATGTACTCGTCATGCACCCTGGCGATAAAGATGACATCACAAATCAAATTGCAGCTCGTAACGGAAAGACAATTCTCTTCGTAAAAACACAACGCGGTGCAGATCGCCTTGCTGACAAACTTGCACATGCGGGTGTTCCAGTAGGCGCTTTACACGGTGGAAAATCACAAGCAGTTCGCACGCGTACTCTTGCATTGTTTAAGCAGCAAGCAAATGCAGCACTAGTAGCTACAGATGTTGCTGCTCGCGGTATTCACGTCGATGGAATCTCACTAGTTGTTCACGTTGATGCACCAACGGATCATAAAGATTACTTACACCGTTCAGGACGTACAGCACGCGCGGGTGAAGCAGGAGCGGTGGTAACTCTGGCGACCACAAAACAACAGAAATCTGTTGGAGGGCTCACGTCACGAGCGGGAGTAACGCCTAAGTTTGTTGGGGTTAAACCTCTAGATCAAGATTTGATGCGAATCACGGGAGCGCAAGAACCTTCAGGGATTCCCTATATTGCTCCAATTGTTGAAAACAAAGGCCCAAATCGAGGTTCTAGAAAGCCACGTCCCAACTCATCTGAGCGTCGACGCAGACCCCGCTAGAAACTTCGGGTTAAGTCACCTAACCCGTCGGAAGCAATACAAGCCCGCCTGGCCCTTTATATCAAGATTCACTTCCCCTGGAAGCACATCATTAATTGGAATTTCACTCCAGGGAATAAGGATAAATTTTTCCAGTTTAAAATCTTCTAGAAGATTTATCGGCCACATTGGGTGAATAACTCTTTGGGAATTAAACTCAACATTCGGTTTTCCGATTGGAAAGCTCACATAAAGCAAACCGTTGGCCTTCACACATTCAGAAATGTTAACTAATCCTCGAACGTGACCATTTACGTCAATTTCATCACCATAACGTCCTAATCCAAAATGCTCAATTGAATGTAAACTGGAAACGGAATCGAATTGCCTCCAAAATTGACTCAGCGGTTTCTGCGCATCACCCTTGAGAAACGTCAAGTTGGGTACTTTAGAATTCAAACCCCTCAGATCTAATTGAGAAACTTTCATGAATACCGTTAGGTGAGCAATAAATCCATCAACCCTAGATCCCACATCAAAATGAAAATCTGGTTTTTCATTAAAAATCCATCCTGCACAAATCAAGTCTTGCCAAAAGTAATGGCCCTTCGCAGTACCTGAATCTGATTGAAAATCATTAAGCGCTGGAGACAATTTAATTCTAAACTGCCTTGATTGGATTAGAAAGTGAATTAGGTTTTTCAGAAATTTTGGAAAGAATTTCACTGAATTAACTGTTTTAAACGGATCGACCCCAATTTCGCGAAAAAAATACAAAACTCTTCTTAAGAGACCCATTTTTCAGACTCGATTCTTCATACGATGCTTTTGTAAGCTGCCGCATGGAGTTGCGCAGCTTTATCCCAAGTATTTAGTTCGGCGTATTTGAGTACGCGGTTGCTCAGAGATTTATAAGTGTTATCACCTAACGCCCATAAAATTTTCTCAAGTAAGTTTTCGCTGGAGTTCGGGTCGAAATAGCAAGCCGCTTCACCGCCGACTTCTCGAAAGACATCAATATCGCTCACAACAACCGGTGTAGCATGGGCCATAGATTCGAGAATTGTCATACCAAAGCCTTCCATTTTTGAAGTCACACAATGTAAAGTGCTATTTGAATAAAGCATTCCTAGTTCCGATTCTGAAGGATAGTCTGAATGTATCCAATGGTTGCCTTCTATTAGCTCTCGATTACCTAAAACCTCTAATTTAGACAAGGGTGACCCAGCTGTAATCAGTTGCAAATCTATATTTAATTCCTTTGCGCGTTTCATCGCCTCAACAAGAACCTCAAAATTCTTATAACCTCCTCGATTGCCTACATAAAGTATCGATGGCCTACTTGGAACAGACTTGACCGCCGCCGTTTCTACTAGATCCACCCCGTGGTGAATTACTCTGATTTTCGAATTGCTGATTCCGTAGAATTTCATGAGGTCGCTTGCGGTGGCGTTGGAAACACAGATTACCAAGTCGGATTTTCGAACTAATTTTTCCTTCCCTATATGTGGATTTCTTACTCCGTTCCACCCTAATTTTTCAGGGATGAAGTCATGAACCGAGACCACAAGTCTTTTCCCGTACTTCATTTCCGTATTTGTAGGCCGGTAATAGGTGGCATGGAAAATTTCAGATGGTTCCCTTTTGCACTTTCCTCCAGCCCAGTGAGAAGAATATTCGCGCACTGGACCTAAAGTGGATAAAGTGCTCCAACCAGTATTCGCTTGCAAGAATTTTCTTTGAGGCTTAAAGACTGAAAAAGTTTTTTTTAGGTGGTAATTGTCAGTTCTGTCAAAAGTCATATGGGGTTTTATTCCAAACGAACTATCGTTTGAAAATTTCGAAATTAAATTGGAAAAATACTTTGATACCCCACCATATTTTTGTATCAAGAATATTTCTCTATCGTATGTGACATTAATTCGATTCATTTTATTCAACTAGCAATCAGGTCTATTGTTACGTGTTTCAGTGGGAAAATTATCCGAATGATTATCTGACGTCATAGGCTATTATTGCACTATGGGGATGACATTTAGGCGTAAGTTAGCTATTTTTTTCTTATCGGCATTTAAATTTGGCGGCTTTATTCAAAAGTTATATCCGATCGCAGTTGACTTAGAGTACTCAAAATTATCAAGGGAAAATTTGGATCTAATTCGCCATTTATTGGTGCAGGATAACCAACCCAACTTAATTAGAGTTGGCGACAAGTTCGATGGCGGTTACGCTATCTCCCCAATTATTCATCCAAGTACAAATTGCATCTCAGTTGGAGTAGGAACAAATGTAAGTTTTGACATTCATATTTCAAAGAGACTCTCTACGGTTCACCTATATGACCACACAGTTTCAGGCCTTCCGGCAGACGTGCCTCAAAATGTAGTTTTCTTCAATAAGGGCTTGGGTAAAAAGTCGAGTGAAACGTTCATTACATTGGAAGAAATGGTCGCTCAATTTCCGTCTAATTCACCATTAATCCTGAAAATGGATATTGAGGGATTCGAATGGGAAATTCTTGAGAACATAACGGAGTCTACTTTATTAAGATTTGATCAAATTGTTCTTGAATTGCATCATTTTCATCAGTTAAATGATAAAGATTTTTTCGATTCAGTGGTGAGGAGCTTGAAAAATTTAAAGGCAACACATCAAATCGTGAATCGCCATGCAAATAATTGGGCTAGATATTCATTGATTCATGGAGTACCCGTACCTGATGTATTGGAAGTAACCTACGTTAAGCGCGAAGAAGTCCTTTCGCCAAGCGTTGAATCTAGTTCGCTAGTGCGAAACTATTCTTCGCCGGCGAATTTTCCATGTAACCCAACTAGGCCAGATATTTCTTTATATTTTTAGAAAACTAGAGGCCCATAAGCTTCGCTTGAAGATCAAAGTCAGGAACTAAAGTTCGAACTTCATCAAAACTTCCTTTAGCAATAATCTTTCCTTTATCCATGTAAATAACCACATCAGAATTCTTTACAGTTGAAAGTCGGTGTGCAACAATTACTAAAGTAACCTTGCCCTTCATCTTTTGAATTGAGTCAGCTATCGCAAACTCAGTTTGAGCATCCAGCGCACTCGTCGCTTCATCTAAGACTAAAAGTTTTGGGGAGGTTACAACCGCACGAGCGATTCCCAATCTTTGGCGCTGACCACCACTAATTTTTAAACCTTTATCTCCGACCAGGGCATTAAGCCCACCATCTATGTTTTGAACCATTGTCTCTAAGTGAGCGAATCTAAGTGTTTCTAATAGTTGATCATCGTTTAGCGAGTCACGTGGAAAACCCAGAAGAATATTCTGTCTAATTGAATCGTTTATAATTGAAATATTTTGGGGAACATAAGCAACCGCACCCGGCCATTTGGAAATGGCTTCTCGAGGGCTATAGCCAGATAAAATAATTTCGCCTTCTGAAGGTTGAATAACTCCTAGTATCAAATCAACTAGAGAAGTTTTGCCTGCACCGGATGGTCCGACTATCGCTAACGTTGTTCCTGAATCTATTTCTAGATATAAATCGTCAACAGCCCTCGTATCACGATTTGGATATTTTAATGAAACTTTATGTATCTTCAAACTTCCATCGAATCCTGTATGGGATGTATTTAGTTGGTCTTTTGTTTCATCGAGCTCAGGAAAACTCTCTAGCGACTCAATCAATAACAACGTCGGTTTCGCAGCTCCCAAACTTGATTTGGCGTAGATGAAACCTTGTTGAATTCTAAGGACTCCAGGCGCTATGCGGCTTCCAGCAGCAAGAAATACCGAAAGTGCTGCAACCGCATGAGAGGCGTCCTGTGTCGCGAATTGCACACCTCCAATTACGATTGCACCAATCACCAGAGAAGTCTCAATTACATACTTGCTTACGTTGGGCATAAACATCAGTTCAGCATTTACACTTGCTAGTTCTTGGCGTAATTTAGAAATGAGATTTGTATAATACTTAGATCTATCTCGGGTTGAAATTTCCCTGAATGATTCGATTATCTCTAAAATTCTCATATTACTTTCAATCGTTAATTCAGAATTCCTCTGCCCCAAATTGTTTGCTTTCTTCTGCATAACATAGTGAAGAAAAAAACCAATTATCGCGAAGAGCAAAACTGTTGAGATTGCTAAATAAGCATCAACGACAAATAGTCCAATAAACAGAATCATCAACATAGAAAAATCGGACAACAAAGAGATAGTCGATCCAATTAATCCGACGGTTATTGATTGCACGCCAACAGTCATTGAATACAAATTCTCCTGTGACGAATTTGTTTGTATTTTCACTAGATCTTGATTGAAAAATTTAGATAGCAGTCGATTTGTAATGGCTGAGGAACGTTGGCTTAAGAAATGCAGAATTTTCCTGGTGAATATAACCGAAAGAATAGTTTTAATTATTAGAATCGTCGCAGCCAGTATTCCTAATATCGCTACCTGCTGTTGAAACGTAAGTTCTCCTATAAACAAAGTGTTCAGCACTTGAGATACTCGGTTACCTGGTTGCTTTGATTGGACTCCGCTAACCGAAAGTGCTCCTAGGACACCGATTAGAGCAACCCCGATCAAATCTAAGAAGCCCAGAGATACTTGAATTATCAAGACATAGATCAACTTCTTAATCTCTTTGCGGCTGAGTAGCCTTAAGGATCTATAGATTGAGCTGTTCTTCAACTTTGATTTATTCAATGGTCAGCTCCAAAATACATCGACAGATATGCATGATGTAATCATACTTTTACCTTTCCACTCTGAACCAAGTTGGAGGTAACAAGTCTCTTGGTTCAACCGATTTAGGGAACCAGGGAGTCGGGGCTACAACAATTTGACTTTCCGGCGCTAGGAAGGCGCACCATATTCCAAAAGTGGAACTTGAGATAACGTGGTTTTGAAAGGAAGTCATTTCATTCAAAGTAGTCAAGGGATGCAACTGATCAGATTCATCAAAGATTAACTCTATATCTCGCCAATCTTGTAATAGATTTTTTGCACGTACAGAATCATCTGAGTACACCACGATAGATGTTATTTCGAGGTTTTCGCGAATTTGTTTTATAGCATTGTTAATATACGAAAAGTCTATTGCCTGAAAACCCGGTGTAGATTCAAAGTCTCCAAGTCTTACTTGCAAAAGTACTTCGCCTGAACTTCTTTGACGATCAGATCTATAGCCAATTAATTTTTGGATTGTGGTTAAAGTTCTCTTATCTAATTCAATCCATCTATAACTTTGAAAATATCCGATTAAGGTTGCATTTTTCGAGTTGGTTGGAACTTCTGAATCAAAACCAATACCATTTGCAATATATACTTTTGAATTGCTGAAAACTAAATTGCCAAGAAACTTAGATAGAACTCTTCTAGAATTAAGTAGCTTAACTTTTTGCTTGTCGAAGATTACCTCCCTGGTACTGCTTCTAATTGCTAATCCGATTAGTCTTTTCGAAAACCAGTTTAATGAAGACGAATTGTCAATTACTACCTCATTAATCTTTGCAAATTTGCTATGTTCGTAAAACCAATTCTTATTATTTTTTTTATCAATAAAGGAGGTGTCGATCACCAATGGCCGTCCATTAGCCGCGTGTAATCCAGCGGCTATTTGAAATAATTGATTTCCTAAACCACCAAATAGCAAAACGCGGCAAGATTCTAGTTGACTCATTTGAATAGGTATTTTTTCAAATTGATTGTTGATTCCAAAATTAGTTTCAAGTTGAACAAACTCACAGGATTTCTCTTCAATGTAGATATACCGATCCGAAACGTTATTCTCTTTGATAAGTATTTGAGATCTCCATTTTGTCTGTCATTTTGGATAGCAATCCTGAGGCTTGAACTAATTGACTTCAGTGAGGCAGCATTATTTGTGGCCTGCTCTGGATCTCCAACTTTATACGTGTATATAACGTCTTGCGAAAAGAAAATCTCGTTAAAATCTGGATTGAGATCTTTTATGAAAAGAAGATCTTCACCCATTGGCACATCGTAGAATTCAGTTTCTGCAATACGATCACGGCGAACAATCCAGCGCCAGAGACCTGGATGCTTTGCAATTTCCTTCAACGTTTTCGCGTTAGATTTCTTGACATCAATGATTCTTTTATACTCGGCTCTTTTGATTTCAACATGAATATACCCACCCACTCCAAACACCATTCTATTCAGAGCAGCTTTATTAAGCATTTCCAAGTACTTAGAGATATCAGCAACATCATCTGAATCTACGAAACAAAGCCAGTTTCCACTTGCGGCCCTCAGTCCTGTGTTCCTGGCATTACCCACACCTCTATGGTTCGTTTCTAGGCGAACTACTTCTCCAGATGGTTTACATCTTTGAATTAATTCATCTATCTCTATACACGTTTTGTTTTCGAAATGGTCGTGAACGAGTAGCCATTCTATCTCATTAGATTTGGTTGAATTGAGGGTTCGTTCCAGATTCTCAAGCCTGCCTGCCATTTTACCAATAGGTACAACAATTGAAAGTTTATTTATTGAATTCATAAATCCATTACTTTTTCAAATGCTTCCTTAACGCTTTCTCGGATGTACTCGGTTTCTTCTGATGTAAAAGTCGAGTAGACCGGTAAACAAAGAACCGTATTTGCTGCATTTTCAGAATTTCGCAGGTCATCAGTAAGTAGCATTTTTGCATTACCCTTGTAACCTTTGCTCATACTTGGTGAGTAATACTTTTTACTTAAAATTTCTTTCTGCAAGAGATGGTTTGAAAAAATAGATAGCTCCTCATTTTGTTTGAATTGCACTGGAAATAGGCTCCACAATTGATCTGAGTTTATGTCGATATGCCGATACCCCGAAGATTCAAATATCCCGGAATAGGTGTCCTTTATAAATTTCTTGCGCTTCTCTGAAGTCTCGGGTAATTTATCAAGCGCGGCTATTCCTCTAGCGGCAGCGAATTCGTCCATTTTTGCATTATTTCCATCAGAGAATTCGTCTGGTGAAGTGAAACCAAAATTAGAATGCTTCCAGACGCTTTTTATGAAGCGATCTGGTCCGGTTACGATCCCACCTTCCCCTATTCCAAATGCTTTTGTAGCATGCAGAGAATAAACCTCCCTGAGGGTTTCTGTATTTTTATTTAGCTCGGCAAGCGGAAATGCCGCAGCCGAGTCAAAAATCAATTCAATATTCTCTGATGCAAGGAAATCAATTAGCTCAGCGTGATTGAGCCTTTGCCCAAAGACTCTGGTCACCACCACTGCCTTTGGTTTTCCAAACATTTTTATACCTGACTTCACGGAATCAAGTGATATTTCCCAACTCCAGTCATCTGTATCGCAGATTACCGGTATTCCACCGGCCATATGAACCGCCTGTAAAGTTGCTGGAAAAGTAAAATTAGAAATAAAAACCAACTGGTCGGAAATTTCAACTGCATGTAAAGCTGCCACTTGCCCAACGGTATTATTTGCTACACCGACTGCTGCACTGGCTCTGATTTTTTCTACAACTTTTTTGTTGAATTCTTGCCAGATACGTCCACCGTTCGAGAAATGGCTTTCTTCATAAGCAGAGTTAAGTTGATTTATCCAAAATTTCGGCTCCGGTACATCAGGGCGGATTAGTGGATACTTCATGAAAATTCGTTTTTTGCTAGTAGCTCAATAGAGAGCAGGGATTCTTTATAATCAGACTCAGGCATCTGATTGGTAAGTTCTTTAAATGATTGAATAGTAAGTAATCCATTTCGAACTGAAACTTCTTCTGGAGATCCCACAATTTCTCCACTGCGTTCCTGCATAATTCGCACATAATCTGCTGCCATAAATAAACGTTCCGGCGTGCCAGCATCAAACCAGGCCGTACCTCGACTTAAGTGTTTCACTTCAAGTTTCCTTTTTTTCATGAAATACTCAATTAAGTCTGTGATTTCTAATTCATTACGCTCACTAGGCTCAATCTTGTCTAACAAATTAACAAATCCTTGGGGGAGGTAGTAGAGGCCAGTTATAGCCAAATTACTATTTGGATTTCTAGGTTTTTCCACAATTTCCAAAGGTATATCTTGGACATCTAATGTTATTACTCCATAATCTGAAGGATTGTGCACTTTCTTAACCCAAATTGAAGCTGAGGTGTTGCCCATTAGAGATTTAAAGCTTCCCCCGATTCCTCCTCCAAAAAAAATATTGTCGCCTAAAATTACTAGCGCTGAATCATCTTCATTTAGATTTCTTGCAGATTTGAGGGCTCCAACAATTCCATTGGCCGAAGTTTGAGAATAATAAGTTACTGTCGCTCCGAATCGTGAGCCGTCTCCAATAAGTTTCTGAAAAGAATTCAGGTGGTCCTCGTTGCTAACTATCGCAATATCTCTACAGCCTGCCATAAGTAACGTGCTTAATGGATAGTAGATCAACGGTTTGTCATAAACTGGCAGAAGATGCTTATTTGTGGATAATGTGCTGGGATACAACCTCGAACCCGTGCCTCCAGCAAGAATCAAGCCTTTCATAAAGATAGACTATCGCAACTAACTAGGGAAACGGATTTACATGCGGATTGTAGTCACAGGCGGTGCCGGATTCATCGGTTCCCAATTTGTTCGCCTGCTTCTTACGGACGAGCGTATTTCACCCTCAATTGATCAACTAATAGTGATCGACTCATTAACGTACGCCGCAGATCTTAATAGGCTTAATGTTGTTGATTCGGACCCACGGTTAATCTTCGTGGAATCAAGCATAAATAACGAGGCTGCCTTACGTATTCATATTCCAGGAAGCAGGTATGTATTTAATTTTGCTGCCGAATCACATGTGGACAATTCAATATTAAACCCCAATCTTTTCTTAGAAACCAATGTCTCCGGGGTGCAATCTTTAATTAACATAATCGTAGAAAATCCTGAAACAGAATTGGTACAAGTTTCTACAGACGAAGTTTATGGAGATAAGGAAGAAGGTGATTCAAAAGAGGGGGATGGAATCTTCCCCAGTTCTCCTTATTCTGCTTCTAAAGCAGCTGCAGAACTTTTAATTATGGCCGCGGGAAGAACTCATAAATTAAAATTTAAGATTACGCGAGGATCCAATACATATGGCTTAGGACAGTTCCAAGAAAAGTTGATTCCGTTTTTTGTTAAATGTGCGATAGCGAAAAAGGATCTCCCGTTGTATGGAGACGGTCTTCAGACGCGTGAGTGGTTAAACGTAAGAGATCATGCAAACGGAATCTGGTTAGCTGCGACGAAGGGCAATGATAACCAAGTTTATAATCTGGGTTCTGGATACCATTTAACAAATTTGGACGTCGCTCACAGAATTCTCGATTTACTTCAACTCCCTTCCAATCAGATTGTTCATGTTCCTGACCGAAAGGGTCACGATCGCCGTTACTCTCTTAATTCGGAAAAGGCATTTCATGAGCTCGGATTTATTCCAACTCTAGATTTTGAAAAGACATTAGAGGAAATTGTAAGAGAGAACATTTAACTTGAAAAAAGCTAATACAGTTCTCTTTTCGTACAGACGACCAGAGCAGACAGCTAGAGCTATAAAGCGAATCTGCAACTGGGGTGGTTTAGATAAACTCTACGTTTCTATAGACGGGCTACGTGCAAATGCATCAAAAGAGGAGGCGTCTTGGAGAAAGGAGACTATTGCCACAGCGGAAAAATTAGCAAATTTCGATTCAAGAATCATCCCGGTGGTTTGGGACGTTAATAAAGGCCTAACTTCTCATGCAATTCGAATAATGGGCAAGGTTTTCGAATCAGACAGACGACTCATTTCATTAGAAGAAGATAATTTTATTGAGGGCGAAGGGTTGGATTTTCTTAAGAGACATACGGAGAGTCAAGGATTACCTTCCATTGCTACTGCATTTTCCACAACGCCTCATTCAGCGACTACTCTTGATTTTCGTTACACATATTTTCCGGAACAATGGGCAACAAGTTTGACTTCAGAGGTGTTTGAATCGTTTCTTAAAGTTTGGAATGACAAAAGTATTTCTAGAGAGTTGATTCAAAGCCAATTTAGAAAGATTTATTCAATTAATAGACTTAAACAAGAACTAGTGGTGGAGCGTTGGTACCGAATTTTTAATGCCGCTGTAAATACCGATAGCTATGGTGACGCATTGATGTCTTATGCAGCGTTGTGTCTAGGCATTCCTTATGTTGCGCCGATAAATTCTTTCGTAAAAGACATTGGATATGAAGATGCGCGTGGTATGCATCCAAGGACTGAAGAAATCCGACGCAGCACTCATGCATTTAAACCTGCGGGAAAAAATCTGTTAAATACATGCATAGTTTGCGAAAACTCCACCAACCAACTGCCGGGTCTTGGTGTTATGCATGTTGCAAAATATCTACGGCGGCGGGTTCTTTAGTTACTCAGCACTAAGTAAATGGATGACCCCATTGTTCCATCAATCTTTGATAATTCATTTAATGCGGTTAGGTACTCAAAGGAAATAATTCCCTTTTCAAGTGCGGAATCTAACTGAAAATTAGCCAATGGTTTTGTCATTATTCCACCGGTTTCCAAGACAATTAATCCCGACTCTTCTGCATGCTGTTCAAGTTGCTTAAGTGAATAAGTTCTAAGGTGTCCTTGGGCTGCTTCCCCTGGCATAACAGCCTCGCATGCGTTGATTAGACCCATTGAGACAGCAATTTGTCGAGAAAGTGCATGAGCATTTGGTACCAGCACAAAAATTTTGCCTTTATTTCTAAGCCACGTCCCAAGTCTAGCTAGTTCTTCAATAGGATTTTCCATGTGTTCAAGAACATGCACCAGAAATATTGCATCATAACTTTTCTCAAAGTCAACCTCATATGTAAGCCCGGCAAATAGATTGATTCTTTCACCGAACTCTGATTTTAATTTTTCATGAAAAATTTCCGCTGGTTCCAACACATCTACGTTCGCATATATTTCTAGTAATTGGCGTGTCATAGATCCATCATGACTACCCACTTCAAGACATTTGTCATTTTTGTTTATATACCCATTATCAAAAAGTCGTTGAATAAAGAATTCTCTGACATGGAAATCGACTGAATATCTATATTGGCGCGACTCGTTGTCAAGGGCTTCATTGTCATAGTTTCTCACGTCCACGATAGCTCCATTACTATTTTTTTAGATCTATTTGATTTTTCCTTGAATCCCATTATCTCATAGAACTTCCGAGCATTTATGTTATTAACATCGACCTCAAGGATAATCACTCTTTGGCGGACCTTGGACTTAAGCGACTCTACAACAGTCTTTCCGAGTCCTTGCCTTTCAGAAGATTTGCATACACTTAAGTGACTGATAAATATTTCATCCTCACTTTCATAATAGAAGAGCGATGCAATAATTTTTGATCCGTCACGCAAAATGATCTTTTTAGCCCGTTCGATCAGTTTTGTTGCGTATTGAGATAAATTCACCTCAATAAGTAATTGATTCAAGTATTCTTGGTCAATTGTTTCAAAATATCCTACTAATTCTTCCAACGTGATTTCAAATTGCACTTGAATTTTGTCTTTATTCATGAAAGATCCTCAACTGCAAGCCCGAATCCAAATTTTCCAAAATTATTTCCATTATAAAGTAAGTGCAACTTTCCCTTTAATAGACTCAAGTTTGGATAACACTGCATGTCGCGATCCCAACTAGATTCATGTTCGGAAATTGTTACTTCAATCTTCCTGCGTTCCCAATTGAGTAAATCTTTGGATGCTGCGAAGTCTAATTTATAACCCAGTTTTGGTTCATTACGGAATCCGTAGGCAGATCTAAAGCAGAATGCCATGATGAATTCTTGCTGATTTTTAACGACTGTTGGAAGTGCTTGGCATTCATCAGGTCCGATGGCGTCACTGATTAATTCAAATTGATTCTTAATCCAGTTGATGCCATCGATCGATGTAGCTTTCTTTATTTTGTATACTCGCTGAGGGTCAGTTTCGCTCTCAAAATACTTCCATTCGACTCCTGCGATATAGAACATGTGTAATAATTTGTTTTGCTCGACGATATAAGGATCTCCCACGAGGAATGGTTCATTCAGGCTAGCCGTCAATATCGGGCCTGGCCCAAGTCGAGTAAATGTCTTACCATCATCAACACTTTTTGCTATTCCAATACTCGTTTCCACGGGTACCGAGGTTCTGCGACTCCATCCACTTAAGTAGGCGAATAGCTCATTATCTGAGGTTCTAAATGGATGAAATGGAAATACCCCGTGCTCATCAAAAGCTCCCATAATGGGTTTATTCAGTACTTCTTTTCGGCTGTAATCAATAATTGACTTAAAATTAGGATCGAAATCCACATACAGAACCTCGGAAATGGGCATCCCATTGACTAAATTTTTATGGCGTGAACTGAAATAAACTCGGTAATAGTCTTCAAAGGCAAGTAATTGAGGTGATTGAGCAAATTGATAATCCGAAAATGGTTTGAACTCATTTATATTGAAGATTAGGCCCCTGTTTTTTAGCCTTATTTTCATTTATCTTCCAACTTTGCAAGCCCTATGCCGGTTTTTCCCACACCATTTCCAAGGTACATCATGTAAGTTTTACCTTTAAACTCGAAAACGTGGGGATAACTAACACTTTCAGAATCCCATCCTTCATCTGAAGTCTCCAAATCGGATTTACTGTCATCTCTTGTCCAATTTATTAGATCCTGACTTTGTGCGTAACCGATACGATATCCTCGACTATTGTCTCTGAAGTCTGTGCCATGTCTGTAGCAAAAGAACATATGATACGTCCCGTTGATGTAGATGACATCAGGAGAAGCTTGTGCCTCTTGGAAGAGAATATCTGGGATTAGGTTTTTTCCTATCTTTTCCCAGTTCTCACCGTCTTTCGAAACAGCTAATTTGATTGAGTAAATTGGGTCTGGAACCGAATGAGAAGTTACCCACTCATTTCCGGCAATATAAAATAAATAAAACTGATTATTAAAGAAACGA
The DNA here is from genome assembly GCF_002288325.1 of Candidatus Planktophila lacus. Lineage (NCBI taxonomy): Bacteria > Bacillati > Actinomycetota > Actinomycetes > Candidatus Nanopelagicales > Candidatus Nanopelagicaceae > Candidatus Planktophila > Candidatus Planktophila lacus. Next base: position 51,548 of record NZ_CP016780.1, on the reverse strand, counting down.
AGTTTCGGACTTGAAATAACAAATGGTTCCTTTAAAGATTTAGTTAAAATCGGTCCGTTTGCAACTCGAGCAAAATCGGAGCCTGCAGAATTTTCTCTAGCCATTCCGATGCTCACGTCAAATGGGGTAGCTTCCGGACGCGTCCACCCTCCATAAGCAGCGATAACTTTCCCTTTGTATCTGATTGGACTAAATGGATAAGTCCCGAATTCATCAAAGGCTCCAAGAGGCCCAAGAGCAAGTACTGGAGAATCGCTGAACTTCTTATTCGAAAAATTGTTTTCAAAACCTGTATCGAAGAAGCCAACACGACTTACGTATTGATTCCTTGAATCTTTCGGTTCTCGTGTACAGAAGTAAACTCTGACGAAATCTTCGTAGACCATGCAGTTTGGAGCTTGAACATAATCGTTAATCCAGGCTGGAATACCTGACTCACTTGGATTTACCAAATTACCAAGTTTCCTCCATCTGAATTCTTTAGACTGGTAGGTATTCACTCGATAGTCCCTGACGATAATTGGCTTACGACATCTTTTTTCTTCATCATTAGCAATTCTTGAGCGATAGAAACAGGGTAGCCATTTTCACAACTTTTCTCTAAATTTGGGCTCAAAAAATTTAGAGTAATCCCGTTGGAACTAAAATTTTCTCGACTGTAGAGTTCGAATCCTGAAATTGGATTTATATATTTTTTTGCGCCTAAAGCCTTACATATTTCAATTACTTTATTCTCCCCTTTTTCCATTGAAAAGTCTCCTAATTCAGATGAAACAGCAAAGCGATCTTTTGGTATATCTAGAAAGTTGGATATTTCAATAATGGATTGAGATACATACTTGAATAAGTTTTCATCTACTTTTTCAAATACATTGGAAATTAGAGTCATGGCTTCTTTCTCAAAACCATCACGTCGCCCTAAATCATTCTTTATTCGGGTAAGTATTTTGACTGGGTCATATTCTTTTGCAATTTTTATTTCTGAAATTTTTGCTTTTTCTGAATGTGACTCAACTGCGATAGAAAATTTCCATTCGCCACTCAAGGTGCGAAATTTATTTCGATTTATCCACCCTTTCTTAGTGTATTGAACGTCGTCATACAAGATGAATTTGTCCACAGAGGATATCAATTGAAAATAACCTATATATGGTAAGAAATATGGCTGCATGATCGCGATACGCACGGTTTGAATTCTAGGCTAGATTTAAGAAAAAAGTCCTTTTTTTAGATTTTGTATCCTCTTGTACAGGAAAATAAACATTCGGTGCTGGATCTTGATGTTACTTGAGTGGATTTGAGAACCGTGAACAGGAACCTTGAGCGAGAAGATCTGTGCATTGATATCTGATATAAGTTTCCTCCAAAAGACTTCATTAATTTTTGGATATTCAATCAACATTTTACTGTGAACGTGTAAGCAAAGCGGAAAACTTATATGGTTGTTTTCAAGTATGGCTAGGGAAAGTCCTTCGTACTCAGAGGGCTCCAACAATGCCCATATAGATTTACTTAACGGATATGCGCAGTTGGGATTTTTGTATCCGTTAAATGAGTATTGCTGTGAATGAACTGGGTCTAGGCCAAACAAGTATTGTCCAAAGAATGCTCCGTCGAAGAATATCGAATAACTCTTTTCTGAATCTATTGGCCACGCTTCGATTGGTGAATTTGGCAACTCATTCAATGCGCCTTGGTTCAGCGCTTTACCGAGTAATTCCATATCGCTAAAAATATGACGATCGTTCAGCAATATTATTCCCAAAGCATTTAGGCTTTGAATAAGATTAGATATGGTGGGAGCTATCAAAATGCTGGCGATGCCGTCTGAGTCTGAATATCTTACGACGCTTGTTTTCTTAACCTTAACTAAGACATTTCTTACTTGATCATCTTTTGCAAGCAGTAGAACATCTGATTCTAAATGAATTACGGGGTGACTATCAGAAAAACAAGAAGAGAGCGCACTTAGCGCAAAAAGTCTTTCGGTCGTGTATTTCCAATAGCCTCCAGATAACTTCTTGAAAGCGGAATTAGTTTTTGAGAATCTACTTAGGCCTTTGTTTATTTCCGATCGATCATAGATCAAGATTTCTCCAGGAAAATCTAGAAATTCTTTTGGATTATCTGTGATTAAACAAAGGTGTTTGTTACTTAAGTTTTTATCGACTTCTGACGCATACCACGTCAATGTACTAGCGGGATTGTTTCCTAAATGAACGAATGCGACTATTGGCTTTGTGCACAACTCAAGTTCACTATCTTCGCAATTGTTAAATTTCAATGTATATACCTCTTACACTCTTAAAGTCTTTGGAGTTCAAAATACGATAGCCTACCCAGATAACGATACTTGGGTTAATTACTAGGCATCACGCTTCTTGGCTAGATTGCTGAAAAGAATCTGATTTATTTGTTAGCCACACGTGGCCTTACGATAACAAGTTGTTTTCCGAAAGGTTATATCATAAGCGGTAACTATGGTTAACCTCATTCGAGTTAGAGCTGCCGGAGGCTTAGGCAACCAACTTTTACAGTATTTTGGCGCATTGTACTTAACTCGAGAGTTATGTCAGGAAATTCGCTTTGACCTTAGTGAAATTGATCAATCACACACTCGCGGCACGCTTGATATCAGGTCTTTTTTGGAGCCAAATCAAAATCTAGTTATTGAAAATTATTCTAAATACACGGTTAAAGGCTTGTACTTGAAAATGATGCGAAAACTCACGAGATTTATTCCATTGAACCAAATTATTAAACAATTGGATGAGGATCGTTCGAATATTAAAAATTTGACTTGGGAAATTCAGAATAATACAGGAGGATTTTGTACCGTTGAAATTCGCGGTTGGTTCGCCAATTTTGAATACTATTCTCTGTTACCTGAAGAAGTTCGAAAACTTCAGCTCAGGACCAAATCAGAAAGATTTTTAAAATACTCCGAACAGCTAATCAACAAAAATTATGTAGCTGTTCACCTAAGATTCGGAGACTACTTTAACAATCCTTCATCGTATGGAATTTTGACTAAAGAATACTATGCTCGAGCTTTTGAATCGCTTAATGTATCTCTATCAAATGAATTAGTCGTTGTCTTTAGTAATGATAACTCGAAGGTTCCAGAGTTTTTATCTATTGAAGGAATCAATAGTCTAATTGTGGTGGATGATGATCCGAGTTTCGATCCGGCGGAGGTGCTTATGTTAATGTCGCGTGCATCCAAGCTGATCATTTCTAATTCAACATTCAGCTATCTTTCGGGATTGCTGTCATCTCCTGAATCCATGATTGCTTTCCCACGGTATAATGTGAAGGGTCAGGAATTTATAACAAACACACCAAATAATTGGGTTGAGGTAACACCTGACTGGCTTTAACCATCTGTTAAGATTCGAGAGTGTCAATCAAGGGTAAGTTGTGGTTAATGCTGAGAAATAAACTTCCGAAAAAATTTTTTCCCACCTCGGTTGCCTATTTATTTTTAGATCATATTGAACCCTCTGTATTTATGGACAACTGGTCATCTCTGCCATTCAATGGGCAAGTTAGGCGGATGCGTTTAATCTCCGGACTATCTCTAGACTTAGAAATAGGGACGGTGATTGAAACAGGGACATACCTTGGATCTTCAACTCCCTATTTGGCTAGAATTTTTAACTGCGAAACCTATTCCGTGGAAATTGATCCTTATTTTGCTCAACGAGCCAAAAGGAGGTTCGAAAATAATCACAAAGATTTGGACATCGAATTAATCGTTGGTGATTCAGCTCAGAAAATTCGTGAAATTTTGTTTAATGTTTCGAAATCAAATTCGATCTTTGCCTATTTAGATGCCCATTGGCTCGATGCAATACCCACGGAAGATGAACTTAACGCATTAATCGAATGGGGCGGAGATTGGTTGGCCGTAATCGATGATTTCCAAATAGAGCTTGATTCTGGATACAAATTCGATTCTTATGACAGCGTGGTAATTGGTCTAAACCTGATTCCGGTAGACGAACATCTCGAAGTTTGGGTACCAAAGGAAGATTCAAAACTGGAGACTGGAGTTCGCTCCGGCACTGGAATAGTTTTTTCCAGTAAGTCTCATAGGGAAAAGGTTTCGGAAAACCTTATTTCACAGATGATGAGAATCCGGTGAGCTTTTATAACCTTCTAATCGCAAGTTAATTCATTAGAGTAAATATTTTTTAAACTATTTTTAAGGTAAAATCCGTGAAAGTCATTTTGGTTTAAATACTTGCCGCTGATGAAACAATATGAATACTCCGAAAGAATAGTTTGATTGAGTTTAAGATCTGGCCCAAAACCCCAGTCCGCCCGTGCGCCACTTCTTAAGTTAGCTTCTTCCGTAGTCAACTCAGACATATTTGATGGGGGGATAATTACTTGTGGATTCCACTTAGCAATTGATTTAGAAATGTCCCACTTGTTATGCCCGGGTGGTCCCCACTTCACGTTCGAACTTGCAATAACTTCATCAGCCTTTCCAAGAAAATCCGCAATTTCATATCTTGGTAGGTGGTAAGCCATACCCAGATAAAACATGCCAATAGAACCATCTGAAGGGTCTAAGTTCATATTTATCCATCTTGTAATCAAATATTGCTTGGAAGTAGGAGACGAATTCTTACTGAGCTCAGTTACAGAGACAGCTAAAATACGGTTCCTAAAATCACTGGAAAATGTCCCAAAAGCACTAAGAGACATAAGGCAAAGTGACAGAACCAAAGAGATTCTAAATTGATTGCTCTGGTAATTCTTGAAAGGGCGAAAGGGATTGTAAGGATTTCCTATTGCCATTAGTACAACGCAAATCAGCACGCAGGTGGTGCCCCAGTACAATCGGCCTCCAGAAAATATATCGCTGTTATAAGTCGTAATAAAACTAGTAATAACTACGCTCGACAGTAAAGGTATTAATGCTTTTCTCTTTCGCAAATCGATGAATAAACAACAAATAACTACGAGAACACACAGCAAAGTAATGACAGAATAATTGATGATTCCATTTCGGAAAAGATAGTTGGCTGAATACCCGAATGATGGGCTTGCATCGAACTTCAAACGTGTGGTGGTGGGAAGAATCCATCCGAAATGTGCCCAATTAACCACAATAAATAACAAAAATACAAAAACTGCAAAAATGATTGCTTTCAAAAAAACTCGGATGCTGTCACGATTCTGAATAAGCGCTGTTAGGCTCATTCCGATCACTAACACAAGGCTATCCGGACGTGAAAGTACGGCCATAACCAGTGCCAAACTGAATACGACCGCACTGGACTTTTTTGTAATATTGTTCAATGCAATACTTGTCGCGGTCACCAAAAAGAGTCCTTGGAATAAATGATCCCATCCATTCAGTGAATAGCTTCTAGTCGTAGAAGTTAGTGTGAGAGCAATAATCAGAATTGAGCCAAGAAATTTTGATTTTGTGTTTCGCATCAATATGTAGCACGTCAATAAATATGAAAAGAGACCCAGAAATGCATAGGCGATAACTCCAAAGAAATTTCCAAAAATTTTTGAAGTGAAGAAAAAGATGTACGGTGCTAAATAGGAAGTAGATGGTTGGGATACATCTGTTGAGTTGAAATCAGGAAATCCGCCACTACCTATATTCATTCCCGCTCTCAAGGAAATCATTACATCATCGGATAGATGAATTGAGGATGTTTGAGCGCTCAACGATTTAAGAGACTGGATATTTTGACCTAAGTTAAAAATCTCGGGAAAATAGCCAATGTAAAACACTATCAAAGCACTTAATACGGTTATGAAGAGGGGTGCGATATTAAATTTCTTTTTAAGAGAAATAGAAAACCTTGGTCGATTTTTTGGTTCGTTCAAAATTTCCACAGTTGACATCCTATTGCTCATATGTAGCGGAACGCTTAATTTTAGACTCAGATTGGTGAGTTTTATTTATTCTTCTAAAATGCGACCGAAAATCATGAAAGAGTTGACATCGCAGATTAGAATTTTGCCATGAAGAACTCGATTTTCTCCATCAAAGTTTTATCATATTGCGTCCTGGTCAGGCCTAAACAGTGGGTGAAAAACGTACTTCTCTTCGCAGCCCCATTTGCGGCTGGAATAACTTTTACTTACGACACAACTACAAAACTAGTTTCGGGCTTTATGATTTTTTCGTTCATTGCAAGTTTGGGATATGTCACCAATGACTGGATCGACAGAAAGAATGACGCGTTAAACGCTTCAAAGTCCCATCGTCCGTTTGCGAAGGGTGATCTGAAGGTTATTGACTTTGTTGTTGTAAACTTGTTGCTAATTTTGTTGATTCTGGCCTTCGCTAAGTTTGTTCCACTTGATTTTCTCTTTTGCATCTATGTTTACTTCGTAAACACCTTGTTGTATTCGTTGGGCTTGAAACACGTTCCTGTTGTTGAAATGGTGATGTTAACTTTTGGTTTTCTACTTCGCCCTTTAGCGGGTGCAGCTTTGTTGGGTCTTCCAGTGTCCGAACATTTCTTGATTGTTGTTATTTTTGGCTCCCTCTTCATAATTGCCACGAAGAGGCTTTCAGAATTACAAAAGTATCCGAAACAACATGCACGCAAGGTCGTTTTGCGGTATTCAGTTAGCTTTTTGGAGTCTGTTATTACCCTTGCAATTACTCTATGCCTTACCGCATATTTCCTTTGGGCGTTAGGCACGTACCCTGATAGCGTCTGGGTGAAGGCAAGTCTGTTTCCAATGCTCACCGGACTTTTGAGATATTCTTGGATGCGGGGACTTGAAAACGCGGAGAGCCCTGAACATTTAATTTTCCAAGATTACGTCATTCCGCTATGCGGAATTGTTGTCATAGTACTTCTGGCGGTTCCAATTTATGGTTAACCTCGTCGAACCAACTCCACATGCAGGTTGGGGTAGAACTATTTTTTCTAGGCCAAGGCGAATTGCTTCATCTTCGGATGACTTCAATTCAGATTCGGACGGGCGCGGAGCTATAGCCACGGGGAATTTAAGGTCCTATGGCGATTCAGCTCTGAATTCAAATGGTGTTTCAATTTCGACTAAGTTTCTAAAATCAATCACATTTCTTGAAAATGCCAATTTGGTATGTTGTGGGTCGGGCGTCACGCTTGGCGAATTGGAACGTGCAGCCATTGCTAAACATAAATATCCTTTTGTTGTTCCTGGGACTGAATATGTGACAATTGGTGGAGCCATCGCCGCTGACATTCACGGAAAATCGCATCATAAAGTCGGGTCATTTTGCGACCACGTTGCAAGAATTAGAATTTTGTTAGCTAATGGAGATGAGCGAGATTTGTTCCCAGAAGGAAGTACGCGAGATTGGTTTCGGGCTACTTGTGCCGGCTTAGGATTAACTGGAACAATTCTCGAAGCTGATATTAAATTAAAATCCATAGAGTCTTCCTATATCTCTACGAAGAATCTCAGATTTCAAAGTCTTGCTGAACTTTCTGACCTGTTACAAACACAAGACAAATTATTTCAGTACTCCGTGGCGTGGATTGATATTTCAGGTGATTATTCGGGACGAGGGATATTGACTCTAGGAAATCATTCAAAACGCACTGAATTAACAGGATTTACTGGACGAAGTTTGTTTAAAGCCTCAGAACCGCGTAAAATTAGACTTTTTTTTAGCCGCGGGTTTAACATTATTACTCCATTCACGGTTCGCCTATTTAATTCAGTTTGGTTTAACAAGCCCTCGTTTAGAAAAAATGTGGATGTTCGTAAATTTATGCACCCTTTAGATTCCGTAGGGAACTGGAATTATCTTTATGGTAAGCCTGGTTTTCTACAGTATCAATTTGTTATTCCGGATAATAAATTCGAATTCCTAGACGAGTTATTGATCATGCTGAGGGAGAATCGTATTGCTTCGCCTATGTCCGTATTAAAAAAATTGGGCCCTAATTCACTTGGTTTCTTGGGTTTTACGCAGCCTGGTTGGTCCCTAGCGATTGATGTACCGAGGAATACACCGAATTTGAGTGATTTTCTTGAATACTTGGATCGACGCATCATAGAAATGGGCGGTAAAGTTTACTTGGTTAAGGATTCGCGTTTGTCGCAAAGAGTATTTCGTAGCATGTATGAGCAATTCTCGGAATGGAAAAGGATAAAAATGGAAATGGACCCGCTTGGCTTTTGGGTCTCGGATCAATCTAGGAGACTTGACCTGTGAAGAATAGCTTCGGCGAGTATCAGAATGTTTTAGTTTTAGGATCAAACAGTGATATCGCGAATGCAATTTTGAAAAAATTGCATATTTCGCCAGATGCAAAAATTGTGCGCCTAGGAATCAGCGAAATGGCTGACTATATTCTAGATTTAAATGCAAAATTTGACGAACAGGTTATCGAGAACTCATTTAATGGGGCTGACATAGATCTTTTCATTCTCGCTAGTGGAATGCTTGGGAGTATTGCTCCCGAATCTAGTGTCTCTCAAATGGTTGAGCAATGTAATATAAATTTCACTAACTCGATTGCTGCATTAAAGACAGTTTCCGAAAAGATGTTATGGCAAGGCCATGGATCCATTCTAGTCATCAGCAGTGTCGCGTCTTTGAGGCCTAGGCAAGAAAATTATATATACGGTGCCACTAAGGCTGGACTAGATTTCTATGCGAGAGGGCTCTCTGATTACCTGCATAATTCAGGAGTTAATGTATGCATAGTTAGGCCTGGTTTCGTCGTGACGAAAATGACAAAACGATTAGGCAATCGTCCCTTTTCTATAACGCCAGAACATGTTGCTTTGCTATCCGTAAAGGGGCTATCAAAGAGCAAAAGCCTAGTTTACGCACCAAGTGTTCTTAAATATCTTTTCATCATAGTAAGAATTTTACCGAAAAGAATATTTCTAAAACTTAAATGAGTTTAATACGCTTAGAAATGTTTCTAATCCAGCACTACCGAACCGTTCGGCGTGCTCAAATGGACGGAAACGATTCCAGTTTCGCCATCTTGGCTTGAAGGATCAACCCAATCGATTGAAACGTTTTCGAGAGCACCGAGGATTTCAGATTTAAACCATGAATCAGAAAGCTGATCTTTATCTGAAATGACAATCTTTTCAATCTTGGAAACAGTTGAACCGTCTTTTGATGGATGATCTTCAGTTAACCATTCGATAAAGAACGGCAGTTCTCTTGAATCAGTAATTTCCTTTACGCCAATTTGCTTCCACTTAAGGTCTGTTCCATCTGGACGTGTGCGGTGACCATCTACAGCCTTGCGGCCGAACTTTTCTTCAATTGGTGCAATGTCTTCGGTGCTAAATACCCAAGTAAGCCATCCGCCACCTTCTTGGGCTTTCTTTGAAACTGCTTTACCCCATGGTGTTTGTTCGGTTGCTGGGTGATCTAGTGGGCAAACAACTTCGATGTATTTTCCATCGAGAAGCGGTGCGGTGAAGTTACGAGTTCCAAAACGTGGGTGAATACCGCCATCGACAAATGTTGTTCCTAGGCGCGAACCCAGGCGTTGCACGGTGTCGGCTAATTGATCATGGGAAGTTACATATGAGACATGGTCTAAGCGCATGGGGCAATTTTGCACCATGGAATGGGGTGGTGTTTACCAAGTTGAGGCTGGTTTCGTGCGGTTGGGGTGCCTATTCTTTGGGTATGAAGAAGATGGCGGCGGCTGTTATGGTCTTTGGGCTTTTGATCGCTTGTGCAGCGCCCGTGTCTGCTGAACAGAAGAGAACTGTCTGGGACATGGATCGTTTGAGCACTTTGCCTGCTGACCAAGTTAGAGCTCTTTTTGGATTTAGCGCACTAACTTCAATTCAGGATGACCATAGCTGGATCACTGGAAATAGCGGTGCAAATTCTTTTCAATCAGTGCTTGCTCCATGCGGGAGTCTTAAAAAAATTGATTTGAATTACACGACTTGCATTGAAAAAGTTTCTTATCGGAAACAAGGTTCAAACTCTTGGCAGATCGCGGCGTTGAGCAAGGTTCAATTAGGAGAACCAACTACAACGATAGTTAAGGGGAAAGTCATAGTTGGGCCAATCGCGTCTGATGAGAATAGTGGTAGACCTAGTGGCGACAAGGCATCGCTCTGGACAATGACTGGTTCACCTCATTCAGCTGGAAATGACTATTTATTGAGAACTAGATTTATTGGTAGCACTGATAATTGTTGTCAGATGACATTTAAATCAGAACTTATCCCAAGTAGTTACCCTGTAAACAGTGGTGTCGTAACGCAAGACAAGTTGCGCGTTGAAGAGTTTTCAAAAGGATTTGAGTACCAAGTTCGACTGCGAATGGGGGTTTACATTAAATCCCTAACTGGGTGGTTTTTCGGCCGCATTTCAGAACCAAAAATTGATAGGAATGGACCAGAAGGCTATTTGGAGATAACTGGATCTCCTGCATTTGTACCTATTGGACTTACTAATGATATTCCAGTGGCGAATGCGGATAAATACTTTGATCCAACTTGGTGTGCCGAAGTTCGAATGAAAACAAAGGGGCCATGTGGAAGCATAAATAGGCTTTATAACAAGGCATTTACTTACACAAATGAAGAAGGTTGGGACCCCGAAAGTTTAGGAAGATGGGAGTCGGCGCCTGGAGGAGTACGCACGGTCGCTACTCTTTCATCTTGGTCATTGGACTCTTCCTTCTTCTATGAAATGGCAGCCGACAAAAGTGCAACCAAATGCATCATGGATGTATATGGATACTCTGCTAACGCACGGGTCTTCCAGGGAGCAGTATTTTCAAATGCAACTATGTTTCAAACCTCTCCGCCTGAATGGGACGAAACAAATAACTCCTTTACTTTTAGGGTCGCTTCTCCACACTTAGATGAGAGAGGTTTGGCAAATAAGGGTTTTTATACACTTTATATACCGACTGAATTGGCTAAATGCCGTTGGGGCGAAGCAACGGCATCGGCGAGAGCTGAAGTTCAAATTGTTAATTCGGATGGCAAGACGTCTGTCACGACTGTTGCCGCCACAACAGAAGATGGAAATTTCCGATTCAATATTGCCGGATTTGGTTATTCATCACCGACCATAAAAATCCGAATGGGTAAAGACATTCCGCCGCCCATTGAAGGGAAATCGGAGACTTCTCCTTCCAATAAAATGGTCGCAATAAAATGTGTGAAAGGTAAGACTGTGAAGAAGGTTTTAGCAGTTAAGCCCGTTTGCCCTAAGGGTTACAAGCAAGTTCCTGCCTAAAGGGTGCAGGTTAAGTTTTTCTTAGGCATTTTGCCTTGGAGTAAGTAGGAATCCACGGCGTTATCAACGCAGGCGCTGCCACGGCCTTGGCCGGTGTGGCCATCGGCGTCGAGGGAGATTAGTTTTGAAGTAGTGAATATTTCGTGGAGACCAACTGCCCAGTCGTAAGGGGTGGCAGGGTCGCGGGTTGTACCGATGACAATTATTGGCGCGGTATTAATAGAAGTAATTTTGTTTGTGGTGCGCGTGAGTTTGTCTTTAGGGGCTGGTGTTAAGAACTTGCAGGCGATATTTGTGTAAGCAAGGTATGGACCGAAGACTGGTGCGCGGTCGGTGAAGCGTTTTGCATCTTCTTTTGTTTTGTCGATGCCGCGAGTGTCGGGCCAATCAAGACAGTCGATGATGGCGCCGGAATCTAGCTCGTTGGACATGTACATGCCATCTGATGAGCGGCCGGTGTATTGATCGGCAAGATCAAGGAATGTGTCACCAAAACCACGTTGGCCTTCAAGGAATGCGGTGCGAAGTTTTGGCCAACCGTCAGCGTCATCGTAAAGAGCTGATGCGGTGCCGAGAATAATCAGTGATTCGGTGGCTACGCGGTCGTCATTTTCAACTTTTGTTTTGCGTGGAAGTGGATTGGTGGCCGCCGTTGTGAAGAGTGCGATGATTGCGGCTATTGCTTCTTGGCGGTTTGCAGGAAGTGGGCAATCATCTTGTTTTGCGCAGTCTGCAAGGAATGCATCGAGTGCAATGTCGAAGCCAACTGCTTGAGAAATGTTTTGCTCGAGGATTGAAATGTTTGGATCTAGTGCGCCATCGAGAATCATGCGGCCGACTTTGTCTGGGAAGAACTGGGCATAAAGTGTGCCGAGGTAGGTTCCGTAGGATTTTCCGAAGAAATTAATTTTCTTATCGCCAAGTGCTGCGCGCAGGATGTCCATGTCACGGGCAGATTCTGCTGTTGAGTAATGGGTTAAGAATTCGTTCTTCTCTTCGCATTTCTTGATGAAATCCTCTGAATCCGCGAGCGCCTTTTCGAGTTCTGCCTCGGTGTCGGGCTTGGCATCAGATGCGTAACTGGCATCGGTTTCTTCATCGGTTAAACATTCAATTGGTGCGCTGCGGTCGACACCGCGAGGGTCGAAGCCCACGATGTCGTAACGATCGAGAACATCGGGATCAAAGACGTATTCGGCGTTATAGGCGTAGTCAACGCCAGAGCCGCCGGGGCCGCCGGGGTTAACGATTAGTGAGCCAATGCGATTCTTTTGATCTTGGGCTTTGTAGCGAAGCACGGCTAACTTGAATGTTCCAACGGTTAAGTCGGCGTAATCAATTGGTACGCGCAAGTCGGTGCACTCGAAATCTTCGTAGCAAGTTGCCCAGTCGAGTTTCTGGTTTTCATAGGCAGCTAAATCAGAGAGTGGTTTTTCAATCGCTACATTGGAAGCACATCCTGTTGCAACGAGTGCAAAGGCGAGAGTTAGAGCGGTGAGAAAAGGGGTGCGTTTTTTCATTAGGCCAAACGACACATCAAGGCTTCGATGGTTAAAAGTGGTGCTGCGTTGTGGCTCAAGTTGGTCCTGGCTTCCATTATGGCGTTGACCTTCTTTACCGTCGCGTGAGCGGGTGTTTTATGCGCATAAGCGGTTATTTGATCGGTCATATCTATGTTGATTATGGAATCTGTGGCGCCAGCCTGAACCATCATGACATCGCGATAGAAAGTGGCGATATCAAGTAGGGCGCCATCTAATGAATCGCGCACCATGCGGGTGGCGCGAGATTTCTGTTCTTTCTCAAGTTCTTTGATCGCCTTTGATCCACCGGTTGCCATGCCGCGACCGGTTGCGCCTCTGCCATATGCCTCGGCGAGCGCTGCGGTTTCTTTCTCATCGCGCTCTTCACTTGCCGCGTTTGCTTCTTGCGTTGCGAGGTCCACAAGTGTTTGTGCTGCTTGAAATGCTGCGGCGATTGAGGAAAGTTGAAGTGGCAGCTTCATGATTTGGGCGCGGTTACTGCGCACGTGTTCATTGGTTGCGATGTAACGGGCGCGGCCGATGTGGCCCTGTGAAACCCGGGCTGCGAAATCTGCCATGGCAGGTGAAATGCCATCGCGGTTTTCGAGAACGGCGGTGACATCTTGGGTTGATGGCGTGCGCAGTTGCAGGTGGCGACAGCGCGAGCGGATGGTGGGCAAGATCTCGTGAAGCGTTGGGGCACAAAGCAACCAAACGGTGCGAGCGCCGGGTTCTTCGATCGCTTTGAGAAGTGCGTTGGCGGCGGATTCGGTCATGCGGTCGGCATCTTCCATAACGACTACGCGCCAGCCGCCCATGGAGGGCGCCCAGGATGTGCGAGTCAGGAGCTCGCGGACCTCATCGATCTTGATGGAAAGGCCTTCGGTGCGGATGATCTCGACGTCGGGATGACCCCCGGTCAGGGCGCTACGGCACTCCTGGCAGGTGCCACAGCCACCATTTGGGCAGATCAGGGCTGCGGCGAAGGCAACTGCGGCAGATGAGCGACCAGAACCGGGCGGGCCGGTGAAGATCCAGGCGTGGGTCATTCCGTGTCTAGAAGTTTCTTGAGATTCGGCGTTGGTGCGCGATGCCGCGACTGCGCCTTGCAAGATTTCGGTGATGTGGGATTGGCCGACTAGAGAGTCAAAGACGGATGTTTTCATTTAGCGTTTGAAGATTTTCTTTGCAGGCTTATCAGTTTTTGCAATTGCTGGAAGTTCGGCAACGCGCGCGATGATCGCGTTGTGAATTTCTTGAATCGTTTGTTTTCCATCTACGACTAGATAACGTTCTGGATCAAGACGAGCAAGTTGCAAGAACTCTTGGCGCACGCGCTCGTGGAAGGCAAGTGGTTCTGCTTCTAAACGATCTGGGTTGTGCAGGCGACCGATACCGATTTCAGCGGGCAAGTCGATAACAATTGTTAGCGTTGGGAAAAGAGATTCAGTTGCCCAACGAGAAATACGAGCAACTTCTCCTGGTGCAAGTACGCGGCCGGCGCCTTGATAGGCAATTGATGAATCAAAGTAACGGTCGGTAATTACAACTTTGCCTTCAGCAAGGGCTGGGCGAATAATTGAAAAGACATGGTGTGCGCGGTCTGCGGCATAAAGAAGTGCTTCAGCGCGCGGGCTGATAACACCTGTTTCATGTCCGAGCAAAATCTTGCGCAGGCCTTGTCCTAAATCTGTGCCGCCGGGTTCGCGCGATAAGACAACGCTTTCACCGCGGGCCTCTAACCACTCTTTAAGAAGTTTTGATTGTGTTGATTTGCCGGTGCCTTCGCCGCCTTCGAATGCGATGAAGACGCCAGTTGTTGGTGCACCGGTGATGCCGCCGAGTTCGCCCTTGAGTGCGTTTGCAATATCTGACCAGAGCGAAACACTTGGACGGTCTTTCATCTGGTGATATGAAATTGCGCCGATGAGCGCTGCAATTAAACCTGCGATAAGAATTGTTACTTGTGCGCCGTTGAAGTCGAAGGTTACGTTCTGAATTTTGTAGGTATGAACGCCGAAAGCTGCGGCAACTGCGGGTGCGATGGCAAGAACTGCAACCAAGGTGATGCGGATAAGTGATTGCACGAATGCGAATGTGCGACCGCGTACTTCATCGGCAACTTCCATGCCCAGCATCGTGAAGCCGGTAACCCAGGTGATGCCGCTAAATGCGCCAAGGAAGATCACCGTAAAGACCGCCAGAACGAGGTTTGGTATTAAGGCGAGGAGAACAAGGAAGATGCCGGCCGTTGTAAGTGATGCTCCAAATAAACGGCGGCGTGAAAATTGCGCAAAAATCTTTGGGCCAAATGCAATACCGATTGCAAGACCGGTAAAGACTGCGCCGAACAAGACACCGTATGCAGCATCACCGCCGCCGAGATCGCCCACGAATGTGCGGGCAAGACCAATAACAGCACCGGCTGCAGAAAAGGCACCGATCATGCCGACTACAAGGCCGCGGATTAACTTGGTTTCGCTTACCGATTTCCAGCCATCGTGAAGTGATTTCCAAATGTTTTCATCTTTAGCTTTTTCGGCAGCGGCGCCCTTTGGAATCTCTTTAAGGCCCCAGATAGTAAATGCGGCGAATGCGAAGGTTGCAGCATTTGCATACAGTGCAATATCAACAGAGGTACCAATTGAAAATGGAAATAGCGATTCGATAGCTGAGGCAAAGAGCGTTAAGAGCGAGAACAAGATCGCAGCAACTGGTGCTGTGCCGTATGCGGCCAAAAGTGATGCTTGATTTGCGCTCTCTAACTTATCTTTACCAACTAAATTTGGAACCGTTGCTTCCTTTGCCGGTGACCAGAAGAGTGTTAAACATTCGACCAAGATCATTGCGGCGTATAACCAGAAATATGTATTAACGATTGGAATCGAGATATAAAGTCCGGCGCGGAAAATGTCGGCGGTGACCATTAATTTGCGGCGATCAAAGCGATCTGCGATAACTCCGGCGATTGGGCCTAAGAAAACTGCGGGCAGAAGGCGGGCGATAAAAACGCCCGCGATTGCAAAGTTTGCAGTTGCATAAGATCCGCCAGAAAGTTGTGCAGCAAGTGCCGTGGTTGCAAGCAGTCCTAGCCAATCACCCAGGGATGAGAAGACCATCGAGTTCCATAGCTTGCGGAATGCGGGGATAGCCAGAACGCTGCGCGTTGCATCCTGCGCCGGGGCGGCAGGGGTCGGCAGGCTAGCGGGCATGTGTGAAGTCTATCGGGCGCAATCGAGGCGCTAAATAGGGGCGAAAAGGGCTTTAACTAGGCGATTAATTAGATGTAGCACTTTTACCGTTTGTGCTACCTTTGCAGCATGACAACTGCAGCACGTAAACCAAAGCCGACTGGCGCAACGCGAAGTCCAGCTAAGAAGCCTGCGACAAAAGTGGTGGCTGTCGATTCTGTTGGTGTGCGCGAACTTCGCCAAAATGCTTCAAAAGTTTTAGATCAAGTTAAAGATGGTGCAATTATCGAAATCACCGAACATGGTGTGCCGGTTGCGCGCATATTGCCAATTACCAAGTCGCTTTACGATGAGTACATTGAAAGCGGTTTGATTAAACCTGCGCGTAATCCCGATTGGCGACCACATCCAGGCCGTGTAAAAATGACGGGTTCTAAGACTTCAACCCAAGTATTGATGGAAATGCGCGCTGAGGAACGATATTGAGTTGGTATATCGATAGCTCTGCAATTCTCAAGTTAATTTTTATTGAGAAGGAAACAGCCGAATTAGATAAGGCTATGAAGAACCGCATGGTTACATCCGCAATTACTCGCGTCGAGGTGAAGCGAACAGTAAATCGGATTAATCCCAAGATGATCTTTGTTGCGGATGATGTTTTAGCTCAAATCGAATCCCTGACTTTAGAACAAAAGGTTTTAAACTTTGCTGAAGCATTTAATGAGGATGTCTCGCTTCGAACTCTTGATGCTATTCATGTTGCATCCGCAATTCTCATATCTGGTTCGATTGACGGAATGATCACTTACGATAAACAGATGGCAAAGAATGCGAAGAAGATGGGGATAAACGTTTTATCGCCTGGTGCCAAGGTTTAATTAGAAGAGGCTACGAATACTTTCTTCCAGGCTGTACTTTGATTTGAATCCAAGTTCTATCGCAGCTAAATCAACGTTTGCGCATAGAAATGCTGGATCTCCAGCACGTCGTGGCGCCTCAATAACCTGAGCATCGCTCTTATTTATAGCCTCCAGCACTAACTTTACGATCTCGCGCACTGATGCGCCGCGGCCTGTGCCGACGTTGATAATTGCTGGAATTGGCTTAGTTGCGTTAGCTGCAACCAAGTGCGCTGCCGCGATATCACGAACATCTACATAGTCACGTACGCATGTGCCATCTTCAGTCGGGTAATCAGTGCCGAAGATAACTGGCGCTTCGTTATTGCTTAATTTGCCCAAGACAATTGGTACAAGGTTTTCAATAGAGTTATCGAGCAGCTCGTGTGCTGCGGTGCCAACAACATTGAAGAAGCGAAGCGATGTTCCAGAGTTACCTGGAGTATTTATAAATTCAGTAACTTTGCTTTCGGCATCAAGCTTTGTTGAGCCATAAGGAGAGATTGGTGCAAGCGGACCGTTCTCTTTACAAGGATCCATGGTGTCTGGGCTACCGTAGACAGCTGCGGTGGAAGAGAACAAGAATTTCTTCACGCCATGCTTTTGCGCAAGATTTAACAACTCTGTTGTTGCAGTGAAGTTAACTTCTTTGTACTCATCTGGCTTCTCAACAGATTCGCCAACTGCTTTAAGCGCTGCTGTGTGAACGATGCCGGCAAAGTTGTTGTTTTCTAGAATGTTTTCTATCGCTGTGTAATCGCGAATATCTACTACTTCTAGTGGAATATCGGTGTTGTGCTTCTTGCGCAGGTAATCAACGCGTGAAGAAAGTCCTTGGTAGAGCGAATCTAGTAGAACTACATCTTTGCCATCTGAGATAAATAGGTCAGCAATATGTGTACCGATATAGCCCGCACCGCCAGTAATTAGCCATTTCTCGCGGTCCATAGTGGGAGTTTAGCCCTTTATTTCTTTTTATATCCCGTAGGGCATTTCGGCTTCAGAGAAACTACCTGCTTGACAGATTTTCCCTTTACGCAATTAATGACCTTTTTAGCTGGTGCAGTAGTTGCTTTCTCGACAGATTGAGTAGGAGCGAATGACTGCTCTCCCATTTTCAATCTAATGGTTGGTGAGGAGTATCCAAAACCTGCGATGTTAAATCTCAATAATCCATTTTCTTGTGTTGCAACGGCGGTCGTAATTGATGAAGTCCCATCTTTGTTAACGATCTGCACTTGTGCCTGTGGAAGTGAAGCATCTTGTCCCCATCGGCAGTTAGCCTGATCTACCGGAATGTAAAGCGTGTAGAAACCTTTATTCGGCAAACCTTTTTCATCTAAATGTGGTGATGCGACTTTGAATGAGAAGGACTTTGAAAGCTCATCCCATTCCGGCGGCGTTCCTTGATAGAGCGTTGCATTCGAACTAACAGCTCCCATAAACACTCTGGCGCTCGGCCCATAAAGTTTGTCTGTGCATTGCTTCGCTGAAGAATTCAAGGTGGTCACGTCGCTTAAGCGAGATGAGTCGAGTTCCCAATGCGTCAACGTTGCAGCAGTTTTTACTCCACCTGGAACTTCTTCAAAATCGGCTAATAGTTGTGGGTCTGGTCTATCGATGGCTGGAAAGAACGCAGCTTTGCCAAAGGTGTTTGCTGTCCAATAGCAGCCTCCAACCTCTGGGCACTTACCTAAATATTTTTGAGGAATCTCTGATTTATTAATTACATTTGTAATTCCGACTGGCACCTTTGCTGGTGTACCAGAAACTTCTAAATAACCCGCTGGTCCATTTCTATCGATAGACGGGTCTTGGATTCTGCCCAAGAACCACCCGGATAGGGATTTAATGAAAACTCCCATACGCAGTTTGAGTTTGTATTCATATCCTTCAGGAAATTCTTCAACTTTGAATTTGTCTTGGGTGATTGTTGCGCCAGATGCGGTGAAGCTGATCGGCAATATCTCCATCTTGAATAAACGCTGTAAGCCGCCGTCTATGGAGGAGATGTTATCTGCGCCTGGGTGCCTAATGGTTGCACGCACTAGGTAACTCGAGCCTTTGGCATGTTTTGCACCTGGCATCTCCCAAATTGTTGCTCTATCTCCCGGAGGTCTCAATGTTTTGGAATCGCTCGTGACAGGTTTGCCAACAACTAAATCTCCACCTTTTTTAATGGTTGTTGTTGGTTCACCCAAGGAAATCTTGGAAAGAGCGGAATCACTCCACTTCGTATCACCCTTTTTGCGATAAGCAACATTCTCAATGCAAGCATCAAAATTCATATCAATTTTTTTAAATGATGTGCAAGGCGAAAGCAGGACGCTGAAGTATTGATAGGGCTTAGCATCCTGAAGAGTTACCGTAAAGCTGTAATCATCGTTTACTGAACGATTAGGGAAGAACCCAAAGATTGCACGCATTTTATTTGGATCTGTAACATCCGATAACTTATTGAAGTCCCAGGACGACCGCACATCTGCCGCATTTACAGTTCCTAGCGGCGCAAATAGTGAAAGCGTTAATAGTAAAGCTGTAAGAAACGCTCTTCTCATCTTTAATCCTTTTTGGCTTTGCCAGTAGCTTTTTTCGATGCTTTTTTCTTAGTTGCAGCCTTCTTTACGGTGTTCTTGGTAAGAGTTGGCGCAGCATCACCAGGCTTAACTTTCGCTGCTTTCTTGCGTGATTTCTTTGGCGATGGACCGTTTTCGGCTTCCCATGCGCGGCGTCCGGCAAGAAGTTCGAGTGCGCGCTCAATAGTTAGCGCTTCAAGAGTGTCACCGCGACGCAGCGTCGCATTGGTTTCGCCATCGGTTACATACATACCGAAGCGACCATCTTTAACGATAACTTCTTTCTCAGTTGCTGGATCTTTACCGAGTTCTTTAAGTGGTGGCTTGGCAACGCCGCGACGCCGCTCTTTTGGCTTTGAGTAAATCTCAAGTGCTTCATCGAGTGAAAGCGAGAAGAGTTGGTCTTCGCTGGTAAGTGTGCGTGAATCAGCGCCAGCCTTTAGGTATGGGCCATATCGACCGTTTTGAATAGTTATATCTTCGCCGGCGGAGTTTGTACCAAGGATGCGAGGAAGTGAGAGAAGTTTTAGCGCATCATCAATGGTGATGGTGTCGAGAGTCATTGTAGAAAGAAGGGAAGCGGTCTTTGGCTTTGGTGCATCTTTCTTCTTGCGCTTCTTCTTTGGTTCGCCCTTGTCATCTAGTTCGACGGGTTCTTCTGGGAAAACTTCAGTGATGTAAGGACCAAAGCGTCCTGACTTTGCAATTACTTCAAGTCCGGTGTTTGGATCGGTACCGAGTTCGCGTTCACCTGATGGTGCAGCGAGAAGCTCGATAGCTTTTTCAAGAGTTAACTCATCTGGCGCAAGTTCTTCAGGAATGTTTGCAAGTTTGCGATCTTGATCTGGAATATTTTCTTGCAGGTAAGCGCCGTAGCGACCAACGCGGATTTCGATGGTGTCAGATAAATTCATGGTGTTTGTTGCGCGGGCATCGATGCCACCGAGATCGAGTGACAGTTCATCAAGTCCTGGTTGTCCGTCTACGCCGTAATAGAAATCGCGGAGCCAATCAACGCGGCCGGCTTCACCCGCTGCGATCTTGTCTAGATCTTCTTCCATTGACGCTGTGAAGTCGTAATCCACGAGCTTGGTGAAGTGGGTTTCGAGAAGGCCAGTAACTGAGAAGGCTAAGAATGTTGGAACAAGTGCGCGACCGCGTTTGTAAACGTAACCGCGATCTTGAATTGTTTGAATGATGGAAGCAAATGTTGATGGGCGGCCGATACCGAGTTCTTCTAGTTTCTTAACGAGAGTTGGTTCGGTGTAGCGCGCAGGTGGCTTGGTGTCGTGGCCTTCGCAGTTGTATTCGCTGACCTTGATTGATTGGCCAACTGACATTGCAGGAAGGCGCTTATCGGTTGCCTCTTCATCGACCTTGGTGTTTTCATCGACGATATCGTCGTATGCGGCAAGGAATCCTGGAAATGTAATTACGCTGCCGTTGGCGCGGAAGATTGTGTCTTTGTTATCTGAAGTTTTGGCATCGAAGTCAACGCGCATCTGCATCTTCTTGGCATCGGCCATTTGGGATGCGACAGTGCGCTTCCAGATGAGGTCGTAGAGTGCGAATTCATCGCGAGAGAGTTCTGGGGCAAGTTCGCCTGGAGTTTTAAATGTATCTCCTGCTGGGCGAATCGCTTCGTGCGCTTCTTGGGCGTTCTTTGATTTACCTTGGTAAACGCGTGGAGCATCGGCAACATGGTCTGCGCCGTAAAGAGATTTTGCAGCAGCACGTGCGGCGTTGATTGCTTGTGCGGAAAGATTGATTGAGTCGGTACGCATGTAGGTGATGTAACCGTTTTCGTACAGACGCTGTGCAACGCGCATCGTGATTTGTGCGCCCCAACCAAGTCGTGAACCAGCATCTTGCTGCATGGTTGAAGTGGTAAATGGTGGCTTAGGGCGTTCGGTGCGTGGAGATTCCTCCATTGATTTAACAGTTAGCGCAGTTGATTTAAGTGAATCAACAAGCGCGTGCGCTGACTTTTCATCAAGGAGCAAGATGTTTTCAAGGGACTTTTCTTTAACTGCGCCGTCGGCTCCAAAGTCACTTGTTGACGCTACTTTCTTGCCTTCAACAGAAAGTAGGCGAGCGGTGAAGCCAAGTTCGCAAGTTGCATTTAGATCCCACCAAGAAGATGAGATGAAGGCCATGCGTTCGCGTTCTTTTTCAACGATTAACTTTGTAGCAACTGATTGCACGCGGCCGGCCGAAATACGTGGCATAACTTTCTTCCAAAGAACGGGAGAAAGTCGGTAGCCGTATAAGCGGTCAAGGACGCGGCGAGTTTCTTGGGCATCAATTAAGTTGTAATCAAGATCGCGAGTGTTATCTACAGCTGCTTGAATTGCTTCTTTGGTGATTTCATTGAAGACCATGCGCTTAATTGGAATCTTTGGTTCAAGGACTTCAACTAAGTGCCAAGCAATCGCTTCGCCTTCGCGGTCTTCATCTGTTGCCAGTAATAACTCGTCGGCGCCTTTCATTAACTCTTTGAGTTCGGCGACCTTGGCTTTTTTATCTGGGTTAATGACATATAAAGGTGCGAAATCATTTTCGATATCGACGCCTTCTTTAGACCAAGCGAGCTTCTTTACCTCTTTAGGAATGTCGGCTGCGCGCTGAGGAAGATCGCGGATATGGCCGACGCTAGCCTCGACGATGTAGCCATCGCCGAGGTAGTCGCCAATCTTGCGCGCCTTCGCTGGTGATTCAACGATCACCAGTTTCTTTAGGTCTTTTGCCATTTCGTCCTAAGAGTGGGGAAGTAAATCTCTTAGTACTCGATTGAAGTTGCTTGGCGACGGCTGCGAATTAACGCGCCGATAATCAAAACAACTGCAACGAGTGCGATGATCAACGATGTTGACTGCTGTGTTGGAAGTGCGAAGCCAACGATTGCAGGTGTAATCAAGAGACCAACGAGGTTCATAACCTTGATAAGTGGGTTGATTGCAGGACCGGCGGTGTCCTTAAATGGATCTCCGACAGTGTCACCAACAATGGTTGCAGCATGAGCATCTGAGCCCTTGCCGCCGTAATTTCCATCTTCGACCATCTTCTTCGCGTTATCCCAAGCTCCGCCTGAGTTTGAAAGGAAGACAGCCATAAGTGTTCCGGTGCCGATTGCACCTGCAAGGTATGCACCGAGTGCTCCAACGCCGAGACCGAAGCCGACTGCGATTGGTGCCATCACTGCAAGAAGTCCTGGTGTTGCAAGCTCGCGTAGTGAATCGCGAGTACAGATATCAACAACGCGGCCGTATTCAGGCTTTTCAGTGCCCTTCATAATTCCTGGGTGAAGTTTGAATTGGTTACGAACTTCCATAACCACGGCACCTGCTGCGCGAGAAACTGCGTTGATTGCAAGACCGGAGAAGAGGAATACAACTGCGGCGCCGATGATTAGACCAACGAGGTTACGTGGATCTGCAACATCGAGAACGCCTTGGTATTGAAGTGCAACTTCTTGGCCTTCGCCAACAGCCTTGATAACTGCTTCCTTGATTGCATCGGTGAATGCACCGAACAACGCGGTTGCGGCAAGTACTGCAGTAGCGATTGCAATTCCCTTAGTGATCGCCTTAGTTGTGTTACCAACTGCGTCTAGTGAGGTAAGGATCTGTGCGCCTTCGCCCTTAACATCGCCTGACATTTCAGCGATGCCTTGTGCGTTATCTGAGATCGGACCAAATGTATCCATCGCAACGATTACGCCAACTGTTGTTAGCAAACCGGTACCTGCGATTGCGATTGCAAAGAGTGACAAGACGATTGATCCGCCACCGAGTAAAAATGCGCCGAATACTGCGGCTGCGATCAAAATCGCTGAGTAAACAGCTGATTCGAAGCCAACTGAGATACCAGCCAAAATAACGGTTGCTGCACCTGTTTGAGATGAAGCAGAAACATCGTTTACTGGGCGCTTTCCAACTTCGGTAAAGAAGCCAGTTAGAACCTGAATTGCTGCAGCTAGTGCGATACCGATTAATACAGCGCCAAATGCAAGCACGCGTGGGTTGATATTTCCTGCTTCTTCAAGAACCTTTGGAGAGAAGTTTGTAAGTTGATCAAACTTTGCAGGTAGGTATGTAAATGTTGCAAGACCAGTTAAACCAGCAGAAATAACTGCTGATAAGAAGAATGAGCGGTTGATAGCAGCCATTGCTGACTTATCTGTTGAACGCATCTTGGTGAGGAAGATACCGATAACTGCAGTGACGATACCGATTGCAGGAACGATCAATGGGTAGATCAAACCTTCGTTACCGAAAGCAGCCTTACCCAAGATAAGTGCGGCAACAAGTGTTACGGCATATGACTCGAACAAGTCTGCAGCCATACCAGCGCAGTCACCAACGTTATCGCCGACGTTATCTGCAATTGTTGCTGCGTTGCGTGGGTCATCTTCAGGAATATTCTTTTCAACTTTACCGACAAGGTCAGCTCCGACATCTGCTGCCTTGGTAAAGATTCCGCCGCCGACGCGCATAAACATTGCGAGCATCGCTGCGCCGAAACCGAATCCTTCAAGAACGGTTGGTGCGTTTTCGCGGAAGATAACAACTGCGCCAGCTGCACCAATAAGTCCGAGACCAACTGTTGTCATACCGACAACGCCGCCGGTGCGGAATGCGATCTGCACTGCCTTTTCTGCGTTCTTCTGACGAGCAGCTTCAGCAACGCGCACGTTTGCGCGAACTGCGAGCCACATTCCGTTGTAACCAACGAGTGCAGAGAAACCTGCGCCCATAAGGAAGAAGAGTGAACGGCCGACGCGGATTGAAGTTGTGTCAGCAGGAAGTGCGAAGAGTAGGAAGAAAACGATTCCTACGAAATATGAAAGTGTGCGGAACTGGCGCGCAAGGTATGCAGCAGCGCCTTCTTGCACAGCAGCTGCGATTTCGCGCATCTTTTCTGTGCCTTCGCTGGCAGCGAGAACTTGGGCGCGTAGAACCCAGGCGATCGCAAGAGCGAGAAGTGAAATCGCTAGGACCACGTAGGTGATATTTAGGTTTGCGCCGGTTACTTGCACATTGGACAGGGCGGCAGATGCTCGCATGGGTTCTCCTCCGTTGGAGAGTCAGTGCGTCCTTTTCGAGGGTAAGGACGCGAAGATGGGCGTGAGTCTACATATACATATCTATTACATTGCAAAACAGGCGGGCTGGATTGGGGCTAGCGGAAGGAGCGGACCCAGACCGTGGTCGCTGGTGGCAGATCGTTGCCGGTGGTTTCAATGCCGTGGACGAGATAAACGCCCTTTTCGGCTAAGGGGCCAGATGCGTGGATGACTTCGCCGATGCCGTCGAAGTTGTAATAGTTGCGGCCGAAGTTGGTGATGCAGTGCAGACCATTTGGGCGGGAGAAGTGCAGAACTGAGTTGTCACCGGTCTCGTGCCAGGTGATCTCTTCTGCGGTGATCAAGTTTTTGCGAAGCGCCAAAGCTTTGCGGAAAATTGAAAGTGGTGAGCTTGGATCGGCGCTTTCAACTTCAATTGAGTAGTCGCCAAAGTTCTTTGGTTGTGGCAGATGCGCTCCACCATCGCCGAATCCAAATGATGAACCGCTCTTTGTCCAAGGAAGTGGGACACGGCATCCGTCGCGACCCTTATCTGCTTTTAGGTTGCGCAGGTACTGCGGATCTTGGATCTGATCTTCAGGGATATCCATAACTTCGTGGATTCCGAGTTCTTCGCCTTGGTAGATATATGTGCAGCCAGGAAGTGCCATGATCAACATCGATGCAGCAACTGCAGATTGGGTTCCGAGTTTTTCATCGAGTGGACTTGATGTTCCGTTTGAGTTGCGCCAACGAATGCGGTCGACTGTTGGCAGCAGACCAAACTTTGTCGCCGGACGCATCTGATCGTGGTTATTTAAACACCAGGTAGTTGATGAACCATTTTTCTTGGCATAACCCAGTGCGCGATCGATAATTGTTTTGAATTCATATGCGTTAAATGCGGCATCCAAGAATTCGAAGTTAAAGCTCTGGCCGAGTTCATCGGTGCTGGCGTATTTAACGAGAGCTTCTGCTGAAACATTTGCTTCTGCAACG
The DNA here is from genome assembly GCF_002288325.1 of Candidatus Planktophila lacus. Lineage (NCBI taxonomy): Bacteria > Bacillati > Actinomycetota > Actinomycetes > Candidatus Nanopelagicales > Candidatus Nanopelagicaceae > Candidatus Planktophila > Candidatus Planktophila lacus. The sequence goes on along the minus strand of NZ_CP016780.1, from coordinate 26,074 downwards.
GCAACGCGTGGTGGGTCATATTGGTTAAATAGCTTGCGCCATTCTTTATAAACTTCATGAACTTCGTTGCGGTCAAATAACACGTTGGTGCCTTTAGCCGCATCGAGCTCTTTATGGCTAGCAAAACGTGGTTGGCTCTTAAGTGGTTCTGATAAATCTTTCTTCATTGCGTGTGCAACATCGATACGGAAACCATCTACGCCGCGATCTGCCCAGAACTTAAGGGTCTTTAAGAAATCTTCTTCGATCTCGCGGTTATCCCAGTTCCAATCAGGTTGTTCTGGTGCGAATAAGTGGCAGTACCACTGGTTGTGCTTGCCGCCCATTTTGGATTCGTGGGTCCAAGCACTTGGCGCAAAGTGTGAAGGCCAATCAGTTGGTGGAAGTTCGCCATTAGCGCCCTTGCCATCGCGGAAAATATAGCGATTTCGCGCTGCAGAACCAGGCTCTGCGGCTAGCGCTTCTTTAAACCAAAGATGCAAATTTGAAGAGTGGTTAGGGACAATATCTACAAAGATACGGATTCCGGCTGCATGTAGTTTTGTGAGCATCTCGTCAAAGTCTGCAAGTGAACCAAGTTTTGGATCAACATCGCGGTAATCGTCAACATCGTAACCGCCATCTACAAGTGCTGATGGATAGAAAGGTGATAACCAAACGGCATCAAGGCTTAGTGAAGATAGGTAATCGATCTTTGAGGTAATGCCTTTGATATCACCGAGACCATCGCCATTTGAATCTTTAAATGAACGCGGATAGATCTGATAGACGACAGCCTGACGCCACCAATTTTTATCTTTAGATAAAGACATTTTTCTCTTTCTCTTTTTATTTACGAATTACTTAACGGCGCCGGCGGCAATACCGGAGATAAATTGCTTCTGTAGAACTAAGTAGAAGGCCAAAATTGGAATAACTGCAAGTGCAAGCCCTGCCATAGCTTGTCCATACTCAATAGAGTACTGGCCGTAGAAGAGGTAGGTAGAAAGTGGCAGCGTCTGCGTTTCTTGGGTAAGAACTAGGCGCGGCAATAGGAAGTCGTTCCAAATCCAGAGCGCATTGATAATTGCAACGGTTGCGGTAATTGGACGCATCATTGGGAAGATGATTTTCCAGAATGCGACCATATCTGATGCTCCATCAATGGATGCCGCTTCATCGATCTCGGTTGGGATCGTTGTGATGAAGCCATGATATAAAAATGTAGATAGTGCAGTTCCGAATCCAATATAGAAGAAGATCAGCGCAGCTCGGTTATTTATGGAGACGAATGGAGCGAATCGAGAGATAAATGGAATCATCAGCGCTTGGAATGGCACGATCATGGAAGCGACAAGTACCAAGAAAATGTACTTCGATGGTTTTGATTTTGTGCGAGCTAAGTAATAGGCCAACATCGATGAGGAAATAATAAGAAGTGAAACGCTAAACACTGTAATGATGAGTGAGTTAGTGAGTGATCGGAAGAACTCCATTTTGGTGTATGCCTGTTGGAAGTTCTCCCAAGTAATTGTTACTGGCAGGGCTAATGGGTTAGCCAAGATGTCATATTTGAGCTTGAGTGCGTTAACGAAGACTAAGAAGAATGGGAAGACATAAGCAAAGCCCAAGGTAATCCCAATTGCGAAGGTGGCTCGCCTGCCCCAACGTGCGCGGGTATTCATCGCTGGACCTCGTATCTCTTAGAGATTGTTACTTGAACCAGGGCGGCAAGTGCAACAACGATGAACATGATGACAGCCTTTGATTGACCGGTACCAAAGTTTCCTTCGCCGAAAGCATCTTGGAAGATGTGCAGAGAAATCAATTCAGTTGTGCGGAACGGTCCGCCTTCGGTTAGTGCAACGTTCACGTCATAAGCCATGAAGCCCCCTCGCAGCGTCAAAAAGAGCGCGATGGTAAAGGCTTGGGCCATCAAAGGAATCTTGATTGCAAAAAGAGTTCTTAGAGGGGAGGCTCCGTCAATCTGCGATGCTTCAAGAACATCGTTTTCAATTGAAACTAGCCCCGTTATGTAAACAATCATCATGTAGCCAGATGATTGCCAAACGGTAACGATGATCAGCGCCCAAAATGCTTTATTTGTATCTTGCAGCCACGATTGTTTAAAGAGCTCCCAATCGTATTTATTTGCCAGGGCGACAATTGCGCTATTAAAAATAAATTGCCAAATAACACCGAGGACTACACCGCCCACGAGGTTTGGCACAAAGAATAGGGTGCGAAGAAAGTTTCGGCTTCGTAAGTTCGAAGTAACGATGAGTGCAAGTCCGAAGGCCACTACATTTACTAAAACTAGAGAGACGACAACGAAGAGCCCTGTAAATCGAAGAGTTGTCCAAAATTTTGGATCTGCAAATGACTCTGCATAATTGCTAAACCCAACAAACTTATCGACTTTAAATCCATCCCAATCGGTGAAGGTGTAATAGAAACCATTCACAAAAGGAACTACAAGAACGACTGTAAAGATTGCAAGTGGCAGGGCAGCAAACTTCATGAATTTCTTCAATGACCTTGCTTTTCTCACTTGGATCTCCTAATTCTTTTTCACTTGAAGAAAATCATCCTGAGGCGAGTTTCCTCGCCTCAGGATGATTTTATTTACTTCTTGTTTGACTTAAAAGTGGTGGAAGCGAAATTACGCCGCTTCTCCACGCCAAGTCTTTGCTTTGCCTTTCCATGCATCCTGAATCGCCTTAGCAAGGTCAGCTGAGCTGATCTTGTCGGTGAAGTACTGCTGCATAGATACCTTTCCAACTTCTTCCTGGAGTCCACCTGGGTAGTAAGAGTTAATCCAGTCAAGAGTCTTTCCAGCGTTTACATACTTCGCGATATCGCGAGACATGCTTGTAGCTGGCTCTGTCTTGAAGCCCTTGTATACCGGGATGAATCCCATTCCACCTTCAGTTACTGGATCAGCAACGAAGCGCTGTCCCTGAGGTGATGTGTAGAGCCATGTAAGGAAGTCAATTGCGCCATCGCGCTCAGCCTTAGTTGACTGCTCGTTATCGATCATGAAGTAGCCAGGAACGCCGACAGGGATTGAATCGTTTCCGTATCCCTTTGCATCGTTGCTCATTGGAAGGTTAATGATTCCGAAATCAGTTCCCTTTGCTGCTGTCATCAAGTTTGGCTCTGTCCAGTTTCCTTGGAACATGAATCCGTAGTTTCCGCTTGCAAGTGCTGCAATTGAAGCATCGTATTCAGTGTCTGTGAGGTTTGCTGGTGATCCGTTGTACTTCTTTAGAAGGTCGTATGTAGCGATCCAGTTCTTGAATGCTGCATTCTTTGTAAGGTCCAACTTTCCATCTACAAGTGAATCTAGAACCTTAAGGCGAGCCTCACGGTCTTTACCTGCAGTTGTGTGGAACATGTTTGTGAAGTGTGCACCAAGTGACCACCAGATAGCTGAGAAGTGAATTGACTTCTTGCCCTGTGCTTGAAGCTTCTTAAATGCTGCTTCTAGATCTGCACGTGTCTTGATCTTTGTAACATCGATACCTGCAGCCTTGATTACCTTCTTGTTGTAAAGAAGTCCGAAAGCTTCAGCTGTTGATGGAAGACCAACTTGCTTACCGTTGACATTTCCTGCTGAAAGAAGTTCCTTGGTAGTTAGCTTTGCAAGCTTTGTACCCTTCAAGTCCATGACCTTGTCAGCCATTTCAGGAATGAATTGTAGGTCGTACATAATTGTTGGAGCATCCTTAGCAGCGTACTTTGGAGTTACGTTCTGAAGGAATGTGATGTTGCGATCACCAGGGATCGACTTAAGTGTGTAGCAGCTCTGGCTCTTGTTGTAGCTAGATGCTGCAGCCAAGAACTGGTCTTGGATTTCAGTCTTAATTGTTCCGAGCATTGTTACAGTTGTCTTCTTTGCACATGTTGCTGCTGTAGCAGTTGGCGCTACAGAAACAAGTGAAAGTGCAACTGCTGAAGCGATTAGAAGCGCTCCAAGCTGTGTCTTCTTCATATATTTCCTCTCAAGGGGCAGCCGGCAGAGAGTTACCGACTGATTTGAGGGGAAAAATACACGAGCCGCGCAACCCAAAATCGGACAATTGGTGCTTTGCTCGTAACGATGTAATGACATTTTCAGGGTTTTTTGCAGGTTTTTGCAGTGCTATGCGGGGCTTTAACGGCGTGGCGCGATAGCCCGAACGGCGATCGAACGGGGTGGCTGGCATCCTTCGGCGATCTCGAAGGAAACGCTACGGCTCACCCCAGATAGAAATAAAAGATCCGTTATTACAAGAGTTCCACCTACCGCGAAGATTTCAACTGATGCGCTGCCAACAATTGCGCAGATATCAAAAGTCTTTTCATCGCCAGTTAGACGTGCGCTATGAATATGGGATGAGGGGATTTCATTCCAAGCGTTGCTGCGATCAACGAAAAGAGATTTACTTTTGGCGTCATAGCCAAACTCAAAATAGCTTCCGGCATCTGCGGTTACGCGAAACTTTGTTGAAAGACCTTCGCTTGTCGAAATAGATGCCTTTATTTGCAACTGCTCTGATTTGTCTCCTGCCGATAGCTTCTCACCAAGATAGTTATCTAGCTCTGCAACTGGATTTGCAGCGAGTGAGATCTTTCCATCTTTAGAGACCAGTGTTAGCTCGCGTGGAAGCGTCATCGCTCCGCGCCATGGTGATGTTGGAAAGCCGTGTGCATATTCCCAGTTGTTCATCCATCCGATAAAGACGCGGCGCTGGTTTGGTACGTCGTTAAATGTGACACCGGCGTAATTGTCGCGGCCGTAATCTAACCAATTAGTTTTTACATCGTCGGCAATGAATTCTTTTCCGTCCCAGTCACCAATAAAATATTGTGTTCCGGATCCACCAGTTAAACCACCTGGGTTAATTGAAATTAGCAGAACCCATTTGGTACTGCTTTCATTGCCGTCTACAAATAGAGGAAATAGATCCGGGCATTCCCAATCGCCATCGGTGGCGCCAACTGGGCCAAAGTCACTTAAATGCGCCCAATTCTTTAGATCTTTTGATGAATAGAAAGAGACTTTTCTTTCTTTGGGAAGAACAATGGCCATTAACCAAGATTCTGTTGTTCTATCCCACATCACTTTTGGATCGCGGAAGTGGTTTAGTTGTAAATCAAGAACCGGATTGCCTTCATATTTAACCCAGGTCAAACCTTCGTCGAGGCTATATGCCAAAGCCTGCGCTTGGTGTGAATCGTCGTGTTTATGTGCGGTGTAGATAGCCACCATGGCCGGGTTTTCTAAAGTGCCAAAGCCTGTTGTATTAAAGTAATCAACTACCGCGCTACCCGAAAAAATTGCGTATGAATCATCGCAGGCAATAGCTACTGGCAACTCTTTCCAGTTAATCAAATCTTCGCTGACTGCATGTCCCCATGACATATTGCCCCAAATATTTTCGAAAGGGTTATGTTGGAAGAAGAGGTGGTATTTACCTTTATAGAAGATCAACCCATTTGGGTCGTTCATCCAGTTGCGCTCAGGTGAGAAGTGCAACCCCGAGCCTGAATGCGAAGACATGGCGCGTACCTTATCCTCTAGGTATGCATTTTTCCCAAACGGTTAATCTCTTTGATGCGCATTCGATAATTTCAACACTTGGCCTAATAGGCATTCTCGCCATAATTTTTATGGAAACTGGTTTATTGATCGGTTTATTCTTCCCAGGAGACTCACTTTTATTTCTAGCAGGTGTCGGCGCTTCGGGTGCGGCTGCAAAAGTCTTCGATGGTGTGCAAATTGAGATCATTTCGTTATTAATTGCAGCACCGCTTGTTGCAATTATCGGATCACAGACTGGCTACTGGATTGGCGCAAAATACGGGGTAAAGCTCTTTGATCGCCCCGATGGCCGCATTTTTAATCAGAAGAAAGTGCAAGCAACGCAGAAATGGCTAAATAAATATGGCACCGGTAAGGCTTTGGTTTTAGCGCGCTTTATTCCATTTGTAAGAACGTTGATAAATCCGATGTGCGGAATTGTGGGAGTGCCTGCAAAGAAATTCTTCCTCTGGAACGTAGTTGGCGCAGTTATTTGGACGCAATCGGTAATTGGCTTGGGCTTTTTTCTAGGCGAACGTATCGAGGGAAGCGTTGATAAATATCTGCTTCCAATAGTTGGTTTGATTATTGCGATAAGCGTCTTGCCGGTTGCGCTAGAAATTCTGCGCGAATGGCGCACTAAACGCCATTTAAGTTAATTCCTTAAAGACCTAAATCTGCGGGTTGAAATGCTGCGCGGTATTCGTATCCAGCATCAATGATCGCTTGCTTTGCGCCGCGTTCTACGATTACGGCAACGCCAACCACAATTGCGCCAGCTTCTTTAAGGGCTTCAACTGCCGTTAATACAGAACCGCCGGTTGTTGAAGTATCTTCAACAGCTAAGACGCGCTTGCCAACAACATCTGGGCCTTCAATGCGGCGTTGCAAGCCGTGGGCTTTTTCAGCCTTGCGAACTACGAACGAGTTAATTTTCTTGCCGTTGCGCGCAGCTACATGCATCATCGCGGTCGCAACAGGATCTGCGCCGAGCGTTAAACCGCCAACTGCCTCGTAATCAAGATCTTTGGTTAGTTCAAGCATTACTTCGCCGACAAGTGGAGCGGCGACATGATCGAGTGTTACACGACGAAGGTCTACGTAGTAATCGGCTTCTTTTCCGGATGAAAGTATGACTTTTCCGTGAACAACGGCTTTATTTTTGATCTCTTCTCGGAGAAGTTCGTGTGAGTTCATGTGGCAACCTTACATTGTTAACCCAATAGACCTACTCTCACAACATGAATCAGCAGCGTTTAGAAACAGCGCGCCTCTTCCATCGCTTTGGATTTGGGCCTAAGCCTGGAGAATTCTCTGCTGCACTGAACGCTGGAGTTGGCGCTAAAAAGTCAGAGTTGATATCAAACACTTCGCGCACCGGTTCAGTACTTCCTGCTCCTGTGATGCTTGATCTCGGTAAGCGCCCCGAAGCAAATAGCCCAGATGTTTTAGAGTTTTCGAAAGCGTTAAGAAATCAAAATCAGATTTTAGTTCTGTGGTGGCTCGATCAAATGGTGCAAGGTGATAATCAACTACAAGAGAAGTTGATTTGGTTTTGGCACGGGCATTGGGCAACATCAATTGGCAAAGTTAATTACGCCTTGCCGATGTTTAATCAACTAGAGACTTTTAGACGTAACGCGTTGGGTGATTTTCGTAAATTCTCGCAAGAGATGTTTGCAGATGGAGCGCTTCAGATATGGCTTGATGGCGGTGAAAACACTGTTAAGGCGCCTAATGAAAACCTATCTCGCGAAATGATGGAGCTATTTGTTCTTGGGGTAAATCGTTACACCGAAACAGATGTTAAGGAGCTGGCTCGCGCCTTTACTGGTTATCAGATGGTTCGAAGCACAGGAAAGATCGTTCTCAATCCGCGACGCAGAGATGCTGGCGCAGTAACGGTTTTAGGTAAGACCGGAGTTTTCACTCCAGATCAAGTAATTAGCCATTTGGTGGATCAGGAAAATTGCGCAAAGTTTATCGCTGAAAGAGTTTGGTACCGGTTTATATCTTCGGCTAATCCACTACCAGTTAGCCATGCGGCCATAAGTGCATTCTCACAACGAGATATATCAAAGCTGGTTGCCGCTTTTATATCCTCGGGTGATGTTGCTAGTTCTGAGAACTCGATGGTTAAGTCGCCGGTCGAGTGGTTTGTTGCGGTATGTCGCGCACTTGAATTAACACCATCTCTTCTCCCATCATTTTCAAAGTTAAATGGCTATTTAGATAAGCTCGCGCAGATTCCGCTATCTCCACCAAATGTAGGTGGTTGGCCAGTTGATGAGGCGTGGTTGAGTTCTGCAAGCGCCCAGTTCCGAATCGCTTTCGCAACATGGCTATCAGGCCAGGCGAAATTAACTGCGCTGATCGAATTGGCGCCGGAAAGACGAGTTAATTACCTCGCAGATCTATTGGGTGTTGTCGAATGGAGTCCACGGACAACTTTTGCTTTACGTGAAGTTCGTGATAATCCGCAACGTCTAATTACTTTAGCAATCTGTAGCCCGGAATATGTGGTGAGTGTATGAACGAAAAACCGACAATGTCCTGCGAACAACTGGGAATGCGCACTGTTACGCGCCGACAATTTTTAAAGTACTCGGGTGCAACAGCGGTTGCTTCTTCAGTTCTATCTCTAGACGATGTTGCTAACGCCGCGATCACACGACCGCTCGCCCCAGGTACACCAATTTTGGTTGTAGTCACTCTTTACGGTGGTAACGATGGTTTAAATACTGTAATTCCATATAAGGATCCTGCTTACTATTCTGCGCGCCCTGATTTAAATTACAAACCAGAGACTTTGTTGCCGCTGTCAGATGATCTAGCACTTAACGCCTCAATGGTTGGAGTTAAGAAGTTATGGGATGAGAAGAAGGTTGCCATCGTCCGCGGTGTTGGTTATCCAAAGCCTGACCGTTCTCATTTCTCATCTATGGCAATTTGGCAGAGCGGTTCACCTCAGAACCATTTAAACACGGGATGGTTGGGGCGTTGGTTAGATACACAGCCAATTGATCCACTGACTTCAATAAGTTTGGGCTCGGTTCTTCCTCCACTTCTTGCGGGAAAGAAGCAAAGCGGTTCAGCGCTGCCACTTGGTGGATTAATCATTCCTGGAGGTGCGATGGCAAAGGCATTTTCAAGATTGTCCGCTCCGTCGCAGAAAGACTCTCCGCTACTTGCCGCAGCAGCTACTTCAATGCGCAATTTGTTTAGCGTCTCAGGAAATATCACATCTGTTCTAGTTAAACCTGCGCCACTTGCCGATGATTTACCCACGATTTCTGGAGGCAACGCAGGCGGAGATTCAAACCTAAGTCAACAATTAAATATTGTCTCTAAGTTAATTGCGGCAGGTTCGCCGACAAAAGTTTGGTCGGTCTCTTTAGGTGGATTTGATACCCATGCCAATGAAGCGAATGCACAGGCGCTCTTGCTCGGCACGGTTTCGGAGAGCATCACAAGATTCCTGAGCCAGTTAAAACCATCTGGGCGAGATAAAGATGTAACTGTGATGATCTACAGCGAATTCGGAAGACGTGTTCAGGCAAATGGTTCAGACGGTACAGATCATGGAACTGCCGGCCCAATGTTTTTGATTGGAGATCGCGTACAAGGTGGTTTCTATGGTGATCAACCATCGCTGACAAAACTTATTGATGGTGATTTAGCGGTTACTACAGATTTTAGAGATGTTTATGCAACTGTTTTGGAGAAAGTCTTGCAATCTCCGGCAGAAAAGACTTTAAGTAATTGGAAGGGAAGAGTTAACGCTTTTAAGAGCGCTTAGTTCTCATCCTCGTAGACAATAACTTCGTTCTTCTTCCGTGTAGCAAGCGCTTTCGGTGGATTTTCCTTCAGAAGCGCATCTACTTCGATGCGAAGTTGCGCGACCTCAATTGCCATATTTGCCATTGCAGATTCAAGTTCGATGATTCGCTTAATTCCGGCGTGATTGATGCCTTCACCTGTTAAGCGTTGCACCATACGAAGAGAAGCAATATCGCGAAGTGAATAGCGACGGTTGCGACCCACTGTTCGATTTGGTGAAACTAAACCTAAGCGATCGTATTGGCGAAGGGTTTGTGGGTGCAGACCTGAAAGTTCGGCAGCGACAGAGATGACGTATAAACCTGCTTCGTCATCCGGTTGCTGGTTATCTAAATTTTCTTTGTCGCTCATTGCAAGGCCTTTGTGTTAAATTCTTTACGCACTTCTTGATCAGCAGTTGCTTCTGCATATTTCTTTAGCGCATCAAGTGCTTCACCTTCAACGCGTTGTGGAACTTGTACTTCAATAGTTACTAGTAAATCTCCAACAGTTGCGCCTTTTGTGATTCCGCGGCCTTTAACGCGAAGTACGCGACCATTGGAAGTTCCTGGTGCAATACGTAAGGTGACTTCATCACCAGTAAGTGTTGGAACTTTTATATCTCCGCCAAGTGCTGCTTCAGTAAATGTAACTGGCACGGTTAGTGCAATGTTCTCTCCCTTGCGTGAAAAAACAGCGTGGGGCTTTACATGTAGCAAGATAAATAGATCGCCTGGACCCGCTTCGCCTTTAGAACCTTTACCTTTGACGCGAATCTTTGCGCCATCGTTAACACCAGCAGGAACACGCGCTGAAATAGTTTGTGAGGGTCCACCATCTGCAGATAAACGAAGTTCTAAAGTTGTACCAAAAGCCGCTTCTTTAAAGGTAATTGTTGCTTCGGTTTGAAGATCTTGTCCCTTACGCGGGCCGCGTCGGCCGCCGCCACCAAATAAGTTAGCGAAGATATCTTGAGGATTGCCGCCACCGAAGATGTCGGAGAAATCTCCACCTTGGAAATTTTGTCCACCTTGTGGTGCGCGCATGCCGCCACGTTCAAACATGTCACGCGCTTGGTCGTACTCCGCGCGCTTTTTTCCATCAGACAAGATGTCGTAAGCCTCAGAGACAGCTTTGAACTTCTCTTCAAGAGCAGCATCACCTTTTGTTTTATCAGGGTGAAGTTCGCGCGCTAAAGAACGGTATTTTTTCTTGATCTCATCGCCGCTGGCAGATTTGCCAACTCCGAGGATCTTGTAGAAATCCTTTTCGTAAAGGTCTTTAGCGGCCATGGAAAGTAATTACTCCGCAGGCGTTTCGGCTGGATCGGTAACTGCAACGCGAGCAGGGCGCAAGATACGTTCTTTAAATTTATATCCAGGCTGCAAAATCTTTGTTGCAGTCGGCACCTTTACATCTGCACTTGTGTCATGCAGAAGGGCTTCGTGAATTTGTGGATCAAATTCCTCACCGGCGGTGCCGTACTTTTCTAAGCCAAGGCGGGTTGTCACTGCTGCAATTTGATCTGCAACAGATTTAAATCCGCCTGTCAGTTCGCCGTGTTCGGTTGCGCGGGCAATGTCATCGAGAGTTGCAAGGAGTTCGGTTAAAACTCCACCAATCGCTAGCTCGTGAGCAAGTGCGCGATCGCGTTCTACACGTTTGCGGTAGTTGGCGTATTCGGCCTGAAGTCGTTGTAAATCAGCGGTGAGCACTGCCACCGGATCAGTCTCCTGATCCGGGGCAGCCTCCACTGCATCGTTTACTTCTTCAACAGGCTCAACAACTTCAGAAGTTGTTTGCTCTGTCACTCTTATTCCTTGCCTTCGTCGATTACTTCAGCGTCTTCAACACCATCTTCAGTTGCTGCACCGTCACCGGTTGCGGCTCCTGCTGCGGCATACATCGCTGAACCAAGTGCTTGGCTAAGCGTTGCAACCTTTTCAGTGTTTGACTTAATTGCTTCGAAGTTTGCGCCACCGAGTGAAGTCTTAAGTTCAGCAAGTGCTGCCTCAACTTCGGTCTTCTTCTCAGCTGCTTCGCCTTCTGAAAGTTTTTCTGCGTTATCCGCAATGAACTTTTCAGTCTGGTAGACAAGTGAGTCTCCGTTGTTTCGGATCTCTGCTTCTTCCTTACGCTGTGCATCTTCTGCCGCGTGAGCTTCAGCATCTGCCATCATGCGATCAATCTCTTCCTTTGAAAGGGATGAGCCACCGCTGATTGTGACTGATTGTTCTTTTCCGGTTGCTAGATCCTTTGCACCAACGTGAACGATTCCGTTAGCGTCGATGTCGAAGGTAACTTCAACTTGTGGAACTCCGCGTGGGGCTGGAGCAATTCCGGTTAGTTCGAACATACCTAGCTTCTTGTTGTAAGCAGCCATTTCACGCTCGCCCTGGTAAACCTGGATCTGAACAGCAGGCTGATTGTCATCAGCGGTTGTAAAGATTTCGCTGCGCTTTGTAGGGATAGTTGTGTTGCGCTCGATCATCTTGGTCATAACTCCACCCTTGGTTTCAATACCAAGTGTTAGCGGTGTGACATCGAGAAGGAGAACATCTTTAACTTCACCCTTAAGAACACCGGCTTGAAGTGATGCACCAACTGCAACAACTTCATCAGGGTTTACGCCCTTATTTGGCTCTTTTCCGCCGGTTAGATCGCGAACTAGATCAACGACCGCTGGCATACGAGTTGAACCGCCAACAAGAACAACGCTCTTGATATTGCCGATTGCGATTCCAGAATCCTTAAGAACTTGCTGGAATGGCTTCTTGCAACGATCTAGAAGTGGTGCAGTAAGTGTTTGGAATTGTGCACGTGTAATTGTTTCGTCAAGGAAGAGTGGATTCTTCTCTGCATCAACAGTGATGTAAGGCAAGTTAACTGAAGCTTGCTGTGAAGATGAGAGTTCGATCTTCGCTTTTTCAGCTGCTTCGCGAACGCGCTGCATCGCCATCTTGTCCTTGGTTAAATCTATTCCGTTCTTAGAACCGAATGTTTGTACCAAGTGATCAACGAGTGCTTGATCCCAGTCATCGCCACCGAGGTGGTTATCACCAGCGGTTGCTTTAACTTCAACAACGCCATCGCCGATTTCAAGAAGTGAAACGTCGAACGTTCCGCCACCTAAGTCGAATACGAGAATTGTTTGTTCTTGATCTGCTTTATCAAGACCGTATGCGAGCGCTGCTGCAGTTGGTTCGTTGATAATGCGAAGAACATTGAGGCCCGCAATTTCGCCGGCTTCTTTTGTTGCTTGACGTTCTGCATCAGAGAAGTAAGCAGGAACAGTAATAACTGCATCTGTAACGGTTTCACCTAGGTAAGCCTCAGCATCGCGCTTTAGCTTTTGCAGAATACGTGCAGAAATTTCTTGTGGTGTGTACTTTTTGCCATCGATATCGATAGTCCAGTTAGTACCCATGTGACGCTTAACGGAACGGATTGTGCGTTCAACGTTTGTCACCGATTGACGCTTAGCAACTTCACCGACGAGGACTTCGCCATTCTTTGCGAAGGCGACGATCGATGGGGTTGTGCGAGCGCCTTCTGCGTTTGCGATAACTGTTGGCTCTCCACCTTCAAGTACCGATACGCAGCTATTTGTAGTTCCGAGGTCGATTCCGACTGCTCTAGCCATATGTATTGCTCCTTTTTACGTTTCTTAGCTTGTTAGCTCATCTCAAGCCCGATCTGGGGTTGAGGCTGCTCTAACCTGAGTCCATCTTACTCAAAAGGTTGAGTAGGTGCGACTCAAGGTTGGGGCATCCCGTATAACTCCTCGGCCTGCCTGCTTATTCCCGCCCCGCTCGGTAACCTCGCGTTATGCGTATCGCCCTGGCCACACTTTCGTACACGATCACCGTTGTCGCTCTGGTTCTGCCGACGGTTCGGGTGCGCCAGTTGATTGGGATTTACCGCAAGGGCCAAGCTGATCCAACGCGCAGCAATGATCAGGGCGCGCGCTTTAAGAATATGTTGAAGGAAGTTTTGGGCCACACCAAGATGCTCAACTTCACTGCAACTGGAATTGCACACTGGTTTGTCATGATCGGTTTCGGTGCGTTGTTTGGAACTTTGGTTACCGCTTACGGTCAGGTTTTAAATCCGGAGTTTGCATTGCCGTTTATTGGGCATTGGGTTGTTTACGAACTCTTCGCGGAGTTTATTGCGATGGCAACCGGTGTTGGAATTGTTACTTTGATTGGTATTCGCCAAGTTACACGTTTTCGCATGCTCAACCGTTTTGCTCGTTCGGGTATGGGTAAGGCGTATTACGTTGAAGCAACAATTGTTGTAATTATCTTCTGTGTAATCGCACTGCGCGGTCTTGAAGGCGCACTTGCTGGTGAGACAAGTTGGAATTGGCATTACGCAATCTCTTGGCCTGCTGTTATAGCTTTCCAAGGAATGAGCGTTAGCGCTTTGGAGAGTGCGATCGTTTGGGTTGCCACTGCAAAAATTGTTACATCAATGGCTTGGTTCATTGTTATTGCAAGTAATTTCACAATGGGTATCGCCTGGCACCGCTTCCTTGCGCCATTTAATATTTTCTACAAGCGCAATAGCGATGGCAGTAATTCACTTGGCGCACTGCCTGAAATGTTGTCGCACGGTAAACCAGTTAACTTTGAAGATCCTGCCGAAGATGATGTCTTTGGTTTAGGTAACCGGGCAGATATTTCTTGGAAGGGTCTGCTCGATATGACCTCTTGTACCGAGTGCGGACGTTGCCAATCGCAATGTCCTGCTTGGCATACAGATAAACCGCTTTCGCCAAAGCTTTTGATTATGGCGATGCGCGATCACGCTATGGCTAAGGTCGTTGAAACAGAGGCCCTAGTAGGTGAAAACGCCCCTATTTCTCTTGACGTGCTTTGGTCTTGCACGATGTGTGGTGCTTGCGTAAATGAATGCCCGGTTGATATCGAACACGTAGATCACATCGTAAATATGCGCCGCTTCCAAGTATTAGTTGAATCAGAGTTTCCATCGGAACTAGGTGGCACATTCCGTAACTTGGAAAAAGCCGGCAACCCATGGGGCGCAAATAAACAAGATCGTGAAGGTTGGATTGCTGAGTGTGATTTCCCAGTTCGCGTTGTTGAAGGTGTATTGCCAGATGAAGTTGAATATTTATTCTGGGTTGGTTGTGCTGGTGCCTATGAAGAACGCGCCAAAAAAACGACTAAGGCTGTTGCAGAACTTCTACACATGGCCGGTGTTAACTTCGCAGTCCTTGGAAAGCGCGAGACGTGTACGGGAGATCCCGCACGTCGTGCTGGCAATGAATTCCTATATCAAATCCTGTCACGCGAAAACATCGAAACCTTTAATGAAGTATTCGCAGGTCGCCCAAAGGGTAAGAAGAAAGTTGTTGTTACCTGTCCTCATTGCTTTACAACAATTGGTCGTGACTACGCGCAGAGTGGCTTCGAGCTTGAGATGTTGCACCACACTCAATTACTTAACACTTTGATTAAAGAGAAGCGTTTAAAGCCAAGTCCACATAAGAGCGAACAGAAACTTACCTATCATGATCCTTGTTACTTGGGTCGTCATAATCAGATCTATGCACCACCACGTGAATTACTTGAAGCATCGGGTTGCGACATCACTGAGATGCCACGTAACCAGGAGCGTTCATTCTGCTGCGGTGGTGGCGGTGGACGTATGTGGATGGAAGAGAAAATTGGAACGCGTATTAATTTAAATCGTGTTGACGAAGCTATTTCAACCGGCGTCGACGAAGTTGCAGTTGCATGTCCGTTCTGTCGCGTGATGGTTGGCGATGGAATGGTTGCGCGACAAAGCGACGTTGAGGTTTTGGATGTGGCTCAAGTTCTGCTTCGAAATCTTAAGAACTAAGGATTCCTTGCTAAGGACTGGGGAAAAGCCTTTTACAGTCCTTGCGCTTCGGAATCCTTAGTTTCACGTTTAGAAAGATATCCACAGGCCGCATCCACAGGTGTGGAGGAATTACACGCGTGTAATTCGAAGCAATACCGCGGTGGTTAGGTAGCCCCCGACAAGGCCTCCAAGGTGGGCGCGCCAGTCGACCCCGCCCAGGATGAAGCCGAATACGAAGTTCAGTCCGACGATTACATAGATATCGCGTACGCCGTCGTTGATCCGCTTGCGAAGTGCGATGAAGGCGCCGAATAAGCCGAAGATTGCACCTGATGCACCAACCGAAACGTAGAGATCGTTTGTTAGGTAGATCGAAGATAGGGATCCGGTTAAAAGCGAAGTAAAGAAAATTACAAGAAAGCGCGCTTTGCCAAGAGCAGCTTCGATGGGATTTCCTAAAACTAGAAGTGAGAACATATTAAAAAATAGATGTGTGAGTCCGCCGTGAACAAGTGCGACAGTGAAGAGTCGCCAGTATTCACCAGAGTCTACAAATGGGCGAAAGAGGGCTGTGTAATCGTAAAACTCTGGATAGACCAGATTTAATAAGTACGCACCTGAAATTACTGTAATTAATGAGAGCGTTGCAGAACGCTTCATTTGGTACATATTTAAAAGTTAAGCGATTGTGACGCTATTGATTACAACTGGTGTAACAGGAACATCTTGTGCACCTGTTGGAGTTGAACCGATCTTGTCTACAACAGCCTGAGAAGCAGCATCTTTAACTGCTCCAAAGATGGTGTGCTTGCGGTTCAACCAAGTTGTTGGTGCAACAGTGATAAAGAACTGTGAACCATTTGTTCCTGGGCCTGAGTTAGCCATTGCAAGAATGTATGGCGCATCAAATTGAAGTTCGCCGTGGAATTCGTCAGCGAATTGGTAGCCAGGTCCGCCGAAACCTTTTCCTAGTGGATCTCCACCTTGAATCATGAAACCTGAAATGACACGGTGGAAAATTGTTCCGTCGTACAACTTTGCAGTTGTCTTCTTGCCATCGCGTGGATCGGTCCACTCTTTCGCACCGGTTGCAAGTTCAACAAAGTTTGCAACTGTCTTTGGTGCGTGATTTGGGTAGAGCTCGATAACGATGTCGCCGAGTGATGTGTGAAGAGTTGCTGTTGATGACATATTTGTAGCCAATCGTTTAAGTGGATGAATTACATTAAATAAGAACTGTGTGGAGACCAGTTTTACTGGTTCCAAAATTAAAATTTGTGGAGACCAGGGGAATCGAACCCCTAACCCCCGCCTTGCAAAGGCGGTGCTCTACCAATTGAGCTAGGTCCCCGTGTTAGAACGGGTGGGCCCAGGTGGACTTGAACCACCGACCTCTTCCTTATCAGGGAAGCGCTCTAACCAGGCTGAGCTATGGGCCCGCAAGAAAGATCTCTCTTTATTGCAGAAGCGCTAGGTTACTTGAACTTCTTCAAGAGACCAAAACGCGCCTTAGCGCAGGTGGGCAAGACTAGCGTTATTTGCCCGAAATCTCATCTTCCTGGTTCTGTGTAACAGAGACCAGTGCAACGCCTTCATCGAGGTTTACTAAGCGAACACCCATTGAGTCGCGGCCGGTTTGGCGGACTTCAGCAGCTGGTGTGCGCATAACGGTTCCTGCAGATGTGATCGCCAAGATTTCATCGGTATCTGCGAGTACTAGCGCGCTAACAAGTGAACCACGGGAATTTTCGTCGATCTTGGCAGCCTTAATACCGATACCACCGCGGCCTTGTAAACGATATTCATCGAGTGGAGTTTTCTTTCCGTAACCACCATCGGTTGCGGTAAATACAAATGCTGTCGCTGTTTGTGAATCAATGCGCGCCATTGTTAGAAGTTCATCATCGGTGCGGAACTTCATTCCGATAACACCACTAGTTGAGCGACCCATTGGGCGAAGGGATTCGTCATCTGCAGCAAAGCGAAGTGACATCGCTTTCTTGGAAACTAATAACAATTCATCGCCTTTGTTGACAAGCGCTGCGGATACAACTTCATCGCCAGGTTTTAGTGAGATTGCAATTAAGCCACCAGTACGAGGTGAGTCGTATTCAGTAAGTGGCGTCTTCTTAACCAAACCAGTTTTAGTTGCAAGAACTAGATAAGGAGATGCGGTGTAATCCTTAAATGACAAGACTTGTGCAATTAACTCGTCCGGCTTAAAGGCCATCAAGTTTGCAACGTGTTGTCCGCGCGCATCGCGTCCAGCATCTGGAAGTTCGTGAACTTTGGCGCGGTAGACGCGACCTTGGTTGGTAAAGAACAATAACCAGTCGTGTGTACTGGCAACAAAGAAGTGATCCACCACGTCATCCTGTTTTAGCGCTGCGCCTTTTACGCCGCGGCCACCGCGACGTTGTGATTTATAAAGATCTGCGTTGGTACGTTTGGCATAGCCACCACGAGTAATTGTGACGACCGCATCTTGATCTGGAATTAAATCTTCAGCCGAGAAATCACCTTCGCTAGCAACAATTTGGGTGCGGCGTTCGTCGCCATATTTTGCAGTGAGTTCAGTGAGCTCTGAAATGATTATCTGGCGCTGCTTTGCTTCGCTGGCCAAGATCTCGTTTAACTCGACAATATCGGCCATAAGCCCCTTGTATTCGTCGTTGATCTTCTGGCGCTCCAACGCCGCGATGCGGCGCAGTTGCATATCGAGAATTGCATTTGCTTGCACTTCATCGACATCAAGTAGCTTCATCAAACCGGTGCGCGCTTCTTCAGGGGTGGTAGATGCACGGATTAAAGCGATAACCGCATCAAGAGCATCGAGTGCTTTGAGGTAGCCCTGCAAGATGTGGGCGCGTTTTTCTTTTTCGGCCAAACGATATTTAGTACGTCGGATGATTACTTCTACTTGGTGTTCGATGTAGAACTTGATGAATTCATCTAAACGCAGGGTGCGTGGCACGCCGTCGACAAGTGCCAACATATTTGCGCCGAAGGTATCTTGTAATTGAGTCTGTTTATAAAGGTTATTTAAAATAACTTTAGGAATTGCAGAAGATTGAAGAACAATTACTAGACGTTGGCCAAGACGCTCGTTGCCTTCATCGCGCACATCGGCGATGCCTTTGATCTTGCCATCTTTAACAAGTTCGGCGATCTTAAGGGCTAAGTTATCTGGGTTAACTTGATATGGAAGTTCGGAAACTACAAGACAGGTGCGCTTATTGATTTCTTCAACCTGCACAACTGCGCGCATCGTGATTGAACCACGGCCTGTGCGGTAGGCCTCTTCGATGCCAGTGCGTCCAACGATTAAAGCTTTGGTTGGGAAATCTGGGCCTTTAACAATCTTTAGAAGTTCGTTTAATAACTCTTCAGGTTTGATATCTGGATTTTTTAGTGCGTAGATAACACCTTCGGTAATTTCACGCAGGTTGTGTGGCGGAATATTTGTTGCCATACCAACTGCGATACCTGCAGAACCATTTACAAGCAGGTTTGGAAAACGACTTGGTAGAACATCTGGTTCCTGCGAACGGCCGTCGTAGTTTGGTGAGAAGTTAACGGTGTCTTCATCGATATCGCGCATCATCTCCATCGCGATAGGCGATAGACGGGCTTCGGTATAACGCATAGCTGCTGCTGGATCGTTGCCGGGAGAACCGAAGTTTCCGTTGCCATCTACCAATGGATAGCGCAGAGACCAGTGCTGGGCTAAGCGAACAACGGTGTCATAGATCGCGGTGTCACCGTGTGGGTGGTAATTACCCATGACATCACCGACGATACGTGAAGATTTGTAGTAACCCTTATCTGGTCGATAACCAGCGTCGTACATCGCATATAAAACGCGGCGATGAACTGGCTTTAAACCATCGCGCACATCTGGCAACGCGCGACCAACAATGACAGACATTGCATAGTCGAGATACGAACGCGCCATTTCGACTTGAAGGTCAACTGTTTCAATGCGATCGAAATCATCACCAGGGTTAACCATGCCAGTGCGATCGACCGGTGTTACATCTTTAGGTTTTTTATCGTCAGCCATTTAGATATCCAAAAATCTAACATCTTTAGCGTTACGTTGAATAAATGCGCGGCGTTGTTCAACATCTTCACCCATAAGAACGGAGAAGAGATCATCAGCTGCAGATGCATCTTCAAGAGTTACTTGAATTAGCACGCGGTGTTCTGGATCCATTGTTGTATCCCAAAGTTCTTTCGCTGGCATTTCGCCAAGGCCTTTAAAGCGTTGGATACCGTCATCTTTTGGTAAACGCTTTCCGGCATCAAGACCGATCTTGATCATGCCATCACGTTCGCGATCAGAGAATGCATATTCAATCGGATCTTTACCGCCCCATTTAATTTTATAAAGTGGTGGTTGCGCCAAGTAAACAAAACCTTTTTCAATAAGTGGGCGCATAAAGCGGAATAACAAAGTTAAGAGCAGTGTGCGGATGTGCTGTCCATCGACGTCAGCATCGGCCATCAAAATAATCTTGTGGTAGCGAAGTTTTTCGATATCGAAATCTTCGTGAACACCAGTGCCGAGTGCAGTAATTAGCGCTTGTACTTCGTTATTTTGTAATACGCGGTCGATACGTGCTTTTTCAACGTTAAGGATTTTGCCGCGGATTGGCAGAACTGCTTGGTTACGCGAATCGCGTCCACCTTTTGTGGAACCGCCTGCAGAGTCACCTTCGACGATGTAGAGCTCACACTTTGATGGGTCGGTCCATTGGCAATCGGCCAACTTGCCGGGCATGCCGCGGCCTTCGAGTAAACCTTTGCGGTTGCGCGATAGATCGCGCGCTTTGCGCGCTGCAACGCGTGCTGCTGCGGCATCGATGCTCTTGCGAACAATGTCTTTACCTTCTTGTGGGTTCTGTTCAAACCATTGTGTTAAGAATTCGTTGACAGCCTTTTGGGTAAATGATTTTGCTTCAGTGTTGCCAAGTTTAGTTTTTGTCTGGCCTTCAAATTGTGGCTCGCCGAGTTTTATAGAAACAATTGCAGTTAAACCTTCGCGAACATCATCACCAGTTAGGCGATCTTCTTTTTTGCGAATGAATCCGGCTTCTTCGCCAAACTTGTTTACAACTGATGTAAGTGCGGTACGGAAACCTTCTTCGTGGGTTCCGCCTTCGTGGGTGTGAATTGTGTTTGCGAAGGTGTAGACCGATTCAGAGAAGCCGGCGTTCCATTGCATGGCAATCTCGAGAGAAAGTTTGGCTTTCTTATCTTCGGCATCGAAGAAGATGATTGATTTGTGGGTTTCACCGCGCGTTGAATTTAAGTGCTTTACGAAATCTGCAATACCGCCGTCGTATTTGTAATTTACGTGTAGTGGTTCGCCTTTATCGTCAACATGGCCAGGGCGCAGATCGGTAAGGGTTAAACGTAAACCTTTATTTAGAAATGCCATTTCGCGGAAACGGGTAGATAAAATCTCAAATGAGAAATCTGTGGTTTCGAAGATTTCGGCAGATGGCCAGAATTGAACTGTTGTACCGGTTTTGGTTGAAGCTTCGCCTTTTTTAACTGGCGCGGTAGGAACACCAAGTTTGTAACTTTGTGACCAGAAGAAACCATCGCGTTGTACATCAACTGAAAGATCAGTAGAAAGTGCGTTAACTACAGAAATACCTACACCGTGTAGACCACCAGAGACTGAGTAACCACCATCGCCGAATTTTCCTCCGGCGTGTAAAACTGTAAGAACAACTTCGAGCGCTGGCTTCTTTTCAACTGGGTGGATATCAACCGGAATACCGCGACCATTGTCGATACATTGCAGTGAGCCATCAGGCATCAAAGTCACATTGATTTCATCGCAGTAACCTGCGAGCGCTTCATCTACAGAGTTGTCGACGACTTCATAGACCAGGTGGTGGAGGCCGCGTTCGCCAGTTGAGCCGATATACATGCCGGGGCGTTTACGGACAGCGTCGAGGCCCTCAAGGACGGTGATCGAGCTGGCGTCGTAACCGCCGGACTTCTCGGACACTAAAGGCTCCTCACAAAATCAGGTTCTGGTCTTAAAAGGCACCTAGAAGGGGAATTCCTTAACTAAGCGCTCTAATCCTATCGGTAAAAAGAAAAGGCGCTAGCCACAATAAGCCTTAGGTGTGGGTAATGCGCCGTTTTCCGTGCAGGGGTGAGGGTTCCTAGTGGGTGGACGTTTTTTCTAGCCGTAGGTGTCGCGCGGGCCGCGTTCGTTTTTGATGGTCCGAAGTCCACGCTTCCAGGAAGGCGCTTGAGGCCCGATGAAGTTTAAAGATTCCACGCCGGCATCAGGAGCGCTTTTTTGAACCGAGTGCAGAAGATCTAAACCAACCGCAGTTAATTGTGTTGCCCATGCAGTTGATGAACATTGCACAAGTAGTGCGCCTTCAAGAAGTGAGAGTGGTGTTGTGTGAGATGCGATCTCATCGCCGACAATTGATTTCCAATTTGAGAAGAGCGTTCCTTCGGCGATACCTAAATGCCAATCGCGCTGCGTTATTAAATCTTCAATTACTTCATTGATAAGAGTTGGGTCGCCGGGTTTTGAGGTGCGCTCTTCAACAACTTTTGTTTTCTTTATAAATCCGGTTTTGTAGCTGCGAAATAAATCTAAGGCAAGGTCGCGTTTAGACATCGGTTGCCCTTTCTTTACTTACTACACCTGGGGATACGTAGTACTTACTTGATAATAACTCTGGTGGAAGATCGCTTTCAACTGCTGCTGTAATAATTGTTTGTTCAGACATCTTTGTAACTGAAGTTAACTGTGCGCGGCGGGCGGTATCAAGTTCGGCGAAGATATCGTCGAGAATTAAAATGGGTTCGGCGCCTTCAGATTTAAGTAAGTTAAAAGATCCGATACGAAGTGAGATAGCCATCGACCAGGATTCACCGTGGCTGGCATAACCTTTTGCTGGAAAATCGCCGAGTTGTAGATGTAGGTCATCGCGATGTGGACCAATAAGTGATGCTCCGCGCTCGGTTTCTTGACGGGCTACTTCTAGTTGGCGCGTTGTTAGGGCTTGGATGTTTTCGTCGGTATTTGTGGTTAAGCCATCTGTTGCAGATTTATAAAAGATTGAAGCAGGTTTTACTTCATTTAAATTGGCATAGTTTGCGGTTACATATGGGTTTAACTCTTCAACCAAGGCAATTCTTTCAGCACTTAATTGTGCGCCTAAATTAATTAATTGTTCTGTCCATGGCGCCAGCGCGTTTTCGGGCGCGCGAGTTTTCAACAAAGTGTTGCGTTGTTTAACAACGCGGTCGTAATCAGAAATAACTCCAGCAAGTCTTGGGGCTCGCGTGATTAAAAGTTTGTCTAGAAAATCGCGGCGGTGGGTTGGTTCACCGCGCACTAGATCTAAATCTTCGGGTGAGAAGTAAATAACTTGTAGGGCGCCCAGAATCTCGCGTTGTGATTTGGTTGGGTTTTGATTTAACCGCGCGCGGTTGGCTTTACTGGCATTTATCTCTAGGTCTACTTGTAAAGTGCGATCATCACGTTCAATCTCGGCGCGGATGATCGCTTGATCGGTTCCAAGATGTAGAAGTGGAAGATTTTGCGATACACGGTGTGAAGAAAGGTATGCGAGATAGATCAAACTTTCGGCGATATTTGTTTTGCCGGAGCCGTTATTGCCAACGAAGGTGGTTGGTCCAGGATCTAGTTCTAGCTCGAGGGACTTATATGAGCGGAAATTAGTCAGCGCTAATTTTTTAACGCGCACTTAAGTGGCCTTAAGAGGCGTAGCGCATCGGCATCAAGAGGTAGCGATAGTTTTCGATTACCTTGCCATCGCGCTCTGATTTGCCCATGAGGATCGCTGGTTTATTTGAACCAGTGAATGAAATTTGTACAAATGAAGTTCCGACAGCTTGCAGGCCATCCGCTAGGAAGACTGGGTTGAAGGCGATTGAGATCGCTTCACCGTTTAACAAGATTTCAATTGCTTCAGTTGCTTGCGCTTCTTCGCCGGCGCCCGCTTCAAGTGAGACTGAGTTATTTGCAAACTCAAGGCGAAGTGGAACTGTTTTATCGGTAACGAGTGCAACGCGGCGAACTGAATCTAGGAATGGTGCAACTTCAACGATTGCAGTGGTTGTTACTTCTTGTGGCAACAGGTGGCGGTATGGAGGAAAGGTTCCATCCAACATGCGCGATGTCATCGACTTACCTTCGCCAGAGAATCCTGCGAGGCGATCGTTGCTAGTTGCTGGTGCGAAAGATAGCGAAACGTTCTTTGAACCAGTTAAAGATTTAGCAGCATCGGCAATTGTGCGCCCGCGCAACAGTGATGTTGTTGAGACGCCAGGTGAGGTTGGCTGCCAATTAAATTCGCGAACTGCTAAACGGTAGCGGTCGGTTGCAGCCAACGTGACAGTCTCTTCGTTGATTTCGATATGAACACCGGTGAGTGTTGGTAGTGAATCATCGCGCCCTGCTGCAATTGCAACTTGTGCAACTGCGGTTGCGAAAACATCACTTGCAACAACTCCGGTTGTTTCTGGAAGTTCAGGCAAGTTTGGGTATTCAGAGATTGAAAGGGTTGGCAGTGTGAATTTCGCTGAACCTGAAGTAACAAGAACACGAGAACCATCTAAAGTGATTGTGATTGGTTTATTTGGAAGAGAGCGAGAGATTTCCGCAAGTAACTTTCCGGGAACCAATACTTTTCCGGGTTGTGCGATATCTGCTTTAAAGAAAGATTTGCTTGAGGTTTCTAAATCAGAACCAGAGAGGATCACCTCATCGCCGGTGGCGTCGATAACGATTCCGAGTAGCTCGGTTTTAATTGGGCGGGTTGAAAGGCTCCGGGATACCCAGTTGACGCCATCTGTAAGCGCGCCTTGATCTACAGTGAATTTCACGCCGTAACCCTCTTTTTCTTTAGTTGAAAGTCTTGCACAGCAGGTAGGTTTTTAGTTAGTTGGGTTTTTAGAGATTTAAAAGCTGTGGGGTTCGTTTGGGGGCGGGTTTCTTGTATATATAGGTAGTAGTAGTAACCACCGCGGATATCTGTGGATAACGAAGAAAAGTCCTGCTCAGAGGCGTTTTTACCTGTTGGAAAGTTGTGGACAAACCCAACGTTTCTGTGTGTATTAAGCGCTTCTCTCATCGCAAACCCCCTTTTCTTAAAAACGAAACTTCTTTAACTCCGTTTTAACCACAGATTTCCCGTTGAAATCCACAGTTGTCCACAATTTCTCCACAGTTGGGGGTAGGCACCCTAAATTGTAAGAAATCGGACAAAGCACCTAACCCCTATTTTGAGATTTAATCCTGTTGGTTAACTCGGTGACCTGGTTATAAATAGACCTGCGTTCAGCCATCAACTGGCGGATCTTTCGGTCGGCGTGCATAACAGTTGTGTGGTCGCGACCGCCAAAAGTCTGGCCGATCTTCGGTAACGAAAGCTCAGTTAACTCGCGGCACAAGTACATCGCGATCTGGCGCGCATTTACCAAAACCCGAGAACGTGAAGTTCCACAGAGATCATCGATCGTCAAACTGAAGTAAGCGGCGGTCTGGGCCATGATTGTCGGCGCGGTGATTTCTGGGCCGGCTCCACTTGGAATCAAATCCTTCAAAACAATTTCAGCAAGTCCTAAGTCAACACTTTGGCGGTTAAGGCTTGCAAAAGCAGTAACGCGAATAAGAGCGCCTTCTAACTCGCGAATATTTGTAGAAATTTTACTTGCAATATATTCGAGAACATCATCCGGTGCATTTAATTTATCTTGCGCAGCTTTCTTGCGCAGAATCGCAATACGGGTTTCAAGCTCTGGCGGCTGGATATCTGTAATCAAACCCCACTCGAAACGAGAACGTAGTCGATCTTCCAAAGTTGTTAATTGCTTTGGTGGGCGGTCAGATGAAATAACTATTTGTTTATTGGCGTTATAGAGCGTATTAAAAGTATGGAAGAACTCTTCTTGGGTACGTTCTTTATTTTCCAAGAATTGAATATCGTCGACAAGAAGAACATCTAAGTCGCGGTAACGTCGCTGGAAAGCAGAGGCTTTATCGTCGCGGATAGAGTTAATAAAATCGTTGGTGAATTCTTCAGATGAAACATACCGAACTCGCACGCTGCCATAAAGCTCTTTGGCATAGGCGCCAATAGCGTGCAACAAGTGAGTCTTGCCAAGCCCAGACTCTCCGTAAATAAAGAGTGGGTTGTAAGCCTTTGCTGGCGCTTCAGCTACTGCAACAGCCGCGGCGTGAGCAAAACGGTTTGATGCACCAATAACAAAAGTTTCAAAAATATAACGAGGATTTAATTGCGAAGGCTCATCGTTTTTACGAGTGCCAGTTTCGGTGTTGTCGCGGCCAGTGCCCGGACGTGATGGCGCTGCTTCAATAACAACCGCTGGCGCTGGGTGATCTGCGAGTTCGAGCGACTCATCGACCATCACTGCGATATTTGTTTTATCTCCAAGTTCGCGAGTAAGAACTTCATTAACAACAACACGAAGTCGGGACTCGAGAACATCTTTTGCAAAAACATTTGGGGCTGCAACAAGTAGGTTTGTGATTCCACCATCACTCTGGATCAAACCGAGCGGTTTAGTCATTGTTAGAAAGGCGCGGTGTTGTGGTTCTCCGAGTGAGACGTGCTCAATAACCCGGTCCCAAAGGTCGGCGAGTTCTATCTCAACTACTGCCATAATTGCCCCCTTGGACTATCCACAATGTTATCCACAGGCTGTGGTCTAAAGTTGGGCTTTAGCCTTCATTTAGAGCCACTTTGACGGATGCCTGTGGACAGAGGTGAAAAGTAAGGCTCTTTCCTAAGAAAAGCAAGCGGTTATCCACAACCCTCAACCCAG